>CAUDCW010000001.1 GCA_958448165.1 uncultured Oscillospiraceae bacterium
CGGTTTTGTTACCTCGCTCTTTTGTAACACATCAATTGTAATCCTACATATTTTTCATTTCGGGACGCATCGGCTGTTTTTGTTACTCAGCGTGTAGAAACTTTTTCTTCTGAAAAAAGAGCATTGCCGCTTTCTCCTCTGCCCACGAATAATCGCTTAAGTATCCCTCGTTATAAAGCTGATAATTTGCCTGCGGAGCACTTCTGTATTTATAATAATCACAGCTTATATTGAACGGATTGATGCCACACGAACCCCGGTTGACATAAAAAACATCGTCAATATTATATTGCTCAAGAGTGCGGCGTATATTCATCACAGCCTTGCGGTACAGCGCCTTTACTCTGTCGTCATAGGGTCTGTCACCCCAGAGCTTGTCTGCTGCTTCTTCCATTGTTACTTCAGTGCCGCAGTGGTCGGCACACAGCGCAAAAAGCTCCTTTGCCTTGCTGCTTTTGAAATCAACTGCGCAGCCCTCGTGAATCACGCTGAACTTGCCGAACATATGAAACTCGGTTGGCAGATTGTGCGGCGTATTCAGTGTGCAGGCACGCCTTAACGCATCCTTGAAATCACCTTTTGAAAACGGCTTTATCAGGCAGAAATCAGCCTTGATCTTTAACGCCTCAAAGGTTTGCAGAGGTCGGGTTATTAAATAAATAAGAACAATCGAGCCGTTTATCCGCCGCAGCTCCTGCCCGAACGCTATTGCCTGCTCGTCATCTTCAGGGTAATCTATCAACGCAAAATTTATCCTGCGGTTTTTTGCAAATTCAAGTGCTGAGCCGTATGACTGAAAGCTGCCGATAAGATTGATTTCGGGGGACAGCGAACACAGCTTTTCCATCATATCAAGGGCTAACTCATTTTTATCTGTCAATATTGTATCTACCATATGTCATCGCTCCGATTTCTAAGGAATCACTGATTATACTAATCCCTGATAGAAAGTAGATTTATATTTGCAAGGATAATTTTTGCAAAACAAGGCGGAGGACGCCGCAAGGCTGACGCCTTGCAAGGACGACAACGCAGTATTGCGGAAATTAGACTGCAAAGATTGTTTACTTTTTATTAGGTATTAGTATTATTCCTGAATACGCCGTATAAGCTCCATTCGTGATTTTATGCCAAGCTTTTTGTAGGCGTTATGCAGGGTTTTCTTTACCGTTCCCTCGGTAATAAGAAGTTTATGAGCTATATATCGGTTTGTGCAGCCTTTTGCGGCAAGATTGATTACCTGCTGTTCACGCTCCGTGATGCCTTTAGGCATATCACCGGCTTCGGGCAGCACAGCATTGGCTGTGGGGATAATGTTGAGAATTACATTTTGCGAACCATTTTCACCATAATAGGGTATTGAATGAATCGTAAATGTCTTTGAATCACCGTTGTGATAACCTGCCTGAATTTTACACTCGGCAGACGACATTGTACTTAAGCATTGGTCAACGGCAGAGCAATAGAGAATATCATTAGGCACTACAGTGCTTTTCTCAAAAAAATCAGAAAAGCCCGGTGACACGCTGGCAAAAATCCTCTCCCCTTTTTCGTTGTGTGCAATCGTACAGACTGCTACCGTAATTTTTTCATTATTCACAGAATCAAAAGCGTTTTTTGCGATAAGGGTGATATTGGCAACAATAATTGTCGCATTTGTATGAATAATCGGAAAAAGCGTTATCTTAAAAAGCTGACCGTCCATTGAAAACGACTTCACGACAAAGCCGAGCGACACCTGAAGATTTACGCAGGTATTGAGTATATTTATAAAATATTTTTCGTTTTCAACACAGTTCTTTACAACTGAAATGTAGTCCGAGATTTCTTCACCGTATGACACAACCTTGTACTCATTATCTGCAGTTCGCTGTATCAGACAGCTTGACGTACCTCCGCTTAACCGTCCTGAAAAATCGTATCCACCGCCGACATCCGTGGACTTATGCGGTACACAGTTGTGAATTGCGCTTGTACCGAAATATGACGTGTTATATTCAAAATATTTCCGTATTGGTACATTCTCTTTTTTCATAAATCATCGCCTTCGTTATTTTTTATAACTTTTATAACCCACGCATAATTATTATAGAAAACATACCGTTCCCGAAGTGTAACAAAACATTTGCCGAATTGTAAAATTAATGTAAAATGATTGAAAAGTTGACTGTTTTTTCAAAAAAACGAAAGAATTTCGGGTTAAACTTTCATTTTTGAGTTACACTGCAAAGCGCAACACAACAAATTCTGCCGGCTCCTGCGGCTTTAAGCGTGCGTATGCACTCAGCCAGGGTGTATCCCGTTGTGACTATATCGTCAACCAACAGCACATTTCTGCCTGCAAGACCGCTAACGGCACAAAACGCACCTCGCACATTATACCGGCGGTCGTCTACGCTTAAGGAGTGCTGTTTTTTTGTTTTTCTTGTCTTTTCCAGAAGCTTTTCACACGGAAGCGCAAGCTGCCTTGCAAGCCGCTTAGCAAGCGTTCTGCTGTGGTTAAAGCCGAATCTGTGCTCACGGTACATCGGCACATATGTAACAACATCGAAGCAACCATCGGCAAGCCTGCATTCTACCGCCGTTTTCATATAGGCGGCAAGAGGACGGCTGAGGCTGTGCACGCCGTGAAACTTATATTCAAGCACTGCCTTTCTGTATTCTCCGGAATACGGAAAAGCATAGGCGCATTTGTATTTCCCGAATTTCCGCATACCGATTTCGGGTATTTTTTCACGGCAGGAGGGACATTCACGCTCTGAAAGCTTTATCACCTCGCCGCACAAAGGGCATCTGTTTGTAAAAATTATATCAGCAGGATTTATCATTGCAGTCCCTCAAGCAAAAAGCATTTCAAACCGGAATAGCGTAGCGTTCTCCTGTTGTTCCTGACCATATACTCGACAACGCTCGGGTCGCCGACAAGAATAAGCAGATTCTTCGCCCTTGTTACGGCGGTATAAAGCAGATTGCGGTAATAAAGCTGCGGCGCACCCTTGTGCATTGGTATAACCACTGCGTTGAACTCGTTCCCCTGGCTTTTATGAACCGTCACGGCGTAGGCAAGCTCAAGGTTAAGCAGGTCGTCGCCGTGATATTTGGCTGTCTTATCGTCAAAACGCACCTCAACTGTCTTTGCGTTCTTATTGACGCTTGTCAGTATGCCGACGTCACCGTTGAAAATCCCCTCTCCCATCTCACCGTCATCTCTTGTCCAAGGGATATCGTAGTTATTCTTAATCTGCATCACCTTGTCGCCGCGGCGGAAGGTTTTGTTGTTGAAACTAAGCTCGGGTTTAAGCTCATCGGCGGGATTGAGCGCCGCCTGAAGCCTTTCGTTCAAATCATAAGTGCCGAGAGCGCCTTTTTTGCCGGGACAAAGCACCTGTATATCATCAAGCGGAGAAAAGCCGTAGGACTGCGGCAGACGTGTTTTGCAAAGGTCGATTATCGTTTTTGCGATAAGCTCCTTGTTGATGCGCTGCATAAAGAAGAAGTCCTTTTTTGTTTCGTTCAGTATCGGCATCTCGCCGCCTACAATTCTATGGGCGTTTGTGACGATAAGGCTTTTCATCGACTGGCGGAAAATCTCGTTCAGCTGCACCACAGGAACGGCGTAGGACTCGATTAAATCACCCAGCACGTTCCCTGCACCGACTGACGGCAGCTGGTCGCTGTCGCCGACAAGTATAATGCGGCAGCCCATCGGCACAGCCTGCATAACGCTGAAAAAAAGTGCGCTGTCAACCATTGACACCTCGTCAATGATAAGAGCGTCGCACCGCAGCGGATTTGCTTCATTCCGCTTAAAAACCGGTCGGTCACGGTTGTCCCAGCTGACCTCAAGCAGGCGGTGAATCGTCTTTGCTTCCTCGCCCGTCACCTCGCTCATACGCTGGGCGGCTCTGCCTGTCGGTGCGGCTAAAAATACCTTTTCACCGTTCATCTTTAGGATTTTTATGATTGCGTTCAGGGTTGTCGTCTTGCCCGTTCCCGGTCCTCCGGTGAGAACTAAAAGTCCCTTGCTTGTCGCCTCGGTTATCGCTCTGCGCTGTAATTCTGCATATTCTATTTTTTCGCTCATTTCTATCTCGTCAAGAGCCTTTTCAACGCCGTTTATCACGCTCGGCGGACAGCGCAGCATTGCGTTGAGCCTTGCCGCAACATACAGCTCGCACTCGTACATCTGGGGCGTAAAGATAAAATCCCGTCCGTTGATATTATGCGAAAAAAGCGTGTTTGACAAAAGCATATTTTCAAGGCAGGCAGCGCACTTTTCCTGCGGCAGTTCAAGAAATGATGAGCAAGCCTGCAAGAGCCTGTCCTTTGGCAGACAGGTGTGACCGTTGAGCTTGTTATGCTCTAAAATATGAAACAGTCCAGCTTCAATCCTGAATATATTATCCGACGCCTTGTCCTGCTTCTGCGCTATCATATCGGCGGACTCGAACGGAATGTCAAACTGCTCGGAGCAGAGGATATACGGGTTTTCCTCAATCGCCGTCAGGGCGTTTTTGCCGTATTCACGCCACAGGCTTACAACGCTTTGCGGCGGCACACCGTAGGACTGAAGCTTCGCCATAAGCTGTCTTATACCGAAATGCCCCTGAAGCTCCTCGCTCATTTTCTTTGCTTTTTCAAGCGTTATGCCCTTTATCACGGTGAGCCTTTGCGGCTCGTTTTCGATAACATCAAGAGTGCTGTCGCCGAACTGCTCAACAAGCTTTTTTGCGGTTGACGGGCCAACGCCCTTTATCGCTCTTGAAGAAAGATATTTTAAAATTGAAGCGGCTCCCACAGGCATTGAGCGTTCGCACGCCCTGACAGAAAACTGTCTGCCGTAGGAGCTGTGGTTGACATAAATACCTAACAGCGACAGCGTTTCTCCAACGGCAACAAGCGGCATATTGCCCACCGCCGTTACAAGCTCGCCGTCACTGTCAAGTTCAAGGACGGTGTAGCCGTTTTCATCATTGCGGTAAACAATGTTTTCAACGTCGCCCTCAAGCCTTTCAATCTCGGTATTGTCCATTTTCTTCCTCTCAATCGGCTGTTGCTTGCAGCCTGTTTTTAAGCTCACTCAGGGTTATTTCGTATGATCCCTGCTCGTACTGATTTATAATTTCCTTGTATTCAAAGCCGTCAATATCCTTTGTGATAAGCTTGATGATATATTTTGTGAAATGCGGATTTTTCACCAGTATCGGTCCGATAAGGTGGGTTGCAAAAACATTGTTGAAGCGGCAGCCCTCGTAAGGCTCTGCGGTGTTGTTCGCATATCCCATCTGCATTGTGAAAAGCGGATTTTCCGTCTTTGTTGTCGTGCTGCACTTGTTGATAAAGCCGACAAACGGCTCGGGTATGAAATCGCATTTGCAGATTGCGTCGCCCGTCAGGCGTTTTTCATAGCTTTCCGTAGTTTCAAAATCACAAAGACCCAAGGCTTCATATTTCTTGCCGTATGCGTCTGTAACAGACTTGCCGAGCATTTCAAAGGCATTGCCTGTCAGGAGCATAACCTTTCCGCTTTTTGCCGCCGCACAGAACTCGTCCTTTTTGTTCATCAGGTCGGCAAGAGCCTTTTTCTGCGCAGCTTCGGTTCCGCTGCCAATATAGATGAAATCGAAATCGTCAAAGCTTATATAAGAACAGCTGTCTGTTCTTGTTATCTCGGCTTCAAGTCCCTGCTGAGAAAGATGCCTTGCAAGGATTTTTACATTTGCATACTCGCCGTAAAGGTTCATCAGGTTGTTGTATAAATGAAGAATTTTAATAGCCATTTTTCACCCTCCTCAAAGAACTTCCACACGGGACAAAAGCTTTTCCTTGTCTGAGAAGCAGGTCACGCAGTAGAGCTTTTCGCCGCCGTTTTCTTTGATATAATCCACGCACTGCTGGATATCGGCAATCGGCTTGATAATGCTTTGGTCAATATCGGTATATGAGAAGCGCAGTGCAAGGTCGTTTACATACGTTCCGGTGAGGTAAATATTCTTTACATTTTTGCTGTTCAGGTGGTCAAAGTTGATATCCCACAGCCACGAGGTTTCGCCGGTGAAATATTTGCGGCTGATTGCGTCAACAATGACGATAACGCTGCAATCCCCCTTGCGGCTTGCGATATACTTGAGCGACTGGTCATAGGAAACCGAGTTTTCGTGCTTTGAGGTAAGCAGTGTGCCGTCGTGCGAGCCGAGCTTAAACTGCATTATTCTGCCGTTTTTGAGCATATAGTTGCCGATGCTTGAGGCAATTGCGTTGCCGTCAATGCCCGCAACAGCACAGGCGGCAAACGCCGCAAGAATGTTATAGACATTATACATTCCGGTAAATGCAAGCGGAATGCTGAATCTGCCGTTTATCGTGATTTCGCCCTTGTCCATATCGGCGTCTGTCACGGTGAAAAGCGTATCCGCCTTTTTAAAGCCGCAGGTATTACAACAGTAAGAGCCGATGTGGTTGTAGTGGTAATAATCGTATGTCATTCTGCCGCCGCACACAGGGCAGTAGATGCCATCGTCATAAACGCCGTCATTATATGTAAGTGAGGTTTTAAGCTTATCCACGCCGAAGAACAGTGTATTGTCACGCCCTGCACCGAAGCACGAAACAAGAGGGTCGTCAGCGTTTAAGATAAGCTGGGTGTCGTCGTGAATACTGTGCGAAAGCGCCTCATAAACCCACTGCGGATGGCCGTTTCTCGTCAGCTGGTCACGGTAGAGGTTTGTGATGATATAGTGTGTCGGGTGGAAATATTTGAAGGTGTAGCGTGCGTAGCGCTCGTCCGACTCGATAAGCAGGATATCACTGTTCATTTTGCCGCCGAGCGTACAGTTTGACAGCACAAGAGTTGTTACACCCTCAATCTGGTTTGAGCCTTCCTTATTGTAGGCAACGCTCTTGCCGTTGCTTTGCAGAATCTTTGCTATCATCTCAACTGTTGAGGTTTTGCCGTTGCTGCCTGTTACGGCGATAATATATTTCGGAAGCTTTATTTTGCTTAAAATATTCGGATAGAGCTTAAGCGCAATCTGCCCCGGCAGTGAACTGCCCCTGCCGATAATGCCGCCGATAAATTTAAGCAGCTTACAAATTAATATGACGAAAAAAAGTTTCATCCCAATCCCCCCGACAATGTAATGAATTATGAAAATTGAAAAAATGAATAATTACGGTTGCCGCAGCTTTGCGGCTTTTGAATTATTAACTTTAATTATACCAAAGACGGCTGTATTTTACAATGATTTTAATAAAAGAGTGAAGAGTGGAGAGTGAAACGGCGGCAGAGATTTCTCCCTGCCGCCGAAAATATTACCGGTATTTTTCCGGTATTATTATTGCTCGTTATACTTGGACTTGATATACTCGTCCATTGCCTTTGCAGCATGCTTGCCTGCACCCATTGCGAGGATAACCGTTGCAGCACCTGTTACGGCGTCGCCACCGGCATAAACGCCCTCACGAGTTGTAAGACCGTCGTCACCGTTTGTGATGATACAGCCGTGTCTGTTTGTGTCAAGACCCGGTGTTGTCTGGCGGATAAGTGGGTTCGGGCTTGTTCCGATGCTCATAATCATTGTGTCGATTTCAAGCTCAAATTCACTGCCCTCTTTTACGATAGGACGGCGTCTGCCGCTGTCGTCAGGCTCGCCAAGCTCCATCTCAACGCACTTCATACCGCAAACCATACCGTCCTCGTCGCCGAGAACCTCAACAGGGTTTGTGAGGGTCTTGAAGATGATTCCCTCCTCCTGTGCGTGCTCAACCTCCTCGGCTCTTGCAGGAAGCTCCTCCATACCACGGCGGTAAACGATATACACGTTCTCAGCGCCAAGACGCTTTGCGCTTCTTGCGGCGTCCATTGCAACGTTGCCGCCGCCGACTACTGCAACATTCTTTGAGTGCTTGATCGGTGTCTTGCTGTCGGGCTTGTAAGCCTTCATAAGATTAACTCTTGTGAGGTACTCGTTAGCCGAGTAAACGCCCTTTAAGCTCTCACCGGGGATTCCCATAAATCTCGGAAGTCCTGCGCCGCTTGCGATATATACAGCGTCGTTGCCCATCTCGAACAGCTCGTCAATGGTGAGCACCTTGCCGATAACCATATTTGTTTCAATATCAACGCCGATAGCCTTGAGGTTGTCGATTTCTTTCTGAACGATAGACTTGGGCAGACGGAACTCAGGAATACCGTAAACAAGCACGCCGCCTGCAAGGTGAAGTGCTTCATATACTGTTACCTTATAGCCGAGCTTTGCAAGGTCGCCTGCGGCTGTAAGACCGCTCGGACCTGCGCCGATGATTGCAACCTTGTGACCGTTGCTCTGCGGCATTTCAGGCTTTTCGTCAGAATGCTCACGGTGCCAGTCGGCAACAAAGCGCTCGAGTCTGCCTATACCAACGCTCTCGCCCTTGATACCTCTTACACATTTGCCCTCGCACTGTGTTTCCTGCGGACAAACTCTGCCGCATACAGCAGGCAGTGCGCTTGAAGCGGAGAGAATCTTGAATGCTCCCTCCATATCCTCCTCGGCAACCTTGCCGATAAATGCAGGAATGTCAATGCCTACCGGGCAGCCGCTCTGGCACGGCTTCTTGGGGCAGCTGAGGCATCTCTTTGCCTCGTTTACAGCCATCTCGTATGTATATCCGAGTGCTACTTCTTTAAAGTTCTTATTTCTTACATTCGGCTCCTGAGACGGCATAGGACATTTTTTCGGGTCCATATTTCTCTTTACTGCCATATCAGAGCACCTCCTTTTTCAAAAGGTTGCAGCCCTCTTCACGGGCATGCTGCTCAAACTCTTTATACATAGTACCTCTGTGCATAGCCTCGTCAAAGTCAATCTGGTGACCGTCAAAGTCAGGACCGTCAACACAGGCAAACTTTGTTTCGCCGCCTACCGTGATACGACAGCCGCCGCACATACCCGTACCGTCAATCATAATCGGGTTCATTGATACTATAGTCTTGATGTCATATTCCTTTGTGAGTTTGCATACAAACTTCATCATAATGAGCGGACCGATGGCGATAACCTCGTCATACTGATTGCCCTCCTTGATGAGCTGCTCAAGAGCAGTTGTAACAAGACCCTTAGTGCCGTAGCTGCCGTCGTCTGTCATCATACAAACCTTGTCGCTTACAGCGTTGAACTCGTCCTCAAGAATTACGAGGTCCTTATTTCTGAAGCCGACAACGCTGTGAACCTCACAACCGTTCTCGTGAAGCTTCTTAGCTACAGGGTATGCAATAGCGCAGCCAACGCCGCCGCCGACAACAGCAACCTTCTTGAGTCCCTCGGTTTCGCTCGGTCTGCCGAGAGGTCCTACTAAATCGTGAATACTGTCGCCCTCATTTAATGTGTTAAGCTCCATTGTGCCATATCCAACAATCTGGAATATGATAGTAACCGTACCTGCCTGTCTGTCATAATCGGCAACGGTAAGCGGAATTCTCTCAGAATCCTCCTTTGCACGGAAGATAATGAACTGCCCCGGCTCAGCCTTTTTGGCGATAAGCGGTGCGTCAATAACCATTCTTGTAACAGTTGGGTTAAGCTCTTCTTTTTTAAGAATTTTATACATAACCTCTGCCCCTTTCCTTTTTGCTTTTAAATATTGAGTTCAGCGTTAGCTGTATTTATTCACCTTAAAAAAGCCGCCGCAAAATTCACGGCGACTTTTTAGTTTTTAGATTATGCTATATCAGAAATCAATTTCCTTATCATAATAGCAGGCGATGAGCAGCTTCTCCATTTCCTCCTGAGTCGGGATTCTCGGGTTAGAGCCTGTGCAAGCATCTCCGATTGCATTTTTCGCAACCTCAGGAAGCTTTTCGTTGAACTCTTTCTCATCAATTATACCACCCTCATACTCCTTAATGCAAGAGGAAATATTAAGAGATTTATTCATTTTCTTTAATTCTTCAATCAAGGCATCTACAAGCTCCTCGGTTGTACTGCCCGGAAGGTCGATAAACTTAGCGATTTCAGCATATCTCTTTGCTGCTCTCTCGTCCTTTGAGTTATACTTGATAACCTTCGGGAGATACATAGCGTTTGCGGCACCGTGAACAATGTGACCGCCGCTGAAAGCTGCGCCCGTCTTGTGAGCCATTGAGTGAACAATACCAAGAAGAGCGTTTGAGAAAGCCATACCTGCAAGGCACTGTGCGTTGTGCATTGCAGCTCTTGCGTCCTTGTCGCCGTCATATGACTTCTTGAGGTCATTGTGAATCATCTTGATTGCGTGAAGTGCAAGCGGGTCTGTATAGTCGCAGGCTACTGTTGAAACATAAGCCTCGATAGCGTGAGTCATTGCGTCCATACCTGTGTTGGCTGTAAGCTTCTGTGGCATTGTTTCTGCAAGCTCCGGGTCAACGATTGCAACGTCAGGTGTGATGTTGAAGTCAGCCAGAGGATATTTGATGCCCTTCTGATAGTCTGTGATAACCGAGAAAGCCGTAACCTCGGTAGCTGTGCCCGATGTTGACGGAATAGCACAGAACTTAGCCTTCTGACGGAGTGTCGGGAAGCTGAACGGCTGAATAATCTCCTCAAATGTTGTGTCGGGATATTCATAGAACACCCACATAGCCTTTGCGGCGTCAATCGGGCTGCCGCCGCCCATTGCTACGATCCAGTCAGGCTCAAAATCTCTCATAACCTGAGCGCCCTTCATAACTGTTTCAACAGACGGGTCCGGCTCAACATTTTCAAAAAGCTGAACCTCCATACCAGCCTCTTTAAGATAGTCAACCGCTCTGTCGAGGAAGCCGAAACGCTTCATTGAGCCGCCGCCTACAACAACGATCGCCTTTTTACCTGTTAAGTTCTTAAGCTCCTCCAAAGAGCCTTTGCCGTGGTACAAATCACGCGGCAGTGTAAATCTTGCCATAATAATTAACCTCCTGAAATTATGTAAACATAAAATTTTTGCATATTAAGGTAATACTGATTAAATCGTTTGTGCATATTGCGCCGTCAGATTTTTCGTCAGGTTGGACAAATAAACCGCAGTAATGCTGACGCATTACGAGGATTTTTTGGTCAGGCTGACGGAAAATATGGGGGGGGAAGATGTGCAAACAACTTTCAGCGTGATTTATTCAGTGTTTCCTTAATTTGCTCTTTTCAATTTATCGCTTCGTGTATGCTTTTACAATTGAAATTCACAGCAAAAAAAGCTATAATAGAAGTTATAAACAATATCTTCGCTAAACACAGACTAATTTTATTTTTCCGTGAATTATCATAACACATTTTACAAGAAATGGGTAATGCCAATTTGTAATGGATGTTATTCCACCAATATATATCATAGTGCTGAAAAATATAGCAATATTTTTATGTAACTTGACAGGAGGGGCGATAAAATGAATTTACAGCAGCTCAGATACGTTGTTGAGGTTGAAAAAGAAAAGAGTATTACTGCTGCGGCAAAAAAGCTTTATGTCGGTCAGCCGAACCTTAGCAAGAGCATAAAAGAGCTTGAACACGAAATCGGCGCAACAATTTTTAACAGAACCGGCAAGGGCGTTGAGCTGACAAATGCGGGCATCCAGTTTTTGCGCTACGCCAAAAGCATACTCGCACAGTTCGAGGAGCTTCAGTCGCTTTTTCATCCCGACACGCAAAGCGCAGTCAGTTTTGCCGTGTCTGTCCCGAGGTCGACATATATTGCCGACGTATTTTCAAAATTCACGGACAATCTGCGTTCCGACGGGTGCATTAACATAAAATACCGTGAAACAAACTCGGTCGATACCGTCACCGATGTTGTTGTGGGCGACAGCTCGATTGGAATTGTACGCTATAGGCAGGCATTTGAGGAATATTATATGAATCTGCTGCGTGACAGTGCGCTGCAGTTTGAGCTGCTGCTCGATTTTAAGATGCAGCTGCTTATCAGCCGTAACCACCCTCTTGCAGGTGCCGATGACATCAGCCGCAAGCAACTTGAGCCTTACACGGAGCTTTTGTTTGCCGACGTGCAGGAGCCTACCCTGCCGAAGTCAAAGCTTGCGGATTCGGCAGAGCTTTTTACGCCGAAAAGCTGTATCAATATTTTTGACAGAGGAAGCCAGTTCAGCTTTTTGCAGAATGTTCACGGCTCTTACCTCTGGGTAAGCCCGATGCCGACATCTGAGCTTGAACGGTATAATCTGGTTGTCAAGCCGTGCAGTGACGTGGGAATCTGCCGTGACATAATAATATATAAAAACAAGGACACCCTGAGCGATATTCAGCTTGAATTTATAAAACGGCTGCACCGGGCGGCGGACAAAATCAAACTCGGCGGTGAAATAATTTGAAAGACTGCAACAGGTTTTTAAAATCGGTTTTCTTTATCACGCTTACCCTTATGATATCAATCCCTGCAAACTGCACTCTTATTGTTGAACGCACAGGCAACACTTTATTGATTCTGTTGTTCGCCGTGATGTTTTTGTGCGCAAATTTAATTCCGTCTGTATCAAGAAGCAGGTTTCCATCGCTGCGGCTGAGAATGTGTTATCACGGCGCAAGCTGCCTAAGGCTGTTTCTTGCAAGCACCACAATATCGGCAATATACCACATTGTTCTTGCATTTTTTCTTCTGCCCTCGCAGTGGGGTTTGTTCCTGATAAGCGCAGGAGTGTGCATTTTAGCCGAGGCAATTTTGTTCTGGAACGGCATTATCAGCGTTTACTGCACCTCGGTTCAGCTTGGTTTTCATCACCGGGCAGTCGGCTTAATCTGCGGTATGATACCTATTGTTCACTTATTTGCACTGGCAAAAATTATCCGGGTCGTGTCAGACGAGGTTGATTTTGAGTGTGACAAAGCTAAATTAAATATTGAACGGCACAACAGGCAGATTTGCAGAACAAAATATCCCCTACTGCTTGTTCACGGAGTGTTTTTCAGGGATTACAAATTTATTCAGTACTGGGGAAGAATCCCCGACGAACTCAAAAGAAACGGAGCGACCGTATATTACGGCAACCACCAGTCCGCCGCATCTGTTGCCGACAGCGGACGTGAAATAGCTCAGCGGATAAAGCAGATTGTGGCTGAAACAGGCTGTGAAAAGGTGAACATCATAGCACATTCAAAGGGCGGACTTGACAGCCGCTACGCCGTAAGCTGCTGCGGCATTTCGCAGTATGTCGCATCCCTGACAGCCGTCAGTACTCCGCACCGAGGCTGTGAATTTGCCGATTATCTTCTTGACAAAATTCCGCTTTCTATGCAGAAAAAGATTGAAAGCGCATACAATTTTTCGATGAAAAAGCTCGGCGACGCAAACCCTGATTTTATGTCGGCTGTGCGTGACCTCACCTCAAGCCGCTGCACTGAGCTTGACCGTGAGATGAAAGCGCCGGAAAATGTTTATTGCCAAAGCGTCGGCTCAAAGCTTAACAAAGCGGCAAACGGCAAATTTCCGCTTAATTTTACATATTATCTTGTAAAATACTTCGACGGTCCGAACGACGGACTGGTGTCTGTAAAATCGCTTGAATGGGGAGAAAAATTCGACTTCCTCAGCGTAAACGGAAAAAGGGGTATATCACACGGCGACGTGGTGGATTTGAACCGTGAGAATATACCCGGATTTGATGTAAGGGAATATTATGTTCAGCTTGTCAGCAATCTTAGAGAGATGGGCTTTTAGGCGAGCGTCAGTATTTTTCAAGAAAGCTGTGCTCAACTCCGTCAGACTTATAGCCGACCATTGTGTCAAGACAAACCGAATGTATGCTGTTGAAAATACTCTTTTCTATGTTTGGGTTAGTGCGCTTTAAGCTTTTGATAAGCTCCTTTATCTCCTGCCTTTTTGAACTGCCGCTTCCGTTTTCAGCGTTTTCAGTAAAGCGGCAGGCACACTGGATAAACTCGAGATTGTTATATCTCTTCCATGCAAGAATTGCGTCCTCGTGAATACAGTACATCGGACGGATAAGCTCCATTCCCTCAAAATTTGTGCTGTGCAGCTTCGGCGGCATTGACTGAAGCTGTGAACCGTAGAACATTCCGATAAGCGTGGTTTCGATAACGTCGTTAAAATGATGCCCGAGCGCAATTTTGTTGCAGCCAAGCTGCTGAGCCATTTTATATAGATGTCCCCGGCGCATACGGGCGCACAGGTAGCAGGGCGATTTTTCGGTTTTGTCGGCAACCCTGAAAATGTTTGTCTCAAAAACCTTAATCGGAATGTGCATAAGCTCGGCGTTGCTCTCGATTTTTGCCCTGTTGATTTTGTTATAGCCGGGGTCCATCACGATATATTCAACATCAAACGGGAAATCGCTGTAGCTGTGAAGCTGCTGCATAAGCTTTGCCAGCAGCATTGAGTCTTTGCCGCCCGATATACAAACTGCGATTTTATCTCCCGGTTTGATAAGCTCATATTTTTTCACCGCAAGGATAAACGGATTCCATATCCCCTTGCGGTATTTTTTTACGATACTGCGTTCAACACGCTCATATTCTTCAAGCTCCCTGCTCACGGCAGCACCTTATAACCCTTGTCCTCAACCGTCTTTCTGAGCAGCTCGTCAGAAATATCGGCTGACAGTGTGACAACCGCCAAGCCTTTTTCGTGGCTCACCTCGGCAGATTCAACCTGTGAAAGCTCTTCAAGAGCCTTTCTGACCGTTGCCTCACAGTGCGGGCACATCATACCCTCGATTTTTAATGTCTTTTTCATAGTCCTTTTCTCCTTTATTTTCCTTTTGGATTTTCTGTCTTTTCCCGTATTATAAACCTTAAACAAATTCAGCCTTAACGCATTTGTAACAACGCAAACGCTCGACAGGCTCATCGCCGCCGCACCGTACATCGGGTTAAGCTTCCAGCCGAAAGCCGCAATGAATACGCCTGCGGCAAGCGGTATTCCGATGACGTTATATATAAACGCCCAGAACAGGTTTTCGTGAATATTCTTAAGTGTTGCACGGCTGAGCCTTATTGCCGCAGGAACATCGCTTAAGCGGCTTTTCATCAGGACAACGTCTGCGGCGTCTATGGCGATATCGGTGCCTGCGCCTATCGCAACGCCCACATCGGCACCAGTCAGTGCAGGAGCGTCGTTGATGCCGTCGCCAACCATTGCAACCTTACCGTGTTCTTTAAGGCGATTTATCACCTCACCCTTGCCGTTGGGCAGAACGCCTGCGATAACCTCGTCAACGCCTGCCTGCTTGCCGATGGCGTTTGCCGTGCGCTCGTTGTCGCCTGTCAGCATAACAACTCGGATTCCCATATTCCGCAGCTGTCTGACAGCCTCGGGGCTGTCCTCCTTGATAACGTCAGCCACAGCAATAATGCCGAGCAGAGCTCCTCCCTTTGAGAAGAACAGCGGTGTTTTGCCGCTTTGCGCAAGGGCATCTGCCGTCTTTGACATTTTATCGGGAACAACGGCGTTTTCGCCGATAAGCTTCAGGTTGCCGCCGATTATCTCCTGCCCGTTTATCGTACCCTTAACGCCGCTGCCTGTCAAGGCTTTGAAATCATTTATTTTGCCGTATTCAAGCCGCATTTCCTCGGCTTTATCAATAATTGCCCTTGCAAGCGGATGCTCGCTTTTTATTTCAAGCGAACAGGCGATCCTCATAAGCTCATCGGACGTCACCCCGTCAGCCGGAATAATGTCTGTCACCCTCGGCTTGCCGCTTGTTATTGTGCCTGTCTTGTCAAGTGCGACGGTTCTGACCTTACCTGCTTCTTCAAGTGACTGAGCTGTCTTGAAAAGTATGCCGTGCTTTGCGCCGATACCTCCGCCGACCATTATCGCAACAGGCGTTGCAAGTCCAAGCGCACACGGACAGCTTATCACTAGAACTGAAATTCCCCTTGCAAGCGCAAAGCCGAAGCTCTGACCGCATACAAGCCACACGACAGTTGAAACAACTGCAATCGCAATTACAATAGGCACGAACACGCCCGACACCCTGTCGGCAATCTTTGCTATCGGCGCTTTTGTTGCCGATGCGTCGCTGACCATTTTTATTATCTGCGAAAGCGTTGTATCCTGCCCGACCTTTGTCGCCTCGCACCTGATAAAGCCTGATTGATTTATCGTCGCCGCCGAAACAGCATCTCCGCTTTGCTTGTCAACCGGGACACTCTCGCCGGTGAGTGCAGACTCGTTGACAGCCGTTTCGCCGTCAAGCACAACGCCGTCAACCGGGATATTCTCACCCGGACGGACTAAGAATATATCGCCTTTCCTGACCTGTTCAACAGGCACGGTCTGTTCTTCGCCGTTCCTTATGACAACGGCTGTTTTCGGCGCAAGGCTCATCAGGCTTTTTATTGCGTCGGTGGTTCTGCCCTTTGAATAAGCCTCAAGCATTTTACCGAGCGTGATAAGCGTTAAAATCATCGCCGCAGACTCAAAATAAAACTCGTGCATATACGTCATAACGCCGTTCATATCGCCGTTTAGCTGTGCGTTGGTCATTGCAAAAAGCGCATATGTGCTGTAAACAAACGATGCTCCTGCACCAAGCGACACCAGCGTGTCCATATTCGGCGCACCCCTGAACAGCGATTTAAAACCGCTGATAAAAAACCTTTGGTTGATAACCATAATCACGGTGGTCAGCAAAAGCTCGATAAGTCCCATTGCGATGTGGTTATCCGCAAGAATATCGGGAATATACCAGCCCCACATCATATGACCCATTGACAAATACATAAGCGGAACAAGAAAGACTATTGAAGAAATCAGCCGTAGCTTAAGCGAATGTGTTTCGCCGCTGCCGCTTGTTTCGTCTGCTCTGCTTTGCTGTGACGTAGTATCGTCTGAGCCTTTCAGGCTTGCTCCGTAGCCGGAATGTTCAACTGCTTTTATAATATCCTGCGGCTTTGCACTGCCGTCAACGCTCATAGAGTTTGTAAGCAGGCTCACCGAGCACGATGTAACGCCCGGCAACTTTGAAACCGCCTTTTCTATTCTTGCGCTGCAAGCGGCACAGCTCATACCCGTAATTGTAAACTGCTGCATTGTATCACCCCTATTTCATCAGCTTTTGAAGCGTCACAACAAGCTCATCAATCGTTTCGTCCTTGCCCTGACGAATGTCGTCAGCCACACAGGTTTTTATGTGCTCGGCAAGAAGCTCACGGTTAAAGGCGTTCAGCGCAGCGTTGACCGCCGACACCTGAATGAGGATATCGGTGCAGTAGGCGTTTTTCTCGACCATACCCTTGATTCCTCTTATCTGACCCTCAATGCGGCTTAAACGGTTCAAAAGCTTTTTGTACTCCTGCTCGGAGCGTTGCTTTGTCTTGTGACTTTCACAGCAGCATTTATCTTCCATAGATTTTATTCTCTCTTTTCATTTGGTTTTAATTCATTATGTGCCTTAATTATATACCCCTATGGGGTATTTGTCAAGTGAAATAAATTCTTGATGGGATTTGTTAAATCATGAGCGCAAAAAGTTTTGATAAAAATAAAAATTAATACGATATTATAAATAGTCGCCGATGTGTTCAATCTAAGACCATTTACTTATTGCAGAGATACACTCAAATTTATGTTAATATATTTATCCCAACAAATCAAATCCTCCGTCATCAACCCAATTTAAAAACAAATGTAAAAAGTAGTGACAAATCGTTAAAAACAAGTTATAATAGAGAATATTACGGCATAGCCGCCGAACAACCAAAATGACGCTATGAGGAATGATATTATGATGATGATAAACGAGGCTTTCGATTTAATATGCACAAGAGTTCAGCAGGCTCTGGAAGCACAGGGCTTTAACAAGCTGAATGTATCTAACACAGGCAGTGACGAGATGGTGTCGCTGTATGCAAATGACGCTATAGCTTATTCGGTTATTTACTATGCCGACAAAAACCGTATGGTACTTGAAAGCTGCGGTATGACCGAGGACGGTCCGGACAACGACTGGCGCGCTATTGCGACCTGGATGTTTGACCCCGAAATAAACGACAAAAAGGACGCAAACAGCATTGCTAACGATTTTGTTGCAACGGTTAGCGCTCCTGTAAGGCAGAAAGCACAGCAGCGACAGCTAAAGAAGAAAAAAAGAGATGAGGACGGCAACGTTGACCCTGTCTTTCTCTATAAAAGGCTTGTCACGGTTTTACCCGACCTGAAGGATGAGATTTTTAACGAAGAGGACTGCTACGACCCGTTCCGCAGTGCAACCTTTGCAAAGACCTTTGTTGTACCGAAGGTCAACGAGCTGCTTTCAAGCGGCAACCGCCAGCAAATAACAAAGCTCGGCGCAGTGCTGAGCGCACAGTATAAAAACGGCGATATGGACTGCCGTTCAATAATAACAATAGTAATCTTAAACGGCATCGAGGGCGAGAAAAACGAGGAGCTTATGGATGAGGCTCTTGACGATATGCTCAAAAAAGCCTGGAAGTTTGCAAGGCGCTACAGGGGCAAGGAAGTAAAGCCCGAAAAGCCGAAAAAGAAGTCAAAATTCCAACAGATGGCGGCGCAGAACTTAAACGACACAAGAAGATAAGAACATAAAATTGAACCACCGCAAAGGCTGAGTAGCCGTTATGCGGTGGTTTTTGTTTTGCATTTTATTTATAGATCTTCGCCCTGCTCCTGCTGAAAAATACCGGCTTTATCAAACAGCTCATTTAATCTGTCGGTGTCGCCTTTTAAATATAAGTACCCCCACAGTGCCTCAAATCCCGTTGCGCTGTGGTACTGTGAGCTTGTCGCATTCTTCGGCGTATGTGCGGTGTGGGCGTTTCTGCCCCTTTTGAAAATCGCAAGCTCCTCATCGGTCAGCTGCGGCAGAAGTATATTCATAATATCAGCCTGACTTTTGCAGCATACAATGTCAACCTTTTGCTTGTTCAGTGAGCCGACCGGTGCGTTTGCACTGCACACAAGCCGTTCACGAACCATAAGATCAAAAACACCGTCGCCCACAAACGCAAGCGTCAGCGGACTTATCTGCATCGGGTCGCATTTATCATCTAATAATCTTCCCATAAAGCTTACTCCACATAGTCAAAGTCAAGGTCATAAATCGACACGGTGTCGCCCTCGTTTATCCCTGCGTCACGCAGAGCCTTGATAACGCCGCTGTCAACGAGCACCCTCTGGAAATACTGCAACGACTCATAATCGTCAAAATTTACCGAGCGCATTACGTTTGCGAGCCACTTGCCCTCGACAACATAAATGCCGTCAACAACCTTAACGGTGAACTTTTTGTCCTTGATTTTGTCCGCCTCAACTATAGGCGCAGGCTCAGCCTCAAAGCGTGTAATCGGCGGCAGCTTGCTTAAAAGCTCTCTCGTCTTGTTCAGCAGAGGGTCAACGTCGTAGCGGATAGCTGCCATAATCGGGAAAAACTCGTATCCCTTGCCCTCAACGTAGCTTTTGAAATCCTCAATCTGATCGTCTGTTGCAAGGTCGCATTTGTTGCCTGCTACAAGCATTGGCACCTTTGTAAGCTCGGGATTGAACTTTGCAAGCTCTCGGTTGATAATCTCGAAATCTTCTTTCGGATCTCTGCCCTCGCTGCCCGACACATCGACAATGTGTATGAGCATTCGGCAGCGCTCAACATGGCGCAGGAACTGGTGGCCGAGTCCCACTCCCTCACCTGCGTTCTCGATAAGTCCAGGAATGTCAGCCATAACAAACGAGCTGCCCTCATCAAGGCGAACTACGCCGAGTACGGGTGTTATGGTTGTAAAATGATAGTTTGCGATAACAGGCTTCGCCTCGCTCACAACTGACACAAGCGTACTCTTGCCAACGTTCGGAAAGCCGACAAGTCCGACATCAGCCAGCAGCTTAAGCTCAAGCGTAACGTCATATTCCTCACCCGGCATACCCGGCTTTGCAAAGCGAGGGATCTGCCTTGTCGGGGTTGAAAAATGGGTGTTGCCCCAGCCGCCCTTGCCGCCCTTGGCGACAGTCACAGGCTCGTTGCCCGACACATCAGCCAGAATTCTGCCCGTTTCGGCGTCCTTGACAACGGTACCTCTCGGCACCTTTATTATCAGCGCAGGTGCGCTTTTTCCAAAGCGCCTGCCCGACTTTCCGTTTTCGCCCTTCTGTGCGGCATATTTGCGCTTATAGCGGAAATCGGCAAGCGTTGACAAATTGTCGTCAGCCAAAAAGCACACATCGCCGCCTGTTCCTCCGTCGCCGCCGTCAGGTCCGCCTGCGGCTACATATTTTTCACGGTGAAACGACACTGCGCCGTCGCCGCCGTCGCCTGCTTTGATATTGATTTTTGCGTAATCAACAAACATCTGTACCGCCGTCCTTTCGTTATGTTGTTTCAATTCCGTATATTCTCTTCACGTTTTCAAGACCCTCAAAAATCTCGGCTCTTGAAAAATCACATTCATCGAGCCTGTCGGCAGAAAGCTTTGAGAGCCTGTCATAAAAATCAATTGCAATTTCAAGATATTCTGCCCTTGCCTCACGCTCGATATTCTCGTAAAGGAGATTTTCTGCTTCATTAATCTCTCCCTCGTCTATCATTCTTCTCAGAGTAAGGCATAGCAAATCTATCGGCTTTGCATTTGCAATCTCGTCATATTGCAGCTTGTATTCCGGTGATTCCTTGCCGAATATAAGCTTTGCAAGGAACTTTGTTGACATCTCAATCTGCTTTAAAATATAGTCGTTTTCAAACATTTACTCTATTGCTCTCCTACTTTCTGTCACGCTATGAAGAGTGGAGTGTTGAGAGTGGAGAGTGAAGTGATGGTTGTCGCCGCAAGCGGCTCTTTGAATTAAGAATTTACTCGCAACAAGGCTGTATGTTCGTAGGGAACGGTCTTGACCGTTCCGGGATAGATGCACATAATACGATTTTTAGCAAAATCAGAATAGATATTACATTCATAAGAGCGAGCCGGAACAGGCAAGCCAGTTCCCTACAACCTCGTTTTCACAATTTCTGTTCACTCTCAACACTGACCACTAATCACTAATCACTAACCACTCTTCACTCTCCACTCTTCACTCTCAACTCTGTATTAAGCTTTTTCATTGTAAAAAAAGAGGTGCGGTTTTCACAGCACCTCTCAGAATATGACTGTGTGATCGTCCACACCGGCAATTAATTATTGCTCTGCATAAACGCTTACACGCTTGCGGTCACGGCCAACGCGCTCAAAACGAACAACGCCGTCAACCTTTGCAAAAAGTGTGTCATCAGAACCCCTGCCAACATTCTCGCCCGGATGAATGTGTGTTCCGCGCTGCTTAACAAGGATGTTGCCAGCCAATACAAACTGACCGTCTGCACGCTTAACGCCAAGACGCTTTGACTCTGAGTCACGGCCGTTCTTGGTTGAACCCATACCTTTTTTATGTGCAAACAACTGAATATTAACTTTTATCATTACGTTACACCTCCGTATAATTTACGTTTATATACTCTGAATACTGCTCCTCAAGCTGCTGCATATGCAGCTTGAACCCTGACAATATGTCACGGCAGCGCACTGCATCACGCTGAAAAATTCTAAGCATTATGTCGCCGTCGTCAACTGTAAGCTCACACTGAACAAAAAGCACATCGGTTATCGTGTTTGCCGTCATACACGCCGCCGAGCTTACAGCTGCGCACACAATGTCGCTGCCCTGCTCGGAATAACCCGAATGACCGACTATGCGAAACCCCAGAAGCTCGCCTTTCGGATTGACATAAAAGCTTGTATTAATCATAATTATGCGTTTACGCTCTGAATTTCAACCTTTGTGTAAGGCTGTCTGTGGCCCATCTTTCTCTTCTCGCCCTTCTTCGGCTTGTAAGTGAAAACAGTAACCTTCTTGCTCTTGCCGGTCTTTATAACCTTGCCTGTTACCTTTGCGCCCTCAACATAAGGTGCGCCGACCTTGATACCGTCGTCAGTGCTTACAGCAACAACGTTGAAATCTACGGTTGCGTCGTCCTCTGCGTTAAGCTTTTCAACATAGATAACGTCGCCGTTAGCTACCTTGTACTGCTTTCCGCCTGTTTCAATAATTGCGTACATTGTGTTCATTCCTTTATTTAAGACTCGCTACTCATCGGGCGGAGCAATGCTCACTTTTATATGCCCACAGTAAGCGGCTATAACATTATAGCACCCGCCGGCTTTACTGTCAACTAATTTTTTCTTTTTACAATATGCACTATATTATGTGTGTTAATGTGTGTTAAATTTGTGTTTAGCTTATATCAGGCTTTTGACATTTTCGGCAACATACATAACGTCCTCGTCTGTCAGCAATGTGTGCAGCGGCAGGGTTATCTCATTTTCATACTGATGATATGCGTTCGGGAAGTCCTTGATATCAAAGCCGAGGTTCTTATAAGCCGTCAGCAGCGGCAGCGGCTTATAGTGCACGTTTGTTGTTATGTGCTTTTCGGCAAGCCTTATGATAAGCTCGTTTCGCTTTTGCGTATCGTATCCGGGAATTCTCAGCAGATACAGATGTCCGCTTGAACGGAAGTCATCACCCGAATGAATCATCGGCTCAAGTCCCATCGGCAGAAAAACGCTGTCATACATTTTTATTATCTCGTGACGGCGGTTTAAAAGGCTGTCGTAGCGTTCAAGCTGTTTTACGCCGATAGCCGCAAGAACGTCGGGCATATTGCATTTATACGCAGGAGCGATAATGTCATATTCCCATGCGCCGAGCTGCATTTTTGAGAATGCGTCCTTTGTCTGACCGTGCAGAGAATATACCCTGAACATACGCTCAAGCTCGTCGTTGTCTATACCGTCAATGTTCGTCCATGTTATTGCGCCGCCCTCGGCAGTTGTCAGGTTTTTGACTGCATGGAACGAAAAGGCGGTGAAGTCTGCAAGTCTGCCGCTGGGAATATTATACCTTGTTGCTCCCAGTCCGTGAGCCGAGTCAGACAAAATGACAACCCTACCGAATGCCTTTTGCAGTGCGTTTTTATCGTTCGGTTTATATACAGACCGCTTGCTCTCTATTATTTCTCTTATACGTCTTTGATCGCACACCTTGCCGCCGACATTCACCGGGATAATCGCCTTTGTGCGCTCGTTTATAAGACCTTCAAGGCTGTCGCAGTCTATTAAAAAAGAATCGGGCGCAGTGTCGGCAAGCACAAGCTTTGCGCCGACATGCTTTACAACCGACGCACTCGCCGTGTAGGTGTAAGCTGTTGTTATAACCTCGTCACCCTCGCCGATGCCGAGCATACGCAGAGCAAGCTCCATTGCCGCCGTGCAGGAGTTAAAGCATACCGTGTGGTCGGTGCCGACATATTCGCTCACCTTTTTTTCAAGTGTTCTTGATTCGGGTCCGGTTGTTATCCAGCCGGATTTTAACACCCTGACAACCTCGTTTATTTCATCTTCTGTGATGTCGGGAGGAGAAAACGGAATATCCCTCATTTTATTTTCCTCTTTCAGATATACAAATTTGCATTATTCTTTCCTTTGGATTACAATTTAATTAAGGATAATTCTATCATTACAGAGCATAAAAGTCAATCGACGTGAAAGGCAGAGTGTCAAAATATGTATTATTATTCTCTCAACGAATATTTACGCCGCCGTTTCGGAGGTCCTGTGTATAAATTAAGCTTAAACGGCGGTATGACCTGCCCGAACCGTGACGGCAAAATCGACACAAGAGGCTGTATTTTTTGCAGTGCAGGCGGTTCGGGCGAATTCGCCGCAAGCGCCGTGCTTGACATTGACAAGCAGATTGAAAGCGCAAAACGTCTTGTCACAGGCAAAACAAAGGCTGAAAGCTTTATCGCATATTTTCAGCCGTTCACAAACACCTATGCCGATGTGAGCTATCTTGAAAATATTTTTATGCAGGCGATAATGCGTTACGACGTTTGCGCACTGTCAGTTGCAACACGTCCCGACTGTCTTGAGAATGACAAGCTGGAGCTTCTCAGCCGCCTTAACAAAATCAAGCCTGTTTTTGTTGAGCTTGGCCTGCAGACCGTTCACAGCCGCACCGCAAGCTATATCCGCCGAGGATATGAGCTTGACGTATTTGACAAGGCTGTCGCAGATTTAAAATCAATCGGCATAAATGTGGTTGTTCACATTATTCTGGGTTTGCCCGGTGAAAGCAGAGAGGATATGCTTGAGAGCGTTTCCTATGTTGCCCACAGCGGAGCAGACGGAATAAAGCTTCAGCTTCTGCATCTGCTCAAGGGCACCGACCTTGCCGCAGAATATGAGAAAGAGCCGTTTCATATTCTCAAGCTTGACGAATACACAGAGCTTATCTGCGACTGTATCGAGCTTTTGCCGCCCGATATGGTAGTACACAGAATAACCGGTGACGGTGACAAAAAACTGCTTATTGAGCCGCAGTGGAGCGGCAACAAAAGGCTTGTACTGAACACAATAAACAAAGCCCTGCGTGAACGCAATGTCATACAGGGCAGTAAGTTTTAAATATTCTTCCTTTTCAGCAACATCGCCGAAACCGAACAGACAATAAGCTCCGATACGGTAATTGACAGCCACACGCCGTTAATCCCGAATAAATACGCCAGCAAGAATGCGGACGGAACAATAACCGCAACTCCACGCAGAATCGAGATAACAAAGCCGTTTTTGGGTCGGTCGATTGCAGAGAAGTAAGTTGCGCACAGAACATTTATACCCGAGAAGAAAAAAGAAATAAAATAAATCCGCAAACCCACATACGCAATTTCCAGAAGCCTTTGATTGCTTTCGCTGTCAAAGGCTTTTACTATCGGTCCGGTGAAAATAAAGGTGACAATATATACGGCGGCAGAAAAGGCAACAGCCGTGATAATACCGTATTTCAGAATCTTCTTTGCGTCGTCGGTATTGCCCGAGCCGTAGCTGCGGCTTATTATCGGCTGAGAGCCTTGTGCAATACCCGTGAAAATTGAGTTCACAACGATTGCGATATTTGCGATAACACCATAGGCGGCAACGCCGATGTTGCCCTCAATATAAAGAATTATCATATTGAAAATCAGCATCACAATGCCGCTTGAAAGCTCTGTGATAAGTGCCGAAACGCCGAGAGTTACAATGTCCTTTACGGCTTTGAAGGTCAGAAAAACCTTTTTTATTTTCAGCGTGCTGCTTTTTCTGAGAAAGTGAATTGAAAGTATAATAAGGCTGACAAGAGGAGAAAAGCCTGTGGCAAGAGCCGCGCCTGTTATGCCGAGCCCCAGCGGAAACACAAGTACATAGTCAAACACAATGTTTGTAAATGTGCCAAGCACAGTCGCCGCCATAGAAAGCTTCGGGTCGCCGTCATTCCTGACAAAGCAGGTTGTGATGTTGTTGAAAATAAAAAGCGGCGCAAACAGCATAATTATCTGAATATAGATTCTTGTCAGGTCAAACGCCTCTTCCTGTGCACCAAGAAGCGTGCTTATCTGCCCCGGAACGGTAAGCGCAAGAAAAAAGAATACTGCCGCACACAATGCGCCGAAAATCAGTGAGCGTGTGAACACGGTATCGGATTTTGAAATTGAGAACCTTGTCGCACCGCCCATTCCAATCATCATTCCCACACCGATAACAAGGCTGAATATGGGAATAGCAAGATTGAGTGCCGTAAGACCGTTCGCTCCGACTCCCTGTGCCACAAAGAATGTGTCCGCAAGCACATAAAGCGACAGACCTATCATAGCAAAAATATTAAGTGAAACATATTTTGCAAAACTGCGTCTGATGCTCATAATCCCTCCGAGATGATAATAATTGGTATTTAGCGGTACTTAGCATCGCATATCATTTCATTATTATGCCGAGCAGGACTGCAAAATAATGGAAAACACTGCCGGCAACAGTGAACAGGTGCCAGACCGAGTGAAAGTAACGAACCTTTTTGAGTGCGTAAAAGATAACGCCGATTGTATAAAAGGCTCCGCCGATAAGCAAAAAGACAAGCGATATCGTCGGCACAGACTCTATAAACGGCTTGAATGCAATAATAATGACCCAGCCCATTGCAACATAGCAAACAACCGACGGCTTACGGAATCTCTCCAAATCAATCGAGTTAAGCACAATGCCGACAATCGCCGCCGCCCAGACTACGCCGAACAGCACCCAACCGAGAGCGCCCCGCATAAACGCAAGCGTTATCGGCGTGTAGGTACCGGCTATGAGGAAGAAAATCGTGTTGTGGTCCATTATACGGAAGAACTTTTTTGCCTTCTCGTTTGTAATGGCGTGATAAAGCGTGGACATTGTGTATAAAATAATCAGCGATGCGCCGTAAATACAGCTGCTTACAACCGCCCACGCATCAGAATATATCGCAGAGCACACTATCAGCACGACCGTGCCTGCTACAGCAAGCGCACCGCCTGTGCCGTGCGAAACAGAATTGAATATCTCCTCACCAAGAGTATAGCGAGGCTTTTCGCTCTTTTCAGTCAAAGATAACGCCTCCGCACAGAAGCTTTACATTATCGCTTTCGGACAAAATCTTTCCGTTTTCAGCCGTCAGCTTTATCATTTTTTCGCCCTTGTCTTGCTTTGAAATTCCGTCGTCGGTGTAAAGCTCATATTCTGCCTTTTTATCAATCCAGCCGAAAAGCTCAAGCTCGTCAAGGCTTAAATTCTCGGTGTTGGCTGACGGTCTGCACAGCGGAAGCAGAGTATTTTTCCTGACAAAAACGGGAACCTGATTCAGCGCAACCTCGATAAAATGATGGCCCTTGCAAAGCTTTGTGAGCGTATAGCTTTCAGCCGAATCAAACATCACAAGCAGCATATCCTCGGGCAGATATACATTTCTTCCGATTGCGTTCTGCTCATACACAGGGGCAATCATCGCTTCGTTGCCAAGCATAAGCTGATCCTCAACACTGCGTGCAAATTTGTCCTCGTGATAATCAAACGCAAGCGGTCTGAACATCATTTCAAAGCTGTCGTTCGCCTTGTTGAATTCGCTGTAAAGATACGGAATCAGTCGGTAACGCAGTCTGATAATTTCTCTGAATTCCTCAACCTTTTCAAAGTTATAGCACTCCTGCGCTCTTGTGCCGAGAGCCGAGTGGTTTCTCATAAGCGGCGAGAAAATGCCGAGCGCAAGCCAGCGAAGCAGCAAATCTCTTGTGCAGTTGCCGCCAAAGCCGCCAAGGTCTGCACCTGTATATAAAAATCCGCACATATTAAGCGACGGCAGCATCTTGAGATTCAACAGAATGTGGCTCCACCACGACTGGTTATCTCCCATCCATATTCCGCCGTAGCGGTGCATACCGATATATGAGGCACGGGAAAACAGCAGAGTTCTCTTGTTCGGTCTTATCTCGTCAAGCGCCTGTGATGCTGACTTTGTCATATTGTAGCCGAACAGATTATGCACCTTATAGTGACAAACCTTTTTGCCGTCCATATCGTGGTACATCGCCTTATAATCATCCATACTGTTAGAGAGCCTTGCAAAGGAGTCACGCAGATCAAAGAAATTATTGATATCTATATCTTTTCCCTTTTGGTTTTCAACATACTCCCATGCGCTGTCAAGACCTTTTTCGGAATAGAAAATCGCAGGCTCGTTCATATCGTTCCAGAATCCGTCAATGCCCATATCGGTAAGACGCTTGTACTTCATACCAAACCAGCGGCGAGCGTCGCTGTTCAGAAAATCGGGGAACATCGTTTTGCCCGGCCACACAGCCGTAACATAGTTTTCACCGTTTTCATCCTTGCAGAAATAGCCTTTCTCTACTCCCTCTTCATAAACGTCGTACCCGTCCTCAATCTTGACTCCTGCGTCAATTATCGGAACAAGGTGAATTCCCTGCTCTTTAAGCTCGACCGCAAGCGCAGGAAGATCGGAGAATTTTTTGCCGTCCACCGTAAAATCCTTGAAATCCTGCATATAATCAATATCGAGATAAATTGAATCAATCGGAATTTCGGCGTCCTTGTAGCCCTTTGCAACTGCTCTCACACTCTCCTCGTCGGGATAGCTCCAGCGGCACTGCTGATAGCCGAAAGCCCACAGCGGCGGTATATAGCTTTTGCCGATCATTTTGCGGAACTGCCTTACAATATCCTTTATCGACTCTCCCGTTATCTCATAAAAATAAAGATTATCGTCCTCGGCTGTTATCGTCAGCGTGTCAAAGCTTTCGGCGCAGACGTCAAAATCGACCCTTCCGGGTATGTCAACAAACACGCCGAACGGCTTTTCCTCATCGACAACAATAAAATTATGCGCACCGTAAAGCGACTTTTTATCCTCGGAGTGAATCGGGTCGTCCGAGCAGAAGCTCTCATAACGCCAGCCTCTTTTGTTGATTCCTCTTATGCTTTCGCCCAGTCCGTACACGGCAACACCCTGCGGAAGCGTTCTGCTGAAGCTTAGCGCACAGCTTTGCTCAAGCTCAAAAAACTGCAGTTCGCCGTCTGCCTTGTCCTGCACAGCGTCAAAATCAACCACAGCTCCCGTTTCTATCGGCTCGCCGAATTTGTACCTAAAAATCATAAATTATCAGCTCTCTTTCTTGCCATCTTGTGCAAAATGTAATATAATAAGAATATGCTAAACACTCATTAACTTTTTTCTTGTGTTTAGCGTTCTACAACTTAATTATACATACCACAGCGAAAAATACAATTAACAATATATTAATTAAAGGAGATTTCAAGATGGCAAAAAAAGTTATTGTCACGGCGGACAGCACCTGTGATTTGAACGACGAGCTTAAAAATCGCTACGGCATACACACAATTCCCCTGCACATAACAATGAACGACAAATGCTGTGAGGATATGATCAACATCACACCCGACGATATCTATGACAATTTTTACAAAACGGGCTCCCTGCCGAAAACATCGGCAATCAGCATCGGCGAGTATATGAGCTTTTTCAGACCATTTACAGAGCAGGGCTTTGAGGTTGTTCACATCAACATCGGCGGTGCGCTTTCCTCATCGGCACAAAACGCCGCTTCCGCTGCAAAGGAGCTTTCGGGCGTTTACGCCGTTGACAGCTGCAATCTTTCAAGCGCAACAGGGCATCTTGTTATCGAGGCAGCAAATCTTGCACAGCAGGGCTTAACCGGCAAGGAAATTGCCGCAAAGGTCAGCGCACTGAGGTCAAAAACGCACGCAAGCTTTATTATAGATAAGCTCAACTTCCTGCGTGCAGGCGGCAGATGCTCAACGCTCGCAATGCTCGGCGCAAATCTGCTCAACTTAAAGCCGTGTATCGAGGTTGACAACAAGGACGGCTCAATGACTGTCGGCAAAAAATACAGAGGCAAGCTTGACCGTGTGCTTGCGCAGTATGTTGACGAGCGTCTGGGACAGTATGATAATATCAGAAAAGACAGAATATTCATCACTCATTCGGGCATAAGCCGTGATATTGAGCAGGCTGTTTATGAGCAGATAAAGAGCAGAAATTATTTTGATGAAATTTATATCACAAAGGCTAGCTGCACCATATCGTCGCACTGCGGCCCGAATACGCTTGGGATTCTGTTTATGACAGAATAATTACGATTTGTATATTATTACAATAAGTATTTACTGTATTTTGTATTGTCTTACAATTTGTATTATCAAAACTTGTATCCGGCGGTGTTAAGCTTTTCACTTTAGCATCGTTAAGCAATTATTAATAGCAATCGCTTAATTAATTAATTATTTACTACAGGTATAATTATACATTTTGTACTCAGCATTATTTACCATTTGTAAATTATTACATTTGGTATATCACATAGTCCGTATAACGGACAAATTTTATATTTCCGGAGATGTTAAAAATGGATTGTATTTTCTGCAAAATTGCAAACGGAGAAATTCCGTCTAAAAAGGTTTATGAGGACGATAAGTGTCTTGCCTTTTACGACCTGAACCCACAGGCACCCGTTCACGTTCTGTTTGTTCCAAAGCAGCACATCTGCTGTGTAAACGAAATCAGCGAGGACAACGCAGACGTTGTAGCACATATCTTTACGGTTATCCCAAAGGTTGCAAAAGAGCTTGGTCTTGAAAACGGCTACCGCATCATCAACAACTGCGGCAAGGACGCCGGTCAGACAGTTATGCACCTGCATTTTCACCTGCTCGGCGGCATGACAATGGGCGAAAAGATTTTATGAATTAAAAGGCTTGTCGGCAAACTGACACGCCTTGGCAGATAAAACAGGAAAGAGTGATTTTTGTGAAAAGACCGCTGACTGTTTCGGGGTTTGCATTCGGTGCAGGCGCTTTTGCGGCATCTTTGTTCAACATAAAAATTACTCTTTTTCTTTGTGCGCTGTGCGCCACTGCCTTTGTTTTAACCCTTGCCGTCAGCCGTCTGCGAAAAGCTGTATTATCTGTATCGCTGATTTTTCTTGCCGTCGGTATGCTTCTGAGCGGAATAAAGCTTTACGGCTTTCAGGACATCTCTCAAACCCTTATGCTGAATCCGCAGGTAAAAAACGCCGTATTCACCGCGCAGGAGCGGCTTGGCGCAACAAGGACAACAGGACAGCTTGAACTTGACAACGGGCAAAAGGTCACGGTGCTTTTAAGCGGAACAAATACTGAGCCGCATAAGGTCTATACTGTCAGCGGCACATTTGAGGAAATAAGCGGAGAATACAAAAATCACTGCTATTCAGACGGAGCGGTGCTTGAGCTTGCCGCTGACGAAATCACCGACACCGGCAAAAGCGGCGGCAGCCTGCTCTTTTCAACAGCATATAAAATCCGCAATGCCTGCTCCGACAAGCTGTACGCCTGTCTGCCGCAAAAAGAGGCTTCGGTTATCGACGCTCTTCTGCTCGGCAACAAATCAAGCCTTGACAGCTCGCTTAAAAGTGCTTTCAGCACAAGCGGAGCGGCGCATATTGCCGTTGTGTCGGGTATGCACCTTGCGGTCATATCAACATTTGCATATTCACTGCTTCATTTTTTCACGGGTAAGCGACGGTTCTCGGGCATAGTTTCCATTGCCGCCGTGATATGCTTTATGCTCATTACAGGCTTTACTCTGTCGGTTATCCGTGCAGGAATAATGTGCATTGTTATGCTGTCGGGAAGTCTGTTTTCACGCCGCGGCGACTCGCTCAACAGCCTTGGCTTTGCCGTTTTGCTGATAACTTTTATCAATCCGCTGTCGGTGCTTGACGTCGGCTTTCAGCTCTCTGTTTTTGCAACACTCGGCATCATCACACTTGTACCGTACCTTGTTCACGCCTGCAAACGGTATTTCAAGAGCAGGCTTGCGGAGAACCTGCTAATAACGCCGGTTGCAATGTCGCTGTCGGCGTGTATGGCAACCGCACCGATAATTGCGCTCAATTATAAATACATAGGAATTTATTTCATATTGACAAATCTTCTGCTCACCGTCGCCGTTGTGCTGCTGCTCTGTTTTTCACTGCTGTTTGTCATTTTCTCATTTATTCCGCTTTGCGGCTTTTTGTCCTCTCCACTAGGCTTGATATCGGGCTTGCTTGCAAAATATATATCCTTTGTTGTAACCGGTATTTCATCACTGCCATATGCAAGAGTTGATTTTGAATTGCCGCACATCGAAATAATCGTCGGTGTGCTTGTGTGCGCCTGCGCCATTGCAATACTGATAAAACGCACAACTCGCCGTGCTTTTGTTTCGGGCGTATGCGCAATTCTTGTATTCAGCCTTATATTATCCATCTATTCGGTCATAAACGCAGACAGCGCAACGCTGACGCTTATAAGCACGGGAAAAGGTATCACGGCAACGGTGCAGAAAAACGGCGAAAGTGCGGTGATATCCTGCGGCGGCACATCGGGCAGATATAAGGTTCAGCAACACCTGACAGACAGCGGCAATACAAACATTCTGACCGTCAAGGGTGGAACAAAGGAGAGCGGCGGACTCTTCTCGGCTGTCAGAAGCTCCACCTTGAGCGAGCTCTATCTTTTGCAGGACGCACCCTCAAACAAGCGCATCACAAGCACATTTGACAGCAACGCAAGTCTTTATTGCGACACAACGCAGATACGGCTGTGGGACAAATACACACTTTTGCTTATCCCTATCAAAAATTCAACTGCGGCGGTGATTGAGCTTTCGCATGGGTATATTCTTATACTTCCGAATCCTGAATATGCCGACAATCTGCCCGGTGAATATAAAAATCCTGCGTTGCTGATAACAACAAAGCCGCTTGACAATTCACAGCTGCACGCAGATAATACTGTTATCGCTTGCAACAAAACGGACGACAGCAAATATGACGTTCAGGGGATTTTCGGCGGCGATACACTGTCACTTTACCAATACGGAAAAATAAGCATTAGCTTTGACGATAAGATTAACAGTATAAAAAGAGGCGAATAAAATGGCAAAATTGAACGAGGCGGAATTCAAAGCAAGAATCAAATCGACAAATGACGACAACGTGTTTCTCCTTTACGGCGACGAAAAGGTTCAGATACGCCACTATCTTGAAAAGCTCAGGGATAAAACTGTCGGCAAAACACCCGACGAATTCTGCTGCCGCACAATATCGCAGGACGACAGCCTGCAATCGCTTTCAGACGCTGTCCTTGCCGCACCGTCATTTCTCGCCGATAAAATATTTGTTTCGGTCCTCGATGTTGACTTCACCCAGCTTTCCGACAGCGAAACAGAAGAGCTTGCAAATTTAATCACCGCAACTCCCCAAAGCACTGTGCTGGTGTTCGCTTATCCAACCTCTTCCCCATCGTTTGCAAAGGGCGGCAACAAGAAGCTGTTGAACGTCGTCGACAAGTACGGAATCACCGTTAATTTTGAACAGCTCAACGAAACCGCTCTTGAAAAACAGCTTGTATATTGGGCAAAGCTTAGGGATGTCAAGCTTAACGAATATGACGCTGCAAGGATTGTTTCGTACTGCGGACGTGATTTAGCCCTGCTGAGAAACGAGCTTGACAAGCTCTGCGCCTATAGGGAACACGGAGAAATAACGAGGGACGACATCGAAAAATTTGTCACCAAAAATCTTGAGGCAAGAATTTTTGACATAGCATCCTACATCATCAACGGCAACCCCGACAAGGCTGTTTCACAAATCAATATTCTTATCTCGCAAAAAGAATCGCCGCAGGGCATTATCGCCGTACTAAGCGGAGTTTACGTTGACATATACAGGGTCAAAGCCGCACTTGAAAGCGGCGAAAGCCTTGACGCACTTGCAAAAAAGCTTAACTACGGCAAGCGAAGCTTTGTACTGCAAAAGGCACAGCGAAACGGAAAAAAGCTCGGCGCAAAAGCGTTAAGATTAAGCATTGACGCAATAGCCGAAACAAACGCTCAGCTCAACAGCTCAAACGCAGACGGCAAAATTCTACTTGAAAAGCTTGTTGCAAAGCTGATGATGATTCGCTCTCAACAGCAAGCCTGAGCAGACATAAAATAAAACTCAGTCAAGGAGCCCGTGAAAAATTGATAAAAATTAAAGAAGCAGTAATAGTTGAAGGAAAATATGACAAAATAAAGCTTAGCGCCCTGATTGACTCACCGATAATAGAAACAAACGGATTCCGAATTTTCAAGGACCGTGAAAAGGCGGCTCTGCTTAAAAAGCTTGCAAGCTCAAGAGGAATTATCATTCTTACCGACAGCGACTCGGCAGGCTTTGTAATACGCAGTCACATAAAAGGCATTGTTGGCTGCGGACGCGTTTTAAACGCCTATATTCCCGAAATACTGGGCAAGGAAAAAAGAAAAAGTCAGCCGTCAAAAGAAAACCTGCTCGGTGTTGAGGGCGTGGCTGACGAATATATATTAAATGCACTCAAAAAATGCGGCGCAACAATCCTTGACGGCTCGGACTGCCCGACAGGAAAACAGATAACAAAAACCGACCTTTACAACGCCGGACTGTCGGGCAGAGATAACAGCGCACTTCTGCGGCAAAAGCTGCTCGAAAAGCTAAACCTGCCGAAATACATCACCGCAAAGGCACTGCCGGAGATTCTCAACTGCATATTAAGCTATGATGAGTTTGAAAAGCTCGTAAAATCTTTGTGAGGTTTCACCATAAAATATATCTTGATTTCACCTTATATCGGTGTTATAATTTAATAACACAATAATCATTATTATTTTTAAGGAGATGTTAATTATGGAATTAAAAGGTTCAAAAACAGAGGCTAATCTGATGACTGCTTTTTCGGGCGAATCACAGGCAAGAAACAAGTACACCTATTTTGCTTCCAAAGCAAAAAAAGAGGGTTATGTGCAGATTGCAAAGCTCTTTGAAGAAACAGCCAACAACGAAAAGGAACACGCAAAAATCTGGTTCAAGCTTTTGGACGGCATCGGCTCAACACCCGAAAACCTCGAGGCCGCCGCACAGGGCGAAAACTATGAGTGGACAGATATGTATAAGACCTTTGCAGAAGAAGCAAGAGAAGAGGGCTTTGACCATATCGCTTATCTTTTTGAGAGCGTCGGCAAGATTGAAAAGGAACACGAGGAACGTTACCGTGCGCTTCTTGCAAATGTTAAAAACGGCGAGGTTTTCAAAAAGGGCAGCATCGTTGTCTGGGAATGCAGCAACTGCGGTCATATTGTAATCGGCGAGCAGGCTCCGCAGATGTGCCCTGTATGTGCTCATCCGCAGGCTTACTTCCAGATTAAGGCTAAGAATTATTGATATTTGATTTGCTTAAATTGCAACAAAATAATTAAAAAACTGCGGCAAGGCGAAAACCCGTTTTGCCGCAGTTCTTCTTTTGCTTAAAATCACATATTCTCGTCCCAGCCGTCTTCCTCGTCATCACAGTCATCATCCCATAACTCATCATCATAACCATAGTCAGCACTGCTCTTAAGCGCAAGCATATCATCATAAAAAAGCATATCTGCAGTTTCAGCGGTCCAGCGGGGCTTAACGTCTGTTATATAATCAAGCACTCTCTCCATAATATATTCCTCCCATTGATTTTCTTACATAAGAAGTATATTATACGAAGATAAAGCTTAATCACAAATCCGGTAAAAATTATGTGAAATTATTTTGCTGTAATATGGTGAAGTCCGTTTTATCAGACACCTGTTTTTGTATAATTAAGATACAAAGTACCTGAATTGAAAAGCACAATCACAAATCCGATGTAATATTAATTCAGTCAGCACAGGCTCACGGTGGCAAAATCTGCAGAATAAAGGAGAATCACTATGAACAGCAGTGGAAACAACAATCGGAACAATAAACAGGCAAGCAAGGACGATACAAAGATTTCGGACAAAATCATTCCTGCAATATTTATCATCTTCGCCATTATCAGTGTATTTGTAATGGCAGGCAAATTCCGTGCAAGCTGTGAGGAGCAGAAGCAATTAGACGCAGAGTGGGAAAGATATAAAAATTCCCAGATAAACAAAAGCTCAAGCAGCTACTCAAGCCGATATGATACTTCGCACTATACAAGCAATAACAGCAAATCCTCCAGCTCATATTACAAGTCTTACGGCACAAGCAGTAAAAAGAAATCCTCAAGCTCAGAAGACGAGTACAACGCAAAGGATTATTACTATGCCGAGGACTTTTATGACGACCACTATGACGACTTTTTTGATTATTATGACGCCGAGGATTATTTTAACGAGCATCACGATGATTTAGGAAGATAAATTTGTGTTTTGCGATGCTTACGACTGCTGCCTTTTTAATTTTCTTGATCGTTTTTCTCATCACAACTAATTTTTACCGCACAAATCCCCTGCCGAGAAATCGGCAGGGGATTTACAGCAAATTTTAATTTATGCAATTTATTATTTAATCTTCCAAAGCTCTTTAGCATACTGGAGGATTGTTCTGTCTGATGAGAACTTACCTGCGTTTGCTGTGTTCATAAGGCACTTTCTGCCGAATGCCAGTCTGTCGCTGTAGTCCTTGTTGCACTGGATCTTAGCCTCAACATAAGACGGAAGATCCTGAAGGATATAATAGTGGTCAGCATGATGCCAGCTTGCACCCTTGATAAGTGAAGTGTGAAGCTCTGCAAAGCTGCCCTCGCCATGAGCGCCGCCATCGTCGAATGTGCCGTCGATAAGAGTATCGATAACCTTCTTGATTTCCGGGTTAGAGTTGTAAATCTTCTCCGGGTCATAGCCCTCAGCAGCAAGCTTGTTGATTTCTTCAACTCTTGCGCCGAAGATATACTCGTTCTCTTCGCCTGCCTCGTGTGCGATTTCAACATTAGCGCCGTCGAATGTTCCGAGTGTTACTGCACCGTTGAGCATAAACTTCATATTACCTGTACCGGAAGCCTCTGTACCTGCTGTTGAAATCTGCTCTGAAACATCGGCAGCAACAACAATCTTCTCGGCGTATGATACGTTGTAGTTAGAAACAAATACAACCTTGAGCTTATCGTTAACATCCGGGTCGTTGTTAACAAGCTTTGCAATCTCGTTGATATACTTGATAATTGCCTTTGCTCTTGCATAGCCCGGAGCAGCCTTTGCGCCGAAGATGAACGCAGTCGGGTTCCAGTCCTTAAGCTCGCCGTTCTTTAACTTGAAGTAAATGTCAACAATTGAGAATGCGTTGAGGAGCTGTCTCTTATACTCGTGAAGTCTCTTAACCTGAATGTCAAAGATGAAGCTCGGGTCAACCTTCACGCCGTCGTGCTTCTCGATATAAGCTGAAAGCTGAGCCTTCTTCTTAGCCTTGATTTCGTTGAACTCCTTAACGGTCATATCGTCAATGGTAGCTTCAAGCTTCTTAAGCTGAGAAAGATCTCTGAGCCAGCCGTCGCCGACTCTGTCTGTGATAAACTTTGAAAGCTCCGGGTTGCAAAGACCAAGCCAACGGCGCTGTGTGATGCCGTTTGTCTTGTTCTGGAAACGCTCCGGATAAATAGCATACCAGTCGTTGAGTACGTCGTTCTTGAGGATTTCTGTGTGGATATAAGCAACGCCGTTTGTATAGCTTGATGCATAGATAGCAAGTCTTGCCATATGAACAACGCCGTTGTCAATAATTCTCATACCGTCAAGCTTTGTCGGAACCTTAACAGGCTCTTTAGCCTCTTTCTCGGTTTTCTCATCTGATTCTGCATCTTCAACAACTGTCTGCTCTACAGCAGGAACATTGAGTCCCTTCTCTGTGAGGTCAGCAACAAGTCTTGCGTCGATCTTCTCGATGATAGTGTAAATCTCGGGGATAACGCTCTTCATAAGGTCGATGCTCCACTTTTCAAGAGCCTCAGCCATAACAGTGTGGTTTGTATAAGCAAATGTCTTCTGAGCGATCTCGAAAGCCTCGTCAAATGACAGACCGTCGTTCTGAAGAAGTCTGATAAGCTCCGGAATAGCACATACCGGGTGAGTATCGTTAAGCTGAACGGCACAGTGAGCAGCAAAATTGCTGTAATCGTTGCCGTACTTAGCCTTGTATCTCTTGATAATATCCTGCAATGAAGCACTGCAGAAGAAGTACTGCTGCTTTAAGCGCAGAACCTTGCCTTCGTAGCTGTTGTCGTTAGGATAAAGAACCTTAGAGATATTCTCTGCTGAGTTCTTGCTCTTAACAGCAGCGTCATAGTGACAGTTGTTGAACTCGAGGAAGTTAAAGTCCTCCACAGCCTCTGCCTGCCACAGACGGAGTGTGTTGATGTTTTCTGTACCGTAACCGATAACAGCCATATCATAAGGAACAGCCTTTACTGTTTCGTCAGAGAACTTAACAAGAACTGTGTCGCTCTCAACCCTGATGCTCCACGGGTCGCCAAAGCGCTGCCAGTCGTCGGCAACCTCAACCTGGAAGCCGTTCTTGATCTCCTGCTTGAAAAGACCGTACTTATAGCGGATACCATAGCCGTCAAGCGGAACATCCTGTGTTGCGGCACTGTCGAGGAAGCAAGCAGCCAGACGGCCAAGACCGCCGTTGCCAAGCGCTGCGTCATCAATATCCTCAAACACGTTGATGTCGATACCCTTCTCTTCAAGGATCTGCTTAACATCCTCAAGAATGTCAAGGCAGTAGAGGTTATTGTACATCATTCTGCCCATCAGGAATTCAGCAGAGAAGTAGTATGCTCTTCTGTTGTTAGCATGGTTCTCCTTGCTCTTGTTCCAGCGGTCAGCAATTTCGCCCATTACAGCCTTGCCCAAAGCGGTGTGAAGCTCAGCCGGGGTTAAGTCCTCAACATTTTTGCAATACTCGCTTTTGGCGTTCTCAACAAGAGCGTCCATGATTTTGTTCTGGTTCATCGGTAAATCGTCCTCCAGTCTTCCATATGTCTTCGCTAATTTTCTTAATTTATATGCCAACTCCTTGCTTGCATCCGTCGGCTTCATACGCCATGCCCAGTTGCCTCCCAAGGTTGATGGTATATTCATTCTTGCCTCGGTTCCAAGACCGAGAGCGTCCTGCATCTGGATGATTGCATAATCGCTTACGCTTGCATAAGCCGTTCTGATAATTCCCCAGTTAAACGGTTCATCGTCGGGCATATTGCAGTATTTTCTTGCGAACGCAACATCCTCTTCCTTTGCCGTTGCCTCCCAGCCGATAATGGTGTCGTTGTCGTGCGTGCCGGAATAAACAACGCTGTTGCTTGTATAATTATGCGGCAGATAGTTGTTTTCCTCGCCGCTGTCAAAGGCAAATTCCAAAACCTTCATTCCGGGATATCCCGAATCAGCAAGAAGCTTTTCAACGCTCGGTGTGAGCAAGCCGAGGTCCTCGGCCACAATCGGCACATCGCCGAGCTTCTTTTTCATAATCTCAAAGAACTTGATGCCCGGGCCCTCAAGCCATTCGCCGTGAATAGCATCCTCCGCAGGATACGGAATTGCATAGTACGAGTCAAAGCCCCTGAAGTGGTCAATTCTTGTGATGTCAAACATTTTTGACACACCGGCGATTCTCTTTATCCACCAGTCGTACTTTGTTTTCTTGAGGTAGTTCCAGTCGTAAATCGGGTTGCCCCAGAGCTGACCTGTTGCCGAGAAATAATCCGGCGGGCAGCCTGCAACGCAAACCGGGTTCAGGTCCTTATCAAGCCAGAACACCTCGGGATTTGCCCATGTGTCGGCGCTGTCCATTGCAACATAAATCGGAATATCGCCCATAATGAGCACATCCTTGGAGTTTACATACTCCTTAAAAGCATTCCACTGCTTGAAGAAAAGATACTGTATAAACTTCCAGTATCGTATATCGTCGCTGAACTTTTTGGTGTACTCAGCAATCGCCTTTGACTTTCTCATTTTGATATCTTCATCCGGCCACTCGGTCCAGGACTTCATACCAAAGCTCTTTTTAACAGCCATATAAAGCGCATAGTCGTCAATCCACGCTTTATTCTCCTCAATAAACTGCTCAAGTCCCTCGAAGTCACCCTGCTTGCAGAAGTTCTCATAAGCAATGTAGAGAACGTCGAAACGAGCATTGTAGATTTTTTCGTAGTCAACCTCTTCACGGTTGCTGCCCCAATCACGGTCCTTGACATCGTCCTGCGATAAGAGACCGTCCTCAATGAGCTTGTCCAAATCAATCATATACGGATTGCCCGCATAAATTGAAAAGGATTGGTAGGGGGAGTCGCCATAGCTGGTGGGACCAAGCGGAAGCAGCTGCCAGATTTTTTGTCCCGCTGTCTGCAGGAAATCTGCAAATTTGTATGCCTCCTTGCCAAGAGTTCCGATTCCGTATGGAGACGGTAGAGAGGTAATGGGCAAAAGGATGCCCGCGCATCTTGCCATAATGTCAACTCCAGTCATATTTAATTTAATGTCTAATATCACGGTTCGGGTGTCCGCCCGAAATATCATTTTAATTTAATGTATGTTTTATTCTTCAGGTATAAAAACACACGAAAATGAACGAAGAAAAACTATACAGTCAAAATTCCCCATTCAATGAATAAGTGTAACATATATTTACGACGATTGCAACATCTTTGTTGTAATATCGGTGTTATCGTCGTTAAATTTCACAACTGTCCAAAAATTATTTGTTCAAATTGCTTTTATAAGCCATCAGAATTGCGGCTGCTGCCGATAAATTGCGAACCTCGTCCCTTGTTATCGTAACGTCCCACAGCTCCAGCCGTACACAGCCGCAGCCGCGCTTGTCGGCATAGCCGACATACACCAGTCCGACGGGCTTCTGGTCACTGCCGCCGCCGGGGCCTGCAATGCCTGTTGTTGAAAGACCGATATCCGCACCCGACAGTCTTTTAACACCAAGAGCCATCTGCATTGCAGTTTCGGGTGATACTGCGCCGTGCTGTTCAAGAATTTCGCGGTCAACGCCGAGCACGCCCTCTTTGATGTCGTTTGAATATGAGCAAATGCCGCAGTGAAAGATCTCGCTTGCGCCCGGAATATCTGTTATGAGCTTCGAGATGAGTCCGCCTGTGCAGCTTTCAGCCGTTGCAATTGTTCTGCGCTTGTGAGCCAGAACCTCAACAAGAGCACGCGACGGAGTGTGCCTGTTGTCCCTGAAAAGCCGCAGCTTAGAATAAAGCTGTCTGCCGGTTAAAGTTTCCATACTGTACCTCCTTGTGCACCGCTTTGCGGCGCTGATGAATAAAGAATAATTATGGCGGTGCAAGCACCGCATCAGTTCTGTTTTCTTACAATGCCGTACTCGTCGTCAAGGCGGTAATAGTGGCAGTCGTCAAACGTATCCTGCATAAACTTCAGCATTTCGTCCTCGTCAAGATTCACCTCGCACACATAATAGCCCATTTCCTCGTCATAGACATAATGCACGCAGGTGTCGCAGTTTGAACGTCCTCTCATTTGCTGCCTCCCTTTATCTTGTCCCAATACGCCTTGAACGCCTGTTCGTTCTTGTTATCGCCGTATTCATAATAAACTCTGTCCTTTATATTATCGGGCAGATATTGCTGATATACCCAATGGTTCGGATAATCGTGGGGATATTCATAAAACTGCCCCTTGTGTTGGTTATCCTCGCCGTCAAAGTGCTTGTTCTGAAGCTGTCTTGGAATCTGACCGTATCTGCCCTGCTGTAAATCCTGCATAGCAGAATTGATTGCATTGTATGCGCTGTTGCTCTTGGGTGCATTGCATACAAGTATTACCGCATCGGCAAGCGGAATTCTCGCTTCGGGCAGACCGACTGCCTGAGCTATATCGACGCAGGATTTTACAATCGGGATAAGCTGCGGATACGCAAGGCCAACGTCCTCACAGGCACAGACCATAAGCCTGCGGCAGGCTGACGGCAAATCCCCCGCCTCAAGCAGTCTTGCAAGATAATGTATTGCGGCGTCGGCGTCCGAGCCGCGCATTGATTTCTGATAAGCCGACACAATGTCGTAATGCTCGTCGCCATCCTTGTCATAGCGCACTGCACTTTTCTGCGTAAGCTCCCTTGCAAGCTCGTTTGTCACAACACGCCTGCCGTTTTCGCTGTCTGCGGCAAGCACACAAAGCTCCACTGCGTTGAGCGCCTTTCGCACATCGCCGCCGCAGGCTGTCGCAATATAAGAAACGGTGTCGTCTTCAACCTCAATTTCGTCACCCGTTTCATTTTCAAGATAATCAAACGCTCTCCATATCGCCCGTTCAACACTGTGCGAGCCGACTGTTTTGAACTCAAACACAGTGCAGCGGCTCAGTATGGCGTTATATACATAGAAATAAGGGTTTTCGGTGGTAGAAGCGATAAGCGTTATCCTGCCGTCCTCAAGAAATTCAAGAAGCGTTTGCTGCTGCTTTTTGTTGAAATATTGTATCTCGTCAAGATACAGCAGAACGCCGTTCATTCCGCCGAATGTGTTAAGCTCCGACACAATCGCCTTTATGTCGGCGGTTGACGCCGTTGTGCCGTTGAGCTTGCGCAGGTTGCGGTTCGTCTTTTTCGCTATAATCGAGGCAACGGTACTCTTCCCTACACCCGACGGACCGTAAAAAATCATATTTGGTATTTCGCCGCTGTCAATGATTTTCCGCAGCGCCTTTCCCCTCGCAAGCAGATGTTCCTGCCCGACAACATCGTCAAGCGACTGCGGTCTTATTCTGTCGGCAAGCGGTGAGCTGTTCATTTTTACACCTCCGTTTTTTCAGAATTAAAGCCCGACTGAAACATACAGGCTATTGCTCTTTTTTTACTGTTCTGCTAAAATTATAGCATAATTTAAGATATAATAAAAGTATAGCACAAATTTCGGAGGAAGTATAGAAATGGCGTGGTTTTTTTCTGATATTGAGCCTGAAAATTTTTTCACCTTTGAGGGTGAACAGGCAAAGCACATTGCCTGCTCCTTAAGAATGAAAATCGGCGAGGAGCTGACCATATGCTGCGGAGAATATATATATCCCTGCACAATCGAACATATCGACAAATCAAGCGTAACCGTTAAGGTCTGCGGCAGGCAGCCGTGTGAAAACGAGCCGCACACAGCCGTAACTCTTTTTCAGGCGATACCCAAGGGCGACAAAATGGACTACATTGTGCAAAAGTCGGTTGAGCTTGGCGTAACAAGGGTTGTACCGTTTATAAGCTCACGATGCATATCCCGCCCTGATGAAAAATCGCTTGTCAAAAAAACAGCACGCTGGCAGAAAATCGCTTTGCAGGCGGCTCAGCAGTCAAGGAGAGGGATAATCCCGACTGTCGAAACCGCCGTAAGCCTTGAAGCCGCCGCCGAGAAAGCGTCAAAGCTTGAAAGCTCGGTTGTGTTCTATGAGTGCGGCGGAGAACCCCCTGCAAGCGTGATAAAGCCCAACGCAAAAGAGATAGGAATGTTCATCGGCAGTGAGGGCGGCTTTGCGCCCGAGGAAATTGAACTGCTCAGATCAAAGGGTGCAGGCGTTGCAACGCTTGGCAAAAGGATACTTCGTGCCGAAACAGCGCCGATAGCCGCTTTGTCGGTGATAATGTTTATAACGGGAAACTTAGGATAAGCGGCGAAGCCGCAACAAGTTAGGCATTGCCTTATAAAAAGGAGAATACATATGACAGGAATAATCTGCGCTCTTCGTGTTGAGGTCGAGGGGCTTATTGACAAAATGGAAAACATAAAGGAAACGCAGAAGGCAGGAATGACCTTTTACAGCGGCACAGCCTTCGGCAAGGAGGTTGTTGCGGTTGAATGCGGCATCGGCAAGGTGAACGCCGCAATGTGCACACAGGTTATGATTGACCTCTTTTCGCCTGACGAGATAATAAACTCAGGCATTGCAGGAGCTTTAAGCGAGGAAACACAAATCGGCGATGTAGTAATCTGCCGTGATGTTGTTCAGCACGATATAGACGGAACAGAGATTGGCGACCCTCTCGGACTTATCCAGTTCAACGACTGCAAGGTTATGGAAATCGCCGCCGATGAGGGCATTATCAGCCGACTTGAGGAAGCCTGCCAAAGCGTTGAAAACACAAAATATGAAATCGGCAGGATAGCGACAGGCGACGTGTTTGTATCAAAAAGAGAACGCCGCAGAAAAATAAATTCCATCTTCGGCGCAATCGCCTGCGAAATGGAGGGCGGAGCTATCGCCCAGGTGTGCTTCAGGAACAAAATTCCGTTCGGAATCACACGCGCCATATCCGACAGTATAAATGAAAACGAGGCGGTTGATTTCTTCAAATTCCGCAATACGGCGGCAGAACAGTCGATAAAAATTTTATGCAGATATTTGGGTGATTAAAATGAAAATACTTACCTGTGAACAGATGAGAAGGCTTGAGCAGGCGGCTGTTGACGGCGGCATCGGATATTATGAGCTGATGAAAAACGCAGGCACAGCCTCGGCAAAGGCGTTTGTCGAGCAATTCAACATAAAAAGCAGTGACCGTGCCGTGTCGGTATGCGGCAAGGGCAACAACGGCGGCGACGGCATTGTTGCGGCGCTGTACTTAAACAGCATCGGAATAAGAACCGACATTATCCTTGTTGACGGCGAGATTAAGACATCCGAAGCCGCAAGAGCAATGAGCGAGGCGTCAAGGGCAAATATCCCCGTATGGCGCATCTGGGAGGAAACCGAAAAGAGTATTGAAAAAATAAAAAACGCCGACTATATCATCGACGCAATCTACGGCATAGGCTTCAAGGGAGGACTGCGTGAAAATATTCTGCCGGTAGTTGAGCTTATCAACAGAAGCCGTGGAAAGGTTATGGCTATGGATCTGCCGAGCGGTGCGGAATGCGACAGCGGACAGGTGAGCAACCTTTGTGTAAACGCCGATTTAACGGTCAGCTTTACAACACTCAAGCCTGTTCATGTGCTTTATCCGTCAATGGATTTCTGCGGCATAACAGGCGTGATGAACGTCGGGATATCAAGCAGGCTTATTGAACGCTCCTCCTATTGGCTTGAAACCACCTCCCGTGCAAACGCAAGAGCGGTGCTCAAAAAGCGCAGAACCTCGTCAAACAAAGGCACATTCGGCACACTGCTCACTGTCTGCGGCAGCTACGGCATGGCAGGAGCCGCCAATCTTGCGGTAAAGGGAGCATACACCTGCGGAGTCGGTCTGGTGCGGTCGGCGGTCACAAAGACGGTTTATTCTCTTAATGCACCTGTCTTTCCCGAGGCGGTCTATATGCCGCTTGCAGAAAACGAAAACGGCAGGATTTCAAGCGATAATATAAAGGCGATAATCGAGCAGGCTAATATGTCAAAGGCGGTGCTTGTCGGCTGCGGTCTCGGCGTTGACGACGACACAAGAAGACTTGTCCGTGAGCTTATACTGCGGTGTGAAGCTCCCCTTGTGCTTGACGCCGACGCACTTAACATTGTCGCCGAATCGCCCGAAATACTCCGGCATGCCCAGTGTGACATTATCATAACGCCGCACCCCGGCGAAATGGCACGACTGTGCAAAATACCGGTTCAGCAGGTTCAGCTCAACCGCAAGGGCTGTGCACAGTTCTTCGCTGAGAAATACAATGTTATAACGGTGCTCAAGGGCGCTTATACAATAATAGCGTCACCAAGCGGCAAGTGCCTTGTCAACACCACAGGCAACCCCGGTATGGCACGAGGCGGCAGCGGCGATGTGCTTGCCGGTATGATTGCCGGGCTTCTCGCTCAGAGCGGCAAAGCCTTTGACTGTGCGTGTGCAGGCGTGTATATTCACGGCGGAGCAGGAGATTTATGCCGTGACAGGCTCGGCGAATACTCAATGCTTGCAAGCGATATCATCGCCGCAGTACCAGAATTTTTGCAGAACATTCTGTAGCAAAATAAACCCATCGCCATAAGATAATAGTAAAAGCGTAAGGAGGCTATTATTTTATGTCTGATGAAAAAATCGGCGCAAGCATTGACCTGTCCAACATAAAAGAAGCTGTGTGCATTGATGCATACAGGGTTTACGACAGCTGCTCCGACAAGGACTGTCTGAGCGACTTAAGGGTTTATTTTTGTCCCGAGGCACAGGAGCTTATCGACTGCGCCACAAACGTAAGGCTCAAGGACGTTGACGTAATCAATGTTATGATTGATTTGGAGGCGGTGCCTTTTCACAGGGGCTTTTTCTCGGTCGATATGGCATATTTCTTCGAGGTAGAGCTTGAGGTATATGCCGCGCCTAAATCTATTGCAACGGTTGTAAAAGGCTTAAGTATTTTCAACAAGAAGGTTATACTTTTCGGCAGCGAGGGTAATGTAAGGGTATTCAGCTCTGATTATGTCAGAAACGATGACGACGACCAGCATCCGCCAAAAAGAAATCTTCCGAAGGCAACCGTACAGGTTGCAAAGCCGATAGCATTGTCGGCAAAAATCGTCAAGAAATGCGGCGAGTGTGCGCCGTGCTGCCCGATACCAAAACACATCTGCTGCCGCTTCGGCAGTGAGATGCCGTGCTGCAAGGGCGAACGTGACGTGCTTGTGTCAATCGGCATATTCACCATTGTCAGAATAGAGAGGAACGTCCAGCTTCTTGTTCCGTCATACGACTTCTGTGTGCCGGAAAAGGAATGTGTTACCACCTCAGACAATCCGTGCGAGATGTTCAGCCGTCTTGAATTCCCGACGGACGAATTCTTCCCGCCTAGAGTAACCGACACAGACGACGACTGCGGCTGTATGCAATAGCAGTGCAGAGTTCAGAGTGAAGAGTGGAGTTGTGGTTGTGCCGCAAGCGGCTACGAAATATAAAATACTTGTAACAGTTCAGGCTTCCTTTTCAAAGGGAGCCTTACTTCGTTTCACAATCTCTTCACTCTAAAAAACACCGCTTGCGGCGACAACCAATTCTATTCTCTTTTCACTGCGTTGAAGCCGCACCATATTTTTCCTTTTTCGCAATAAGGTTGTAATTAATGCGAAAAAGTTGTATAATTTTGTCGTTAGCATTATCACAATATTGAAAGGCTGTGAAAAAATGAGATGCAAAAACTGCGGCAAGGCTGTTAACGACAACGCAAAATTCTGTCCGCACTGCGGCGACAATCTTCAGTCGCACAACGACGACAGAGAAATTTTCAGTAACAGCTCCGAAAAAAGAATAGACGAAGAGCTGCACAGGGTTGAATACGAAACCAATCACAGGGACGCAACGCCCGATTATCAGTCAGACGAGTATTACAAAGACCAATACTCGTCGCCTATTGAAAATCAGCCCGATAACAATTTTCAGGTCAACAGTCAATACACTGCACCGGGCGGCGAATATGCCCCGTATGCTCCCGACGATATCGACGAGTTCGGCAACGAAAAACCCAAAAAGCACAAAAAAGCTCTTGCCGCCGTTATCATTATCGGTGCAATTCTTATAACTGCATTTGTTGTTTTTGCCGCGATAATACTCGGCAGAACCTGCTCGGGCAGCACCGCATCAACGCCGACAGCTGCAACCTCAACCGACCCGACCGCACCATCGACAGCAACAAAGCTGATGATTGACCTCCCCGATGTTCTCGGCAAAACACAGCAGGAAGCAACCGACGAGCTTGAAAGCCTCGGCTTCAGCGTGAGCGTGATAAAACAAAACAGCGATACGGTTGAAAGCGGATACATTGTCAGCCAGAGTCCGAGAGCAGGCGACAGCTACGAACCCGGAACAACGGTGACACTTGCCGTTTCCATAGGACCGGAAGAAACCGAGACTGAAACCGAAACCGAGACTGAAACCGAAACAGCAACCGACCCGACACAAGCCGAAAAAACAATCAGCACATATATCCTCCCCGACAGCAACGCACGCTATCTTGACTATTCAGACCTTGAGGGTATTGACGGAGAGCAGCTTGTTCTCGCCAGAAACGAAATTTACGCCCGCCACGGCAGGCTGTTTGACTCGCCCGAAATACAAAGCTATTTTGACAAATGCACATGGTACAACGGCACTGTAAAGCCGGGTGATTTTGACGAAAGCATCTTGAACAAGTACGAAAGAGCAAATATCGACTTTATTTTACAAAAGGAAAACAGCGCAGCGGCTTAGCCGCAGAGTTTGGAGTTTTGAGCTTGGAGTTTTGAGCTTGGAGTTTTGAGTTTGGAGTTAAGAGTGGAGAGTTGAATGCGGATTTCTTTGATTCCTAATTCCTAATTATCTCCATTCTCAACTCTCCACTCTTAAATAAAAATTGTGTTGCAATAAACCTCGGTTTGACATATAATTAGTCTGTATTATACTGACAAAAGAAAGGGATGTTTGAAATGTATAAGGATATGGTAGATACAATAGGCTTTCTCGGCGCATACGACAGCGACGTTGCAAAAGCAATGAACGATGAGCTGAAAAGACAGAGAAGAAACATTGAGCTTATCGCATCGGAAAACATTGTTTCCCCTGCCGTTATGGCGGCTATGGGCAGCGTGCTGACAAACAAGTACGCCGAGGGTTATCCGGGCAAGCGTTACTACGGCGGCTGCCAGTGTGTTGACGTTGTTGAGGAAATCGCACGCAAAAGAGCCTGCGAGCTTTTCGGTGCAGAGCACGCAAATGTTCAGCCTCACTCGGGCGCACAGGCTAATATGGCTGTTTACTTTGCTATGCTCGAGCCCGGCGACACGGTTATGGGAATGAACTTAAGCGAAGGCGGTCACCTCACGCACGGCTCACCCGTAAACCTGAGCGGCAAATACTACAACTTTGTAGCATACGGCGTTGACCCCGAAACACACAGAATAGATTATGACAAGGTAATGGAGCAGGCTCTTGAGTGCAAGCCGAAGCTCATTGTGTGCGGTGCAAGCGCATATCCGAGAATCATCGACTTCAAGAAGTTCCGCGAAATTGCCGACGCTTGCGGCGCTTATCTTATGGTTGATATGGCGCATATCGCAGGACTTGTTGCGGCAGGCGTTCACCCGAACCCGGTTGAGCACGCTCATTTTGTCACAACAACCACTCACAAGACCTTAAGAGGACCGAGAGGCGGTCTTATCCTTTGCAAGGAGGAATTCGCAAAGGCAATCGACAAGGCTATCTTCCCTGGCACACAGGGCGGTCCGCTGATGCACACAATCGCCGCAAAGGCTGTTTGCCTCGGCGAAGCGTTGAAGCCTGAGTTCAAGGCTTACGGCGAGCAGATTGTCAAGAACTGCAAGGCGCTGGCTGATGGTCTTATCAAGAGAGGTCACAAGCTTGTATCAGGCGGCACAGATAACCACGTTTTACTGCTCGACTTAAAGGAAACAGAGCTTACAGGCAAGGAGCTTGAGCATCGTCTTGACGAGGTTTATATCACAGCAAACAAGAACACCGTACCAAACGAGCCGAGAAGTCCGTTTGTGACAAGCGGCGTGAGAATGGGCACTGCTGCTGTGACAACAAGAGGCTTCAAAGAGGACGATATGGACAAGATTGCCGAGTTCATCACAATGGTAACAGAGGACTTTGAGGGCAACGCAGACGCCGTAAGAGCAGGCGTTACCGAGCTTTGCAACAAGTATCCGCTGTATGAATAATTTCTGATAATAAAATATTCAAGGGCGAATCCGTTTCGGGTTCGCCCTTTTGTTATATATCCAACTTAATTCAGCCTTATACTAATGCCTGATAGAAAGTAGATTTATATTTGCGAGGATAATTTTTGCAAGACAAGGCTGACACCTTGCAAGAACGACAACACAGTATTGCGGAAATCAGACCGCAAAGATTGTCTGTTTCCTTAGGTATAAGTATTAAAGCAGTATTAAAGCACCTTTGACAAAAAGTCCTTGAGCCTTTGGTTTTTCGGGTTGCCGAAGAACTCCTGCGGCGGTCCCTGCTCCAGAATTACTCCGTCGTCAACAAACACAACATCCGTTCCGACCTCTCTTGCAAAGCCCATTTCGTGGGTAACAACAACCATTGTCATTCCGTCCTTTGCAAGCTGTTTCATAACGTCAAGAACCTCGCCGACCATTTCGGGATCGAGCGCACTTGTCGGCTCGTCGAAAAGCATTACATCCGGGTTCATACAAAGCGCACGCACAATTGCTATTCTCTGCTTCTGACCGCCCGAAAGCTGCGACGGATACGAACCTGCTCTGTCGGCAAGTCCGACTCTTTCAAGCAGCTCCATTGCACGCTTTTCTGCTTCATTCTTGTCCAGCTTGAGCAGCTTTATCGGACCGAGCGTCATATTCTTCAGCACCGTCATATGCGGAAACAGGTTGAACTGCTGGAACACCATACCCATCTTCTGTCTGTGCAGGTTGATGTTTACCTTAGGGTCGGTTATGTCCGTCCCCTCAAACAGAATCGTACCTCCCGTCGGCTCTTCAAGTCTGTTAAGACAGCGCAGAAATGTCGATTTGCCCGAACCGGAAGCGCCGATAACAACCATAACGTCGCCCTTGTGTATCTCGGCGTTTATCCCCTTAAGAACCTGAACATCCCCAAAGGATTTCTGCAGATTGTTTACTTTAATAAGCACATCATTAGTGGTCACTGCTGCGCAGCCTCCTTTCAAGCTTCTTGAGGAAGTATGTAAGAACAAGAACAATAATCAGGTAAATAACCGCAACCGTAATAAGCGGGAAGAACGCCTCGTATGTGCGTGAACGGATGAGATTTCCGACATATGTCAGATCCTTCAGAGCAACATAGCCGGCAACCGAGGTTTCCTTGACAAGCACGATAAACTCGTTGCCGAGAGCAGGCAGAATGTTCTTGAACGCCTGCGGAATAATAACGTGAAGCATAGTGCTTTTATAGTCAAAGCCCAGCGAACGGCTCGCCTCAAACTGTCCCTTGTCAATCGACATAATACCGGAACGCACAATTTCGGCAACATAAGCCGCCGAGTTAAGACCAAAGGCGATTATCGCCGCAATAATGCCATCTCGCACAGAGGACAGAATGACATAGTAAATTATCATAAGCTGAATAACCACCGGCGTTCCTCTGATTACCGTGATATAAATATTGCAGATGAAATTGAAAATCTTAAGAACATAGTCACCCGGCGTTGAGCATTTTCTGCCCAGAAGCTGCATATCGTGCGTTGAGCGCACAATGGCGATAAGAAAACCCAGAACAACGCCGATGACAGCCGCACACAGGGTTATTTCAACCGTTACGCCAAGACCCGACAAAAGCTGCAGCCAGCGGTCATCGGTTATAAATGTTCTTTCAAAGCTTGCCGCCAGATCGGAAAAAAATTGTTCCATTTATTCTCCTCCTTGATTAAACGGACCTGCCGTTCAAAGTTAATAGATTCCTGCGGAATCTGTTTTGTCACACCGTGACGAAATTTTGCTTTGCACAAAAAAGAAGCCGTGCCTTTAAGCCAAAGCCCAAAGCGCGGCTTCGTTGCCGAGCTGATGCCCGAATCAATTACTCTTTAACAATAATAACCTGCTTAGCCTTTGTGTATGTGTCGGTAAAGTTGATTGACTGCTCTCTTTCCTCTGTAACAGTCATACCTGCCATACCAAAGTCAGCCTTGCCGGACTGAACCGCAGTGATGATTGAATCAAAGTCCATATCGTCGATAACAAGCTTGTAGCCGAGCTTGTCGCAGATTGCCTGTGCGAGCATTGCGTCAATGCCGACAACCTTTCCGCCCTCCTGATACTCATACGGTTCAAAAGTGGCGTTTGTTGCCATATGAAGCTCACCCTTTGAGGTATCGGTTCCTGCCGGTGTTTCATACGGTGACTTGCCCTTTGTGTCGTCGCCGATGAAGTTGTTGATAATCTTGTCAACTGTGCCGTCCTCTTTAAGCTCTTTCAGAGCCTTGTTGATGTTGTCCTTAAGCTCCTCTTTATCCTTAGCTACGCAGATTGCGTATTCCTCTTCGGCAAAAGGTTCGTCAAGAATCTTAAGACCCTTGTTGGCAGCTACAAAAGCCTTTGCAGGCTCGTTGTCGATGATTACGCAGTCAACCTTGTCCTGAGTAAGAGCAAGCACTGCATCGGCACCCTTGTTGTAACGGTCGATGGAGCAGCCGTCTTCTTCGCAGTCAGTTGCATAAATATCGCCGGTTGTGCCGAGCTGAACGCCGATTTTTACGTTTTTAAGGTCGTCGATGCTCTGAATCTTTGCTGTCGATGAGCCGCAGGCTGTGAGTGAAAGCGCAGCCGAACAGAGCATTGTCAATGCGAGTATGCCGGAAATAATTTTTTTCATTGTTAGCCCTCTTTTCTTAGGAAACACTGATTAAATCGTTTGTGCAGTGGTTTCCTTACATATTGTCAAGACACATTATAATATAGCTTGCGGCAAATTGCAAATAAAATGAATAAATTATCTTAATTTTTGCGAATTTATTCAATGGAAAAACAGAAATTTTCCTGTCAAGAATTATAAGCACTGCCTGTCACGCCTTTAACAAAAGCCTGAATTCATCGTTGTTTCATTAATATATTTTTTATCGCAAAAGTACGGCTGTTTTTTCATTTGTCACTATTAACCTGTTGATTATCGCCGCAAAATAAGCTATTATATATTTATAAATCTATCAGTTCGGAGGCGAGCAAAATGGACAGAATCGACAAGAACAATTATTACCTTGACATAGCAGAAACGGTTCTGGAGCGAGGCACCTGTTTAAGACGCAATTTCGGAGCAATCATCGTCAACCGCGACCAGATTATTTCAACAGGCTATGTCGGCGCACCGAGAGGCAGGCAGAATTGCATTGACCTCGGTCACTGCATAAGAGAAACAAAGAAAATCCCACGGGGCGAACGCTATGAGCTGTGCCGCAGTGTTCACGCCGAGGCAAACGCCATTATCCATGCGTCACGAAACGATATGATAGGCGCAACGATGTATCTTGTGGGCAAGGACGCAAGAACGGGTGAATATATTGAGAACGCAAACTCCTGCGCTATGTGCAAGAGGATGATAATAAACTCGGGCATAACAAAGGTTATTATCAGAAATAACAAGACAAAATTCACCGCAATTTATGTTGACGACTGGGTTCACAACGACGAAAGCCTTGACGGTGTTTTCGGGTATTAAAACAGAAATAAGATCTATTCAGTGTTTCCTTAAGGGGTGCGGAAATATGAGCCGCACCCTTGATGTTTTATTGCTGACAACAACGGCACACAGACTGTCTGTGTGCCGTTGTTGTTTTGTTGATTTTATTTATCTGCGATTATTTCTTTTCGCCGTAGTAAGCCTCAAGATACATTTCCTTGATTTCGCTCATAAGCGGATATCTTGGGTTAGCGCCTGTGCACTGGTCGTCAAATGCATTCTCAACCATCTCGTCAAGAGTTGCGAGGAAGTCCTCTTCCTTAATGCCGTACTCCGCGATAGTCTTCTTGATGCCAACCTTAGCCTTGAGCTCGTCAATACCCTTAAGGAAGTTCTCAAATACCTCTTCGTCACTGTTGCCTGTGAAGCCGCAGAAACGTCCGCACTCAGCGTATCTCTCAAGAGTATGAGGATACTTGTACTGTGAGAAAGTACCCATCTTTGTCGGAACCGGGCAAGCGTTGAACTTCATAACAAGATTGATAAGAAGTGCGTTTGCTACGCCGTGCGGGAGGTGATGATAAGCGCCGAGCTTGTGAGCCATTGAGTGGCAAACACCGAGGAATGCATTTGCAAAAGCCATACCTGCAAGAGTTGAAGCGTCAGCCATTTTCTCTCTTGCCTCGGGGTCATTTGCGCCGTTCTCGTATGCTCTGGGCAGGAAGTTGAAGATGCTCTTCATAGCCTTAAGAGCAAGACCGTCTGTATAATCTGTAGCCATAATTGAAGCGTAAGCCTCAAGTGCGTGTGTAAGTGCGTCAATACCCGATGCGCTTGTAAGACCCTTAGGCTGATTCATCATATTGTCAGCGTCGATGATAGCCATATTCGGAAGAAGCTCGTAGTCAGCAAGCGGATACTTGATGCCTGTGTTCTCGTCTGTGATAACTGCAAACGGAGTAACCTCAGAACCTGTACCTGATGAAGTCGGGATTGCAACGAAAGTTGCCTTTTCGCCCATCTTCGGGAAGGTGTAAACTCTCTTTCTGATATCCATAAAGCGCATAGCCATATCAAAGAAGTCTGCTTCCGGATGCTCATAGAGAACCCACATAATCTTACCTGCGTCCATTGCAGAACCGCCGCCGAGTGCGATGATTGTGTCAGGCTCAAAAGCTCTGATCTGCTTAACGCCCTCAAGTGCGCAGCCGAGTGTCGGGTCCGGAGCAACGTCGAAGAAGCACTGATGCTGAATACCCATCTCGTCGAGCTTCTCCTCTATGCCCTTAGCATAACCGTTCTTGTAAAGGAACTGGTCGGTAACGATGAATGCCTTTTTCTTGCCCATAACTGTGCCAAGCTCATCAAGGGCAACCGGCATACAACCCTTCTTAAAGTAAACCTTCTGCGGTGCTCTGAACCAAAGCATATTCTCTCTCCTCTCGGCAACAGTTTTGATATTGATAAGGTGCTTAACGCCAACGTTCTCAGATACTGAGTTGCCGCCCCAGGAGCCGCAGCCGAGTGTGAGTGACGGAGCAAGCTTGAAGTTGTAAAGATCGCCGATGCCGCCGTGTGATGACGGAGTATTGATAAGAACACGGCAGGTCTTCATAGCCTCATAGTGCTTCTGAATCTTTTCTGTTTCTGCCGGGTGAATATAAAGTGAAGATGTGTGGCCGTAGCCGCCGTCTGCAACAAGTCTTTCTGCCTTTGCAAGAGCCTCGTCAAAGGTTTCAGCCTTGTAAAGAGCAAGAACAGGAGAAAGCTTCTCGTGAGCGAACTCCTCGCTGATATCAACGCTTTCAACCTCACCGATAAGAATCTTTGTGCTTTCGGGAACATCAACGCCTGCAAGTGCAGCGATTGTGTGTGCCTTCTGACCAACAATCTTAGCGTTAAGAGCACCGTTGATGATGATTGTCTTTCTTACCTTGTCAATCTCGTCGCCCTTGAGGAAGTAGCAGCCTCTGTCTGCAAATTCCTTCTTAACTGCGTCATAAACATCTGCAAGAGCTGTAACAGACTGCTCAGATGCACAAATCATACCGTTATCAAATGTCTTTGAGTGGATGATTGAGTTAACGGCAACCTTGATGTCTGCTGTTGAGTCGATGATAACAGGTGTGTTACCTGCGCCAACGCCGAGAGCCGGCTTGCCTGATGAATAAGCAGCCTTAACCATTCCCGGACCGCCTGTTGCAAGGATTGTGTCAGAGCCCTTCATAACCTCGTTTGTAAGCTCAAGTGACGGAACGTCAATCCAGCCGATGATTCCCTCCGGAGCGCCTGCTGCTACTGCTGCGTCAAGAACAACCTTTGCTGCTGCAATGGTTGACTTCTTTGCTCTCGGGTGCGGGCTGATGATGATTGCATTTCTTGTCTTAAGTGCGATAAGAGTTTTGAAGATTGCTGTTGAAGTCGGGTTAGTTGTCGGGATAACCGCAGCGATAAGACCGATAGGCTCTGCAACCTTTTTGATGCCGAATGCCTTGTCCTCTTCAATAACGCCGCAGGTTTTCTCATTCTTATATTTATTGTAGATATATTCTGCTGCATAGTGGTTCTTGATAACCTTATCTTCTACGATGCCCATGCCTGTTTCCTCAACCGCCATTTTTGCGAGAGGAATACGCTCTTTGTTAGCCGCAATAGCAGCTGCCTTAAAGATTTTGTCAACCTGCTCCTGTGTGTAGGTGGCAAATACTTTCTGGGCTTCTCTCATAGCGTTCATTTTAGCAACGAGAGCATCAACATTATCGATAATTTCCGGTACTGCTGTTTCTTTCTTAGCCATGATTTTCTCCTCCATTTTAAAGTGAATTAAATAAATAAAATCAACAGAAGTGTTTCTGTAGCTTCATTATATGAGATTGTTAAAAAATTGTCAATATCTTTTTTGTGTGAAATTTTTGTAAAATTCTCCTTGTTTTTCCGCTGTGATTTTGTCAGGTCAGCAAGATGAATTTCCGATGGTCTGATTTGTATATTTTCGTTATTACACGCAACAACATTTATCTATTTTGACGATTATTTTGTCGCATAAAATCGGACGAAAACACAGTTCAAAGAGTTTTTAACAACATTTTCACAACTGTTTTTCAATCTTTGGGCAAAACAGAGAAATAAAGCTTTCTGCATTTTTCGGCTTTCAAATATTAGTTATCATCAGGAAGATAACTATTTTTTACGGCTGAATCTACGTTCAGTATCACTGAAACTACAACGCAAAAAAACAGAACCCCGACCTCAGGGTCAAGGCTCTGTTTTTTCATATATTTTCATCCTGCGTTTTTAAGCTGCAATCTCAGCTTGTCGGAAATCATTGCGATGAACTCGCTGTTTGTCGGCTTACCTCTGCCGTTGTGGATAGTATATCCGAAATACGAGTTCAGCACGTCAACATCTCCTCTGTCCCATGCGACCTCAATGGCATGGCGTATTGCACGCTCAACCCTTGACGAGGTTGTTTCATACATCTTTGCAACCGAGGGATAAAGCTGCTTTGTCACGGCATTTATAATTTCGGGTGTTTCAATGGACATTATAATTGAGCGTCTTAGATAGTGATAGCCCTTGATATGTGCCGGCACGCCGATCTGATGCAGAATTTCGGTGACCTGCATTTCTATCGAATCGCTGTTTCTTGCCTCGCTCAGATGACGGATATTGTCTGCCTTTGTACCGTTTGCCAGCGACGCCGCCTCCTTGGCAAGGGCGTGTGTGTCAACGGGATATGAAGCAAACAGTGACGCTCCGCTGTTTATTACCTCGCGTTCAAGCACCGGGCTGTCAAAGCTTGACAGCATAACAAACATCGGCACATTTTCGCTTTGATTCAGCACACTGCGCAAAACGCCGATTCCGTCTATTCTCTTCAAAAATAAATCGGAAATTACAATCTTCGGCTTCAGCGCATTAATACGCTCCATCAGCTCAATTCCGTCCTTGCCGCAAATCGACAGTTCAATACCGAATTTGTCAAATTGAGCAAGCTCCTCTCTGCTAAATTCCTGCGGTTCTGCTGTTAAAATTGCTAAAATCTTATTTTCCATTTTATATCCCCTAACTGTTTTGTTGTTGTACCAATATTACCATATTTTGGTAAATAATGCAAGTGCTTACAGCAATTTTTTTAGAAAAAATTTTTAATTATTTATTCTGCGTATTTATTCTGATAATGAATATTGAATTTATTTTTCTCCTGCACTCATAGGTTGTAATTATCCCGGGGAACACTGATTAAATCGTTCGTGCAGATTGCGCCGTCAGATTTTTCGTCAGGTTGGACAAATAACCCGCAGTAATGCTGACCGCATTACGAGGATTTTTGGGTCAGGCTGACGGAAAATATAAAAGCAAGATGTACAAACAGCTTTCAGCGTGGTTTATTCAGTGTTTCCCTTGTTCAAGGGATATTATCAATGTCCGCCAGACGCATAATTTATAACGGCGGCATCGGCTCCCTGTTGCGAGAGAGCCGATGCCGCTGCATTTTTACGCTTATGCGGCTGCACTTTCATACAGACCTGTTGATTCGATATAATCCTCAAGCATATTTTCGGCAAAAACCGCATAGCCCTTGTCGGGTGCATTTACAAACACATGGGTCACTGCGCCGACAAGCTTGCCGTTTTGCAAAATCGGACTTCCGCTCATACCCTGCACTATTCCGCCTGTTTTTTCGAGAAGCTCTTCGTCGGTTATTCTGATAACCATATTCTTTGTTTTGTTGTTTTCGTCATATCCGATGCTTTCTATTTCAATTTCATACTCTTCGGCTTCACCGCCGCATATTGTTGTAAGCATTGTTGCTTTGCCTGTTTTTACCTCTTGAATTGAAGCAACGGAAATCTCCTTTTTGGCATCTTCGGGTATTTTGTCAACCGTGCCGTAAACACCTGTATCAAGATTATCGTTTATTTTGCCTACGGACCCGTATTCAAAGTGTCCGTTAAGGCTTCCGGGTGTTCCCTCTACACCTTTTGTCACGGTGTCAATATCTGCATTTAAAATCTCACCGTGGTCAAGCGGCATAACACCGCCTGTGTCAACGTCGCATATTCCGTGTCCGAGTCCGGCAAAGCCGTTGTTCTGGGAGCAGTAGAAGGTTGTTGTTCCGATACCGGCGGAGCTGTCCCTTATCCAAAGCCCGATTTTATATTCACCGCCGCCGGATTTGACCGGCGTAACTCCGGTGGTAAATGTTTCGTCATCACGGCTGACCTCAAACCTCATCACCGCACCCTCACTGTCATTGACAAGCTCGGACAACTGCGAATTACTCTGTACGGCATTGCCGTTGACGCTTTTTATTGTATCGCCAACCTTGATTCCCGCCTCAGCCGCAGGACTGCAGACTTTTCCGTCTGCGACAATATCCTCGGTTTTCACCGCAATCACTCCGCTTGTATAAATTTGAACGCCAAACGGCGTTCCTCCGGGAATTACCTTTATATCCTCACGGTTTGTAATACTTACGCTTTTAACGGGAAATATATTAGCGAACACAAGCTGTCCGTTATCGCCGCTGTGAGCGTTGGTTCCGTCCCGGTCATTCTTTACAATTGTCAACGCCGGCATTGTGCTCAAGTCCAGCACCGTACTATCATCGGTCACTGTAAAGGTATCGGGAATAACAGACGCACAAAACGCCGTAAACGTAAACAGCACAAGAGTCGAAAGAGCTGTTAACGCATAACAGCATTTAAATATTTTTTTAGCTTTCATTTCATCACCTCCAACCTCTTGCAATAATATCTTTAATCAAAAACGGCGGTATAATCAATCAAAAATATATTCCAAAGCAATTTTATCCTCAAAAAGAAAAAAAACAGCTTGAAAAAAGGCATTTATCAATATTTTTTCTTAAATGGCAGAACTTCGCATAATTACCCGGAGGTAAGGTATTCTATATAATTTCGTATAAATAGTTTTTTCACACTTAACTTATATAAATACGCACTTTTGTGATACCAAAAAATTAAGCATATTGCGGATAAATAACCGGATAGAAAATTCAAAATATAAAATTGACAAACAATGCAATCGGGAAGTGGTTTAATGTCTTTACTAAAGCTTTGCGGCGTAAGCAAAATTTATAATCAGGGAGAAAACAGAATTTTCGCCCTTGATGATGTGTCGCTGAATATAGAAAACGGCGAATTCACCGCCATAGTCGGCAAAAGCGGCTCGGGCAAGTCAACGCTTTTAAACATTCTGGGCTGTCTTGACACGCCCGACCGGGGTGAATATTATCTCGAAAACCGCAGGGTTTGGATGATGAGTGAAAACGAGCTGTCAAAAATACGCAACAGAATGATAGGCTTTGTATTCCAGAGCTTTAACCTTATTCCAAGTCTTACGGCGCTTGAAAATGTTGAACTACCGCTTAAATACAGAGGAATTGAAAAGAGAGAAAGAAAGGAGCTTGCGCTGTCGGCTCTTGATGAGGTCGGGCTACTTGAACGGGCTCAGCACAACCCGAACCAGCTTTCGGGCGGTCAACAGCAACGTGTTGCTATTGCAAGAGCCATTGCGTCGCAGCCGCCGCTTATTCTTGCCGATGAGCCGACGGGCAACCTTGACACAAAAAGTGAAAATGACGTGATAAGAATATTGCGGCAGCTTAACCAAAACGGCAAAACCGTTGTAGCCATTACACACGGCAAAAAGCTTGCAAGGGTAGCCGACAGAAGGATAACGATAAGCGACGGGAAAATTGTGATATAGGCGACAATTTGTTAAAGTAAGCCAAGATATAAAAAAGCGGTCGGGATTTCACCTGACCGCTTTTTTCTTTATTATAATATTAATTTTTTGCGTTTGCCTCAAGCATTTCTCTGACCTCTTGCTCGGTTCTGAGCGTCATTACCTTATCGGCAAGTGCCTTTGCCTCATCTGCGCTCCAAAGAGAAATTGTCTTTCTTGTTGACAGCACCGATGTGGGACTGACGCTGTATTCGTCAAGCCCGAATGCGATAAGCATCGGGATAAGCAGAGGGTCGGCGGCGGCTTCGCCGCACATTCCCACCGGTATGCCTGCATTTTTGCCTGCGGCTATGATATTTCTTATCATACGCAGGACAGCCGGATTATATGCCGAATAAAGGTACGCAACCTTTGCGTTTCCTCTGTCAACACACATTGTGTAGCCTGTTAAATCATTTGTGCCGATGCTGAAGAAATCACACTCCTCGGCAAGCAGATCCGCAATAACACCTGCCGCCGCAGTTTCAGCCATTGCGCCGATTTTTACATCCTTTTTGTATTCAACACCTTCGCTTTCAAGCTCAGCCTTGACCTCCTCTGCAAGGGCTCGTACACTGCGCATTTCCTCAACCGTTGTAACAAGCGGCACCATTATTCTGATGTCGCCGTAAACAGCCGCACGCAAAAGCGCCCTGAGCTGTGGCTTGTAAACATCGGGTCTTGACAGGCAGTAGCGAACCGCACGGTAACCCAGAAACGGGTTGTCCTCGCTTTCAAGTCCAAGGTACGGCACATCCTTGTCGCCGCCGATATCGAGCGTTCTAATAATTACCGGCTTGCCGTTCATCGCCTTTGCGACCTTTTTGTAAGCCTCAAACTGCTCGTCCTCGCTCGGCATTGACGACGAATCCATAAACAGAAATTCGGTTCTGAAAAGTCCAATACCCTCGCCGTCACATTCAAGCACATTGTGAACGTCCGACGGCTTGCCGATATTGCAGCAAAGCTCCGCACCAACGCCGTCGGCAGTCTTTGTTTCTTTGCCGATAAACGCTTTGAGCATCTCTTTATCAGCAAGATATTTTTCACGCATAGCGGAATATTCTGCTTTCTGCTCCTCGTCAGGATTTTTAATAACAACGCCCTTTGAGCCGTCAACTATAATCTCTTCTCCGTCATTCGACTGCGATAAGATACCGCCGACGCTGAGTACAGCCGGAATCTCAAGCGCTCTGGCAAGTATTGCGGAATGTGAGGTGTAGCCGCCTGCTTCGGTCACAATTGCGGCAATATTGTCCTTGTTGATGCCCGCTGTCATTGACGGGGTCAGCTCGCCGACAACAATAACGGTTCCTGCCGGGCAGGCAGAAATATCTGCCTCTTCCCTACCGAGCAGAATCGACAAAACACCCTTGCGAATATCCTCAACGTCTGCCGCACGCTGCATTGTCAGCTCATCACCCGTGGAGCTGAACATTGCGGCAAACATATCGCATATTTCGTCAAGTGCTTTTTCGGCACATTCGCCTGCTTTTATTTTATTCTCAATCTCACCCGTCATAAACGGATCCCGTATCATCAGTATGTGTCCTCTGATAATTTCGGCCTCTTTTTTGCCGACGCTTTTTTCTATACCGTCAGCCTTTTTTTCTGTTTCAACCGCAAATTTATCCACCGCCGCTTCAAAGCGTGCAATCTCTGCATCGACATCTGTAACAGTGTGTGCCTGATAAGACAAATCCTGCTCTTTAACAACAAGTATTCTTCCGATTCCTATTCCGCTTGACGCTGCAATTCCTTTATACATATTACTCTTTCCTTTCTTGATTAGTATTGATTAGTTTTTCTTTGATTATTGAGTTCCGCCATTTTCTTTCAAATCAATTCTAATCTATTAAACAATATTTGTCAATTGTTTTTTATTATATTTGGACGATTTTACAGTTTATCTGCTTATTTCTGATTATTTATTCTCGTTTTTGATTATTTTTGACAAAAAATTTCACCCCTCTGTATAAGCACAGAGGGGCATTTAATATATTTACTTTTTCAGAATTCTCATTGCGTTCAGCACCGCAAGCAGCATCACGCCGACATCGCCAAACACAGCCTCCCACATTCCGGCAATTCCGAAAGCACCCAGAACAAGGAACGCCGCCTTAACGGCAAGCGCAAAGACAATGTTCTGCTTTACAATGCGCCTTGTCGCCTTTGCCGTCTTGACTGCTTCAACAAGCTTTGACGGCTCGTCGGTCATCAGCACAACGTCGGCTGCCTCAATTGCCGCATCCGAGCCTAAGCCGCCCATTGCGATACCTATATCCGCACGGGCAAGCACAGGTGCATCGTTGACGCCGTCACCGACAAAGGCAAGCTTGCCGCCCTTGCTCTTACTTTTGTCAAGACGTTCCAGTATCTCGACCTTCTGGTCGGGCAAAAGCTGAGAATGATATTCGTCAAGCCCAAGTTCGCCGCTAACTGCCTTTGCAATTTCTTCGTTGTCGCCCGTAAGCATAACGGTGTTTTTAACGCCCAGAGCCTTAAGCTGTGAAATTGCCTTGCGGCTGTCGCTTTTTATTTCGTCCGATATCAGTATTGAGCCTGCGTATTTGCCGTCGCAGGCAACATATACCACTGTTCCAGCTTTTTCGCACTTTTTAAAGTTTATGCCGAACCTTTTCATCAGCTTATCGTTGCCGACAAGCACTCTGCTTCCGTCATAGACAGCACTTATGCCGTGGCCCGAAATCTCGCTGTAATCGGTGATTTTACTTTCGTCAATCTCACCGCCGTATTCCTCTGCAATCGAGCGTGCAATCGGGTGATTCGACATACTCTCTGCCGCTGCGGCAAGCTGAAGAACCTGACCGCCTGTAAAACCGTTATCCGTATTGATATCGCTGACCCTGAATACACCTTTTGTGAGAGTTCCCGTTTTATCAAAGACAACGGTTTCAAGGCTGTTGAGAGCCTCAAGGTAGTTACTGCCCTTTACAAGCACACCCTTTCTTGACGCAGAGCCTATTCCGCCGAAGAACGTAAGCGGAACAGAAATAACAAGCGCACACGGGCAGGATATAACGAGGAACACAAAACTGCGGTTTATCCATTCTGCCCATACACCGCCGAACAGAAGCGGAGGAACAACCGCAAGCAAAGCCGCAAGAATGACAACGGCAGGAGTATAATAGCGTGCAAATTTTGTTATGAAGTTCTCGGTCGGTGCTTTTCGGCTTGCGGCGTTTTCGACGAGATCTATTATTTTAGAAACGGTAGATTCGCCGTATTCCTTTGTCACCTCAATTGTAACAGCGCCGCTCTGATTAATACAGCCCGACAACGCCGTGTCGCCCTTTTTTATGCTTCTCGGCACTGATTCGCCGGTGAGCGCTCTTGTGTCGAGCATACTCTCACCGTCAATTACAACACCGTCAAGCGGAATTTTCTCTCCGGGTTTTACAACAATAATCTCGCCGACTGCAACCTCCTGCGGTGAAACCGAAATCCATGCTCCATTCCGCTTGACATTTGCACTGTCGGGTCGGATGTCCATAAGGCTTGATATCGACTTTCTTGAACGTCTGACCGCCATATCCTGAAACAGCTCGCCAATCTGATAAAACAGCATAACGGCGACAGCCTCCGGATATTGCCCTATGGCAAAAGCTCCGACGGTTGAGATTGTCATCAGGAAATTCTCGTCAAAAACTCGTCCCTTAAGTATATTCTTTAAAGCTCTCATAACGACGTCTGCGCCGAGAATGATATAAGCCAGCACCAACACGCCGAGGGTAATATAACCGTTGACATACGGGAAGAAATATGTCAGCACTATTCCTGCGGCATAAACAGCCGCACCCAATGCAAGCCGTGCTATCGTGCTTTTATCGGAGTTTTCAGGCTCGCCTTCGGCTTTATCCGCCGTATCTTCAGGCATTGCAACTTCAACGCCGCTTTCGTGGCTGTGCACAATCCTTGTTATATCGTCAAGTGCATCTCCGCTGTAATCGCCCGAAAAATCAACCGTAAGCGTTTGTGCGACAAGATTTATCGACGACTCATTAACACCGCCCAAAGCCGCAACTTCACGCTCAATTTTTGATGAACAGTTCGGGCAGGTAAGCCCCTTTAACACAAATACCCGTTTCATAATGCGCCTCCTTAACTTTCATTGTTGCTCAATCATTCAACTAATAAAGTAAAAAAATATCCTCATTTATACTTTATGCAGTAATATGCAGTAAAAATTAAATCACTCACGCAAATGCTCAAAGCCCTTGTCGAGTATCTCCTTAACGTGAGAATCTGCAAGCGAATAATACACCGTCTGAGCCTCACGGCGGAACTTGACAAGGTTTGCAAGCCTTAAAGCCTTAAGCTGATGCGATACGGCAGACTTTGTAAGTCCCAGAAGCGCAGCTATGTCGCACACACACATTTCGCTCTGCTCAAGTGCGTGAAGAATCTGAACCCTTGTGCCGTCGCCGAAAAGCTTGAAAAGCGAGGCAAGGGCAATATATTCGTCCTTGTCGCACATCTGATCACGGACAGAATTGACAACATCGCTGTGAATTACCTCACAATCACATATCGGCTGCTTTTCCATTGTATTCCTCCGTTACCCGAAAATTAAATTTATTAGTTGAACAATCATTCAACAATGTTATTATATGCCATTATCCGAGCGTTGTCAATAGCCTTTTGTTATATTTTCAAATTTTTATCTTTTCAAAATTTATCTGCATTATTTGCCGAGCTGCTCTTTACGGTTATCGTCAGCTTTAAGCCATAGAAAAAACGCAGAAAAAATGGACCGACAAAAAATATATATTTTTTTGCACTTTAAAGCGATAAACCCCTTGACAAATTTTCGTATTAGTATTATTATCATATCAGTAAAAACGGGAGAACAGCTATGATACATTTAATTGACAATCGATTTACAGGCTTTTATTATTTCGGCTATTATTTTGGTCGGAATAATTTGTCATGCCCTGTTTGTCGTATGGATTTATGACTGTCTGCCGCTTTATCAGGCGTATTATAACGGGGCGTTGGCTCCGTTTTTTTTATGTAATTCTGCGGAGCCGTCCCAAAGAAAGGATTTGTTACTATGATTATCGTATTAAAACCGGAATGTACCAAGGAGCAACTCATTTGCTTTAAGGAACAGCTCGAAAGCAACTACAGCGTAAAGGTGAACACATGGGAGGGCGTACACTCGACAGTGCTCGGTCTTATCGGCGACACCACCGCAATCGACATCGACTATATAAACGCACAGGACATTGTTGACGATGTTCGCCGTGTTCAGGAGCCGTACAAAAAGGCTAACAGGAAGTTCCACCCCGAAAACACGGTTATTGAGCTTTCAAACGGCACAAAAATCGGTGACGGCGGTCTTGTGCTCATGGCAGGTCCCTGCTCGGTTGAGAGCAGTGAGCAGGTGTGCTCTATCGCAAAATCGGTAAAAGCCTCGGGCGCACAGATTTTAAGAGGCGGTGCATTCAAGCCGAGAACCTCGCCCTATGCTTTCCAGGGTCTTAAGGCTGAGGGACTTGACCTTCTGAAAGAGGCAAGACGTGAAACAGGCCTGCCGATTGTAACCGAGATTATGAGAACATCTCATATTGATATGTTTGAAAATGTTGACATTATCCAGGTCGGTGCAAGAAATATGCAGAACTTTGAGCTTTTAAAGGAGCTTGGCAAAACAAACAAGCCTATCCTTTTAAAGAGAGGTCTTTCAAGCACAATCGAAGAGCTGCTGATGAGTGCCGAATATATTATGGCAGGCGGAAACGACAAGGTTATCCTGTGTGAAAGAGGTATCAGAACCTATGAAACCTTTACAAGAAACACGCTCGACTTGTCGGCTGTGCCTATCCTGAAGAGCCTTTCGCATCTCCCTGTCGTTGTTGACCCGAGCCACGCAACAGGCAAAAGCTGGCTTGTTGAATCAATGTCGATGGCGGCGGTTGCGGCAGGCGCAGACGGACTTATTATTGAGGTTCACAACAACCCGAAATGCGCTTTGTGCGACGGCGCACAGTCGCTGACGCCGGAGCAGTTTGACAAGGTAGCAAGAAAGGTAAACGGATTGAAAAAGTATTTAAGTGAAAACGAGTAATATCGGCTTTATACACGAAAGCACAAAGGGGAAATTAAAATGAAGATTGCAGTTGTCGGCTTGGGCATAATAGGCGGCTCGATGGCTATGGCTATCAAAAAATACACGCAACATTATGTTATAGGCATAAACAGAACAAGAAAAACGCTTGAAAAGGCTCTTGAATGCGGTGCAATTGACGAGATTGGCGACGAGGACAGCATACAGGACGCCGACCTTATCATTCTCGGTCTTTATCCTGCTCTTGCGGTTGAGTTTATAAAGCGCAACTGCGATAAGATAAAAAAGGACGCTATCGTGACCGACACAAGCGGAATCAAGTCGGCAATCTGCCCCGCCCTTGAAAAAATAGCCGATGAAAACGGTTTCACCTTTATCGGCTCTCACCCGATGGCAGGCAAAGAAACAAACGGCTTTGACTCCGCCGACGCCGATTTATTCTTCGGTGCAAGCTTTATTGTCGTGCCGGGCAATGCGCCATACGACAAGGTCCGCACACTTTGCAGGCTTGCAATGGATATCGGCTTTGCAGGTGTTCGTATGACTACACCCGAGGAACACGACAGAATGATAGCTTACACCTCACAGCTTCCCCACGTTCTGGCTTGCGCATATGTTTTAAGTCCGCAATGCCCGAACCACAAGGGCTTTTCGGCAGGCAGCTACCGTGACGTTTCCCGTGTTGCCAAAATAAACGCATCGCTCTGGAGCGAGCTTTTCATCGAAAACAGAAAACCGCTGGTTGATGAAATAGATATTCTGATTGACAACCTCAATCTTATTAAGCAAGGGATAGAAAACAAAAGCTACGATGAGCTTATTGAAATTCTCGGCAAAAGCCGACAGATTAAGGAGCAGCTTGACGAATGAAAACACTAAATGTTAAATCAGTAAGAAGCTATGATATATATATAGAAAGAGGAATAATCAGCCGCTGCGGTGAAATCATAAAACCGCTGGCAAGAGGCGGCAAGGCGATGATAGTATCCGACACAAACGTATTCCCTATTTACGGCGAGGTTGTCACAAATTCGCTCAGAGCCGCAGGCTTTGAGGTCTGCACTCACATCTTCCCTGCCGGCGAAGCCTCAAAACAGCTTTCTACAATTACAGAGATTTACAACTCGCTTGCCGACAGCGGGTTTTCACGCAAGGACTTCATCGTTGCCCTCGGCGGCGGTGTTACGGGCGATATGGCGGGCTTTGCCGCCGCAACATATCAAAGGGGAATAGACTTTGTCCAGATTCCCACCTCACTGCTGTCACAGGTTGATTCCTCGGTCGGCAGTAAAACGGGAGTTGACATAAAGCAGGGCAAAAACCTTGTCGGCGCTTTCTGGTCGCCGTCAGCCGTTATCATCGACCCCGACACGCTGAACACGCTCACACCGGAGTTTTTCGCCGACGGAATGGCTGAGGTGATAAAATACGGCTGTATCAAGAGCCTTAAGCTGTTTGAAAAGCTTGAGCAGGAAAACGCCGCCAACATTATAGAGGAAATAATATACGACTGCGTATCAATAAAACGTGACGTAGTCGAGCGTGACGAGCACGAGACAGGCGAAAGAATGCTTCTGAACTTCGGTCACACCCTCGGTCACTCGATTGAAAAGGCTTATGCCTACACAGGCATAACTCACGGTCAGGCTGTCGGCGTCGGTATGGTGCTGATGACAAGAGCAAGCGAGAGCGCAGGAATAACACCGAGCGGAACAACCGAAAGGATAGAAAAGCTGCTTCAGAAATACAGCCTGCCGACAAGCGACAAAACACCGCTTGATATTATGGCAAGCGGCGCACTCGGCGACAAAAAGGCAAGCGGCGACAGCATTAATGTTGTACTGCTGAACACTATCGGCGACAGCTTCACAAAAAAGCTTAAGAAAAGTGAGCTGCTCGGCTTTATCAGCAAATCAGAATTATAAAATCAAGGATTGATTGTCGGAGACGGATAGATTTAAGCATAAACCCCGAAACAAGGTTGTAGGGAACACTCTTGAGTTATACCCTATTCTGATTTTGCTTAAAATCGTAGTATTTGCATCTATCCCGGAACGGTCAAAACCGTTCCCTACAAACATTTTATATTAACAACATTGAACTATAAGAGGGAAATATAATGAGCGATATAACTCTTTCACCGTCACGCTTAGTCGGACAGGTAACAGTGCCGCCGTCAAAAAGCGACGTTCACCGTGCAATAATATGCGCCGCACTTGCAAAGGGCGAAAGTGTGATTTCGCCTGTGTCGTTTTCAAAGGACATCAAGGCGACAATCGGCTGTGCCGAGGCTCTGGGCGCAAAAATCACGGTTGACGGAAACACTGTCATGGTTGACGGCAGCGGCTTTTTAGGCGTAAATTCGGCGCATCTTGACTGCTGCGAATCAGGCTCGACGCTTCGTTTTTTTATTCCCGTTGCAGCCGCAGGCGCAGTAAATGCCGAGTTTGTCGGTCAGGGCAAGCTTCCTCAGCGTCCAATCGGCATTTATCTTGACTGCCTGCCGCAAAACGGGGTTACCTGCGAAACAGGCGGCGGTCTGCCGCTTAAAATCAACGGCAAGCTTCAAAGCGGCGAATACCGTCTGCCCGGCAACATAAGTTCGCAGTTCATAACAGGCTTGCTGTTTGCCCTGCCTATACTTGACGGCGACAGCAAAATTATACTGACCTCTCCGCTTGAATCCTCGGGTTATGTTGATATGACCTTAAAGGCGATGAAAAGCTTCGGGGTTGAGGTTAAAGCCGAGGAACAGACATATATAATAAAAGGAAATCAAAGCTACAAGCCGTGCCGCTACACCTGTGAGGGCGACTGGTCGCAGTCGGCATTCTTTATGGCGGCAGGCTCTTTGGGCGGCGATGTGACAATAAACGGGCTTAATGCCGACTCACCGCAGGGCGACCGTGAATGTGCCGAAATATTCAGGCGCTTTGGTGCAGACGTTGAGCTTAAAGAAAATTCGGTACGGGTAAGACCCGGAAAACTTCACGGAATAAAAATTGACGCACGGCAAATCCCCGACCTTGTACCGGCTCTGGCGGTGACAGCCGCATTTGCCGAGGGTGAAACGGTGATTTACGGTGCGGAAAGGCTGAGAATAAAAGAATGTGACCGCCTTGAGGCTGTATGCAGCGGCATTAATAATATCGGCGGCTGTGCAGCGCAAACCGAGGACGGATTAATTATAAAAGGAAAACCAACTCTGTCGGGCGGCAAATGCGAGGGCTACAACGACCACCGCATAGTTATGGCTCTGAGTATAGCCGCACTTCGCTGTGAAAACAGCGTGACGATAACCGACCGAGAAAGCATAAACAAAAGCTACCCGGATTATTTTGAAGATTACAAAACACTGGGTGGAATTATAAAATGAGGTGATGATATGTCATCATGGGGAAATAAGGTTAAAATTTCAATATTCGGCGAAAGCCACGGCGCAGGCATCGGCGTTGTGCTTGACGGAATAAAGCCGGGTGTAGAGCTTGATATGGACGAGCTTCTGCTCAATATGGGCAGACGAGCACCGGGCAAGGACAAGGCGGCTACACCGAGAAAGGAAGCAGACACTCCGAATATTCTGTCGGGAATCTTAGACGGCGTGACAACAGGCGCTCCGATATGCTGTGTGATTGAAAACACAAACACACGCTCGGGCGACTACGGCAATATTCTTTCAAAGCCCCGTCCGGGTCACGCCGACTACACAGGCTTTATGCGCTACAACGGCTACAACGACATCAGCGGCGGCGGACATTTTTCGGGCAGGCTGACTGCACCGCTTGTTTTTGCCGGCTCGGTGTGCCGACAGGTATTAAAGCTTGACGGAGTTAAAATTGCCTCTCATATCTATTCGGTGAATACGGTTCAGGACACACCGTTTGACCCGATAAGCATTGACGACAGCCTGATTCAGCGGCTCAATCAGAAGAGCTTTCCGCTTATTGACGAATCGCTCGAGGATAAAATGCGCAGTATAATTGAAAGCGCAAGGCTCAGTCAGGACAGCGTGGGCGGCATAATAGAATGTTGTGCAACAGGCTTAAAGCCGGGACTGGGCAGTCCGATGTTTGAGGGTGTTGAAAACGTGATTTCATCGGTTATGTTCGGTGTTCCTGCGGTAAAAGGAATTGAGTTCGGCGCAGGCTTCGACATAACAAAAATGCACGGCAGTCAGAGCAACGACCCGTTCAGATACGAAAACGGTCAGGTCGTAACGACATCTAACAACAACGGCGGAATACTCGGCGGCATAACAACCGGTATGCCGATAATTTTAAGAGCCGCTATCAAGCCGACTGCTTCAATCTCACAGGAGCAGAACACGATAGATTTGCAGACAAAGGAAAACACAACGCTTGTGGTCAAGGGCAGGCACGACCCGTGTATAGTAGCCCGGGCCTCGGTTGTAATCGAATCGGCACTGGCGCTTGCGCTTATTAATCTTTAAGAGGTGATAGAATGGGTCTTGAAGAAATAAGAAGTGAAATTGACAATATCGACAAACAGCTTCTTGAGCTGTTCAAAATGAGAATGGACTGTGCAAGACAGGTCGGCGAATACAAGCTTGCGAACAATATTCCTATTCTCAATATGGAGCGTGAAAACGAGATTCTTGACGCTGTCGAGGCTAACGGCGGCGAATACGGCTATGCCGCAAGGCTTTTGTACTCAAACATAATGGAGCTTTCAAGGGCATTGCAGCACGATATAGTCGGCAGCGGAAAAGAGCTTCGCCGTCTGCTTGAAACAAGCGAGCTTGAAAACACAGCTTCTCCGGAAAGCCTTAAAATAGCCTGTCAGGGCATCAAGGGTGCAAACTCGCACGAGGCGGCAAAAATTCTTTTTCCGCAGTCACAGCCGTGCTTTTATCCAAGCTGGGAGGATGTGTTCACTGCGGTTGACAACGGTGAAGCCGACTTCGGCGTACTGCCCGTTGAAAATTCATCGGCAGGCTCTGTCAGCGACGTGTATGACCTGATATTAAAATACCGCTTCTACATCACCGGTGCGCTTGAACTGCCGATTTCGCACTGTCTTTGTGCGCTCAGGCAAAGCGAGCTTTCAGACATTGAGCAGGTCTGGTCGCATCCGCAGGGGCTTGCACAATGCTCTTATTATATAGCAAAAAACAACCTCCAGGCTGTCCCCTGTTCAAACACGGCGGTTGCCGCAAAAATGGTTGCCGAGGAAAAGCGCCTCAACTGCGCCGCAATCTGCTCTGAGCAGGCGGCGAATGAATACGGACTTAAGGTGATAAAGAGGAACTTCCAGAACTGCGCCCGCAACAGCACAAGGTTTATTGTAATATCAAAAAAGCTTTACATACCGACTGACGCAGACAAGATAAGCCTTTGCTTCTGCCTGCCGCATCGCACAGGCTCACTGCACAATGTGCTCTGCCGCTTCAGCAGTCACGGACTCAATCTGACTAAAATCGAATCCCGTCCTCTGCCCGGCGGCAGCTTTGAATATCTGTTCTACCTCGATTTCACGGGCAATATCCGCAGTGAGCACGTTATGAACCTGATGTGTGCGCTGTCAGAGGAGCTGCCCGAGTTCTCGTTCTTCGGCAATTATAAGGAAATGTGAATTAATTCATAATGCATAATTCATAATGCATAATTTTGGTTGTAGCCGCTTTGCGGCTCTGAAAGCAAAAAAACCCGTAACGAGTTATTCGTAATTCAAAGAGCAGCGAAGCTGCGACAACCTTCACTTCACTCTTAACTCTCCACTCTTAACTCTGAAAATAATAAAATCAAACACAAAATGAGAGGATAATAAATATGGCAAGAAAAGGTAATTTAATGACAGTTAGACAGGACGTCAAGGTTCTGGACGCCACAATCCGTGACGGCGGACTCTGCAATAATTTTGAGTTCACGGATGAATTTGTCCGTGAGCTTTACAAGACAAATATCCAGTGCGGCGTTGACTATATGGAATTCGGCTACAGAGCGTCAAAAAAGCTGTTTAGCGAAAAGGAATTCGGCAAATGGAAGTTCTGCAACGAGGAGGACATCAGAAGCATTGTCGGTGACAACGACAGCCCGATGAAGATAGCCGTTATGGCTGATGTGGGCAGATGCGACTTCAGAACCGACTTCATACCGAAAAGCGAAAGCGTAATCGACCTTGTGCGTGTAGCCTGCTATATCCACCAGATTCCTGCTGCTATCGAAATGGTCGAGTATTTCCACGAGCTTGGATATGAAACCTCCTGCAACATTATGGCTATAAGCCAGGCAAGCGACGCACAGATCGACTCGGCTCTTGAAATGCTCGGCAAGAGCAATGTTGACGTAATATATCTTGTCGATTCCTACGGCTACTTCTATCCCGAATCAGCCGCCGAGCTTGCACAGAAGTATATTCAGTACGGCGAAAAGTACAATAAGAAAATCGGCTTCCACGCTCACAACAACCAGAATCTTGCATTTGCAAATACTATTGAAACCATGTCCTACGGCATAAGCTATCTTGACGCAACGGCAAGCGGAATGGGCAGAGGAGCAGGCAACTGTCAGATGGAGCTTTTGCTCGGCTTCCTCAAGAATCCGAAGTACAGCCTGTTTGCACTGTTCACCTTTATCGAAAAATATATGCTGCCGCTCAAGGCTCAGGGCATCAAGTGGGGCTTTGACATTCAGTATATGATAACGGGACAGCTTAATCAGCACCCCCGTGAGGCAATGGCTTTCACATCACAGGACAGAACAGACTACTGCACCTTCTACAAGAATATTTCGGATAACGTGTGATAAACCTTATCCGACACGGATAAAAAAACAGAGCCTTGACTGTTAATTCAGTCTTGGCTCTGTTTTCGTTTTGCCGCATATGCTTTGCATTACAAAATAATACAGATAAGTCCGTTGCAGCCCTCGTTGATAATGCGCTCGATTGTGTCGCGCATTTTGTTGCGTGCGTCCTCGGGCATACGCAGCAGCTTGTTGTGCAGTCCCTCGCTTACAAGCTGGTGCAATGAGGTGCCGAATATGTTCGACTCCCATATCTTCGACGGGTTCTCTTCAAACTCACGCAGAAGATACATAACAAGCTCTTCGCTCTGCTGTTCACTGCCGACAATCGGCGTGACCTCGGTTGTGATGTTCGTCTTTATCATATGAATACTCGGTGCTGAAGCTTTCAGGCGTATGCCGTATTTGCCGCCCTGCTTTACAATTTCGGGTTCTTCAAGCGACAGTTCGTCTATGCCCGGCATCACTATGCCATAGCCTGTTTCGTTGACGCTTGTGTATGCGTCTATGATTTTCTCGTACTCACTCTTTATTTTCGACAGTGACAGCATACATTCGAGCAGGCTCTTTTCATCGCTTATCTCAAACCCTGTTTTCTCGCCCAGCACACGGTAAAACAGCTCGTTTGAAACGGCAAGTGTTATTTTTGCCGTGCCGGTTCCCAGATCTATAGCCGAAACAGCACAGCGGTCGATATAGTCGCACTCCGGCAAACGGTTGATTGCACTCTGAATTTCCCGTATTTTCTTTAGCTGTGAGGTGCAGGCGACTATCGACGAAAAGATACTGCTTCTTATATAGTGGCTTCGCTCAAGCGTTGAAATCCACCTCGGCATATTAAGCTTTATTTCTTTTATCGGGAATTCAAACAATACAGACGCAAGAATCCTCTTTATTTCGTTTTCGTCAAGGTCAAGACAGCTTTCGGGCAGCACAGGCACGCCGTATCGCCTTGCAAGCTCCTGTGCAAGCGCCTGACTTTCAGCCGAGGTCGGCGACACGCAGTTCAATATAACGACAAACGGTTTGTTAATCGCCTTCAGCTCGTCAATTACCCTCTGCTCTGCCTCTTCATATTCAGCCCTCGGCAAGTCGGTTATCGAGCCGTCTGTCGTCACGACAAGACCGATGGTGCTGTGGTCGGTGATGACCTTTTTTGTGCCGATCTCAGCCGCCATATTGAACGGGATATCCTCGTCAAACCAAGGCGTTTTTACCATTCTCGGCTGTTCATCCTCAATATATCCCGCCGCACTGGGCACAATATAACCCACGCAGTCAATCATTCTTACATTAAAGCTTGCGTTACCGCCGATTGTCACCTCAACGGCGTCCTCGGGGATAAACTTCGGCTCTGTCGTCATTATCGTCCTGCCGCCTGCCGATTGCGGCAGCTCGTCAACGGCACGCTCACGCCGGCTGTCGTTTTGTATGTTCGGTATTACAAGCGTATCCATAAAGCGTTTTATAAAGGTCGATTTTCCCGAGCGGACCGGTCCGACAACGCCGATATAAATATTGCCGTTTGTACGTCTTGATATATCTTCGTAAATATTTCTCTCCTGCATAATGTTAACCTCCTTATATCCCCGGAATAAGCAGCATAATGTCACAATCAAGCACATCGTCCGCTATCTCGTTTTCGTGCATTACGTCGTCCGGTCTTGCACTGTAGCTTCTTGCAATCTCCCATACACTCTCGCCCTTTTTTGCATAATAAAGCGTCAGGGCGCTGTCGTTCTGATTTGCCTTTTTCCTTTCCTCGTCAGCGTGTGCAGATGTCAGCATTCTTGCCGTGTTCACGGCAAAGGCTCTTGCCTCTGCGGTAATTTCACAGCGCAGGTCAACCGTGTTGCCGCTGCTTATGCGGTAGCTGACCGAATCCACCCGTGAAAGCGGTTCAATCATCACGTTGTCGGCGTCAGCCTCGCTAAGCTTCAGAGGACAAAGATAATCGATGCTCCTCTCGGTATAAAACGGGGTTGAATCGTTGTCGAGTGCAAGTATGCAAACGCACAGCTTGCCCTTGACTATTGCCGTTCCGTTTTCAAAGCCGCTTTCAGCGGTGCAGCTATCCGCCCAGATATCAATAATTTTTGAGATTCCGTTTGCTTCAAGCTCGGCGCTTGTTTTTGTAATTGTCGTTTCACGGCATATATCCGTAAGGCGCATAAGCTGAAGCTGAGAATACTCGCCATCAAGCTCAAGGCTTGTTGAAAAAGCGTCGGCTATATATTCTATTTTCTCGTCACAATATGCGGCTATATATGCACACAGTCTTGCGTCCACCGTTATTACTGCTCCCCTGTCGCCTGAGCCGTCCTCCCTAAGTCTTACGTCACACGACAAAAGCTGCAGGCGATAGTCTGTTTTTGCGTCGTTTTCAATGCCCGGTGTGTCAACAACCTGCCCGACAGGCAAGGTGAATTCCATAACTGCGGTTTCGGCAATTTCGTTGTCGGCTATGTAAAGCACACGCACCGTCATCTCACCCTTGACCATTGACTTGTCGCCTGCAATTCTGCACTCTCCGCTTTTTACCCTTACGTTTGACTTAAGAATCGTGCGGACAGCAGGACTGCCTGCCGACGGTTCAAGCTCCTCACTGACCGTAAACTGCTGATGCGACAAAGTGCACAGACGTGAGCACATCGCCTGCTTCAGCTTAAGCTGAACATCGTCCTCACGGCAGGACACGGCTGTTTCCTTGTGTACTATCGCCTCAACCTTTGCACAAAGTGAAAATGCACCGTGAATGTCGAGCCTGCGTGGACTTATCGCCCGGCAGTTGACATAATCGGGCTTGGCTGTGGCTAAAAAAACTGCGTCCGAACAGTCGCCCCGTACCGTCATACTTCCCGAATACGGCACGCTGTGCTCACAACTGCGAACACTTTTTTTCTCCTCATCAATATAGAGCACGCACACGCTTGCCGCACCGTCAATAGTCAGTCTGTCGCCGCTTAATGACTTTGAGTGAATTTTCGGCGTTACCGTGCATTTCAGGATTTTTTCAATTCCGGGGCAATAGTCCGGCAGTGTAAAATCAAGGTCTATCGGCTGCTCTAAACACCCGTCAAACACGGTTTCCCTCACAGGCACGGACTTCTTTTCAAGGGTGTAATCCATTAATTAATCTCTCCTTTTTTTAATACCTGTACGCAAAAGTGGGCAATGCGCACAAATGCAGGGGTATTTGTTTCTAAACAATCATATGAGAGGGTGCGCCGTGATATGCTAAAAAAATAAAGACTGAACGCGGTCCGTTCAGTCTTTATTTTAAAGAGTGGAGAGGTAATTAGGAGTTAGGAGTCGCGGTTGTCGCGGCTTGCCGCCATTATTCCGTTCTGAGCGCCGTTACAGGGTCGTTTTTAGCCGCCTTGCGCGACGGTATAAGACCGCCGAGAAGTGTAAGAACCACGCTGAGCAAAACAAGCACGAGAGCGTTAAGTATCGGCAGAGAAGCGTTCAGGTTCGGCATACCCGACAAGGCGTGAATAATCGCGTTGGCAATAATTATCAGCACCAACGATATACCAATGCCCATCAAACCGGAGCAAAGCCCGATGATAAAGGTTTCTGCATTGAACACCTGAGATACATTTCTCTTTGATGCGCCGATCGCCCTGAGAATACCGATTTCCTTTTTGCGTTCGAGAACGCTGATATATGTAATTACTCCTATCATAATTGAGGATACAACGAGCGAAATTGAAATAAAGGCTACAAGCACATAGCTGACGATATCCAGAATCTGAGTTACCGAGGACATAAGCGTACCGACCATATCGGTGTAGGTAATAACCTTTTCGTCCTCGCCGATTTCCTCCATATGGCTGTTGTAGCCGTCGAGTGCCTCAATGATTTTCTCCTTGCTTTCAAAGTCAACAGGATAAATTGAAATTCCGCTCGGATTGTCAAGGTCGGCGTAGCCGAACTTTTTCATATTTCCCTCATATGAAGAATCCTCGGATGACATCAGCGACTTAAACAGCCCTGCAAGCTCCTCCTCGCTCATATTCGTCTGAATTGCCTTGGCAAATATATCCGGGTCAATGCTCAGTCCGTCGCTCATCTGCGCGCCCTTGCTTGCCATTGCCTGCTGCATTGCGCTGCTCATATTTTCGCTCATCTGTCCTGTCATCTGCTGTATAACCGATGAAATCTGGCCCTGTAAAGCCTGCGAAATTGCGCCGGTGATTGAGCTCATTGTATCCGACATATACTTTTCGAGCGCCGAGCCGATTTGCTTTTCAAGCTCAGATGAGCCTGCTATTTTTGCAATACCCTCGTTTATCACCTTCTGAGCCTCAGGCGTCTTAAGATAATCGGCAAAGTATTCTCCCATTCTGCTCGGGTTGGGCAATGAGTTTGCATCTGCATATTCGCAGTAGCCGAGCATCAAATCCTGAGCCAGAGCCTTGAGCTGGTCGGGGAACAAATCTAACGCTGAGTTAATCTGCTGCTTCAGATTCTCCGCATTTTCGGTAAGACGGCTGCGTGCATCGTCTGTTTTCAGATACATAAACAGATATTCATTGAATTTGTCGGGGTCGGTGAGGTTGTTTGCTGCTGCGTATTCCTGATAGCCAGCCATAATATTGCCGACCATCTTCTCCATCTGCTCCGGGCCGATTACCATATCACAGCTGCTCTTAACGATAGCCTTGAGATTCATAAGGATTCTCTGTCTGCCCTGCTCTGATGTAAGATACTTCATAAAGCTTTCGCCAAGACCGGACATATCCGCCTGCGGATTCTTTTCCACATAATCCTTGTAGCCGTTCATAAGCTCGGTAAACAGCGCAGACATATCCTCCTTTGAAATCGTCACGTCAAAGTCGCTCATAATATCGCCCAGATTCAAGCCCGAAAGCTCCGGCATTTCAAGCTTTATTCCGCTCAGATCGAGTATACCGGACATATTCGGCATATCTGCATCAAAGCTTATAAGCTTCGACATATCAATACTTGTATCGCCGTTAAAGCCGAATGCCTTTTTAAGCTCATCTGTGTTAATCTTGAACAGTGAGTCCAGCTTGAATTTATTTTCGCTGCTTTCTGTGCCGAACGAATCGCCGGTAAACACATTTATTCCCGGATGCTTAAGCTGCTGCTTTACGATTTCGCTTTTTGCCGCCTGCTGAACAACCTGCTTTGTCAGCGATGCAGGATAACCTACGCCTGCACGCAGCATAGCCGCAGTAGTTCCTGCCGCAGGCTGAACAATGCCGACAATCGTAATATTCTCGCCGTTTGCGACAAGTTTTTTCATATAATCCTTGTCGCCTGACCTGTCCTTCCAGACCTCGTATTCCTTGTCATATTGGTAATAATCAGTGCCGTTTACAAGCTTGAATTCCCTGCCGAGTATTTCATCATATGAAAACGGCTCAATATCGTCAGGCTCTTTAATTTCCTCCTCGGCGATAAACTGCTTTATCATATCTTCAAGCTCCACACTGTCACGCAGTCCCAGCGCATACATTGTAAAGTCGCTTATATTTCCTCCCGAGGATAAAACAAGAACACACTCGTTGTACTTTTCAGGCCAGTGTCCTACCTTAACCTCATACTGCTTCCGATAAAGCTCCTCGTTTTCGGGCAGCTCGTGGAACACATCGGTGCTCATCATCATAGACATCATACTGTTCGCTCCTGCGCCTGAGCCAACGCCGAGCGCGGACAGGGTTTTATCGGGGTTTACCTGCTTGATTGAATCATTGTCCTGCCTGAAAATCTGAGGTGATACATTGTAGCTGTACTCAATCGCGTGAGTAAATTCATCAAGGCTGCTGTCCTTGCTTTCAAGAAAGAGCTTCAAGGACTGCAAATCGTTGGAGTTCATCTTTGAGAACATACTCGTTACCATTCGGTTAATTCCTATTTCGCCCTCGCCGCCCTTTACCGTGTTGCCTGAAACGCCGAGCATCATTGAGGTAATATCAATGCCCGTACTCTGAATTTGTATAGGATACTCCGAGAGTGTATCCTCCTCAATGGATTTTATGTAAAGATTTACACCGTTAGACAGCGCGATAATCAGCGCAATTCCTATTATTCCTATTGAGCCTGCAAATGAGGTGAGCAGGGTTCTCGCTTTCTTAGTGCGCAGATTGTTGAAGCTTAAGGAAAGCGAGGTCAGTAATGACATGGACGACTTACCCATATTCCTGTGGGTCGGCTCTTCAAGCTCTTCCTCAACAATTTCAAGCGGGTCTGTATCCGAGCGGATCTGACCGTCCTGGAGCCTTACGATTCTTGTTGCGTACTGCTCGGCAAGCTCGGGGTTGTGTGTTACCATTACAACAAGGCGATCCTTGGCGACCTCCTTAAGCAGTTCCATAACGGCGATGCTTGTTTCGCTGTCGAGTGCACCTGTCGGTTCGTCTGCAAGCAGAATATCAGGGTTGTTGACAAGCGCTCTTGCAATTGCAACCCTCTGCATCTGACCGCCCGACATCTGATTCGGCTTTTTGTGAAGCTGTTCTCCCAGTCCAACCTGCTCAAGTGCCTGTATGGCTCTTTTTCTGCGTTCCGCCCTCGATATGCCTGATATTGTCAGCGCAAGCTCAACATTTGCAAGCACCGACTGATGCGGTATCAGATTGTAGCTCTGAAAAACAAAGCCTATTGTATGGTTGCGGTAGGAATCCCAATCCCTGTCCTTATATCTCTTGGTAGATATGCCGTTGATTATAAGATCACCGCTGTCATATCGGTCAAGACCTCCGATAATATTGAGCAGTGTGGTCTTGCCCGAGCCGCTCGGACCCAGAATGGCAACAAATTCATTGTCACGCAGGTTCAGGCTGACGTCGTCAAGAGCCTTCTGCACTAAGTTTCCCGTTCTGTATTCCTTGTGTATATTCTTAATCTGAAGCATAATTCATCTGCCCCTTTGTACGATTTTTATTCTGCCATCAACCTGCCGAACTTACAAATAAAACAAGACCGTGCGTCACAGAACAAAAATCCTTTATTTTATCTTGGCACATATTGTACCACCTGAAGGCATAAAATACCAGTAAATTGAAATTATACATTATGTTAATTTTTTGTTACGAAACAATTTACCACCGATTTTTCTGCACTCTGCAATCGACGATAAGCCGTACAGCAAAAGTGACTAAAAAGATGTATTAATTATTTTATATTCGCAAATTTATTTTAGGAAAATTCACAAAGTTTTTTAAAGCGGCAACAAAAGCTGTTTTAATTTGTTGAAATAAAGCCGCTTGTAGGTTATAATTAGAAGGAAAATAAAATGCGGAATTATTTTTTCCCGCATTGAAAAACTCCGGTTGACAATTAAGGAAACACTGATTAAATTGCTTGTGCATATTGCGCTGTCAGATTTTTCGTCAGGTTGGACAAATAAACCGCAGTAATGCTGTCGCATTACGAGGATTTTTTGGTCAAGCCGGCGGAAAATATGGGGGAAGATGTGCAAACAGCTTTCAGCGTGATTTATTCAGTGTTTCCTTAACGATTACAATTTTTGATCGGTGTTTATATCCGAAATACAGGGGGACTTGAAATGGAAAATCTCAACCTGTGTCTTACTATCCTCATCACCGGCTTTACCGTTGTTTTTGCGGTTTTGATTGTGCTTATCTTCATCATCAAAATCTACGGAACAATAGTAACAAAGGCGCTTGCAGCATCTCAGGAAAGAAAGGCACGCAAAGCAGCAGAAAAACAAAAGGCTCTTGAACAGGAAAGAAAGCAGCAGGAAAATGCAAAAGCAGCAAAAGCGGCTGAGCCTGCACCGGCACCAACGCCGGCATCACAGGGTATCAGCCCTGAGATTGTCGCGGTTATTGCGGCGGCTGTTGATTCAACCTACGGCACAGGCGGCGCAAGGATAACAAGCATCAAGAAGAGCCAAACTCCTAATTCCCGTCCTGCTTGGGGTATGGCAGGTGTTTTTGAAAACACAAGACCGTTTTAACGAGATTCAAGGGAAAGGATGTTAACTGATGGAAATTCTTCAAGGTTTTTTAGACGCTGTTGTTAGCCTGTTTCAGAGCAGCGGTCTTTGCTCGCTTCCGTGGCAGAACTATGTAATGATAGCCATTTCAATAGTGCTTTTGTACTTAGCTATCAAAAAGCAATACGAGCCGCTCCTGCTTTTGCCGATAGCGTTCGGTATGCTTCTTGTAAACCTTTATCCGGCTATTATGGCAGCTCCGTCCACGAATATGGTGCCTGTGACTGAATATGTGGCGCAGCACGGCGGAGAAGCGGCAAAATACGCCGTCACAACAATACAGGGCGTTGATTACTACAATGTACCAACCAACGGCGGCTTGTTCTATTATCTGTATCAGGGTGTTAAATTGGGCATTTATCCGCCGCTTATCTTCCTCGGCATCGGCGCTATGACAGACTTTGGTCCGCTTATTGCAAACCCGAAGAGCTTTATCCTCGGCGCTGCTGCTCAGATTGGTATCTTTATCACCTTTGTAGGCGCAATTTTCTTGGGCTTTGACCCACAGGCAGCCGGCTCAATCGGCATCATCGGCGGTGCTGACGGTCCGACAGCTATTTATGTTACATCAATCCTCAAGCCTGAGCTTTTAGGCCCGATTGCAGTTGCGGCATACTCATATATGGCGCTTGTACCGATTATTCAGCCGCCTATTATGAAGGCGCTGACAACAAAGAAGGAGCGTTCCGTTGTTATGGAGCAGCTTCGCCCCGTATCAAAGCTTGAAAAGATTATGTTCCCCGTAATCGTTGTTATACTTATAGCAATCTTCCTGCCAGACGCAGCACCGCTTGTTGGTATGCTTATGCTTGGCAACCTGTTCAAGGAGAGCGGTGTTGTTGACAGAATCTGCAAGGCGGCACAGAACGAGCTGATGAACATTATCACAATCTTCCTCGGCGTTACTGTCGGTGCAACCGCAACAGGTCAGGTATTCTTAAGCCCCGACACCTTGAAGATTGTCGGCCTCGGTCTTGCAGCGTTCTGCGTTGGTACAGCCTGCGGCGTACTGTTCGGCAAGCTTATGTACCTATTCACAGGCGGCAAGGTTAATCCGCTTATCGGTTCGGCCGGTGTTTCGGCTGTTCCAATGGCTGCCCGTGTTTCGCAGAAGGTCGGACAAAAAGAAAATCCGGGCAACTTCTTGCTGATGCACGCAATGGGCCCGAACGTAGCCGGTGTTATCGGTTCTGCTGTTGCAGCCGGCGTGCTTATCAGTATTCTTAAGTAAGACGCAAATTAAAAGTATAATTAACTCACAAAACCGCAGGGTGTTCGCCCTGCGGTTTATTATTTGTATAGGAATGTTGTGTTAAGGAAAATCAGCGTTTAGTGGTGCAAGCACCACAGAGTGTAGTTTGAAGAGCGGAGAGTAAATTCGGGTTGTCGCAGCTTCTCTTCTCTTTGAATTAAGAATTTACTCGCAACAAGACTGATAGTTCGTAGGGAACGGTCTTGACCGTTCCGAGATAGGAGCAGATACTGCGATTTTTAACAAAATCAGAATAGAGTATAACATTCAGCAATTCGAGCCGGAACAGGCAAGCCGGTTCCCTACGACCTCGTTTCGGGTGAACATCTCCACTCTTAACTCTTCACTCTCATTTATTCAGCACTCTTCACTCTCATTTATTCAGCTTAATCTCGCCTGTGACATCGGTAAGAAGCTTCTTCATTTTAAGAGCCTCTCGTCTTGCCGCTTCGGCATATTCGTGTCCGTCACAGCCTTCCTTTTGCCATGCGCACATAATTCCTCTTGAGGAATTTACAATCGCTCCAAGACCGTTGCTGTCAAAAGCACCTGCAATATCGTCTGCCGTACCGCCCTGTGCACCGTAACCAGGAACAAGGAAGAATGTATGCGGCAGCTCTTTTCTAAGCTCTGTGAGCTGCTGAGGATATGTTGCGCCGACAACAGCGCCAACGCCCGAATAGCCGTACTCTCCGGGCAGCTCCTCTCCCCATTTTTCGCACAGCTTGCCCATATGCAGATAAATTGTTTCGCCGCCCTCAAGTTCCAGATTCTGCAGCTCGCCGGAGCTTGGGTTAGAGGTCTTGACAAGCACGAACATACCCTTATCGCCCTTCTGTGCGACATTTATAACAGGGCTGATACCGTCTGAGCCTAAATAGCCGTTCACGGTGAGTGCGTCTGCGCCAAAAGCCTCAATCTGTTCTCCCTCAAGCTCTGTAATTCCGAGGTGAGCCGCCGCATATGCCTCCATAGTTGTGCCTATGTCATTGCGCTTGCCGTCTGTTATTACAAACATACCCTTTTCCTTGGCATATTTTATTGTTTTTTCAAGCGTTCTTACACCCTGCCAGCCGTACATCTCATAATATGCCGCCTGCGGCTTAACAGCAGGGACAATGTCGCACAGTGCGTCAATAAGTCCCTTGTTATATATCCACAGCGCCTCTGCCGCACCCTCAAGCGTCTTGCCGTATTTTGCAAAAGCCTCTTCTCTGATATATTCGGGGATATATGCAAGCTTTGGGTCAAGACCTGCTACCGTCGGGTTCTGCTTTTCAACAATTTTTTCAATGAGTCTGTCAAGTGCCATTTTAATTCTCCTTATCGTTATATACAATCTCGCCGCCGAGAATTGTGTACTTTACCTTTCCCTTAAGTGTTTCACCCTTGAACGGACAGTTCTTTGACTTACCGTGCAGACGGTTTACATCGACAATCCATTCCTCGTCAGGGTCAAATATAACAACATCAGCATTTGCGCCGACTGACAGCGTTCCTGCAGGAATATTCAGTATTTTTGACGGATTAAGGCTCATAAGCCTTATTATCTCGCAAAGGCTGAGCTCTCCCGTGTGGTAAAGTTTTGTGAGCGTTACCGCAAGCGAGGTTTCCATACCGATAGAGCCGTTGGGCGCTTTCTCGAAATCCGCCTTGTCCTGCTCGGTGTGCGGCGCATGGTCGGTTGCAATTGCGTCAAGCACGCCTGTTTTTAAAGCCTCTTTTATCGCCGAAACATCCTGTGCTGTTCGAAGCGGCGGATTCATTCTGTAATCCGCATCACGCTTCAGAAGCTTTGTTTCGTCCATTGAGAAGTAATGCGGGGCAGTTTCAGCCGTAACCTTAACACCTCTGTTTTTTGCGTCCCTGATGAGTGCAACCGAGGTTCTTGTGCTGACGTGGCAAATGTGAACCGGCACGTCATAAGCCGCCGCAAGGGCAATTTCTCTTGCAGTGCCGCAGTCCTCGGCTGCCGCAGGAATACCCTTAATTCCAAGCTGCCGTGAAACCACGCCCTCGTTTATTTTGCCGCCCTTTGCAAGGTACAAATCCTCACAGTGCGCCACGACAGCCATTTTCTGCCTGTCCGCCTCAACCATTGCCTTAGCCATAAAAGCGGTGTTCTCAACAGGTCTGCCGTCGTCTGTAAGGGCAATTGCGCCTGCCGCCTTAAGTGACGGAATATCGCACATTTCAAGGCTTTTAAGGCCCTTTGTCACGCTTGCCGCAACATACACTCTTGCTTTTGCCGACTCAGCTTTTTTTGTGATATATTCAACCGTTTCGGGGCTGTCCGTTGTAGGGTCGGTGTTCGGCATTGCAAGCAGGCTTGTTACGCCGCCTGCCGCTGCCGCATTACAGCCTGTTATGATATCCTCTTTTTCGGTAAACCCGGGGTCACGCAGGTGAACGTGCATATCAACAAGACCGGGCGCCGCAACAAGGCCGCTGCCGTCAAGCACATCGGCATTTTCAGCCGGCGTATCACTTATTTTCCCTGCCGAAATATACAAGTCGCCGATTTTATCGGTATTGCTTGCAGGGTCAATTATCCGTATGTTTTTTATTGTAATATTCAATGCAGAAGCTCCCTTCAATTAGAGTGGAGTGTTAAGAGTTCATAATGCAGAATTATAGTGAAAGCCGCAAGCGGCTCTTTGAATTAAGAATTTACTCGCAACAAGGCTGTATGTTCGTGGGGAACGGTCTTGACCGTTCCGGGATAGATGCAGATACTACGATTTTTAGCAAAATGAGAATAGATATTACATTCATAAGAGCGAACCAGAACAGGCAAGCCAGTTTCCTACAACCTCGTTTTCACAATTTCTGTTCACTCTCAACACCGACCACTAATCACTAACCACTAACCACTAACTACTAACCACTCTTCACTCTCTACTCTATCTGTACTTATCCCAATAGCTGTCGTTATCAAAATTCTTTACAAACTCGCTGTCGGAATACGAGCTTTTGTGCTCCGGACGGCTCGCCTGACGCTGTGACCTGCGCTGTGCCGCGCGCTGTCTTTCCTCTTCCGTTCTCTGGGCTCTTTCACGCGGCTTAGACGGCTCGCTGCTGCGGCTCTTTCTGCGTTCCGTCTTTGAATCACCGCCGACATTGATATTATCCTTTTGTCCCTTGCCGAATATTCCCTTAACACGTTCGCCGAAGCCGTCGTCGTCTGGATATTCGTCATCGGACACTGCTTCATCATAATCCTCATTGTTGTTGCGTGACAACTCAAAAAGGTCTGAAGCCTCGGCGTCCTCACGGTCCGTCACCGGCTTGATAATGTCAACCCTCATTCTAACGGGATTATTTTCAAAATTCTCATCCCCCGGCTGATTGTCTATAAAATCAAGCTGAACCTGTGTCGGAATCTCCTCGGCTGCCTGTTCGTCAAAAAGTCCGTCGCTTTCAATCTCGTTATAGAAGCTTTCAGCCGCACTGTCTGTTCTTGTATCTCTCTTTTTAATTCTGATCGGCTGCGGCTTTTCGCGCTTAATTGGTTTTAAAGTGTCATCAGAGGGCTTTTCAACGTGTTTTGTGCTCTTCCTTACTCCTTGTTCGGCATCCAAAGCTTTTCTGTGCTTAGGCTGTTCTCTTTTTTGCACAAGCTTTTCCCTGCCATCTTCCTTTTTCTTTTTCGGAAGCTTTTTTCCGGCGGCACGCACAAGAACAACCACAAGTGCAATAACAACAATTACACCCACTGCTATGCAAACGATAGTGCCGATTGTGCCAAGCACATTTACCTCAACCGGCTTTTTCTCTACGTTGTCAAAAACAATGCTTCTGGCGGCAGTGTTGAAAATTCCGTGGTCGGATATCGTCAGCTCACGCTTTTCAACCGCAAGCTTGAGAGTGTAGGTATATCCGTTGACGATTGTTGTAGTCAGCAGATACTTGTCCGAATTGTTGATGCAGTCAAAGAAAACCGCCTGTGATGTTTCATACGCCGTAACCTTGTCGGCATTTTCCTGCGACTGAATCTCGTTCTGTGTCTTGTCTATCTCTTCCTTTGACAAATCCTTGTAGGTAAAAATTTCTTTGGATTTTTCCGACACAAGAGTCAGCTTATATGTATTATCCTCATCGGTTGCGCTCATAAGCTCGCCCGTATCGTTCTCCTGTACGTTGTATATGGCGTTCCCGGGAATTTCAATGCTTATACCCGGTGTGTTGATATGCACGCTCTGGCGTTCTACCGCCGCATTAGCCGGCATACAAACAGCAAATATAGTTATGGCTGCGAAAAAAAGCGCAATTAAATTTTTCTTTTTCATACGTCTCATATTTACAGTCCTTTGCTTTAATACTTATCATTTCAGTACACACAGTCATACAGTTAATCCCAGACAACCACATATTGTACATTCTTATCTTTATTATACTATCAATACGAGAAAAACACAACAAAAAAATAAGAGACCGTGCGGTCTCTTAAGCGATTTTTATTTTTGATATGAAAAAATCAAGAATTCTTCTCGATGAAGTCAACAAGGTTGCCGACTGTTTTGATGTTTTCGATTTCCTCATCCGGAACCTCAACCTCAAACTCGTCCTCGATTGACATCAAAAGGTCAACAACGTCAAGTGAATCTGCACCCAGATCGTCCTGAATTGTTGTATCCGCTGTGATTGTATCCTCCTCAACATCGAACTGCTCAGAAAGAATTGCCTTAACTTTTTCCAAAACCATAATTGTAACCTCCGTAAAATTTTATTTTGCGCATTGCCCCTGAATTATGGACAAACCACATAGTAATATGCTAAAATGTAACATAAGCCAAGGACAAAATTCTGCAATGTTTTGCAGCGCTTTAATTGTTACAAACACATATTATTAGCAATTATTGTCTTTGTCAATTACAATTTTGTAATTTTTATAGATTTTCTAAAATTTTTTAATTTAACAATCTATCATTATTAAAAATTTACTTATGAAAGCAGGTCTTAAAATGGAAAAAAAGAAATATGCGGTAATCGGCCATCCGATCGGTCACACTATGTCGCCGTTTATTCACAAGCGGCTTTTTGAGCTTGAGGGTATCGACGCCGATTATTCGGTTTTTGACATAACTCCGGAGGAGCTTACGATAAAATACCGTGAAGTCCTTAAAAATCTTGACGGCTACAACATTACAATCCCCCACAAGCAGACAATTATCCCTCTGCTTAACTGTCTTGACAAGAAAGCAGAGATGTACGGCAGTGTCAACACCGTAAAAAACGCAGAAGGCATTGCAAAAGGCTTTACAACCGACCCTAACGGCTTTTTAAAGGCATTGGACGCATACGACATACCCTTAAAGCAAAATGTCGTTATCGTCGGCACAGGCGGCGTTGCAAGGGTTATGGCTTTTGAGGCCGCTATCGCAGGCTGTGCAATCACAATAGCAGTAAGAGAGAGCGATTTGCACGATGTTGCCGCTCTTGCCGCAGAGCTTAAGCTAAAGGTTGCAGGCGTATCCGTTGACACCTGCAAGATAAACCGTCTTGACCATTTTGAAAAAAGCACAATCGACCTTCTTATCAATGCAACTCCCGTAGGAATGTACCCCAACGCAGACGCCTGCCCGATTGGCGACGACATAATCTCAAGATGCGCCCACGTGTTTGACGCAATTTACAATCCGCTTGAAACCACCCTTGTCAAAAAAGCAAAAGCCAACGGCGCCAAGGCAATCGGCGGCATTTCTATGCTTGTATGGCAGGCTGTGGTATCGCACGAGATATGGAACGGCACAAGCTTTGATAAGAGCGATATCGAAAAACTGTGCAACGACAGTGCCGAAGAGCTTCAAAAAATTTTTTAAGGCGGCGGTCAAGTGAATGAAACAAAACCGATAGTTCTTTGCGGCTTTATGGGCTGCGGCAAGACAACGGTCGGCAAAATTATAGCAAAAAGAACCGTTCTTGATTTTGTAGATATGGACAGCTACATTGAAGAAAAAGAAGGCTGTACCGTAAGAGAAATTTTCGACAAGCACGGCGAGAGCTATTTTCGTGACCTTGAGCATCAAGCGTGCATTGAGCTTGCCGACCGTAAAAACTGCATTATCAGCTCGGGCGGCGGCTCGATGATATACGAGCGAAACGTTAAGGCGCTTGAAAAGAACGCCGTAATTGTCTATTTATCGGTACCTCTTGAGGATATAAAATACCGATTGAGAAACGACAAAAAACGTCCGCTGCTTCAGCGACCGGACAAGGACGAGGCAATGGCGCAGCTTTATTACAAGCGCGAGCCTCTGTATCACGCCGCAGCACGATTTGTAATAAATCCGGGCATAAGCCCCACGGCAACAGCCGAAAAAATTATTGAGATTTTAAAGCTGCCGAGAAAACCGAGAGAAAGAAAATGAATATTTGCCGCAGGCATGGCTGATATATTTGCTGTGCCTGCGGCAGTTTTGTGTTTAGCTCCTCACTGCGGTGCTTGCACCGCTAAATACTAAGGAAACACTGATTAAATCATTTATGCATATTGCGCCGACAGATTTTTCGTCAGGTTGGACAAACAAAACGCAGTAACGCTGACGCATTGCGAGGATTTTTTGGTCAGGCTGACGAAAAATATGCAAGCAAGATGTGCAAACAGCTTTCAGCGTGATTTATTCAGTGTTTCCCTAATTTACACTTAAAAACAAATCACAGCCTTGCGAATAATCCCGTGTAAGCCTGCATAATATACATATAGTATAGTATTACAACAAGGATTGGGCGGTGCGTTATGAAAAAGCTGTTGGCTTGCGTTATGATTTTACCGATTTTTCTCTTCGGTTGTTCGAGCGAATCCACCGCAAAGTCGCCTGTAACTGAGTTTTCCTCAGTCGCTTCTCTGACCGTAGGAGAAGATAAAACAGAGTGCGAAATTATTTCCACCGTAAGCGAGGTTACTCTGACGATAAATTCAGGCAACACAAAAGGTCTTGTCTATCGCTGTGACGGTGACAATATAAAAGCAGAATACAGTGATATCACCGTCAGCAACAGCCGCAGCGATTTTAAATCATCTTATCCTTATCTTTTATATTCTTCGGTAAAAACGCTCAGAGCCGCAGACACCCTGACAAAAGACACATCTGATGAAAGCTGTACTACATACACAGGCTGCTGTGATTCGGGCGAGTTTAAAGCAGAGGTTGAAACCTCAACAGGCTATATCAGATCTGTTGAATTTGAGCAATACGACTTCAAAGCCGAGCTGAGCAACGTCAAGGAGCATAAGTGACAAGTAAGTAACGGAAGTATCAAAATTCCACGCTTGATAATAATATGTAATAAGCTGAATAAAAAAAGAGATTAAGACAAAAATATTATCGTAGGGTAATTACTCAAATCTTAAATCAAAATCTCGGAGCGTGGAAAAATTGAATATTAAACGAGGAGACATATATTACGCTGATTTAAGTCCTGTTGTAGGTTCTGAACAGGGAGGTATAAGACCTGTTCTGATCGTGCAGAATGACGTGGGCAACAAGTTCAGTCCCACTGTGATAGCCGCCGCAATAACAAGCCGCCAGTCAAAAGCAAACCTGCCGACACATATAATGCTGTGTGCCGATAAAAGCGGACTGCTCAAGGACAGCGTTGTGCTGCTGGAGCAGATCAGAACAATTGACAAGCGCAGGTTAAAGGAAAAAATGGGCACGCTTGAGGATTCATCAATGAACGAGGTGGACAAAGCAATATCAATAAGCTTCGGCTTGGGCAATACATAACCCTTATATGAGTTATGTATCGAAAATAGAAGAGTAGAGAGTGGAGTTGTGGCGAAGAAAAAGCCCCTGCGGTTTCCCGCAGAGGCTTTTTCTTGTTATGTGAATTAAAAAGGATAGGGCTGATTAATCTTCAGGATCTACCAAAGCTTCGCCGCCTGATTCGCCGGTACGAACCTTGACTACATCCAATACCTCATATACGAAGATCTTACCGTCGCCGATGTGACCTGTGTAAAGAGCCTTAACAGCTGTATCAATAACCTGCTTAACAGGAACAGAGCATACAACGATTTCAACCTGTACCTTCGGAAGAAGGTTAACTTCAACAGGAACACCACGGTAGAACTCCGGCTTACCCTTCTGAACGCCGCAGCCGAGAACCTGTGTTACAGTCATACCGGTTACGCCGATTTCGTTAAGAGCAACCTTAAGCTCGTCAAACTTGCTCTGCTTGCAGACAATGTCAATCTTTGTGAGTCTCTTGCCGTCAGGATTGTCATAAACATTCTCGTTATTAACGTGTACCGGAACAGCAGCAGCAACAGGAGCTGCAACCTCGCCCTCTGTGAGGTCAGAAGACTTGAGCGGAAGTGTAGCAGGCATAAAGTCTGCATAAGAGTTCGGCATACCGTGCTCTGTAGCGTCAAGACCGACAAGCTCTTCCTCTTTTGAAGCTCTCAGGCCGATTGTGTGCTTGATAGCCTGGAATGTGATAGTCATAGTAACGGCTACGAATGCGATGATAGACGCAATACCCAAAGCCTGAATACCAAGCTGTGTAAAGCCGCCGCCGTAGAACAGGCCTGTTATGCCGTCCTGACCCTGACCTGTTGCGAAAAGACCAACTGCAAGAGTACCCCAGACACCGTTTACACCGTGAACGGCAACAGCGCCGACAGGGTCATCTATCTTAAGCTTGATGTCGATAAATTCAACAGCTACAACAACAAGGATACCTGCTACAGCGCCGATTATTGTTGCGCCGATAGCGTCAACGTCTGCACAGGGAGCTGTGATTGCAACAAGACCTGCAAGCGATGCGTTAAGTGACATTGAAACATCAGGCTTGCCGTTCTTTACCCATGTGAATATCATTGTTACAACAGTTGCAACAGCCGGAGAGATTGTTGTTGTAAGGAATATCTGACCGAGGAAATCGGTGTTAGAAGCAGCAGCTCCGTTAAAGCCGTACCAACCGAACCAGAGGATGAATACGCCGAGTGCGCCGAGGGTCAGGCTGTGACCCGGAATAGCGTTAACCTTGCCGTTTTTGCCGTACTTGCCGATACGGGGTCCAAGGATGATTGCACCGATGAGTGCCGACACACCGCCGACTGTGTGGATAGCTGCCGAACCGGCGAAGTCGATGAAGCCAAGCTGTGCAAGCCAGCCGCCGCCCCATACCCAGTGAGCTTCAATCGGGTAAATAACAAGGCTGATGATGCCGCTGTAAATACAGTAAGAAATGAACTTTGTTCTTTCTGCCATAGCACCGGAAACAATTGTTGCCGCTGTAGCGCAGAATACCATATTGAATACGAAGTTGTGCCATGGGAACTCGGCAAAGTTTGTGAACAAATCAAGGTTCGGAAGACCGATAAGGCCAAAGAATGCATCCTCACCCATCATAAGACCAAAGCCCAGAACCATAAACACTACAGTACCGATACAGAAGTCCATAAGGTTCTTCATTATGATATTTGCGGCGTTCTTGGCTCGTGTAAAGCCTGTTTCAACCATTGCGAAACCGCATTGCATAAAGAATACAAGTGCCGCACCAATAAGGAACCATACGCCTTCGGTGCCGAAAATAGTGGAATTTACAGCTTCCATAATATTGCTGACATCCATATTTATTCCCTCCTGAATTAAAATAAAGATAGAATATAATAAAGGCGTGTAACGGATTCCCCTTTTACAATCCGTAACACGCCTTTGTGCCTAAGTAATAATGTTAAATTGTATTAAATGATTAAACACTGAAGAGCATATCACCGTATGACGGATACGGCCAGTACTCAGCAGATACATTAACCTCCATCTCGTCGCCTACAGCTCTCAGCTCTGACATTGCGGCGAATACAACCTGCTGGTAGTAATCAGCCAGCTCCTGTGCACCCTCAACGTCCTTAGCCTTGATAAGAGCCTCTTCAAGAGCTGCAATCTTCTTTGCAAAGCAGGAAAGAAGCTTTGAAAGCTTTTCTGCAAGCTCAATTTCAACATCGCACGGGATAGTGTCTGAAAGTGCTTTCTTTGAAAGTGCTGTATCGGCAAGCTCTCTGACATATGATGAAACAGCCGGAAGAATATCCTTCTTAGCCATATCAAGCATTGTTTCAGCCTCAATGTTGATTACCTTTGAGTAGTTCTCAAGCTGAATCTCATATCTTGACTGAAGCTCAACCTCAGAATATACCTTGTGCTTTACGAACAGCTCAATATTCTTCGGTGTGAGGTACTTTTTGAATGCCTCAGGTGTTGAACGCAGATTTGAAAGTCCTCTTCTCTCTGCCTCAACAACCCACTCATCTGAATAGTTGTTGCCGTTGAATATAATTCTCTGATGCTCTGAAAGAGTCTTTTTGATGAGATCCTTAACAGCGCTGTCGAAATCGTCAGCCTTTTCAAGCTCATCGGCAAACTCTGCAAGCTCCTCAGCTACTATTGTGTTGAGCATAATGTTCGGGCAGGCAATATTAAGAGCTGAGCCGAGCATACGGAACTCGAACTTGTTGCCTGTGAATGCAAACGGTGATGTACGGTTTCTGTCTGTTGTATCCTTGGTGAAATCAGGAAGAACATTTGAGCCGAGCTGCATCGTCAATGTCTTGCCCGAAGAATATTCGGTGTCGCCGACTATGGAATCAACAACAGCCTGAAGCTCATCGCCGAGGAACATTGAGATAATAGCCGGAGGAGCCTCGTTTGCGCCAAGACGGTGGTCGTTGCCTGCGGTTGCAACAGAAACTCTGAGAAGATCCTGATATTCGTCAACACCCTTGATAACTGCGGCAAGGAAAAGCTGGAACTGAATGTTCTCAGCAGGCTTTTTGCCCGGGTCAAGGAGGTTTTTGCCTGTGTTGGTTGAAATTGACCAGTTGTTGTGCTTACCGCTGCCGTTGACGCCTGCAAACGGCTTCTCGTGGAGAAGACAAACAAGACCGTGCTTCTCGGCTGTTTTCTTCATAATCTCCATTGTAAGCTGGTTGTGGTCGGTTGCGAGGTTTGTTGTTGTGAAGATAGGAGCAAGCTCATGCTGTGCCGGAGCAACCTCGTTGTGCTTGGTCTTTGCAAGAATACCGAGCTTCCAAAGCTCCTGGTCGAGGTCGGCCATAAACTCAACTACTCTCGGTCTGATAGCGCCGAAGTAATGATCCTCAAGCTCCTGTCCCTTAGGTGCCTTCGCACCGAAAAGTGTTCTGCCTGTATAGATAAGGTCTTTTCTTTCAAGATAAAGGTCTTTATCAATCAGGAAGTACTCCTGCTCCGGTCCTACGGTTGTAACAACTCTTGTTGTTTCCGTGTCGCCGAAAAGTCTGAGTACTCTTACTGCCTCGTCGCTGATTCTTTCCATAGAACGAAGAAGAGGTGTCTTTTTGTCAAGAACCTCACCTGTGTAGGAACAGAAAGCAGTCGGAATGCACAGTGTGCCATCCTTAATAAATGCGTATGATGTCGGGTCCCATGCTGTATAGCCTCTTGCCTCAAATGTGGCTCTGATGCCGCCTGACGGGAAGGAAGATGCGTCAGGCTCACCCTTGATAAGCTCCTTGCCCGAGAACTCCATTATAACCTTGCCGTCGTCGGTCGGGTTAATGAAGCTGTCGTGCTTCTCGGCGGTGATACCTGTCATCGGCTGGAACCAGTGCGTATAGTGGGTTGCGCCCTTTTCTACCGCCCAGTCCTTCATTGCGTTAGCCACAATGTTTGCAACATTGAGGTCAAGTGCATCTCCGTCTTGAATTGTCTTCTTGAGTGCCTTATAGGTCTGCTTCGGCAAACGCTCTTTCATTGTAGCGTCGTCAAAAACAAGGCTTCCGAAGATTTCCGGAACATTTACTACATTTGACATTTTAAAACTCTCCTGTCCTGTTTAAAAATTGTCTAAAAACGGCAAAAGGCGCTGAGAGATTAACTTCCCTCAGCGCCATTGCTGTGTTTCTGGTGTCAAGTATATATCATCGAATGGGTTTTGTCAACCCTTTTTTATAATTTTTGCAGGATTTTTTTAAGAACTTGCATTTTAGCGCTTGTTTTGTAGCATATTGCACTGTTTTTGTGTCATTTTAACAAGTTGGTAAAAACCAGTTGCAAAATTAAAGTTTTGAGTTTTTAGTTTTGAGCATAGAGTAAAGATGAATATCACATCGGAGTTATAGGGAACGGTCTTGAACGTTCCGGCTCGCTCTGATGAATGTCCGGCAGGCTAAAGGCTCCCTTGAAAAGTAGGCAATACCCGGTTCAAATTTCAGCAATTCGAACCGGAACAGGCAAGCCTGTTCCCTACAACCTCGTTTCGGGATTCTCAAAACTCAAAACTCAGCGGCGAAGCCGCCCACTCTCCACTATCCACTAACCACTCTTCACTCAGCATAGCTTCCTCAGCTCTGTGCATATGAAACGTCAATATTGCCGTTTGAGGTCTTGAAATATGCCTGCTTGCCGCCGATGCCGTCAGTCGGAATATTGCTGTTGTTATGACCGCTTGTTTCATATCTGAAGCTGAAGTCGCCCGGCTTGCCGACAAGCGTACCATCAATTTTGCCGTTGCTTGTCTGAGCGTTGATTGATTTATCGACATCGGCGTTATAGAATTCTATCTTGCCGTTGCTTGATTCGGCGGATATCTCCTCCGCCTGAGCGTTATTGAGATATATTTTGCCGTTGCTTGTTTTGAACTTAAGCTCGCCTTTTACGCTTGCGCCGTCTGCCGAACATTCGCCATTCGAGGTTTTTATATCGGCTTTTCCTGCAACGCTCGCACGCAAAAGCTCAATTCTGCCATTGCTCGTCTGCGCAGTTATATCGCCGCCTATTGCAGTGTCCATAATATTAATCGCACCGTTTGAGGTATGTAAATCAACGCTGTTTTTGACGCTTATATCGGTGAAGCTGATTTTACCGTTGCTGGTGTTAACACTTATCTGAGCCTTGATATCCGACGGCAGCTTTACAACAAGCTTGCTGCCGAAGTCGAAATTGAATATGTAGTCATACCATTTGTAGTCAAGCCGCTCGATAACCGATAGCTCCGCATTGCTTTCGCTGATTTCAATTATACGCTTCTCGCTCTCGGTATATTCCAGATGAAGCTTATCATCCTCTGATTTTTCAAATTTTATCTCTCTGTCCTTGGTATCAATTGTTATACGCTGATAGTCTGCCGTTAAGTCCCTGTTCATTTCCTTAACCTCACTGCCTGCCATTGATGTGGTAAACTGCGAAAAATCAAAGCCTGTCATACAAAGCGACGCCGAACATATTATTATTCCGGCTGCCATTAAAATGACTGCAATTATTATTAAAATATTCCTTGTCCTTTTCATTATCTGTTCCTCCCCTCAGAATGACGCCTTTATCTTCCTGACAATAAATCCGATAAATTTCACAATCGCCTTTGTGTAGTAAAGATTTCCGATAAACCAGAGCATGCCCAATCCTGCCGTAAACAAGCAAATTCCAAGCGCAAAAGCGCCCTTAACAACCAAGCCGTCAACCATCATAAAGAATGCCGCCGGTATTCCGGCTAAGCCTGCCAGTATGCACGCACCGCTGCCGCCGAAAAACGAGCCTGCGATTGCCCACGCTGCTATAAATATACCTATCCACACCGGGAACAGCACAACTAAAAGTATGAGTATTACCAGTCCCGACTTTGGTTTTGTCTGCTGTACCGTATTCTGTGCCTGCGCTCTGTTCGGCGTTTCTGATATTATCCTCTGTGCGATTTCGTCAACGCTTTCAAGCTCGTCAATTGCCTCTTGCTCGGTTTTGCCGTCCTCTGTCATATCGTCAATCATTTCACTGTAATAATAAACCGTTCTGTCAATGTCCTCCTCAGGCAAGGCGGCAAGCCTCTCCCTCAGCTCGTGCAAAAATTCACCCTTAGTCACCCTGATGCTCCCCCTTTATGTAATAATAGACATTCATTATATCCTGCCATTCGCTTAAAAATTCGCTTATCCTTTTTTTGCCCACATCTGTTATTCTGTAGTACTTTCGCAGTCTGCCGTTGTGCTCAACCGAATAAACGGTAAGGCACTTGCCGCTTTCAAGCCTTTTCAGAATTGGATAGAGAGTGGATTCCGAAATATTTATGCAGCAGGAAATATCCTTGATAATCTTGTACCCGTATGAATCCTCTTTTTCAAGCGCCGCAAGCACGCATATTTCGAGGAAACCACGTTTGAGCTGTACGTCCATATCATACCACCTCTTGCGTTATACTATATAACACATAGTATTATTTGTCAATACCCCTATTCAGTTTTTTGTAAAAAAACAGGCTCCCGGTTAAGGGAGCCACAGTAAGCTTAAAGCTTTTATTTTACGGAACAAAACACAATTGCCGCCGCACTGTATTGCGTTACGACTGAACCTTCAAAAACTTGTCCTGCATATAGTTATAAATATCAGTCGGCAGGTTTGTAAAAGTGTAGCATTTGCTCAGGTATTCATCACTCGGATAAATAAGCTCGTTATTCTTGATATCCTCGTCAAGCAGCTCATAAGCCGCACTGTTGGGTGTTGAATAGCCTATATACTCGGCGTTTGACTCGGCAACCTCCGCCTTGAGCATAAAGTTGATAAACTCCTCGGCAAGCTCTTTGTTCTTGCTGTTTTTGGGTATGCACATAGCGTCGATAAACAGGTTTGAGCCTTCATTCGGCAATACATAGTCAAGGTCCTCGTTATTCTGCATCATAACTGCAATATCGCCGCCGTAATATGGTGCAAGCGCCGCCTGAGAGCCTTCCATTTCGGTGAACACCTGGTCCATAACATATTTTTTCAGAATCGGCTTCTGCTCGGTGAGATACTCGGAGGCAATATCTATATCCTCCTTTGTAACATTGCTCGGATCTATATCCTTGAGCTTCATTGCAATCGCCATAGCGTCACGCGAGTTGTTGAACATCAGTATCTGACCCGAATATTTCTCGTCCCACAAAGCAGAGAAGCTGTCCGGCTTTTCCGTCACCATCGTTTTGTTATAGCACAGTGCGACAACTCCCCATGAATACGGAACTGAATATTTTCCGTCCTTGTCATAGTCAGTTTTCTTGTACTTTTCCATTATATTTTTATAGTTCGGAATATTGTCAAAGTCAAGCTCGCTGAGAAGCCCTTCTTCGATAAGCTGGGCAATCATATAATCCGACGGAATTATAATATCATAGCTGCTGTTGGAGCTTTTAAGGATATTATACATTTCCTCATTTGTTTCATATGTTGTGTAGTTGACCTTAATGCCTGTTTCTTTTTCAAACTCATCTATAACGTCCATTGAGCCGTCTTCACCGTTAGAGATATACTCGCCCCAGTTAAAGACGTTTATCTCTCCTTTTGATTCGGAAGCGCCGGAACAGCCGGGCATCACAAGCATCGCTGCCGCAAGTGCGGCAACAACAACACAGCAGATCATCTTTTTTACCATTGCATATTCCCCTTTTCTACCGTGCCTGAGCCGCTTTTTCAGCACGGCGGTCACGGATATTTACAAATATCAGTATTGCAAGCGTTACAACAAAAAGAAGCGTTGATAGCGCATTTATTGTCGGCGAAATCCTGCGTCGTAGCATTGTATAAATCTCAATCGGCAGGGTCTGAAATCTTGAACCTCTTGTAAAATAGGTTATCACAAAATCGTCAAGCGAGTATGTGAACGACATCAGCAGTCCCGACATAACACCCGGCATAATCTGCGGCAGAACAACCTTGACAAATGCCTTGAACGGATTACAGCCGAGGTCAAGCGCCGCTTCGTAAATTGCCGGGTCCATCTGACGCAGCTTCGGCGTTACGTTAAGAATAACATACGGAACGCAAAAGCTTATATGCGCAAGAAGCACCGTACCAAAGCCCATTTCAAAGCCGAGCATAGTTCCCGCAAATGAAAACATCAGCATAAACGAAACACCGGTGACGATTTCGGGATTGATTATCGGCATATTTGAAAGGTTGATGATAAGACTTCGCTTTATGCCCTTGAAGTTGTTAATGCCTATCGCCGCCGCAGTACCAAGAACGGTTGAAATAAGAGCGGCTAAAGCGGCGATAATGAGCGTATTGTAAAGCGAGCTCATAATTGCATCGTTGTTGAACAGCTCGACATACCACTTGAACGTAAAGCCCTTCCATACGCTTGTTTTGCCGTCGTTGAACGAATAAACAATAAGCACGGCAATCGGCAGATACAGAAAAACCATAACAAGGGCGATATAAATTTTTGACGGAATATTCTTAATTTTTTTCATATCGCCGCCTCCTCATCGCCGAAGCGGTTCATAATAACAAGAAAGATAAGTATAATCACCATTAACAGCAGCGACAGCGCCGAACCGACGTTTTTATCTCTCTGGAAAATATTTTCTATAACGTCACCTATCATCTTGTCGTTTGTTCCGCCAAGATACTGCGCCACAAGGAATGTACTTGCCGTCGGCACAAAAACCATTGTTATACCCGATATTATGCCCGGCACACTGAGCGGAAATACAATCCTGCGGAACACATTAAGCCTGTTTGCGCCAAGGTCCTGTGCCGCCTCAATAATATTATTGTTCGTTTTTGTCATAACGGTATAAATCGGCAGAACCATAAACGGCAGGTAGTTGTAAACCATTCCGAGTATAACAGCACCCTGATTGCCGATAAGAGGCACGTCAAAGCCCAGCAGCCTGACGGCTAAATCAATAAGTCCGTTATTCTGCAAAAGCAAAACCCATGCGTAAATTCTTAAAATAAAATTCATCCACATCGGCAGCATCACAAGCATAACAAGCACCTTCTGCGTACTGCCCCTTGCCCTTGACATAATATAGCTCAGCGGATAGCCGATAAGCAGGCAAATTGCGGTTGAAATCGCCGAAATCCACATTGAGCGCATAAACACATCAGTATAAAACAGGCTGTCGATAAAGGAATTGATTGTAAAAGCGCCGCTTGAATCGGTAAAGGCATAATACGCAACCATACCGATTGGAATCAGCGTGAAAATAACCATCCACAGCATATAGGGATAAAAAGAAGCCTTTGATTTCATTTCTCAGCCTCCCCTATAAGCTTGAATTCAGCATTTTCAAAGTTGATTTTCATCTGCACATACGTTGCAATCTGCTCGTCAATATCACTGCTGACAAGCCATTTATGCTCGTCCGTTTCAAGAATAATCTCGTTGTGAACGCCCTTATATATCACAGACTCAATATAAGCCTCAAGATGACCCTTTTCCTCACCGCTGATATAAACATCAGACGGCGAAACCGTGATTTCAAGCACGGAACCCTTTTCAAAGCATCTGTTTTCAACGTCAATCACGCTGTTCTCAAGCTGAATCTGCATCGAATTGCTGTCCGGGTCGCTTGAAACAACCTCCGCTTTAAAGGTGTTCTCGGAGTACGGCAGAAGCTTTTCCATTATGTGTATGTCGTACGGTATTACACGCATACCTATTTCTTTGCCGACAGGCTGTGCCACTGTGCTGTGTATCAGCCACATACAGCCGCCGCAGTTAACGCTCATCTCGTAATGCACGCCCTTGAATATCGTGTCAACAACAACACCCCTGACCTGTCCGTCCTCCGGCTTTGTAACCTCGATATCCTCGGGTCTTATAACAACGTCAACCGGGTGATTTCTGCCAAAGCCGCAATCCTCACATTCAAGCACGTCATCCTGAACCTTAACCTTATAATCCTCAAGCATAATGCCGTTTAATATATTAGCCTCGCCGATAAAATCAGCGACAAAGGCATTTGCAGGCTCGTTATATACATCTGTCGGAGAGCCGACCATCTCGATATTGCCGTTGTTCATCACGACAACGGTGTCGCTCATGGTCAGTGCCTCCTCCTGGTCATGCGTAACATATATAAATGTTGTCTGAAGCTGCTGCTGCAATTTTTTAAGCTCAATCTGCATATCCTTTCTCAACTTCAGATCAAGCGCACCCAAGGGTTCGTCAAGCAGCAGCACCTTCGGCTCGCACACAAGCGCTCTTGCAATTGCAACTCTCTGCTGCTGGCCGCCCGACAGCTTGCTAATGGGACGCTTTTCATATCCCTTCAGGTCAACAATGGCAAGCATACGTCTGACCTTTTTTTCAATTTCGGCTTTCGGCAGCTTTTTAAGCTTAAGCCCGAACGCCACGTTGTCAAACACATTCATATGCGGAAACAGAGCATATTTCTGAAAAACGGTGTTGACGTTTCTTTTGTGCGCCGGAACCCTATTTATACACTCTCCGTTAAAATAAACATCACCGCTGTAGCTGTCAAGAAAGCCGCCGATAATCCGCAGCGTTGTTGTTTTACCGCAGCCGCTGGGACCCAAAAGCGTGACAAACTCCTTATCCTTTATATCGAGGTTTATTTTGTTTAAAATAACCTCGCCGTCAAACTCAACGAAAATATCTCTCAAAGAAAGAATCACATCGCCCATGGCAGCACCCCCATTTTTATATAAAGCACGTTAATGCGCAAAATCTTCTATTCTAAATTATATTGTCTTTTCATACCTTTGTCAATGAAGTGTGCGTCTAACACCGACGAAAAAAAGTGAAAACATAAAAAAATTGTCGTCTGCACCGACCGGAAAAACAAAACGCCTTAACAGCTTACAAAAGCTCTGATTTGTAAAATCCTTGTATAATATTTGCCAAATCACCTTTTTTCTGATATAGTAAAGGAATTAAAGGAATAATTTATTTTTTCGTTGAACGGCTGTCCGTTCAACACGGGAGTGTATTAAACTTGGAAAATATTGTAATGGGAGTCGTCATTCTCATCTGCGTTATGCTGTCGGCTTTCTTCTCGGCAACAGAAACTGCCTTTTCCACCGTCAACACGGTCAGAATAAACCGCTCGGCAGAGCTTGGCGACAAAAGAGCAAAGAATGTTGTTTACATAACACAGCACTTTGACAAGGCGCTGACGACAATACTTATCGGAAACAATATTGTCAACATCGGCTGTTCGTCCATCGCCACAGTTCTGTGTATGAATCTGTTCGGTGACGCAGGTGCGGCAATCAGCACCGGCGCAGTTACCCTTATTGTCCTGACCTTCGGCGAAATTATCCCGAAATGCTTTGCAAAGGAAAAAGCCGAAGCGCTGGCAATGGCAACCTCAAAAATACTTCGTATTCTGATGGTAGTACTGACGCCCGTTGTGTTTTTGTTTATGAAGCTCAAGCAGGCGGCGCTTGCACTTGTGAACAAGGGCGACAAAGAGCCGAGCGTGACTGAGGATGAGCTTAAATACATAATCGACAGTATTGAAGAGGAGGGCGTTCTTGAACAGCAGGAGCGTGAGCTTGTCAAGTCGGCACTTGATTTTGACGAAAAGACGGTGCAGGAGGTCCTGACGCCGAGAGTTGACCTTACCGCCATAGATATTGATGACGAAGATAGCGAGATAAGAAAAATCATTTTTGAAGAAAGATACTCTCGAATTCCCGTTTATGAAAAGAGCATTGACAACATTGTCGGCGTTCTGCACACGAGGGATTATCTTGAAGCGCTGGCAAACGGCGAAAGCGTTGACCTGCACCGCATCATACAGCCGGCATATTATGTTTATAAAAACAAAAAGCTTTCATATGTTCTCAGTGATATGAAGCACAAGCACCAGAACCTCGCTCTGGTCACAGACGAACACGGCGGAATTCTGGGTATTGTAACTACCGAGGACCTTGTTGAAGAGCTTGTCGGCGAAATCTGGGACGAGGACGAAGAAATCGAAACCTCCTGCAAAAAGATTGACGACAAAACATACGAGCTGTCGGGCGACTTCACCCTTGAGGACCTGTCCTCTCTGCTCAACATTAAAGAGCGTGAATTTGACAGCGAGAGTGTGTCGGTCGGCGGCTGGATATTTGAAAAGCTCGGCAAAATCCCCGAGGAGGGAGAATCGTTTGAGTTTTCGGGTTACAGCTTTAAGATACTCAACGTGAGTGAGCAGAGAATAACACTTCTGAGCGTGACAAAGGTTGATAGCGAAAACGACAAAGCAGACGCAGGCAAATAAGAGTACATCTTACATTATAATATAGTATAAATCCGCCGCCGCAGACGACAATAACTGCGGTGGTGTTTTTATGAAAATAAAAAAGAACGGTGCAAGGCTAAAAAAAGACAGCGGTCTGTTCGTGTTGGGCGGCAGTGCCTATGCGATGCTTGAAATAATCTGCCGCAGAAGAACGCATTGGTCAATGTTTCTTGCAGGCGGCGCCTGCTTTCTGACTCTGTTTAAAATTTTCAAGCATTATGACAAAATGAAGCTTCCGCTCAAGTGTGTTGTCGGCTCAACGGTGATAACCCTGATAGAATTTGCAACCGGCTGTATCGTTAATTTAAAGCTGAAGATGAACGTGTGGGATTATACAAACACTCACTTCAATGTACTGGGTCAGATATGCCCGTTTTACAGCTTTCTGTGGGGGCTTCTGACCATCCCGATTTCTGTGCTGTGCAAAAAGCTTGACAAATAGCTCCGGCTGAGAAATTTCGTCAATTATTTTTGTCAAAACTACTGCATTATCCGCCGTTTTGTGGTACAATAAGGAGTAAATATGTGCGACTGTGCCGCAAGCGGCTCCGAAATTAGAAAATACTCATAACGATGACTTCTTAATTCAAAGAGCCGCAAAGCGGCGACTACATTAACATTTGCCGTAGGCAAATATTTCATAGCGAAGCTATTTCATATCGCAAAGCGATATTTCACAAATCCCGTCAGGGATTTATATCATTGCGACACATAGTGTCGCACTATTCTGGAGGAATATATAATGTCACTTATCACAAAAAGGGTTTACGGCGCAGAGGACGTATTGCCCAAGGACAGCTATAAATGGCAGTTTGTAGAAAATCTTATGCGTTCAGAGGCAGACGCCTTTGGCTTTAAGGAAATCCGCACTCCTGTTTTTGAACATACCGAGCTTTTCAGAAGAGGCGTCGGCGACACAACCGACGTTGTTCAAAAGGAAATGTACACCTTTGACACAAAGGGCGGCACATCGCTTACGCTTCGCCCCGAGGGTACTGCAGGAGCCGCAAGAGCATTACTTGAGCACGCAATATACAACGACGGCTTGCCTGTCAAGGTGTATTACCTTGTTTCCTGCTACCGCTACGAGAAAAAGCAGGCGAACCGCTACCGTGAGTTCCACCAGTTCGGGCTTGAAACCTACGGCACAGCCTCACCTGCGGCTGACGCAGAGATGATTTGTGCCGCTCAGAGCATTTTTGACCGCTTGCAAATCGGCGACAAGCTTACTCTTGAGCTCAACTCAATCGGCTGTCCTAAGTGCAGGGCAAAATATTATCAGGCGCTCAAGGATTATTTTGCACAATACACATCACAGCTTTGCGAAACCTGCCTGTCACGTTTAGAGCGCAACCCGATGAGAATACTCGACTGCAAAAGTCCGGTTTGCTCGGAAATCGCCGATGGTGCGCCTACTGTGCTTGATTACATATGCGACGATTGCCGTGAGCATTTTGAGGGCGTAAAACGTCTGCTTGACAACGCAGGTGTTAAATATGTTGTAAACCCGAAAATCGTAAGAGGTCTTGACTACTACACGCGCACGGTGTTTGAGTTTGTAACAAATTCGCTCGGCGCACAGGGCACTGTATGCGGAGGCGGAAGATATGACGGACTTATCGAGGAGCTTGGCGGTCAGAGCCTGCCCTCACTCGGCTTTGCTCTCGGAATTGAAAGACTTCTCGCTCTGCTTGACGCCGAGGGCATTGAACTGCCGGAGCCGGAGCAGTGCGGTCTTTATATAGCGACAATGGGCGACACGGCACAGGCAAAGGCTTTTGACCTGCTTAAGCAGGTTCGCAGCTGCTCAATTCACGCCGAAACCGACATTGTCGGCAGAAGCCTGAGAGCACAGATGAAGTATGCGGACAAGATAGGTGCAAAATACAGCCTTGTACTCGGTGACAACGAAATTGCCGAAAACAAAGCCGAGCTTAAAAATATGAAAACGGGCGAAAAGGTAAAAGTTAATCTTGACGACCGTTTTGCCGATGAATTCATCGCAGTTTATTGCGATGAAAACACGACAATATCTTTTTGAGTTTAGAGTTTGGAGTTTAGAGTTTGGAGTTTTGAGTTTAGAGTTTGGAGTTTAGAGAAACGAGGGTGTAGGGAACTGGCTTGCCTGTTCCGGTTCGAACCGTAGTATGTTATACTCTTTTATAATTTTGCGGAGCATTGCAGTAAATACGCCTATCTCGGAACGGTCAAGACCGTCCCCTACGAACTCACAAGCTCGTTGCGAAATCCATCTCCACTCTCCACTCTTCACTCTCCACTCTTTTAAGTTTAAATATAAAGTGAGGAATTTGTCATGGCAGAATTTATGACAGGAATGAAAAGAACAGACTATTGTGGAGATTTGCGCATCTCTGATGTCGGTCGTGAGGTGACTGTATTCGGTTGGGTACAGCGCCAGCGTGACCTCGGCCAGCTTATCTTCATTGATTTGCGTGACCGCACAGGTATAGTACAGCTCAGCTTTGATGACACAAGCGACAAGGCTGTATTCGACAAGGCTTTTACGGTAAGAAGCGAATATGTTCTCGGCGTTGTCGGAACGGTTTGTGAGAGAAGTGCAAAGAACAAGGATATAAAAACAGGCGACATTGAAATAAAGGTCAAGGAGCTTCGCATTTTAAACGAGAGCGAAACACCTCCGTTTGAGATTGTTGAAAACTGCAAAACAGGCGAAAGCACACGCCTTGAGTACCGCTATCTTGATTTGCGCCGTCCCGATTTGCAGAAAAACATTCTGCTTCGCCACAAGATTGCAAAGGTGACGAGAGATTACTTTGACGAGAACGGCTTTATCGAGATTGAAACCCCGATGCTCATCAAGTCAACACCTGAGGGCGCAAGAGATTTTCTTGTGCCGTCAAGAATCCACAAGGGCAGCTTCTATGCCCTGCCGCAGTCACCGCAGATGTATAAGCAGCTTTGTATGGTAGCAGGCTTTGACCGCTATATGCAGATTGCACGCTGCTTCCGTGACGAGGACCTGCGTGCAGACCGCCAGCCCGAGTTCACCCAGATTGACCTTGAAATGTCGTTTGTAGATATGGAAGACGTTATCGCAATCGGCGAGGGCTACATAAAGAGAGTTTTTAAAGAGGTGCTGGACGTTGACATTCCGACACCGTTCCCACGATATAAATATGACGAGGTAATGGAAAAGTACGGTTCGGACAAGCCTGACACACGCTTCGATATGGAGCTTTTCGATTTGTCTGATATTGTTAAGGACTGCGGCTTCGGCGTGTTCAAAAATGCGCTTGAGGGCGGCGGCACCGTAAGAGCATTTACCGCTAAGAACGCCGTTAAAACCTACAGCCGCAAGGAGATTGACAAGCTCACCGAGCAGGCAAGGGGAAACGGTGCAAAGGGCCTTGCTTGGATAAGAATGACCGATGACGGCGTAGCCTCAAGCTTTGCGAAGTTTATGACCGAGCAGGAGATGAACGCAATTCTTGAGCGTGCAGGCGCTGAGAAGGGCGATGTTGTGTTCATCGTTGCCGATACAAGCAAGAGCCTCACACTCTCTGTTCTTGGTGCATTAAGACTGACTGTTGCAAAGCGCCTTGACATCATCGGCAAGGGCTACAACTTCCTGTGGGTTGTCGAGTTCCCGTTCTTTGAAAAGGACGAGGAAAGTGGCCAGTGGATGGCTATGCACCACCCGTTCACATCGCCGACAGACGAATGCCTTGACAAGCTCGACAGCGACAAGGGTCAGGTTTACGCCAAGGCTTACGATATGGTATTAAACGGTGTTGAGCTTTCATCAGGCTCAATAAGAATTACTAACCCCGACCTGCAGAAAAAGATGTTCGATATGCTCGGAATGACAGATGAGGAGATAAACGCAAAGTTTGGCTTCCTCACAAACGCATTCAAATACGGCGCACCGCCTCACGGCGGAATGGGCATAGGCCTCGACAGACTTGTTATGCAGATGATAGGCGCACCGACCCTACGTGACGTTGTCGCCTTCCCGAAGGTACAGAACGCAAGCGAGCTTATGACAAACGCTCCTGCTCCCGTTGACGACGAACAGCTTAAGGAGCTTGGCGTCAAGGTTGACCTTAATTGAAGAGTTGAAGAGTTGAGAGTTGAGAGTTGAGAGTGAAGAGTGGAGATGTGGTTGTCTCCGCTTGCGACCCCGAATTTAAAAGCACTCGTAAAAGAACTGTTCGCTCTGATGAATTTAATAATCGTGTTCGACGGTGCAAAGCACCGAAAAAAGCCGCCTGCGGATTTCCCCGCAGGCGGCTGCACAATTATGTTTAATTTTATTATATATTTATCGTCTTATCGTCACCGGTTAAGCGGTGTGAGTTGAAAACAGTCTTTTGTCAAGCTTTGACTTTTCAATAGCCTTGATAAGCGGAATTCCAAGAATTATGCAGACGCCAAGCTCACCCAAGGCAACACATCCGCCCTGTAACAGGAAGTCGGCAAAATGGAAGCCGCCCTCGATGAAGAATATCTCAATCTCCAGACCGACGATAATTCCGTTGAAGATTGCGGGCATTAAAAGCGCAGGAACAGGAATTGATTTTACTCTTACATTTCTGAGCGCATAAATAGCCAAAGCCGCAAGCAGGCTTGCAAGTGAGCCGAAAATCATATCATAGGGGCCAAGCGCCGACAGCGAGGTTATGTTCGCAAGAACACAGCCAACCGTAAGTCCCGGTATTGCGGCAGGTGTAAACAGTGCAAGCACGGTCAGCACCTCAGACGCCCTGAACTGAACCGCCATTGTTGTTGTGCCCGGCAGCAAAAAATTCTGCGCATAAGTGAGCGTTGCATACAAAGCGGCAATCACAGCCGCCTGCACAAGATAAAGCGTACCTTTGTTTTTTAGCATATTAAATTCCTCCGTAGTATTGTTTTAGATCCGGAAATTGCGACGGATCACACCATAATCGTGCAAGGGAAATCCTGATTAAATCGTTTGTGCATATTGCGCCGTCAGATTTTTCGTCAGGTTGGACAAATAAACCGCAGTAATGCTGACGCATTACGAGGATTTTTTGGTCAGGCTGACGGAAAATAAGCAATCAAGATGTGCAAACAGCTTTCAGCGTGATTTATTCAGTGTTTCCCGAAGATATATTACCTCATTTTACTTCTTTTTGCAAGAGTGAATTTTATCTGAACGCCGCTATAACATAGCTTGCGTTTTCCTCGTTAAAATTCGCCCTTGCTCCGTCTGTCATCGTTGCGGAATACGCAAGCGTAAGCACGCCCGACATCAGCGACAAGCCCTGCGTTCCGCCGTAGGAGGGTGTGACAAAGCCTGCATTAATCACAATGCCCGACGACGAATATGAAACAGGCGGCGCGTTTTTCTTCTGCACAAGCACAAGCTTAGGTGAAAATTCAAAATTAACGGTAAGGCTTATTGTGCCTGTTCCGGTGTACTGCTTTACCGCAACGGGATTTGACACCCTTGTCTTTTCGGTGTTTGTCAGATGAATTGTCGAATTCGCACAGTGCGTACCCACAGCCTCATCAATAAGCGCATTGTCCTCGACAAAGTCTGTTCTTGTCGGGTGGTCTGTGCCGACCCATTGGTTAAGACCGAGATTTTCTGTTTTGTTCGTCGAAGCCATATATCCTCACTCCTTTAAATTATCAAAGTATCAATATCGTCCCATGAATAATTTTTGCTGTCCATATCATTTGCGGTGAGATTCAATCCGTCAATAACATTCCAGCTTGCATTGCCGAAAACGACAACAATTTCAAGATGAGCAGGCAAAAGCTCCTCAAGCTGCTCCTTTATCCACTTTCGCCGTGCCTTTGTATAGCTCCCTGTGCTTAAATCCACCGTCACAACAAAGCGTGACGGATTTTCTGTTATTGCAAAGCTTTCAATTCCAAGCGAGCGCACAATTTCATCAGCGCCCGACGGAGTAAAGCTGTTGTCAGTAAGCCTCAGCCTGCCCTTTATCATCTCTCGCCGCCGGTTAACATCTGTGCCGATTTGAGCAGCGCCAAAAAGCTCCTCCCACATTGAAAGCCCGTAGTCCTCGGCGCTTGACACAAACGCTTCACGGATAATTACGTCAAGCTCGTCGTCCTTGCTGTCAATTCCGACGGAATATGCTTTAAGCTCGTTTGCAACGCCGCCGTTTTCATCAAGGGTATAAAGCCCTGTCGGCAAGAGCTTTTTTGTCATACTCTCAAACGCTTTCATAATATTACCCCCGTGTAATTGCGATTGTGCCTGCGGTTAATAGCTGTGAGTCGGCGGCTGCAACATTGCTCGACGAGGAGCTCTTGAACAAAAACCTGTCAACGCCCTGAGCACCTGCAATTGCATTTCCAAGCGAAGAAACATAAACGCTCTGACCGACCTGAAGCGAAGCGAAATATTCCTTTATTTTTTCATTTACATTCGCACAGACCTCGTCAAAATCATATCCGCTTTTCTCGCTTATCGTTAGCGACACAGGCACACGCACAGTACTCGCCGCCGACACAAGAACATCCACATTAAGTTCTCTCGCCTCATTAACCAAAGTCTGCACCTCGCTTACATATTTGCTGTCAATTGCAGTTCCCTTTGCGGCTATATAAATGTCAACCGTTCCGTTGCCTCTTGCCCGTGACACAACATTCGCCGAGTAAACACCGTCAACACTCTGCGCAAGACGCTTGTAATACGCCTTGTTCGTGCCAGTTGACGGTGTTTTTATGTCCTCCATGATACGTCTGCGAAGCGACTCGTCATCCTCAATGTCAGTGCCGCCGCTGAACGATGCCTTGTTTGTGACACTCAATAGCGAGCTCACATTCGTTGTCATCACACATATGGTGTCAGGCGCAACATTTCCGCTTGCTCCCTTTGTTATCGCCGTAGCGGTTACGCTTACTGTTTTAAGTCCCGTACCGATAGACGTGGTTTTATCAGTAACAAATCTTATCGGGTTTTTACCTGCCGTAGAAAACACCGTACCGCCGGAAATAACAATAGTGCTTTCTGCAGGGTTCTCCAGCGAAAAAGTGAGAGTTCCGTGTGCCGCAGTTGCTTTTTTCCGCACAAGACCCCTCATTTCTGCGTGGCAGTCAAGCCTGTCTCCGGACGCCGTCTGAGGAAAAAGCTGATTATCCAGCCATCTGATTGACGACTGCAGGTTAAAAAGCTCGCCTGCAAGCAGCTTGATTTTTATCGAAATGTCCGACGCATCAAAACAGTCACAACCTGTAAGCTCCTTATACTTCGCAAACATTCTGCTTTCAATGTCACTGTAGCTTTCCATTATATAATCACCTCCACGACTCCGCTTTCATCTTTCAGCTTTATTTCAAGCGATATCTTTATTTTGCCCTCATCAGTAATACTCGCCTTAATTGCTCCAAGGCTTGTCTGCGGCACATCAGCAACAGCCTCCCCTGCCAACAGCTCTGCACGGCTGTGCACGGCGTCCTCAACATCCTTTATGCTTTCAAGCTCACTGCCCAGATTGCGGGAATAAACAAAGCTTGCACGCTTCATCTTAAGGCTTATTGCGGCTCTCTGCATAAGCTCGGCAAGTCCCGTTATCAGATAAGGCATTCCCCGGCTGTCAAGACCAAATTCGCCGTTTAAAAGCGCTGTGTCCATCACTCAACCGCCTTTCCGTTTATAAGCACCTCTCCGCTGTTTTTAAGCACAATTGACGCTCCTCCTGCGGAGTAAAGCATTACCTCACCCGGCTCAAGCTCATTATCGGGTGCAAAAACCCCGATTGACGCACAGCCCTCTCCAAGCGGCAAAAGCACACACCGACTGCCGCCGGGAATGACATATGCCATTCCGTACGGTGCAACACAGGGCTGTGCGGCGTGTGATTTTGTCCCGTTTGCGTCAAGATATGCCCCTGTTGCCGCAGTTACGCTTGCCTTTTCGGCGTTTCTCTGACGGCGTGTCTGCTCTTCAAGATTTTTTGTAAGCCACATTTTATTCTCTCCTTCTGATTTCGCCCGACATCGTGATAACGCTTTCAAACCCTCTGTGAGTCAGGCTTATCTTCACCTTTATACAGCGCAGGCTGTCAAAGCACTGTCCGCTCAGCATTTTCAAGGTGCATAGGCTGTTAAGCGGACAGTGAACAAAGCAGGGCGAGCTTAACCGCACGCCAAGGCTCTGTTCGTTTCCGCTGTCAATTAACTGTCGGGCGGCGTCATTGCCCTGCTCTTCCCCGTCAACATAACGTCTGCGAACAACGCCGAAGCACTGTGCAAGCTCGTTTGTATTTTCTATATCATATTCCTCACGCCCCGAAGCTTTGGTAAAAACCGAGGAAATAAGCTTATAATATCTGTTGTTGACCGTAACCGAGCTGTACGCAATACCGTCGCTGTTGCTGAAATAAAGCGGCGCATCCGTATCATTTCTTTTGCAAAGCACGACCTTGCCCTCTTCGTTAACATAAGGCTCTGTACCGTAGCACCGTCTGCAAAAGCTCTTTATCACCTGCCAGTGCGAGATACCCTTGTAAACGCTCAGATCCGTGTATTCTCCGTCGTCCTGACAAACACATTCAAGACCGAAGGGAGCAATATGGTTTTGATCAATCAATTTTGAGTCGGCATTTTTGTAGTCACACGGCTTTGCCTCGTTGTCAAGCAACAGCGCCGCAGTACTTCTTGCGTAAATAACAGTCGAATAACCTCCGCTGCTTTCAGTAATATTAATCTCATCAATAACACCGGAAAACTCGACCCGTCCGTCAATTTTCAGCTCTATGTGCAGTGCGTTTGTCTTTGTGATATTGCTCTGTGCAATCTTAATCGTCAGGTCATCCGCCGCACCGATTTCACGGTTTATCGTAAAGCCCGTTATATTTTCAAGAGTCAGACGACTGCCGTCGGGTTTTATCATATATGCCTCTACCACAGCGTTATCACCTGACCTTTTTCAAGAATATCGGGACGTTTTACGGCGGTATTAAGCTGCAGAAGTCTTTCAATCGCTATGCCGTATTTATACGATATATCCCACAGGGTTTCGTCCATTTTAGCGTTTACGCTGTGCGGCATTTCATCCCCGACCTTTTCAGGCGATGACGATGAGATGAATTCAAAGCTTATGTCAATTTCATTTTCCTTTGGCGTCAACGTATATTCAAGCGACGTTAGAACAGCACTTATCGCAGGAAAGGGTGAAATAGACAACAGCCTTTTTTCCCCCCTTTTCAGAGCTTCAAGCAGCAAAAGCAGTTTTTCAAAGCAATCCTCGCCGGTTATTATCCCCTTGCCCGTGATAATCGCATTTTCAAGCGCAACTGCTTCAAAGCGTGTTCCGCAGTACGGCATAAGAGCAGTGCTTCCGCTAAGCTTATTTGAAACAGTCAGCCTTTCGGGATTGTGCATAAAGGTATATTCACCGAATTTCATCTGTGTAAAATTCTTCATCGCTAAGGTTTACAAACTCCTTTCAACTTTCTGTTTCCGTTTCACGGAAGCCTGAATACCGCCTGCTGTCACGCTCAAGTATCTCGCAAAGCTGCTCTGCCATTTCGCTTTTATCGTCAAAAAAGTCTTCCCATTTTTCATTCGGCATCTTCATCAGTCCTTCCCGATATCGTCACAATTTCCTGCATATTACGGTCAAGCACATAATTTGTCACGGCGCAGTCGGTGAGATAAATGCCGTTTTTAAGCATATCGTCAACCGTAAACGGATACTGCAAATTCTTCAGCGACTTATAATCGTCCGGAATATATCTTTTTACCTTAAGTATGCATTTCCTGCTGTTATTTACAAAACCAACAGGGCATCCCTCGCCGTAACACTCAATCGGTGAAGAAAGAGTCGGCGAAATCTCAACACTTGCACTGCGGCATACATACGGCGAATCATCGAAAAACAGATTGAAGGCAACGTCAATATCCCTTATATAGGTGTCGTCAAAGCTTTGGCTTACAGTGACTTTCACACGGGTTTTGTAGGCATGGCAGTTGCTCAGAAAAGCAACATCGCCTGCAAAAGCCTTAATGCTGTATTTTCCCGATAAATTTCCCAGAGCGTCACACAGCGCAAGTGCGCAGTCAGACGAAAGCTGACCGCCTTTTGACACAGGTGTATAAATATCCGCAAATGCGGTTATCGTGTTTTCTGTATCTCTGATAATATCAATAGCCGAGTGTGAAGCTTTTTCGGCAGACAAAAGACCGACAGCGCATACAGTGCGCTTTACCGGACTGTCGGACTGTGCGGTCGGATAAGCCTCTGTAATGCGGCACTGCGAAAACTGCGGGCATTTCTTTATTGCACTTTCTATCAGCTTTTTTATATCACTGTATTTAAGGTTCATTTTCGTTTTCACCGTCCTGTCTGTATTGACCCAGAATCGCCCAAAGGTAAAGCGGTTTGTCCTGAAGATAATATGTATCGCATTTTTTTACCGTGAATTGCTTGTTCATAGCCGCACATTCAACAATATACTCGTCAAGCGGAGAAATAAGCGAAAGCTCCGGCGGAGCAATCATCAGCCAGTGTGAGCCGTCAAAAAGCCCCTGCGTAAGGCTCGTTCCGTCAAGATACAGCTTGTTTTTATATCTCAGCGGCTCAATAAATGCCGGATACTCGTTGACCTCATCGTCCTTGCTGACGCAAATTCTGCATCCGAAGCGGCAAATCAGATCGTATATTATTTTTACAATTCTCATCTCACACCGCCTCAAATGTAAAATCACCGTCTATTAAATGCGGCTTTATATCCTCCAGAATAGCATTATAATATGCCCTTGCCCTGTCAACCGGCGATTTGCCGTCAAGCGCAATTGTAACATCGCCTGCCTTAAATGAGCTTGGACTGCCGTCGGAATATAGCAGTTCAAAATTCAACGCCGCATAAGCTGCGGCAGCAGCGTTAAAGCTGCTGCCGTACTCATTCAGGACATTGCCGCTTTTTGCCTTTGATTCAAAAAAGCGAACAGCGTCATTGCACAAAAAGCGGTATTTTTCGCCGTCATCTTCGCTTAAGCCGCACAGGGTCAGAAATCGCAAATAAACAATAAAGCTGTCCATACCGCTGTCCTCCCTCTTTAAATTGAAAGTACCTTTGCGGCACCCGTAAACAGCTTTGAAAAGCCTGTAGTACAGGTGATTGCGGCACGCTCAAGCTGGCGGTCGATAAGCTTGTCATAATCGGTTATGATATCGCCGGACTGCACCATTTCGATGGCGCAGTTTTTGTCAAGACCGATAATCTTCTTGCCCGAAATCGCAGGAACGTGAATAAGCGTTGCACCCATCGGAGTAACAAGCTTGCCGGTGCCGTGAAAGTCAAGACCTGCACGCGAATCCTGCATTTCGGGAAGAGCAAGAATCGCCTGAACAACCTCCGTTGAGGCAAGTAGTGTATTAAGCTCAAACGGTGCAAACTTGCCCCAGAACTTGAGCAAATCGTCATAGGTGAGCGTACCTGCGCTTGCAACATTTACCACCTCGGCAGGGTTGTTGTTGCCGTCGCCGTTGATAAGCACATCTACAGCGTCAGCAAGCTGCATTCTGCCGATATATGCGCCAATCTGCTTAAGCGTTACAGTGAACACATCAAGACGCTGAAAGCGCAGCGCCTCATATGACGAAACAAGCATTCTGCCGCGCTTTAAAAGCTTAACGAGGTTGCTCTGAATTTTAATCTCCGTTTCGGGGATAAACGCACCCTCGGCAACAGGCTTAAGCTCGTGACTTTCATCAAGCGGATCGGAAGCGATGCTGCGATAGTCAAGTCCCTCTATCTTTGTTGTTGCGGCAACGATATCGCCTATCACGTTGCTCTGCTCCACGCCTGTGGCAACCGCACGTCTTATGTATTCGGGGAACAGTGCAGCGGAAGAAGATGTCTGAAAAAACTTTTCAACCGTGTCGCTGTTTTTACCTCTTACCTTGATGTCAAAGCGCTTAAGCTGCCTTTGAAAAGCGTCCGTACCGTCAAGCGGTGTTCCCTTGTACTGTTCGGACGGGTCAAGCTGTTCAAGCATCTGCGTCAGATTTCTGCCGCCAACACCGTACATACTCTTATCGATTTTTATCGTATCGTAATTTGCCATATTATTTCCTCCTTAAAGCAATATTCCTGCCTTGCCGTTCATAGCCTCAAGCACAAGGCATCTGATACCGTTTGTGTTGTCAATCTTCACCGTTTTGTCGTCGCTTGCGGATATACTGCGGTAGCCAACAGTCACCGTACCGTCGTGCACAACTTCTACAAAGCCTCTTACAGCCACAGCCGCAAAACCGTTTCTTACATTCACAACAACTCCGATCGGCTGGTCACCGGCGGTGCATTTTCCTACCATACCGCTGCCGACAAGCTTTACAAGCTGACCCGCCTCAGTGACCGACGAGTTACACTTGAATGTTGCAACCTCTGAATTCAAGCCCTTAAAATCAGAATAAATAGCCATCATATTAACTCCTTCCCGAATTTTAAATACTGTAATCATCACACAGCGCAGTCTGCGGCTTTGATAAAGAGCCAAGCTGCGGCTGCGCCTCACGCTTTGTATATGCCGACTTAAAAGCCTTAAGCTCGGCTATCGTCATACGCTCAACAACAGACGACATTACACCGTGGTCGATTCCTCCGTTTAAAGCATTGAGCTTTAAAACGTCGCTCTTAAGCTCCTGTCTGTATTCTTCGCCGTCTGCACAGGCATTTTTGAGCTTTTCGATATACGACTTAAGCTTTGTTTTATCCTGCTCGCTCAATACTACCTCGCCCGGACCTTCAAGTCTTTTGAAAACACTGTCCAATATTACACCCTCCAAATTTTTATTCTTAATTACTCCGGCACTTCTCTGCGACGGAACGGCAACAAAGCTCCACTCATAAGCATCATTTATTCCACAGAGCTTGCCATAGCACTGCTTGCCGTTATATATATGTCCTTTTAAATGGACACACTCGCCGTTATGCATATTATCGCCGCAGATTGAGCATACAGTTTCACAAGCACTGCACCCGATGCTGACTTCCTTTTTAATCCCCGACTCAATATCCTCAATAAGCGATGCCGTGCTTTCGTTTCTCGGGATATAAGCCTTAGCCACAACACAGGCATACGCCTCTCCCAGACTGTTATTACGTGTTCCGTCAACCTCAACACGGCAGTCATATATCCTCGCACATTGGTTTTTCGTGCTCGGGTTGTGGTCAAAAATTCCTGTTTTCCCGACAAAAAGCTCCGCAAGCTTATAAAGCTCCTGCGTCGGAAACTGCTCAAAATCCCTGTCTATCTCGTTGTCGCACAAAACAACAGAAAAGCAGTAAACTTCTTCCCTGTTCATCTTCCGCCTTGTATAAGCATTGATAAGCGACAATTCATCTTCACTTACATCAAGGCTCTTAACCGTTTTTGTGTTATTCAACTTCTCCCTCCTTTATTCTCTGCTCAATCTCCAGCGCCTGCGCTCTCCACAGTCTTGCCTGCGCAAGCTCCGTTTCATCCTGTAAATTGATGTTGCTCCACTCAATCTCAACGCTGTCCTCAAAGCCCGACATACGCAAAAAGGTCCGGCAAATTTTGTCAATAACAGGTGTTATCAGCGCACGGTACCATTCAAGCTCGCTCGTCAGAATGTCGCATTGCTGAGATGCCATTCTTTCAGTTGACGACCACGAAAGTCCAAGCAAAAACGGCGGAACCGACAGCTTTGCAACAATCTGCTCCAGAAGCTGCCGCACAGGCACCTCGCTGTCAAGAATCTGGTTGTCAGCGCCTATAACCTTTATCGACACATCTCCGACCGATACAAAGTCACGGGTCTGCTCCTTGTCGCTCATCGCAAGGCTCCACTGACGTGCGATCTGCTGTGCCCGTTCCTTTGCGTTTGCACCATCCGAGGAGCAGCTCACGGCAAAGCGGATATTTCCTACCCTCTCCCAGTTTTCGCCGATAGCGTTAAAGATTTTAAGCAGTATATCGCTGACGAACGGCAGACCTCTTAAAATCGACCTGCCATACGCCTTGCCCGGAGCAGGGTTGAGCGCAGTGTGCAAAATAAGCGACGGATTCTTCACCGGCACAGCTTCGCCGACTCCACTCCTTGAACAGATAAGCAAATCAAGCGGACTATCACCGCATTTAAGCTCAACCGAATCAAGACTTGCGTTATACAAAGCCACAATACCGCTTTTATCGCTATACGGCACAATCTCACCCACCGCCGTACCGTAGGTCAAAAGCTGGTTAAGATAAGAATTGATAAAGCAGGCAATGCCCCTGCCGTTTGCGCCAACCTTAACATTTTTAAGAAATTGCCTAAGCACCGACTGAGCGACACGGCTTTTGCACTTCACATCAAAATCCCCTGTCAGCCTTACTATTTTATCAAGTGCGCCGTCAATAAGCGGCACCGACTCTCTCAGCGTTTCAAAAAGCCTGTACTGCACGCAGTCTGCCGAATAATCCGACAAAACACCAAATGGATGTCGGCGGTATCGGCTTTCGGCTGTCTGCACTGCACATATATTCTTGTCTGCAGCCTTCTTCTTAAATAGCCTCACTTCAAGCCTCCTTTACCTCTCGGCGGCAACGGCAAAAAAGTCGCCGCTGCCTCCGTTTAAAATTGTGGTGACAAAATATCTTATGTCATCCATAGCGTGGTCGTTTTCTTTTATCGGAACATCATTTGTGCTGTTTTCATTCCAGCGATAGAGCGAAAATTCACGCACACTGTCGGCACAATTGCGGCAGATTACAATGCGCTTTTCCTTCAGCGCTGCGGCGCACTGCCGTATTCCGTCAAGCACATTGTTGCGTGCAGGAATAACGCTGAATTTTCCGTGTCGGCGTATAACCTCGATAAAGCTTGCGGCAGACGGGTCAACCGTGACGGCGGATATTTGCTTGCCCTCACACAGGCGTTCCAGTTCACGGTAATGCTCCTCATCTGTTCTCTGAAAGCCCTCCTTGCGTGAATCAAAGTAATACTCGTCAATGCGGTACCATACGCCGCCCAGAAATCCCCACAGCCCGAATGAAGCGGGATTCACTGTGCCGTAATCAACAGATACGGCATAATCCTCAAACTCACACCACGGCACCTCGCAGAACATTTCGTCCGTCATAAAAGGATACACCGCACCCTGAGCCGCCACCCATTCTCCCTCGACAAAACGCCTGTAAAAAGCACCCGAATAAAGGCTTTTGTAGCGCTCAAGCATTTTCTTTGACAGCGACGGATTGTCCTCCATTTTAAAATGCAGGTACAGCGCATTTTTCTCCTTGCACTTTAAAATCCATTCACGGTAAAACCAATGCCCGGGATGCTCGGGATTGCAGTTAAACCAGAACTTTGAACCATTCAGTGAGCATCGGGCTATCGCCTGTTCAACAAACGAACGCGGCATCAGAGCCACCTCGTCAAAAAGCACACCCGCAAGCGTTATGCCCTGTATCAGCGCCGCCGAGCTTTCATCCCTGCCGCCAAACAGGTAATACCTGTTTTTAACGCCGCCGTACTCAAGCTCAATAAGGTTTGCGCTTAATTTTTCCTGCACACCAAACCCAAGCTCTCTTAGCGTAGCCAGAAGCGGCGACACTACATTTCGTCTTACGCCTCTTACGGTTTTGCCGCAAATGGCAAAATCCCTGCCGTTAAAAGCCGACAGCGACCACAATATGAACGAAATGCTCATACACAGCGTCTTGCCGCTTCTGACCGCACCGTCACAGATAATGGCATCACAGTCCTTATAAGGACTGTCCTGACACCACCACCCAAGAGCGCAAAGCTGTTTTTTTGAAAAGGTCTTAAAGTTCATCCGTTTCACCGCCGGAAATGGTGCGTGAAGCCTCGCGCAGAGCGTTATAAAGAGGAAGCGCCGAAGAGCTGTCCTGCTCGCCTTCCTGCATAAGACGTTCAAGAGCCTTTAACCGGTCAAAAAATTTAATCTCCATTGCTCCGTCCTTAGGCTTTTTGATTTCGCTTATCAGGAACAGGTCAAGACCGTCAAGGCATAATAAAGGCGGAGAATCACTGCACACAAGCCTTGCGGCATCGGCAATACTGCCAAAGGCTATGCGCTCAAGCCCTTTCAGAGCCTTGACCTTGGCAAGCTCTCTTTCACGCTCCATTCCTCTTTTGATTTCGGCTATTATTGCGTCGTCAGCCAACAGCTCAAGTCCCTTTTCTTCGGGTGCTTGCTGATAGCCTGAACGCACAGCCGCCTCACGCGCATTTCCCGTAGCACAGTAGAAACGGCAGAACAGCCGCTCCCGTCTGCTGAGTTTTTTTGATTTTTCCAATAAGAAAACTCCCTTATGATTTATTGCAGGAAAAACTCCCTGCACAATACCCTTAAAAAAAGAAAAAACTTGACCTGAAAAAGTCAAGTTTTAAAAAAAATCAAAAAATTTTTTAAAAACCGTAAAATTTGCCCCGGTTTTGTCACAGTCCGCCTGATATACTTTAATCACCGTCAAGGGAAACAAAACAACCGCCTTGAAAGTGAACAAAAAATAAAACAATCTAAAAGGAGAAATTAAAAATGAAACACAAGAAAGTATTCGCAGCAATCGCAGCAACAGTAATCACAGCATAAATCGCAACAACAGCATGCCTTACGGCATCGGCACTCAATAAGCAGAACACGGCAAACAAAAACGATGTTTATGACTCCGGCGTAACAGCGCCTCAGAGCGATGTATTCGACTCGGGAGTAAACGCTCCCGACAGCGATGTGTACGATTCAGGCGTAACCGCACCGGGCAGTGACATTATCTGCAATATGTGCAACCCGTTCACCGACTGCGGCTACAGCTATGAGAAGGCACAGAAAATTGCAGGCTTTGAGTTTGGGAAACACTGATTAAATCGTTAGTGCATATTGCGCCGTCAGATTTTTCGTCAGGTTGGACAAATAAATCGCAGTAATGCTGTCGCATTACGAGGATTTTTTGGTCAGGCTGACGGAAAATATGCAAGCAAGATGTGCAAACAGCTTTTAAGCGTGATTTATTCAGTGTTTCCTTTGTTATGAAAGAGTTTTCAAACTACTCAATTCAGGCAAAAAATGATATGATTGAGGTATGGGTAAAACAACACGATGACAAGGGCGTCACATACCGCAAGTGCTCGGATTTAAGCTATGCACAGGGATACGAATCAGTTATTGACGACCTTGAATACAGCACCTCGAACTGTGCCTACAACCCGTATCCAAACGCAATGTTCGGTATGAAGGACGGCAAGGTTCACAACGTATATTTCTCAGACGGTGAGTTCAGCTACTCAATCCACTGGGACGAACCCGTAGATTTCCAGATAGCTATTGACGCTATGGGACCAATTTTTGTATTCAACTGATATCCATCTTCCCCTATATAAACAGCAAATCACCCGTTTTGCACTTTGACAAAACAGGTGATTTGTTTATTGTAACAGCTGTTCAGCCGACATCGTCCGACACATCAATATTTGTCGTGACAGCATTTGGGCTTTCATCCTGAGGTTCTTCATTTTCGGCCTCACCGTCAGCCTCATCTTCAGCGGGATTAACGTGTACCATAATGTGCTTTACCTTCGGAAATTCATGTTCAATTGCGTCGTGCACATTCTGTGCGATGTTATGTCCCTGCTTCAGCGTCAGATTGCCGTCTGCACATATTTCAATATCTACATAAATCTTGCCGCCGAATATACGGGTATTCAATACGTCAACACAAACCACGCCTTCCTGCTCTGCGGCACAGCTGCGCATTTGTTCTTCTGTTTCTTCATCGCAGGAACGGTCCACCATCTTTTGTACGGCGTCCTTAAAAATATCAAAAGCCGCCTTTGCAATGCAGATACAGATTGCAAGACTCGCAACAGAATCAAGCACAGGGAATCCCATTCTTGCACCGATGATGCCTATTAATGCACCGATTGACGACAGCGCGTCGCTCCTGTGATGCCATGCGTCAGCCATCAAAGCACCCGAATCATAGTGTTTCGCATATGCTCTTGTGTACCAGTACATAGCCTCCTTTGAAACGATTGAAACAATCGCCGCAATCAAAGCCATCACTCCGGGCACTTCCAGGTTCTGATAATTGCCCGATGCAATATTCTCTATTGCCCCGACGCCGATAAACAGACCTGTGATTAACAGTATCACTGACAGAACAATAGCCGCAACACATTCAAACCTTTCATGGCCGTATGGATGTTCCTCATCGCTGTCCTTAGCCGAAATCTTAACTCCGATTATCACAATGATACTGCTGAAAACATCTGAGGCAGAATGAACAGCGTCGCTTATCATAGCTTCTGAATGAGCCAGAATTCCGGCAAGCGCTTTGAACGCAGACAACAGAAGATTGCCGATAATACTTACCATAGATACTTTTGTCGCCGTCTTTTTAAATTCGGCATTGGTGTTTGTGATTTTGTTGTTTTCCATAACAGTTACCTCCTTAATGGTTCAATACTAATCTCATATTATCAGAGATTGATATAAGATAACTCTATGTCACATACTTTCTATTCGTGAGTAAATAAAAAAACACCCACGAAATCAGTAATATAACTTACTGTCCCGTGGGTGATAATTCCACTGTCACTTATGTGACCCGACTCCGAGCGTGAAAGCTCCGGCCTGTTCAGTTTGTACTGTAGATTTGTATGCAGTGCAAAGAGTATATATATTATATTTAAAAGCGGAAGCTTTGTCAATAGATAAATTTAAATTTTATAATATTAAGAAACCGATTATTTCATCGCCTTGACAGTGTCAAATTCGTCGCAGATTTCCTTTGACGGAGCCTTTGTAAGCAGGCTTACAACAACAATGAAAATGCAGCTTACTATAAACGCAGGAAGCAGCTCATAAATATTCCACACACCGCCGAGCGGACGAACAAGGTACTTCCACACGAACACCGTAACACCGCCGGCTACCATACCTGCGAGTGCGCCGTAGAGGTTGCTCCTCTTCCAGAAGAGCGCAAAAAGAACAACAGGTCCAAACGCTGCGCCAAATCCCGCCCATGCAAACGAAACAATCTGGAAAACTGAGCTGTTGCTGTCCCAAGCAATGAACACCGCAATGACAGCAATCACAACAAGAGTTACTCTTGCAATAATCATTTTTATCTTAGGCGATGCCTTAAGCTTAAAGACGCCGCTGATAATGTTCTCAGACACGCTCGACGAAGCCGCCAAGAGCTGTGAATCAGCGGTTGACATTGTCGAAGCGAGAATACCTGCAAGAATTAGTCCGGCAATCAAAGCGGCAAGAACGCCGTTGTTGCTCAGGAGATTCGCAATCTGAACAATAATAGTTTCAGGATCAGAAAGCGGTGCAAGCTCACCTGCATTGACCATTCCAAGACCGATAACGCCAATTAACACACCGACAGCAAGAGAAATTACTACCCATACAGATGCAACTCTTCTTGAAAGCTTAAGCTTTTTGCTGTTCTCTATAGCCATAAAGCGGAGAAGAATATGCGGCATACCGAAGTAGCCAAGACCCCAAGCCATAGTCGAAATTATTGTGATAATTCCGTACGGGTTAGCGGCTTTTGCTGTCGCATCATAGGTTTCTGTAAAGCTCAGATAACCCGGCAACGCCTTTGCATTTTCGACAACCGCGTCAACACCGCCTGCAACACTGATACCAAATCCAAACACAACAAGCAGAGCAACAGTCATAATGATGCTCTGAATAAAGTCGGTTGTACTTGCCGCAAGGAAACCGCCGATTGTGGTATAACCTACAATTACAATCGCGCTGATCACCATTGCAATCTGATAGTCGATTCCGAAAAGTGAAGCAAACAGCTTGCCGCAGGCAGCGAATCCTGAAGCAGTATAAGGCACAAAGAACACAATAATAATCAGAGCCGCAATGCACATCAAAAGTCGCTTATTATCTCTGTAACGGTTAGAGAAAAAGTCCGGAAGCGTGATTGAGTTCTTGCACACATGAGAATAATTTCTGATTCGCTTTGCTACGATAAGCCAGTTAATGTATGTACCGAGAGCTAAGCCGATTGCTGTCCAAGCCGCGTCAGCAATACCTGTTAAATAAGCAACGCCCGGCAAGCCCATAAGAAGCCAGCTGCTCATATCAGAAGCCTCAGCGCTCATTGCAGTGACAAACGGACCAAGACGCCTGCCGCCAAGATAAAAGTCGTCAACGGTGTTATTTCGTTTAGAACACCATATACCCACGCCCAGGACGATAATCAGATATGAGCCAATCGCCACAAGCATAAGGATTTCATTTGTTGCCATGTTCCATCTCCTGACCCGACAAATAAAATTGCCGTAAAAAATTGATATAAAACTATCTCTTCTTATTATATCATAATTTGCCGATTTGCACAAGAAATTTATTACAATAAAGCACTAAAGAAAGCAAGTTTATGATTTTCTACAAATTAGTGCGATAATTTTTAGATGTATTGCGAGGAGGGATGATAAAAAGAGAGCCTCACAAAATGTGAGGCTCAGAAAATTTAATTATTTTTGTTATCGGTACTACTTATTGCAAATTATTGTTAACATCAGAGGAATCCAAAGATAAATCATCGTCACCCGAAGAATTATCAGACTTATAAACTTCAATAGCTTTTTCTAAAGTATCTTTATTCATCTTAGGTTGTTCTATCTCCTGATGTGTAGCCTTGAAGATATTCCAAAACTCACCGGCAAAAGCAATTAAGATAATAAGTACTGCCGCTAAGAGACCCCAAGGAGTTAAGAAGAAGCTATATAGCTTGTCTAAAAACGGAATCTTGCACACAAGCTTTCCGGTAATTTTATCGACAGAAACAGGTTTGTCCTCTATGTCATTTGCTACACCCTTAGTAACAACATAGGTTGTGCCGTTTTCCTCATAGGGAGCTTTTACAATCTGATGCGTAATCATCATATTAGCATACTCGCCTATTGTGCCGCGATAAGTAATAACATCGCCGACTTGAAGGGAATTAACATCGTCAACCTCATGGATCAATATAACATCGCCAACCATAAGGTCAGGTTCCATACTTCCCGTTGAAACGCGGAAAATACTATAGCCAAACAGGGTTGGGTTATTGCCGGTGATACGAACGAAAATTGTTAGAGCTATGACTGCTGCCAAAACAATTATAACTACCGTTAGAAGTATATTAAGAATTTTACCTAAAGGGGACTTCTTTTCTTTCACCGGATTATAACTCCTTAGTTATAGTATAAAACCTTTGGCAGTGTTGACATTGTAAGGGTTTTACTGGATTCACTGCCGTTGTAAATATACCAATCAACATTGAGAGTGCCGTTGGCACTAACAGTAAGATGCTGATTAATCGCCATTCCACTTGAATAAGAAGCAGATGTTTTCAGCGGAGAGAAGCAATTAACAGTCAGAGATGACGAACCACCCGAAAGCACCAACCCACCAAGATAAATATTATTGACAGAGGCATTGTTGTTTTTAACAACAGTACGGAAATACTTGGTTTTCTTTGAGTCGATTGTGATTGATGTAGAAGTTGTAACTTTATCGCCAACCGTCAGAATACCGTTCTCAAGCGTTGCAAGGTATGTTGTAGCGTCAACATTGTCGGACTTGACAACAGCCGAGGCTGAAAGCTGCATTGAGTTACCCTCAACAGGCGCTGCACCCGGACGGGCGAGCCATGAAAAAGTCGCCGTAGTCGCCAGTGCCGACAGAATAATCACACATATTGCGATTATACCAAGCTTATTCAATTTTTTCATGGTCTCACATCCTTGTCAAAGTAAATAATCAACTTCTAACCCATTTAATTTTATTGGTGCTTGCATTCCAAGTAATAGTTACTGTTGTACCACTTGAGACTGCAATACCCCATTTTTCACCACCGTTCGTCTTTCCGTCATTAGTTGAGTCTGTATCTTCAGATAGAAGTTCGTATCCAGTAGGTGCATACTTAACCGTATCATTAAGCATCTGCAGATATTGCTTACCACTATTATCGTCGGTAAATGTATAAGTGAGGGTGAAAACATTCGGATCACTAGTTGTTTTAAAGTTAAACTCGTCTCTCTTATCAGATAACTCATTATTATTCAAGTTACCTATTAAGTACCATGTAGAAGCTTCTCCGCCACCACTGGTATCAAGTACAGACCAAATACCATTAGGAGTCTTATCAGTCCAACCATTAGCGATAGTAAAGAGATTTTGTGATGTTGTAGGATCCGAAATCGTAGCAGGATTCCACTCATCTCCTCCAGCAGTTTGTCTACGCAATGTAATACCACTTACATTAGTTGGAACATCACAGTAATAATATGTTTTGCTTCCTATTTTCTCAGTTTGATTTCCAAGATAAATAAAAGTATCATGTCCGGAATACTTGATTGCAGGGAAAGCAGAAGCATTATTAAACCAACCGGCATTACTTGTATCGAAATAAATTCGTTTAGTTACCAACTCAACCTCTGCCGAAACGGTAACATTTTCGGTAACTTTAGCAGTCTTCGTTTGTGCGCCGCTGGCAGTATAGGGTGAAGTGCTTGAACCAATAGTGATTGAAGTTACATTATAGCTGGTATTCGGAGTTACTGTTACAGTGATCTCAATATCCTTGGGAACCTTATCACCGCTTGCAACAGTTGCATTTGTGTCATTTCGCTTAACAGTTATATTCGCGTTTGGATTAGAAGTAACTGTAACGGTGTATTCGGTAGTAGACGGCGGGAAGGTTGACCAAGTTTTTGTTTTATTGTTATACATATTCAGACTTATGTCTGAACAATATATATTGCCAGAATCACCAAATATGAACCAATTTGCCTCAGAACAATCATGAGCATCAGCAGTTAAAGTGTATGACCAAATATTAGAGTAACCATCAACCAATGTCATCTCAGGTCTACTACCCCATTCAAAATGTTTACTAGAAAGGGATGTAGAATTTTCATTATTCGAATCAGCTTTCCAGTACCAAATCTTTGGTTTACTAGAAGAACTAAATGTACCCGCTGCATCATAGAGATAAATAATTCTTTCTGCTGCAGCAGAAGTCTTAACCGTAATCTCTATCGGATTAGTACCAACTGTTATAGTATACGGATTATCGGTCTTAGTCGTGGTAGTAGTGCCGTTCTTAACAGTGTAACTATCAAACTGATATCCTGTATGAGCTGTAGCCGTAACCTTAACAGTTGCACCCTCAGGCAGGTTAACTGTTGCACCGCTTGTGTTGATATCGCTGATTGTGCCGGTTACACCATTTACAGTATACTCAGCAGTCAAGGAAGCATTAGTAGGCTTGTTAATCTTAACGGCGTAGGTAGTGCTCTTTGTTACAGTAACCTCAACAGTGGTATCAGAAGTAATGGTATAGTTCTTAGTTTCGGTAGCACTCTTAAGGTGACCGCCGCTTACCGTTCCGGTACCGGTAGAGTTTGTAGTTTTCCACGAAACAGTATAATAATTATCAGCGTCAGGCTTTGTCACAGTAAATGTCACTACTTTATTATTTGTAACATACTTTGTTATCGCACTGCCGCCAACTGCTGCAGTGTCAGCAGATGCAGTAGAAAGATCAGATTTAAGTGTTGAAGTAGCTGCACCGGTAATACTGTATGTCAACTTATACAATGTTGTCTTTGTAACTGATACAGTTTTATCTGCATTCATTGTTACTGTATAAGTATCCTCACTGCCTTTTTCAACTACATCAGTAGTCTGAACTACTGTGCTGTTTACACTCCAAACAACCTTATTATGGTTGGTTGAATCAGTGAATGTAAGAGTAACTTCTGTATTTGCCGGTACATAAGAACCGCTTGAATATGTAGCAGTTACTCCGCTATAAGTAAGCTTGTAACTATGATTATCAACCGTAACACCTATTGTAGTGTCATTATTGATTATCTCAGTATAAGTGGATGTGGCTAAATTAGTCTTCTTAGAAATAGTCTTTCCTGTCGAAGACCACTGGAAGTCATAAACACCTGTGTTGTCAGTTGGGGTTGCAGTAACTGATATGCTGTCACCCTTAACAACCTTAAAGGTTTGAGCAGTAGCACCTGCATTAATTGTACCGAGTGTTGTTGCACCATTTTTAACTACGAGCTTAGCATTAGTAGCGCTATTGACAGTCACATCAAACTTTTCAACAACTTTAATTGTATCGGTGTCAACAACATAATAAACTTTGCCGTCAGTCAGAACTGTCTTGATTTCATATGTACCCGCTGTCTGAGCATACTCGCTGATGTCGGTAACAAATGTATCAGTTGTTGCTGTTATCTTCGGCGAGGTAGCAAGGAATGTGTATTCAGAATCAGTAGATTTCTTTATGAAGTGCTGAACATAGAACTGCGTTCCAATGGCAGTAGTTGTGCTACTGAAGCTACCGGTTGTCACAGTCACACCGGTTGCATTAAGCTCAACCTCGCTTGCGCTGAGTGCGGTTGTTGCGGTGGTTGGACCATATGAGGTCGGTGTATCATTCCCATACGACGCTGAATAAACGCCGTAGAATTTGCCGCCTTGAACAGCCTCTTCAGTCGCAACGCCTCCCCATTCTGTGTGCTGTTTAATATAGTACACCTGAGAAGGAACTTCTGTTACATTAACAACATTCTGATATACCTTGCCATCAATTGAAACATTTGTATAATCCGGCGCTCTTCGTACAGGTATAACAGTCGCATCTTGACCGTCTTGCGCTACTATCACTTCGCCAGTATTATTTATAAAACGAGTACCTGCATAGAAGCTAACCTTATTTTCATTCACTATATCCTGTGCACACTCGGCAACTGACATTATTGTAATATTCGGCGTGATTGTAATATCACTATCCTGTACTACAACTGCAACAGACTTATTGTCTGAATCCTGGGTTACAGAGGTTGAACCTGTAACAGTGAAATTATTGAATTTATCTTTTGAATCGATAACATTCGCTGTAACTGTGATTGTTGCACCCTCAGGCAGTTTGAAAGTCTGTGGACCTGCAGTCGCAGCAATCGTCAGAGTTTTAGAACCGGTAACACCCGGGAATGTATATGTCGCCGTCAAGGTTGCTACAGTCGGGTCAGGAACATCAATAGTAACTGTCCTGCTGTTTACAACCTTAACTTTGATATCGGTGTCAGCAGTAACCTTCTGAGAAGGAACAGAGCCGAATGTGTATGCTCCGCTGTTTTTACTGTATGCGTGAATATAGCCGTCTCCACTCGGAGTAACAGTAAATTCAACAACAGTACTCTTCGGCAAATATGCCGGACTTGTAATAGGCTTTGAAGTCGAACCGCTTTCAGTAGCATTTGCAGTAATAGCTGCAGTAGCGACAGAATCAGTAATTGAATATGTCACTTTATAAAGGCGTTCGAAGTTTATGCTTATCGTTGTGTTAGCATTAATTGTCTCAGAGTTAAAGGTAAATGAAGCAGCACTCGTAGTTGGTATTAAATCATTCTTACCATTAATTGCTCCAGCTGTACCATTAGATGAAACTCTGTAAGGATTGCCGCCTGCAGCTGCATTTGCAGTAACAACAGCAGTTGTACCCGCAGGAACATAAGCAACACCGTTAGTTAATGTAATACTATTACCATCGGAATCTTTCACCACGGAAGAAACCGTAGCATTGCTGTCGCTTGCACCGTCACCGGTTTTCTGTACAGTCAGCTTATAAAGTGGAGTGTACAGAACTCTAATATCGTGTGCAGCACTCATATTTGTAATTGAGTAGCTGGATGTTGTTGAGGTTTGACCAGCGCCTATTGTATCAGTCTTAACAGGCGTGCCACCGTCTAACCATTCAACCTTATAGGTGTTTGTAGTGTCAGGTGCGGTAGCTGTGAGATTAACGGTAGTACCCTCAACAATCGAAGCTGTACCCTTATTAGTTGCATCTACATCAAATGTTATTCCGGTTGCAGTAATATAGTTTGCCGGTGTAACAGTAAGGGTATAAACTCTCTTGAAGTTTGCATACAGTGTTAAATCACCTGTAAGCGTTCGTTTATATTCAGCGTCAGTGCTTACATACGATGTTCCGCCATTAGTCGTTGACCAGCCAACAAACCTGTAATTAGAATCACTTGGCGTTGCAGTGAATGTAACCTGCTTATTAGCTGCACGTCGAGGAACACTTACGGTTGAAGCAGTAGTATCACCATAAGTAACAGTAGCTGTACCGTGTTGATTTGCAGTGCTTACATTAGCAGTTGCAATGTAATGAGTTTTAAGAACTGTATCAGTAGTCATCTCAACTTCAATCGAATCGAGATAGTAGATAACAAGAATATCCTGATTTACAGGAGCAGTATAGACAAAGCACTTGTCTTTATCTTCAGTCTCGCTAGAGATTCCTGCACCGGTTACACCACTTGAAATAATATTATCAGATGTCATGTTTATAGAAGCAGAATAAGATGAATCATCTCTCTTACCAAAATCAGTGCCAGATACTATCTTAAATTTTATCGAACTGTTGGTGGATTTTACAGTAGCATAAACACAATTTAACTCTTCATTGTAGGTTAATGTTTTTGTGCCGTTCCACTCAGCGAGTTCTGAAACATTTATACCGCCAAGTATGAATGAATCTGTCGAGGTATTAGTAGAAATAACTGCATCAGAATCACCTACGGTGTAAGTAGCGGTTGTAATTTTAGTGTTACCAGATGTTGATGAAGAAGTAACACTCATTGAACCGTTGTCAACACTGTAAGAGCTGAACTGATGTCCGTTGAGGACCATATCAGATCCGCTTGTGATGAGCTTACCATTAGCTGTCTTTGCAGAAACAGTGATTACTGTACCTGCAGGAACAGGTGAAGAAGAACCCTCAGAAATAGTCTGAGTCTTACCCTCTGCATCTTTATATGTAGCAGTAACAATCGCATAAGTAGAATCTGCTATTGTAATACGCGGATCTGTAATTTGAGTTTCTTCTGCTACAATATTAAGGTTAATGCTAACATCCTTGCCCTTGAGAGCTGTAGCAGTTGCATCTGTACCGTCAAGCCAAATTCTAACCTTTATATATTGCTGACCCAAAGAAGCTCTTGCAGAAAAAGCTGTTTTAATCTCTGAATCAGTATCAGATAAAGCTGCATTATTTAACGCAGCATTAAAAACTTTTGGTGAACCGGATCCGAGCTGTACAGAAACTTTAATTGGGTTACTCGTACTGCCGTCAACTGTGATAGAGCTGTCGTCTGTAAATTTAAACTTATAATCAGCTGCAACCGTAAACGGCACATCAAACTCAATGTAGTTATTGCCTATATCGTTAGTGGTCGCGTTAGAGTAAGCGCCACCGTCACGCTTGATTTGAAGAGTTGTACCGTTAAGCTTAGCCGGCGCAAGGAACAAGCTGGCGGAATTGTCGATATACTGCGATAAATCAACAACAGAAGTCTTTGATAAATCAATAGCTGCAACACCGGGATTTGGTGCATTTACAGAAATCCCATTTCCGGCAACTCCTCCATTGCTGTTAATATTAAGCGAATTTGCCGACTCAATCCACGAATAAGATACTGTAATGGCAGAAACAATTAGAGCAAGAAGTGCCGCAATGACAAGAATAATATTTAATTTGCTGCTATGGCTTTTGTTATTATTGGATTTCATCACAGCACCTCCTTTTATGTAATTTATGAAACCGGTGTATAAACAAGTGCAGTATCAAATTTTTCAACTTTGTATTCAGTGCCTTCTTTGTATACTTTAAACTGTAATCTATTTATCTTATTATTAGCTGATACACTTACCAAACTGTACACAGCAGATTTAGCATTGTCACTACCTGAGTTAAACTGAATAGTTTCAGAATCAGCAGGTATAAGCAGGCGATAAACCCTTGCTCCTGTACTTCCAATAGTACCGATATGCTCCATATGCATTCCTGGCCAAGGAGCAATATGGTTAAATCCATCATTATTTTTAAAGCCATAATTTTTTAAACCATACATATACAATGATGGGGTATGGCTATCGGTAGTATCTGCATCATCTAATACATTCGATTCATCAAGTAAAATAATTTCGAACAAATTCGGAGCAGCATTTTTAACCCAATATCCATAGTTAGCAGGATCTAGATTATTATCAGGACCAAGTCCTCTGCCGATAGCATAGAATGTATCAATGTCACTGCTATCCATATTATCACTATCGTTTTGCGACCAAATATTGTAATCTGCGATTGGATCAAGTGGATCCTGTCGTGCAAAATACACATCAGTTGTATCTGCGGGAACAGCGCCTATGTATGTTATTCCATCAGCTTGCTTAGTCATCTGATACTTAATATCAGTAGCTTGATCAACAGCATAGATGATTACATCTTGTGTTGCACCGTCAGGTCTGTTAGAAACCCACTTAGTAGGAGTATAATCAACAAAGGTCACTGCTTTTGTATCAGCTGCAGAGCTTGTTAAAGTTAGATTTATTGTAATAGCGCTTGACTCAGTAATTTTACTTGCGTAGCTATCTGTTCCCTCAAGCCAAATGCTAAGAGTAACTCTTTTCGATTCCCCTGCATTGAATGAAGCTATCGGATTGATAGTTGTAGGAATGTAATCCTTAATTGAAACAACTTGTTGCACAGTAGAAGCGCCTGCACCGGTTGCATTTATAGAGGTTATTGGCTGCTCACTATCCAATTTCATACCGGCATTCACAAGAGCAGGGCAGAATACTAACGGAGATGAACCATCATTAAAATTAAGCGAAATACGCAGAGCATGTAAAATATTAGCATCAGCACAGGTTACGGTTGAGGTATCTGCAATATACAAACCTGCAACTGAGTATGACAAAACATTGAAATCAACACTTATATACTTTCCTGCCTTTAAATCAGCGTCAGTGCCGGCACGATAAACCATATTTTGTGTAGAACCGCTATTCACACTCTCACTCGTCGGGAAGAAGAAATTTCTTCCGTCAACGCTGGAACACTCAGAAAGCTGAGCAGTATCAAGAGTGAGAGAGCTTATCATAGCACCGTTCAAATCAGTAAAGATAAGACCGTCACCTGCAGTAACAGTTGACGTATTATCATCAAGAGTACCGCTTTTATGTACCTCGACCCAAGAGAAAGTGACAGCACAGAAAATCGCAGCAATCTCAAGAAGTGCTATCACAGCTATTAAAAATCTTCTGTTAATCTTTAAAAATGTTCTAAGCTTCTTAGCCATAATAACACCTCCTTAATTTTACCAAAATTATGCTGTAGATGCAACAATATTTAGATAAACTTTGAATTTTCCATCAACAAAAGCGCGTCTTGCCTCATTATCGCAACCCTCAAGCCAGATACAGAAGTCAACCTTACCTGTATAAGTACCGTCAGAATCTGCATCAGAAAGTGTTACTAAAGACTGGGCTTTTGCACTGTCAATATCACCTGAAACTGTTTTTACGGCTGATAATGTAGATGCTGCAGTAGCACCGGAATTATAATACTTATGAATATAAGATTCACTGCCAGCAGCAGCAGAAACAGTAATCTTACTTGCGTCAATTTTGTCAGTAGGTGAATTTGCATTGATTTCAGGTCGCGGAATCCAAGTGAAAATATGTTCATCACTACTGCTTATGCCACTTACTCTCACTGCACCTGCAACAAGATCCTTAGAAAAATTGCCGTAAGAACTCTTGTTAGGAGCAGTAGGACTTAATAGATCAGCAAGAGATGAATAATCTGAAGCAGGTCTGACATATGAGTTTTCACCAAGTTTAACTGTATATGGAGTTTTAGACTTCATATAAAGAGTAAAACGAACATAGTCATATTTATTAGTGCCTGTTGCCGAATTATCAGTCGTATTGGTAGCTAAAGGAGTAGTCCATTCACCGTTGGTTACAACAGAAGCATAATTAGCATTTAATTCAAGAGTAGGTCTGGCAAATGGTCCTGCTCCTGAGCCAGTAATGTCAGTAAATGTAGTACGCTTAAACCATTCATAATTTGAAAGTGTAATACTGTTATGCCAATTTGAATTATCCACTGACAACAGCAAGTCATCGTCAGATACAACTTCAATTTCGTTTGAAGCAACATAGTTTTTAAAATTGCTGGCAAACCACGCGAACACCGAGCCGAAAATCAAAAAAGCAAGGAGAAGGGAATTTGCAACAATTAATTTTTTCTTACTCTTAGTATGCATATTTCATTCTCCTTTCTTATGCTGAAACTCGGGTACCGTTGAAAACAAGCTGTGTGTAAAATATACCGTTTACAAGCGGCGTTTTAGCTTCATTGTCTGTACCCTCAACCCATATTCGTATTTTTATCTTACCCGTGTAATATTGATCGGTATCCTTTTCTTTTGTAAGCCTAACTATAGAAACATCAGCTATATTTGATAGATCTGTTATAATCTTAGTTTGTGGATCAACCGGAAATGCACTGACCTTCTTATCCAACTCAGATAAATTAATAATTTTAGAAGTATTGCTTTTGAGATATCGATACTGTTCAGTCGTTTCTCTATTATCACTAAAAGTATATGAAGAAGATAACGAAGAATCTCCCTGGCTGATAAATATTCTACAATCTAACGTATGCGAAGATAAGAAAGCACCACTTTCATTTATTGAAAGATAGTATCCCGAACTACCTTTAGACTGAAGACGACAGAATGTCAAAGTTTTCTGTTCAGTAACACCTTCACCATTAGTAACAGTAACAGTGTAATCAGAACCGTTTGTAAGCTCAAACGGAGTGGCATACGCCGAATCAGTCAAGCCTAATGTACCGTTGTTGTCGTAAAGATATAAGCCTGTTTCATCATGCTTAAATTTATACTGACCTACACCACCTGTTGTTTCAACTGTGAATACAGAACCAGGCAAAAGCGAATCACGATTAATTTTATAAGTATCTCTCGTGATATTATTGTTATCAGCATCTTTCTCAGTAACAGTAGTTGCATTCAACAAAATCTCATTTGAAGTAATACTACTGGATGAAGCATTTAAAGCATATGTCGATTTGTTTTCCGGGTCATCATTTGGAGAGGCAATAACAATCTGTTGATTATCTTTCAAGGCAAATGCAGAAGAACCTGCCTGACCTGTACCGATTGTTCCACCGCCAATACCACCGCCAGAAGTCGAATAAAAAGCGAAATCTATAACCTTTAAATGACCGTTGTTGTTTGGATCACACTCAATAAGAACTTGAAATCTGTCCATAGTCGAGAAAAATTTTGTGTTCTGTGTTCCTGCACTAATTGATAACTTAGCCCAAGCTACAGAGTTAGCAGTAAAATTTAAATTCTTAGCTCCCTCAAAATATAAGCCAATGTACTTATAAGTAACGCCACCGACCTCATAATTTGAAAGGAACTTTTCTTCGGTTTGTTTGTAATTCCCTGTATCTGAATAACTTTGAGTAGACGGTAAATCAGGTTTATCTGTTACTTTAGTACCTGATGTTGAACCATCATTATATTTCCGTGAAACCGGTTGTGCAAAAATACCATGGTCAACATAAGTAGTTGACGAAACATCAAAAGCGGCATAATACTTACCATCTTTGTATCTCATTGTTATACCCTGAGGATTATCTTTATTAGTAAAAGTAGTAAGATAATTGTTGTCCGGCGGTGTTTGAGCCTCCCACATATAATAATAGTTAGATGAACCTTCTGGAGCATAAGCCCAATTATTTATGCCAAATGTAACCTCAGGATTTGTGTCCAAAGAGCCACCGCCTGCTGCTGAATTCTTCTTAATTTCTACAAACTCGTTGCCGGCCTTTAGCTCATAATTTTTATTTGGCGCCCATACAAACTTTAGGTTGTTGTCAGCATCATAAACACCAATTCTTGATGCTCCGGCAATATAATCGCGTGAGAAGTTTCCGAAATCACTCAAGTTCGAATCAAATAAATTATTGCCATTGCTATCAGTAACAAGGCTTCTCGGAGTAACCGTACTTTCACTTGTAATAGCTACATCTAACTGTTCAGTACTTCTGAAATAAACATCTGTTTCAAAAAAGTCTTTTCCAGCAACAGCGTCGCTTCTTACTCCCCAAAAGCCATCACTGTTTTTCTCGACCTCGCCGGTCGCTTTATTAACGGTTGGTAAGAATAAATCAATCTTACCACCGGAAAACAAACCGGATCCAGTAACAAGGGGGTAAGACTTTGGAGTGTTATCGGAAATATTAAAATCCCATGAATCTTCAACTGATGGCGTAAATGTCGCTTCAAGACCTGAACCGGGAGAAGCCTTTACACTCAACCCGCTTGCAGTTGCTTCTGTCAAAGAAGAAAACCAAGCAATAGCAATTATAAAAGCAGTTACAAGCATAACTAAAGAGAGTATTAAGATTCTGAATAATGATGTGCGCTGCTTTTTCATACTTAATACTCCTTATCGTTATAAATTAATCTAAATTTTGAAGTTCTTCTTTGGTGAACATTTTCTTTCTTGCCTTAACCTTAGCAAGCTTAACCTGTTCTTTAGCTTTCTTAATAGCGACGGCTTTGTCATGCTCAGCCTTAGCCTTAACAGCTCTTACCTTATTATTATAATCAGCATTGAGGTCTTTTTCAAGCTTAGCAAGCTTTGACTTGAACTTGCGTTCCTCAACCTCATAAGCCTTGTCTTTCTCCTTATTCACAGCAGCAATCTTGCGTTCATACTCCTTGCGCTGTGCTTCAAGTGCCTTAGCGTGCTGCTGCTCAAGAACCTTCTTCTCTTTGTCAAATGCAATCTGAGCGTCAAGCTTCTTAGCCTCGTAATCCTTCTGAGCGGCGAAAATCTGCTGCTCGCAGTTCTGCTTAGCACTTTCAATTTGCGACTGACAGCTTTGCTGAACGCTTGCAAGCTCGGCAGCAGCCGCAGCCTTGTTGTCAGAAATCTGTCTTTCGTAGCTTGCCTTTTGCCCGGCAAGCTCAGTTTCGAATGAACTCTTCTGAGTTGATAGCTGAGTTTCATATGATGTCTTTTGATCTGAAAGCTGAGTTTCGTAGCTCTGCTTCTGCTCGGCTACATCACGCTTGTGAGCCTCAATCTCGTTTGAAAGGTTAGTTTCAAGCTTAGAATTTTCAGCCTCTAAGTTTTCAATGCGAACTGTCTTGGTCTGAATCTCTGCAGCCTGTTCAGCTACCTTGGCGGTAAGCTCAGCGTTCTCGCGTCTTGATGCTTCAAGCTGTTCGGTAAGAGATGCAACCTTTGCTTCCAAATCTGCGATTCTAGCCTCACATTCAGCAACTCTAATTTTAAGAGCTTCGTTCTCAGCGGTCAAAGCAGCAACCTGAGCAAGCAGAGATGCCTTTTCAGCTTCAAGTTCTTCAATTCGCTTTGTCTTTTCAGCTACTTCAGCAGTCAAGCGCTCAATTTCAGCCTTCTGCTCTTCAACTATTGCTTCAAGCTCTTTGATTCTGTTCTCAGCCTGCAAAAGCTTAAGCTTAACCTTCTTAAGCTCATCTTCAAGCTTATCAACCTGATCCTGAAGCATAGAAACCTGACCCTTGAGAGTCAGTATCTGCTGATCTCTCTGGTCGATTATTATTTTTAAATTCTTTATTTCTGATTTTAATTCTGCAATTTTCTTTTCGCGCTCACGGATATCCTTGAGGTATCCCTCAATCTCCTCCTGCTGGCGAGCATAAACCTGAGCCTCTATAACTCGTTTAAGCTCCTCCATCGGGCGCTTCTGCTCTTCTTCAAGAGCCTTGTTTTCTTCTTCATATTTTTCTTCGAGCATTTTTCTGAGCGCTGAGTTTGTGCTGATTGACAGCATAAAATGCTCAAAGCCCATAGCCATATAGAGGTCTTCCTGAACTTCCTTCGGCATTTGTCCGGAGTATTCCTCACCAACAATCTCGAAGCCCTTTTTCTTATAGCTCTCTATGAAGTTCCACAGCTCAACTGCCTTTTTAAAGTTCGGGTTCTTCTTCAAAAGGTTGGTCTGCTGAAGCGGAGGTCTGACAGGTGTCGTCTTGGAAAGCGCCTGCATAAGCTGTGTAGAAAGGAAGTCACGAAGTGTCTGGCGGATTCTGCGCACACGGTCGAAGTCAGACAACGTGTTCAGGTCAACAACGTCCAGATCGTCGGCTCTTGTTTCATGACTTTCATTGATATAGTTAATGTCAAAATCAACAACCTGCTCATTAAGAACAAGGTGTCTTTTCATTTTTATCTCATTATATGAGTCAGTCGGCGCTTGCTTAAGGTTCTTATATTTATCATTTACGAACCTGAGCGCATTGTTGATAAGTGTGAAGAGAACACGGTTTTCATAAATTTCAAAGCTCTCTTCACGCTCAACGGTGAGAATGTTATTCGGTGTAACCATATCATTCTCAACCTTAGCGATAAAGTTGGTGTGCTGTGCCAGATGCTTAACAGAGTCAGTTGTGATCTTTTTTGCCTTTTCAATTCTTACAACATTATCAACCTGCTTAATGAATCGGCGCTGTTCATCAATAGCCTTCTGTATGTACGGCAATGCGTCCTCAAAGGCAACAACCCAGTCCATATCTATGACTTTTTCGTTGGTTTTACCCTTTAAAACATCCTCGCCTTTGTCGGAATCCTCCATACAACGGTTCAAATACTTGTGAGTAAAATCAGGGGTCAGGATTTCCTGCATATACTTATACGCACGATAATATTTACTGAAATCTGTCATTGATTTTACTCACCTTTCTTACATAGAGTGAAGAGTGAAGAGTGGAGAGTGGAGATAATCACTGCTTCATATATTCGTAGATAATTATAGTAGCTGATATTATACTAACTTCTTGAGCATTCTCAGGTAATCCTTACACTCGTTCATATTCTCCTCGCCGAACAGCTCATCGAGATAAGCACAAAGTCCGTCGATTTCATCACGAATGTAGGACAGGTTCAAGGATTCAAACTTACGGAATACCTTACGCGCAAGTACATAGTCAAGACCGTCAACCTCAGTACCGCCGCAACCAACATAAGCAGGGATATAGTCCTTCATCTGCTTAACAATACGGTTACCAAAAGCTATACGGAAGTGCTTGATAACATAGTCGTCAAGGAGGTTAACCTTCTTAATTGTATCCTCTGATACCTGATTGTTTGCCTTTGCCTCATTGAGGAGATCCTCAAAGTGATGATAGTTTATGTATACAGGTTCAGTGTCCGGTGCCTCAAACGGAACACCCTTGGTGTTAATGTCGATAGGCATAGCACGGTCATAAACCTTATCTGTGATAGCGAATGTAGAGTCATCGTTGTTAGCTGTACCGATGTACCACATATTCGGCGGAATTGTGAGCTGACCGTTGTTGAGGTGTTTCGGGTCAGTATCCCAAGCGTTCGGAACGATGTCAACAACCCACTCATCTCTTGACGGCATTTCGAGGATTGAAAGCATTTCAGCGAAGTAGTACTCAACACGGGCGATGTTCATTTCGTCGAGGATAACGCCATAAACATTCTCGTTGTAAGAAGCTTCATACATAGCTCTCAGAAGCTCGGTTTCATTATATCTCTTTGTAAATTCGTTGAAGTAACCAAACAGCTCAGAACGGTCACGCCATGACGGCTGAACAGAAGCGATAACTGCAGGGTTGTTTACAAACTTACCAAATGCGTACGGGAGTGAAGTTTTACCTGTACCGGAAATACCCTGTAAGATGATAAGTCTTGTAGAAGCAAAAGCCGAAATAAACAGACGAATAATCTTGATATCATAATACAGGTGAAGTCTTGAGCAAGCGAAGTTTCTGAAGCGCTCGCAGAAGTCCGGAAGAGTAATCTCGTTGTCATAGATAGGCGGAACATAGGTGCTCCACAAATCGTCGATCTCGTTGAGCTTGTAGAATCTCGGCTCGCCCTGGGCTTCTTTTTCGCCGTCTGTGAGAGCTTCCATCTCTTCGCCGGTAAGCTCGGAAATCTCGTTCGGGTTAAGACCAATCTGCGAAACCTTCATTGAGAGGATCTTGTCCTTCTCAAGGTTCAGTCGCATAACCTCTTTATTAAGTGCATTAACTTCGTCTACCAGATCGTTGGTATCCTTGACCTTCTTTTTGAAACGGAAAAGCTTTTTTAAGGACATTACAATAAGGAAAACTATTAAACCCAAAACAGCTATAAGCAGGAGAATTGCAATGATTGCAACAACCCAGGCAAGGCCGCCGAGCTCTGTTGTGTAGTTGTCAATAATAGAAAGGTATTTCGGGAAGTCGAACATTCCGCCGATGCCGCTGAAAAAACCAAGTACTATTGACCACAGCGACCAGAAGAACTGGCCGAGAAATTCAAATAAAAAGCCAAATACAGTATCCACGTTCATTCTCCTTTTGTGCAATGCAAAGTGCATTGCGTAATGTACATAAAAAATGTTTTTCGTTGTGCCTCAATGTATAATATGTTTGTATGCGTATGAAAAAGAGGATAAAATCTTTTCTGCATTGCTGACCTGCAGAAAAGATTATGTTTCAAAATTCCTCTGCATTATTGTTCGTCTGTGCCGTCGGCGTTCTCCTGCGCCTGCTTTGCAAGATACTGCTCAACAGCCGCTTTCATCTCATCCTCAGAAAGGCCGCTTGCAGATGCAATTTCAGAATTCTGCATTGCCTCTTCAACCGCCTTTTCCCTGTTGTATTCGATAAGATTCTTTATAAATCTGATAACCTCATACAGGAAGAAGATAATCAGCGGAAGTAAGATAACAAGGAAGAAGCCAAACTGGCTTGTTAAAAAGTCGTACGCCTCGCCCCAGCCTTCAAGCTTGATGCCGTCCCATTTGGCGGCAACAGAAACTCTGGCTACTGGCTCTGAATCTTCAATATCGTTGTTGTCACCCTTAGTCGTGTAGAACTCGAACCCCTCGGTCTCTGTTACATCAACAATTCTATGAGTGTTGAGCGCTTCTTCACCCATAATCTCGGTTTTATAGGTGATAACATCTCCCTTTTCAAGGGCGGTGGAGTCGTCCACCGCCTTTGAAATTATCAGGTCGCCCTTCTCAAATTCTGGTACCATTGAGTCGGACTGTACGCTCAATGGAACATACCCTAAAACACTGGGAACCCCTCCTGCCTTTGACGCGAGCGCCAAAGCCGCGACAAGCACGGAAATCGCTAAAAGTAAAACTATAAGCACATTGATGATTGCATTTATGATTTTCTTAAGTATTTGCATGGGAATCTCCTATTAATTTTAAGGAATTTTTGCTAATTTAAGTTTTGTTAGAAAAATCAGTTTGTTTGACCTGTTACTGTGAATGAAATGTTTGGTGCAGTAAGAGTTGATGTTGTTGTATCATAGCAGTCTGAATCTTCACCCTCGAACCATACCAAAACTCTGTATGAAGCAACTTCATTTGCACCTAAAGAATCAATAGTTACTGTTGCACCATTTGCAGCTGCCTTTGTTGTGTAAGCCGTTGTCTCAGTTGCAGTACCGTTATAAGGTTTCCAGGAATCGCTTGCTGCTGCTCCGTAAATGTTCGCCTTAAAGTTATCTGCAGTAACTGCAGGCTTTGTGTTAGCTGTTTCTTGATCTGCTACAGGTACAAGTGCTAAACGATAGAAACCGCTTGTTCCTTCTGAAGCAATAGTAATAGTAACATTAGAACATGCTTGACCACCGACATTTTTAATATTAAGCATATCGTCAACAACAAAGTTAGAAAGATCAGAAGACTGAACTTGTGCATATGTATCAGCTTTAGCGTTATATGCTGTTTTAGCTGCAGCAGTAGCACTATACCAGTTTGAACCATCTGCAGAAGATGTAGGTCTCAAAATCGTATTTGGCTTTAAATAGTCAACACTATCAGACCAAACTAAATCTGATTTTGAAACCTTCAATTCTGAGGATTTTGTAGTTTGAACATTGATATTGCTTGCTGTTGCTGATGTACTTGATGTGAACCATGCGAATGTTGCTGAACCAACTGCAACGGTTGCAACCAAGAGCATTGAGAGTGAAGATAATAACGCCTTTTTTCTAAATGATTTTTGTGTTTTTTTCATAAGAGAATCCTCCTTAAATTTAATTTTCCGCCAAACACAAGCGGATTAGTTTTTACTTTATATCCAATGGATAAACGATTTTCTCCCGCCGTTTTCACAATTTACATAACACATACCTTGGCGGTCGGGTTAGCTTAACTGAGTGTCTGAAGTCTCCTCTTCGTCGTCAGCAATACCGAAGAGCATATTCATTCTCATATAGCCGCCCATAATATCGTTTATACATTCAGGATCATTACCTTCTACCCAAGCGACAACCGTGTATTTGTCCATTGCGCCGGGTTCGAATTCCTCGGTTGTTGTTTTCATAACCGATGTGTCACTGTCAAACAGCGTAGCGTCGGTCTCGGCAACATCCGCGTCCTTCTTGTATTGGTGCTTGCCGTAAATATTCGGCTCACCGTTTTTATATACCATAACACGAATTGCTTCATCCATGCTCTTTGAAACGCCCTTGATTTGCAAGTCGGCGTCATAGTCAACTGTTTCCTTGCCGTTGTTGATAACATAGAATGTATAGCAGAGATAGTTCTTACCGTTGTTGCTGCCGTCCTTTGTGTCAAGCTCTTCAAGCGGCAGCCATTCATATGTAATATTGGTTACTTCCTTAACCTTCGGAGCACTGAGAATTGTAACGCCCTTTTCGGGGTCAGGCTCTTCGGCTACCACAATGCCCTTTGATCTCAAAGGGCGTTCAAGGCTGATAACAAGGTCGCCGTACTGTGAGATTAACATTGATATAATCCACATTATAAGCATCATAAGTGCAAGAGCAATCATCAGCCAAAAGCCTCTGCGCCGCCAAAGCTGCGGCTTGGTCAGCTCTTCCGCTGACCTACGGGCTGAGAAGCGTTTGAAAATGCTCATGCCTTTTCGCAGCTCTTTGTCTTCCTTCTTTCTCAGCTTTTCTAAATCAGAGGGAGTAAACTGTTCTTCTTTTTTCGGCTTTCTGTTAAACAATTTTTATTCCTCCCAAGGCTTAACGCAGAGTGAAGAGTGGAGAGTGAAGAGTGGAGATGTTTGAATCCACACTTAACCTGCGAATTTTAGATTCAAATTTTAGATTAATTAGTTTTATCAGATATTATTATCAAATGGAGATGGTTTAACTTTCATCTCTTAGCTCTTAGTTTCAGCTCTGTTTTCTGCTTTGTTTCGTTCAAGCTTATTTTTCACTGTTATTGTTGTTGCGGATAGTATTTTTTTAATTTCAATACAATCACTTTTAACAGATTCAAGTTCACTTTGCGAGAGATAATCTGTTTCATACAACAGTTCTAACCAGTAGATTGTTTCGGAACATTCTTTTAGTGCGATATATATTTTAGAGAGAAAGTCTTTTTCAGAGATTGCACATTCGCTTTCGGCAATGTTTGCGCCGATGCTTGTGCCTGAGCGAAGTAATTGCTTTGATAAAACGAACTCACTTTTTTCGTTGCATAAATATTTTTAAAGCTTAACTATTCTTACAGCAAATTTTTTACTTTTATATTTAGCAGTGAGTTTTTCATCAATCATCTTCACTCTCCACTCTTCACTCTCCACTCTGAATTAAGCGATCGCTTCGTTGTTCTCGTCTGTGCCCATGAAGCACAATGCAACTGTAAGCTGTGCGTCCTGAACATCGTCATCACACTGCGGGTCCTCGCCCTCAACCCAAAGACGAACCATAATCTTCTTTGGCTTCATTGCGTCAAGGTGGAAGAGGCGGGTGTTGTTGGTGTAGCTCATCGGGTTTGGTAAATCAAAGGTTGACTGACCTGCAACTGCTGAGCCTTGGTTCGGCTCCCAAATTCTTGTTGAGCCGTTCTCTTCAAACGAAATTCTCGGACAATTAACAACATCTGCTTTAGCGCCTGTTTCTGTTGTTGAAACGCCGCTGCCGTCATTCTTTCCTGTCGCTGTATCGTCAGAGGTAAGATGAACATACATATCCTTTGTTCCGATAAAGTAAATCGGGAACTCAAGATATCCGCCTGTGTTCGCCTCACGCTTCTTGCCACCTCTTGTTAAAATATCAATTCCCTTATCAGAGGTTGACGGGTCAAGTACAATTTTATCAATACCTGCTTCGTTATCATTAAGTGATTTCTTAAGATAATCGTTAATCATCTCATTGGTGATTACCTTAACATACTTTGAAAGGTCGGTGCCGTGATCCTCAGTGCTTACAAGCAGCTGAGCACCGGTGCCGATTGTCATTTCAAGGTCGTTAACCGAAGCAAAGGTATTGAGTGTGAACCACGCCAGAGTACCTGTGCAAACTGCGAGCAAAGCAATAATCAAAATCATAATAGTTGATTTAAGCTTCATACGCCTTTTTATTCTTTCGATAAGGCGCTCGTTATTATCGTTATTGTTGTCAGGCTGAAGCTGTGTTTTTGTCATAATAATAACCTCACACTCGTCAATATATTTTAATAAAGCTTTTTATTCGACAGACTAAGATGTTATTATTGTATCTTATTACTATTTTTTTGTCAACAACATATTAGTTTTGGCAATTTTAACTAAAGCTAATTATTAATTCCTTAAATGAATTAAACTCCGTTTTTTTGCACAACCTTTTCTATTTGTTTTTGAACATTTTGTTACAAGCTCTGTCATTTTAGATAAAATACATAATTATATTTTGTTGAACAAGCAAATTCACATTTTTTTAAAATTTGTTTTTACACCTCCGATGAAGAAATCACTGTAAAAAACTATACGTTTTAAACAAAAAACCTGCATCACACAAACGTAATGCAGGTTTCTTTATTGATAAAATCGGATACTGTTCTCACCTTTCTCGGACTGGGCAACAAAAAACCCCGTACATAAGTACGGGGTGATTTTTTATCAGTCACTTGTGTACGGAAGCAAAGCAAGATGTCTTGCACGCTTGATAGCTACTGTGAGCTTTCTCTGGTGGCAAGCGCAAGTGCCTGTTACTCTTCTCGGAAGAATCTTTGCTCTTTCGGAAAGGAAACGGCGAAGCTTTGCGATGTCCTTGTAATCTATGTCTTCTACCTTATCAACACAGAATGTGCAAACCTTTCTGCGACCCTTACGGCCGCCTCTGCGGTTGTCTCTCTCAGGTCTGTCAGCCATTGTAAAATCGCTCCTTTACTTCAGAATAACGCCTAAGCGTAAAATTTAAATTGATTAAAACGGAAGATCCTCATCCAAAGGCATATCCTCAAAATCTCCGGCACTGCCGCTTGAATAAGCACTTGCAGGCTCCTGCGGTATCGGCGCAGGTGCACTCTGCTGATAAGCCGGCTGATATTGCTGATACTGCTGATATCCGCCCTGCTGCGAGTTTCTCTTATCTCCCGTAAAATATGCGTTCTCGACCACAACCTCAAAAGCTGTGCGGTTGTTGCCGTTTTTATCAACATAAGAACGGGTCTCAATTGAACCGTCAAGCGCAATAAGCTGTCCCTTTGAAAAATACTTGCAAATGAACTCTGCTCTTTGACGCCATGCAACAATGTTGATAAAATCCGTTTTGCGCTCTCCGCCCTGCTTGACATAATTTCTGTCAACAGCAAGACTGAAGCTTGTCACCGAGGTTCCGTTCGGCGTTGTTTTAAGCTCGGGGTCAGTTGTCAACCTGCCCATTAAAATTACTTTGTTCATAACTTTCGCTCGCCTTCCCGTATCTTATCCTCAATTATTCTTCTTCTTTTTTAATAATAAGTGAACGCAAAACGCCGTCTGTAATCTTGTAACGTCTGTCAAGCTCTGTCGGGAACTCGGCTGTGCTCTTGAAGTTAAAGAGAACATAATAACCCTCAGACTCTTTGTTGATAAGATAAGCAAGTCTTCTCTTGCCCCACTCGTCAACACTTTCAAGAGTAGCGTGCTTCTCAATCAAAGCCTTGAACTTCTCAATAAGCTGTGCAATAGCATCATCACCAAGCTTTGTTGAAAAAACAACTACTGATTCATAAGAACCGATTACTGCCATGATAAGCACCTCCTTCTGGACTTTAAGGCTCACATCAGTGAGCAAGGAACAGATTATAAAAATCTGCGCTATGATAGCACCTGACCTGTGAACATAACAGGTTTATTTTATCAGAACACAAGTGCAAAGTCAAGATTTTATTCCAAAAAAATCTTCCGCCTGCCGTTTGAGCAGACGGAAGATTCCGGATTGCAAAAAACAATTTAACGCAAATCAGTATATTATATGATTTCCTCAGGAAATATATTCACCTATACCGTAAGTGTTGCCTGAAAAAAGTCCCAGAACATATCTCTGAATCAGAATCGCATCGCGAAGATTTATTGTTCCGTTACCGTCAACATCTGCACACTTACGAGCGTCACCCGTAAACTGCACGCCTTTAAGATGATTCTTCTGAATAATAATCGCATCGGCAAGCTCCACTTTACCGTTTAATGTTACATCTCCAAGCACAAGCGAAGGGCCTGTCGGGTCAGTCGGCTCTGTCGGGTCAGTCGGCTCTGTCGGGTCAGTCGGCTCTGTCGGGTTGGTCGGGCTTTCTCCGCCGCCAACTCTTGCAAACGGAACCGTAATAACGTCGTCGTCGTCCTTCTCGTGCGAGGTTGACGGATCAGCAGAATAGCTGCCCGATGCGTTGTCAAGCATTGACGGGTCGTGCGGAATACAATCGATACCTGACTCTCCGCGTGTTGCAACCTGCATTACGCCGATGCCGTTGCTCTCAAGATATGAAGCGTCAATGCCCAAAGCCTTGAAAGGAATCTTAATCTCGTAGAATGAATCATATTTTGTGTTGTGAGTTTTTCCATCACTTGATACAAATGTCAGCATATCAACATATGTACCTTTTCCGCCGTAAATTTCCTCTTCGGGAGTCAAAGACTCACCGTCAAGCGCCCAAAGCTGACTCGGCATAAATCCCTCAGCCATAGCATACTCAATTCCGTTGTTTTTGAAGTTCAGGCAATACGGCTCACTATAAGAGGTGTTGCCCTGTGCGTCGGCAGCCTTGAAGAGTGCCGGAGTGCCAAGTCCAACCTTACCGCTCATCAAAAGCAGTGTGTCGCAGTGCGTGTCAAAGCTGAAGCCCATTCTCTGTCCCCAGATTGAGCCGCCGCTTGTGTTCTTCATACTCAGCTTTGTGTTGCTTGGATTAATGCTGAGTGCGAGTGCAAGAGGTACGTCAAGAACTCGTCCGCCGTCAGAGAGCGGACCGTCGCCCTCTCTTGCCCAGGTGTCGGTGGTGTTTACCATCTGCCATGCAACATACAGGTTGTCATCATCCCACGCAGCATACAGAGCATAATCATCAAGCACGCAGTTTTCGTGCGCACCCTTATACCTGTTTGCTATGTCCCAGCCTGCGCCCTGTGCGATGAGCATATCGTCCGACCAGTCGCTGAATGAACCGTCAATTGTGATTGTCGCTCTCTTGCCTGTGCCGTTTGGGTTTGTGGCATATTTGCCAACTGTTTCTGCTGCTGTCTGCGATGAAACATCACTGCTGTTTACAGCCGCTACCGTAGCAATCGTTGATACGGCAAGAACCGCCGCCAGACCAGCACTGACAAGTCTTTTGCTTAATTTCACCATTATTAAATCCTCCTAACTTTTTTGCAAATTGCAACAAATATATTATATAGTTAAATTTGGCAAACCTCAAGGATTTTCCTGCTTCATCCGATAAAATCATACATTACAACAAATCCGCAAGAAAATTTTATGCACATTATCCTTTATTTGAAGTAAAAACCTCAAGAATGGATATTCCCCCGCCCTGAGGTTTTCAATTTAAATCACATTACTTGAACACAGCATTCAACCTACACTGCTCGAATCAAATGTATATGTTCCGTATGACATTGAGTTTCCTGACGCACCGGTCAGATAAAATCCTGTTCCGTCCATCGACTTATCAAGAGCAATATCGGTCGTCTGATAACCTGATTCATTATTGAAAATAAGCATATCGTATTTGCTCAGATCAATCTCAACCTTATAAATAGCTTCACCGTATGAATTCTTGCCGACATATGTCATCGCCTTGCCGGACCATGCACTCTCGTACTCACCGCTTGCAGCATTCCAGATATACGCCTTCACGCTGCTCCATGAATAATTGTTCGAGAAATAAACCGTTATAGTATCCGATACAGAAGTCGGGTCTGTAGGTGTTGTCGGGTCTGTCGGCGGAACAGTAGGATCAGTCGGGTCAGTTGCACTTGTCGGATCTGTCGGATTCTGGGATATCGGCTCTCCGATACCCATTGTGTCAGTCAGCATCGACAAAGCAAATTTCTGAATAAAAATCGCGTCACGCAGGTTGACCTCACCGTTTTTGTCAACGTCACCCGTTAACTTCTGCTTGTCGCTGAACTTACCGTTTGTAACCATTATTTTCTGGATAGTTATGGCATCACGCAGATTAACCTTGTTATCAAGATTAACGTCGCCCAGAATAAGCGTTTCTACCGGGTCGGTCGGGTCTGTTGGGTCTGTCGGATCGGTCGGGTCTGTCGGATCCACTGTACCGTCCGGGTAAATATAAATTACATTCTTTGTTCCGACGCTCCATGCACCGCTTGCATTGCCGATAATAACAGGAGTAGAAGTCTGAGAAGAAAGTCCCTCGGTTGTATATGTGTCGGAGGATGTTACCTTAGTGCCTGTTATAATCTTGTCATCCGCAAGCTTATTTCCCTTTGAGTCGATATAGCTTACTACAACCTTAGAACTGAACGAAACTGTCTTGTTCTGAATCCAGACCTCACCGCTCACTGCATATCCCGGCTGGTTTGCGCCCGGTTCCTGCAATGTTCCAGATGACGCACCGTTTGTAAACAACGCCTTAGCTGACTGAACATCAATTTCAGGATATGTGTACCAGCTTGAGCCTTCAGATGTCATTGCAGTGCCCGGCCATGCGCCTGAAAGATTCTTTGAAACTGTGCCTGAATCATCATATGAATAAAGACAAACCTTAGACCAGCCGTTGGAGTTATAATAATGAATCTTAAGCGGATCATAAGACGCAGTCTTATAAACATAAGTTACAGTTGTATTTGCACTGATAACGCCGCTTGCGTTGCCCGGAAGCTTTGTTGTATCAAGCTCATATCCCGTTACAGTCTCAAAATCCGTTGTATATTCACTGCCGCTCTTAAGCTTCTTGGTCTGCTCTGTTGCAACGCTTTTGCCACTCTGATCAACAAACTTGGTTGTCAGAGTGAAGCTCTGAACACTGTCGGGAACATAGTAATAAGTGATAGTCTTGTCGCCGTTTACTATTCCTGTTGTTTCGCCGTCGGGATCACCGCTTAAAATATAATCAAACAGTATATCGCTGTCGGCAGAAGTTCGGTATGTTGTTCCCTGCTTATATGTAGCCTCGCTTGTTTTAAGAATCTCGCCTGTGTTCTTGTTAACGTGCTTTGTTGTTATTGTGTAGTAAGAAGGCTCCTGAATATTTTTGCTGTTAAAGCTAGCTGCATCAACCAGAATCATAGCTGTTCTTGCCGGAACGCTTACGGTTGAGCCGCTGACTGTTCCAAGGCTTTCAAGGCCCGCCTTGTTGCCGTTGGCAACTACAACCCAGCTTGTCGGCAGTGTGCTTTGACCCTTAAGTGTTATGCTCTTAGCCGAAGAGGTATTGTTTGTCAGCACAGCAACTGTGCCCCATTCATTTGCGGCATTAGCCGTTTTATTCTGAATTGTGTAGCCTATTGCACTTCCGTTTGTAACAAAATATGTGCTGTTGCCGGATGTCGTTGTTCCGTCGCTGAACGGAGAATAGCAATCTCTTATCAGCATAAGTCCCCTGTAGTAGTCAACAAGGTTCTGATATTTTGAAATTCTGCTCCAGTCAATCTTGTTGACCGAGTCAGACGCGTTATAGCTGTTGTGATCACCGTATTTTGTTCTTGCAAATTCCTCACCTGCAAGATAAAACGGTATGCCCTGTGATGTCAGCACAATTGCTGCCGACAGCTTGTTCTGTGCAAGGAAGGTCGAATTTGTTCCGTCATAATCCGTCGAACCGTTCGACTTCATTATCTTATCCCAGAGCGTCAGGTTGTCGTGCGCAGAGTTATATGTTACACATTGTGACGGCTGTCTTGACCATTTGCCGAATGTTGTGCTTGCTCCGCCCATCATACCTGCCTCAATATCGCCCGTTACAGTTGTCGAGCCCTGAATGTAACCGGTTGTTGCATCGTCCGTGCCGCCCTTGAGAGCGTTTCTTATCTTATCGCTGAACATTGCAACTCTTTCGCTTACCGAGCCGGCATTAGCCGAAATGCAGGCGCTTGACGATGAAATTCCGTTTCCGTTCCAGTCAGCCATCCACGGCTCGCCGTACATCAGGATTCTCTTGTCAAGCTTATCAAGATTTGAACGAATCTGATTCATTGTTGTTACGTCATGGCAACCCATAAGGTCAAAACGGAAGCCGTCAATATGATATTCCTGTGCCCAGTACATAACCGAGTCAATCATATACTTCCTGAACATGGTCTTATCAGAGGCCGTTACATTACCGCAGCCGGAGCCGTTGAGGAATGTTGAGCCGCTCATTCTGTAATAATAACCCGGCACGGTTTTTTCAAAGCAGGAGCTGGTTGAATAGGTGTGGTTGTAAACAACGTCCATAATAACGCCTATTCCTCTGTCGTGCAAAGCCTGAACCATCTGCTTGAATTCTTTAATTCTCACCTCGCCGTTATACGGGTCTGTAGAATATGAACCATCAGGTACATTGTAGTTCACAGGGTCATAGCCCCAGTTATACTGCGGCTTGTCAAGCTTTGTTTCGTCAACAGAACCGTAGTCATATACCGGGTTAAGATGAACATACTTTACTCCCTGCTTTACAAGGTAATCAACGCAGGTCGAAACATCGCCGCTGCCGTTAACCTTTGTTCCGCCCTGTGTAAAAGCAAGGAACTTGCCCTGATAAGCGTCGCTGACGCCCGAGGTGTCTGAAATAGAGAAATCTCTGATCTGTACCTCCCAGATATTTGCGTCTGTCTGCTCGTCATACAAAACGTGCTTATCCTCGCTCCAGCCCTGCGGATCTGTCGAGTCAAGGTCAACTACCATTGAACGGTTGCCGTTAACGCCCGTTGCCGTTGAATATACGTCCTGCGTTTCATTTGTTTTACCGTCAACAGTCACAAGATATGTATAGTACACGCCGTTCAGATCTCCGCTTACGGTAACGGACCACACTCCGGTCGAGCTGTCCTTGCTCATATCCTTCGTTCCTATTACTCCGGCTCCCGTTTCATCGTCCGAACCCGTCTTATACATTTTAAGCGTTACTCTTGACGCACTTGGCGCCCACACCTTGAACGTGGTGGAAGCCTTCGAGTAATTCGCTCCCAAATCTCTGCCCGAGTATGTGGCATAGCTGCTGCTTTGGTTTGTATAGCCGGAAGATACATCCTCCTTAGTAACCGCGCCCGTCGAAACCACTGCAGAGCCTGCCATTATTACTGAAAGCAGTATAGCTGACAGTCTTCTGACTTTCATAATTCATGCTCTCCTCTCATAATACAATTTGTATAATTCTTTTCATTCAACCGAAACTAATCAGTTATCTCTATTATATCATATTTTTACCAAAATTTTAATTTTTCTGTATAAAATACCACACAATTTTCTCGTGGTATTTTTTATCATCTTAACCAAATTATGCGATTTTCCCGTTGTTCGCCCTCTTGACATTTTATAAAAAACGTCAAAATATACATACTGTAAATTCGCCGTTCTCAACGTCATACATATCCGGAATCAAAGACAATCTACGGCGTTTCAGCCGCAAGTCATATATTTTTCAATTTCAGCAGTTGACATTCACTCTGCACTCTGCTATTATATTTTCGTCGAACAACGACATACAGAGTAGAATTTTGTGCGTGGCGCCATCGGTGCACAGTGCTGTTTGAACGGGGAGTTGTCAAACAGACGAAAAGGTATTTCCTGCGGTACAAAATTCGCATCCCGCTGTTACTTTAGGATATCATAGCGGGCAGAGATATTCTGTCCGCTTTTATTTTTTATTGACCTCCTATTGTAACAACAACAATAAGGAGGATTTTTTATGACCACACTAAGAAACATCAGACAATCCGCACTGGAGCTTAAGAGCATTTATGCCCTCACTCTGTGCGCCGTACTTCTTGCACTGCGAGTAGTGCTTGGCTTTGTAAGCGTTGGCGGTGACACCTACCGCATAACCTTCTCTCACCTGCCGGTGTTCATCTGCTCGTATATATTCGGGCCGATACCGGGTGCTATCGTGGGCGGACTCGGCGATATAGTCACGCTTATCGTCAAGCCGACAGGACCGCTCAACATCGGCATCACCTTCAGCGAAATGATGGTAGGCTTTATATCCGGTCTTTTCCTTTACAAGCACAAGGCAAATATTTTCAGAACGATTTTATCCTGCGTTACCGTTGCGGTTATTTGCAGTCTTGGCATCACAACGGTGAGCATACTGATTATGTATAACATCTCTAACCCATGGATAATGTTCCTCGGCAGAGTCACAACAAACGCAATAACAGTGCCTGTCAACATCGCTTTATTGTTTGCCTGCCAGCAGCTTATTCAGCGAATCCGCCTGCCGCATCTTAATGTTGTAAAATAGTATTATTCCCAGTCAAGGCAACAGCGCCTGTTCACCATTTGAGTGGACAGGCGCTTTTTTTGCCACATCTTATTTTCATTATGGCTTACATACCAAACGCAAATAAACCGATTATTCTGTTTGACTGTTTATCAGCGTTCGGAATTATTCACTCAGCAGCAGCTTGATTTTACTACAAACGATTCGCAGTCGGTGCACTTCGGCACAGTCGGGTTCGGCTCGTGTGTGCCAACCTTGATGCTGTCAAGTGAACAGTAGTTTTCATTGGTATTGTTGTACTTGCATTGTGAAACGGTACAGTGAATACTCTTGTTTGCAAAGGTATTATCCATTTTAAGTCACCTCATAATAATTTGACAAAGCAGTCTGTCCTCGGCTGTATTCATTTTCAGAATACAGCTTTCTGCAAACGCTTTATCTGATTATATTTTTATCGTTACGCCGCCGTTTATTCGCACGATATTTTAATTTTATCATAATATATTAAGGAAATACTGATTAAATCGTTTGTGCATATTGCACCGACAGATTTTTCGTCAGGTTGGAAAAATAAACCGCAGTAATGCTGTCGCATTACGAGGATTTTTTGGTCAGGCTGACGGAAAATATGGGGGAAGATGTGCAAACAGCTTTCAGCGTTATTTATTCAGTGTTTCCTTAATGACCGCCGATAATGATTTCGGCAGATAAAAATGCGGTGGAGATGACTGTTATGCTGTCGGCGTTTTGGGACATTGTTTTTATTTTTCTTTCTGTCGTGGGACTTATTGAGCTTATCCGCATTTTTATCTGCCGGCTTTTTAAGACAAAAAACGACAAAAACATTATAATACTCGTTCCGATAAAATGCGGAGCAAAGGACGCAGAATTGCTATTAAGAAGCGCCGCCGCAAAAGCAATGTGGGTTTACTGCGGCGCTATTGAGAAAGTGGTTTGTCTTGACTGCGGCGCAGACGAGGAAACAAGAAAAATATGTATGCGGATATGCGATGAATATAAGTTTATGGAATACCGCACAAAGCTATAAAAGACTATAATACTAATACCTAATAAAAAGTAGACAATCTTTGCAGTCTAATTTCCGCAATACTGCGTTGTCGTCCTTGCAAGGCGTCAGCCTTGCGGCGTCCTCCGCCTTGTCTTGCAAAAATTATCCTCGCAAATATAAGTCTACTTTCTATCAGGAATTAGTATAAAAAAACTCCGGTCATACAAATGACCGGAGTAATTTTTTGTAAAATTTTTATCCCTTTACTGCGCCTGCAACAATACCCTTGATGATATGCTTCTGGCAAGCAAAATAGAAGATTATAATAGGAATTATGCTAACAACGATAAGCGCCATAATCGCACCGATATCAGACTGACCGTAGCTGCCGTTGAGATACTGAATCTGAATTGGTATCGTTCTGTACTCGTTCTTGTCAAGAACAAGATAAGGCAGCAGATAGTCGTTCCATACCCACATTGTTTCAAGAATACCAACCGAGATAAATGTCGGCTTCATAACCGGCAGAACCACGCTGAAGAAGGTTCTTATAGGGCCGGCACCGTCAATGCTTGCCGACTCCTCAATCTCAAGCGGAATAGACTTGACAAATCCCGTGAACATAAATATAGCCAGTCCTGCACCGAAGCCCAGATAAACAATAACGATACCCCACGGAGTGTTAAGACTGAGGTTGTTCGCTGTTTTAGACAGTGTGAACATAACCATCTGGAACGGAACAATCATCGAGAAGATGCAGAAATAGTAAATAATCTTGCATACAATGCTGTTTACTCTTGTAATATACCATGCGGTCATTGATGTAAACAGAAGAATTACAAAAACAGATGCAACCGTGATAAACAGGCTGATAATAACAGCCTTCCAGAAAGGATAGTTTCCTGAAACCATACCTCTGATAAAGTTTTCAAAGCCTACAAAGGTGTCCCCGTTAGGCAGTGAAAACGGCTCGGCACTGATTGCGGTCTTAAGCTTGAAGGAGTTGAACAGAACAATGATAATCGGCATAATATACACAACCGAAATTATCGAAAACACAACGCTTAAAACGATTTTTCCTGTTTTTCTCGGCGCCTTAAATTCGCTTTTATCAATTTTTTTAGCGTTATCCATTATTGCTGAACCTCCCTCTTGCGTGTAAAGTAAAGCTGAAGGAGTGCAATGCCGGCAACAACAACAAAGAATACTACCGCCTTTGCCTGTCCTACGCCTCTGAAGTTATTATTTGCATAGAAGGTGTTGTAAATATCAAGTGCAAGCATCTGCGTTTTCTTTACGGCAACACCCGACGTAAAGTCAATAGGCATACCGTTTGTAAGCGCAAGGTTCTGGTCGAACAGCTTGAACGAGTTTGTAAGTGTAAGGAATGTGCAAATTGTAATTGACGGAGCCATCATAGGAATTGTAATCTTTGTAAGGATTCTCGGCTTTGATGCGCCGTCAATTCTTGCCGCCTCATAAAGATGATTCGGAATCGACTGGAAACCGGCTATGTAAATTATCATCATATATCCTGCCTGCTGCCAACACATAAGAATAACAAGTCCCCAGAAGCCGAAGGTTTCGTTAAGAACAATGGAAGTTCCGAAGTTCTTAAGAATACCGTCAAAAATAAGCTGCCAGATATAACCGAGAACAATACCGCCGATAAGGTTAGGCATAAAGAATACTGTTCTGAAAACGTTGCTTCCTCTTATACCCAGCGTTAAAACATATGCAATGGCAAAAGCCAGAACATTTATCAGAATAACCGAAACAACAACAAACATAACCGTGAACCAGAACGCATTCAGAAACGAAGCGTCCTGAAAAGCCTTGACATAGTTGTCAAAACCGACAAACGTAGCGTCGCTTGTTGTTATGAATTTACAGAATGAAAGATATATACCCTGAAAAAAGGGATATACAAAGCCTATTGCAAAAGCCGCCAACGTAGGCAACACGAATATAAGAAAATATCTTTTCTTAATTCTTGTCAAAGGAACCCCTCCTTTGTGGATTCATCAAGAAAGGGAGCGTTTTACCGCTCCCTTCCGATTAAGCGTATAAATTAAAGATTAGCCCTGATGAGCAGCTGCATACTCTGTTTTCCAGCCGTCAACAAATGCTGTCTTAACTGCATCCCATTCGCTTGTGCCTGCAGCATACTGTGTGAGAGCAGCGCCAACACCGTTCTTCCAGTTCTCAGAAGGAATTGATGAGAAGTTCCAGGATACTGCTGTTTTGCCGTCAGCTACATACTGGTTAGCAATAGCAACGAGCGGGTTTGTAGCTTCTTTAGCTGCCTTGAACGGAATAACAAAGCCCATATCCTCAGCAAGAGCCTTTGTGCCCTTATCGCTTGTTACACACCACTTCATGAACTCAAGTGTTGCTGCGATGTCGTCTGCTGAAGCCTTTGAGTTTACACACCAGTAGTTCTCAGAACCTGTGCAAAGACCCTGGTTCTCTTCGTCCTTAGCGCCGATGTAAATCGGAAGCATACCGAGCTCGTCGTCCTTAAGGCCTTCTTTGCCATCGTTCTTTACAGAATCATAAGCCCATGTGCCGTTCTGATAGAATACAGCCTTGCCTGTCTTGAACTCTGTTTCAGCGTCAGTACCTGTCTTGCTTGCAAGCTCAGTCTTGTCGCATGTTGCGTTGTTTATGTAGAGATCCCAGATGTTCTTGTAGTTGTCAAGGTATGTACCCTCGATAGCGTCTGTCTCAGAAATGCCCTTATCCTTGTATTCATAGTAGATAGGCATATTAGCAAGGTGAGTCTTGAATCTCCAGTCAGAAGAGCCGTCCATACCTGCTGATGTGAATGCACCGTCAACGCCGAGAGCGTCCTTATTCTTCTGAATTTCTTCAGCTACTGTCTTAAGAGCATTGAAGTTGTTAAGGTCGTCAATCTTCTTGATTGTAGCGAAGTCAGCTGCAAAATACTTGTCGAGCAATGTCTTGTTGTAGATAATGCCGTATGTTTCAATAACATATGCAATGCCGGGAACCTTGTCGCCATCCTTAAGAGCAAAGTCATCGCTTGTAAGCTCCTTGTAAACGTCTGAAGCTGCAAGGTCATAGCAATAATCCTTCCAGTTAGCATATCCTACAGGACCGTTAACCTGGAACAATGTCGGAGCGTCTGCCTTATCCATCTCAGATGTAAGAGTCTCCTCATATTTGCCCTCAGCAGCTGTAAGAACAGTTACCTTTGTGCCTGTTTCCTCAGTGTAAGCCTTTGCAAGCTCCTGCCACTGCTTGTCCTGCTCCGGCTTAAAGTTTAAGTAATAAACCTTACCCTTTGCAGCGTCGCCAGAAGCAGCCGGTGCCTCTGAGCTTGACCCTGAACTTGATGTTGTTGAACCGCATCCGACAAAAGCTGTTGCAGCCATGCAGGCAGCCAAGCCGAAAGCTAAGATTTTTGATAATCTGCGCATAATTGTTTGTCCTTCTTTCTTTTTGATTTACCATCTTATCAAACCAACCGCTGTCCGCAAAGGCGAAAAGCAGCATCTTTACTCGGAAAGAGGCGATTTGTGCAAAATAAACTAAAGTTATTTTAACAATTCTCTCATTCCGTCAATATGATATCACAGCAAAGATAAAAAAGCAATATATTTATTTATTTTTTTCATTTCGCATTAAAATGCTGCTTTTTTTTGTGCATTTTTTTCGTCCTTAATAAAAACTCCAAGCTTTTATATTATACATTACCGATTTCTGTAAGCGGAATATAGCCTTATCCCGGCTTCGGCTTGCTTTACCGATATATCACGGAGTTGAAATTATTATTTTTCTGCATTATTATTTTTTTATTGCACTAAATCGTCTTTCTGATTCGTGTTTATTGGTGAGCAGGCGATAATACAATGCCGAACAGGCGCCTTGATGTATTGTTTTGCTCCGCTTGCCCGAAAGGAGGAATGAGGATGATAACCCCTGCGCAAAGCAGACAAGCCTTTGAACAGCTTGTAGACGAATATTCCGATATGATTTATCGTATCGCATACCAGAACCTGCGCAGCAGCTATGACGCCGAAGACATAATGCAGGACGTTTTTCTTTCACTTTTAAAATCAAACGCCGGATTCAGCGACAGCGCTCACATGAAGGCATGGCTTATAAAGGTAACGGTGAACAAATGCATTGACTTCAAAAAATCGGCGAGATACCGCACCACTGTTACGCTTGACGAGCAAACCGCACGCTACGACAGCGAGGAGCTTGGCGTTATGGACGAAATATTCAAGCTGCCCGAGGAAGATAGAAACATCATCTATCTTTACTATTACGAGGGCTACACCATAGCAGAAATTGCACAAATCTTAGGCAAAAAGCAGAACACGGTAAACTCAAAGCTTCAAAGAGCCAGAAAGAAGCTTCAGTCATTACTTAAGAAAGGCGGATATTATTATGAAAGACATTTACAGAAAAGCACTGAATAAAACCACACCATCTCAAAAAGCAGTCAGCAAAGCGAAGGCTTTGTATGATTCACCGGCAGTAACATACGAAAAAGCAGGCAACATTACCGAGCTTAAACCAAAGAAGAAGTCACACGCATACAAGGGCGTTATCGCCGCATCACTTGCCGTTGCATTGACGCTCGGCGCAATATTCGGCTGCGGTATTCTCACCACAGGCAACACTGACGGCACACAGCCGCAGTACGGTTTTATCATCACAGCCAATGCCGCAGAAATCACGCACGAGCAATCGGCAAGCATCGCACTTGATGATGGTGCTATGAATTACAGCTACGGCGGCGATTTCGGAGAGCCTGTTTTTGATTACAACACGGTATTTCCGATAAAGTGCGAGGGTACAAGCATTGATACCGTCACCTATTCAATCAGCAATAGTGCGTTTCAAATTTCCTATCTTGACAACAACCCTGTGCTCTCAGGCACAGAGCTTGAAGACACATTAAATGTAGGCTCTCATTCTCCAAAAGCACGTAACGGTGAAACAGTATATATAAAACAATATTCAAGCTTTACTCTCGCCTACGACAATCAGGAGTCCGATAATTTTGCCATTGATATTGTAGGATTGACGAATTTGTCAAGCGATGAACACGATATTATATTTGCTGATGTTCAGAATGTTGAAGAAGAGGTAAAATTCTTTAACAACCTGCTTAAAGACAGCGTGATTGATGTAGCTGTCAAATTCAATGACGGCACAATTCAACACGAAAAAATATTAATCGGCTGTGAAGCAAGACCATACACCGACGGACCGAAATCAGGCGTTGAACCTGTTATCACCTTTTCTTTAGCTCCAAGCGAAACCTGAGCTTAACTAAAACCCCATAATCAAACTTCCCCCGAGAACGGCTGTCTGCCAAAAGCGCAGACAGCCGTTTCATTATTTTGCAAAATTTTGCTTATATTTGTGCAATGTATTGATTTATTCGTGCAAACATCGTATAATATAGATATAAAATAAAAGGAGAGGATTTTATGGCCGGTACAACAACCAATATCAGTATAAGAATGGATACTGATTTAAAGGCAGCTGCCGAATCGCTTTATTCTGAGCTGGGTATGAATTTATCAACGGCATTCAATATTTTTGTCAGGCAATCACTTCGTGAGGGTGGTATCCCTTTTAAAATCACAACAGAAATTCCCAATCACGAAACAGTAGCCGCTATGCTTGAGGCAGAAAGGATAGCCAAAGACCCTACTGTCAAGGGATATACAGATATGGATGAATTGCTGGCTGATTTGAACTCATGACGAAATACACCGTTAAGTACACTTCGCAATTTAAAAAAGATTACAAGCTTGCAAAAAAGCGTGGATTAAAGATGAATTTACTCGACGATATCATTATTAAACTCGCAAACGGTGAAGCTCTGCCGGATAAAAACTATGACCATTCTTTGTCCGGCAACTGGACAGGTCACAGAGAATGTCATATCCAACCGGACTGGCTGCTGATATACCGCATTATCGACGATGTACTTGTTCTTTCACTATCAAGAACAGGCTCTCACAGCGATTTATTCAATGAATAATTCCAAAACGGCTGTGCCGATTAACCATCAGCACAGCCGTCAAAACCAGCAATATAAAAACAAATAAAAAAATTCGGCAAAAAGGCTTGACTTTTCCGAAAAAACGGATATAATATATATTGCTGTTCAGTGATGCGGAATTGTGTAAGGGTAGCACGACAGACTCTGACTCTGTTTGTCTGGGTTCGAATCCTAGTTCCGCAGCCAACAAGCCCCGAACAATCGGGGCTTTATATTTCGAGGTGTAGCTCAGTTTGGTAGAGTGCTTCGTTCGGGACGAAGAAGCCGCAGGTTCAAGTCCTGTCACCTCGACCACAAAAAATCCGAGCTATGAGAACATAGTTCGGATTTCTTGTTTATTTCAGCATTTGATAATATATAAAGGGGTTGTTTGTTGTGCCTACACGATCAGATATCGAAAACGCCATAAGAACACTCCTTGTACGTTATAACGCCGAATATGCGTTGCTTTTCGGCTCTTATGCAAGAGGAGATGAAACTCCTGACTCGGATGTAGATGTTGTGGTATTTGGCGGAAAGAATTTTAAAAAGTCAAATATATTTGCGTTTGCCGAAGAACTCCGTGAAATGACAGGCAAAAATGTCGATGCATTCGAAATTTGCGAGGTTGATACCGGAACTCCGTTTTATGAAAATCTCATCAGGGAGGGTATAAAAATCGCATGATAACTTCAGATAAAGAACGAATTAAAAAAATCATCAGGACTTGGAACTCCCTGCAAAATCAGATAGAAAAACATAATATTACAAAAGAATTACTTTTAACCGATGAGTTTTCCCAGTGGGCAGTAACAACTCCCTTATATAATATTGGCGAGCAGGTTTATAAGCTCAGCAATGAACTAAAAAAACAAAACCCTGAAATTCCTTGGAGTGTAGTTTCAGGTTTAAGGCACAGATTAGTGCATGATTACGAGGGAATAAATTGGTCTGTTATTGTCGAAGTGGTATTTGATGAAATGGGCGAATTTATAGCATCCATTGAAAAATTTGCAAATGAATAAAAACAGGAATACACACCTTTCGTAACGGATGGTGTGTATATTTTTCCTGTTGACACAAAAGCCGCAGCTTCATTCCGCTGCGGCTTAAATTATTTATCTGTCAGGCAAGACCGTGTGCAATCTTTGCCGCCATAAGCGTGTTTTTCATCAGCATCGCAATCGTCATCGGACCTACACCGCCGGGGACAGGAGTGATGTACCCTGCCTTTTTCTCGACCTCGTTAAAGTCAACATCACCGCACAGCTTGCCGTTTTCGTCCCTGTCCATACCGACATCAATAACAACCGCGCCGTCCTTGACCATATCGCCCTTTAAAAACTTAGGAATACCAACCGCCGCAACAATAATATCAGCGCCAAGGCAGATCTCCTTAAGATTCTTTGTTCTGCTGTGCGTGATTGTAACAGTGCCGTTCTTGTGCAGCAGCAGCATAGCCATCGGCTTGCCGACGATGTTGCTTCTGCCTATCACTACGCAGCTTTTGCCCTCAATTTCAATGTTCTCGCTTGCCAACAGCTCCATAACACCTGCCGGAGTACACGGCAGGAATTTGTAGTCGCCTATCATAATCTTGCCGACATTCTCTGCGTGGAATGCGTCAACGTCCTTTTTCGGGTCGATAGCCGCTATAACAGCCTTGTCGTCAAGGTGTTTCGGCAGAGGAAGCTGAACGAGGATTCCGTTTATTCTGTCGTCTTTGTTAAGCTTTTCAACAAGAGCCATCAGCTCCTCCTGAGTCGTTTCTGCGCCGAGCGCATATTCCTCGGAGTGAAACCCGACAAGCTCGCACGCCTTTTTCTTGTTGTTTACATATACTCTTGAAGCAGGGTCGTCACCGACAATCACAACAGCCAGACCCGGAACTATGCCCTGAGCCTTCAGTCGTGCCGTTTCCTCCTTGACCTGCCCCTTTACTGCGGCTGAAACCGCCTTGCCGTCTATAATCTTTGCCATTACGCTTTCTTCCTCTCTAATCTCTTTACAGGCACGTCTATCGTGTCCTTCTTGCGGATAAAGTTTATTATCAGGAACACAAGTCCGATAACCACCAGAACAGCCGACAGCACCTGCGACACTCTCAGATTGAATATCGGCGTCATCAGGCTGTCTGTACGCAGTCCCTCAACAACCATTCTTTCAGCACCGTACCACACAAGATACATAAGAAAAACCTGTCCGTCATATTTTCTCAGATATTTGCTGAAGAAGTGAAGCAGAACAAAGCCGAGCAGACACCACAGGCTTTCATACAGGAAACACGGGTGAACGCTAACACCGCCTGTGTTTTCGCTTATCATACCCCAGGGCAAATCGGTCGGAGTACCGAACGCCTCCTGATTTGTGAAGTTGCCCCATCTGCCTATTCCCTGACCTATCAAAAAGCCGAGCACCGCGAGGTCGAGCAGAGCCGGAATATTCACACGGCATATCTTTGCAACAATAAGTCCTCCGATAAGAGCGCCGATAAGACCGCCGTATATTGCAAGACCGCCCTCATTTATGCTGAAAATCTTGCTTAAATCCTTGCTGTAGGTATCCCATTCAAAGGCTACATAATAAAGCCTTGCACCGACAATCGCCGTTATCAGCCCGACAATCACGCAGTTTAGCAGCTTGTCCGAATCAATGCCGTAGCGTTTTTTGCACACTGTCATAGCATAAATCATCGCAAGCACAAGACCTGTTGCTATTATCACGCCGTACCAGGTTATCCTGAATCCGCCGCTCGAAACGACAATCGGATTAATCTGCAAATCGTTAATTCCAAGACCGGGAAACGATACATTATACATCTTCCTGTCCTCCCTTGATTACCGAAAGCGTTGTGTTGTTCGGGTCGAGCAGGAACTTTAGCATCTCCTGTGCGTCCCCGATTTCAAGCTCCGCTACTGCTTCAATGGTTTTAAACAGCTCTCTTCCGGTAAAGGCACAGCTTATCAGTGCGCCGCCGATAGAGGTTACGCTGTTCAGATATGATGCGTAGTCGGCGTAAATCGCCTTTTTGGCTATTTCAAAATCTTCCTTATCAAGACCGTTTTGAAGTGCGTTTAAAACGTGCTTTTTTATTATCTCAGCCGCCGCTTTCGGATTTTTTGACTCACCGCTGAACAAAAGTCCGTTATAATACGGACCCTCAAGCTGTTCATATCCGAAGCTTTCGTTTATAAGTCCGTTATCCATAAGCTCCTTATACATCGGCGAATAATTTGACGCAAGCGTCATCAGCATAACCTCACAGGCAGCTGTCTGCTTTTCATTAAGCTTTACATTTCCGTCCGCCTTGAAGCCGAGCTGAAAAAGCGGAACGGTAACAGGCAGAGTCTGCTCAACATAATCCGTTGCAACACCGTAAGGTTCTTCCGGGAAAATCCTCTCCACCTGCCTGCCCTGACTTTTCTTAACAAGCTCGTCAACAAGCCTTATCACCGTGTCAACGCCAGCATTGCCCACAACGCACAACGCCATATTTTCCGGCGTATAAAAGCTATTGTAGCACTCGTAAAGCTTCGCCGGTGTAATTTCGGCAATCGTTTCTACCGTTCCGGCTATATCAACCTTTACCGGGTGATTGTGGTACATTCCACCAAGCAGGTTGAACATCACTCTCCAGTCGGGGTCGTCATCATACATTCTTATCTCCTGCCCGATAATTCCCTGCTCCTTTGCCACCGTTTCATCGGTAAAGTACGGATGCTGAACAAAGCCAAGGAGTATTCTCAGGTTTTCCTCAAGCTTTGTCGAACAGGAAAACAGATAGCAGGTTTTTTCAAACGAGGTGTAGGCGTTTGCATTTGCACCTGTTTTTGCGTACTTTGTAAATGCGTCACCGTCCTCGCTTTCAAAAAGCTTATGCTCCAGATAATGTGCAATGCCGTCGGGCGATATTATCTCTTTGCCGTTCGCAATAAAATGTGTGTTCACCGAACCAAAGTTTGTTCCGTACACTGCATAGGTTGATTTATAACCCTCCTTCGGGAACACATAAACAGTAAGCCCCGATTCGTGGTCGATTTTAAAGTATTTTTCATTCAGTCTGTCGTTCTTTATCTCCGTTATATTTGTACTCATTCTTCACCCTCCTTACCGTCGGTCAGAACATAAACCGCCGCAAGCTCCACACAATTTGCCGCCTCGACAATCTGCTCTTTTGTCACCGCATTAATCCTCTGCGCCGCCTGCTCCGGCGACAGAATTTCCTTTTCAAAAAGCTGTGAGGAATAAAACTTTTCAATGCCCGAAACGCTGTCCGTCACCATTCCAGCGCTGTCCCCAACAGCAAGCTTTGCGGCACTTATCTCAAAATCTGTAATATTGCCCTGCTTTATCTGCTCAAGCTGATTTAAAATTTCTTTTTTCGCCTTTTCAATATTCTGCTTTTCAACACCGCTGTCAACAAGGATTATCCCCTTCTGGCGGTTATAATTAGCCGCGCAGTAATAGCACAGGCTCTCTTTTTCGCGCACATTTGTAAAAAGCTTTGAGCTTGGCGTGCCGCCCAGAACAAGAGTCATAAGCTTTGCGTGGTCGGCTCTCTCGTCCCCTGCACTTATTTTACAGCTAAAGCCCATAACAAGCTTTGACTGCATTACCTCCTGCGTTTCAACAAGCTGTTTTAACTCGCCGTCAAATTCATAGGGCGTTATGCCGCATTCAACCGCATTTCTTTCAAGCTTAAGAAATTCAGCCTTGAACGCTTCGCCTATTGCTTCATCGTCAAGTCTTCCCACAACAACAATATTTACAACGGCTGTTTCAAGCACGTTTTTCCACGCCCTGTAAACATCCTGCGGTGTAACCGAGCAAACCTGATCGTATGTGCCGACACGGCTTATTCCAAACGGGTCGTTTTGGCACATCATTCCTATGCACTGCTTTACAGCATATCTGCGTTTATCGTTTGCCTCAGCCTCTATCAGCTCCAGAAGCTGTCTGCGCTCCTGCTCAACATCATCTGATGCAAAAGCTTCGCCCTCAAGCTTAGGCTCAAAAAGCATTTTGCAAAGCAGATTTGCAAGCTCCTCCGACAGCACCTCGCCATTAAGTGTATATCTGTCATCAAGTCCCGACACCGACAAGGTGAGGGTCTGCAGATCGCCGAGCTTTACACAGTCGGTTCCAATCACCGCACCGTAAAGCCTGCTGACCTCACGGTTTAAGCTGATATAATCGGGATACGCCTTGCAGCAGCGCCCAAGAAGCTGAATCAAAAGCGCATTTTGCGCAACTGTTTCTTTGGCAATCGGTACAGACAAATTAACTGATATTCTGCCGGATTTAAAGCGATCATCCTTGACGCTGTTTAAATAAATTCCGCGGCAAAGCTCGCAGCGTTTCATTTGTTCCATTTTAATTTTCCTTTCAGAAATCTTTTTATACTAATTACTGATAGACAGCAGATTTATACTTGCGGCAATCAGGCCGCAAAGAATTTCTGCTTTCTATCGGGTATCAGTATTGCTTTAAGCCAGTACAAACGGCAAAAGCCGGAAAATAAAGGCATTCTTTTATATAATATATCACAAACTCGGCAAATATAAAAGAATGTATTTTAATTTTCGGAATAAAAATAACCGTCCAAGCTAAGTTGAACGGTTATCGCTGACGTTATTTAAGGAAAACACTGATTAATCGGAAAATATGCAAACAGCTTTCGGTATGATTTATTTAGTGTTTCCTTTATAATTTATCCGAAGAATTCGTTGAAAAAGTCTTCAAGTCCTCCGCTTTGGCGGTTGCTGTTTCCGCCGCCGTTTATATTTTCATCGTTAAAGCCATTTGAGGTATCTGCCGAGTCAGGCTCATATTCCTCCAGAACAAGCTTGATATCCACCTTTTTACCGTTGCGGCTTACGGTTACCGTTACCTCGTCACCGACACTGCACTTCTTGATTGCGGCGTCAAATTCCGATTTTGAGTTTACCTCTGTGCCGTTGATTGCGACAATCCTGTCACCGCGCATCAGGCCTGCGCTTTCTGCGGCAGAGCCTTTTTCAATGCTCTGGATATATACGCCCGTTTCATTTACGCCGTACATCATAGCGGTCTGTGAGTTTGATATATCAAGCAGTGAAAGACCCGTATCCACAACGCCCTTGACAAATCCGTAGTTTTTAAGATCGCCTATGACATTTGCAACATCGTTTACCGGAATTACAAAACCCAGTCCCTCGGTTTCATCAGCCGCCGACTTTGCAACAACAATACCTATAAGGTTGCCGTGTCCGTCAAAAAGACCGCCGCCCGAATTGCCCGGGTTAATCTCTGCATTTGTCTGCATTAGGTTCATAACCACGCCGTCGATTGATATATCACGGTTTAACGCACTCACGATACCCTCGGTAACAGTTCCACCGAGCTGACCCAGAGGATTGCCGATTGCAACCGCCTTTTCGCCGACCTTGATCTCATCGCTGTTGCCCATAGTAGCAGGCGTAAGACCTGTTGCGTCAATCTTTATAAGAGCTATATCAAGTGTCGGTGCCGCTGTGCCCACCAATGTGGCGTCATAGCTTTTTCCGTCTTTGGTGGTTACCTTTATGGTGCTTGCCCCGTCAATTACATGGTTATTTGTTACGATATAGCCGTTTTCACTTACAATTACGCCGCTGCCTGCACCCTGCGTAATATAGTTTCTCAGATAGCTGCCCGTCTGCACCGACTCGGTTATAATCTCAACAACGCTGTTCTCGGTTTTTGATACAATATCCTCTGTGGACATCACTGCGCTGCTGTTTGAGCTTGTTGATACGGTTTCGACCACCTTCTGTATCTGCATATCACCGCTGCCGCTGCTACCGCCGCCGATTCCGGTTGCGAGCATTCCGCCGCCAAAGCCAAGCACACCTGAGCCAACAATGCACACCGCAACAAACGCCGCCATTGCGCCCTTGCCGCTGCCTTTCTTTTCTTTCTTCTTTTTCTTTTTGCTGTTCATATCGCCTGTCGGCGTGTAATAGCTCTGCGGCGTGGTGTAGTATCCGCCCTGAGCCGTTGTATTGTTTGTGTTTGCCTGCGGATTATTGACCTGCTGATTATTGTTAATGAACTGAGTGCTCGAAAATCCTCCCGCATCATATCCGCCTGCCGGCTGATCTGTCGATGTGTATCTTCTGCGGTAATTTCCGTCCGCATCAAAAAATCCGCTTGATGCCTGAGCGCCGCTGTCAGATGTTGTCCGGCTTTCATCCTGCGCTGCGCTTCCTGAATAAGCAGAAGAACTGCTGTAGATATTCTCCGCCCCGTCACTCTGATAGGATGTTCCGTAATTTGTGTTATTATCCTGACCGCCGTTATTGCTGTTGAAAGAATTGAAATTTCCGTAATTATCGTTATATTCGCTGCTCATTTTCAGCACCTGCTCTTTCGTTACTATTATTTGCCGTTTTCCTTTCGACAACATAATAATATTCTCTTTTAATTACACAAATTTGAAAGCAAAATTAATTATCACTAAACATAATTAAAACAAATTGTTAAATCAGGTAAAAATGTTCAAATTCTCGCAACTCCGGTTCTTCTTGCCGCTTCAACAACAGCCTCGGCAACAGCCTTGCCGATTCTCTGGTCAAACGCCTCCGGCAGAATATACTCTGCACTCAGCTTGTCGTCATCAACAAGAGATGCAATCGCCATTGAAGCCGCAACCTTCATCTCCTCGTTGATTTCCTTTGCACGGCAGTCAAGCGCACCTCTGAAAATTCCCGGGAATGCCAGAACATTGTTTATCTGGTTCGGGAAGTCAGACCTGCCTGTGCCTACAACCGCTGCACCTGCCGCCTTAGCCTTGTCGGGCATAATTTCCGGCGTCGGGTTCGCCATGGCAAATACAATCGGCTTGTCAGCCATAGTTTTTATCATTTCATCGCTAAGCACACCGGGAGCCGAAACGCCGAGGAACATATCGGCGCCCTTGATTGCATCCGCAAGCGTACCCGTGATTTTTTCTTTATTTGTCACAGTCGCCATATAAGCCTGCTCGCTGTTAAGCTCGTCCATGCCCTCGCAGATAACGCCGAAACGGTCAACCATAATCAGATTCCTGACACCCATATTCAGCATATGCTTACCGATTGCAATTCCTGCCGAGCCCGCACCGTTGATAACAACCTTGATTTCGTCAATTTTCTTGCCGACAACCTTAAGCGCATTGATAAGCGCCGCCGCAACAACAACCGCCGTACCGTGCTGGTCATCGTGAAAAACGGGGATATCGCAGATTTCCTTAAGCTGTCTTTCAATTTCAAAGCATCTCGGAGCAGAAATATCCTCAAGATTGATACCGCCGAAGCTGCCGCTTATAAGGTAAACCGTTTTTACAATGTCCTCCACATTCTTTGAGCGCACGCAAATCGGGAATGCGTCAACGTCGGCAAATTCCTTGAACAGTGCACATTTGCCCTCCATAACAGGCATACCTGCCTCAGGGCCTATATCGCCGAGACCGAGCACCGCAGTGCCGTCTGTTATAACCGCAACAAGATTATTTCTTCTTGTAAGCTGAAATGACTTTTCATAATCCTTCTGAATCTCAAGGCACGGCTGAGCAACACCGGGAGTGTATGCAAGCGACAAATCCTTTGAATTATTGATCTTGACCTTTGACACAACCTCAATTTTGCCGTTCCATTCGTAATGCTTCTGAAGTGATTCTTCCCTTATATCCATAATAACAAATCCTTTCATCGTTAAAAATAATCCTATAAGAGTATATACCAAATATCACCAAAGGGCAATATAAATTTGAGAGTTAGAGTTAAGAGAAATTTCGCAACAAGTATGTGAGTTCGTAGGGAACGGTCTTGACCGTTCCCTACAAACTCGTTTCGGGTATTCTTTAATTCTGCATTATGCATTATGAATTATGCATTCTCTCCACTCTCCACTCTCAAAACTTCACTCTTGAACTAATAGATTTGACTTTGCCGCCGCAATATATTACAATAAGCTATGCGAGCAGACTGAACAGCTGCGGACAGATGCGAAAGCTGCTGCCCGAGGAAAGTCCGGGCTCCTCAAGGCAAGAATAACGGCTAACGGCCGCCGGGGGTGACCCCAGGGAAAGTGCAACAGAAATAAACCGCCCGCAAGGGTAAGGATGGAAAGGCGAGGTAAGAGCTCACCGGCGCTGCGGAGACGCAGCGGCCATGTAAACCCTATTCGGAGCAACACCGTGGAAGACATTATGCGAGCCTTGCGCGTCTTAGGAGGTGGCGTTGAGCAGATTCGGCAACGGTCTGCCAAGATAGATGGCTGTTCTCGACAGAACCCGGCTTACAGGTCTGGTCGCAAACCTAAAAATTATGGCTTAAGAAAGCAGATTGCACTGCGCTTTCTTAAGCCTTTTTTATCGCAAAAAACAACCGTTCAACCGAAAAACAGTTGAACGGTCATAAATCTCTATTATCACTTATTCAAGAACGATTTAACAAGAGTTTCTAGCAAATCGTCCCTGTCAATCTTGCTGATAATATTGCGGGCGTTGTTGTAGGTGGTGATATAGGTCGGGTCCTCCGAAAGAATATACCCCACAATCTGATTTATCGGGTTATATCCCTTTTCCTTAAGCGCATCATATACAGTTGTCAATGCTCTTTTAATTTCCTCGTCCTTTTCACCGCCCAGTGAAAAAACCATTGTTTTACTGTACATCGCAAAACCACCTCCAAGCTTTTTCTCATATAAAATTATTATAATCTTTTTCCGTAAAAAACACAAGTATTTTATGGAATTTTTTAAGTAGAGTGGAGAGTTGAGAGTGGAGAGAATGTTGTCGCCGCAAGCGGCTCTTTGAATTAAGAAGAACTCGTTACGGGTATTTATTAAATCAGAGCCGTATAGCGGCGACTGCCAATTCTCTTCTCTTTTCTCTCTTCACTCTTCACTGCGGCTTTGCCGCTATTATCTCAGCTTAACTCCTATATCAGAAAGCTTTGAGATAATGCCATCCATAATCTGCTGAACCTCGGCAGACGACAGCGTTCTTTCGCTTGATGAGAACTCAAAGCGCACCGTAATGCTGTGAACCGTTTCGCTGTCATACGTATCGACAATCTTTGTATTCCTCAGAATCTCGCCAGCGTTTTCCCAGCAGCTCTTGAGATTTTCAAAGAACACGCCGTCCGGAATTTCAAGGCTGAGATCGTAATCTATCGGCGGGAACTTTGACGGCTCCTCATATGAAATACTCAGGTTCTTTGCATTTGCAATGCTGTTAACATCAAGCTCCGCAAACACAATACTTGCCTTTTTGTCAATCTTCTTGCCGATAAGAGGATGAACTATACCCATTGAGCCGATCACATGGCCGTTCATAACAATATCGTTGCAGTTCACCGGGTGAACATAACTGTGTTTCGGACCGCAAGCCCTAAACGACAGCTCTGTGTGCTTAATATCATCAACCGTGACTGCAAGCATATCTCTTAACTCAAGATACAATGTCTTAATGTCCTTTGTCTTGCTGAACAGAGTAACGGCAAGCTTCTTTTTCTCTATGCAAAGGTTGTTTTCATCAACGCCTTCAACAACTCTGCCGATTTCAAAAATTCCGAAATCAGCGGCATATGACACATTTGTCCTGATCTGGCAAAGCTGGGTCGGAATGATAGAATTTCTGATTGTTTCAATGTTCGGGTTTGTTGCGTTTGCAAGCCTGATATTATCCTCAACAGGAATACCCAGCGTCTTCAGCTCGTCGGTATATGCCCATACATAAGAGTGAACCTCATGAAGATTATATCTCTTGACAAGAATATCCTTCATTCTTTCCTCGGCGCTCTTCACGGCGTCAACTCTTACAGGATAAAGCGGCGAACGGGTCGTATTGATGTCGAAATTGTCATAGCCGTAAATTCTTGTTATCTCTTCAATGATATCCGCCTTTATCGTAACGTCCTTTGTGGCTCTCCACGATGGAACAGAAACCTTGAAATCATCGCCATTAAGCTCAACGCCAAAGCCGAGGCTTTCAAGAGTTTTTACTATTGTAGCGTTGTCAATCTCAATACCGGTGTAGCGGTCAACAAACGCCTTGTTAAATTCAAGCATTACCTTGTCATACTTAAATGCATATTCATCCGTAAGGCTTGACACAACCTGAACACCGCTGTCATAGGTTTTAAGCAGCTTTACAAATCTGCCGATTGCAACAGTTGTCATCTCGGGGTCGAGGCACTTTTCATATCTGATAGACGCGTCGGTTCTGTGTGAAAGACGGACGGTTGACTTTCTTATCGAAACCGCATTGAAGGTTGCCGATTCAAGAGTCAGGGTTGTTGTATCATCAACAATCTCGGAGTCAAGTCCGCCCATAATTCCTGCTATAGCAACAGGAGTGTCGCCGTTGCAGATCATCAGAGTGTTTTCGTCAATATTTCTGTCAACGCCGTCGAGGGTGCGGAACACAAACGGCTCGGCAAATCTCTTGATTCTTATTTTCTCAACCTTGCGTGAATCAAAAGCGTGCATCGGCTGACCCATTTCAAGCATAAGGTAATTTGTGAGGTCGGCAAGGAAGTTTATCTTTCTCATACCGCAGTAATAAAGCCTTATTCTCATATTAACAGGGCTTACGTTTCTCTTGATATTTTCAACCTGCAGACAGCTGTATCTCTGGCACAGCGGGTCCTCGATTTTCATATCAATTTTTGCAAGCTCGTTGTAAGCCGACAAATCCTCAACCTCAAGCGGCTTGAGCGGTCTGCCTGAAAGTGCAGCAAACTCTCTTGCAATGCCGTAGTGACCCCACAGGTCGGGGCGGTTTGTCAGCGACTTGTTGTCAACCTCAAAAACAATATCGTCAATCTGATAAAGCTCTTTAATATCAGTACCGTTAGGAGCGTCGTCTGTTATCTCCATAATTCCCGAATGGTCGTCGCTTATGCCGATTTCGGCTTCACTGCAGCACATACCGTATGATGTATAGCCGGCAAGCGGACGCGGTGAAATTGTAATTTCGCCAAGCTTTGCTCCGACCTTTGCAAATGCAGTTTTCATACCAACTCTTACGTTAGGCGCACCGCATACAACGTCGGTCAGCTCACTGTCGCCTGCGTCAACCTTAAGAAGATGCAGCTTTTTTGAGTCCGGGTGATTTTCAACGGACTTAATCTCGGCAACAACAATGCCGCTCAGATCTGCACCCTTGAAGAAAATCTCGTTTTCAACCTCTGCGGTAGAAAGAGAAAACCTGTGTATAAGCTCAAGCTTGTCAAGACCGCTCAGGTCAACAAAGTCCTGAATCCAATTCATAGATAAAAACATAATTATTCCCCTCCCTTATTCATCGTCCGTAAACTGTGAAAGCGACTTAAGACTTCCGCTGTTCAAATCTCTGATATCCTTAATTCCGTACTTCATCATCGCAAGTCTTGTAAGACCAAGACCAAATGCAAAGCCGGTGTATTTCTCGGGGTCAATTCCGCCCTCTCTCAACACATTCGGGTGAATCATACCGCACGGGCAAAGCTCAAGCCAGCCGCTGTGCTTGCAGGACGGACAGCCGTCGCCGCCGCAGATAAGGCAGCTTATGTCAAGCTCAAAGCCCGGTTCAACGAACGGGAAGAAGCCCGGACGAAGGCGAACCTTGATTTCCTTTTGGAACACCTCTGAAAGCATTGTTTTCATAAAGAAAATAAGGTTTGATATTGATATGTCCTTGTCAACCATAACGCCCTCCATCTGGAAGAAGGTGTTTTCGTGACACGCATCGGTCGCCTCGTTTCTGAAGCATCTTCCGGGGAAAATCGCCTTTATCGGAATATCGTTTTCAATAAGGTTCTTGCCGTATTTTTTCAGAATTGCGTTCTGCGCCGCCGATGTCTGCGACTTTAAAAGCTGACCGTTCTCAAGATAGTATGTATCCTGCATATCTCTTGCCGGGTGATGCTTCGGAATATTGAGCGATTCAAAGCACTCATAGTCCGTTACAACCTCGGGATAATCCTCAACGGTAAAGCCCATCGACTTAAAGATAGCCTCGCACTGTCTTTGCACAAGCGTTATCGGATGATAAGAGCCTCTGGGCACATTTATCGGCGTAGAAACGTCAAACTGAGGCATCGCGGCAATTTCCTTTTCTATTTCCTTTTCCTTAAGCTGCGTCACCTTTTCGTCAATTTTCTCGCCTGCAAAGTTCTTAAGCTTGTTAATCTCTGCGCCGAGGGTCTTTCTCTGCTCGTGGCTTAAATCCTTCATACACTTAAGCAGTGCAGTAATGCTGCCCTTCTTTCCAAGAAAAGCAACCCTCACCTTTTCAATATCGGCAAGCTCAGAAACCTTTGAAAGCTGCTGTTCAAGCTCTTGTTTTAAGCTGATTATTTTGTCTTCCATAAAATACCTCCTGAAAAAAATAAAATCCCTGCGTAAAACTACGCAGGGACGGAAATCCGCGGTACCACCCTGATTTTTGCCAAAGAGCAAACACTCCTGCGGCATATAACGGTGCCTGCCGTTGCAGCCTACTTGCAAAAAATGCGTTGAGCCGCACCGCTCAAAAGGGAACTTCACCTACCCAAGCGCGCAAGAGCAATCACAGCCTTTGTTGCTCTCTCTCTGCCCACGCTGTATCCGGCGGCTACTTCCTTTATCACTGCGTTTGAATTTCGTAAACTAATATAACATTGATTTAACAAAATTGCAATAGTTTTATCGTAAATTTGTTGTGTTACACTTGGTTTTGTGATATTATGCTTATGTATTGCCAACAGCACAAACTCTTGAGCAATACTATGCAAATTATAGAACAAGGACGGTAAAGCAATGGACGCAATGGTTGAACAGGTTGTAAAAAAGAAAAAAGAAAAAAAGGATCTGATGGTCAAGCTGCTTACAATTACAATTGTAGTGCTTCTGCCGGTTATTTGCTTTTTTCTTGCACCTCTTATTAATTTTTACTTTTTAATGATCGGCTTTTTCCTGCTGCTCGGCGGAATATATGTTGCGTGGTATGTTTTTTCAAATCTTAAGGTGGAATATGAATACAGCATTGTCAGCGGCAGCATAACAATTTCAAAGATAATGTCAAAGCGCAAGCGCAAAGGCATTGTAAGCTTTGAAGCTTCAAAAATTGAGGAGCTTTACGAATATGACAACAGGGACTTCGACACACGAATGTTCAGCCATATTTTCAGCGCCTGCGGTGCTGACAGTCCGGATTACAAAACCTACGCCGCAGTAATCACCACCGAAAAATACGGCAGAAGTGTTCTTCTGTTTACTCCGAACGAAAAATTCCTGCTGGCTATGAAGCCGTACTTATCAAGGCAGATTGTAGTTAATCTGTTCTACAAAAGATAACCTGGTTTTTCCGCATCCGGCGACGGAATTCTATGGTTTTTTTCAACAAAACATTCTCGCCTGCTTTGTGTAATACCACATCTAAAAATCGGGAAATTCGTATGCTTGAACAAAATTTCTTACTCAAGCTATGCAATACTCACCGATAAAACTGCGATTTTTTATTGGTAAATTAAATAAATTAGCAGGCGCAAAAAACTTTTTTATTGTATGACAAACAGAAAATTTTCCAATTTTTAAATTTATGTGAATTTTAATTTGACAGACTAACAAAAGGAGAATATAATACTTCACATAGTCGGTTAGACAAGAGCACTTACGCACTTACCGCACAAGAAAGGAAGGCAACTACCATGGCAATAAAGAAAACAACAGCTACAGAGGAAAAAAAGACAACTGCTGCAAAGACAGCAAAGGCAGAAACTAAAGCAACAGCAGCTAAAACAACAAAGACAGCAGCTGCAAAGACAACTGCTGCAAAGACAGAAGAAAAAGCAGCTCCTGCAAAGAAGCCTGCTGCTAAGAAAGCTGCTGCAAAGGCAGTAGAAGCAAAGGTATATATCGAGTTCAACGGTGCAAAGGTTCCGGTTGACGAAATCGTTGAGAACGTAAAGGCTACATACAAGGCAAACGGCGGCAATGACGAAATCAAAAGCCTTGAAGTATATGTACAGCCGAACGAGAGCGCAGCTTACTTTGTAGTAAACGGCGAGCCTACAGGCAAAAAAATGGACGTTTATTTTTGCTGATTGACAAAATCTTGAAGAATGTTAATTATGTAAATTGTTAACCGACACGGGGATGGAGCTTTCCATCCCTTTTTTATTTTTTGTTAAGGAAACACTGATTAAATTGTTTGTGCATATTGCGCCGTCAGATTTTTCGTCAGGTTGGACAAATAAACCGCAGTAATGCTGTCGCATTACGAGGATTTTTTGGTCAGGCTGACGGAAAATATGCAAGCAAGATGTGCAAACAGCTTTTAAGCGTGATTTATTCAGTGTTTTCCTAATTCCTGATATACAAAAACTCCGTACACACAATGCGTACGGAGTTTTTGTATTGATTGTCAAAGGGGAAAAATATTAAGAAAAAGTCAAAGTTAATAAAGCAGACTCGCTTTCTGCCGCACTGACAAAGCTGTCAGTCCGTGTTACGATTGCTTGATAATTTCGCCCTCAACAACAACACTGTTGCCATCAAGAGTAATCTTCATCGTAGCACCTGCCTGCGTGGATTTTGAAAAGACATTTGTCTGAATCTCCTCAAAACCGTTTTGCAACAAATATTCGCCATAGGCTTTTATGTCGCTGTCAGTCAAATCACTGTATTTATAGCTGCTGCGCATACTGTCCGATTGATCATCATCAATCTGTGCGCTCACACCGCCCTTATTTCCTACAACGGCGGTTATTGAATCAACCGAAATATCCTGAAATTCGTACTTTTCAACAAAATTAAAAGATTCGTTGTTGCTTGTCTGTGATTCTGAGCCGGAAGATGACGAAACAGAAACAGTGCAGGAGCAAAGCGAAAAAGTCATAATTAAAGCCAAAGTGAAAACCAAAATTCTACAAATACTTGCTGAATTTTTCATTGGAATCACTCCTCTCTTGTTTCAACTATATAATATCACAAACAAAACGAAAAATCAATAGTTTTTTTGTACAATTTCATCACAGCTCGTATTTTTTTAATTTTTCATACATAAACTCATCAACCGTAGCCTCAATTTCAAGCCCGTTTTCAGTATATTTTTCAGATAAAAGATTCCCGTCACGGCGTATGTCGGACGACAAGCCCACCTTATCAAACGGCAAAAGGAATTTCCCTCTTTTCATTCTGACGGGCAGGTTCTCATCAATCACCTCAAGCAGGCGGTCAACTCCCTGACCTGTTTTTGCGCTTATTCTTACACTGCTGCCTATTATAGGTATATCGTCAAGCCCCTGCACCTTGTCGCACTTGTTAAGCACGGGTATTATCGGCGAGCCGCTGCAGCCGAGCGACTCAAGCAGGCTCTGCGTTACCTCAAGGTGGATTGACGCTTCCTCTGACGATGCGTCACATACATTTAATATAATGTCAGCCTGAGCCGCTTCCTCAAGCGTTGACTTAAACGCCTCAACAAGATGGTGCGGCAGTCTGCGAACAAGTCCTACCGTGTCAATCAGCATAACGGTAACGCCGCTCGGCAGCTTTAACGCCCTTGAGGTAGGGTCAAGCGTTGCGAAAAGCTTGTCCTGCGCAAGCACACCGGCATCTGTCAGATAATTCATAAGTGTAGATTTGCCGGCGTTGGTGTAGCCGACAATCGCAACCGTTATAACACCGTCCTTTTTTCTGCGTTTTTTCAGCTGCTCACGGTGGTTTTCCGATTCTCTCAGCCGCTCCTTTATCTTCTCCATCTTTGTGCGGATATGACGTTTGTCGGTTTCAAGCTTTGTTTCACCCGGTCCTCTTGTACCTATGCCGCCGCCCAGCCTCGACATTGCCGTACCCTTGCCGGTAAGCCTCGGCAGCATATATTTAAGCTGTGCAAGCTCAACCTGAAGCTTACCCTCCTTTGACCTCGCCCTCTGAGCAAAAATATCAAGAATAAGCATCGTGCGGTCAATGACCCTTACATCTGTTATATCCTCAATATTTCTTATCTGTGTGGGGGTAAGCTCACGGTCAAAGATAATCAAATCAACCTCATTGTTTTTGCAGTAATCCGCAATTTCCTCAAGACAGCCGCTGCCCACGCAGGTTGCCGTCTTGACCGCTTCTCTTTTCTGAATAATATGCGACAGCACGTCTGCACCTGCTGTTTTCGCAAGCTCATAAAGCTCCGCCATAGACGACCGCGCATCATATTCGCCCGTATCAACCGCAACAAGCAAGGCCTGCTGTCTGATTTCTTCGTTTTCATAAAGTTCCATATATTGCTCCTTATTTTTGGCTAAGGCTTTGAAATAATAAACCTTGGACGCTCTTTCTTTATAAAATCAGTTTAACACAATATTGTGCTGTTGACAACAATTTGCGGCGAAGCCGCATGGTGGAGAGTGAAGAGAATGTTGTCGCCGCAAGCGGCTCTTGAATTAAGAATTAACTCGCAACAAGGCTGTAAGTTCGTAGGGAACGGTCTTGACCGTTCCGGGATAGGTGCAGATACAACGATTTTAAACAAAATCAGAATAGGGTAAACATTCTGCGGTTCGAACCGGAACAGGCAAGCCTGTTCCCTACAACCTCGTTTCCACTCTTAACTCTCCACTCTTAACTCTTCAATTAACGCTTTACAAATCCGCAATAATGTGATATAATCTCAAATTGAACGCCGCTGTTCGGATTTTGGCGTATGCCCATCGGGATTCACCGACCTTAACCTGAGCTGACGGCGAAATATTAAAAAGGTGGAATACAAATGCTTAAAGAAGAAAAGCAGGCTATAATGGCTGAATACGCTACACACGAGGGCGACACAGGCTCTCCCGAGGTTCAGATTGCACTTCTCACAAAGAGAATCAACGACCTTACAGAGCACCTCAAGGTTCACAAGAAGGACCATCACTCAAGAAGAGGTCTTCTTAAGATGGTTGGTCAGAGAAGAAGCCTTCTCAACTACCTCACAAAGGTTGACATCGAGAGATACCGTTCAATCATTTCAAGACTCGGTATTCGTAAATAATAGCCTTTTTCAGGGCAGTCGGCTCTTTGTCGTCTGCCCTGTTCGTCTAATTTCAATTATTACAGGGACAGCCCGTTAATCTGATTTTCGGCGGCACCCGGTTAGCAGTGAAACATCGGCTTATCATACTGAACCCTTGTTTTATTGCTAAGCGGTGCTCCCTGTAAAATATATTATAACCATTACAGGAGGAATTCTAATGTTTGAAAACTATAAGGTTTTTAAAACTGATTTTGCCGGACGTCCGCTCGTTGTAGAAACCGGCAAAATCGCACAGCTTGCCAACGGCAGCTGTCTTATCCGTTACGGCGAAACAGTTGTAAATGTCGCCGTTACAGCATCAGAAAAGCCGCGTGACGGCATCGACTTTTTCCCGCTTTCGGTTGACTTTGAAGAAAAGCTCTATTCAGTCGGCAAAATTCCAGGCTCTTTCCTTAAGAGAGAGGGCAGACCGTCCGACAAGGCTATTCTTGTTTCCCGTGTTATTGACCGCCCGATTCGTCCTCTCTTCCCCAAGGATATGAGAAACGACTGCTCGGTTGTCTGCACGGTTATGTCTGTTGACCCGGACTGCTCACCCGAAATTGCCGCAATGGTCGGCACATCAATTGCGCTGAGCATTTCCGATATTCCGTGGAATGGCCCGATTTCGGGCGTAAGCGTTGGTCTTGTTGACGGCGAATATGTAATCAACCCGACCTCCGCTGAGAAAGAAAAATCAGAAATGGCTGTTACCGTTGCATCAACCGACAGCCGCATTGCTATGATTGAGGCAGGCGCAAACGGCGTTAGCGACGAAGTAATGTTTAACGGCATTATGGCAGGTCACGAGGCTAACCAGCATATCATCGAGTTCATCAAAGGTATTCAGGCTGAAATCGGCAAGCCGAAGTTCACCTATCCGAGCAACGAGCCTGACCACGATATGTTTGAGGCTATCAAGGAATATGCTATTGAGGATATCAAGGTTGCTCTTGACACAGACGACAAAAAGGTTCGTGACGCAAGACTTTCACCGATATACGAGGACGTTCACGCCAAGTTTGACGAGATTTATCCGGACAGTGAGGCTAAGATTGACGAGTGCCTTTACAAAACACAGAAGTTTGTTGTTCGCCGCTGGCTGCTGGATGAGCAGAAGCGTGTTGACGGCAGAGGTATGAACGAAATCCGTCCTCTTGCCGCTGAAACATCTATTCTTCCGAGAACTCACGGTTCAGGTCTTTTCACAAGAGGTCAGACACAGGTTCTCTCTGTTGCAACTCTCGGTCCGATAAGCGACCAGCAGCTTCTCGACGGCATTGACGAGGAGGAAACAAAGCGCTATATGCACCACTACAACTTCCCGTCATACTCAGTAGGCGAAACTCGCCCGAGCAGAGGTCCGGGCAGACGTGAAATCGGTCACGGCGCACTTGCAGAAAGAGCACTTGTTCCCGTTATTCCGTCTGTTGAGGAATTCCCGTATGCTATCAGAGTTGTATCAGAGGTTGTTTCCTCCAACGGCTCAACCTCACAGGGCTCAATCTGCGGCTCTACACTTGCTCTTATGGATGCAGGCGTGCCGATTAAAGCGCCTGTTGCAGGTATCTCCTGCGGTCTTATCACAGAGGGCGAACGCTGGATGACAATGGTTGACATTCAGGGGCTTGAGGACTTCTTCGGCGATATGGACTTCAAGGTTGCAGGTACTCATGAGGGCATCACGGCAATCCAGATGGACTTAAAGATAAACGGTCTTACACCTGAAATGGTAAAAGAGGCTCTTGAAAAGACACACAAGGCAAGAATCTATATTCTTGATGAAATAATGCTCAAGGCTATTCCCGAGCCGAGAGAGGAGCTTTCAAAGTATGCCCCGAAAATGCTCTCAACCCTTATCCCTGTTGACAAAATCAGCGAGGTTATCGGCAAGAGTGGCAAGGTTATCAAGGAAATCCAGGCTGAGTGCGAGGTTAAGGTTGACATCGAAGAGGACGGCCATGTATTCATCAGCGGTCTTGACCGTGAAAACTGTCAGCGAGCTCTTGATATTATTGATACAATCGCAAAGGATCCCGAGCCGGGCGCAATCTTCAAGGGCAAGGTAACAAGACTTATGGACTTCGGCGCATTTGTTGAAATCGCTCCGGGCAAAGAGGGCTTGTGCCACATTTCTCAGCTTGACGTCAAGAGGACAGAAAAGGTTACCGACGTTGTAAACGTAGGCGACATCATTATGGTTAAGGTTCTCGAAATTGACGACAAGGGCAGACTCAATCTTTCAAGAAGAGAAGCTCTCATTGAGGTTGAGGGTATGACCCCGGAAAACGACGTTGAGCCAAGACGTCCGCAAGGTGACAGAAGAAACAACCACAGAAGCAACGGCAGAAACAACAGAAATTAATAACCGTATAAATCAAGGGCTGCACTCGCAGCCCTTTTTGTTTAGCGCCCAAACGAAGATATCAGTGAGAAACGAACCGGTTGTCGCCGCAAGCGGCTCTTTGAATTAAGAAAAGTCAGACAGTATCCTCGCCTCCCTCTGATGAGGGAGGTGTCACGCTGTGCGTGACGGAAGGAGAGAAGTTCGAACCGATGAATGTCCGGAATAGTTTCAGCACAGCGAACTCTCTCCCTCAGTCGGCTTCGCCGACAGCTCCCTCATCAGATGGAGCCAAGAACTTGTTACAAAATTCATCTATTCTCAAAACTAAAAACTCAAAACTCTGTTACCGCTTTCAGCTTCTTCACCGTAAAAGGCTTTCGCCTGTTGTGTGCATATATTCTTACATTACAGCTTCCGAATATTTTCTGGAACGGGTTCTGCCTTATCTCTATCGCATTTATTTTATCGTTATCAACTTTCATCTGCACAAGGCGCAAGCCGCTGTAGCTGCACGCAAGAACACAGTCATTTTCTTTTTTTATAAAGCTGTGCTCAAATGCCGCAGCACGGAACATTGTCCACAAAAGCAAAAACGGCACAGCAACACTCATCACGACTGACACCGTAACTATTCTTCCGATTTGCTCAAAATACAGCGCACCTGCAACGGACAGCACAAGCAGCAAAAGCGGTGCAAGCACAAACGAAAAAACACTGCGGCGTTTTGGCTTTATCACACTGACGTCATCCGGCCTTTTAATCCGTCCACGTTCCACCCCGACAAGCTCCCGTTCAGCTCCAAGGCTTTTATTAATATGCGACAGCACAAAAAGCTTTTTTATGCCAAGCACCATACAAAGCAAGCCCTGTTCAGCCGTAAGAGCCGACATTTCCTCTTTCGGCTGAACCGTCACAACACGCCATACAACTCCCCTGCTTATCTTCAGATACACTTTATTTTGCGTTATCTGCATTTTTATGTGCTTTAACAGCTCATATACAAACGCAAAGCCGTAACCCGCCGCAATCAGACCTGAAACATAGGCAACAGCAGGCGGCAGAAGCTTTGAAGCTAAATGCGACCACAAATTGATTCCGCCGTAAAAGCCCTCGCTAAGCCCCTCGCCGACAACGGGAGCTGTTTTTCTCAGAAACGGTATAATCAGCAGCAGTCCCGACAAAGCACTTGTGGCGTCAGCCGCAGCAACAAGCGAATGAAAAAAGCTTAATCTCTCTGTCTTTCCCTCTACGTCAAAAAGCGGCAACGAGCCGCTTTTTTTCTTTATATATTCTTCCGCAATCAGCCGATTGCCGCCTGTTCCGACACACAAGGTCTGCGCACCGAAAAATGATGTCACCGCACCCTGTCTGAGTGCCGCCGCGACAACGTGTTTTGCATAAATTATGTTTTTTCTTCGTCTGAAAACACCTTTTGACACCGTAATTCTGCCGTTGCTTACAATAATGCTTGTGCGCTTATAACGCAGATAAGCATAAAGCACAACAGCCGCCGCAAGCAATACGTTTGCACTGCTTGTTCTGAGCATTTCACCTATGTCCTGCGGTCTGAAAAGCACAAACTGCAAAATCGGTATTATCAGCAAAAAAGCATAGCTATAAAGGAACGCCGCAACGGTGACAGGATGAATTTTTATTCTTCTGCCGTGGTGCAGCGGCTTACACGGCTTGTTCAAGCTTATTTTCCTCCGTACAGCTTATCACTGTGTCGGCGTCAGTTCTGTCCAGACCCAGAATCATCACCCTGCCGGACGATGTGTACGCCGCAACACTGCAAATGCCAAACAAACCCGAAAGCGGTGTTTTCTTCACTTCAAAGAAACGCACGGTCTTAACCGGCAGTACCGCTGTACGGGCTGTTATAACGCCCTTATTAACGATCAGGTAATTCCCGTCAAGCCGCACAGACAGCCTCTCTGCAAACCGCCATATATAAAACACGGCGGTAAATATATAGCAAATCAGAGATAGTGCGCCGAACACGGCGGCAAAGCCGACATTTATCGCCGCAGACACTCCTGTCAAAAATGACAGTGCAACCAGAACCAAAGCCGCCTTAAGCTGCAAATACGCCGCATAATATTTAGAAGCCTTAAAAATCATCGTATCACCGATAATAGTTTGCTCAAAAAATATAAACTTATTTTACCGCAAGCTCCCCTGCCGATTTAAGCAGAGCAAAAATCTCGTCCTTTTTGGCACAGGCGTCGTTATAGCCGTCCTCGTGAAGCTGCATAAGCTTATCTCTGTTCTTTTCAAAACGGCTTATCTCAATCGGCTTGCGCGGTCTTACTGCAACAAGACTGCCGTTTTTCTCCTCACGCTCGATAAGCTCAAGCGTAGAGTTGTAAACATTGTGCCTGTTTATGTTCGCCTCAACAAAGTACGGGTATTTTCTATAATTCATCTTGATTGCCCCTGCAAGCGACATCGGCTTTTTGCGGTATTCATTGTGACGTGTGAGTACAACAAGGTTTTTGCTGTTGCCGCTTTTTATACTCTGCCTTAAGGGTATCGAGTCGGCAATTCCGCCGTCAAGATACTTTTTGCCGTCAATCTCCTTTATTCTTGAAATAAGCGGCAGGGACGACGAGGCAAGCACCTTGTCCATATCCTTGTTCAAATCCCTGACAGGCAGATATTCTGCCTTGCCTGTTTCAACATTCGTAACAACAACAATAAAGTTTGTCTGACAGCGCAAAAACGCATCGTAGTCATACAAATTCAGCTTTTTCGGTATTGTGTAATATACAAACTCAGCGCCGAACATATCACCTGTCTTTACAAGACTTCTGACGCTGCAATAGCGCTTATCGCCGATAAAATCAACCATAACCTTTATCGCTCTGCCTTTTTGTCCCGACAGATACGAACAGGCGTTTCCTGCTCCTGCCGAAACACCGTAGCAGTCCTTAAAATAAATATCGTTCTCGTTCAGAAAGTCAAGCACGCCTGTTGTGTAAGCGCCTCTCATTCCGCCGCCCTCAAGCACAAGCCCTGCATCGTAGTACATAGTATCATCTCCTGCCTACAATTATAACATTTTTTCGACAAAGTACAATATTCGGATTTTAGGAAACATTGATTAAATCGTCCGTTTACTGAAGCGTTTTGCCGATGCCCGATATTTCAATATCCATTCTCAGGCAATACTTCTGCACATAAATGCTGTCGAGCAGCTTTAAACTGCCGCTTTTGTCAACATCGCCGCACTTGCGCTGATTTTCGTCAAAGCTTATCAGCGACAATACGCATTTCTGTATTTCAATTGCGTCCCTGAGATTGACATTTCCGTCAGAATTAACATCACCGAGGATAAGCTCCGGTTCAGGTGCGTTTACCGTTACCTTGCAGGTCACTGTTTTGTTGTTATACGTTGTTGCCGTGATTGTCGCCGTGCCCGGTGCAACCGCCGTTACCAATCCGCCCGACTTCTTAACGCTCGCAACGCTCGGAGTGTCGCTTGAATAATAGATTGCATAAGAACCCTCACCGCTCGGCAGTGAGCTGTTGAGGTCAAAGGTTTCGCCGATATCAAGCGTTAGTTCCGTCGCATTGAGCGTAATTGAGGTCGGTGCTTTTTTGACGGTTATCTTACAGCTTGCACTCTTTCCGCCCACTGTAGCTTTAATTGTCGCCGCACCTGTAGCTTTTGCGGTTATTTTTCCGCTTTGCGAAACCTCTGCAACGCTTGTGTTACTGCTGCTCCAGCTTATATCTCCGCTGACATAGCTCGGCGAAATATTTACATCTAAAGTGTATTGCTCACCCATTCCCATTGTCATTGATGTTTTGCCGAGTGACACCGATATATCAGGCGAGTCATAATTTTTGCCCACCGTCGCCTTGCTGTCTGCGCTTACGTTCACATTTTTTCCTTCACAGCCGTAAATGACATTTGACGAAACCGAGCCGGCGCTTGACGCTCCTGTTATGCTTATACCGTGATTTCTCGTTCTAATAACTGCATTATCCGTTATATCTCCCGTTACACTGCCTTTGTTGGTTATATGAATACCGTTTGAAACAGATTTCACGACAATATTGCTTCTGATTGTTCCGGCTGTCGCATTGTCAATGCTTATTCCGTAGTTTTTAGCATTTGAAACTCTGTTATTGCTTATATCTGCGGCAATGCTGCCATTATACACATAAATTCCGTTCACACAAGCGTTTGTAATGCTGTTGCCTGTTATTGAATCTGCCTCACCCGAATAGAGGTAAATTCCGTGATATCTTGCTGTATCAAAGGTATTGTCCGAACAGCTTATCGTGTTGCAACCAACCACAGCCGACCTCGTATCCACCAGACGAACACCGTGACCCCTTGCATCAATTGTATTGTTCTTCACTGTTACACCGCTGACATAATAATCGCCCTTGGCTATACCGCCGCTTCCGTCCGAATACTTATCATAAACCTCTGAAAGATTATATCCTATGGCTGAAATGCCGCCACATTCGTATTTTGCATAGTTGTCCTGAACATAGCCGCACCCATTGAGTATATTATCCGAAATAAGAATATTCTGACTCAATGACTCAATATAGCCATCTGACACATGAGCCTGCGTATTGCCCTCAGCCGCCAATACACTTGCAGAGTATGTTCCCATTCCGTTGTTCATAACAGAATATACCGCTATTCCCCTTGGCGAAGTATTAACCGTGTTCCCCGTTATTTCACAGTTTATCCAGTTCATACCCTGAATGGCGACACTGCCCATATTATCAAAAGTACAATTCTTTATCTTTACTCCGTCAAACGGTCGGTTGAGTATAGCCGTGTGAGTTCCTATCCCTCTCGGGCAATTTTCAAAGCTGCAGTTCTCGATAAGAACATTCTTCATCGGCAGGTCCTCGGATCTGTATGTCGGAAAATGCTGCTGAACAAGAATATCCAGTTGAATCGCCTCGTATCCTTCGGTTGACCCGGTAAGAATCTGATCCGAAAAACGACAGTTCTTCACCGTAAGGCCGTCAACGCCTGCAACCTCCATTATGTGACCGTTTGTTATGTTTGAAAGAGTCTGATTGATAATAGTAATATTTGTTGCGTGGGCTAACTTGATTATTGTATTTTTTGTTCCGCCGCCGTCAAGAACACCGCCGTCAACTGTAATATTTGTATATGCATTGTATCCGGCAGCACCTGAATCGGCAGAATCAACCTCGCCTGTTCTTATAATATTTGCAACACTTCCGCTGTCACGCGTCAGCGTAACGCCGTTGAGCGACAGATATGTATTGCTGAAAATTCTCAGCGCTCTGCTTATAACATAGCTTCCCTTTTCAACGACTACCTTATATATATTATTTTCCGATGCATTGTCTTTTGCCTTGTAAAGCGCCGACTGAATAGCGCTTGACGCACCGTAAGCTTCAATATCCGCAGCCGAAACCTTAACCGTTGTAATCCGTGTTGTTTCCGAAGACTCAATTTCACGGGCATATCCCGGATTCTCCAACGCTCCTGCATAAAACGACGCTGTCGGGACAACGCTTGCCGCCATCAGCACCGCCACAGCAGCAGATACACATTTTCTGAATATTTTTTTCATATACTTATACTCCTTATACGCTAAAAAAATTACGACCTTATTCCGAGTGAAGAGTGTATGACCCTGCACAGTATCATATCACGTCTGAAATTATACTTGTTTTTTCATCAAAGCGCACATAAAAGCAAAAAGCAGAGCCTTAAAGCTCTCGCCTTTTGCTTTTATTATTATGTTGTTTATTTTTATATTGATTTTATGCTCCGATAAATATCTGAGTCCAGTACAGCGTTCCGTTTTTACTGTAGCATCCAACGCCTATGCCGTTGTAATCCATACCGAGAATATTTGCACGGTGACCCTCGGAATTCATCCATGCGTTTATTACCTCATCAGGAGATTTCTGCCCTGCGGCAATATTCTCGCCGAGTGCATCCCACCTTATGTTCTTCTCTTCAATCACAGAGAAGCAGTCGCTCCCGTCAGGTCTTGTGTGTGAAAAAAGCTGAGTAAGCTCCTTTGCCCTCACCTGCGCAGCCTTAGCAACATCCTTTCTGTTCGCCAGAGTGTCAAGCCCCGCATTGTTTCTCACAACATTTACTAGACGCACAACCTCATTTGCATATTCGGCAGTAATATCCACCGGCTTCGACGGCTCAGACGGCTCAGGTGAAGACAGCTTCTCGCCTATGCCCGATATACTGTTCGGCATACCGAGGCAGTGCTTTTGCACATAGATGCTGTCAATCAGCTTGACTTCACCGCTTTTGTCAACATCGCCGCACCGCTTCTGTTTGTCATTAAAGCTAATAATAGCCAAAACGCATTTCTGTATTTCAATTGCGTCCCTGAGATTGACATTGCCGTCAGAGTTCACATCACCCAGAATCAGCGTTTCCGCCGTACCATTTACGGTAACATTACAGGTAACAACCATTCCGTTATAGGTTACCGCCGTAACCTTTGCCGTGCCGGGTGCAACGGCTGTTACCAATCCGCCCGACTTCTTAACGCTTGCAACACTCGGGTTGTCGCTTGAATAATAGATTGCATAAGAGCCCTCGCCGCTCGGCAATGAGCTGTTGAGGTCAAAGGTTTCGCCTATGTCAAGCGTCAGTTCCGTTGCATTGAGCGTGATTGAGGTCGGCGCTTTCTTGACGGTTATCTTGCAGCTTGCACTCTTGCTGTGCTTTTTAACCGTAATAGTTGCCGTTCCGGTCGCCTTTGCTGTTATCCTTCCGCTATTTGATACCTCGGCAACGCTTGTGTTGCTGCTGCTCCAGCTTACCGCCTGATGAATATAGCTTGGCGAAACAGTGGCGGATATAGTGTAAACCTCGCCCACACCCATTGTCATTGATGTTTTGCTCAGCTTGACGTCTGTTGCCGTCTGAGTACCAAGACTTGTGAAATTCACAGTATAAAGATGAGAATAATACTCCGATTCGGTATTAGCGTATCCCTTCAATGTGAAGCCGTCACTTCTGCCCGGTTCTCCTGTTTCGGTATCTATCGAAAAGCCGAATGCCAGATCCCCGATACTTGTTACCGTCATCGGCACTGTCACCGTTTTTAGTGAATTACAGCCGCAAAAAGCCATTTTACCTATTGTCGTGACACCATCGGGAATATTTATACTGCTAAGTCCCGTTGCTCCGTAAAATGCAAGCTCGTCTATTACCTTAACAGAGCTCGGCAGCTTGACGGATTTAAGGTTCTGAATATTCTTTTCCACATTTACCTGATTTGCAAATGCCGCTCCTGCAATAAGCTTTGTTCCGTTTTTGACGGTAATCTCGGTATTTGCCGGCATACTGCCCTTGTAGCCATAGCATATGTCGCCGATATAAATCACGCCGTCAGGCTGATTATTGTACCATTCGGTGTTCGTAAGAACAACTGCGCCCATTCTTTCTACACTGTTCGGGATTGAGATGTCCGACAGAGAAGTACAGCCATAGAACGCCGCCTCGCCGATATTTTTCACACCGTCCGGTATTGTAACCGACTTCAGATTTGCACAGTTAAAGAATGCAGCAGCGGCAATTCCCTTTGTGCCGTCTTTAATCTCGATTTTCGTATTCTCGGGCATATCCCCCTTATAGGCATAGGCAACCTTGCCGAGATACACCATTCCGGGATCCTGCTCGGAGAACCAAAGGGTGTCATCGCAGGCACCCTCACCGACGCTCTCGACGTTTTTACACAGCTTGCTTACATCGCCTACGTTTGAATCGGCAAAAACAAAGTGTCCGATACTTTTCACCGCAGGATTATGAATCTCAACCTTATACAATTCCGGGCAATCGGCAAAGGCATAATCGCCGATGCTTACAACGCTGTCAGGCAGATAAACCTCCATAAGATTGCTGTGGCCATAAAACGCTCCCCCATTAATTCCGGTGACTGCATACCCGTCAAGCTCATCGGGAACATAGACAATTGTGTCCTCACCGACGAATGAAATAATATCTATAGTTGCGTCGCTTTTTATGTAATACTCATAATACGACTCGCTATCCTCCGCCGACGCAATATGAACCTCACTCCTGCCCGACGTTACATCGCCGATACTCTGCTTTGCCGCTAAAGACGGTAAAACCGTTTTGCTGTCCTTTTCAAGTGCTGAGGCACTTACCGCACCTGTGCACACTACGCTTGCCGCCATTAACGCCGCCATAGCCGCTGCGGCAAAGGTTTTGAATATTTTTTTCATTTTTATCCTCCTTTACCCGCGCAAAGATTTCTATCCTGATTATACAAGCAAATTTATATACTGTCAATATATTTTTATTTGTTTTAACAATTATTTTTGTCAACTTGTTTAATAAATAACAGACAAAAAATCAGCCAGGCAGCTTACTCGGCGTCCTGACTGATTCAAATTCTTTTTATTCACAAGGTCCGATCAACTGTTTTGCAGAGCAATAAAGCTGACCGTTATTTTTGTTCCCTTCTGATGCTCGCTTTGTATTTCAATTTTAGCGTTGTGCTGTTCTGCAATGTGCTTGACTATTGCAAGGCCCAGTCCCGTGCCGCCCGTCTGCTTTGAGCGGCTTTTGTCAACACGGTAAAATCTCTCGAACACCCTGTCAATATGCTCCGAGGGAATACCTATTCCCGTGTCCTCAACCGTCAGCACAACCCGGTCACCGACAGGCTCAACGCCGAGCATAACACTGCCGCCCTCTTTGTTGTATCTTATGGCGTTGTCGCACAGGTTATAGACAAGCTCATAAATCATCTCGCGGTCACCCCTGATTTTACAGGGCTTTGCATTGACCTCAATCTCAACGCCGTGCTTATGGGCGTTCATCGCAAGGGAATCATTGCAGTCCGACAGAATCTCGGCCATATCAATCGTGCTGATTCTGTCCTGCTCGCTTGCCTCCTCCTCAAGACGTGAAAGCTTGATAATGTCGCCGATAAGCGCAACAAGGCGCTGTGCCTCCTTGTGTATTTTGGCGGCAAAGCTTTTAACGTCCTCGTCCCTGGCTATACCGCTTTCTATCATCTCGGCATAACCCGAAATAGACGTAAGCGGCGTTTTAAGCTCGTGCGAAACATTGGCGGTAAACTCCTGCTTCATCTTTTCAACGCTCTTGTGGTGCGTAATATCGACAAGGAAGCACACAACGCCGGTCTGAACGTCGTTGACAAAAACAGGGTTTGTTATGATCTGCAGGCTTTTGTCGCCATGCTCTATCTCGCAGATTGCGTTTTTGCCGTTCATCGCACGGCTTATGCAATCCTCAAATTTTTCACGCTCAGTCACATCAAGCCCGACAGGATGAATCGGCGCATTGCGTTTTGTATGCACCATTTTCTGTGCGCTTTCATTGTGCATAATAACCTTGCCGTCAATATCAAGAAAAATAAGTCCCTCATTCATATTGGCGGTAATTGTTTTAATCTTCTGCGTTTCGGCAAGAAGCTCCTCGTTTTTACGCCAGATCTGCTCCCTCTGCTGTTCAATGGTTGTCGAAAGCGGCGCAAGCTCGTCATAAGCGACATTTTCGGTGTTTTTCGCCATGTTGACAATCGGCTTTGTAATGTGCTTTGACATTCTTTTCGCAAGGAACCAGCAGATAAGTATAATCGCACCGCCGATAATAACGACCACAGGCATTATGCTGTTGAACATTGACAGCACACTATACATATTTTTTGACACTCTCAGAATGTTGCCGTTGTCAAGCCTGACCGCATAATAATACATCAGATCGCCGGTTTCGTTTGAATAGCGGCTGCTGATTCCGATGCCCGAGCTTTTAGCATCTATAAATTCGGGTCGGTCACTGTGGCTCTTCATTTCGTCCTCGTCGAGATCCTTTGAGCTTTCATACAGCACAGTGCCCGAGCCGTCAATAACAGTTATGCGGTAGTCACCGCCCTTATAACTGTCAAGCTCCGAATAATCCGACATCTTGTTGCAGTCCACCACAAGAACCTGGACATAGTTTTTTATGTCGTCCTTAAGCTGTCCCGACATCAGTGACCAGAATATAATGCTTATCGCAAAACAGGTGAGCAGCAAAGACACAAGCCCGACTATTGTAAGATTTTTGGTAATATTAGAGCTTAAATTAACGCTCCTTGTCACCGTGGCTTTACTCTTATTCACCGATTTTGTACCCCACATGTCTTACCGTCACAATATAATTTCCTGCTTCGCCAAGCTTTTGCCTGAGAGTTTTGATGTGCATATCAACAGTGCGGCTCTCGCCCTCAAAGTCATATCCCCAGACCTTGCCGAGAAGCTTTTCTCTTGAAAGCGCAATATCCTTGTTGGCAACAAGATATTTCAGCAGCTCGTATTCCTTGTATGTAAGAACGCAGGTTTCGCCGCCGACGGTAACCTTGTGTTTGTGGTCGTCAATTGTTATTTCCTTGTAAATAAGAGTTTTTTCCTCCTGCTTGTTTTCACAGCGGCGAAGCAACGCCTTGACCCTCGACACAAGCTCCATTACACCGAACGGCTTTGTTATATAGTCATCGGCACCCATATCAAGCCCCTTGACCTTGTCGATTTCGCTCGTCTTAGCCGTAACCATAATAACAGGGATTCCACGGGTAGTTTCTTTTGCCCTGATTTTTTGCAGAATCGCAAGACCGTCCTCACCCGGAAGCATAATGTCGAGCATTACAAGCTTTGGAAGCTGTTTTTCAAGAGCCGAGACAAAGTCCTTGCCGTTTGAAAAAGCCTGCACCTCAAAGCCGCTGTTTTTAATTGCGTAGCTCTCCATCTCTCTTATATCATTATCATCCTCAACAATGTAAATCATAGCGCAACCTCATTTCCTTCATATAACTAAATTAAGTATATCACATTTATATATAGCAGTGGGTAAAACTTTGGTAAAATCAGATATCAAGCTCCATATACCTGCGGTAAGTCTTAAATCCGACTGCCTCATAAAATTTCAGTGCATTCTCGTTAAACTCCCACATATCAAGCTCAATTTTATCATAGTTCTTCTTTTTTGCTTCTTCCCTGATAAAATCAAGCATTTCACTTGCCACTCCCTGCCGCCTGTATTTTTCATCCACGCCGAATTCAACAATATGATAATATTTTCTTTCCAGACCATACGGCGATAACGGCTTTACAGCATATTCAACACAGGCAAAGCCGCATATTACGCCGTTTCTTTCAGCGACAATTATATCAGAATCTTCACTTTCCAGCATATCGAATATAACATCCTGCATTTCCCTGCAAAAGCCGCTTCTGAATATGTCGGGTCTGCCCTTGCAGTGCAGCTCGTTTACCTGTTTTCTGAGCCTGTTTATCTGCTCCGGTTCCTCATAATTTGCATAGCGTACCATTTTTATCTCCTCGCATCTGTTTGTCTTTCCAGCACCGCGACACATTCCGTATGATTTGTAAAGGGGAACATATCAAACGGTCTTATAAATTCCGCCTTGTAGCCGTGCTTTGTCAGAAAATACAAATCTCTTCTCAGCGTTTCGGGATTGCAGGAAACATAGACAACTCTTTTCGGCTTGATCTTTGTCAGTGACGTCAAAAACGCCTTTGAACAGCCTGCTCTCGGCGGGTCGGCTATAACACAATCAAGCTGCTCTCCCCTTTTTGCAAGTGCTTCAATATACCGTTGTGCATCATCGTTTACAAAGCTTATATTTGTGATATCGTTGAGCCTTGCATTTTCTATTGCGTCATTATATGCATCACGGTTCAGCTCAACGCTCAACACCTCGGCTCCCGTCTGCCGGGCGGCTATAATGCCGATTGTGCCGACTCCGCTGTATGCGTCAAGCACACGTTCGCCCTTATTAAGCTGTGCCTTTTCAATCGCACAGGAATAAAGTCTTTCCGTCTGAATCGGGTTTATCTGATAAAACGACTTTGCAGAAATTTTAAACTTCATTCCGCACAGGCTGTCGGTGATATACCCTTTGCCGAAAATCACACTCCCCTGTCCGTCCAGAAAAACTCCCTGCGGCGATTGGTTAATTATTTCCGTTATCGTTGTTATATCGGGGCACTTCTCAAGCAGCGACAGAATGAATTTGCTGTCGGGTGAAAATGTCTTTTTTGCACACACAAAGCACAGCATAATTTCGCCGCTTTTGTGTCCTGTTTTTATAAGCATATGCTTCAGATTTCCGCTGCCGTTTTTGGGCATAAATATTTTTATGCCGCTGTTTTGCAAAAGTCCGGTCACTGTTTTTGCAATCTCACACGCACGCTCGTTGTTTACAAGGCAGTCAAAGCACTCGACCAAGCCGGACGTTTTCGACTGATAGAGTCCGCACACAATTCTGCCGTTTTTGGCTTTCTTAAACACAAACTGCTGTTTGTTTCGGTAGTGGTACGGCTCGCTCATACCGACAATTTTCTTGACTGTTCCAAACTGCCGCAAAAGCCTGTACACCGTATTCTGCTTCCATTTGAGCTGGCGTTCATAGCTCATATTGCTCAGCTGACAGCCGCTGCATTTTTTTGCAACCGAGCATATCCTTTCGGTTTTATTTTCTGCTGTATCCATATCGCTTTCTCCGCTAAAATTTCCGCTGAAATTATTTTATAGATTATTACAGCTATTCTACCATAAAGAGCAGAAAAATAAAAGTTGTAAAATTACTGTTAACACTTTAAAAAGCAGCACATTTTGCAATAAAAAAGTGTTATGATTGTGCACGGAAGATTAAAAGTGCTCCAAGATACAAATTTGGATTAAGCATTGACACTGTGTAAAAAATCAGTATAATATTAGCTGCTTGAAACTTATTTTTATTTTAGAATTAAAAACATTACCTATTATAATATAATACAAGGATAGGCTGAAGTATAATTTAGGAGGGATACCCTTGCGTATTGGCTTGGATATAGGCTCTACAACGGTAAAATGCGTTGTTTTGGACGAAAAGAACGAAATAAAATACAGCACCTACGAGCGTCACTACTCTCAGATTACAAGCAAGATTGCCGAAATTCTTGAACGTGTAAGAAACGAAATTGATGGCGCGGAGAATGCATTTGTTGCAATTTCGGGCAGTGCCGGAATGGGCGTTGCCGACAAATGCGGCATCGACTTTGTTCAGGAGGTTTATGCCACACGAGTTTCCGCAAACACATTTATCCCCGGAACAGACGTAATCATCGAGCTTGGCGGCGAGGACGCAAAGATACTCTTCCTCACCGGCGGAATGGAAGTTCGTATGAACGGCACCTGCGCAGGTGGAACCGGAGCTTTTATTGACCAGATGGCAACTCTTCTGAACGTACCGTTAGAGGATATGGACGCCTTGGCAAAGCAGCACGAAAAAACCTACACAATAGCAAGCCGCTGCGGCGTTTTTGCAAAAACCGACATACAGCCGCTGTTAAATCAGGGTGCAAGAAAAAGCGATATCGCCGAGAGTATTTTTCAGGCTGTCGTAAGCCAGACTGTAGCAGGTCTTGCTCAGGGACGAGAAATCGAGGGCAAAATCGTTTATCTCGGCGGACCTCTTACATTTATGTCAGAGCTTAGAAAATGCTTTGACGAAACCCTGCGTACAACGGGCATCTGCCCCGAAAACTCACTGTACTATGTTGCAAGCGGTGCGGCACTCTGCGCCGAGCATAAAATAGATTTTGACGAAACAATAAATAAGGTAAAAAATTATCACGGCAGCGGAAACTTCGCCTTTAACAAGCCTCTGTTTGAGAGTCAGGCTGATTACGACGAGTTCAAGGCACGTCACGACAAGGCGACCGTTCCGCAAAAAGAGCTTGCAGGCTACAAGGGCAAGGCGTATTTAGGCATGGACGCCGGTTCAACAACCGTAAAGGCTGTTGTTCTCAACGAGGACGGCGAGCTGCTCTATTCGCAGTATATGCCTTCAAAGGGAAATCCGGTTGAGCTGATCAAAGGCTTTCTTGAAAGAGTTTATGAAATCTGCCCCGACATTGACATAGCAAGCTCTGCCGTTACAGGCTACGGCGAAGAAATCATAAAGAACGCTTTTGATGTGGACTATGGCATTGTTGAAACCGTCGCCCACTTCACTGCGGCTAAATACTTCAAGCCCGACGTCGAATTTGTTATCGACATCGGCGGTCAGGATATAAAATGCTTCAAAATTCACAACGGAGCAATCGACAACATATTTCTTAACGAGGCTTGCTCCTCCGGCTGCGGAAGCTTTTTGCAGACCTTTGCAAACGCACTCGGCTATTCAATCGAAGAATTTGCCCAAATGGGACTTTTTGCAAAGCACCCCGTTGACCTCGGCTCACGCTGTACGGTATTTATGAACTCATCCGTTAAGCAGGCGCAGAAGGACGGCGCAACCATTGAGGATATTTCTGCGGGACTTTCGCTTTCGGTTGTAAAGAACGCCCTTTATAAGGTTATAAGAGCCTCAAGCCCCGATGAGCTTGGCAAAAAGGTTGTTGTTCAGGGCGGAACCTTTTTGAACGACGCAGTACTGCGTGCATTTGAAATGGAAATGGGTGTAAACGTAGTAAGGGCAAATATCGCCGGACTTATGGGTGCCTACGGCGCCGCACTTTATTCTATGTCCAAGACAAAGGACATAGAAAACCCCAAAAGCTCAATTACAAGAAAAGACGGCCTTGCCAATTTTGTTCACGATATACGAGTGGTAAACTGCGGAATGTGCCAGAACAACTGCCGTCTTACCGTCAATTCTTTCGGCGGCGGCAAAAAATTCATCGCCGGCAACCGCTGTGAAAAGCCCGTTACCAAGAAAACCTCCTCAGCAGATGATTACAATATCTATGCCTACAAGCTCAGGCTTCTTCAGGATTACAAGCCGGTAAAGGGCAAGAGAGGCAAAATCGGTATTCCGATGGGACTTAATATGTATGAGCTTCTCCCATTCTGGCACGCTTTCTTCACAAGCCTTGGCTTTGAGGTGGTTCATTCTCCCCTGTCAAGCAGACAGCTTTACCAGCGAGGCCAGCAGACAATCCCGTCCGATACTGTCTGCTTCCCTGCAAAGCTGATGCACGGTCACGTTCAGACTCTTATCGACGAGGGAATCAGCACCGTCTTTTATCCCTGCCTTTCATATAACCTTGACGAGGGTCTTGGCGATAACCACTATAACTGCCCGGTTGTTGCATATTATCCCGAGGTTATCAAAAACAATATGAAGGACATTGAAAAAATCCTGTTTATCAAGGATTATTTCGGCATACACCGCAGAAAGGACTTCCCGAAAAAGGCTGTCGAAAGGCTCGGACTCTACTTCCCCGATATCACATATTCTGAGGTTAAAAAGGCAAGCGATAACGCATACGCCGAATATGAAAGCTATATGAGCAAGATAAGACAAAAGGGCAACGAGATTATAGAGAGAGCCGAAAAAGATGGAAAACACATTATGGTGCTTTCAGGCAGACCGTACCATGTTGACCCTGAAATCAACCACGGCATTGACAAGCTCATTTCAAGCTTCGGCGTTGCAATCATTTCAGAGGACGTGATTTCTCCGAGAGTTGAAAAATTCAAAACCGGCGTTCTCAATCAGTGGACATACCATTCAAGGCTTTACGCTGCGGCAAAATACATTACCACAAGAAAAGATATGGATCTTATTCAGCTTGTTTCGTTCGGCTGCGGCGTTGACGCCATTACAACCGATGAGGTAAGAGACATACTTGAAAAAAGCGGAAAAATTTACACACAGATTAAAATAGATGAAATTACAAACCTTGGTGCGGTTAAAATCCGTATCCGCAGCCTGCTTGCAGCGATAGGCAAAGAATAATTTTAAAGAAAGGGTGAAATTATGGCTGAACTCAAATATGACAAAGACGGCAGACTCCTTTTCACTAAAGAAATGAAAGAGGAATACACAATTCTGATTCCTATGATGATGCCTACCCATTTTAATATTATGAAAAGCGTGCTGATTCACAACGGCTACAATATGGTTCTGCTTGACACAGACGGACCGGAAATTGCCCAGACAGGACTTAAATATGTTCATAACGACACCTGCTATCCCGCACTTCTTGTTATCGGTCAGCTTATGCACGCACTTGAAAGCGGAAAATACGATATACACAAAACTGCGCTGATGATAACGCAGACAGGCGGCGGCTGCCGTGCCTCAAACTACATTCACCTTTTACGAAAGGCACTTCACAAGGCGGGGCTCGACTTCGTGCCGATTATATCCCTGAACCTTTCGGGTCTTGAGAAAAACCCCGGCTTTTCTCTGACACTGCCGATGATAAGACAGCTTGTGGCTGCTCTTGTATATGGCGATGTTATTATGCTCACCGCAAATCAGGTTCGCCCATATGAAATAAACAAGGGCGAGGCTGACGCCTTGGTGGCAAGCTGGACGCAGACTCTTTCCGACGAATTCGCAAACGGAGAGGGTTACACAACAAAGGCAATTGAAGAGCGCCTAGACAAAATATGCCGTGATTTTGCAAACATCAAGGTAAACAGAGTGCCGAAGGTCAAGGTTGGCATTGTGGGCGAAATCTATGTCAAATACGCCCGTCTTGGCAACAATGACCTTGAAAAATTCCTTGCCAATCAGGGCTGCGAGGTGTATCTGCCGGGACTTATGGGATTTGCACAGTTCAAGGTTGATAACCGCCTTGAGGACATCAAAATGTTCGGCGGCAGCAAGATAAAATACTCGGTTATAAATATGCTTATGAGCTTTCTGAACAGAATGGAAGCCATGATTATCGACTGCACCAAAAAGTACGGCTTCAACCCTCCGGCTACCTACGCACATATCAAGGAACTTGACAAGGGTGTTATCGGCTACGGCAGTAAAATGGGCGAGGGTTGGCTCTTAACTGCCGAAATGCTGGAGCTTGCCGAATCCGGCTACGAAAACATAGTCTGCACTCAGCCTTTCGGTTGTCTTCCAAACCACATCAACGGCAAGGGTGCTATAAGAAAAATCAAAAGCGTCAATCCAAAAGCAAATATAGTTACAATCGACTACGACCCCGGCGCACCAAGAGTTAATCAGGAAAACAGAATCAAGCTTATGCTTGCCGTTGCAAAAGAAAACCTGCAGAACGAGCTTGCCAAAAACAACGATAAGTAGAGTTTTGAGTTTTGAGATTTCAGAAAATTCACACAGAGCCTCAGCAATCACAACTGCTGAGGCTCTGTTTTCTTATCTTATGAATAAATATACATCACAAAAGAAATATGCGGATTTTCACCGTAACATCTGCCAAATTTACACATATTTATGCGTTCAATATGCCCAAATCTCGGCTTATTCATAATTGAAGCAAGTAATTCAGTATGGTAAAATACTAAGCGATACGGTATTGAAAAAGGAGAAGGTATAAAATGAAAAAGAAAATAATATCTGCAATTTTATGCGCCGCCATAGCGGCAGCAAGCATTGTATCGTCATCGGCTGTTGAAGCCGATAATCCGGCGTCGGGCGCTTCACTTAATTACAAAATCATCGGTGAAACCACCCTTAAAAACAATTATGCGACCTTTTACACCTTCGGTTCAAGCTTTGACCCGACAGCAGGAATATCTTTTAAGGACCGGGACACTTCAAACACCGTTTTGGACTACTATTTTACCTCTCCGACTCCGTCAGGTGTTTCAAAGCATTTGCCGAGCGACTCAGGATACAGCATCAGAACATTGCTCGGAAGCGGCAGTGGCAGCTGCAACAGAGCACTAAAGTTTGTCAGCACAGGCGGCACCTATGAAAAGATAAGAGTAAAGCTATCTGATTTTTCGACATATTTCAATGATAACGGCACACATACCATGGCTTTCTTTGACGATCCCTCTCACGATTATAACTTCACAAAGGAGTCGAGTGCCTATACTTCATCACTTATATTTTTCAGCGGCGGTGCTATTACAGCCGTGGCACCGGACAGTAACGGTTACGCTGAAATATATGTCAGCACAAAGCTTGGCTGCGAAACATTCTTTACCACAGACTTCCGCGGTAATAACTCAATCGGCGGTGGAATATCAGGGTCAACATTTGCAGGCTTCACCATCGGCGATGTTGACAAAAGCGGCTACATCAGCCTTAATGACGCAATATTAATTCAGAAATACAATGTCGGAAAGGAAACCTTTGACAAGCTGTCAAAACGTAACGCAGACGCAAACCGTGACGGTGTGATTAATCTCAAGGACACCGTAAAGGTGCAGAAGTATAATCTGCATATTGAATAAACGGCAAAAAAGTCCGCAGTAAACCACACCGGTTTATTGCGGACTTTTTTTGCTATCTCCGTCTGAAGTCAGGTGAATACCTGTCAGGAGTTTATATATTAATATACATTTAGTATAATATTATATATCGTTATCCAAAGGAAACACTGACTAAATCGTTTGTGCATATTGAGCCGTCAGATTTTTCGTCAGGTTGGACAAATAAACCGCAGTAATGCTGACGCATTACGAGGATTTTTTGATCAGGCTGACGGGAAATATGCAAACAAGATGTGCAAACAGCTTTCAGCGTGATTTATTCAGTGTTTCCTTAATATTGATAACAATCAACAAAATCCCCGACGGAGCTTGTCCGCCGGGGTTCGTTATTCCGTCAACAATCAAACGTCAACGGGAGCATTTTATTTTGTCAAGCCGATTACTGCTTGTCCTGAAGTGCTGCCTGAGCTGCTGCAAGACGAGCAATCGGAACTCTGAACGGTGAGCAAGATACATAGTCAAGACCAATCTTGTGGCAGAACTCAACTGATGACGGGTCGCCGCCGTGCTCGCCGCAGATGCCGAGGTGCATCTCAGGACGAACTGACTTACCAAGCTTAATAGCCATTTCCATAAGCTTGCCAACGCCTGTCTGGTCGAGCTTTGCAAACGGATCGTTCTCAAAGATCTTAGCGTCGTAATATGCGTTAAGGAACTTGCCTGCATCGTCACGAGAGAAGCCGTATGTCATCTGTGTAAGGTCGTTTGTACCGAAGCAGAAGAACTCAGCCTCTTTTGCAATCTCGTCAGCTGTAAGAGCAGCTCTCGGGATTTCGATCATTGTACCAACCTCATACTTAAGGTCAATGCCTGCTGCTGCGATTTCAGCGTCAGCTGTTGCAACAACAACATCCTTAACATACTTAAGCTCCTTAACCTCGCCAACGAGCGGAATCATAATTTCGGGAACAAGGTTCCAGTCTGGATGAGCCTTCTTAACATTGATAGCTGCACGGATAACAGCAGCTGTCTGCATCTTTGCAATTTCCGGATAGGTTACTGCAAGACGGCAGCCACGGTGACCCATCATCGGGTTGAACTCGTGGAGAGAATCAATGATAGCCTTGATCTGCTCAACTGTCTTGCCCTGTGATTTTGCAAGAAGCTCAATGTCAGCCTCGTCTGTCGGAACGAACTCGTGAAGCGGCGGATCGAGGAAACGAATTGTAACCGGGCTGCCTTCCATAGCCTCATAAAGAGCCTCAAAGTCGCCCTGCTGCATCGGGAGAATCTTGTTGAGAGCAGCCTCTCTCTCCTCAACTGTATCTGAGCAAATCATCTCACGGAAAGCGTCAATTCTGTCGCCCTCGAAGAACATATGCTCTGTACGGCAAAGACCGATACCCTCAGCGCCAAGCTCACGAGCCTTTTTAGCGTCAGCTGGTGTATCAGCGTTTGTTCTAACCTTAAGTGTTCTGAACTTGTCAACCCACTCCATGATTCTGCCGAACTCGCCTGCGATTGTAGCGTCAACAGTCGGGATAATACCGTCATAGATGTTACCGGTTGAACCGTCAATTGAAAGATAATCTCCCTCGTGGAATTCCTTGCCGCCGAGAGTAAACTTCTTGTTTTCTTCATCCATAATAATATCAGAGCAGCCTGATACACAGCAAGTACCCATACCACGGGCAACAACAGCAGCGTGAGATGTCATACCGCCGCGAACTGTGAGGATACCCTGAGAAGCCTTCATACCTGTGATATCCTCAGGTGAAGTCTCAAGACGAACAAGAACAACCTTCTCGCCTCTGTCCTTCCACTGCTCAGCGTCGTCAGCAGTGAATACGATTTTACCGCAAGCAGCACCCGGTGATGCGCCAAGACCCTTGCCAATAGGAGTAGCAGCCTTAAGTGCCTTTGCGTCGAACTGCGGGTGAAGCAGAGTATCGAGGTTTCTCGGGTCGATCATAGCCACAGCCTCTTCCTCTGTTCTCATACCCTCGTCAACGAGGTCACAGGCAATCTTAAGAGCAGCTTGAGCTGTTCTCTTGCCGTTACGAGTCTGGAGCATGAACAGCTTGCCGTGCTCAACTGTAAACTCCATATCCTGCATATCTCTGTAGTGTGTTTCAAGCTTATGGCAAACATCCTTGAACTGTGCAAATGCCTCGGGGAACTTGTCCTCCATCTCTGTGATGTGCATCGGTGTACGAACACCTGCAACAACGTCCTCGCCCTGTGCATTTGTCAGGAATTCGCCGAACAGACCCTTTTCGCCTGTAGCCGGGTCACGTGTAAATGCAACGCCTGTACCGCAGTCGTCGCCCATGTTACCGAATGCCATTGACTGAACGTTAACGGCAGTACCCCATGAATACGGGATATCGTTGTCACGACGGTAAACATTTGCTCTCGGGTTGTCCCATGAACGGAAAACAGCCTTGATAGCGCCCATAAGCTGCTCCTTAGGATCGCTCGGGAAGTCAGAGCCGATTTTCTCTTTATATTCTGACTTGAACTGCTCTGCAAGAGTCTTGAGGTCCTCAGCAGTAAGCTCTGTATCCTGCTTAACGCCCTTTTCGTTCTTCATCTTGTCGATGAGCTCTTCAAAGTACTTTTTGCCGACCTCCATAACAACGTCGGAATACATCTGAATAAATCTTCTGTAGCAGTCATAAGCCCAACGCGGGTTGCCTGATTTCTCAGCCATAACCTCAACAACGTCCTCATTAAGACCGAGGTTAAGAATTGTATCCATCATACCGGGCATTGAAGCTCTCGCACCTGAACGAACAGAAACGAGAAGCGGATTTTCCTTATCGCCGAACTTCTTGCCTGTAATCTCTTCCATCTTTGTGATGTACTCCATGATTTCAGCCTGAATCTCATCATTGATCTTCTTGCCGTCCTCATAATACTGTGTGCAGGCCTCTGTAGTGATTGTGAAGCCCTGCGGTACCGGCAAGCCGAGGTTTGTCATCTCAGCAAGGTTTGCACCCTTACCGCCGAGAAGCTCTCTCATCGTTCCGTTACCCTCTGTGAACAAATAAACATATTTTTTGCCCATTGGAATTACCTCCTGTAAATTTTGTGTGTAAACTGACACATACAAAAATATTGACTTCTCAGTCTAAATTGTATTATAGCAAATTTTTATTATTTTGGCTATACCTTTTTTAAGATTTTTACAGTTTTTTCCGATAAAAACCGCCCAAATTAAATTACAGACTATAGAAATTTCCCGTTAAAATGTATGAAAATGTCGAAAGTTTAATTTTACATCTTGAAAAATCCGGCGGATATGAGATAATAAGACTATGTTTCAAATGATAAAATGTAATTTTTGCGGTCACAAAGACCCGTTTGTGCAAAGGAGAGCTTTATTATGAGCAACCTCAGCGCTGTTATTCTTGCCGGCGGCGAAGGCAAAAGAATGAAATCTGATAAGCCGAAAACTCTTTCCGAGGTTTTGGGTAAACCTATACTTCAGTGGGTTCTCACAGCGGTAAAAGCTGCGGGCATTGACAATATCTGTGTTGTAACGGGATATAAAAAGGAATATATCGAAGAATATCTTAAGACACTTTCCTATCCGGTTGAAACAACATTTCAAAGCGAGCGTCTGGGCACAGGTCACGCCGTGATGACTGCAAAGGATTTTCTCACCGCAAACGGCGGCGACGTGATAATCTTAAACGGCGACGCACCGTTTATGGACAGCAAAACAATCACAGCGTCACTTGAACAGCACCGAGAGAGCGCATCAAGCGCCACGGTAATATCCGCAAAAATCGACGACCCGACAGGCTACGGCAGAATTGTCCGTGATGAAAACGGCAATTTAAAGGCGATTGTCGAACACAAGGACGCAGACGACAAAACACTTAAAATCAACGAAATAAATTCGGGCGGATATTGGTTCAATACCGAGGATTTATTAAGCGTTTTGTATGAAATAAAATCCGACAACAAGGCAGGCGAATATTACCTGCCCGACGCAATAAAGCTTCTTCTTGAAAAGGGTAAAAAAGTCGGCGCATACACCGCCGAAAGCTCAAACGCAGTGCTGGGTGCTAACGACCCGCAGCAGCTCGAGGAGCTGAATGCGATTGCAAAGTCAATCGCAATGAAATAATTTTATCAGAAACCGCATTGCGGCTACACCTTAATTTTTCATTATTTATCATTCATTGCAGCGTAAGCTGCTTTAATACAGGCAATTGTATTCTAAAACAACAGGGGGTAATCACAAATGAATTTTCACGGAAAAGATATCAAAATCTTCACCGGCAGTTCAAACAAGGACGTCGCACAGGGCATAGCAGGCTGTCTTGGTCTGCCGCTTGGCAAGTCTGACTGCTCAACCTTCAGCGACGGCGAGATTTCTGTTTCTCTTCACGAATCCGTAAGAGGCAGCGAATGCTTTATCGTTCAGTCAACCTGCGCTCCGGTAAACGACAACCTTATGGAGCTGCTGATTATGATGGACGCCATGAAGCGTGCTTCTGCCGCAAGAATAACTGCGGTTATTCCTTATTTCGGATATGCAAGACAGGACAGAAAAGCAAAGGCAAGAGATCCAATCTCTGCAAAGCTTTGTGCAGACCTCATCACCTGTGCAGGCGCAGACAGAATTCTTACAATGGATCTTCACTGTGCTCAGATTCAGGGCTTCTTCAACCTGCCTGTTGACCACCTTCTCGGTGCGCCGCTGCTTGCAACGCACTTAAAGGAGCAGATCGGTTCAAACACAGACGATTATGTTGTTGTATCTCCTGATCTCGGTTCTGTTACAAGAGCAAGAAACTTTGCCGCAAAAATCGGCTGCCCCCTTGCTATTATTGATAAGCGCCGCCAGAGAGCAAATGTATCCGAGGTTATGAACATCATCGGCGACGTAAGAAACAAAAAGGCTATTCTTGTTGACGATATGATCGACACCGCCGGCACACTGTGCAACGCCGCAAACGCTATTGTTGAAAAGGGCGGCGCTACAAGCGTTGTTGCCTGCGCTACACACGCTGTATTGTCAGGTCCGGCTATTGAGAGAATTGAGAAGAGCGTTATCAAGGAGGTTATTCTTCTTGACACTGTTCCTGTTCCGGACGAAAAGATGATTGACAAGTTCACAATTCTGCCGACCGCACCGATTTTCGCCGAGGCTATCGAGCGTATCTACGCTGACAAGCCGGTTTCCCCGATGTTCGGATAATGCGACTGTGCCTCAGAGTGAAGAGTGGTTAGTGTTTAGTGGTCAGTGTTGAAAGTGAACAGAAATTGTGAAACGAGGTCGTAGGGAACAGGCTTGCCTGTTCCGGTTCGAACCACAGAGTGGTATATTCTATGCTGATTATGTTTATCATCGCAGTAACTGCATCTATCCCGGAACGGTCAAGACCGTTCCCTACCAACTCACAAACTCTTTACGAGTAAATTCTTAATTCAAAGAGCCGCAAAGCGGCGACAACATTCTCTCCACTCTCATCTCTCCACTCTCTACTCTTAAAATAAAAAAAATCGTCAAATGCGATAATGCCTTATACGGTTTTATCGCATTTTTGTCGTGTTTACACGCATACATATATTGGAGTGATTTTATGATTAACCCCTTCAAAAAAACGGGCGGCATAGATTTTCTCGTTGTCGGACTCGGTAATCCCGGCAAGGAATACGAAAGCACACGCCACAACGCAGGCTTTATAACGCTTGACTGTCTTGCGGAAAAATACTCGATAGACGTAAGCCGACTTAAATACCACGCTCTTACCGGCACGGGCACAATAGACGGCAAAAAGGTTATGCTGATAAAGCCGCAGACCTTTATGAACAAAAGCGGCGAAGCGGTAAGAGAGGCAATGAATTTTTACAAATTATCCCCCTCGCAGGTTGTTATAATATCAGATGACATATCGCTTGAGCCGGGCAAGTTGCGAATCAGGCGAAAAGGCAGCGACGGCGGTCAGAGAGGGCTTCGCAGCATCTTCAGCCTGTGCGGAAGCAGTGAATTTCCAAGGGTAAAAATGGGCGTCGGCGCAAAGCCGGAATTCTTCGACCTCGCCGACTGGGTTCTTTCTAAATTCTCAAAGGAAGAAATGAAAAGCTTTACGGACGCCGCACAGTCAGCCTGTGACGCTGTCCGACTCATAATCGGCGGCGATATCGACAAAGCGATGAATCTTTACAACTCATAAAACAAGGAAAGCAATATGAAATTTATTCAAACCACCACCTCGGCTCTCAAGGAATACAAGAGCCTTAAATCAGCCCTGCGCTCAGCACATTCCACTGCCGTTGCCGCAGGACTGCCGACACAGCTGAAAGCAAATATCATTCACACCCTTTGTGCCGATTTCGGTGCAAAGGCTTTTGTCGTTGTTTCCGAAGAATCGCAGGCACAGACCCTTGCAAACGATCTGGCGGCAATGGGCGGAAAGCCGCTTGTGTATCCCGTCAGGGATTTCAACTTCAGGAATATGCAGAGCATTTCAAAGGAATACGAGCACAGCCGTATAAATGTACTGTGCAAGATGGCAAGCGGCGACTACACCGCCGTAATCGCCTGCATTGATGCGGCGGCTCAATACACGATTCCTCCCTATGCACTTAAAAAAGCGACCCTTAACCTCTCCTGCGGAGCTGTTACAAGCGTTGAAGAAATCACCTCTGCACTTGTGCTTGCAGGCTACGAAAGAGCCGGTCAGGTTGAGGGACCCGGACAGTTTGCGGTACGCGGCGGTATTATCGACTTCTTTATGCCCGACAGCGATAATCCTATCCGTGTGGAGCTTTGGGGCGACGAGGTTGACACTCTCAACTATTTTGACATCGAAACACAGCGCAGAACCGACTATATCGAGGAAGTAAGCCTTACCCCGTCAGCCGAAATAATGATTGAGAACAAAAACGCACTTGCGGATAAAATCGAGCACAAGGCACAGCTTCTTAAAGGCAAAAACGCACCAAAGGCTAGAGAGCTTCTTTACAGGCAAGCCGACGATATCAGAAACGGTGTGTTTGTCGGCTCAATGGACAAATTCATCGGTCTGGCTTATGAACAGAGTGCAACGCTGTTCGACTATGCCGACCCGAACACAATCTTCTTTATGTCCGAAAGCACTAAAACACGCGAACGCCTGCGCTCGTATGACCGCCTTTTTGAGGAGGAGCTAAAGGAGTGCTTTGCACAGGGAATTCTGTGCAGAGGCTTTGAAACATACTCAATCGACAAAATAAGCATTAACACAATTCTCAGCGAAAACAGGTTTGTTTATCTTGAAAACTTTGCAAGCTCGGGCTATGAGCTGCCGATTAACGAAATAGTCACCTTTAACTTAAAGCAGCTCTCACTCTGGAGCGGCTCGGTCAAGGTGCTTACCGACGATTTGCAGGAGCTTCACGGCAAAAACGGCAGTATTGTAATTCTTGCAGGAACAGAAAAAGCGGCGTCATCACTGTGCGATGAGCTGAACGAAAAGGGCTATGACGCACAGCTTGTAAAGGATATTGAAAATCCCGCAAACGGTCAGCTTTATGTTATGCCCGGCGGACTGTCGGCAGGCTTTGAATATCCGCAGACTAAGTTCACGCTCATAACTCACGGAATATCACGCACATCGGGCAAGCGCAAACGCAAAAGGGACAAAAACTCACAGCAGATTTATTCGCTGTCCGAGCTGTCAAGCGGCGACTATGTTGTTCATTCAACACACGGTATCGGCGTGTTCAGAGGAATACATAAAATCGAAATCCAGGGCGTTGTCAAGGACTACATCAAGGTTGAATACGCAAAGGGCGACACACTTTATGTGCCGGTAACCCAGCTTGACCTCATATCAAAATATATCGGGCCTCACGAAAATTCGGCTGTAAAAATCAGCCGTCTTGGCAGCGGCGACTGGCAAAAGACAAAGGCAAGAGTCCGCCGCAACGTAAAAGACATTGCAAATGAGCTTACAAAGCTGTACGCCGAGCGTATGGCTTCGCCGGGGCACGCATTTCCGCCGGACGGCGAGTGGCAGCGTGACTTTGAGGCAAGCTTTGAATACGAAGAAACAGACGACCAGCTTCGCTGTATAGACGAAATCAAGGGCGATATGGAGCGCACAGCACCGATGGACAGACTGCTTTGCGGCGATGTCGGCTTCGGCAAGACAGAGGTAGCACTGCGAGCCGCATTCAAATGCGTTACAGACTCAAAGCAGTGCGTTCTCCTCTGCCCCACCACCATCCTCGCCTGGCAGCACTACCAGACTGTTATGAACCGCTTTGAGGGCTACCCCGTCAGAATTGAGCTGTTAAGCCGCTTCCGCACGCCAAAGCAGCAGGCGGATATTATCAAACGCCTTGCAAGAGGCGAGATTGATATGATAATCGGCACTCACAGAGTAGTCCAGAAAGACGTCAGATTCCGTGACCTCGGTCTTGTCATTATCGACGAGGAACAGCGTTTCGGCGTTGCACAGAAAGAGAGATTCAAGGAAATCTGCAAAAATGTCGATGTTCTCACCCTCTCTGCAACGCCTATCCCGAGAACGCTCAATATGGCTATGAGCGGAATAAGAGATATGAGCACGCTCGATGACGCACCGCAGGACAGACACCCCGTTCAGACCTATGTGCTTGAACATGACGACGGCATTATAGCAGAGGCTATCCGACGGGAGCTTCGCCGAGGAGGTCAGGTTTTTTATCTGCATAACAGGGTCGAGTCGATTGAACGCTGTGCGGCAAGGCTATCGTCACTTGTACCAGAGGCAAAGCTTGCCATTGCACACGGCAAAATGTCGGAAAACGAGCTGTCCGACATATGGCAGAGAATGCTTGAGCAGGATATTAACCTTCTTGTCTGCACCACAATTATCGAAACGGGCATTGACCTCCCGAATGCCAACACTCTTATAATTGAGGACGCCGACCATATGGGACTTTCACAGCTTCACCAGCTTCGCGGCAGAGTCGGCAGAAGCGCACGCCGAGCCTATGCTTATTTCACCTTCCGTCCGCAGAAGGTGCTGACCGAAATTTCACAAAAGCGATTGAACGCCATAAAGGAATTTACAGAATTCGGCTCGGGCTTTAAAATCGCTATGCGTGACCTGGAGCTGAGAGGCGCCGGAAATGTGCTTGGAGCACAGCAGCACGGACATATGGAGGACGTGGGATATGATATGTACCTGAAGCTTCTCGGAGAAGCTCTCAACGAAGCAAAGGGCGAAAAGAAGGACGACTACACCGAGCTTGAGTGTCTTGTCGATGTTCAGGTTCAGGCTCACATTCCCGAAAGCTACATTGAGTCCCTCGGTCAGCGGCTTGATATCTACAAGCGTATTTCGGATATACGCACTCAGTCCGACGCCCGTGACGTAGCCGACGAGCTTATCGACCGCTTCGGCGAGCCGCCGAAATCGGTTCTCGGTCTTATCAACGTTGCTCTGACACGCTCAAGGGCGGCGTCAAAGGGAATCTATGAGATAAAACAGCAGAATTCCAGCCTGCTTCTTTATACTAACAACATCAAAAATCCGTTTGTCGGCGAGGTGATAAGCCGTTTCAAGGGCAGTGCCTTTTTAAACGCCGGCAGTAAGCCGTATATTTCAATAAAGTTCCAAAGCGGTATGACGCCAAACGAAATGCTCAAGCTTGTATTTTTTGAAGACGAAGCCGCAAACGCCAAAAAATAACATAATTTGTGAATTTGTTTTAAATTGCAAGAATATGTGTAGACAAATTGATAAAAAAAGAGTATAATATTATCGTTTTTTACCGAAGAAAGGACGGATAACAAAAATGAAGATAGTTAAAAAAGCTGTCGCAGCGGCATTGGCGGCAGGAATGATTATGACCGCAGCAGCCGGCTGTGCCGATACAAGCTGGTCATATAAGGACGATAAAACAACACTGCCGATTGGTACATACATCTATTACCTGACAGGCGCATACAGCTACGCACAGCAGACCGCACAGGCAGACGTTGAGGTTACAACCGATGCCGAGGGCGCAACAGAAGCAACCGAAGCAGTTGACGTAATGAATGCAAAGATCAAGGACGAAGACGACAAAGAGGTTACAGGCAAGGAATATATGCTGAAAACCGCCGAGCAGAGCAGCAAAACGCTTCTCTACACGCTCAAGAAGTTCGACGAACTCGGTCTTACACTCACAGACGCCCAGAAAACCCAGATAGACTCTCTTGCATCACAGGGCTGGACCTACAGCGGCAAGTCCTATGAGAAGCTTGGTGTTTCACAGAACTCCTATAAGCTTGCATACGCCGAATTCAGCACAAAGTATGAAGCTGTGTTCAAGACTCTTTACAGCAAGGGCGGCGAAAAAGAGGTTTCTGATGCAGACCTTGAAAAATACTACACCTCAAATTATGTTGATTACTCATACATTCCGATTAACCTCTACAAGACGGTTGAATCGACAGAAGAAGCAGCAGAAGACGCCGATTCATCTTCAACAACAGAGGCTCTTAGCGACGAAGAAATCAAGAAGATTCAGTCAACCTTTGACAGCTACAAGGATCAGCTCAATAAGGGCGAAAAGACATTTGACGAGATCGACAAGGCATTTATGGAATACCAGTCACTCGACAAGAGCACAGCCGTTTCGGCAACAGAAATCCTTGACAACTCAAGCACTGCCGCCGATATCGTAGATGCACTCAAGGAGCTCAAAGACAAGCAGGCAACCGTTATCACAGTCGGCGAGGGCAACACAGCCGTTATGTACCTTGTTTACAGAGGCGATATTACCGCAAAGACAAGCAATCTCGACGACGAGAACACACGCTACAGCGTTCTTACAAGTATGAAGAAGGACGAATACAACGACTATATGGACGAACAGGCTCAGAAGATTGATGTTCAGACCAACGAAGCCGCTCTCAATCAGTACTCACCTGAAGAAGTTGAGAAAAAGCTCAACGAGCTTAAGGCTGACAGCTCTTCTTCAAATTCATAACAAACAAATACAATTCGCCCCTGCAACAACGGCTGAAATGTTGCAGGGGTTTTGTTTTGCGATAAATTAGTGCTTAGCGCATAAAATGCGAATTTAAAAAGTCTGCACGCATCGGCGGCATTTTTATAATATCGTATTAAATTTTATTATCTTTAAAACTTTTAGCGCTGATGCCGCGCAGGCACTTACTTTTTTATCAGAAAAAAGTAAGCAAAAACTGATTTAAGGGAAAGGGATTTCGATTTCCCTTTCCCTTAAAAATTCCTTTCCTTGAAACGACCAAAGGGCAAGCCCTTTGGAAACCCGTTGTGCGTTCAGCTTTGTGCGATTGTCAAGCCGCCTGCCACAGCTCCTTTTCCAATGCGAGCTTTCTACGGGTGCGTTTAATGGCACTTTATGCACTTACAACGCATAAAGTGCCAAATAAACGCTCAAACTTTATCTTCTCGTTTTATTTTGCCCGACCAACTTTTTTATTCAAAGAGCCGCTTGGCGGCGACTACCAAAACTTCACTCTCAACTCTTCTCTCCACTCTGCGGCATGCATCGCCGCACGCTAAACAAAGATTTATTACACCACAAAAGCCAGCGCCGTTTACCTTGCGTAAACGGCGCTGTAATTTATTTATTATAATTATTTATCAAGCTCAACCGGGGTAAGATTCCAGATATTATTTGCATAATCCCTGATAGAACGGTCAGCGGCAAAAATACCTGCGTTGGCAATATTGATAAGCGACATTCTGTTCCACTGCTCCTTGTTCTGTGCATAAAGAGCCGATGCCTTCTGCTGTGCGGCAGAATAGTCGGCAAAATCAGCCAGAACCATATACGGGTCAACATTCATCAGCGAGTTGGCAATTGCGCCAAAGCGTGTGCTGTTAATCTCGTCAATTGCGCCTCTGAGAATACCGTTGTTCTGATAATATACCATCGGATTATATCCGTTTCTCTTGATATTCTCAACCTCGGGTGTTTTAAGTCCGAACAGGAACATATTTTCATCGCCGACAGCCTGATTGATTTCAACATTAGCTCCGTCCAGCGTTCCCATTGTGATAGCGCCGTTGAGCATAAATTTCATATTACTTGTGCCTGAAGCCTCTGTGCCTGCAAGAGAAATCTGCTCGCTTATCTCACTTGCCGGAATAAGCTTCTCTGCCAGAGTAACACGGTAATCCTCAAGATAAACAACCTTGAGCTTCTTGTTAACTCTGCTGTCATTCTCAATTTTGTTGCTGAGCGCAACAATAAACTGAATAATCTGCTTTGCAAAGTAATATCCCGGTGCCGCCTTTGCGCCGAAGATATATGTTTTCGGTGTAAAGTCTGCGTTCGGGTTTTCTCTGAGCCAACGGTAGGTCGAAAGAATATGCAAAGCGTTCATAAGCTGTCTTTTATACTCGTGCAGACGCTTAACCTGAACGTCAAAAATTGAATCAGGGTCAACCGTAACACCGTTGTGCTTCTTGATGTAATCAACCATCTTAAGCTTATTTGCTCTCTTGATTTTTTCAAGACGCTGTAAAACAACCTTGTCGTCCTTATATGCCATAAGCTTTGAAAGCTGTGAAGCATCGTCAATATAGTCGGTGCCGATAAGCTCATTGAGCAAATTGGCAAGCTGAGGGTTAGACTGATTCAGCCAGCGGCGGTGTGCAACGCCGTTTGTAACATTTGTGAATTTTTCCGGGAAAACAGTATAGAAATCGTGGAACACAGTGTCCTTAAGAATCTCACTGTGCAGAGCCGAAACACCGTTAACCTTGTAGCCTGCAATAACAGCAAGGTTAGCCATTTTGACAACGCCGTTATTGATGATAGCCATTCTGCCAACCTGATATCCGTCAACGCCTCTCTCGTGCATAGCAGCGCAGAAACGCTTGTTAAGCTCAAACAGAATCTCATAAATTCTCGGGAGCTTTGTTTTGAACATCTGCTCCTCCCAGCATTCAAGAGCTTCTTTCATAACCGTGTGGTTGGTGTATGCTATGGTACGGCTTACAATATCCCACGCTCTGTCCCATTCATAGCCGCATTCGTCCATCAGTATTCTCATAAGCTCAGGCACAGCCAGAACAGGGTGAGTATCGTTCAGGTGAATAGTCACAAGTTCCGGCAGATTGTCGAGCGTATTATAATTTCTCAAATGACGGTTGATAATATCCTGAATTGTAGCAGAAACAAGGAAGTACTGCTGATTGAGTCTTAAGCTCTTGCCCTCGGGGTGGTTATCTCCCGGATAAAGCACCTTGGTAATCGACTCAGCCATTGCGTTTTGTTCAATAGCTCTCAGATAAGCGCCGTCGTTAAAAAGCTGCATATCAAAGTCATTCGACTTTGCCGCCCAGAGTCTTAATCGGCTAACGCCCTTGCCGTCGTTGCCTGCAACCATCATATCATACGGAATTGCAACAACATCGTAAGAGTCAACAATGTCAACCTTGTGCAGTCCGTCCTTCCATTCATCAACTACTCTGCCGTTGAACTTTATTGTAATAGCCTTTTCAGGGTGGTCCTGAAGCCACACAGAGCCGCCCGGCAGCCAGAAATCAGGCATCTCTGTCTGCCAGCCGTCGATAAGCTTCTGACTGAAGATACCGTATTCATAGCGCAGTGAATATCCCATTGACGGATAAGCCTGTGAAGCCAGCGCATCAAGGAAGCACGCTGCCAGTCTGCCCAGACCGCCGTTGCCAAGTCCTGCGTCCGGCTCCTGCTCATAAATGTTATCAAGCTTTACGCCAAGATTTTTAAGAGCAGTGTTTATTGTTCCCTCAAGTCCGAGATTGCTCAGATTGTTCTTAAGCGAACGACCCATAAGGAACTCCATACAAAGGTAGTACACGGTCTTTTTGCCCTGCTGTACCGCCTTGCGTGAAAACTCGGTATATCCTGATGTAAGCAAATCCTTTACAACAAGAACAACCGCCTTATAGTAATGCTCGTCGGTTGCGTCCTTCTGTGATACTCCAAAGTTATGGCTCAGCTTTGTAAGAATAAGCTCTTCCGCCTGCTTTGGTGTCAATTTGTAGTCCATAATTTTCCTCCTCTGACAATGCCGCAATAAGCCGCCTAAATAAAATTTGCTATTATTATACACTATTCGCACCTCAATTTCAACATAAAACAGCATATTTATTGTAAATTTCACCAAAAAACATTAAATTTACCCTCCGTTCATTTTTCATTGCTAACAAATAACGCATAAATTCTGCGGCAAATTAAGCTTTGGCTGTATAAATCATCAATATTCACAACAAATCTCCTTTTGCAAAGCAACAAAGCACAAAATAATAAAAATAGTAAAAAATTGTCAAAAATTAAAGAAAATTTGATCAAAAGCACTTTACAAGTTTTTGTCTATTATATTATAATATTATAATAGGGTTCAGTATGTGAAAGGACTGATTTTTGTGATTGAAAAAACACGGGTAAAGCTTAGGATAGTCGGCAGCGAATTTGTTGTTTCAGCCGACGAAGATAAGGACTATATTGTAAAAATAAGCAATAAGGTTGACGAACAGATAAAAGAAATTCTGCGTGAAAATGACTCAATGAGCATTGCAATGGCGTCAATTCTTGCCGCTCTTAACTATTGTGATGAGCTTGAAAAGGAAAAAATCATCACCGAGGAGCTGCTCAAAAGGACAGAAACAAGCGAAAACATTGCAAGCAAAACAAGCAGCGAGCTTGAATATTTGAGAACAGAGAACAAGCAGCTCCGCGAGGAAAAGCTTGGACTTCACAAGATTATTGAGGAGCTGCAAGCGTCATCATCAGCGGACAGCGATATTAAAAATGAGCCGATTGAGGAATCTCCACAGCAGCTCAGAATTCCCCTGCCCGATGCAGACGGCGAAGTAATAAAAGACGATGAAACTCCCACTCAGCCACAGCTGCCGAAGCAGGACGCTCCTGCTCAGCCGCAACCTGAAAAAAGCACACCGCAGACAGAGCAGACAACTCAGGCAGTAATCGAACAGGAGCCGCCAAAAGCACCGGCGTCACCGGCTGAACCGCCGCAGGAAAAGAAGCCGTTCCTTACTGCAAGACAAATGCTTGAGGAAAAGCGTCAGGCTCTTCTGTCGCAAAAGAACGGTCAATCCGGCACAGGTGCAAAAAATCAGAACAGACCAAAGCCGTTCAGACCCGTGTCAAGCGCAAAATCGGGCGGCGGTGCATTTGCAGGCAACAGCAAAATCGATCCGAAGATAAATTACAGGGATAATGATAAAATAAGCGACAGCTTCCGCAGAACCGATTTTGCGGAAATCCCGTCAGAGGAGGATATGCTCAGCTTTTTTGACCACAGATAAGTTTGAAAAAATGCTCCGTTCTTCTCAATTTACGGAATCAATCGCACAAAATATAACTGTGCCATTAATTCAACCCGACGGAGCATTTTCCAAACGGCTATTAAAAGGAGTTTACGGTCATAATTATGAGTAATAATATTGAAATTCTTGCTCCCGCCGGTGCCTTTGAAAGCGTCAAGGCAGCCGCCTGCACGGGAGCAAGCGCTGTTTATATAGGCGCTCAACGCTTCAGCGCAAGAGCGTCGGCAACAAATTTTGACGAAGATGAAATAATAAAAGCGGTCAGATACTGTCACGAGCGCGGCATAAAGCTTTATCTTGCAATAAACACTCTTATCCGTGACGATGAGCTTTCAGCGGCTGTTGAAACCGTCAGCCTTGCCTGCCGGGCAGGTGTTGATGCGCTGATTGTTCAGGACTTGGGTTTTGCCGCAACGGTGCATGAGCTTGCACCCGATATGCCCCTGCACGCATCGACCCAGATGTCGGTGCACACACCCGGAGGCGCAAAGCTTTTGTATGCGCTCGGCTTTAAACGGGTTGTGCTTGCCCGTGAGCTTTCAAAAAATGAAATTGCCGAAATCATCTCCTCCTGCCCCGTTGAAACCGAGGTGTTTGTTCACGGCGCACTTTGTATGTGCGTGTCGGGTCAGTGTCAGTTCAGTGCTCTGCTCGGCGGAAGAAGCGGCAACAGAGGCCGCTGCGCACAGCCGTGCAGACTGCCGTTCTCGCTTGACAACGGCAGCGGCAACGGAGCGGCACTAAGCCTTAAAGATTTATCTCTGCTTGAGCATATAAAAGAACTTGAATCTATGGGCGTAACCTCGGCAAAAATTGAGGGCAGAATGAAACGCCCCGAATATGTCGCCGCCGCAACTGACGCCTGCTTCAGCGCCCTCAACGGCACGCTTGATGAGCAAACCGAAAACAGGCTTGAATCGGTCTTTTCCCGAAGCGGCTTTACCGACGGCTACTATCAGGGCAAAATCGACAATAATATGTTTGGTGTGCGCTCAAAGGAAAACGTGACTGCCGCCGACAGCAAGCTTTTCTCACAGCTAAAAACATTATATAAGGACGAAAGACAGCATCTGCCGCTGAAGCTTAGCTTCACGCTCAAGCACGGCGAAAAGGCTCGCCTTGAAGCACAAAGCGGTGATTACCGTGCCGTTGCCGAGGGCGAAATACCGGAAGTCGCCGTAAAGGTAGCACTTGGTAAAGAAAAAGCCTTGGCGCAGTTGAAAAAGACAGGCGGCACACCGTTTGCGATAAACGACATCGAGCTTGACATCGACGACGGTCTTGCCTTCTCACTGTCAGCCATCAACGCAATGCGGCGTGAATGTCTTGACTCTCTGACCAATCAGTACGGCGAAACACCCGTAAAGGAATTCAAGGCATTTACACAGAAAAAAATCACGCCTTACAGAACAAAGAAAAATCTTGAAATCAGGGTAAGGCTGACAAGCTGTGACATACCGCAGGAGCTTTCCGATTGCGAGCTTGTTTATGTTCCCCTGTTTTCAGCCGACAAGGATATATCACATCTGCTTGAGCAGGGCTTTAATCTCGGTGTTGAAGTTCCCCGTATGATATTCGGCAAAGAGAGTGCCGTTGTCAGACGGCTTGATGAAACAAAGGCGCTTGGCGTTAAACACGCTCTTGTGTCGAATATCGGCGCAATTCCGCTTGCAAAAAACGCAGGTTTCACCGTTCACGGCTCATTTGCACTAAACGCCTTCAACACGCCTGCTCTCGACAAATTCTCGCAAATCGGGGTTGAAGACATCGAGCTGTCGCAGGAGCTTACAGCCGAACAGATGGCACGTCTGGGCGGCAATATAAAAAGAGGTGTTGTAAGCTGCGGAAGAATGCCGCTGATGATTACAAGAGCCTGCCCGGCTAAAAACGGCGGTCAGGACTGCCGAAGCTGTAACAAGCACCGATATATCATCGACCGCAAGCGGAACAAGCTGCCGCTTAAATGCGACGGCTTCAGCACAGAGGTATTGAACCCTGTGCCGACCTATGCACAGCAGATATTTGAAAACGCAGATTATATTGACTTTGTCACTCTGCGCTTTTCGGTTGAGAGCAAGGACGAAATAATGGAATTTTACAACGCCGTCAGGAACAGCCGCCATCTCAGCGGCGAATATACAAACGGATTATACAAAAGAGGGGTAATATAAAATGGAAACAGTTAAAATAAAAAAAGTGAGAGAAAACGCCGTTGTTCCGCAAAGAGCAACAGACGGCTCAGCAGGAGCTGACCTGTGCGCCTGCATTGACGAGCCGATAACAATAAACCCGGGCGACCTTGCAAAGGTTCCCACCGGCATCGCAATCGCTCTGCCGAGCGCAAATATGGGCGCATTTCTGTTCGCCAGAAGCGGTCTTGGCGTTAAGCACGGCATCTGTCTTTCAAACGGTGTAGGCGTTGTTGACAGCGACTACCGAGGTGAAATATCGGTCGGTCTTTGCAACGTCGGCAGCGAGCCTTATACAATTGAGCCGGGCGAGAGAATCGCCCAGATGGTAATAATGCCTGTTGCACTGCCGCAGCTTTGCGAGGCTCATGAGCTTGACAAAACACAGCGCGGCGAGGGCGGATTCGGCTCCACCGGACGGTAATCCGGCTGCGTCCGAAGGTGTTCCACGCTTTCAGCAAAATCTTCCGCTTTTTTCTGTTAAAATATAGACAAAAGCTCGATTTTAGGTTATTATTACTATGAATTATAGATAAAATTTGTGAAAAATATTAAGCGAAAAATTTTGACGTACTAAATATTTTATGGTAAAATATACAGTGAGGAATGTATCGACATTTGAATTTATTGTTATTATTGCCATCGGGTTTATGAAAGGGCTGTTATGAGCAAGGTTTTGGTTGTTACATCCGGCAAAGGCGGAACCGGCAAATCAACGGTTGCCGCAAGCCTTGGCGCAGCGTTCGCCAAGAGGAATAAGCGTGTATTGCTGATTGACTGCGATTCGGGAATGAGAGGACTTGACATTATGCTCGGCGTGAGCAAGAGTCTTGTGTTCGACATTGCCGACGCCGTAAGCGGGAACTGCAAAACAGAGCATATTATTTATCCGTGTGCCCACACCGACGGACTTTTTCTTATCCCTGCCCCGCAAAAGGCAGAGGACGAACTAAGCCCCGAGGTTCTGAGCCAGTTTATCGAAAGCGTTGAAAAGCAGTACGACATTATTATAATTGATTCTCCGGCAGGTGTCGGAAAGGGCTTTGAAACAGCGGTGTATCCTGCACAGGTCTGTCTTGTTGTTGCAAACGCAGAACCGACAAGCGTCCGAGGCTGCTCGAACGTTCGCAAAAGACTTCTGGAGCTTGATAAGGAGAATATACGACTTATTATTAACCGATTATCAAAGCGTAATTTCTTCAAGCTGAATTTTTATCCCGATTTAGACGCAATAATTGACGAAACACAGCTTCAGCTTATCGGCGTTGTTCCCGAAAGCCCACAGATTGTTTCGGCGATACAGAAAGGAATTGTCTGTGATTCAGACAGCAAGGCTCTTACTGCATTTGACAGGATTGCAGGACGATTAGAGGGTGAAAATCTGCCTTTGGCAGTGTGTTGAGTAAGCATAAAGCAGAATATATTATTTTATGTAAGCAGTTTAACGAAAAACGGAGGGATTTCTGATGAATATAGCATTGATAGCTCACGACGAAAAGAAAGAATTAATGGTACAGTTTTGTATAGCCTACTGCGGAATTTTAAGCAGACACAACCTTTGCGCAACCGGCACTACCGGCAAAATGGTATCTGAGGCTACAGGTCTTCGCATCACCCGCTTTCTGGGCGGCTCACAGGGCGGCGACCAGCAGATTTCAGCCAGAATCGCATATGACGAGATTGATATGCTTTTGTTCTTCCGTGATCCGCTTCACCCGAAGCCGCACGAGCCAAACGACATCAACCTCTTAAGACTTTGCGATATGCACAACATTCCTGTTGCCACAAATATCGCAACGGCAGAAGTGCTTATTCACGGTCTTGAGCGTGGCGACCTTGACTGGCGCAATATAATGAAGCTTTAAGAACATAAATCAAAATACAGCCGCAGCTTTAAGTCACGGTTAATTTCCCGATACGCATAAGCTTTCGGGAGTTATTAACCTGTGCTTTGCTGCGGATTTTTTATACACAAATCAGCATCAGAATCACGGAGGAAACACATTGCATTATAAAAACGTCAAGGGTATTCTGTCGCCCGACAACGGTATGAATTTATACCGAGGCTGTCAGCACGGCTGCATATACTGCGACGCTCGCAGCCGATGCTACCGTATGAATCACGCCTTTGAGGATATCGAAATTAAAGCAAACGCCATTGAGCTGCTTGAGCAGGCACTCAAGCGAAAAAGGAAGAACTGCATGATTTCAACAGGCGCAATGAGCGACCCGTATATTCCTCTTGAAGAAAAGCTTCAGCACACAAGGCGTTCTCTTGAAACAATCGAAAAATACGGCTTCGGTGCGGTGCTTCACACAAAGTCAAGCCGTATACTTAGGGACCTCGATTTACTTACACAAATAAACAGCAATACAAAGTGCGTTGTTCAGATGACGCTGACCACCTTTGACGAACGGCTTTGCCGTTTAATCGAGCCAAACGTCAGCACCACAGCCGAACGTGTGAAAACGCTTGAAATCCTGCGTGATAACGGTATCCCCACCGTTGTGTGGCTTACCCCGATATTGCCGTTTATAAACGACACCGAGGAGAATATAAACGGAATAATTGATTACTGCATCAAGGCAAAGGTTTACGGCATAATCTGCTTTGACATGGGGCTGACCCTGCGTGACGGCAACCGTGAATATTTCTATGCCGCTCTTGACCGCAGCTTTCCGGGACTTAAGGAAAAATATATCAGCACCTACGGTCAGCGCTACGATTTGCCAAGTCCCGGAAATAAGAAACTGATGGCTTTGCTTCATAAGCGGTGTAGTGAGTGCGGCATAAAAACAGATATTGACGAGATATTCGCTTATCTGCACAAATTTGATGACAAGCAAGCCGGCAGCCAGCTGAGCCTGTTTGATATATAAACAGCATCGGCACAGGAATAAACCTGTGCCGATTATTTATTTGTTTATTAAGCTTTGAGGTTAGAGTTTTGAGAAGGACAAGATATAAGCCTTCCCCACATTCATAAGAGTGAGCCGGAACGGTCAAGACCGTTGCCTACAACCTCGTTACGAAATTCATTCATCTCCACTCTTAACTCTACAGACAGGTGTAGCCCATCAGATATTCGTCAACGTCTGCTGCGGCATCTCTGCCCTCTCTTATCGCCCAAACGACAAGCGACTGACCTCTTCTCATATCTCCTGCGGCAAACACCTTAGGTACGCTTGTGCTGAACTTGCCCTGCTGTGTTGCAACATTGCTGCGGGCATTTGTTTCAACACCAAACGCCTCGGGGATATACTTCTTCGGTCCTAAGAAACCTGCGGCAATCAGCACAAGCTGAGCTTCAATGAACTGTTCACTGCCCTCAACCTGCTTCATAACATTTCTGCCTGCTTCCTCGTCATATTCAAAGACAAGATTAACAGTCACAACGCCCTTGAGCCTGCCTTCGTCATCCTTGACAAATTCCTTGACCGTTGTCTGATAACGGCGGGGGTCAGAGCCGAACACCGCAATAGCCTCCTGCTGACCGTAGTCTGTCTTGCAGACCTTCGGCCATTCCGGCCAAGGGTTATTCTCTGCCCTGCTGTCGGGCAGCTTCGGCATCATCTCAAGCTGAACAACAGACGAACAACCCTGACGGATTGCCGTGCCGACGCAGTCGTTGCCCGTGTCGCCGCCGCCGATGATTACGACGTTTTTATCCTTGGCTGAAATATAATTGCCATCCTGAAGGTTTGAATCGAGCAGACTCTTTGTTGTAGCCTTAAGATAGTCAACCGCAAAGTAAATGCCGTGTGCATCTCTGCCCGGTGCATTGATATCTCTCGGATTTCCTGCGCCGCAGCAGAGTACAACTGCATCATATTCATTGAGAAGCGACTGTGCGTCAATATTTTCACCGACATTTGCATTGGTCACAAAGTTTATTCCCTCTGCTTTCATCAGCTCAACACGTCTGTCGATAATGTGCTTTTCAAGCTTCATATTGGGAATACCGTACATAAGCAGTCCGCCGATGCGGTCGTCTTTTTCATAAACGGTCACGCTGTGACCTCTCTGATTAAGCTGAACTGCACAAGCCATGCCCGACGGACCTGAGCCGATAACCGCAACCTTTTTGCCTGTTCTTACCTGCGGCGGATTCGGCTTCATCATACCGGTGGCAAATGCATTTTCAACAATAAAATGTTCGTTTTCCTTTACGCTTACCGGACTACCGTTCAAGCCGCAGGTGCAGGCAGCCTCACAAAGCGCAGGACATACTCTTGATGTAAACTCGGGGAAATTGTTTGTCAGAAACAGCCTGTGTGCGGCTGCGTCAAATTCACCCGTATATATAAGGTCGTTCCACTCGGGGATAAGGTTGTTCAAAGGACAACCCGAAACCATACCCATAATCGGCTGACCGTTCTGACAGAACGGAACGCCGCAGTCCATACATCTTGCCGCCTGCTTTTGTCTTTCTTCGGGCAGCATCGGCGTGTGGAACTCGTTATAATGCTTTATTCTTTCAAGAGGACCGGTGCCCTCGTTGTCTTTTCTGGTATAATCCAAAAAACCTGTTGGCTTTCCCATTGCAACCGCCTCCTTAAGATCTTGTATTCATATAGAACGCTTCAATTTTTGCCTGCTCGGGGCTCATACCCTTTTCTTCCATAAGGAAGATAGCCTGCATCATCTTTGCGTAGTCGTTCGGAAGTACCTTCTTAAACTTAGGCAGATACTCTTCAAAATGGTCGAGTACCTCTTTTCCCTTCGGTGAACCTGTAGCCGCAACGTGCTCTGCGATGATGTCCTTAAGCTCAACAACGTCATACTTTTCGGTAACGCCGCTGATTGATACCATCTCTTTGTTCATATTGCGGTAAAGGCTTGAATCCTCATCAAGAACATAGGCTATACCGCCGCTCATACCTGCGGCAAAGTTTTTGCCTGTTTTGCCAAGAACAACAACACGTCCGCCTGTCATATACTCACAGCCGTGGTCGCCCACACCCTCTACAACCGCAATAGCACCCGAGTTTCTTACGCAGAATCTCTCGCCTGCAACGCCGCTGATGAACGCCTTGCCGCTTGTTGCACCGTAAAGCGCAACATTGCCTATGATGATGTTTTCATCTCTCTTGAAGGTCGAGCCCTTCGGCGGATAAACGATGAGCTTGCCGCCCGACAGACCCTTGCCGAAGTAGTCGTTGCTTTCGCCGTCAAGCTCAAGAGTAAGACCCTTCGGGATAAATGCGCCGAAGCTCTGTCCACCTGCACCCTTACACTTAACAGTAAAGTAATCGTCCTCAAGCGTATTGTCGTGATAGCGCTTTGTTATCTCACTGCCGAATATCGTGCCGACTGAACGGTCGGTATTTGTAACCTCAATTTCAATGGCTCTCTTTGTCTTGTTTTTAAGCGCAGTCGCCATCTTCTTGAGTATTACTCTCTCGTCAACCGTCTTTTCAAGCTCAAAGTCATAAACATCTTCAGGCACAAAGGTTCTCGGTGCGTCTGTATTCACATACGGATTGTTGAGAATCTGTGTGAGATCAAGCTTTGATTCTCTTGAATCAGCTTCGGTTTCCTTAACAACAAGCAAATCGGATCTGCCGACAAGCTCGTCAACAGTTCTGATGCCGAGGCGAGCCATATATTCTCTAAGCTCCTGAGCGATGAAGTGCATAAAGTTGATAATATACTCAGGCTTGCCCTTGAATCTCTTTCTGAGTTCAGGGTTCTGAGTTGCAATACCGACGGGGCAGGTGTCAAGGTTACATACTCTCATCATTACACAGCCCATTGTTACAAGCGGAGCAGTAGCAAAGCCGTATTCCTCTGCACCCAGAAGAGCGGCAACAAGCACATCTCTGCCTGTCATAAGCTTACCGTCGGTTTCGATAACAACCTTTGAACGCAAGCCGTTCATAATAAGAGTCTGGTGTGTTTCGGCAAGACCAAGCTCCCACGGAAGTCCGGCGTTGTAGATAGAGTTTCTCGGAGCGGCGCCCGTACCGCCGTCATAGCCTGAAATAAGCACAACGCCTGCGCCTGCCTTTGCAACGCCTGCCGCAACCGTACCTACGCCTGCCTCTGAAACAAGCTTAACCGAAATTCTTGCGTCTTTGTTTGCGTTTTTAAGGTCATAAATGAGCTGTGCCAGGTCCTCGATAGAATAAATATCGTGATGAGGCGGAGGTGAAATAAGGCTTACACCCGGTGTTGAGTGTCTTGTCTTTGCAATCCACGGATAAACCTTTTTACCCGGCAGATGTCCGCCCTCGCCCGGCTTTGCGCCCTGAGCCATTTTTATCTGAATTTCCTTTGCGCTTACCAGATATTCCGACGTTACGCCGAAACGTCCCGATGCAACCTGCTTGATTGCACTGCAGCGGTCAAGTCCGTCCTTGCCGACTGTCAGTCGCTCGGTGTCCTCGCCGCCCTCGCCCGAGTTTGACTTACCGCCGATTTTGTTCATTGCGATAGCCATTGTTTCGTGCGCTTCCTGCGAAATCGAGCCGTAGGACATTGCTCCTGTCTTGAAGCGGTGGCAGATGCTCTCTACGCTTTCAACCTCGTCAATCGGAATTCCTCCGTCCTCAGGGAATTTGAAGTCGAGCAGACTGCGCAGGTTCATATGCTTATCCTCACGGGTTATAGCCGCAGAATACTGCTTGAACATATCGTAATTGCCTGTTCTTGTCGATTCCTGCAAAAGGTGAATTGTTTCGGGGTTATAGAGGTGGTCCTCCTTGCCGCTCCTTAGCTTGTGACTGCCTGCGCTGTCAACCTCAAGCACAACATTGAGTCCGAGCGGGTCAAACGCCGCCGCGTGCAGTCTTTCACTGCGGCTTGAAATATCGTCAAGCGTAATGCCGCCTACACGGCTTACGGTATTTGTAAAGTATTTGTCAATAACCTCTTTTGAAATGCCGATAGCCTCAAAAATCTTTGAACCGAGGTAAGACTGAATTGTCGAAATACCCATTTTTGAAGCAATCTTTACTATGCCGTGGAGAACCGAATCGTTGTAATCGTTCACTGCGGCATAATAATCCTTGTCAAGTGCGCCTGTTTCAACAAGATTTCTGATTGTTTCCTGCGCAAGATACGGATTGATAGCGCAAGCGCCGTAGCCGAGAAGTGTTGCAAAATGATGAACCTCACAAGGCTCTGCGCTTTCAAGAATCATAGATACAGACGTTCTTTTCTTTGTTGAAACAAGGTGCTGCTGTAAGGCGGAAACCGCAAGCAGTGACGGAATAGCAACGTGATACTCGTCAACGTCACGGTCGGAGAGTATGATAATATTCGCACCCTCCTTGTATTCCTTGTCAACCTTGAGGAAGAGGTGTGCAATAGCCTTTTCAAGGCTTGTGTTTTTATAATATGTTATAGGAATAACCGCTGTTTTAAGACCGGGAACATTCATATTCTTAATCTTAAGCATATCGGTATTTGTAAGAATCGGGTTGTGAATCTTCAGAACATGGCAGTTTTCGGGCTTTTCGACAAGAATATTGCCGTCACTGCCCAGATGCACGCTTGTGTCCGTAACAATTTCCTCACGGATTGAGTCAAACGGCGGGTTTGTAACCTGTGCAAAAAGCTGCTTGAAGTAGTTAAACAGCGGATAATCAGCCTTTGAAAGCGGCGGAATCGGGCTATCGGCGCCCATTGCAGATATCGGCTCGCTGCCGTTTTTCGCCATCGGCAGAATACTTGTTCTTATCTGCTCATATGTGTAACCAAACGCCTTCTGCAGTCTTACAAGCTGCTCGTCGTCCATACGTACAACGCCCTTGTTCGGGATTTTCAAATCTTTGAGATACACAAGGTTCTGGTCAAGCCACTCGCCGTAGGGCTGTCTTGTTGCATAATAATCCTTAAGGTCAGTGTCGTCAATAAGCTCGCCCTTGACCGTGTCAACCAGAAGCATTTTGCCCGGGCGCAGACGCTCCTTGACAAGAACATTTTCAGGCTCAATATCAATGCAGCCAACCTCGGACGAAAGCACAAGGAAGCCGTCCTTTGTGATGTAATAACGTGACGGTCTTAATCCGTTACGGTCAAGCACTGCGCCGACGATGTCACCGTCAGAGAAAATGATTGAAGCAGGACCGTCCCACGGCTCCATCATTGTTGCATAATACTGATAGAAATCCCTTTTAGCCGTTGAAATTGTCTTGTTGTTCTTCCACGGCTCCGGGATTGTAATCATAACCGCAAGCGGCAGCGGCATTCCCGCCATCATCATAAACTCAAGCGCATTGTCAAGGCGAGCCGAGTCTGAGCCGTTTGTATCGACAATCGGAAAAATCTTGTCCATATCGTCGTCAAGCACATCGCAGGAAACAGACTCCTCACGGGCAAGCATTCTGTCGGCGTTGCCTGTGATAGTGTTGATTTCGCCGTTGTGAACTATAATACGGTTCGGATGAGCCTTCTGCCAGCTTGGGTTTGTGTTTGTGCTGAAACGGCTGTGAACCGTCGCTATTGCAGATGTGTATTTTTCGCTCTGCAAATCATAGAAAAACTGACGAAGCTCCTTAACAAGGAACATACCCTTATATACAATCGTTCTGCTCGACAGAGAAACAACATATGTATTCTCGTTGCTCTGCTCAAACACACGCCTTACAATATAAAGCTTGCGGTCAAACGGCAGTCCCTTTTCGATATTGTTCGGACGCTTGATAAACGCCTGCATAATGCACGGCATACTATCAAGAGCCTTCTGACCTATAACAGACGGGTTGGTCGGCACATCTCTCCAGCCGAGGAACTCAAGCCCCTCTTTCTGAGCGATAATCTCAAAAAGCTTCATCGCCTGCATTCTTTTAAGCTCATTCTGCGAGAAGAAGAACATACCAACGCCGTAATCCCTCTCCTGCCCGATATCAAAACCGAGCTTTGCCGTTTCTTCCTTGAAAAACTCGTGAGAAATCTGCAAAAGTATGCCTACGCCGTCACCTGTTTTACCCTCGGCGTCCTTACCGGCACGGTGTTCAAGGGTTTCAACAATGCTCAATGCGTCGTCAACGACACGGCGAGATTTAATACCCTTGATATTAACCACGGAGCCTATGCCGCAGTTATCGTGCTCAAAACGAGGGTCATAAAGGCCCTGCTTGGCAAACGGTTCCTGATTTCTGAAGTTATCCATCAGTGTCACCTACCCCTTTTCATAACAAGATTTATCTTTATCGAAAAAAATAGGTTCACCAAGGAAAGTCTTACCCATTTTGCAGAATTGACTGTTTACTTGGTGAACGCTTTTTCCGAAACGTTCATTCTGAAATTAACTTTATCATATACACATAGCTTTGTCAAGACATTTTTGCAACATAATTATTTAAAATTGCAGAAAACAGATAGTAATAACTTTTTATTGTGGTTTTTTTAATAATTTTGCAGGAAAAATTTATTCTCTTGCATTTATCATCCTGCACACAACAAAGCCGCCTGTGTGTTTCACAGACGGCTTTGCAATTTAAAAACCAGTTGAATTGTCAGTAATAATAATCAGTTGGCAGCCAACATTCCAAGCGCTGTTTTCTGAGCCATAATAGCGTCCAGCACACTTATATCGCCGTCAGCGTTCATATCCGCATTGACCACAGCCTGACCGGTAAACTCTATCATTTTCAGCGCAGCTTTCTGAATGTTTATTGCATCTATCAGCGTAACCTCACCGTCACCCGTCACATCGCCGAGAACGCCCTCGCTATAACCAAGCAGCGCCTTTGCCTCGTCGAGCATATCAAAATACGGATCACTCTCAAGAATTTCAACAACCTCGGCAGGGGTTGTGTTCAGCTTTCTCATAGCATTGGAAAGCATTTCGGCTGTTACAAAATCAGGTGAAACAGGAAGATACCATTCGATAAAGGTTGCTACAATATTTGCTCCGCTCTCAGTCGGACAAAGAACCTCGCCGACAACCTCGCCCGATGATGTCATTGCAAGGTGAGGACCGTTTATACCGCTCTTCCATCTTGTCTTTGCAGCGGTTTTATTTTCATCAATCGGATTCTCAATCATCACGCTTGTATCCGTTATTGCCGTGTCGCCGATATTTTCATCAGTCAGAACAAGCTCATAGGTCTGTGCGCCTGTGTCGATCGAGAAGATAACCAGATCATAAGGACCTGCCGGGATTTCGTAGCTCCACAGATTGCCGCCCTCGTTTGTCATCAGCTCATCAGCCGTCTGCCAGTCATAAAGCCATGAGCCGTCAGAGCCGAAAACATGGCAGTATGCAGCCTTTGCTTCTTTCCACGGACATTCCCAATAGATTTTGCCGCCGTTGAATGATGGACCGCCGATTGTAATAAGGCTTCCCTCCGCCGCCGTCAATTCATCAATCATAGCCTCTAATTCTTCATCTGTGGCATTTTCATCGGCAAGCAGTGCCTTCGCCTTTTCTATCGCCGCAAGATATGCGTCAAAGCTTTCCTTGGTATAGATTTCATACCAGTACTCAACAGTTTTGTCATCTACCCATGAAGAATAATCAACCAGCATTTCTAATTCGCCACGGATGTCACGCGGTCCGTAAAGGTTTTCCTCCGCCATCATAAGCTCGTCAATCATCGCTTCAAGCTCTTCGTCCGTTGCATTTTCGTCGGCAAGCAGTGCCTTCGCCTTTTCTATTGCCGCAAGATATGCGTCAAAGCTTTCCTGTCCGTATATCTGATACCACAACTCAACGGATTCTTCATCTACCCACGAAGAAGCTTCAACCATACCTTCAAGCTGAGTACGGGCATCGACTGCAGGGTAAAGATTGTTCTGTGCAAGCAATAATTCTTCAATCATAGCCTGTAATTCTTCATCTGTGGCGTTTTCATCGGCAAGCAGTGCTTGTGCTTTATCACGCGCCGCAATAAAAGCATCTACATTCTCCTGTCCGTACATTTCATACATATCTTCAATCGGGTCTTCATCTATCCATGATGAATTTTCAACCACCATTTCCAGCATAGGACGGTATTTTATCACATGGCTAAGCATTTCATCTGCCGCATTTAGCTCATCAATCATTGCTTCAAGCTCTTCATCCGTTGCATTTTCATCTGCAAGCAGTGCCTTTGCCTTTTCTACAGTTGCAACATAGGCATCAAAAGCTTCTTCTTCATAAATCTGATACCAATATTCCTTCGGGAACAAATCAATTAAGGATGCTGCATCCACATATTCCTGCAGTTCATCACGAACATTGCCGATTTCTGCCTCTACATCCTCAATATACCCTGCCGCACCGACGCTCACTGTCCCGACGCATACAAGGCTTAGCGTCATAATTACTGCAAGAAATATCGCCACTGTTTTTTTAAGCTTTGATTTCATAAAATCCGCCTCCGTTTACTTTAGGAAACAATGAATAAATCAATCAGTGTTTCCTTTATTTTTGTTATTGTTCTTTTCTTAAGCCTTTGCACCGAATATTGCATAAAATATATTCAAATTCAAAGGCTATTTTCAACAATATTTTAAAGTAAAAAATTGTAAAAGTCAATATATTTATTTATAACAAGTCTGAACAGCCGTTAAAATCGGCAGTTGTTTCAAATTTACGGTTGTTCGCTTTAGCAAGATAAACATTAATTAAGTTTTGAGTCTTATTCCGAAGCATAACCGTTGGGAACAAAACTCTGAACGCAAAATTTCTGTGTTTTTTACAAAAATCATACACGCATTTTATTTGACTTTTTTTCGTTTTGAGTATAAAATAAAACAGTAAATGTAAAGTCGGATAGAATCGACTTTTCATAATGACAGCAATAAAGGCAGGTGAAAAAAATGGACGCAGGAGGCAGTAGCAATACGGTGCCATACCGAAGTTGCAGGCAAAAACACGGTGCTTCTGCGCCATTTTTGTCTTAATCTGAATACTATATAAAACTCGGTGTGGTGCTCAGCCTGATTTTACCTATAATAAATGTGGATTAGGAGGATGCATCATGGAGCAAAACACAAGCGTAAAAACCGTGGCGTCGCTTCAGTCTTCAATTGAAAGACTGCTCGAGAACAAAAGATATGCGACGCTGAGAGATATTTTTATCACACTTCAGCCTGTTGATATAGCCGCCATGTTCGATGAAATGCCCGAGGAAAGTCTGCCGCTTTTGTTCAGACTTCTTCCAAAGGAGCTTGCGGCTGACACATTTGTCGAAATGGACGACGATGCGCAGGAGCTGCTGATACACGGCTTCAGCGACACAGAGCTTAAAGAGGTTGTCGATGAGCTTTATGTCGATGACGCCGTTGACCTTATCGAGGAAATGCCCGCAAACGTGGTAATGAGAATACTGCGTCAGGCAGACCCCGAGGTGAGAACCAAGATAAACGAGGTTCTTAATTACCCCGAGGACAGCGCAGGCAGCATTATGACAACCGAGTTTGTCAGCCTGCGTCCTACAATGACGGTAAGCGACTCGATAAAAAGAATAAGAAGAACAGGTGTTGACAAAGAAACAATCTACACCTGCTATGTTATCGAGGACAACCGCAAGCTTATCGGTATGATTTCTATCAAAACGCTGCTCTTATCCGATGAGGACGACGTGATATCCGATATTATGGAGCCGAATGTTATCTCTGTAAACACACTTGATGACCAGGAGCAGGTTGCAAACAAATTCAACAAATACGGCTTTCTTGCAATACCCGTTGTTGACGGAGAAAACCGTCTTGTCGGCATTGTTACCGTTGACGACGCTATCGACGTTATCCAGGAGGAAACCACCGAGGATATGGAAATGATGGCGGCTATCACCCCGACCGACAAGCCGTATATGAAAACCGGTGTTTTTGAAACCTACGCCAAGCGTATTCCGTGGCTTCTTATTCTTATGATTTCAGCCACCTTCACCGGCTGGATAATAACATCATTTGAGGACGCTCTCGCCGTTCAGGTTGTGCTGACGGCATTCATACCGATGCTTATGGACACCGGCGGTAACTCCGGCAGTCAGGCGTCAGTCACAATTATCCGCGGACTTTCGCTCGACGAAATCAAATTCCGTGATATGCCAAAGGTCATTTTCAAGGAAAGCCGTGTTGCAATACTCTGCGGCGTCACGCTTGCAATAGCAAACTTTATCAAGCTTATGCTTTTTGACCTCAACGGCAAAGAAGATGCCCTTATGGTTGCTCTTGTAGTATGTCTGACGCTTGTCTTTACAGTGCTTGTGGCAAAGGTTATCGGCTGCACACTGCCGATGATTGCCAAAAAAATCGGATTTGACCCGGCTGTTATGGCAAGCCCGTTTATCACAACGGCGGTTGACGCACTGTCGCTTTTGCTGTATTTCCAGATTGCAAAGCTGCTTCTTCATATATAATAATCAGTTCATCACCCAAAGGCTAAGTTCCCTTGGGTGATTTTTTATCGCTCCGCTCACTTTATAAAATAAGAAATATTAAGAAGTTTAGCAAAACAAGGACGAATTTTGTTGAAAACACTAAGCTTTTATTGTATAATAAACGAAAGCTACTCTATATTTTAAAGGAGGTAATATTGTGTCAGATTATAATCGCTACAGAAGTGATGACAGAGATGACAAGAACTACGAAGAACGATATATCAGGCGCGAAGAACGCAGGCGTCAGGAACGGCTAAAAAGGCGCCGCAGGAACAGAATTATAATCGTCGTAGGTGCGGCGGCAGTTTTGATTTTAATAATACTTATTTTAATTTTCTCGGTAAACAGCTGTGCTTCATGCTCGGGCGGCTCTACGACTCCAACAGATCCCACAAGCCCTACCTCAGCAACCGAGGCGCCTACCCAGAAGCCCACAAGTGCGGCAGTCAAGGAAATTGCAGACAACGGCGAAGAGGGTTATCTTGATTCTAACAGCTCACTTTACTTCTGGGACAACAAAGCATTTGAGCTGTTCTATGGCAGCAACGATACCGCAAAGCAATATGCCGATGCGATAAACAGCTACAAGCAAAAGCTTGGTGCAAACATCAAGGTATATGATATGGTTGTGCCTAACCACAGCGAATTCGGCTTATGCCCAAGAGAAGCAGACAGAATTCTTAACGAACAGGGAGTAACATCTCAGCGTGAGAACACATCGGCTGTTTACAATAACCTTTCAAAAGATGTCAAGGCGGTTGATATTTATGACGCACTCAACGAGCACAAGACCGAGTATATCTACTTTAACACCGACCACCACTGGACAGGTCTTGGTGCATATTATGCCTACGCCGCATTTGCCAAAACAGCCGGTCTGACGCCGGTTCAGCTTAATGCAACGCAGAAGAATACTATTGACGGCTTCCTCGGTTCGCTTTACACAAATTCGGAGGCAACTGTTCTTAAAGACAATCCGGATCACGTTGATTACTACACACTTCCCGGAAATTACAACTGCAGGGTATTTATGCAGGACAGCGACGAGCCCATTGACGCCGATATGTATTATGAGAACGCCGAAGCCGGCAGCGGCACATACGGAGTGTTCATCTGGGGCGACAACCCGCTGACAATAATCGACAATAAGGACAACGATTCGGGCGACAAAATTGCCCTTGTCAAGGAATCCTACGGCAACGCCTTTGCTCCTTACCTTGCGTACAACTATGACGAGGTACACGTTATTGACTTCCGCTATTTTGACGGCAACCTTACCGACTACTGCAAAGCAAACGGCATCAAAACCGTACTTTTCTTAAACGGTGTTATGTCCGCAAACACAGGCATACAGATTTCTGCTATGAATTCTCTGTTTGAAAACAGCGGCACAGGCAGCTATAACATTTCGGCATCAGATTCTTCTTCGGCTGATACCGACGAGTCCAGCAGCAGCGATGAAACCTCGTCAGATGAATATTCAAATGATTATTCAACCGACGATTATTCAGCAAACGATGACCAGTCCAACGACTACTCGGCTGATGATTATTCAAGTGATGAAAGCTATGGCAACGATTATTCGGAAGATTCTTACTCCGGATATGACAATACGTCATATGCCGATTCGTTAGTTCCGATTACACCTTATGAAATGCCGGAATCATACGGATTCCCGTCATACTGATATAAAGCTCAGCACTTTTATGACTGCTCACCGCACTGCGGCGGGCAGTTTTTTGCAGTCAAACGCTTCACAATCCAAATAGAATATTATTATTTTATTTTTTAGTTGCTTTTCGCATAATAAAATTGTAAAATAAAACCGAGGGAAACACTGATTAAATTGTTTGTGCAGATTGCGCCGTCAGATTATTCGTCAGGTTGGACAAATAAACCGCAGTAATGCTGTCGCATTACGAGGATTTTTTGGTCAGGCTGACGGAAAATATGGGGGAAAAGATGTGCAAACAGCTTTCAGCGTGATTTATTCAGTGCTTCCCGAGGTATCGAATACCTCTTAAGATACTTGAAATGGGGATTTACAATGTCCGTTCTAATTGTTTACGGAACAAAAACAGGCACATCTGAAAAATGTGCAAAATATATCGCCGACTGTCTTGATGAGCCTGTCACATTGGTTAACGCTCGTGACGGAATAAAAGTTGACCTTACTCCATACGAAACCGTTATTATCGGCGGCAGCGTCAGAATGGGGCATATCACGGCTGCTGTAAGCAAATTTATTGAGGAAGAAGAAGAAACGCTTCTCACCAAAAACATCGCTTTGTATATGTGCTGCGGCTTCACCGACACAGAAAACATCAACCGCCAGCTTGACATCAACTTCACCCCTGCACTTAAACAACACGCTCTGTGCGTTAAGTGCTTCGGTGGCGAGCTTCACCCGGACGGCTCAAAAAAAATCGACAAGTTTGTAGCAAAAATGGCGTTCAGGGCTGACGGTGACATCGACCTCACACCCGAGCTTGACTATTCTGCGATGGATGAGCTTGTCAAAGCAGTAAAATCAGTATGCTCCTCATCAGCCGCAAATAATACTCTTAGCTGATAAAAGCAGTGATAACAACACAATATGACAAAAATAATATAAGCACAGCATATACAAAACCTTTGCGGCTGCAACGCACTTTCATTTGTAATGCAAGCTATAAGAGCGACACTTTTTGATGGAAAAGCGTCGCTCTTTTTTATACAAAATTTTCAGTAATACGTTATACCCTAAATAAACATTGTTCAGCATTTTTGCAAAGGAAAACAGCACAGGCATTAATACCTGTGCTGTCAAGGAGAGAAAATGAAAAAACAGTTTATCTAAAATAGGAAAAAACTTAGTCAATCTTTGCACTTTCAATAATCTTCTGTGCAATATGTGCCGGTGCGTCCTCATAACGCACAAAGTTGAATGTAAACGAACCTCTGCCCTGTGTCACCTGGCGGATATATGTTGCAAAATCCTGCATTTCCGCCATAGGAACCTCGGCTTCAACAATCTGCATACCGTCCTCGGCAGGATTCATTCCCAATACTCTTCCGCGGCGTTTGTTGACCTCACCCATAATATCGCCCATATTGCTGTCCGGCACAATAGCCTTGAGTGTGCCTATCGGCTCAAGCAAGGTGGGGTTAGCGTTTGGCAGTCCGTTTTTGTAAGCTATCGAGGCAGCCATTTTAAACGACATTTCAGACGAGTCAACCGGATGGTACGAACCGTCATAAAGCGTTGCCTTGAGTCCAACAACAGGATAACCCGCAAGCACGCCTTTCTTGATACATTCGCGCAGACCCTTTTCTACCGCAGGGAAATATCCCTTCGGCACAGCACCGCCGACAACTCTCTCGGCAAATTCAAGGTCGTCGCAGTCGCACGGCTCAAACTCAATCCATACATCACCAAACTGACCGTGACCGCCTGACTGTTTCTTGTGCCTGCCCTGAGCCTGAACCTTCTTGCGTATTGTTTCACGGTAGGCTACCTTCGGCTTTTCAAGCAGAACGTCAACTCCGTATTTAGCCTTTACCTTTGCAACAAGCACATCAAGATGCTGTTCGCCAAGACCCGAAACGATCATCTGCTTGGTTTCCTTGTTGTTCACAAGCGTAATGGTCGGGTCCTCTTCCATTATCTTCATAACCGCCTGAGCTACCTTATCCTCTTCACCCTTCGTCTTCGGGTAAATTGCCATAGAATAGCACGGCGACGGATAGTCAATTTTTTCAAGAACTACTTTTCTTGCCGGCGAACACAGTGTGTCGCCTGTTTTTGTATTTTGAAGCTTTGCAACAGCGCCGATATCTCCGGCGCCGATATACGGCATTTCCTCCTGCTTTTTGCCTCTGATTATCATAACCTTATTAATGCGCTCCTGCTCACCGGTACGCATATTAACAAGCGGCTGTTCAGGGGATACCTTGCCGCTTATAACCTTAAAGTACGACAGCTTGCCGACAAACGGGTCTGCAACGGTTTTGAACACAAGTGCCGCAGTAGCCGCATTATCATTTACGGCAAGCTCCACAGGCTCTCCGTTCGGGTCAAGTGCAAGCTCGGCACTCTTGTCGGCAGCATTCGGAGCAAGCCAGATAAGTCCGTTCAAAAGCTGGTCAATGCCAAATGTGTTTTGAGCATCACCGCAGAATACCGGGCTTATTGTGCCGTTTTTAACGCCTCGGCTGACGCCGACAATAATCTCCTCAGGCGTAAATTCCTCGCCGCTAAAGTATTTTTCAAACATTTCATCGCTTGTTTCGGCAACCGCCTCGTTGATAGCCGTTCTCAGTCCCTCAAGGCGATCTCCCATATCGGGCATTGCGGTCTGAACCATCTTGCCGTTTTCATATAGATAAGCCTTATACTCAAGAAGATTGATGTAGCAATTAGCCTGACCGTCAACAATATACGGAACAACAACCGGACAAACCGACGGACCGAACTGAGCCTTCAGGGTTTCAAACACACGGTAGAATCTTGCGCTTTCATCACAAAGACCGTTTACAAAGAATACCTTTGTAAGTCCTGCATTTGTCGCAGCCTTGACAGCCTTTTCGGTTCCTACATTGACACCGTTTTTGCCCGACACAACAATCATCGCCGTGTCGGCAGCACGCATACCCTCTCTTACTCCTCCTTCAAAATCAAAAAGGCCCGGAGTATCTATCAAATTAATCTTGTGGTTTTTCCATTCCAACGGTGCAACAGCCGTAACTATTGACGTCTTTCTCTTTATTTCCTCCGGATCACAGTCAAGCACTGTGTTTCCGTCGCTTATTTTTCCAAGCCTGTCGCTTGCTCCTGCAACATACAGCATTGCCTCGGCAACAGAAGTTTTGCCTGAACCGGAATGTCCTGCTATTGCGATGTTAAGTATTTTTTTTGCATCATACTGCTTCAATATCGGCAGCTCCTTTCAAATGCCACGCAGATTTTCGGTGATTTTATCGAATTATGGCATTTTTTACAATTACTCAATTAATTGTAATGCAATTGTAGCACAATTACACATAGTATGCAATGTATTTTTAAGAATTAAAAGCATTTTCACCTATATTACTAAACAGACAAGCTATTTCTTGTTAATTATGCACATAGAAGCTGTCGCAAATGCAAAGCACTCACGGCAGCCCCGTTGTTTTTTTATATTTTCAGATATCAGTCAGCCTTAATTTTTCTGCGCACTATAAAAACCGTGCCGGCTGCTGCTTCAAGAATTAACAGCATAATTGCTACGTTTGCGCTGTCACCGGTTGCAACCTTTCCTGTCGCTGTGGTTGTTGACGCTGTGGGCGTTCCGCCGCTCGTTGTCGTGGTGGTTTTCGGCGTTGAAGATGTGGGTGCATTTGTCGGTGCGTCTGTAGGCACGTCTGTAGAAGCATCTGTCGGCTCATCCGTCGGTGCATCTGTCGGCTGCTCCGGAGCGCTCTTTGTAATTGTAAAGGTATCTATACTGTCAGCAGCCTCGTTGAAGTCAGGCGTTGCCGGGTTGTCATAGGTGCTGTAGGTGCTGAACGTAATCTTGCTGTCGGTTACATTTACAACGGTGTAGCCCGGAATTTTGTCCTGCTGTGCCACTGCCGTTGAAAGCGGATACACACCCTTGAGATATTCCTGTGAGCCTGTCAGACCGTTAGCAAGATACGGATAATCAGCATTATCCTTGACGTAAAGCTTCTCGGTGTCAAAGATGTTGTAGTATTTAAGACCGGAGCCTGTGTTGCAGGTGAGGTAAACCGTACCCTGCGGATCCTCATAGCTGTCGGTGAGTGCGCTCACTCTCTGACCGTTGCTCATAGCATATGTTCTTGCATATACATGGTCGTGACCGGCAAGAACCACGTCAACCCTGAACTCATCCATAAGCTTTTCAAAACCAGCCTCAACATAGTACTGAATATCTCTGTCGGCAACGTGCTGTGCAACGGATTCCGTTGACTTGTGGTGCTGAACAAACAGCCACTTGTAGTCCGGGTAGGTTGATACGGCGTTTGTCAATGTCTGTCTGAATGCCTCGATATACGGCTTAGCCTCATCGGTATCTGACGGATATGACGAGTCGTTGAGAACAACAAACAGAGCGTTGTTGAAGCTGTAGAAGTAGTTGCCCTTATCTGTTGTTACCTCCTGTGCCGCCGCTGTTGTAGTGTTGTTTACAATTGATGAAACATCCTGCTCGTTCGGCAGATTGTAGTGATAAAGGAAGCCGTCGTGACGGTCGTGATTTCCTACTGCAGCCGCAAAAGGAAGCTGCTGAAGAACCTCTGACGAGAAAAGCTCCGAATACTCTGCCTCACTGCCGCCGTTTGTGTCGTTAACCTGGTCGCCTGCCGAGGCAATTAAGTTAACATTTCTTTCAGCAAGAGCCTTAAGAGTATCGTTCCAGCCTGCTTTTGTTGTTCCGTCTGCGCTGAACACGGCGCTGTTCTTGTCCTCAGAACCGTTGTTAAGCTGAGGGTCGCCGACAAAGCCAAAGGTAAATTCACCCTGTGCAGGGGTTTTATATGTATATTCCCTTGACCAAGTCATGCCGCCATCCTCTGAAATACTGTAGGTGTATTTCGTGTCAGAAGCAAGACCGCTTACCGTAGCCTTGCAGGCTATTTTGCCCTCAACGGCAGGCTGTGTGGTGGCGTCAGCCGTGATGGTGTTTTTGCCGTCATTGAACTTAACCTTAACACCTGCTGCGGTTGTATCCGCATACCAGTTAAGATTTATCTGTGTTGTGTCCGCACCCGGCTGAAGTGTTAAATCCTCAACCGCAAGCTGTGACGTCTGCTGTGTCTGTGCCGCAAACGCTGTCTGCACACCTGTAACTGCCATTACAGAAGCAAGTGCCGATGCAAGAATAATTTTCCTGAGTTTCTTACTCTCCATAAAATTACATCTCCCTGATTAATATTTTTCCCTTGAGAATGTAGCCATTATAATCCCGTAATGTAAAATGCAGAGGTTAATCCTGTAGCAGCACTGTAAAGCTTATGTGAAATAATTAAGCGGCAGGGCGATCCGACATCACCCTGCCGCTTAGATTTTGATTGATTTCAAATCAGGTTCAAAGACCTTAATCGAGTTTTAAGAAAGCTCGCTTGACCCTCAGACTTACATCGGAGTTACCGTTTCGCCTTTTGCAATCTTCGGCGCATCCTCAATGATTTTGCTCGTATAGGTTTCAAATACATATGTATCCGATTTGCCGTTTACCTGAACAAGCATCTTTCTGTTTTCCGCCTTGTAGAAGGTCAGCGTATCCGACGCTTTGCCGTTGTTGTAATTATACTTTACTGTCAGAACAGCCTTGCCGCTCGGCTTTGCGCCGGAGCCGTCGCCGCTGCGCTGAACGGTTGTGAGATTATCAAAGAAGGTTGTGAACTTGCTCTCTGCAATGCTCTTGTCACCGTATGTGATTTTTGTGCTTGAGGTTTCGTTGCCCTCGTCATCGGTCTTAGTAACCTTTTCAAGCCCGAATTTATATGTTTTGCCGTCCGCCGTAATTTCGATTGACGAAAGCTTTTCCTCCGACGGCTTCAGCACATACTCATATTTCAAGTCCTCATAGCTTGTTGTCGCCCATGCAACCTTTGTGTCGGATACCTGATACACAATGTTTGTGTCGTGATTATACACATACACATTGCCGCTGTCGTCTGCCTTTGAAGCCGACAGCTTATAGCTGTTGTCATTAAACTCCGCTTCAACCGTTGCAGCCGGCTTGCTCAGCCCGTATTTCGACAGTTGGTCTTTACTCGGATGATACGCAACAACACTCAGTGCCGAAAGTCCCCTGACAGAGCCCTTGACATTGTCGCCGTTGACTACATTTACAAAGCGCTCCTCCGGCTTGGTCAACTTATAATGTGCGCTGCAGGTTTCGTCGTCATTCGGTACCATTGTCACCTCCTGCGGGAAGTTAGTGCCGCTGAGAGTAAGGCTCTTGAGCTCGGCGTTCTCCTCGGTGCTTGCAGCATCTGTTATTTCTGTGTTGAGCAGGTCAAGCACGCTGTAGAAAAACGCATTTACGGAATCCTTTCCCGTAAGATAAACCTCAGTCTTATCCGAATATTTTATGTATGTACCCAGATCGCTGGGAGCGTCATTGCCGATATCCATTTTTACAACCGTACCGTCATTAAAGGTTGTTTTAACCTTGGCTCTCGGCTTGTCAAGACCATAATCGCTCAGATTCTTGCCCGAGATATCAATAATCTCGGTTGAAGCCATATTTGACGCCTGATTTGCTATAGATTCCGCCTGACCGCTTTGCAGCTGCGCGTCCTCAAAACCGACAACGGTATATATCGTCTCTTGTGTTTCTTCAACCTCGTTGCCCTCGGCGTCTGTTGTTTTTTCTGTCGGGGTTTCGCTTAAAATCGTATAGGTACCGGACTCGTTCTCAATTTCAACCTTTGTCACAAGAAGCGGTCCCTGCGTTGTAATCTGTACAACGCCGTCCTCTACAATCTTGCCGTTTTTATCTCTTGAAACGCCCTCGTCATTTTCAATCTTGTTGCCCTTTGAATCAACCGCATATTCCCTGCCGTTTGCGTCGGTGGGATATGTTGCCTCAACCGGATTTACGGAATTGGGGTCGCTGCAGGTGGGCATCAGGAAGATCATCGCCATCAAGCCGCCGACAAGCAGCACGACAGCTGCGATTACTATTACAAGCATTCTTGTATTTTTGGTGATACCCTTTTTATTTGTTTTATCCTTATTTTTCTTCTCGCCTTTAGCCATTATCTATGCCTCCTGCGAATCCAGATTACAAGCCCGAGAACAAGAACCAAAGCAGGCAGAACATACATAAACAGAGAACCGAGTACAACTATCTGATCCGACATAATGCCAAGCTGCTCGCTCTGTGTGTTTTTGCTTGCAATTGTAATTTCCGAGTCCTCTCTGTTTGTAAGCTTGTTGAACAGATTTGCAAAATACTCCCCGTTGTTGAAGGTAGAGGAATTGAGCCACTGAGAATAGAACGACATTCCCGTACCCCAGACAGTAAGTGTTGACTTTGTTCCGTCGCCTGACTTTGTGCTTACCGCACCGGCGTTAAAGCTGCCCTCAATGTGCTCTGACGGGTTCCAGTTTTCGTCAGCGTCAAAGCTGCGCATTGCCGAGCTTTCAGACGTTGTTGCAATTGCCGTTGCCTTTGCTGAATCGTCTATAATAACAGGCCTTGTGTATGCACCGATAAGATATTTCTTTGTATCCTTAAGCCCGTCGGCATATTCCGAACTGCCGTATTCAAATACCGAGCAGTAATAATCGCCGATATACGGCATATGCGACGAATCGGTATCGGCTACTATTCCCTGACCGATGCTCATTCCCCACTCCTCAAGGATAGAATCAAGGTTCGGCGATTCAAGCACAGTGTGTGTAGGCACATAGAACAGATTCTTGCCGTAATTACCGCCGTTGCTTAAATAATCGCTGACACGGTTTGCGGCTGCCTCTGTCAAATCCGATTCCGGCTGGAACAATATCGCCATATCGCAGTCCTGCGGAATGTCTTCGGTCATAAGATTTGTATTTACTATCTCATAGTTGTTGCTCTTCAAAAGAGTTGTAAGCGCCGACAGAAGACCCTGCGGATCTGAGCCGAAGCCCTCCAATACAGCGACCTTTGTCTGATTCTCAGAGGTTACATAGTAAATTGCAGAAGTAACTGCGCTTTCAACATTTGATGATTCAACATATGTTTCTCCGCTTGAATAATCGGTACCGAGTGTGAACAAATCGTTTGAAACATCAAGATATTTATATTTGTCTCCACAGGTTACAATGTAGCTGTAGCTTGTGATATTCTCATTGGGATACTTGTTTACATATGTCGGGTCGGACTGTAAATCAATATATTTTATTGAAATCTTGTCGTTCTCGGCAACATATTTTTTAAGCAGAGCGTTAGCCTTCAGGAAGTTTTCGTCTGCGTGGGTGTATGTATCTTCCTTTGCAAGGACGTTGATAACAACCTCTTTGTCAATGCTGTGCACAAGCTCCTTGGTGCTGTCGGACAGCGCATAAAGGTTCTGACCCGACATATCAATTGACAGTACAGGAACCTTTGTCTGAAGGACATTCGCAATAATGTTAATCACAATAACCGCCGCAACAACAAGGCAGGTCAGTATAACGGCAAAACCGCCCTTTTTGAACCTTCGTGAAGAAAAGAGATTTTTTCTTTTCTTTTTATTCTTGTCCTTTTCGTCGCCTGCTTCGCTTTCTTTAACGTCTTCCTTGACGTTGTCTGGCTTCTCGTCAAATGTTCCGGCTTCAAGAGCGCTTGCAGCTTCATCAGAAATTTTTGTTTCCCCGTTATTGTCTTCGAGGGTATTTTTGATTAAGTTTTCCTTTTCGTCTTTATAATCCATCTCAATCCCCTCCTCAGCTCCAGCGCTTTCTGTCGATTACTCTTGTTGTAAAGAACAGGAACAATCCGATTACGCTCAGGAAAAATACTACGTCAGCAATATTGAAAAGTCCCGAATAAAAATTGCGGTAGCGTGTCATAAACGAAACCGACTTAATAACCGTGTTGATAAAATCAACATTTATCATAGAAGCAATATTGTCAAGCATACTGATAAAGAAGCCTGTTGCAATGCCGGCAACCGCAGCAACAACCTGGCTCTCTGTCAGCGACGAAATAAACACGCCGATAGCGATTATCGTGCTGCCCAGCAGGAACATACCGATAAGATTGCACAAAATCATTCCCCACTGCGGCGCCGTAAAGCAGGCGATAACAAGCGTCATCGGAATATACACCGCCATACAGCAAAGATAAACGATCTCTGCCGACAGAAACTTTGCCAGAACTATCTTACACACGCTTATCGGCGCAGTGAGCAGAGCCTGGTCGGTTTTCTGCCTTTTTTCTTCGCTGAAAAGCTTCATCGTCAGAATCGGCAGTACGCAAAGCGTAATCATAAACATTGAAGAAAAAACATATACAAGACTTGATCTGTCGTAATACAGCATATTCCAGAAGAACATACCCGAAAACAGGAAGAACACAGCCATAACAACATATGCAACCGCAGATGTAAAATAGGCGTTTACTTCCCTTTTGATTATAGCACTCATCAACGCTTACCTCCTTTTTTGATCGTCCGTGCAGAAGGCTCGGTAAGCCTTAAGAACGCCTCTTCAAGCGACAGCTCGTTGCTCTTCATCAAAACAATCGGGCTGTTGTTTTTTGCCATAGCATAAAAAATACCCTTGCTCGGGTCATTGTCCTTGTCGGTTAAAACCTCATATTCATAGCAGTCATCGTCCGACACCTGTCTGCCCTTTTCAACCCTGACAACGCCTTCAACACTGCGCAGAGCATTCATAACTCCCGACGGAGAACCGACAACCCTGAGTAAAAGGTTGTTTGAATTTGACAAAGTATTTGAAAGAGCGCTCGTTTTGCTGTCGGCAACAAGCTTGCCCCGGCTTATGATAATTACTCTGTCACAGATTGCCTGAACCTCGGATAAAACGTGCGAGGACAGGATAACGGTGTGCTTTTTGCCAAGGCCCTTTATAAGATTTCTCATCTCAATAATCTGCTTCGGGTCAAGGCCGACAGTCGGCTCGTCAAGAATGAGCACCGGCGGATTTCCAAGAAGAGCCTGGGCAAGTCCCACTCTCTGCTTATATCCCTTTGACAGGTTTTTTATAAGCCTGTCCTGAATATCATTGATTTTTGCAACAGCGCAAATCTCGTCAATATGCTCCTGCTTGGGCAGTCTGACCTTTTTGAGGTTGAACATAAATTCAAGATATTTTCTCACTGTCATATCCATATAAAGGGGCGGTATTTCCGGCAGATAGCCTATCTTTGACTTAGCGCCCTCGGGGTCCTCAAGAATTTCACAGCCATCAACCGTTACTGTGCCTGATGTTGATGAAATATAGCCCGTGATTATATTCATTGTGGTTGATTTTCCTGCGCCGTTCGGCCCCAGAAATCCGAGTATTTCACCGGATTCGGCGGTAAAACTGACATCGTCAAGCGCAGTATGATCGCCGTATTTTTTTACAAGGTTTTTAACCTCAACCATTAACTGGTCACTCCTTCGCTTTAATATGTTAAAACCATTTATTATAGTAAGTTAAAGTCAGAATTTAAGTGTTAAGAATGTATGAATTTTTAGCGTGCATTTGGTAAATAATAGCCTAAGAAAAGCTTGTCGAAATGCACTTTTGTGCGTTATTAATAATTTTTCCGACACTTTTTCGTCACTTGCAAATCTGTGTCAAATCATTGCCATATGCGTTATAACCTTGGGAATTTCAGGTTCTTGCACACTGCATATCACGTCTATTCATCAAAGCCGTAGCGCTGATATCGGTGCAGAATCTCTTTTGCCCATTCGCTGTCAACATTTATAAACGCCTTGCTCATTCTCTGCTTGCGCCCGAGCCGTGCGGCAATGCCGAGCGACTTCTGATAGACCTGCATTCCTGCGGTTTCAAGGTGCTTTTCTTTTGTGTCTGCGTCAAAAAACGTAAAGCCTATCTGCCTGCGGTCATAAAACGAGAAATAGCCGCAGTCGGTGTGTATTCCAAGCTTTTTCTCCGTCTTAATCTTCAGGGCGAGCTTTGTAAGCTCAATCGCCATATCGTCAAGACCGGACTCGAAAATAATGATTTTTTCTTTAAGGCTGTTATAATCCGCCACAACACGCTTTTTTATCGGTGCAATTCTCGACCGGTCATACTCGATCACTCTGTCGGTTATGACCCTTTTATCGCACCACGGGATAAAGTAAATCATAAAACGCCTGTTCACGTCGTTATAAAGCACAGGATACGAAAGCCTCGCCTCATAACCGCAGTGAATACAGGTGTATTTGAACAGTGTATCGTTAAGAAGAGAATTTCTGAGCGATTCATCCGACGACGGTGAAATACTGCTGTAAAAAACTATCTTGTTGCTTCCAAGACAATGCGGACATTCAACCGCCTTAAGTTCACTTATCGACATATTTATGCCTCCATTCTGCTGAGCAGAAAATTTTTCTTTTTTCTCAAATTACTGTTATGTAAAAATAATTATAACACATTTTAACCAATTTTTCATTCGTAATTATTAATAAATATAAAAATTTTATTGTCTTTGCTTGACCCGAGCCGTTTTTTCTGCCATAATAAATACAAAGGTATTTGCAAAGTCACATTAAACAGGGAGTGTTCATATGAATATTATTGAATCAATCGGCAGCTGCTTTAATGATGCAGTGCAGTCTATTGTTGAAAAAAACAGAACAAAAGCGCAAATCAACAGACTTCGCCTTGTTATGAGAAGTGAAGCCAAAACAATCAACAAAGCCTATATTGAGCTTGGCAAGGAATACTACAGAAAAATTAAGGATAAAGAGCTTGAGGCGAGCGACGAGGCAAATGATTATTGCCATGCAATCGTTAAATCGAGCGAAAGATTCAAAAGGGCAATCGCACGCTATCATGAGCTTATCGACTCTCAGGTAATTGCAGGCGAAAATAATCTTGCACCCGAAGAGGACGAAGAAAACGGCGATATCACACTCTGCTGCTCATACGAGGAGAGCAGTTCAGCCGACGATGCCGCCGCCGACAAGCTTGACGCAGAAAAATCGGAAGAACCCGTAACCAACACCTCAAGCGAATTCAAGGGCGACGATTTGCAGGCTGTCAAGGACAAGGTTGACGAGATGATCGACATCACAGGCAAAAGTGAGGAAGAATAAGTTAGTTTTGAGTTTTGAGTAAAGATAAATTTCACAACGAGGGCGTAGGGAACAGGCTTGCCTGTTCCGGCTCAAATTGCTGAATGTAATATTCTCTTCAATCAAAGAGCCGCTGTGCGGCTCTCACCGCAACTCCACTCTGCGACAAGATAATAAGCTCTCTCCTTATCGGGAGGGAGCTTTTTTGCATAAAAAATAAGACGGGAAAACCCGTCTTAATCTTTTATCATTTTAAGTTAAGCTGAAGCGTTGAGCTTGCGAGCAAGTGCGGACTTACTTCTTGCCGCTGTATTCTTGTGAAGAATACCCTTTGCAGCAGCCTGGTCAATTTTCTTGTATGCTGCGCTTACTGCCTGTGCCTTGTCGGCTGAGTTAGCCTCAATAGCTGCATTAGCCTTCTTGACAACTGTCTTTAAAGATGACTTGAAAGCCTTGTTTCTCGCAGTCTTAACTGCTGTAACCTTAACTCTCTTTTTAGCTGACTTAATGTTTGGCATTTGTCCTACCTCCTTTTGCTCATACTCACAGTAAGATATATGATAACATCTTTTTCTTTAAAATGCAAGTATTTTTTCATCTTTTTTGAATTTATATTTTAATTTTTGTTTTATAAAAGCACCGGTCTGCATCTGCTCAGGCGTTAAAGAGTGATATTACTCCCTTCGGGCAAGCCTCAACACACTTGCCGCACAGCGTACAAAGCTCGGGGTCAACAGTTGCCTTGAAATTATCAACCTTAACTGCGCCCGATTCGCACACCTTCTGACATTTCATACAGCCGATACAGCCGATTTTGCAATCGTCCTTCGTCTGCGCACCCTTGTCGAAGTTACTGCACAAAACAGCTGCGCTCTTCTTCGGAACAATTGAAATAAGGCTCTTAGGGCAGGCAGCGGCGCATTTTTTGCAAGCCTTGCACAAATCCTCGTTTACAACGGCAACACCGTTGCAGACCTTTATTGCGTTAAACTCACACGCATTAACACAGTCACCCATACCGATACAGCCGTAAGTACACTTACCGCCGCCGGCAAGGAGCTGAACTGCCGCCGCACACGAGTTTATACCCTTGTAATTTATTTTTTTGTCGGTGTTGTCACAGCTTCCGCTGCACATAACACGAGCGGTTTTCGGCTCGGCACTTGACGCTTCAACACCAAGTATCTGCGCAACCGTCTTTGCGACTGCGTCGCCGCCCACAGGGCACTGTCCCGGCTGTGCCTCGCCTTTTGCCAGTGCCTCGGCATATCCCGAGCATCCCGAAAATCCGCAGGCACCGCAGTTTGCACCCGGCAGAGCATCGGTAAGCTTTTCTACCTTTTCATCAACGGGAACGGCAAAAAACGCTGATGCAAACGACAGAACAACCGCCACAACAAGGCCGATTGCTCCAACCACCGCAACGGCAATCAAAATAGTATCCATTACACAACCTCCCTTAACCCATCAAGCCTTCGACTATTCCCGCAAAGCCAAGGAACGAAACGGAAACAAGACTTGCAGAAACAAGTGTAATCGGCAGTCCTTTAAGCGATTTTGGGATATCGGCTGTTTCAAGGCGGCCTCTTACGCCGGCGAAAATAACCATAGCAACAAGGAAGCCTACACCTGCGCCAAGGGCATTTACAAGAGCAGAAACATAAGTATATGTCGGGTCCTGAGCCGCTTTTTCAAGCACAAGCATTGTAACGCCAAGTACGGCGCAGTTTGTTGTGATAAGCGGAAGATATATACCCAGCGACTTATACAGCGGCGGCATATATTTTTTAAGGATAATCTCAACGAGCTGAACCAGTCCTGCAATGACAAGGATAAACACGATTGTCTGCAAATAGTCAAGCCCGAACGGCACAAGAATATTTTCATAAATCGGGTATGTAACAGCCGTAGCCAGAACCATAACAAAGGTTACGGCGGCGCTCATACCGAGAGCAGTGTTGACCTTTTTTGAAACGCCCAGAAACGGACAGATACCGAGGAATTTTGACAGAACATAGTTTTCTGTCAGTATAGCCGCAAGGAATACGGCGACAAGCTGTTTAACCATTGCACTGTCCCTCCTCCTTAAGCTTTGAGCAGTTCTTGTTCATCGGGCATTTTGCACAGCTTATGTCCTCGGCTGTTTTCTGCTTACCGCTGAGCTTTGACGAAAGCGCAACGAGCAGACCGAACACAAAGAAGCCGCCCGGCGGAAGAATGAAAATAAGTATCGGGTCCATAAAGCCTGAGGTAACAGGCAGACCGAATATCGTTCCCGAACCGAAAAACTCTCTTATAGCACCCATAAGCAGCATAGCCGCAGTAAAGCCAACGCCCATACCGAGTCCGTCAACCATTGACGGTATAACGCTGTGCTTGCTTGCGAACATCTCGGCTCTGCCGAGGATAATGCAGTTTACAACGATAAGTGGGAGATAAATTCCCAGCGATTCGTCAATTGCCGGTGCAAACGCCTTGACAAGCATCTGAACCATCGTAACAAAGCCTGCTATTATTGTTATATAAGCAGGAATTCTCACCTTGTCGGGGATAACCTTTCTCAAAAGCGATATAACCGCATTTGAACATATCAATACGATAGTTGCCGCAGCACCCATACCAATTGCGTTTGACGCCTGTGTTGTAACGGCAAGCGTCGGGCAGGTGCCGAGTACAAGACATAAAACCGGATTTTCTTTGATTATACCCTTTGAAAACTCCTTGAAAAGTCCTTTAGCCAAGTTATTCCCCTCCCTTTTCTATTTCTTCATACGCCTTAACGGCGCTGTTTACTGCGTTTGTGACCGCCCTTGAGGTTATTGTTGCACCTGTCAGCGCTTCAATCTCCCCGTCCTTCGGAGCGGCGTTTTTGATAACAGTTATCTCCTGCGCCTTTTGCTTATATTGGTCGGTAAATTCGCTCTTTACGGCATTTGCGCCCAGTCCCGGTGTTTCGCCCTGAGAAAGAATCGAAACTCCGCTTATCTCGCCGCTTTTGCTGTCTATGCCGACCATAACCTCAACTGCTCCGCCGTATCCGTTGGAGCTTGCGGTAAAGGTGTATCCGACTGTTTCGCCGTTCTTCAAACCCTTGCATACTTCGCTCACGCCGTCAAGCTCAGCCGGAATCTGTTCAAAGCTTTCGGCATTCGGCAGAACAACGTCTCTTGCCTGCTCCGCCTTTTGCTGTGTCTGCTGTGCTATAGGCTCTTTTGTCAGGTTGTTAACCGACGCCAGAATCGCCGTTACACCGACGCATATAACAAGCAAAACGACAATAGGAAGTATGATTTCCTTTGGATTAAGCTTTTTCATATATAGCAATTATCTCCTTTCATATCATAAAAATTATTTGAGAAAATGCTCTAAGCAGATCGCCCTTATGAAGGACGCAGATGTACTGGTGTACCTCAAGTCCTGAATAAGGGTGATATGCAACGAGCATTTTTTCAAATTTTCTCCTTTCCAAAGGGTCTGGGCTTGGTCAGATTCTCAATATGCGGAACAAGTATATTCATAAGTATGATTGAGAACGAAACACCCTCCGGCAAATTTGCATAAAGTCTTATCAGAACCGTGATGATTCCACAGCCTATGCCGAAGATAACCCTGCCAAGCGTGTTCATCGGGGAGGTTGTGTAGTCCGTAGCCATAAATATTGCGCCGAGCATAACGCCGCCGCTCAAAATGTGGAACAACGGGTCCTGACCGAGCAGGAACGACAGCACAAACACCGTGCCGATAAAGCACACAGGAATCACCGGTGATATAACACGTCTTGCAACAAGATATATTCCGCCGAGCAGAAGTGCAAGCGCACAGGTTTCGCCAATACAGCCGCCTGTATTGCCGAGGAACAAATCAAGATAACCCGTCTTGTCGCCCTGTGCGGCAAGAGCAAGCGGAGTTGCGCCGGTCACACTGTCGGCAGTGTTCAGCCACTCAAACGGCTTTTCCCATGTTGTCATATGAACAGGGAACGAAACGAGCAGCACAATTCTTGCAGTTATCGCAGGATTCACAAAGTTGTTTCCTATGCCGCCGAACATCTGCTTAACGGCAATAATCGCAACGGCACAGCCGAAAACGGCTATCAGCGGATTAAGCCCCGACGGCAGATTAAGCGCCAAGAGCAAGCCTGTTACAACAGCGCTTAAATCGCCTATTGTGTTTTTTCTCTTCATCACCCTGCGGCAGATATACTCCATCACAACGCAGGATATAACGCACACAGCAATAAGCATAAGGCTCTTCCAGCCGAAGAAAACAGTCGCCGCTATTGACGCCGGCACAAGAGAGATGATGACGTCGAGCATTATTCTTCTCGTTGTCGCACCGCTTGACAGATGCGGTGACGACGAAACAGTCAATATGTTTTCCATCATTTTCCCTCCTTAACTTTTGCATTGCGCACTATGCTTTTGCCAAGGCGCATATTCTGAACAATCGGTCTGTTGGCAGGACATACAAAAGAACAGCAGCCGCACTCCATACAAACCATAAGTCCGCTGTCAAGCATAGACGGAACATCCTTCTGCTTGATAAAGCCGCTTATTCTCGGCGGCACAAGACCCATCGGACAAGCCGAAGCGCATCTTCCGCAGCGTATGCAGTCGCTCGGCTCAAGCCTTGCCGCCTCCTGCTTTGAAAAAGCAAGCACTGCGTTATTCTGCTTTAAAAGCGGCATTTCATCGTCTGCAAGCGCAAGACCCATCATCGGGCCGCCGAATATCAGCTTTTCGGGCTGCTCCTTGTAGCCGCCGCAGAATTCAATAATATCCTTGATTTTTGTTCCTATAGGCACTATCACATTCTGCGGCTTTGCAACAGCCTGACCGTCAACAGTAATTCTTTTTGTGATAAGCGGCATACCTGTTTTAAGGTATGACGCAACAAACGCTATCGAGCCGATGTTCATTACAATACAGCCGACATCGGCAGGCAGCTTGCCCTCGGGTACAACACGGTTTGTGCAAGCCTTGATTATAACCTTCTCGGCTCCCTGCGGATACCTTGCCTTGAGCGGCAAAACACACACGTTGCCCTTCATATCTCTGTTGGCGGCAACGCAAACCTCCTGCAAAACCTTTATCGCCTTAGGCTTGTTGCTTTCAATGGCTATAATAGCTCTGTCAATCTCCATAAGCTCCATAACCGATTTTATTCCGCTGATAACGCCCCACGAATTCTCAAGAGCCTCACGGTTATCCGCCGTAATATACGGCTCACACTCTGCGGCATTGATGATGAGTGTATCGACCTTATCCTTATCAACACTCAGCTTGACGTGTACAGGAAAGCCTGCTCCGCCAAGGCCGACAACTCCGCTGTTTCTTACAGCCTTGATAAAGTCCTCTCTTGAGTTAATCTCGGGCGGAGCTATGCCCTCAAACGGCGTCATCAGTCCGTCACTCTGAATTCTCACAGCCTGTACCTTCGAGCCGTTCGGCATTGTAACGGTTTCAAGCTTCTTTACCTTGCCCGAAACCGATGCGTGCATCGGCACAGACACAAATGCGTCGCTGTCACCTATCACCTGACCCACCTTGACCTCGTCGCCGACCTTGACAGTCGGCTTGCACGGTGCGCCGATGTGCTGGCTCATACAAATAAGCACCTCGTCAGGCGGCGGCATAATAACGCTTTCGCACTCGGCTGTGTGCTTTCTGTGCGGCGCCTTTACACCTCCGCGTGTGCGGAAAGGCTTTTGCGGCAGTTTATTATTTTCCTCCATTCCAATCCTCCGTTCTGAATCCACATATCTGAAAATATTACAAAATAGCGCATAAACATATTTATTTTATCATTTTTCACCCTTTAAATCAACATTCCGATTTACTATTTTACAGGTAATAATATGTATATTCCGCCGAAAATATAAAACACTAACCTCAAGGAAAATAAAAGAAATCAAAGGATATGATCGGATGGAATATATAAACGCATTCTGGGTCGGCGGTCTTATATGTGTTGTTGCACAAGTTCTTATCGACAAAACAAAGCTTACACCCGCAAGAATACTTGTCGGCTATGTGTGCGCAGGCGTGCTGTTGAGCGGCATAGGCATTTATGAGCATATCGTCAACTTTGCAGGTGCAGGCGCAACAGTCCCCTTGAGCGGGTTTGGCTACACAATGACAAAAGGCATTAAAAAGGCTATATCCGAGCAGGGCTTTCTCGGCGTGCTGACAGGCGGTCTTACCGCAGCGGCGGCCGGTATCTCGGCGGCAGTTGTGTTCGGCTATATCGGTGCACTTATAGGAAAAAGCAGGGAGAAGTAGGCGGCATTAAGCAGAACACACGCAAAACGGCGTATTCCACAGTGTTCGGAATACGCCGTTTTGGTAAAACAATAAAGGCACCTCAGAAAAGCTCCGAAGTGCCTCGTTTCTTTAATAATACAGTTTTTTATTTATTCAAAGAGCCGCAAAGCGATATTTCACAAATCCCTCAAGGGATTTATTTCATTACTTTATCGCCTTTGTTTCGATCTCCTCAAGAGCCATCGACAGGAACTGCTCAACGCTCATTGAGCCGATGTCACCCTCCTTGCGTGAACGGACTGAAATTGTGCCGTTTTCAATGTCCTTGTCACCCATAAGAATCATATACGGCACCTTTTCAAGCTGTGCCTCTCTGATCTTGTAGCCTATCTTCTCGCTTCTGTCGTCAAGCTCACAGCGAATACCCTTTGCCTCAAGCGCCTGCTTAACCTGCGAGATTGCCTCGATATGTCTGTCGGCAATCGGCAAAAGCTTAACCTGCGTCGGTGCAAGCCACATCGGGAATGCGCCGGCATATTTTTCGATAAGAAGTGCAAGTGTTCTCTCGTAGCAGCCGATAGATGTTCTGTGGATGATATACGGGTTCTTCTTTGTGCCGTCCCTGTCAACATATTCCATACCGAACTTCTCGGCGAGCATCTGGTCAATCTGAATTGTAATCAGAGTGTCCTCCTTGCCGTAAACATTCTTGATCTGAATGTCAAGCTTCGGGCCGTAGAAAGCCGCCTCGCCTATACCGATTGTGTATGGAATTTCAAGGTGCTTCAGGATTTTCTCCATTGTGCCCTGAGCCTCGTCCCACTGCTCGGGTGTGCCGATATATTTTTCACGGTCATTGGGATCCCACTGTGAGAAACGGTAGGAAACATCCTCATAAAGACCGAGTGTTTTAAGCATAAATGTTGTCAGCTCAACACAGCTCTTGAATTCCTGCTCAAGCTGCTCCGGAGTACACATCAGATGACCCTCTGATATTGTGAACTGACGAACACGGATAAGTCCGTGCATCTCGCCACTCGCCTCGTTTCTGAAAAGCGTCGAGGTTTCGTTGTAGCGCAACGGTAAATCACGGTATGAACGGCCTCTGTTAAGATATGCCTGATACTGGAACGGACAGGTCATCGGGCGAAGTGCAAACACCTCTTTGTCCTTTTCCTCGTCGCCAAGAACAAACATACCGTCCTTATAATGATCCCAGTGACCCGAAAGCTTATACAGATCACTCTTTGCCATCAGCGGCGTTTTTGTGAGCAGCCAGCCCCTCTTCTGCTCCTCATCCTCAACAAAACGCTGCAAAAGCTGAATTACTCTTGCACCCTTCGGCAGAAGAATCGGCAAGCCCTGACCGATAACATCAGAGGTTGTGAAAAGCTCCAGCTCACGGCCGAGCTTGTTGTGATCTCTTGCGATTGCCTGCTCTCTCTTGACAAGATATTCCTCAAGCATACTTGCTTTCGGGAAAGCTATGCCGTAAACTCTGCAAAGCTGAGCCTTGCTTGCATCTCCGCGCCAATATGCGCCGGTGCAGTTTGTCAGCTTGAATGCCTTTATCGGCGATACATTCATCAGGTGCGGACCTGCGCACAAATCAACAAATTCGTCCTGCTTATAAAAGCTGATGTCCTCGCCCTTGCCTGCGTGCTCCTGTGCAAGCTCCACCTTGTATGGCTCTTCTCTTTCCTGCAAAAGAGCGACAGCCTCGTCAAGCGGCTTTGAGAACTGCTCAAGCACAGCTCCGCTTTTAACGATAGCCTTCATCTCTTTTTCGATTTTTTCCAGATCCTCGTTTGAGAACGGCTTTTCAACGTCAAAGTCATAATAAAAACCGTTGTCAATAGCCGGACCAATTGCACATTTTGCGTTTGGATAAAGGCGCTTTACCGCCTGTGCAAGAACGTGTGATGCTGTGTGCCAGAAAGCTTTTTTGCCATCCGGATGGTCAAATGTAAGCACCTCAAGCTCGCAATCAGCGTCAATCGGTGTTCGCAAATCCTTAAGCTCTCCGTTTATCTTACATACGCAGGCGCTCTTGAAGAATCCGCCGCCCATACTTTTTACAACGTCTGCAACGGTTGTGCCGTTTTCAACTTCCTTAACACTGCCGTTTGATAATTTTACGTTTACCATTTCTATCTCTTCCTTTCAAAAAATAAAAGCCCCGTCCCAAAATGGGACGGAGCAAAATGCCCGTGGTTCCACCCAAATTCAGCAGATAACCTGCCCTCAAAGCCTTTAACGGAGCTGCCCGTCACGCCTTATTTCGGCGTGCTGCTCAAGGGTGGTGTGGAAAGCTCGTGCAACGGTGCGCCTTTCAGCCGGTGAGCGCACTCTCTGGACCTGCAACCTGAAAATTCCCGTCCCTGTCATCGCTTTTATTGGTTGTGTTTATTATGCTATCACTCTTTTAATTGATTGTCAAGCACTTTTTATCGGCTGATAATTATTCTTCGTTGCCTGTCAGCTCGCTTATCAGCCTGTTAATACTGTCAAGATCAATGTCGTCAAGCTCGTCATATGAACTGTCGCCCGACGGTGTATCGTCTGCCTGCTCCGGTGAAGCTTCCTTTTCCTGCGGCACTTCGTCGGGCTGTTCCTCCTGCGGTACTGCGGCGGTATCTTCCTGTGCACTGTCATCGAAAGATGCTCCGGAATACTTTTCATACACCTCGTCCTTATACCTTTCAAGCTCCTCAGCCGACGTGCCTGTTGAATACTCATCAACGCTCATCATTGTTTCTTCAGCCTGCTGCATAATCGGGTCATCGCTCAGGTGAATCAGCGAGTCGGGATCAACATTCTCCTCAAACTCAACAAGCGGCTCCTGAAACTTATTCCTGTCGATTCCTGCCTCCTCATACTCCTTGTCGGAACGCTCACAGGCACCGCGTGACATCTCGATAAGGAAAAACAGAGCAAACAGCGACAGTGCAAAAAACTCATATGCTCTGACATTGTCAATAAAGCTGAAGCTGCCGTTCTTTATCTGCCATATCGTGTGAGAAAGCGTGTATGCCGTACTGACAAGTATCGCAGGCATACCGTAAACAAAGCAGGCCTTGACAGCGTGTCTGCCCTTGAGGTTGATATACACCATAGAACAGTTGAAAAGGAAAAGCGTCATTAGCACCATATAAACAAGGTCTGTCATATCACGCGATTCGGACGCAACCGTGGTAAAGCTGAGGAATGTAAGAAATGTTCTCGCAAAGCCCCACAGTGCAGGCACAATCATAAAGCCAGACATATCCTTAGCCTTGTTGTTGCCCGAAAGCGACGATATACCCAAAACGATAATTGCAACACCGCCGATAACGGACATCAGCGCATCGACAATAATGCTTAAGTCAACCCGGCTCATAACAGAGGTCACGGCGTCGGCAAACAAAAATGCGCCCGATATGATTGCAAATATTCCGGCAGGAACATTCTTTTTTATAGAGTAATAGGCAGATGTTCTGCGGTCAAGCTTAGACATAACGGCAAGCACCAGAATCATCACGATAACAATGGCTGCAAAGCCGTGGGTAATTGAACCGCCGCTCATAAGACCGACATCGGCGCCCTTTGAATCAAACATCGCCTGATAAACTCTCAGCAGCACTCCGCCGACAAAAAGCGGAATAAACGGTATCCACATCAATTTTGTTTTCAAAAATAGCACTCCCTTAAAATTCACCGCTGCGGTAATAATTATTTTTTCGATAAATATAATCTAATATAATGCTTACCGAACAAACGGCAGCACGTCTGTAATTTACTATACGTTTTATATTCTAATTCAAAATGCGTCCAATGTCAACAAAATCCAAATATGTGAACACGCAAATTAATTTGTTCACCTTTCAGAATCATTAACCGCCTGCTGCAAGAGCAGGCTTTTGCGAACAAAACAAACAAATAAATTCAAGGGATGAATATGAAAAAGGTTATATTCGGAATAATTCTTCTTTTCGCCTTAATGGCAGCAATACCCGCAATGGTCAGCATACCCAAGGCTGATCTTTCCGCCGTTTTTGCAAGCTCCGCCGACAAAAACTCAGACATCTCGGACACTTCTTCCGCAAAAGAAAAGGCGGCAGAAAAACAACAAGACACTAAAGACAGCGACAGCTTCCTGCTCTTAGAGGAAAACGGCGACAAAACCGCTTATTCTAAAAAAGAAATGCTCAGCGGCGCAATTGCCGCAAAAATGCCGCAGGCTTACAGTGAAGAAAGCGCAAAAGCACTTGCCGCAGCGCTTTATTCACAGCTTTGCTATATGAAAGATAACCGAAAAACAACCAAGCTTCAGGGCGCTGACCTTGCAAAAAAGGACGGCGGAATATGCAGCTTTCTTACAAAGCAGGAGGCTTGTGAAAGGTACGGCGGAGATTTTTATGAAAAGTGTGAGCAGTATGCCGAATTTGCGATAAAAACAAGCGTTACAAAGGACAGAAAAAGAATTAACGCCCTTGTGTTCGGCTCCTGCGGCGGCAGTACGGAATCGGCAGCCGAGCTTTATCCCGATAAAGCTTTGCCATACTGTCAAAGCGTGTCAAGCCCATGGGATATATACGGTAATATAAACTCCGAAAAGGAAATAACAGACGAATCGGCAAAAAAAATCCTGTCCGAAAAATTCAACATCACAGAATTCCCCGACGATATATCAGATTATATAAAAATCAAAAGCACCGCCCAAAACGGAACGGTGCTGAATGTTGAAGTGTGCGGTAAAAACGCAAGCGGAATTGATATTATGAACTCATTCTCGCTGAAAAGTCCTTGCTTTGAAACAGAATGTGACGAAAACAAAATTCGCTTTAAGGTGGTCGGAGATGGCATCCCCGTCGGAATGAGCATCACCGGCGCCGAAGGAATGGCAAAGCAGGGTGCCGAATGGAGCGAAATTTTGTCGCATTATTTCATCGGCTGCGAAATCAAGTAAAAACATCAGAAATGTTATCCTGCAAATTGCTTTTATATTTTCAGATTCGTTTTTTAAGAAACAAAGCGTTCAATAGCGTAAGCCACACCATCGTTGTCGTTTGACAGCGTAACAAAATCTGCCGCCGCCTTTATCTCATCCTGAGCATTTCCCATTGCAACGCCAAGTCCTGCGTATTTTATCATCGTCAAATCGTTGTAGCCGTCGCCGCAAGCCATACATTCCTCTCTTTTACAGCCAAGGCTTTTAAGCAGAATGTCAATTGAACGGGCTTTATCAACGCCGAGCGGAACAAGCTCAAGGAAGAACTCCTCCGAGCGGTACACATCAAGCTTGCCCTCGTACTTCTTCTTAAGGATTTTTTCAAGCTTGATAATATCCTCAGGCTCGCCCGACAAAAGGCACTTGTTGACCTTGAAATCAACATATGAAGCAAAATCGTCAACAAAATTCGTTTCAAGCCCGATAATATCAGCCTCTACCCCTGAGTATTTATTGATATTGCCGCTTGAAACAATAGTGTCATTCTCGTATGTGTTTATCGTAACCCTGTAATCCTTTATAATTTCGCAGATTTCAGGCAGGCACTCGTTTGGGAAGCACTTGTTGTAAACAATTTCACCGTTGTTTACCCTTGTTATTCTTCCGCCGTTGAAGGACAGAATATATCCGTCTCTTTTGTCAAAGCCAAGCTTTTTAGCATACGGCAGCACTCCCTGCGGCGGTCTACCGCTGGCTATAACAATAATCTTGCCCTCGTCCTGCATTTTTGTCAGCACATCAAAGGTCTTTTTCGTAATTTCCTTTTTTGAATTCACAAGAGTTCCGTCAATGTCAAGAACAATTACCTTATAGCTCATAAAACACACCTGTCCTTTATATTTTTCCCCAATACAAACCGCTCCTGCGACTTTGACTATAATATATTTCCTTAAATTAAAATTGTCAATAGTTTCACAAGCTCCTGAAAAAAGTTTGGATTTGTGTATTGTTTTGACAAATACAGTCGTTTGATTTTGTTGAATTAATCTATATAAACATAAAAAACGCTTGTCATTTTCTGACAGGCGTTTTATCGCATAAGCAAAAACACTTATTTATGATATTTTCCTCCGCTTGAAATCTGAAAGGCTCTGTAAAGCTGCTCCAGCACCATAATCCTTGCAAGCTGGTGGGGAAAAGTCATTTTTGACATTGACAGTCTGAGCCTTGATTTTGCCTTGATTGCATCACAAAGGCCATAGGAGCCGCCGATAACAAAAGCAATGCTGCTTATGCCCGAAACCGCTGTTTTATCAATAAAATCGGCAAGCTCAGGTGAAGAAAGCTGCTGCCCCTCGATGCACATTGTAACAATGGCGTCGCATTTTTCAGCCCTTTGCAAAAGGCGTTTTCCCTCTTCCTCTATAACACGGTTGATTTCGCTTTGCGACGGGTTGTCGCCTATTCTTTCCTCCGGAAGCTCGACTATCTCAAGCCTGCAAAAAGCGCCGAGACGCTTTGCGTATTCGCCGCAAGCGTCCTTGAGGTATTTCTCCTTTAGTTTTCCTATGCACAAAAGCTTTATCGCTAACATTTTTCACCTACAATATTACGCTTTCTCCGCAGGTTTCCGGCGGTGCAACCATAAGCGTAAAATCCTTATTTCTCTTCATTCCGTTCTGAACAAGCTCATATACTGCCGAATTTTCGGCTATCAAAGGCATATTGTTCTCACGGCTCAAATGGGCAAGAATAAACCTTGTTGTGCCGCTTTCGACAAGCTGCGGCAAAAGCTTGGAGCAGGTGTCGTTTGACAGATGTCCCCGGTCAGACAAAATCCTGCGCTTTAACGGATAAGGATAAGTGCCGTTCATCAGCATACCTACATCGTGGTTAGATTCAATCACAGCCGCCGTACAGCCTGTTATCGCCTGAAGCATTTCATCGGTAACATAGCCTGTGTCTGTGGCAAGGGCAATTTTTGTGCCGTCCGACATTGCAACGGTGTAGCCGACGCCGCCGGCGCAGTCGTGCGAGGTTTCAAACGGACGTACAAGCATATTGTCAACCGCTATTCCACGGCTGTCTATTTCATTAATATCCACCTTTTCGTTAACTACCCCGGCTCTTTCAAGCGCTCCTATTGTTGCGCCTGACGCATAAACCTTGATTTTATGGCGTGACGAAAAAACACGCAGTCCCTGAACATGGTCGGTATGCTCGTGTGTTACAAATATCGCACGGATAGACGAAATATCAATGCTGTTTGCAGCAAGTGCATTCTCAAGCTGTTTTGCACTGCGGCCTGCGTCTATCAGTATTCCGTTGCCTGCTGCACTTATGTAATAGCTGTTCCCTCGGCTTCCGCTGAAAAGCGGACAAATCTTCGCCATTTTTTCACCCCATATAATCTGCTTCTTATCCGAAAGCACGGAACATCAGCCTGCTTCTGCACCGTCGGCGATTAAAACATTTTTAGCTTAACCGCATATTCTGTCAGAAACAGGCATTTTCCGCCTGATACTTCCTAATAAAAAAGCCGCAGCAAACACCGGATTTTTCCGATTGGCTATTTGCCGCAGCCGTTATTTTACCGCATAAAATCAATTATGCTATAACCACCTGTGTTGTGGTTGTTGTTCTTTTTTTTACAATATCTGCGCCCAGCCCCTGAAGCTTCTCGACGATATTTTCATAGCCGCGCTCAACATAGCCGATGTTCTCGACCTCTGTTGTGCCTCTTGCGCAAAGTCCTGCAATAAGCATCGCAGCACCGGCTCTTAAATCGGTAGCCTTAACCGGAGCAGCCTCAAGATGGTCAACGCCCTCAATGAATGCACGCTTGCCCTCGACGGTTATCTTAGCACCGAGCCTTGCAAGCTCCGACACATACTGAAAGCGGTTTTCCCACACATTTTCATTTACAATGCTTATCCCCTGCGCTGTTGTGAGCAGTGCCGCAAACTGCGGCTGCATATCGGTCGGGAAGCCCGGATGAGGCATTGTCTTGATAGTGCATTTTTTGAGTCTGCCATCGCTGATTATTCTTACAGCCTCGTCATATTCCTCAACGGTTACGCCGATTTCGCGCAGCTTTGCCGTTATAACCTCAAGGTGCTTTGGAATAACATTGCTTACAACAACGTTTCCGCCTGTTGCCGCTGCCGCAACCATATATGTTCCGGCCTCTATCTGGTCGGGAATAATAGAATATGTCGTTCCGTGCAGTGCCTTGACGCCTCTGATTTTTATTGTATCTGTACCTGCACCCTTTATGTTTGCGCCCATAGAGTTCAGAAAGTTTGCCAGATCGACAATATGCGGCTCTTTTGCGGCATTTTCTATTTCAGTCAGGCCCTCTGCCTTAACTGCCGCAAGCATAGCGTTCATCGTTGCGCCGACCGAAACAACATCAAGATAAACGCTGTTGCCGACAAGCTTGTCTGCGCTTACGCTGATAACTCCGTTTTTCAGCGTGTGCTTTGCACCGAGCGCTTCAAACGCTTTGAGATGCAGATCAATCGGACGAACGCCGAAATTGCATCCTCCGGGCATGGCAACCTCTGCCCTGCCGTATTTTCCAAGGAGCGCTCCCAAAAGGTAGTAAGACGCTCTCATTCCTTTAACCTGATCATAATTTGCAACGTGAGTAAATATTGTGGTCGGATCTATCTCAAGGGTTGTCTTGTTCACATTTTTAACCGTTGCTCCCAGACCCTGCAAAATATTTGCGATAAGCGTAACATCGCTTATGTTGGGAACATTTTCAATCCTGCATGGAGAATCGGCAAGAACAACAGCCGGAATTATTGCAACTGCCGCATTTTTTGCGCCGCCTATCTTGACCTCGCCATACAGCTTTTTTCCGCCGTTAATCACATATTTGTCCAAATCGGAACACTCCTATTTATCATATTAACCATCTATCTGAAGCTTTATGTAAATATCAAATCTCTTGGTAAACACTGAACAAATCACGCTGAAAGCTGTTTGCACATCTTGCTTACATATTTCCCGTCAGCCTGACCAAAAAAATTCTCGTAACGCGTCAGCATTACTGCGGTTTATTTGTCCAATCTGACGGCGCAATATGCACAAACGATTTAATCAGTGTTTCCCTTGTTTTTTATAAAAGAATCAAATCACAAAAAACAAACACTTTATACAAAATCCTCTAATGTAAAATGATAATACAAACGTCAAACAATGTCAACATAATTCGGATTATACAAAAGCGATTTAACTATTTTGGTTATTTTTCTGACATTTATCCGCAGTAAATATATTAAATTTGATTTTCAGGTATTAATCTTAACAAATCATCATACATATGTTGAATTTTTATTTTTTCAGCAATTTTCTTCACCTTAACCGTCAGCCGTTGCGCCAGTATTTTCTGTCAAGGTTCCTATATTGTATAGCCTCGGCTATATGGCTTGAATTTATAACCTCACAGCCGTCAAGGTCTGCTATCGTTCTTGACACCTTCAGCACCCTGTCATATGCCCTTGCCGAAAAGCCCATTTTTTCAAATGCTGTTTTAAGCAGCATTGACGCACGGTCGTCCATAACACAGAACTGCTTTAGAGTTGAAGGAGTAAGACGGGCGTTGCAGCGCACATTCGTACCCGAATAACGCTGTCTTTGAAGCTGTCTTGCGGCATTGACCCTCGCCTTTATTTCAGCCGAGCTTTCACCCTGTGTATCCGAATTAAGCTCATCATAATTTACCGCTGGAACCTCAACATGCAAATCAAGCCTGTCAAGCAGAGGTCCCGAAACCCTTGCAAGATACCTCTGAACCGCCCCCTTGGCGCAGGTACAGCTTCTTGTCGGATGACCGAAATATCCGCACGGGCAAGGGTTCATCGCCGCCACCAGCATAACCGAGCAGGGATAAGAAAGCGAGCCGCTGACCCTTGATATAGTCACAACTCCATCCTCCAAAGGCTGACGCAGAACCTCAAGAGAACTGCGGTTGAACTCGGGCAATTCATCAAGGAACAGAACACCGTTGTGCGCCAGCGAAATTTCGCCCGGCTTCGGCACTGCACCGCCGCCCGAAAGACCTGCCGCCGACACCGTGTGGTGCGGCGCGCGGAACGGTCTGTGCCTGACAAGCGGAGCACCCGGCGGCAGTACACCGGCGATTGAATGAATTTTTGTCGTTTCTATCATTTCTTCAAAGCTCATATCGGGCAGTATCGACGGCAGTCTTTTTGCAAGCATACTTTTTCCCGAACCGGGCGGACCGATAAGTAGAATGTTGTGTCCGCCTGCGGCGGCAACCTCCATCGCCCTTTTCGCTTCAAGCTGACCCCTGACCTGAGAAAAATCGGGATATTCGCTCAAATCCTCCTCCTGAGTCTGAACCGGCTTTGCAGGCGCGATTTCACACCGTCCGCTCAAATCATTATAAAGCTGAACAATATCGTCAACCGGTCTGACTTCAATACCGGACACAACAGCTCCCTCTGCACCGTTTTCGGCGGGAACATAAATGCGCTCAAAGCCGCACTGCCTTGCCTTTATCACCATCGGCAAAACTCCTCTCACGGCACGCAGCCTGCCGCTGAGCGAAAGCTCGCCGATAAAAGCATAGGACGGGTTCACGGGCATAAGCTGACCCGTTGCCTGCATAATTGCGACAAGAATCGGCAAGTCATAAAAAGGACCTTCCTTTTTTGTGTCGGCAGGTGCAAGGTTCACCGTTATTCTGCCGAGAGGAAAATCAAAGCCCATATTTTTCATCGACGCCCTCACCCTGTCACGCGATTCCTTGACCGCCGTATCCGGAAGTCCGACAATGTCAAATGCCGGCATACCGCCGGTTACGTCCGCCTCTACATCTATCACATATGCGTCCAGCCCGAAAAGCCCCATGCTTTTGCTCTGCACAACCATAATTCTCAGCTCTTTTCCGAAAAAATACTTTTCATTTTACATTTTAATCACATGCATTTTAATTACACCTAAATTTTATCATATAATCCAGATAATTCATCTACGCAATTTAGACAAATTTTTCACAGATAATATGGCAAAATTAACGTGGAAATTTTGCCGTTCATTTCAAGCAGCATTGATTTTTGAGATTTTCAATAGATTTTATCAACATTTATCACAGTCTGTGACACATATTCAAAAAAATCATTGACTTTTTATCGTTTTTCAAGTATGATAGATTCATTAAAGAGTTCTCTGAGAGGTTATCCATATGTGCAATCAAAACGGCGGCTGTCACGACGACGGCGATTTAAGTGACGAACAGTTGATTGCGCTTATTCGCAGCGGCGACGAAACCTCATTTGAAAAGCTGTCAAAGCGGTATGCCGCTTTAATTTACGGCAAAGCGGCTGAGTTTTCAAACAGCATCAGCTTTGAAGACAAAGACGACCTTGTGCAGGAAAGCTATATCGCCTTTTTGCACGCTGTCAACAGCTTTCGCACAGATAAAAACGTCAGCTTTAAAACATATTTAAACCGATGTATATTCAACAAGCTTTCGTCGGTTTATGCAAACGAAAAGCGAAAAAAGAAGATTCCGTACAACTGCATGGTTCCGATTGACGACAGCGAGCTTTCCGACATCGGCGGTGTGTCAGACCCCGAGCAACAGCTCATTGACAATGAGGGCTTTGCGGACCTGCAGAAGAAAATCAAAAAATCTCTTTCCTCCTTTGAGCAAAAGGTTTTGTCCCATTATCTGAGCGGCAGCTCTTATGTTCAAACGGCACGGTCGCTTAACACAACGGTCAAGGCAGTTGACAATGCATTATCACGCATACGCAAAAAGCTGAGATGCATTTGACTGATATATGTCCCCGTAGCTCACGAAGAGCGTTGTAAATCAAAGGCAGTGGTGCAACTCCACTCGAGGGATAAACAAATTCACCAAAGTGAGGTAAAACAAATGTACGAAGACAAGACTCTAACCTGCAAAGAATGTGGCAACGAGTTCGTGTTCACAGCAGGTGAGCAGGAGTTCTATGCGGAAAAAGGCTTTGTGAACGAGCCGCAGAGATGCAAGGCTTGCAGAGATGCTCGCAAGAACGCCAACAAGGCTGAGCGCGAGATGTTCACTGCTGTATGTGCATCATGCGGAAAAGAGGCTAAGGTTCCTTTCAAGCCAAGAGAAGACCGTCCTGTATATTGCAGCGATTGTTTTGCAAAAATCAAGGAGCAGAATTAATTACATCTTCTAAAGAGTTTTTAATGCACAAACCATCCCCCGTTTTCGGGGGATTTTGTGTTTTATCGGACATTTTTCGGCAGATTTTTTGGCAAATGAAGAATTTTAACGTTGTATTATGTTGACTTATCAAAATCACAGGTCTATAATTATGAACAATGTTTGAATTAATCAAGAACAGTGCATAAAGATAACATTAATGCGCTGCTCAAAATTCAAGCCTAATAAATCATTTGTTCAAAGGAGATGGAGAATATGAATGGTATATTGATGATTATAATTGCCATTGTTGTTCTCGGCGGAGCATATCTGTTATACGGCAGATGGCTCTCAAAAAAATGGGGTGTTGACCCCAAAAGAAAAACACCCGCATACGAATTAAGAGACGGTGTTGACTATGAACCGGCTCCGAGAGGCGTCGTTTTCGGACATCAGTTCGCATCAATTGCCGGCGCAGGACCGATAAACGGACCTATACAGGCGGCAATTTTCGGCTGGGTACCCGTTCTGTTGTGGGTATTGATCGGCGGTGTTTTCTTCGGCGCAGTTCAGGACTTCGCCGCAATGTTTGCGTCAGTACGCAACAAAGGACGCAGCATCGGTTACATAATCGAGGTATATATCGGCAAAGCCGGTAAAAAGCTGTTTTTGCTTTTCTGCTGGCTGTTCTGTATTCTTGTTGTAGCCGCCTTTGCAGACGTTGTTGCAGGAACCTTTCAGGGTTTTACGGTTGTTGACGGAGTTCAGAGTGCAAACATAACAGCAAACGGCTCTGTTGCAACAACCTCAATAATGTTTATCGTTGAGGCTGTAGCACTCGGTATGATTCTTCGCTATGCAAAGCTTCCGACTATTGTCAATACGCTTATCGCAATCGCTATGCTTGTTGCCGCAATTGTAATAGGTCTTGCATTCCCGATTTTCCTGCCGCTTAACGTATGGCATCTTGTTGTATTCGTTTATATTCTTATTGCCGCCGTTGTTCCGGTATGGGCGCTGCTGCAGCCGAGAGATTACCTCAACAGCTATCTTCTGGTTGCAATGATTGTTGCGGCTGTTGTCGGCGTTTTTGTTGCTAATCCGTCTATCAACCTCCCTGCATTCACAGGCTTCGAGGTTAACGGTCAGTACCTGTTCCCGATTCTGTTCGTAACAATAGCCTGCGGCGCAGTTTCCGGTTTCCACTCGCTGGTATCCTCGGGTACGGCTTCAAAGCAGATAAAGAACGAGAAAGATATGCTCCCCGTATCCTTCGGCGCTATGCTTATGGAAAGTATGCTTGCGGTAATCGCACTTATCACAGTTGCTTCATTCGCAGTAGGCGCAGCCGAGCAGCAGGGACTCACAACACCGCCTCAGATTTTCGCCGGCGCTATCTCAAACTTTCTTTCGACAATCGGCTTACCGAGCGACATAGTATTCACGCTCATAAATCTCGCTGTGTCTGCATTCGCTCTCACCTCGCTTGACTCTGTTGCCCGTGTAGGCAGGCTCTCGTTCCAGGAGCTTTTCCTCGACGCCTCAATAAAAGACGAGGATATGGGCCCTGTCCGTAAGCTTCTTACAAATAAGTATTTCTCAACAATAATCACACTTGCTCTCGCTTTTGGTCTTACACTTGTCGGCTACAAGAGCATATGGCCGCTGTTCGGTTCTGCAAACCAGCTCCTCTCGGTTCTCGCTCTCATAGCCTGCGCAGTATTCCTCAAGCGCAAGAAGAAGATTCACGCATTTATGTATATTCCTCTCGGAATTATGATTGCAGTAACCTTCACGGCACTCGGAATGACAATTTACCAAAAGCTGTCGGCTATTATTACAGCAGCCTCAACCGACGTGTTCGGCGATTCTCTCCAGCTTGTGTTCGCCGTATTGATTCTCGGTCTTGGTGTTTGCGTTGTTATTCAGGGACTTCGCCGCTTGGTTGTTAAGAACCCCAAGCTTACAGAGGCAGAGAAAATACTTGAAAATGCAAAATCCGAATCAACCGAAGGATAAATAACAGCTTAAATTTAACGCTCGTCTTTAATGTTAAGGCGGGCGTTGTTTTTTGCATTTTTTGTTGATTTTGTCAAGGCTTTGGGATATAATATATTTTATTAAAGTCAGACAAACGGAGGAATATAAAATGGCAGAAATCACAAAAGATACTATAATTGGCGATATCCTTGACCTTGATTCAACAACAGCACCTTTCTTTTTTGAAATGGGTATGCACTGTCTTGGCTGTCCTGCATCAAGAGGAGAGAGTCTTGCAGAGGCTTGTGCGGTTCACGGTGTGGACGCTGATGAAATGGTTGAAAAAATCAACAATCATCTTGCAAACAAATAATAAACAAAATCCAATCGGCAGCTATGCCGAACCGACCTCCGGCGTGCCTTTTGACACGCCGTTTTGTTTTGGAGTGATTTTTTGAACAGAAATGAAATAAAGCTTGATAACAGGCTCTTGCTGTGCGCCGAATTTGTACGGCAGGATTCTGCAGTTGCCGACATCGGCACAGACCACGCATATCTGCCCGTTTATCTTGTGCAGAAAGGTAAAATAAAAAAAGCCATCGCCGCCGACATAAACGAAGGACCCCTAAAAAGCGGAATTGAAACAATAAACCGCTGCGGCGTTTCAGATACAGTTTCGGCAAGGCTGTCAAACGGGCTTGAGAAAATATCGCCCGACGAGTGTGACGATGTTATAATCGCAGGTATGGGCGGCGAGCTGATATGCTCTATTATTGAAGCCGCGCCTTGGCTTAAAAGCCGTGACAAGCAGCTTATTTTACAGCCGATGACACGCCCGCAGACGCTGCGCTCATTTCTTTATTCAAACGGATTTGAAATTATCCGTGAACAGGCTGTCGCAAGTGACGGCAGAATTTACACGGTAATGCTTGTCCGCTTCTGCGGCACACCTGTTGTGCTGTCAGAATTTTCGTCAACAGTCGGAAAGCTCAACCCAAAGGACAGCAAGCTTGACAGACTATATCTTGAAAAGGTATTATCATCGCTCAAAAAGAAGCAAAGCGGACTTCTATGCAGCGGAAGCGAAACGGAAGCCGCCGGATTATCAGACACAATAGACAGAATTAATGATTTTATAAAAGGAGAAACAAATGACAAAGGTCAGTGAAATTTACGGATACATAGATAGAATTGCGCCTTTCAGCACTGCAATGGATTTTGACAACGCAGGGCTTCTCTGCGGCGATAAAAACGCCGTGGTAACAAAGGCGCTTGTCTGCCTTGACATAACCGCACCGGTTGTTGAGGAAGCACACAGACTCGGCTGTGAGCTGATAATCAGTCACCACCCGATAATATTCCGTCCCCTGAAATCACTGAAAAGCGACAGCGTTCCATATATGCTTGCAAGCAAGGGAGTAACCGCCATATGCGCACATACAAACCTCGACATTTCACCGGTCGGCACCTGCGCACAGCTTGCCAAAAAGCTTGACCTTGCGGCTATTGAGATGGTCGAAAACGAGCCTATTGCATTGGGAATTTTTAAGCACGAAATGTCAGCGAAAAATTTTGCAAAGCACATCAAAGAAAAGCTCGGCTGTAAGGGACTTCGCTATACAGACACAGGCAGAAGTATAAAAAGAGTCGGCATTTGCACAGGTGCCGGCGGTGATATGTTCTATAAAGTCGCCGATAAAATCGACGCATTCGTAACGGGCGAAATCAAGCATCACGAAATTCTTGATGCGTCCGATATGAAAATTGCGATTGCCGACATAGGGCATTATCGCTCAGAATTTATAGTATGCGCTCCGCTTGCTTCTATTCTTTCAAGCCGCTTCCACGATGTGGATTTTGTTGTTTCGAAGGAAGATGCCGAACTTACGGAATACATTTAATTCTGAAGAGTTAAGAGTGAAGAAAAGCGGCAAAGCCGCAAAGTCACCTTTATTTAATCCGTGCCTATTATGATAGTATGGCACGGATTATGTTTTGCGGAGTTATTTTTTGCATTATGCCGCAAATTTCACCAAGAACAGATGTTTTTTGTGTTGACTTCAACCTTTGCAAAGCTTATAATTAGAGTGTTAGCAATTTGGCAGACTTTGTCTGCTTTTATACTAATTTCTGATAGAAAGCAGATTTATATTTGCGAGGATAATTTTCGCAAGACAAGGCTGACGCCTTGCAAGGACGACAACGCAGTATTGTGGAAATCAGACCGCAAAGATTTTCTGATTCTTATTAGGTATTAGTATTATTAGATGAAGAAAGGATTTGTTATCATGAGCAGAGTTTACAACTTTTCTGCTGGTCCGTCCATGCTGCCTGTGCCGGTGCTTGAAAAAGCAGCCGCTCAGATGCTCGACTATGAGGGATCGGGACAGTCAGTAATGGAGATGTCGCACCGTTCAAAGGTTTTCGGCGGCATCATTGAAAGTGCAGAGGCTCTTCTGAGGGAAGTTATGAATATTCCCGACAACTACAAAGTATTGTTTTTGCAGGGCGGCGCTTCGTCGCAGTTTGCTATGGTTCCTATGAACCTTATGACAAAATCAGGCAAGGCTGACTATGTTATCACAGGTCAGTGGGCAAAAAAAGCATATAAAGAAGCTTCACGCTACGGCAACACAAATGTTGTTGCTTCGTCAGAGGATAAGACTTTCTCATATATTCCAAAGCTCGACCCCTCTACCTTCACAAAGGATGCGGACTACTTCCACATCTGCATGAACAACACAATCTATGGCACAGCATATCACGAGCTTCCGCAGACAGGCGATGTTCCGCTTGTTGCCGACATCTCATCATATATTCTCTCTCAGCCTATCGACGTTACAAAGTTCGGCGTTCTTTACGCAGGCGCACAGAAGAATATGGCTCCGGCAGGCGTTACAATCGTTATCATTCGTGACGACCTCATCGGCAACGCAATGGACATCACACCGACAATGTTCAACTACAAGACTCACGCAGACAACGGCTCAATGTTCAACACACCGCCGTGCTACACAATCTATATTGCAAAGCTTGTTCTTGAGTGGGTTAAGAATGAGATCGGCGGTCTTGAGGCAATGAAAGAGAGAAACGAGAAGAAGGCAAAGCTTCTTTACGATTTCCTTGACAATTCAAAGCTGTTCAAGGGTACGGTTGTTCCTGAGGACCGTTCTCTTATGAACGTACCGTTTGTAACAGGCAACGCAGACCTTGACGCTCAGTTTGTTAAAGAGGCTTCTGCAAGAGGCTTTGAGAACATCAAGGGTCACCGCTCAGTCGGCGGTATGAGAGCGTCAATCTACAACGCTATGCCTTATGAGGGCGTTGACGCACTTGTTAAATTTATGGCTGAGTTTGAAAAGGCTAACGGCTGAGCTTGGCTGAATAAGGAGTATAACTACAATGTATAACATTAAAACATTAAATAAAATTTCGCCGATAGGCTTAAATCGCCTTGGCGACGGCTTTGCTGTGGGCGACGATATTGAAAATCCCGACGCAGTTTTAGTCAGAAGCGCTTCAATGCACGATATGGAGCTTCCGGAGAGCCTTCTTGCAATTGCAAGAGCAGGCGCCGGCGTCAACAATATTCCGATTGACAAATGCAGCGAAAGCGGCATTGTTGTGTTCAACACACCGGGCGCTAACGCAAACGCTGTTAAAGAGCTTGTTATCGCAGGCTTGCTTTTAAGCTCAAGAAAGATTGTTGACGGTATCGAGTGGGCAAAAACACTCAAGGGCAACGGCGACCAGGTCGGCAAGATGGTTGAAAAGGGCAAGAGTGCATATGCCGGTCCCGAAATCAAGGGCAAGACTCTCGGCGTTATCGGTCTTGGAGCAATCGGCGCACTTGTTGCAAACGCAGCGTCCGCTCTCGGAATGAAGGTTTGCGGCTACGACCCGTTCCTGTCTGTTGACGGCGCATTAAAGCTTTCCCCGTCAATGACTCACTGTGTTGCTCTTGACGAAATCTTTGCGCAGAGTGACTACATCACCGTTCACGTTCCGCTTACACCCGACACAAAGCACGTTATCTGTGCCGAGAACATCGCAAAGATGAAGGACGGCGTCAGAATCCTCAACTATTCAAGAGCTGACCTTGTTAATTCGGCAGATGTTCTTGCTGCAATAGAAAACGGCAAAATCGCCGCATATGTTACAGACTTTGCAACAGACGATTTACTCGGTGTTCCGGGCGTTATCGCAATGCCGCATCTCGGCGCATCTACACCCGAGAGTGAAGAAAACTGTGCCGCTATGGCTGCCGACGAGGTCAAGGATTATCTTGAAAACGGCAACATCACAAACAGCGTTAACTTCCCGATGGTCAACATGGCACGCTCGGGCGAAATCCGTTTCTGTATTCTTCACAAGAATATTCCTTCAATTCTTCAGCGTTGTCTGGCTGTTCTCAGCGACAAGGGCGCAAATGTTGAGAATATGGAGAACAAGTCAAGAAAGGATTATGCTTACACTGTTATAGACGCAAGCGGAGCTGACGAAGCATTAAGCGAAGAGATTACAAAAATCGACGGCGTTGTCAGAGTAAGAGTTATTAAATAAGATTTATTCTTACCGCAAAATATACAAGGACTACATCCAACACCTTATTGCATATAAGGCTTGGACGTAGTCCTTTTTTAGTATCTTGCTCCTGCGTGCAACGGTAAACTCACCGCAGAACATAATAACTACAACGCAGTACTGCTAAAATTACCCTCGCAAATATAATTTTCTTTCTATCAGGAATTAGGGAAACACTGATTAAATCGTTTGTGCATATTGCGCCGTCAGATTTTTCGTCAGGTTGGACAAATAAACCGCAGTAATGCTGTCGTATTGCGAGGATTTTTTGGTCAGGCTGACGGAAAATATGGGTGAAGATATGCAAACAGCTTTCAGCGTGATTTATTCAGTGCTTCCTTAGTATAAGGTGCTGCAAATCATCAATTTCCGTTAATTGTTATTCTCTGAATTGCAAGCGCATCATAAAGATTTATTATGCCGTCCTTGTTTATGTCGGCATTCAGCAGACCCTGTCCTTCCAGGGTTACAAGGTCAATTGATGCCTTCATTACTGTAATTGCGTCACTCAGCGTGATTTTGCCGTCAAGATCAACATCGCCTAAACTCTCCGCCTTGTTAATTTCAAACAGCTGACACGGTGCGCCTGTGAAATTCCACTGCTCAATATTAGTCCCGTTTTCGGTGCTTCCATTCTCCACATCAAGTGCACAGTCGGGAGCACAAGCCGCTTTAAATACATATTTTCCGCTGTATGAATAGATATACCAGCGCTGTGCAACAGAGCCATTATCGTCATATATCTGAACATTTGCATCTGCCTGCGCCGAAGCATTGCTTACATCAAGGCATTTGCCGTTTAACGCATTTACTATTTTATAGCTGCCGTTGCTCTGACGTATAAAGCGCCAGAGTTCCGATAGCGTGCCGTCATTTTCACATAAAACAACATTGCTTGCATCAAGCGAAAGATTTTTTTCGCCATAGGAAATATTAGCATAGAAATCATCGCCTAAATCAAGAGCGTCCGAAATAACATTGACATTAACAGGCTCTACAGCGGAATTGTCGTATCCGTCATATGCATAAATATGTGTAATATCCTTTCCGTATTCGCTGTTATGCTCAGCAGTACTGATATAACAAGTTGCCGTATTGCCGCTAATAGTCCCCTCGTGCCAAATTAAATCGTCCTGTCCGCCATTCTCAGTCCACGTTGGGAATCTAACAGATGATATTCCGCTTTCATCATATACATTACAGGAAATCCTGTAGCCGCTTGCAGACAACTCTGAAATCGTTATATCACTTATAGTAGGTGGATTGGTGTCATTTGTTATATTGACAGTGCCGGAGCCTATACATTTGTTTGTTCCTTCACGCACATTCATAGCGTAAATATATACAGATTGCGAATCTCTTTTTGACGTGGATATTACAGCGTCAAAGCCATGATAATCGCCGTAGCCAAATGCAGTATTCACATCAGTTCTTTCTGCATTTGCCGTTATTGCATAACCTTCAGCATTGGAATCGCCTGACTCACCGCCGATATAAACATGAATCTGTAAAGCTTCGGATACACTGTCCTTATCAAACGCCCAGCCTCTGACCGCAACAGTGCCGACACCTCCGCTTATGTCGTCAACATTTCCGTTAGGATTGTTTCCGCTTTTATATCCGTTGAAGTAGAAAACACCGTCGTAATTGCCGCTGCTTGAAGTCCATCTGTTTGCATTAAAATAAAGCTTTCCGTCAGAAGAAACATCACATCCTTCAATTTCAAAGCCTGTATATGCGCTTGATGTAATACGGAACGAGAGATACGGGTCGGACGTGACAGTACCGGACGCATTTAATGTGTCGTAAACAGCGATAATGCTCTGATTCTGTTTATCTGCCCCACAACGGAACATATATTTTGCCTTTATGATAGCCCATTCCCTGATGAGTGTATGAGGAAAGATTTATTGTTGTACCGTTCACCTTAACGCTTGACGTGTTGATTTTGAACGCAGGCGCAATATTGATTGTTCCGCTTGTTGCGCTCTTTGCGACAGAGCCTCTATAAACCTGTGTTCCAACCTTGAAAAGGAAATTAACATCGGTATCAGTTGTACTTTCTATGCAGACTGCCGAAACGCTTTTTTGAGCGCCGTTGAGCATAACGGTATAGCTGCCTGCTTTTGTTGCTTTAGAGCCGTTAATCTTCATTCTTACAAGACTGTTGCTGCCTGTTGTCATTGTTGCAATGTAAAGCTGTGAATAACCATCAATAGTCGCTACATCCATATCATTTGCATGGCCAAGAAAGCTGTAGGTTGCAGAACCGCTGCTGTCTGTTAGATTGGTTGTCGCACCCGTATTTTTGTTTGTTTTTTGTATCACAGCCGATGAATTATCCGTCTTAGTTTTTACTGTGTATAACCACGTTGAACCGACAGCAAGACCCTGCATAGCCGTACAGCTGCTGCGGTTCGCAATGTCTGCAACAGTTGTATATGTATTGAAATAGTCGTTGGTTGACAGAGCCGAAGCTGTTGTTACAGGAAACATTGTCAACAATAATGTAACGCCGATACATACGGACAACAATTTTTTTATTTGATTTTTCATAAATCTCCCACCCCGTCATTCTTTAATATTTTAAAATTATTACGCTCAAGATATTTACAATATAATATCCTTTCAAAAGCTGCCCGGCTCTTACTTCTTTGTTATTCTCGATGAGCATAACAGCTTTTTCCGCCGAAAGGGTATAGCTACACACAATATATTACTTTAATTATATTGTTTTCTGATTTATTTGTTAATGATTGTTATACGCTTTAATTGTTTTTGTTTATTTTAACAACATATCACCGTTATTTTTGCATAAACAAAAAACCACAAGGGGCCCGCCGAAGCGAGCCCCCTGTGGTATAGGATTTCTTGAAATAATGGTAAAACAAAAAATTGGATAAATCTGATTAATCGTTGTTCTCGATTACTGCGTCGCCTGTGTCGCCGAGCAGATTAAATCTGAACAGCTTAGACTCATCGTCCTTGTTTTCGCAGACGATATAAGCCTCTGCAATTTTGCCACCCTCGATAAGCTGTGTCAAACCAACAAGCTGGCAGAGCTTACTCTTTAAGTTCAGGTGGTCGCCTTCCCTTGTAACTAGAAATACATTGCCCTCGCAAGTGTCAAGCACGGCGAGGAATTCAGTTACGTCGATGTCGTGAAGTTCAAGAATCGGTGTCATAAATATTCCTCCTTAAAATTTCGTGCCTACTCTGGACTTGTAATCACATTTCGGAATTTATCTTCAGGCTTTCCTCAAGCCTGTGACTATATTATAGCAGGCTTTTCGGAATTGTCAACAAAATAATTGTATGTTTTTTGTAAAATACGCCTTTTCAATTAGCAAAACGACGATTTTACGTCATCATTATTAACAATTATTAACAAACCGCAATTTCTCTTTTATGCAAATGTGAATTTGCGGTTTTAAATTTTTATTAAAAATACGCAAAGTTGAAATTGCTGAAAAAAATAATCTATCAGAGTTTACCAAACTTTCATTATTTCAAAAAAACCCCTGTTTTTAAGGCGAAAAACCTCCTTTTCAGGCTGTTTTTCGCCTTTTTAAGCTATATTTTATTCATCTCTGCCGCAGCACTTCTTATACTTTTTGCCGCTGCCGCACGGACACGGGTCGTTTCTTCCGACCTTCTGCTTTGCTGTCTTTCTTACCGTCTTATTTGCACTGTCGGTACCGTCGCCGCTTGTTGCAGTCGGCTTTGCTACCTGCTCACGCTTGAACACAACATTCAGCTTCTGATTCTGCTGTGCCTGCTGTGCATCAAGACGAGCCTGTTCCTGAGCCGCTGCGGCTCTTTCCTGCTGTGCCTTTGCCACAGCAGCTGCTCTTGCCTGCTGCTCCATTGCACGGCGCTGCATTTCTGCCTGCTGCTTCTGAATAGCAAGGATTCTTCTTGGCGCAACAAGAACCATCTTGACTGTGTTTTCACGGATAGTCGCAATCATCTGGTCGAACATATCAAAGCCCTCGAAGCGGTATTCAACAACCGGATCTCTCTGACCGTATGCACGCAATCTGATGCCCTGCTTTAACTGCTCCATAGCGTCAATGTGATCCATCCAGTAGGTATCAACATTTTTAAGCAGATAAACACGCTCCATCTCTCGCATTGTTTCTTCGGGCAGAATTTCCTCATTGCTCTTGTAAAGCTCCATTGCCTTGTCGTTAAGCTCACGGATAAGGTCAATCTGCTCCAGATTTTCAAGATCGTCAGCTGTATATTTCATCTCGGTTTCATCAATAAGCCAGCCGAGGTAATAATCCCTGAGGCTTTCAAGATTCCATGTGTCGTGCGAAACATCCTCGGGGCAGAACGATTTAACTGTGCTTTCAATCGTCTGCTCAATCATCTTGACAATCTGATCCTTTATATTCTCGCCGTCAAGAACCTGGTCACGCTGAGCATAGATAATCTCTCTCTGACGGTTCATAACGTCGTCGTACTGCAAGACATTCTTTCTTATTGCGAAGTTGCGGCTTTCAACCTTTTGCTGTGAGCTTTCGATAATATTCGAGAGCATCTTGTTTTCAAGAGGAACATCGTCCGGTGCATTAAGACGCTCCATAATCGCCTTCATTCTGTCGCCGCCGAACAAACGCATCAGATCGTCCTCGGTAGAGAGGTAGAAACGGCTTTTGCCCGGGTCGCCCTGACGGCCCGAACGACCTCTGAGCTGGTTGTCGATTCGTCTTGACTCGTGGCGCTCGGTACCCATAATAAAGAGTCCGCCTGCGGCTCTTACTTCATCAGCCTCGTCTTTTATCTCTTCCTTGTACTTCGCATTAAGCTCGGCAAAGGTTTTTCTTGCGTCTAAAATTTCCTGATCGTCGGTGTCGCCGAAGCCTGTTGACTCGGCAATAATCTCCTCCGGAATCTGCATACGGCGCATTTCAGCCTTTGCAAGATACTCGGCGTTACCGCCGAGGATAATATCGGTACCACGGCCTGCCATATTTGTCGCAATTGTAACTGCACCCTTTTTGCCTGCCTGTGCGACAATCTCGGCTTCCTTTTCGTGGTGCTTTGCGTTCAATACATTGTGCTTTATTCCTCTGCGCTTGAGCATCTTGCTCAGAAGCTCCGACTTTTCGATTGAAATTGTGCCGACAAGAACAGGCTGACCCTTTTCGTGGCACTCGATAATATCGTTGATTACGGCGTTGAACTTGCCCTCCTCGGTCTTGAAGATGGAATCCGGCAAATCCTCACGGGCAATCGGCTTGTTTGTGGGGATTTCGACAACGTCGAGCTTATAAATCTCTCTGAACTCCTCCTCCTCGGTCATAGCCGTACCGGTCATACCGGAAAGCTTTTTATAAAGACGGAAGTAGTTCTGGAAGGTTATTGTGGCAAGAGTCTTGCTTTCGTTTGCAATCTTAACGCCTTCCTTTGCTTCAATAGCCTGATGCAAGCCCTCGTTATAGCGTCTGCCGTACATCAGACGTCCTGTAAATTCGTCAACAATGATAACCTCGTTATCCTTTACAACATAGTCAATGTCCTTTTGCATAATGCCGTAAGCCTTGATAGCCTGGTTAACGTGGTGCTGAATTGTGAGGTTATCCGGGTCTGTCAGGTTTTCAACGCCGAAATACTCCTCAGCCTTTTTAACACCGAGCGGTGTCAGCGTTGCTGTCTTAGCCTTTTCGTCAACAATATATTCAATTCCGTGTTCCTTGTAGTATTCGTCGTTATCCTCTTTGCTGTCGATCTCGGCAAACTTTTTGCACTTCATCGTTCTTGCAAGAGCGTCTGCTCTCTCGTACAAATCTGTTGACTTGTCGCCCTGACCGGAAATAATAAGAGGAGTTCTCGCCTCATCAATCAAAATTGAGTCAACCTCATCGACAATCGCAAAGGCATGACCACGCTGAACCTTTCTCTCCTTGTAAACAACCATATTGTCACGCAGATAGTCAAAGCCAAGCTCGTTGTTTGTGCCGTATGTGATATCGGCAGCGTAAGCTTCTTTTCTTAAGTCGTTGGGCAAATCGTGAACGATAAGACCGACGCTCAAGCCCAGCCAGCGGTAAAGCTTGCCCATCCACTCAGAGTCACGGCGAGCAAGATAATCGTTGACCGTAACAATGTGAACGCCCTCGCCTGTCAAGCCGTTCAGGTAAGCCGGCAGAGTTGCAACCAAAGTTTTACCTTCACCTGTTTTCATCTCGGCAATTCTACCCTGATGAAGCACGATGCCGCCGATAATCTGCACCGGGAAGTGCTTCATACCCAGAACTCTGTACGACGCCTCACGGCAAACGGCAAATGCGTCTGTCAGAATGTCGTCGGTGGTTTCGCCGTTTTTAAGTCTTTCTTTAAGTACGTTGGTCTGCTCCTTAAGCTCCTTGTCGCTCATCGGCTGATATTTGTTTTCAAGCGCAAGCACCTTGTCGCACAGAGGCTTCACTCTTTTAACCTCTCTTTTACTGTAATTGCCAAACATGGCTTTCAGAAAATTCGCCATAGTATCATTCCTTTTCTCTTTATATAAACGAGCCTGAAAAACGTATCATCGGCTCCAAGCAGTGCTTTCCCACACTAATCTGAATAATTATACCACATAATTCCGTAAATTTCATTACTTATTTTTAAAAATGCATAAATTAATAAATTGGAAATATTTAAACGTGGGACTAACAGTCATTTTGCAGAAAAAATAAAGCATAAGCCGATTATTGTAGGCTTATGCTTCCGGAGTTGCTGCTATTTCATCATCATTCCGCTCTCATATTCTGTGCGCAAGCCTGAATAGCCGCTGACGCAACCGGTCCTGCTGTGGTAAGACCGAATGTTCCGTCCTCCACAACAACTGCAAAAGCAAGCGGCGCGTCCTCGTCACGGGTAAAGCCGACTATCCATGCGTCGTCGCTTTCGCCCTCCTGCACCTCGGCTGTACCTGTTTTTGCGCACACTGTCAGATATCCGCCAAACATACTGTCGCCGTAATTTGACGTTACCGTATATCTCATCATATCGTTGAGCTTTTGCGCCGTGTCACTGTTGAGCATTGCAACACCGCTCTTATCCGATGCGGTAAAGGAAGAATAATCACTGCCGTTTATGCTATGCACATAATACGGCTCGGCTCGATTGCCGCCGTTTGCGACAGCGCTCATCAGAATACACATCTGCATCGGGTTTGTAAGGTCAGTGTACTGCCCGATACCGCTCCACGCAAGGTCATTGTCACTTGCGTCCTTAACATTATACTGTCCTTTTGCTGTCGGTGCGTTGCCTACATCAAAGCTTGAATTTATACCCAGCTCATTTGCGGCAGCAGTCATTTTGTCCCTGCCAAGCTCATATGCGAGCTGCGCAAAAACAATGTTGCACGACTGCGCAAAGCCGTCCTCAAGGCCGATTGTTCCGTGATGCGACATACAGGTAACCTCTTTGCCGCCGATTGTGGCACTGCCTGTACATTCAAAGGTACGGCTGTCAATATCGGGTATATTTTCAATAGCCGCCGCTGCTGTCACAATCTTGAAGGTCGAGCCGGGAGTATATGTTGACGAAAGCACACGGTTAAGATATGCACCGACATACTCACTCTCGTTTTCCTCCGTAATTTCCGGCGGATCCTGCGGGTCATAGGTTTTTGAGCTTACCGAACAAAGCACTTCGCCTGTTTTGTAATTCATCACAACGACAGCACCGTTCATTCCGCCGAGAGCCTCATAGGCTGTTTTGCAGGCGTTGCTGTCGATTGTAAGCGTAAGATTGTTGCCGCCTCTGAAGGTCTGCGGCATCTCGAGTCCCCATATATATGAAAACCCCGTCAGCTCAGAGCGATAAACACTCTGAACAGCAGTTGAAATATTAAGACTGTTGTCGCCGACAACATGCAGTGTTGACAGACGTGTGTTGTAGTCTTCGTTATAAATCCTATCCCCGTCAACGGTCTGTGCAAGCACAACACCGTTGCGGTCAAAAATTTTGCCTGCCTTTTCAAGTCCGCCGCTGCCGGCGGTGTGTCCGTTGTAGCTGTGCTGAACCCACGATTCCGCATTAAGGCTTATATTTACGGTAAAATATACTATTCCTGCAAAGAAGAAAAGCACAAGAACAAATACAAACATCGAGCGTGTTCTGACACGTTTCATTATATTATCACATTCCTTCCCTGAGTATCACTGTGAACTTGGGTGTATTACGCAAAGGCGCAATAAAATTATCGTTTCTTGATTGAATACGTTCTCTCGTCAGCCGCCTTGATAAATGCAAGAAGACCCCAGCAGGCTATCATACTTGAACCGCCGACGCTGATAAACGGCAGTGTAACGCCTGTGAGCGGAAGAATATCCGTTGCGCCGAAAATGTTCAATGAGGACTGCAGAACAAGAAGTCCTGCGGCACAGCAGGCGGAAATTGAATAGAAGGTTGAGCGGCTTTTTGTCGTTATCGCCCTTGCATAGAAGAACAGTCCGCCGATTGCAACGGCTATGGTCAGACCTACGATAAGTCCGAGTTCCTCGCACACAAGCCCGAAAACGAGGTCGCTTTCAGATGCGCCGACATATTTCAGATATCCGTTTCCGAGTCCGCAGCCAAAAAGTCCACCGCTTGCGGCATATGTCAGCACTCTTGCCGTCTGGTAACCAAGGTTATTGTCCGAGTTTTGGAAAGCCTTGCCCCAGCCTGAAAAGCGGTCGGCAATGTACGGCTTAAAGCGCAGAATCATCAAGCCGCCGAAGATAGCTCCCACAACAGACACAACAACGGTTTTATAATCGCCTGAGCGAACAATTGAAATCATCAGGAATGTGCCGAAGAAGATAAGCGCAGTACCGAAGTCGCTCATTATGAACAGCGCACCGATACAGATTGCGGAGAAGATGATGAATATAATAAAGTTCTTTTTTGTCTGCAAGTGGTCAAGAGCCGACGCACCGACAAAAATATACGCTATCTTGACAAACTCTGACGGCTGGATTGACACTCCGCCGATCATAATCCAGTTTGCGGCGCCGCCCCTGACTGAGCCGAATACTATATTTATTCCCAAAAGCACCACAGCGATTATCATAATCGCAAGACGCCACTTGTTCACCCTGTCGGGATTTTGCAAAAACTTTATCATAAAGCAGAAGAAAGCCATTCCGATAGCGCAGGCGATAATCTGCACATAGGTCTGGTGCAGTCCCTGCCTTACCGACAGCATAACGCCGATGCCCGTTAAGAAGATGGCAAGTCCCTCAAGCTCAAAGCCGATGCGCTTGAAAACCTTGGTCGAAACAAGATAAAACACCCAGGCAACAGCCATAAACACCGCATAAATCACAAGCGGCTGAAAGTCGGTTGCTTCAATCGACAAACACGCCTCGGTTGCCATAAACAGCATAAAAATAGAAATAAGCATCATCAGCGCAAAAGGCGCAATGCCCTCTTTGCTGCCCTCTTTTTTTATAAACCACGAACGGTTCACCACCGTATAATCCTGGGCGCGCTTTAAAACAAAGGTGTCCTTGCCGATTTTTATTTCATCATTTATATAAATCGGCACTCTGCCCTGCGTTTTCTCGCCGTTGACATATGTTCCTGTTTTTGAGCCTGTATCACTGATGAACCAGCCCTCCTTACGCCGCAGTATAACGCAGTGTTCTCTTGATACTGCAAGGTCGTCTTCGATAACTATATCGTTTCTTTTTGCCCTGCCGACCGAGTTTTCCCAGCAAAGCACCGGCAAAACCTGCCCGTTTGAAGTATTCTCAAGCATTATAAGTGGTTTTTCGTCTCTGCGCTGTCGCCGCATTGACGAATAGCACTGAAACACAACGATAACTCCCAGCAAGGGGATTAATATTCTGAGTGCAACAATTGCAATATCGGTTATAACCTGTATATTCAAAGATTGCAGAAATTCATCCACGGATATACCTCCTCATATTACTGCTATGATGATGATATAATTAATCCGCAAAAAAGTCAATAGAATTTGTGTGAACACAATTCGGCGCACAAAAAAGCCCCCATACGAAAGTATGGGAGCATAATGACTTAACCGTATTCTTATACAATTTTTTTAAGTCTTGAGCAAAGCAGCACCGCAACAATAATTTTAGCGGCATCGCCCGGCAAAAACGGGAACACGCAAACCGTAAGCGAATACCAAAGCTCAGAGCCTGTTGAAATCACAAACCACGCCGTACCGAAGGCGTAGCAGACCGCCAAGCCTGCAACCATTGCAACAATAAGCGCAACGACCTTCTTATTCCAGAAATGACAGATAAGAGCGATTGTTCCTGCTGCAAGGATATATCCGATAATATATCCGCCAGTAGGTCCTGCAAGAGCCGCAAAGCCGCCCTTAAAGCCTGCAAACACCGGAACACCGACAGCGCCGAGCAGAACATAGACAAGCTGGCTGATCATCGCACGTCTGATTCCCAACAGACCGCCTGCGACAAACACCGAAAGCATCGCAAGATTTATCGGCACGGGTCCGATCGGAATTGAAATCTGTGAAAACACCGCAGTCAAAGCGGCAAACAGAGCAGTAATGACAATTGAGTATGTTGCGCTCTTTTTAACTGAATTTGCTGTATCCATAAAAATACCCCCTCAAGATTCTTGATAAATTATATATCCTTGAGGGAGCATTGTCAACCGCTATATTAAAATTTTTAGTTTACAATTTCTTTTCTTTGAAATTGCCCTTTTCATCCTGATGCCTCATATGCGGATAAATCATATCAAGATATTCGTCAGGGAACTGCTCATCGAGGAATTCCTCGATAACATTTGAAGCGGGCAGATTGTTCTTTCTTTCGTTGTATCTCCACTGTGCAAGACACGAAATGGCACAGTCATAAACCATAAACACGCACAGAGCAATGCTGATTATCTTGCCCATATTTTTCGGCAGCTTTTCGATAAGCATTGAAATAAACGGATAAATGAACTTTGCCCACGCAATGCCCAAAAAGCCCCATATGAGCGCATAATACAAGCTTGTTCTGCCATAAAGGTTAAAAGCCTGATGCGAATAATCCCACGAAATCGTTCCGAAAAGCATTTGCTGAAAATAACTCGTCAGATATTCAAAGGTAGCGCCGACAAACGCACTGACAAGGAATACAATCCACATTCTTGCACGGCTGAACTTATAAAGAGCAAGAGTCATCATAAGCGCACCGATGCCGTAAACCGGAATAAACGGACCGTAAACCAATCCCACACGGTATTCAAAACGTCCGCCGTTATAAACAAAGCCGACGATTGTTTCCATAATACAGCCGATGAACGAGCCGATAACAAACAGCCAGAAAAGCTTATAGAAGTTCACTCCGTATGCAAACGGCTTTTGCTCCTCTGTTTCAAAATATCCGTCGTACTCACGGCGGTTAAGCTTCTTTGTGCCTTCAACAATTCTGCCGTACAGCTTTTTTAGATGCTGGTCGTTTTCAACGGTTTTGCTGTCCATTTTTTTAACGGCACGCTTTTCAAAGAAGCCGTTATCGTTCAACAGCTTTGCATACTTGACGTCAAGCTGTTTTTTAATCTCTTCAATTTCCTCATCGTTATAGGTCTGGCGGTTCTTTGCTATTTCAGCCTTTGTCTGGTATTCATTGATTTTGCCGTCCAGTCCGAGGTTATCGCCGGTTTTTATCGACACCTTGGCAACTGCTCTGCCCCAGCCCTGAGAAATTTTCCTGAGCTTTTCCGAAATCGCATTAAGACGCTTTACCTTCATTCTGATTTCAAGGTATGATACCGTTGAAACAATCGTATCAATAAGCAGAAGGCTGCCTGCCGCCGCAAAAATAAAGTATAGAACAGTATCCGGAATGTACTCAAGCAGATGATCCGCAAGCGGCAGAACACTGCCGACAAGAATCGTCAGAACAACTCCCCACATAAGGCTCAGCGGAACCGTTATAAAGCCTTTGATATTCAGCGGCATTGTAGAATAATCCCATAGTCTGCAATGCAGAACCTTTTGCAGAAACACGCCGGTGCAGAACACAAAAAGGCTAACAACAACGGTAAATATAATAAGCTGAGCATACCACTCGTCAATAATCAGCTCGCTGATAATATAACATATGGCAACGCTGAAGCCGTATATCGGGCAATACGGTCCGTTAAGATAACCGACATTGGCAATTGACTTTTTCTCAAACGATGTAATTGCCTCTTCTATCGCCCAACCAAGAACAGAAAACAGCAAAAAATAGAACACACAGTTTTCCCATCTCAGCATTAATCCACCTCCCAACAAGCAATCTGAAGCTAAAACCAGTCGTCAGAAAAATTATTTTTTTATTTTCATCGAAATATCAAACGCCTTAACCGAATGTGTAAGCGCACCGATTGAGATTATATCAACACCCGTTTCGGCAACGCCTCTGATGGTTTCAGAGGTTATTCCGCCCGAAGCCTCAAGCAACGCCCTGCCGTTTGTTATCTCGACTGCCTTTTTCATCGTTTCATTATCCATATTGTCAAGCATAATAACGTCAACACCTGCTTCAAGCGCCTGTTGAAGCTCGTCAAGATTTCGCACCTCAAGCTCAATCTTTGTCATATGCCCTATTTTCTTCTTCAGTGTTGCCACTGCATTTTTTATACCGCCGCCTGCGTCAATATGGTTATCCTTGAGCATAGCCGCATCACTGAGGTTATAACGGTGATTTTTTGCCCCACCGACTGTTACGGCGTATTTTTGCAGAGGACGAAGCCCCGGCAGGGTCTTTCTTGTGTCTGCAATAGATGCACGGGTGCCCTCAACAAGCCTTACCGCCTCGTTTGTTGCAGTGGCGATTCCGCTCATATGCTGGATAAGGTTCAGCGCTGTTCTCTCGCCCTTTAAAAGCGTTCTTGTTGAACCGCTTATCTCGACAATAATATCACCGTATTTCACACGCTCGCCGTCATGCTTTAAAACATTATATTCAAATTTTCCTCTGTTAATAATCTCAAACACACGCATTGCAACATCAACACCGCAGACAATACCATCTGCCTTAGCCATAAACACAGCCTCGTTGCACTGATCGTCGGGAATCAGATAGTCTGTTGCGACATCAATATAATTTATATCCTCAAGCAAAGCCTCTTTTATCAGATTATCTATGTATATCGGATTTATCATTTTGCTGTTTTCCTTTCTGCCTCATACAAGCTCCTGCAGGATTATGCAGGCTACGGTTGCAAGGCTCTTTGCCTCAACAAGGTCAGCCGTAAGCTTGTAGTCCGAGTTTTTCAGTTCGTTCAGAATATGCTTTGCCCTCTGCAAGCCATCGGGAACGGCATCAGGAGTTGGAAGCACAAAGTGAGCGCTCTGCATTATTTCTCTTATTTCGGTTCTGTAGCCGTGCGGAAGCACTTTTCCGCTCGGCTGAGGCGGTGTCTGCGGCTGTTCAAGCTGAGCTGTGCATTTTTTGAGTCTGCGCATAATGTCCTCTGCGGCACGTCGTGAAAAAACAAGAGCCTCAAGCAAGGAGTTGCTCGCCAGCCTGTTTGCGCCGTGAACACCGGTGTGCGAACATTCGCCTGCCGCGTACAGACCGTCAATAGTTGATTGAGCGTTCAGGTCAACGTCAATGCCGCCCATAAGATAATGCTGGCACGGGAAGATGGGGATTCTGTCCTTTGTGATATCCACGTTTTCCTCAAGGCACTTTGCGTATATCATCGGGAAACGGTTTTTGACGAATTCGGGGTCCTTGTGGGTTATATCAAGATAAAAATTCTCGCTGTTGGTCTTTTTGGCTTCAAGCATAATCGCCCGTGATACAACATCTCTCGGTGCAAGCTCGCCGCGCTCGTCATAATCAAACGCAAAGCGTTCTCCGTTGCAGTTCAGAAGCACTGCACCCTCACCTCTGACAGCCTCGCTTATCAGAAATCTCTCTCTGTCCTTTTCGGCGGCGAAAGCCGTCGGGTGGAACTGTATCCAGCTTAAATGCTTTATTTTTGCGCCGAGGTTGTGCGCCATTGTTATGCCGTCGCCTGTTGCAATCGCACTGTTTGTTGTGTAGGCATAAACCCTGCCGACGCCGCCTGTCGCCATAATACAGTAACGGGCATTTACGCAGGAGGTTTCACCGTCTTTCAGCAGATAGGCAGAAAATCCCCCGTCAATCTTTTTCAGGTCATAAAGCATTGTATTCTCGGCAATGTCAACATTCGGGCGCGTCCTGACGTTTTCAATCAGAACATCGGTAATCGCCTTTCCCGTTGAGTCCTTATGATGAACAATTCTGTGCCTTGAATGACCCGCCTCAAGCGTCATCTGAAGCTTGCCGGTGTTGTCAAGGTCAAAGGCAACGCCGAGTTTTTTCAGATTAAGAACATCTCTCGGACCTTCGGTAACAAGCACCTCTATTGCCGCAGGGTCGTTTTTATATTTGCCTGCGATAAGAGTATCGGCAATGTGGAGCTTAAAATTGTCGTTGTCCTTATCAAGCACGGCGGCAACACCACCCTGTGCAAGCGAGCTGTTTGAAAGGCTCATTTCACGCTTTGATATTACGAGGACATTTACGCTCTCATCAAACTGCAGCGCACCGTATAGTCCGGCAGCTCCCGTACCGACGATAATAACATCATAAATTTTCTTCATCTGTCATACCCACCTTGTATGGTTACGAATATTATAAAACACAATTCCGTAAATTGTTGTTTTTTCTTATACACGTTTTTATTTTATCACATCGCCGCACAATTTGAAATAGTTTTTAAACAGATTTTGAATTTATATTTAATAACAACGATAAAAAAATCCGCCGGGCAGTTCAGCCTGCGGCGGAAATTTTATTTTTAGCCTGTCTGCGCTTTTCAAATAATTTTGCAAAAGCCTTTATGCTGATAAGCATTCCCTGAGCCGTCACAATAATAAACAGCGGAGTAAAATTGAAAAGATAGCGTGAGCGTGTTTCCCACATCAGCAGGAAAAGCATAATTCCGAAAATCAGTATTCTTATAAACATCATACGGTCGCACTTCGGCTTAATAACAGAATAAACCGACGTAACGCAGAGCATCAGCAGAATTATCAGTTGGATTCCTGCGCTTATGCAATAGAAAAGTCCGTAGCACTGCCCGTCCTTCAGCACAAGCTCGTGCAGAAAATTTCTCTCTCCGACATTCTTATATATGTGGTGGCTTATCCAATAGCTGCCGTCGTTCCAAGTGAAAACAGCCTTATCGAACAAATGCCTGCTCAGTCCGCCAACCCCGTAAGCACTCAGGCGCTGTTCTATCTCATTCAGGTTTGCCGCCTGCTTCCGGTCATAATTTCCAGCCGAATTTGTAAAGGTGCTGTCCGCCTGGTCAAAAGAGCCGTTTCCCTTGAGCCCCATCATAACCCAGTGAGTAAGCGGATATTGATATTCATATCTTTCGTCCTCTGTGGTCATATGCATTGACGATATCAGCAGATTAAGCGCCGCAAGGAATATTACGAACATAGACAGCGTAAGTCCGACAGCGATTGTAACCTTTTTGACTCCGCCCTTGATAAGCGAATAAACAATTATACCGGCAAGCACCACAATAACATTGCCCTTGAGCAGATAACCGACAGCAACCGAAAACGCACACGAACAGTAAAGAGTAATCTCGACAGCCGTGTTGTCACTTTCGTATGCTCTGATAAACAGATAAATTGATATCACCGTGAACGGCATACTTATCGAATCGGTGTAAAAATATGGCGTATAGGTGTAATACGGTACAAACAGAAAGCACAGCCCACCGGCAACAAGACCGCCGAAATTGCCGAGAATTCTCTTGGCAATCAGATAGCAGAAAATTACCGATACAAATATAAACACCGTGTTGAGCATAACCGGAGCAATCAGCGGCACATCACCGAATATAAGATAAATCGCCCGATAGAAAAAAGAAAGCAAAACGGTTATACCGCCGTTGTTTGTGTATTTGGCAAGGTAGTGATGATTATTCGGCAGATTCTCATACATATTATCCATTGAGCCGTTTTTGGCAAAGCTCAGCGCCACCTGATGAATAACATTCCAGTCGGTCACGGGATTTGCAAGCAAAAGATTAGCAGCCGCAAGCTGTATGACAAGCATCACCGCCGCCATAACCGCAAAAACAATATTGGCTTTTCTGCTGCCGATATCGCCAAAACGACGGTACAGCAGATAAATAACAACAATCCCCAATCCGAGCATACCGACTGCGGTTACAATGCCCCAAAGGTTGACCCGGCATATTGAGGCAATCACGCCGACGGTTATTATTGAAAAAGCAGTAAAGAAAAGAATATGAAAAATTCTGTCGCTCCACTTGGCTATCATATTATCGCTCCCGATGTAATTGATTATATTGGATTATTCTATCACAACGCCGGTATCATATCAACATATATTATGGTACAATCATTATTTACCCAAACAAAAAAGCCTACTGCTTTCCGCAATAGACTTTCTGTGGCGCGCTGCAAGGGACTCGAACCCCTGACCTCTTGATTCGTAGTCAAGCACTCTATCCAGCTGAGCTAGCAGCGCATCTGTGATTTGTCACTAAGACATTTTATCACAGTGTATCTTAAAAATCAAGGGGTTTTTAAAATTTTTTTTAATTTTTATTTCAGGCATCATAATCTTTTGAATTATTAACGGCTGAACAGATAAAATAATATATCGGTATTGTCAAAAACACAATCCACGAAAGGGCAAAGCCACCGAGAGTAGGGAACCAGAACCCCCATACAAAGAAGATTATTAATGCAAACACAGGATAAGCAAAGTGACTCGGCTTTCTCTTGATTATCGCATCGACGAGAGTATAGTAAAGCGGAATTGTCAAAAACGCAAGCCACGAATATGCAAATCCGCCCAAGAATCCGCTGAAGCCCCAACCAAGAAAAACACACAGCGCAACTATCGGATACGGAAATTTGTACCAAAGGCTTTTCTTGCCGTGCTTTTTGCCGCAGCAGTCATCATCATAGATGATATGACCATTTTCGTCGGTGTAAGCCTTGCGCTCTCCATTTTCATCGACAAAGACGCCGTTTCTGTCAACACTGACTCTTGTTCCGTCTGCCGAATTTACATGGACGCCACTCCAGCCGACGTGAACACGGTCGCCGTTTTTTGCATCAACGTGCAATCCGTTGTCAAAATATACACGGTCACCCGTGTGCGATTCATATGTATTGTTATTCTCCTGCGGTTCGCTATCTTCATTCTGCTCGGCGGCACTGTCATCGTTTGACTGTGCGGTGCTGTCAGCAGGCTGTTCTTCCTCTTCGTCTTTGCCCGTCAAAAGCTCATCAAGGGTTACGCCGTAAATCTGAGCCAGTAAAATTAAATTATCAGTATCGGGAGAAGCCTCTGCCCTCTCCCACTTTGACACAGCCTGTCGGCTTACTCCTATTTTTGCCGCAAGTTCCTCCTGTGAAAGCTGATGCTTTTTTCTGTACTGTAATAATCTGTTTGCAGTTTCAATGTTCATATTAACCTCCATTCTGCTCTTAACATTCCGCAAAGAGCATTGTCTGTTCTTGATTTTTGCAAGGCTATTATATCAACACGCCAAAATTTGCGCTATACATTTTAGTTTTCAAAGCCGCAACTACCGGTTGCAATTGGCTTGTTTATGCGGTTGCGGCGGTTTTCAGAGATATTCGGCTATTATTTTCCACTCCTGCACAAGTCTTTCAAGCGAATATGCCGCATTTGCCGGACTTGTCGAGGGCAGGCGCACAGCCGCAATGCCCGTCTGCTTTTCACAGTATTTTTTGTAAAGCCTGTCCGCTGTCGCACCGTTTGTGAAAATTCTCCCGACCGAGCTGTTTGATAAAATTATGCCGAGGTCATTCGGAACAACATTTTTGATTGAGCTGTCGGACGAGCCCGTAATATCACACGAGCGGATAACGTCCCACAACGCAATACGGCACTGAAGCAGAATTTTTTTCTTTTCATCTGCGGTTTGTGCAAGCGGAGTATCTGTTACCTCTGCAAGCACACGCCAGAACCTGTTGTGCGGATGTGCATAAAAAAATTGCTGTTCCCGCGATTTTACGGACGGAAATGAGCCGAGTATAAGAATTATTGAATTTTCATCCCATACGGGGTCAATGTTGTGCTGCTGCATTCTGTTCCTCCCGTTATAGTATGTTTATATTATGGCATTTTTCAACCATTAATTCAAGAACAAGATTGCAAACAGACAGCAAAAGGGGCGACTATCGCCGCCCCTTCTTTAATTTTGGCTGTCAGCAGCAGCCACAGTTATTGTTGTTGTTGCACTCACCGCCAAAGAAGCCGTTGTTACCACAGCAACAGAAGATGATGATAAGGATAATTATCCATGAGCAGTTATTACCAAATCCACACATTGTCGTTTTCCTCCTTTCATTCTTTACATTAACATTATATTGAAAAGAGGAAAATGTGTTACAGATTTTTGTGGCAAGCCGCAGAGTGGAGAGTTAAGAGTGCAGAGTTAAGAGTAAAGATGAATTTCGCAACGAGGTCGTAGGGAACCGACTTTCCCGTTCCCTACGACCTCTGAATGTTATACCCTATTAAGTTTTCGTATAAAATCGCAGTATCTGCATCTATCCCGGAACGGTCAAGACCGTTTCCTGCGAACTCACAGCCCCGCTGCGAGTAAATTCTTAATTCAAAGAGCCGCAAAGCGGCGACAACCGCCACTCCACTCTTCACTCTCAAAACTCCACTCTTAAATTGGCGAAAGCCAAAATTATGAATTCTGCATTAAAACTTAACCTTATCTGCAATATAATCCTTGAGCTTATCTATTGCAATTCTTTCCTGCTGCATTGTGTCACGGTCACGGACTGTAACACAACCGTCGTTCTCGCTGTCAAAGTCATATGTGATGCACAGCGGTGTGCCGATTTCGTCCTGACGGCGGTAACGCTTTCCGATAGAGCCGGTGTCATCAAACTCAACCATAAAGTCGCTTGAAATCATATCAAACACCTCGCCTGCCTTTTCAGACAGCTTCTTTGAAAGCGGCAATACGGCAGCCTTAAACGGTGCAAGAGCCGGATGGAGTCTTAACACAACTCTTGTGTCCTTCTCGTCGATAACCTCTTCATCATAAGCCTCAGTCACGATTGCAAGGAACAAACGCTCAACGCCGAGCGACGGCTCGATAACATACGGCACATATCTTGAATTGTCTGTCGGGTCGAAGTACTCAAGGCTCTTGCCCGAGTGATTCTGGTGCTGTGTGAGGTCGTAGTCCGTTCTGTCGGCAATACCCCAAAGCTCGCCCCAGCCGAACGGGAAGAGATATTCAAAGTCGGTTGTAGCCTTTGAGTAGAAGCAAAGCTCCTCGGGCGAGTGGTCACGCAGTCTTAAGTTTTCTTCCTTGATATTCAGCGAATACAGCCAGTCACGGCAGAAGCTTCTCCAATAGTCGAACCACTCAAGGTCTGTGCCCGGCTTGCAGAAGAATTCGAGCTCCATCTGCTCAAACTCTCTTACACGGAAGATGAAGTTACCGGGTGTGATTTCGTTTCTGAACGATTTACCGATCTGTGCAACGCCGAACGGTACCTTTTTTCTGCTTGTTCTCTGGATATTTGCAAAGTTTACGAATATACCCTGCGCTGTTTCCGGGCGGAGATAAATTTCATTCTTGCTGTCCTCGGTTACACCCTGAAATGTCTTGAACATAAGGTTAAACTGACGGATGTCGGTGAAATTGTGCTTGCCGCAGTTCGGGCAGGGAATTTCGTGCTCGTTTATGTAGTTCATCATCTCGTCATTTGACCAGCCTGCAACATTTGTGCCGTCAAAGTCCTCGATGAGGTTATCCGCTCTGTGACGGGTTTTACAGTCACGGCAGTCCATAAGCGGGTCCGAGAAGCCGCCGAGGTGACCCGATGCGACCCACGTCTGCGGATTCATAAGTATTGCGGAGTCAAGACCTACATTGTACTTGTTCTCCTGTATAAACTTCTTTCTCCACGCATTTTTGATATTGTTCTTAAGCTCTGTTCCAAGCGGACCGTAGTCCCATGTGTTTGCCAAGCCGCCGTAAATTTCGGAGCCGGGGTAAACAAAGCCTCTGCCCTTACAGAGCGCCACAATTTTGTCCATAGTTTTTTCTCTGTTATTCATACCCTTAATTCCTTTCAGAAATAATTTTTTGCATATAATTTCCGTTGAGTTTTACACAGATATTATCTTAGTCCAAACAGCCGCTTTTGTCAAGTAAAGCACAGCCGTTTAAAGATATTTGCGAAAAAATTCAAGAAATCCGTCCTCAACCGCCCTATAATAACGCACCAATCTGTTGCCCTCGCATATCAAAAAAAAGTTCTATAAGGCTTTTGTAACGAGGAATAAACTCGCCGCTGTCCATCATACGGCATATCTCTTCTCTTGATGCCCACCTGACAGACTTGACCTCTTCGTATTGCAGGGTCAGAGCAGATATATCAATATCGCTTTGAACAAGATAGAAGTCATCAAATCCATATTCAAAATTAACCGTAAAATGCGGCCTTTTGCCGTTCAGCTTTAATTCATAGCCTATCTCCTCAAGGGTTTCACGCTCAGCCGCCTGTACGCTTGTTTCGTCTGCTAAAGCACTACCGCCGACTGATATATCCCACATATCCGGGTACATATCCTTAAAGCTCTGCCTTTGCTGTATCAGCATTTCTCCGTTTGAATTAAAAATGCAGACGTGTATTACAACGTGCAAATCACCTTTAGCAAAAGCAGTTCCTCGGTTTATCGTTCTGCCTGTTTTTTGCCTTTCGGCGTCGTATATATCCCAAAGCTCCATTTTGTTCTCCTATTTACATTTTAAAGTTTCTGATTATCCCTTTAAATAAGCAGGTTTGATTTAATGCAGAATTATGGTTGTCGCCGCTTTGCGGCTCTTTTAATTAAGAAATGCTCGTTACAAAGCAGAGAGTTCGTAGGGAACGGTCTTGACCGTTCCGGGATAGGCATATTAACTGCAACGCTTTACAAAATCAGAATAGAGTATAACACTCTGCGGCTCAAGCCGGAACAGGCAAGCCTGTTCCCTACGACCTCGTTACGAAATTCATCTTCAATCTCAACTCTAAACTAAATTATCTCTTAGCTTACTTAAGGGGATAACCATATAAAAGTTTATTTAAGCTCAACAGCTTTCAGAAAAATTCGCTTAGAGAAACCGCCTCATTTCTTCAGCTTCATCTTTGCATTTGGTACACGCTGACTTATATACTGCCTGAATTCCTCAGCATTACCCTTAGTGAAGCCCTTTTTATCAACTAATATAACAAGATTAGCTCTCAAATAAAGCAAAAATAAATGATTCGTTTCTTTAATCTTCACTATCTGAGAGTATTCGGTTTTCGTTTCACCGTTTGTCTGACAATTTAATCCGATAATATATTCGGAATAAAATTTAATATTGGTTTTTACCGTGGTGTGATAAAGCTCATTATTTCTTTTTAAAGTCTTTTTAGTTTCAAGGCGAGGTATAACCAAATATAAAAAAACGCCTAAGGAAATTAACAACACAGCCGCAATAATTGAAAGAAGACGAACGGAAGTATCAAATAAGCGAGCGTTATCGAACACCTGTACGACAACGGATATCCCTTCAAAGATAAAAAATGCAAGCAATAATATGCGAAAAACCGATTTATGATTTTTATGCATTTCATATATATTTGTTTTGGTGTATTCACATATGTTTTCAAAGTTGGCTTCCATAATAATTACCCCCGTATTTTCATAATTAAGGTTTCAAATGCTGTGAAGAGCTTATAAATTCATATCATATTTGCCGTTTCACGACATCACGCTTAACCCCGATGAATGAGTTTGTCAGGTAGAGCGCATTACAATTCAGACTGCTGACTAATTTGTAGGAGGTGTTGTTTTTGTCCTTGAAGGCGGTGAATAGTATGTTCATTTTATAAATTTCTCTTTGCAGTATTTATTGAGGCGATTAACATTCTGCGAATTGTTCCGCATTGATTGTACAGAGTTTTTGCAATACCCTCTTCAACGAGCTCGGATCTGACAAAAACCTCAAGCCAATATTCCGTTTCAAAGCATTCTTTTAAGGAAATCTGTAGCTTTGCAACAAAATCCGGCTTACTGTGTGCATATTTGGCTTCATAAATATTTGCACCTATAGATGTCGCTGAACGCTCCAGTTGATTTACAAGAGAATAATGACCTTTTATGGTATCACAAAGCTTAATTATCTTTACAGAAAAATCCATAGACATTTCTGCAAGCTTATTTTGACCCAACAATATCGCCTCCTGTTTAACGTATCATACTTATTTAATCTTTTCAATGAATTATGCCTGCGGCAATATGAAATAACCCCGTCGGATTATGAAATTTTCTGCTACAGCAGAAAGTGAAATAAAATAAATCCCAATACGCCGCAGCGTATTTCACAGCGTAAGCTATTTCATATCACGCAGTGATATTTCACAAATCCCGCAAGGGATTTATTTCATTGAAAAAAGCGCCCTGCGGCGCTTTTTTCATGGCCCGCCCGGAGGGATTCGAACCCCCGATCTCCGGAATCGGAATCCGTTGCATTATCCAACTATGCTACGGGCGGATTTTTGCTCTTTATTTTATACTTGGGTGGTTCTCCCTTACTTTTGATTAACGCAAAAATAAGCGATTCCTCCAAACTGATTTTTCTCTCTATTTTATACTTGGGTGGTTCTCCCTTACTTTTGATTAACGCAAAATTAAGCGATTCTTCCAAACTGATTTTACTCTCTATTTTATACTTGGGTGGTTCTCCCTTACTTTTGATTAACGCAAAATTAAGCGATTTTTCCGAACTAATTTACTATATCTGATTAACGCAAAAATAAGCAATTTTCCGAACCAAATCACTATATAAGATTGTTCTTATCTTGCCGCAACGCTAAGCCACAATTGATATAATGCAGTAAAGGAATTGCAGTTAAGTTAAAACGGCGGAGCATTTTTCAGCTCCGCCATTATTCAACATATCATCAGATAAGCTCGATAATAGCCATCTCTGCTGCGTCGCCTCTGCGGGGTCCCAGCTTTGTGATTCTGGTATAGCCGCCCTTTCTGTCAGCATACTTCGGAGCAATCTCACTGAAAAGCTTGTGAGCAACGTCTTCCTTTGTTACAAAAGACATTACCATACGCTTGCTGTGAAGGCTGTCGTCCTTAGCTATTGTTATCATCTTCTCTGCCATAGAGCTAACCTCTTTAGCACGAGTTACAGTTGTTTCAATTTTGCCGTTTTCAAACAGGAATGTAACCAAAGCTCTGAGCATTGCTGTTCTGTGAGCAGTTGTTCTTCCCAATTTTCTTGTACCTGGCATTGAAAGTCACTCCTTTACTTAAATTCTCAAAAGGATTATTCGTCCTCTTTCTGAAGACTGAAGCCAAGGCTCTGAAGCTTGAAGATAACCTCTTCGAGAGATTTTCTGCCGAGGTTTCTCACCTTCATCATATCGTCCTCAGATTTATTAATTAAGTCTTCTACTGTGTTAATTCCGGCACGCTTTAAGCAGTTGAACGAACGAACCGAAAGGTCAAGCTCCTCGATAGTCATTTCAAGAACCTTTTCCTTGCCCTTGTCGTCCTTTTCCACCATTATTTCTGTGCTGTGACCCTTATCTGAAAGGTCAACAAACAGGTTGAGGTGCTCTGTGAGTACCTTAGCTGCAAGAGATACTGCCTCTTGTGCGTTTATTACGCCGTTTGTCCATACATCAAGTGTAAGCTTGTCGTAGTCGGTTATCTGACCAACACGGGTGTTCTCGACAGTGTAGTTAACCTTGAGAACAGGTGTGTATATTGAATCGACAGGCAAAACACCGATAACATTGTTGCCGGATATAAGCTTGTTGCGCTCAGCAGGAACATATCCTCTGCCCTTATCCAATGTAATCTCCATTGTAAGCTTAGAGTCGTCGCCCAGTGTTGCAATATGCATATCCGGATTAAGGATTTCAACCTCACTGTCGCACTTTATTGAAGCGGCAGTTACAATGCAGGGTCCTTCTGCGTTTATTTCTACAGTTTTAGGACCGTCGCAGTGCAGCTTTGCCGTTAAACCCTTCATATTAAGCACAATTTCGGTTACATCCTCTTTAACGCCGGGAATCGTTGAAAATTCGTGGAGAACACCGTCAATTTTAATTGAGGTTACTGCCACACCCTCAAGGGAAGAAAGAAGAACTCTTCTTAAGCTGTTACCCAGGGTGTTGCCAAAGCCACGCTCCAATGGCTCTACTACAAACTTGCCGTATCTGCCGTCGGCTGATAATTCATCTATGTCAATTCTTGGCTTTTCAAATTCTATCATCAGCGAATCTCCTCCCTATGTTAGGCGGCATAAAGCCGCCCTGCGTTTATATGCTTACTGTTAAATAAGGGATTACTTGGAGTACAACTCGACGATAAGGTGCTCCTCAACCGGGAAGTCAATGTCTTCTCTCTCCGGCATTGCGATAACCTTGCCGCTAAGCTCATTTTCTGACTTCTCAAGCCACTTCGGAAGAAGTGTTGACTCTGTGCCGATCTCCTTGTAGCGTGTTGTTGACTTGCTCTTGTCGCTGACTGCGATAACATCGCCAACCTTAACAAGGTAAGACGGAATGTTTACCTTCTTGCCGTTTACTGTGAAGTGAGCGTGGTTTACAAGCTGTCTTGCTTCTCTTCTTGTTCTTGCAAAGCCAAGTCTGAATACTACGTTGTCGAGTCTGCGCTCGATTGTTGTGAGAAGAACTTCACCGGTTTTGCCCTGTGCCTTTTCAGCCTTCTCGTAGTACATTCTGAACTGCTTCTCCATAATACCGTATATGAACTTTACCTTCTGCTTTTCAGTGAGCTGAAGGCTGTATTCGCTCTTTTTTCTTCTTGCATTTCCGTTAGGATTTCTGTTAGAAGTTTTCTTGGAATATCCCATTACAGCGGGAGAAATTCCGAGAGCTCTGCAACGCTTTGCAATAGGCTGCATATTTTTTGCCATGGGTTATTTCCTCCTTTATTTTTGGACTATACGCGTCTTCTCTTCGGAGGACGGCATCCGTTGTGCGGGATCGGTGTTACGTCTTTGATCATTGAAACCTCAAGACCTGCTGACTGCAAAGCTCTGATTGCAGCCTCACGGCCTGCGCCCGGACCCTTAACGTAAACTTCTACGGACTTCATTCCGTGCTCCATAGCTGCCTTTGCGGCTGTCTCGGCTGCTGACTGAGCTGCAAACGGAGTTGACTTTCTTGAACCTCTGAAGCCAAGCTCGCCTGCGCTTGCCCATGATACAGCGTTGCCCTGTACGTCTGATATAGTAACAATAGTATTGTTAAAAGTGGACTGAATGTGTGCGGCACCGCGCTCGATGTTCTTTCTCTCACGGCGGCGGCGAACGGTAGTCTTTTTACCCTTAGGTGCTGCCATAGCTTAAACCCTCCTTACTTATTTCTTCTTGTTTGCCATAGTCTTTCTCGGTCCCTTGCGGGTACGAGCGTTAGTCTTTGAACGCTGGCCTCTTACAGGAAGACCCTTTCTGTGGCGAACGCCTCTGTAGCAACCAATTTCAATAAGTCTTTTGATGTCAAATGCGATGTCACGGCGAAGGTCACCTTCAACGCGGCAGTTGTGGTCGATATATTCTCTGAGCTTTGAAACATCATCTTCTGTCAAATCTCTGACACGAGTGTCAGGATTAATTCCTGTTGCAGCAACTATGTCGCTTGCGGTCTTTCTGCCGATACCGTAAATATAGGTTAAACCGATTTCAACTCTTTTATCTCTCGGCAAGTCAACACCTGCTATACGAGCCATTTTGTTGCACCTCCATATAATATTTAAGATTTTTTATTGTGGCATTAGCCCTGACGCTGTTTGTGCTTCGGATTTTCGCAAATAACCATTACTTTGCCCTTGCGCTTAATTACCTTGCACTTTTCGCAAATTTTCTTTACTGAAGGTCTGACTTTCATTGTGTAATCATTCCTTTCTTAAGTGTTAATTTATTACTTGCTTCTCCAAGTGATACGGCCTCTTGTCAGGTCGTACGGAGACATCTCTACAGTAACCTTGTCACCCGGCAATATTCTGATGAAATTCATTCTCAGCTTGCCTGAAATGTGAGCAAGGATTTCGTGTCCGTTAGGAAGCTCAACCTTGAACTGTGCATTCGGCAGAGCCTCAGTTACTGTACCTTCAATTTCGATAACGTCCTGCTTTGACATAAAATAACCTCCTCATAAACGCTTAACAGTTAAATGGTTTTAACTCAGCTTTAATCAGCTTGTTGGTATTTAATGAACCGTCCGGAATAACTGTGTCAGTGACAAATAAATGCTTCATATTCTTACGCTTAGGCTTCTCAATTTTTCTTGTTTTGCCGTCCGCTATATAAACATATTCGCCGTCGCACGAGATAACAACAAAAAATCTGTTTTTATCCCTGCCGCATTTTGCCCTTACCACAAGACCTCTAACAAAATCCATGCCGCACCTCTCAGTCGGCAAGTGTTAGGATTACGGGTCCGTCGGCTGTTATTGCAACCGAATGCTCAAAATGAGCCGACAACTTTCCGTCTGCCGTAACAGCAGTCCAGTCGTCATCAAGAACCCTGACCTTGTGTGTGCCCAGATTAATCATTGGCTCAATGGCAATAGTCATCCCCGGTAACAGACGCACACCTCTGCCGGGTGTACCGAAATTCGGTACGCTTGGATCTTCGTGTAATTTCGCACCTACGCCGTGGCCGACGTAATCGCGTACCACCGAGTAGCTGCGAGCTTCGACATACTGTTGAACCGCGCTGCCGATATCGCCGATGCGATTTCCGGCAACAGCCTGCTTGATTCCCTCATACAGACTTTCCTTGGTCGCGTCAAGAAGTCCCTGTGCCTCGGCGCTGATATCACCGCAGGCAAACGTCCATGCGTTATCGCCGTGAAAACCGTCGATGAACGCGCCGACGTCAATCGAAACTATATCTCCGCTTTTAAGAATACGCTTCTTTGACGGTATGCCATGGACAACCTCATCATTAACCGAAATGCAAGCGCTTGCCGGAAAGCCGCCATAGCCGAGGAACGAGGGCTTTGCGCCCTGCCCCTCGATATATCTGCGAACTACCCGGTCAATCTCGGCGGTTGAAACACCCGGCTCAACCGCCTGACCTGCAAGCTTTAATGCATTTGCGGAAATTCTGCCCGCTTCGCGCATTTTTGCAAGTTCACGGGAAGTTTTTAATACTACCATATAAACTTACGCCTCTACTTCTGCAAGGATAAGGGCTGTAGTGTCCTTGATTTCCTCCTGACCCTCTACGATTGCAAGCTTGCCCTGCTTCTCGTAGTAGTCCTTAAGCGGCTCGGTTTCGTTGTGGTAAACCTGAAGTCTTGCAAGAACTGTGTCGGGATGGTCGTCCTTGCGCTGAACAAGGGTGCCGCCGCAGCTGTCGCAAACACCGTCTGCCTTTGGCTTTTTATAGTCAAGGTGATAGCTTGCGCCGCAGTCTGCACAAACACGGCGTCCGGACATACGCTTTACGATGTTCTCGTCAGGTACTTCGATATCGATCACCTTGTCGATAACAACGCCCATTGTGTCCAGAGCCTCGGCCTGCGGAATAGTTCTCGGAAAGCCGTCAAGAATAAAACCGTTCTTGCAGTCGTCGTTAGCGAGTCTGTCTTTGATGATGCCGATTACAACCTCATCCGGAACAAGCTTGCCGGCGTCCATAAACGACTTTGCCTTAAGACCCATTTCTGTGCCGCTTCTCAGCGCTTCACGGATAATGTTACCCGTTGAAATAGTAGGGATTGACAGATGGTTTGAAATAACCTCTGCCTGAGTGCCTTTGCCGGCACCCGGAGCTCCTAAAAGAATTATATTCATAATCTTCTCCTTTAGCTTAGTCAAGGAAGCCCTTATAATGACGCATCATCATCTGAGATTCCATCTGCTTAACTGTTTCAAGTGCAACGCCAACCAGAATGATTACTGAAGTACCGCCCATTGAAAGACCTGCCATATTTGCAGCTCCGCAGAAAATAATCGGAACTATAGCGATAACAGAGAGGAACAATGCGCCGATAAGCGTGATTCTTGAAAGGATTTTTGCGATAAAGTCAGTTGTCGGCTTGCCGGGACGGATACCCGGGATTGTGCCGTTGTTCTGACGAAGATTATTGGACATTTCTACAGGATTATACTGAATTGTTGTGTAGAAGTACGCAAACATAATAATCAGTATGAAGTAGAGAATTGTATAAAGCCATCCGCCGTAATCAAACAGGCTCCAGAAGTTATTCCAGAACTCACCCATATTCGGGAAGAACTGCTTAACTGTTGCAGGAATGGACAGAATTGAGCTTGCAAAGATGATTGGCAATACGCCGCCGAGGCCAACCTTGATAGGAAGGTGACTTGACTGACCGCCATACATCTTTCTGCCGACAACTCTCTTTGCGTACTGCACGGGAATTCTTCTTTCCGCATCGTTCATAAATACGATAAGCCAGACAACGGCGAAGAAGATAAGAACGTATGCCGGAACGAGGAAGAAGAACTGTGTCTGACCCTGCTCTGCAGCGTAAGACCAGTACTGACCGAGCTGAGCAATTGTAAGCGGGAAACGGGCAACGATACCTGCAAAGAGGATGATTGAAATACCGTTTCCGATACCGTACTGGTTAATCTGCTCACCCAGCCACATCATAAGCGCTGTACCTGCTGTAAATGTAAGAATGATTACGATTGCTGCGAAAACTGCCTCGAAGCCATCTCTGTAGGTAACAACGTTTGATGCATAAAGATACCAGAAATATGCAGCACCCTGCAAAAGGCCAAGGCCAACTGTTACATAACGTGTTATTGTAGCAATCTTCTTTCTGCCTTCTTCGCCTTCCTTTGCCATTCTCTCAAGAGGAGGAATAGCAACGGTCAAAAGCTGCATGATAATTGAAGAGTTGATGTACGGGGTAACGCCCATTGCAAAAATTGTTGCATTTGAGAAGGCGCCGCCGCTGAGCGTATTGAGATACGCAAGAACAGAACCGCTTGAATCAAGACCGTTCATAAGGCTTCCAAGCGCATTCATATCAAGAAACGGAACAGGAATAACCGAACCGATTCTGAATACGACAATAATCAAAAGAGTAAAGAGTATTTTCTTTCTCAGATCGGGAATTTTCCAGGCGTTTTGTATTGTTTTAAACAATTATACCACCTCGGCCTTTCCACCTGCCGCTTCAATCTTCTCCTTTGCAGAAGCAGAAAACGCAGCTGCTTTTACTTCAAGCTTTTTAGTGATATTTCCGTTTCCAAGAATTTTAATACCGTCAAAATTATTTTTTACAATGCCTGCATCAAGAAGAGCCTGTGTGTCAACTACTGCGCCGTCCTCAAAACGGTTGAGCGATGAAAGGTTGATTGCAACAATTTCCTTTGCGAAAATGTTGTTAAAACCTCTTTTAGGGATTCTTCTCTGAAGCGGCATCTGACCGCCTTCAAAGCCCGGACGAACGCCGCCGCCACTACGGGCCTTCTGACCCTTGTGACCCTTACCGGCTGTTTTGCCCCAGCCTGAGCCGTGACCTCTGCCGATACGCTTTGAATTCTTCTTTGAACCCTCTACGGGGGAAAGTTCGTGCAACTTCATCATTCGCACCTCCTTGCTTACGCTTCGCTTACCTCGATGAGGTGGATTATTTTTGCTACCTTGCCCTGTGTCATCGGATTGTCGGGCTGAACTGTAACATCGCCGATTTTCTTAAGACCAAGAGCGTGGGCGGTTGCAATTTGGTCTTTTTTGCTGCCTATAAGGCTCTTTTTGAGCTTAATGCTTAACTGTGCCATCTTGCTTCCTCCCTATTATAAAATTTCGCTTACAGACTTGCCGCGGATAGCAGCAACCTCTTCTGCGCTTCTGAGTGCGCCAAGACCCTGAAGTGTTGCTCTTACAACATTGCAGGGATTGTTTGAACGCAATGCCTTTGTTCTGATGTCCTTGATGCCGACTGCTTCAACAACGGCACGAACCGGACCGCCGGCGATAACACCGGTACCGGGAGCAGCAGGCTTCATCAGAACTCTGCCTGCACCGAACTCACCGATTACTTCATGGGGGATTGTTGTGCCCTTAAGAGAAACCTTCATAAGATTCTTCTTGGCATCCTCAATGCCCTTACGGATAGCGTCGGGAACTTCGCCTGCCTTGCCAATGCCAAAGCCTACAGTGCCCTGACCGTCGCCTACAACAACGAGTGCTGCAAACTTGAAGATACGGCCGCCCTTAACAGTTTTGGAAACACGGTTGATAGCAACAACCTTTTCCTGTAAATCCAATGTTGATCCGTCAATAATATTAGCCAAAGTCAATTCCTCCCCTTCTTAGAATTTGAGGCCGCCCTCACGGGCGCCTTCGGCCAATTCCTTGACACGGCCGTGATAAAGATAACCGCCTCTGTCAAAAACAACGTCGGTTATGCCTTTGTCTGCTGCTTTCTTTGCAATCATCTCGCCAACTTTTCTGGCTGCCTCTTTGTTGCCGCCCTGACCTTCAAAGCTTTTGTCAAGTGAAGAAGCTGCTGCAAGAGTTACACCGTTTACATCGTCAATAATCTGAGCATAGATATTTTTAGATGAACGATATACGTTAAGGCGAGGACGCTGCGCTGTGCCGCTGATTTTGCCACGAACTCTTTTGTGGCGGTTTAAACGAGCTATATTTTTATCAGCCTTGTTTACCATAGTCATTCACTCTCCTTAATTATTTCTTGCCGCCCTTACCGGCCTTGCCTTCCTTACGGCGAACAACTTCATCAACATACTTGATGCCCTTGCCCTTGTACGGCTCCGGTGGACGTTTTTCTCTTACTTCGGCTGCAAACTGACCAACCTTTTGCTTGTCAATGCCTGTGATGATGATTTTGTTGGGACCCGGAACCTCAATCTTGATGTCCTCTGTGTCCTCTACGATAACCTGATGTGAGAAACCGAGGTTCATAACGCACTTGTTACCCTGCTTCTGAACTCTGTAACCAACACCGTTAACGTCAAGCTCCTTCTTATAGCCGTTTACAACGCCCTCAACCATGTTTGCGATTAAGGATCTTGTAAGGCCGTGGAGCGATCTGTTTTCTTTATCGTCGTTGGGGCGAGTAACCTCTATGATGCCGCCCTCAACTTTAACCGTGATGTTCGGGTGAACCTTCTGAGTAAGTGTACCCTTGGGACCCTTTACGGTTATAACACCGTTGTCAACCTTTACGTCAACTCCGGCGGGAATATTTATGGGTTTTCTTCCAATTCGTGACATAATCGCACCCCCTTACCAAACGAATGCGAGGATTTCGCCGCCTACGTTCTCTTTGCGTGCCTGACGGTCTGTCATAACGCCCTTAGATGTAGAAACGATTGCAATACCAAGGCCCTTTAATACCTTTGGCATATCCTCAACACTTGTGTATATACGCAGGCCCGGCTTTGAAACTCTTCTGAGACCTGTGATAACAGGCTTCTTGCCCTCGCCGTATTTTAATGTTACCTTGATGATACCCTGCTTGCCATCATCTGTAACAGTGAAACTCTTGATGTAACCCTCGTCAAGAAGAATCTGGCAGATAGCCTTTTTCATATTTGATGAAGGGATTTCAACTGTTTCGTGCTTTGCAGAACTCGCGTTACGAATTCTTGTAAGCAAATCTGCTATTGCATCAGTAATCTGCATAGTTTTATCCTCCTTGCTTACCAGCTTGACTTCTTTACTCCGGGAATCTCGCCCTTGTAGGCAAGCTCTCTGAAGCAGATACGGCAAATACCGAACTTACGAAGATAGGCATGTGGTCTGCCGCAGATTTTGCATCTGCTGTATTCCCTTGAGGAAAACTTTTGCTTTCTTTTCTGTTTAACCTTCATTGAAGTTTTAGCCACAATTACCCCTCCTTATTTCTCAAACGGAGCGCCCATAAGTGTTAAAAGCTCACGAGCCTCTTCGTCGGTTTTTGCTGTGGTTACGAAGCAGATGTCCATACCACGAACCTTGTCAATCTTATCATAGTCTATCTCAGGGAAAATGAGCTGCTCCTTAAGACCCATATTGTAGTTGCCTCTGCCGTCAAAGGAGTTAGCGTTGATGCCTCTGAAGTCGCGAACACGCGGAAGAGCTACATTGAAGAGTCTGTCGAGGAACTCATACATTCTCTCTCCTCTGAGTGTTACTTTTGCGCCAATCGGCATTCCCTCACGAAGCTTAAAGTTAGCAACTGACTTTCTTGCGCGGCAAACAAGCGGCTTCTGGCCTGTGATTGCGCCGAGGTCAGTAAGAATTGCGTCGATAACCTTTGAGTTATCTCTTGCTTCACCGGCACCTACGTTGATAACAATCTTGTCGAGCTTCGGAATTTCCATAACGCTCTTATAAGAAAATTTATTCATCAGTGCAGGAGCAACTTCGCTTTTATAAAAATCCTTTAATCTTGCCATGTTGTCTCCTCCTTACAGTGATTCACCGCATTTTTTGCAAATGCGGCCCTTTGTGCCGTCTTCATAGATCTTGTGACCAACACGGGTCGGCTTTTTGCAGCGTGGGCAAACAAGCTGTACCTTTGAAGAGTACATTGCGCCCTCAGCCTTGATTATGCCGCCCTGCTCGCCCATTTTACGGGGCTTTACGTGCTTTTTAACCATGTTGATCTTCTCAACGATAACCTTGTCTTCCTTAGGGCTTACAGCAAGAACCTTGCCCTTTTTGCCCTTGTCCTTACCGCTTAAAACGATTACGGTGTCACCTGTTTTAACATGAACCTTATTATTCATAACGTAACACCTCCATTAAAGTACTTCCGGAGCAAGAGAAAGAATCTTCAGATAATCCTTATCACGAAGCTCTCTGGCTACCGGTCCGAAGATACGAGTGCCCTTCGGGTTTTTATCTTCCTTGATGATAACGGCTGCATTTTCGTCAAAACGAATGTATGTGCCGTCCTCACGACGCACACCCTTTGCAGAGCGTACGATAACTGCCTTTACTACATCGCCCTTCTTAACAACGCCGCCTGGTGCTGCTTTTTTAACTGAAGCTACCACTACGTCGCCAATGTTGGCGTACCTCCTTCTGGTGCCGCCGAGAACACGAATGCACATTAACTCCTTTGCGCCGGTGTTGTCAGCAACTTTGAGGTAGGTCTGCTGTTGTATCACAGTGCGTTCCTCCTTTACCGAATGCGCTAAATTATTTAGCCTTTTCTATAATCTCGACGAGACGCCATCTCTTATCTTTTGAAAGAGGACGAGTCTCCATAATGCGTACTCTGTCGCCAATATTGCACTCATTGTTCTCATCATGAACCTTGAGCTTAATAGTGCGTTTTACAATCTTGTTGTAAAGCGGGTGCTTTACGCTGTTTTCGATAGCAACCACTGCCGTTTTGTCCATCTTATTGCTGACAACCATGCCGACATCGGTTTTTCTCATATTTCTATCGCTCACGACTTTATCCTCCTTCTTTAAGCGTTAACGTTCTCAAGCTCGCGCTGACGAAGGATTGTCTTGATTCTTGCGATATCCTTCTTAACGGCCTTTAAACGCATCGGGTTGTCAAGCTGGTTGATGGCATGCTGGAAACGAAGCTGGAAAAGCTCTTCCTTAAGCTCTTTTACTTTAAGCTCAAGCTCATCTACTGACAGCTCTCTGATTTCTGCTGCTTTCATTACTGCTCAACCCCCTCATCTTTTTTAACAAATTTACACTTGATCGGAAGCTTGTTGGCTGCAAGGCGAAGAGCCTCTCTTGCTGTTGCTTCCGGAACACCTGCAAGCTCGAACATAACTCTGCCCGGCTTAACAACTGCTACCCAGTACTCCGGTGAACCTTTACCGGAACCCATTCGGGTTTCAGCAGGCTTCTCTGTAACCGGCTTATCCGGGAAAATCTTTATCCAAACCTTACCAAATCTTTTGCAGTAACGTGTCATAGCGATACGGGCTGCCTCGATCTGATTAGATGTGATCCATGACGGCTCAAGCGCCTGAAGGCCGTACTCACCGTAAGTAACCTTGTTGCCACGGTATGCTTTGCCCTTCATGCGGCCTCTGTGAACTCTTCTGTATTTTACACGCTTAGGTAAAAGCATTACTTACTGCCTCCTTCTTTGCGGGGCTTGCGCTGTTCCTGCAAAACCTCGCCCTTATAAAGCCAAACCTTAACGCCGATGATGCCGTAGGTTGTGGCTGCCTCTGCAAATCCGTAATCAATGTCAGCTCTGAGTGTCTGAAGCGGAATTGTACCCTCGTGGTAGCTTTCGCTGCGGGCAATTTCTGCGCCGCCAAGACGACCGCTGCACTGAGTTTTGATACCCTTTGCGCCGAATCTCATAGCACGGCCGATAGCCTGCTTCATAGCACGGCGGAAAGAAATTCTCTTCTCAAGCTGCTGAGCAATGCTCTCTGCGATAAGCTGTGCGTTCATATCAGGAGATTTAACCTCTACGATATTGATTGCAACGTGCTTGCCGAGCATTTTCTCACACTGAAGACGAAGCTTTTCTATCTCGCTGCCGCCCTTGCCGATAACCATACCCGGCTTAGCGCAGTGAATGTGAATTCTAACCTTTGATGCGTCACGCTCGATTTCAATCTTTGGAACGCCTGCTGCTGCAAGCTGCTTCTTCAAAGTTTTACGGAGGTTGTAGTCCTCAACAAGTGTGTCGCCAAAGTCTTTTTTATTTGCGAACCAGCGTGATTCCCAATCTTTAATAACGCCAACACGCAGACCGTGCGGATTAACTTTTTGGCCCATTTACTTTACCTCCTTTGATTATTCCATTTCCTTGAGAACAAGTGTGATGTGTGAAGTCTTCTTGTTAATTCTGTATGCACGACCCTGTGCTCTCGGACGGATACGCTTGAGGGTCGGACCCTGACTTACGCTGCAGGATGCAACGTAAAGCTTTGAAACATCCATATTGTGGTTGTTCTCAGCATTTGCCATAGCGGACTTGAGCAGCTTCTGAAGCGGCTCACAAGCAGCCTTGGGAGTATGCTGAAGAATTGCCATTGCAAGATCTGCCGGCTTGTTTCTGATAAGATCAAGCACAACTGAAACCTTTCTCGGCGCAATACGGACATAGTTTAAATATGCCTTGGATTCCATTGCAAAACTCTCCTTTCGCTTACTTGCTTGTTTTAGAACCGGCGTGGCCTCTGAAGGTTCTGGTCGGTGCAAACTCGCCGAGCTTGTGGCCTACCATATCTTCTGTAACATACACCGGAACGTGCTTGCGTCCGTCATGGACTGCAAATGTATGACCCACGAAGTCAGGGAAGATTGTTGAAGATCTGCTCCAGGTTTTGAGAATTCTCTTCTCTCCTGCTTCGTTCATTGCCTGAATCCTCTTAAGCAGCACAGGCTGCACATAAGGACCCTTTTTAATGCTTCTGCCCATAATTTAAGCTCCTTTCGCTGCCTATTACTTACCGTTTCTGCGTCTTACGATATACTTGTCTGAACGGTTATGATGCTTTCTGGTCTTGTAACCGAGAGCAGGCTTGCCCCACGGTGTGCAAGGACCCGGACGTCCAACAGGGCTCTTACCCTCACCACCGCCGTGCGGGTGGTCGTTCGGGTTCATTACAGAACCTCTGACTGTCGGTCTCCAGCCCATATTTCTCTTACGGCCTGCTTTACCGATCTTAACATTCTCGTGGTCTGTGTTTGAAACCTGACCGATTGTTGCCATGCAGTTTGCAGGTACGTTTCTGAGTTCGCCTGAAGGAAGTCTTAAAAGAGCCATTCCGTTTTCCTTAGCCATAAGCTGAGCCATATTGCCGGCTGCACGAGCAAGCTGTGCGCCTCTGCCCGGATAAAGCTCTACGTTATGGATAAATGTACCGGTCGGAATGTTTGCAAGCGGAAGTGCGTTGCCCGGCTTGATATCAGCCGATGCACCTGCAACAACTGTGTCGCCAACCTTTACGCCGTTAGGAGCGATGATGTAGCTCTTTTCGCCGTCTTCGTACTCAACAAGTGCGATGAAAGCGCTGCGGTTCGGGTCGTACTCGAGTGTTGCGATTTTACCGGGAACGTCAAATTTCTGACGCTTAAAATCAATGATACGATACTTTCTGCGGTTACCGCCGCCTCTGTGACGAACGGTGATTCTTCCGTAGCTGTTGCGGCCTGACTTTTTCTTAAGAGGTGCAAGCAAGCTTTTTTCGGGAGCAACCTTTGAAAGAACCGAATAATCTGTAACCGACATATTTCTTCTTGCGTTTGTTGTCGGCTTAAATACTTTAATGGCCATTCGATTTCACTCTCCTCATGATGGCTTTGCGGGGATATGGCTTTCCCCATACTTTCTGCCTGTTTTATTTTTTTACAGGCTTACATCATGCCTTCAAAAAATTCAATAGTTTTGCTGTCCTGTGTAAGAGTTACATAAGCCTTTTTCCAGCTCGGTGTATAACCCTCATTTCTACCCTGACGGCGGAGATGACCTCTTACGTTAACAGTGTTTACTTTCTTTACCTTAACCTTGAAAAGCTCTTCAACTGCTTTTGCAATCTCAATCTTTCCTGCAGACTTGGCAACCTCGAAAGTGTACTTTTTCTCGGCAATGCCAGCCATGCTCTTTTCTGTTACAACCGGACGGATGATAATATCCTGTGCTGCCATTATGCGTACACCTCCTCAATCTTTGCTACAGCATCCTTAACGATGATGAGCTTATCTGCATTTAACATATCATAAACATTAAGTGTGTTTACCTGAGCTGTCTTAACGCCCGGAATATTTCTTGCCGAAGCAATAACCTTGCTGTCAACCTCAGGAAGAACGATAAGTGCCTTCTTTTCAGAACCTACTGCCTTAAGCATATCGGCAATAACCTTTGTCTTGTAGGTATCTGTTGTCAAAGAATCGAGAACGATGATTTCGTCTGCTGCTGCCTTTGACGAGAAAGCTGATTTCATAGCCAGTCTTCTTACCTTCTTGTTTACAGAGAATCTGTAGCTTCTCGGCTTCGGTGCAAAAACAACGCCGCCGTGAGTCCACTGCGGAGCTCTTGTTGAGCCCTGTCTTGCGTGGCCTGTGCCCTTCTGTCTCCAAGGCTTTTTGCCGCCGCCGGAAACCTCTGAACGAGTAAGAGCCGACTGTGTGCCCTGACGCTGGTTTGCAAGATAGTTTACAACCATCTGGTGCATAACTGCTGCGTTAGGCTCAATTGCGAAAATGGCGTCGCTCAAGGTGATTTCTGAAACCTTGTTGCCTGCCATATCTACTACTGCTACATTAGGCATTTAAATTCCTCCTCTCATTAAGCCTTAACGGAGTCACGGATTACTACCGTACCGCCGTTAGGACCGGGAACAGCACCCTTGATAGCGATAAGATTGCTTTCGGCGTCAACCTTAACAACCTTTAAGTTCTGTACTGTAACCTTTTCTGCTCCAAGATGACCTGCCATCTTCTTGCCCTTCCAAACTCTTGAAGGGGAAGAACATGAACCGATTGAACCGCCTGTACGAACGCAGGGGCCTGTACCGTGTGTTTCCTTGAGTCTCTGGAAGTTCCAGCGCTTAATAACGCCCGCAAAGCCCTTACCTTTGCTTGTGCCGGTAACATCAATCTTGTCGCCTGCTGCAAATACGTCAGCCTTTACGATGTCGCCTACATTGTAAGCGTCTGTGTTTTCAAAACGGAACTCTCTTAAAGTTCTCTTCGGTGCTACGCCTGCCTTATCGAAGTGACCCTTCATCGGCTTGTTAACCTGGCTGGCTCTCAAATCGCCAAAGCCGAGCTGTACTGCTGCGTAGCCGTCGTTTTCAACAGTCTTTTTCTGAGAAACAACGCATGGGCCTGCTTCTACAACTGTTACGGGAACAACGTTGCCCTTTTCGTCGAAAATCTGTGTCATACCGATTTTCTTACCGATAATTGCTTTCTGCATATCTATGCCTCCTGTAAGGTTATTGGTTGGGATTTCCCAACATGACCCTGTCTGCGGTTGGTTGAAAATTATAATTTGATTTCAATTTCAACACCGGCAGGGAGCTCTAAGCTCATAAGAGCCTCGACTGTCTTGTTTGACGGTCTTAAAATGTCGATAAGTCTTTTGTGAGTTCTCATCTCAAACTGCTCACGGCTGTCCTTATACTTATGAACGGCGCGGAGAATTGTGATAACCTGCTTCTCTGTCGGGAGCGGCACCGGACCGGAAACCCTTGCACCTGTGCGCTTTGCTGTCTGAACAATTCTTTCAGCAGACTGATCAACAAGCTGATGATCATAACCCTTTAATCTTATCCTTATTTTTTCCTTGACTGCCACGAAAATCGCCTCCTTAGTATTAGTGGCGGGCGTGCTTTTCGTCACACCGCTCCGGGTGTTTCGTAAACCACCGTTTAAAAACCGGACTGACATAAGTCACCCCGGGACAAAAAGCATGCAAGCATAGTTGCACCGCAACCCAATGGTGCATCACGCTTACGATTATTTTCTTCGCCCGGTTTAAAATCGGACATACTCCACGGAAAAACCGGCCTGTTTCAGCCGCAACCTCCCGCTTCAACGCATATCTGTTGCAGTCACGCAAGGTGTATTATAACATAAATACGCCTTTTTAACAACCCGACAGCGAAATTTGACATTTAGAAGTTTTGTAGAAATATAAAATATTTTTTATTGATTTTGCACAATTCAGAACTGCACACTTAAAAGCACCGCAAAACCCGATAAAACCATAAGCCCTGCAATGCCAAGCGCAACCACCCTGACAACTATTGTGCGCCTGTCCGTCTTTTTCTTCTTGCCTTTGGAATATTTATTATTCACCGTAAAAACCCTTTCTTTCATTCGTCTTAACATATATAATAAGGTATAACTAAAAATAATTCAAGGTATTTTTAAGAGTTGAGAGTTAAGAGTGAAGATGAAACGGGGTCACTCCACTCTTCACTCTTCACTCTTCACTCTCCACTCTTCACTCTTCACTCTCCACTCTTCACTCTCAACTCTCAACTCTCCACTCTCAACTCTTCACTCTCCACTCTCCACTCTTCACTCTCCACTCTGCGGAGCACAGCTCCGCTAATCACCAAAGGACGTGATACTATGCTTCATATTTATTACGGTGACGGCAAGGGAAAGACTACCTGTGCTGTCGGCGCAGCTGTAAGGGCAGCCGGAAATAACCTTAAGGTGCTGTTCGTTCAGCTTTTTAAAACCGAACAAAGCGGCGAGAGAGCCATACTAAAGGCAATTGACGGCGTAGCCCTCACTCCCTGCCCCGAAAAGCTTAAATTCACATTTCAGATGAACAAAGACGAGCTGGATATAGAAAAGGACAGATGCAGACATCTGCTTGATGAGATTTCCGAGAAATCGTCAGGCTACGATATGATTATTATTGATGAATTTTTCACGCTTATTGACTGCGCCTTTTTTGACGCAGAGCATCTGCTATCTTATATTAAATCTATATATAATGAAACAGAGCTTATACTGACCGGTCATCAGGTTGACGTCCGATTTATTGAGCTTGCGGATTATGCCACTTATTTTGAGTGTCGGAAACACCCGTACAACAGCGGCGCAAAGCCACGAAAAGGAATTGAATTTTAAAAAGGTGAGCAGTTTGTTTTAAGCTGCTCACCTTTATTTATATCTTAATACTCAATACTCAACACTGCTAAAGTATGCAACATTTTTCAGAGCGAGCCGGAACGGTCAAGACCGTTCCCTACGAACTCGGTACGGAATTCCTGAAAACTCAAAACTCAAAGCTTATTCATATGCTCTTATTGAGTAAGAATACGGTATATATCTGCCTGTGCTGTTCAGATAGGTTTCAAGATTTGACAGCACACCTCCCCACGGGTTTGCAATCAGGAAATCGGAGGTCTTGAGGTTTGAAGAACTCGCACCCGGCTTTATACCTACAATAGTTACCCAGTGGTCGCTGTAGCCGTTATCTGTGTTTATTATTGTCGGATTGCCCTTTTTAAGCTGATTATAAGCTATTTTCAGCTTATCCGAAACGCTGTTGTTATAATAACGCACATTTGCAAGACCAAAACCGGCTCCCCATGAAGTCCATATTATCTTTGAGTCATTGGGGGCAATTTTTTTGCCGTAATACATTGATGCACCGATTGCCTCCGCAGTTGCACTGCAGCCGACATTTGTGCTGCCCTCGTTGAATTTGCTGTAATTGCGCTGGTCATAAAGGTACGAATTCGAATAATTGTCGCACACTTTATATGTAACTCCTTTGTGCTGAATTGTCCCGGCAGACTGTGGCGCTGTCACCGTAACAGTACACTTTGCCGAATAATTTCCGTCAACAGAGGTAGCCGTTATCGTCGCTGTTCCGGCGGCTTTGGCTGTCACCTTGCCGTTGGAATTCACCGTTGCGACAGAGCTTTTTGATGTAGAGTATGACAAATATTTGTTTGTAGCGGTTGTCGGCGTTACGTTTGCTCCGAGCGAGAAGCTGTTTCCAACCTCAAGCGTTTTTGTTTTTGAAGCAACAGTTGTTCCCGTTACCCTTACCGTACTGCCGCTGACTGAATAATCCATCAGTTCCAGAGCGTGGCTGAGCTTCAGACCGCTTGTAGGCATACCTGCCGCAGTAAGATATTCAGCTGTAACCACGTTGTCGCCGAGCGCACATTTCATAACCTTTATTGCATCTGCTGTTGAAACATATCCGTTGTGGTCAACATCACCGTAAACAGTCTTTGCGATTGCCGATGAAGCGATATCGTCTGTCTCAACTGCTGCTGCACAATATACGCTTGTTATCGCTATTGCAGACGCCGCCGCAACAGCAAGTATTTTACTTGGTTTTTGCATAGGAAAACTCCAATCTTTTTTTATCACAAGAATTGTAACAAAATTATTACAACCTGTCAAGAAAGATTACAGCGCCGTCATCACAGACATTGTTATGGTTTTCCTTGGTTTTTTAGTCAATTATCTCAATAATCACGTTTTTGGCAAGCGAACGGTTGCGGTATCGCAAGTCCTCTGTCACCTCTTTAACAACCTCTAAAAACGGCGGCAGCTCCGGTATCTGCTGTTCACTTTTCAATTCAACCTCAACTGTCGCCCTGTCACTCCAAAAGTCATATATGTCAAGCTCTATTGTCTGACCCTTATATTCAAAGCTGTGTCTGTGCTTATGAATCGGCAGATACTGCGGGTCACGGTGTTCTGAGAGGATTTCAAATTCTTCTGTTGCAATATTCTCCTCAATTTCCACCCTCTTTACAGGCGTTATATCCCTTTTATACGTTTTTTTGCAGGTGACAATTCCGTTTCTCGCACTTTTTCTTATTCTTATGCCGCCCCCGTCAAAGTCAGGCGACAGATACATTTGTATCATTTCGGTATCCGTATAACCGCTCTGATTTTTCAGCATATTTACATCCGGCATCCTGATAAGATATTTTCTTTCAATTTCCAACGGTAAATTATTCATTTTTCCACACCTCTCCTGTATGTTAAAAAGCATAACAGAATAAATTTATACAGTCAATAGTGCTGATGCCGTTTATCTTCAGCATGATAACACAAAAAGGGATGCTCTCGCACCCCCTTTTGTCAATTATTTATGTCCGTATGAAAGCCATTGATTTTCAGCTAAGAACAACTTTCTTTGTCTGTCCTACAGGATAGCTGACGCTGATTTGCAGCGCATACTTCTGAATAACTATTGCATCTGCGAGGTTAACCTTACCGTTGGAATCAGTATCACCCTCTGCCTTCTGCTTTGCAGTGAAAGTGCTAACGCCGATTGAAGCTTTCTGAACTAAAACAGCATCAGAAAGGTTAACCTTTCCGTCCTCGTTTACATCGCCGAGCAGTATTGTTACCGTTGTTCCGCTCGGGTCTGTAGGAGCTGTTGTCGGCTGAGTCGGGTCAACCGCAGTATATACTTTCCAGCTGTTTCCTGCAGAGAAGAGCATTGAATTGCCGCCCAGTGCAAGTCCGCCCTCGCCGTCAGCAGGATATCTGTTTGTTGTTGCGTCCTTTCCCTCGGTAAATATAGCAACTGCGTTCTCATATCCCTCGGGAACATCCATCACATAATAGCCTGTTGCACTGTCAAGTGTCATTAGTGTGCCCGGCCATGCGACATAGCCAACATCAACAGCGTCAGCGCCGGATGCAATCGGGTCAGAAACACGTGCGCCGCTTGATACCGTCGCAGAAGAATTCCAAGCCGTACCGTTATACTTGCCGTCTGTCTGTGAGCCGTCAAGATAATAGCCCGTAACGCCCGTAACTGCAAGGTCAACCGTCTGTGCGCCGTTGCCGTTGTTGAACACAACGCTTGTTGCACCACTCGGAATGTCAATTGTATAGTTACCCTTGCCTTCAAGGGTTGTCTCATACTTTGTCATGGCTGAGCCCGGCCATGCAGAGCCGCAGGTTTCGCCGCCGTTGAAGAAATAAGCATTTACTTTACCCCAGTTTAAGCTGTCGGTAAATTTGATTGTATTGCCGGCAGAGGTCGGGTCTGTAGCAGATGTCGGGGTTGTAGGATCGGTCGGAGTATCTCCGCCTACATTATAAATGTAGCAATAAACCGACTTCCAGTTGTATGATGAGTTATCAAAATAGATTCTCTGAGCCTTGCTCGGGTCAGCCTTTTTGTATGTATATGTCTGCGGGTCAGATGTTGTTTTGCCGTCGGTTGCCGTTACCGTAAGCTTAATCTCAACACCGTAGTCAACGCCTTCACCCACAGAGATTGTTTTGCTGCCGGTAAAGGTCTGTGCAGTGCCGCCGTTTATGCTGTAAGTACCCGATGTTGCGTTTGTCAAAGAAAGGTCAACGCTGATGCCTGACGCCTTGTCAACTCTGTATGTGCCGCTTGCCTTTGAAACGCTGACAGACGGCTTTGAAACTGCGTTGTAAACAACAGCAATACCTGTTGAACCGATCTGTCCTTTGATCTGTCCTCCCGATACTGTAAATGTGTTGCCTGTAACCTGGTCGGTATAAGTGCCGTCCTTCATCTTGTTCGCCTTAACGCTTACAGATGTTGAAGTACCCGAGCAGTTCACAAGAACAACGCCGCTTGTGCCGCGTTCATTGTAGGCGATAGAGCCGCTTGAAGAAAGATACTCTGTTTCGCCTCCAAAATAATTCTTGAATTTGTTTATTGCCTTAACTTCTTTGTTTGCCCATGCGGTAACGCTTGAAGTACCGATATTCTGCGAATAGTTTGCAGGACGCGCAAGATACATACCTGCAACCTCGGCTCTTGTGCCGACAAGCGCCCATGACTTGTTCATTGTTGAGTCGCTCTGTCCTCTTGATGAGCCGTCAGCATATGTATCGTGTGATTCGTTCCACAAAACAGCCTTGCTCGCCTCCGGAGCTGAATTATCTTGGAAGTTAAAATCACTTCTCTTTGCACCGCTTGCATTTCCTGAATTAACCTGATTGCGGATGTCATTGCTTACTGTGTTGACAGTTACGCTCATATACTTTGTATATTCATCTAAAACGCTCTGTCCGCCGCCGGTTTTATCAAGAATCTCGCCGTAATAATATGGAGTAATTCCTCTTGAGCTCTTTGCATATGATGTTGTGTATCCGAGAATTTCGGACCAGAAGTTACTTGAAGCGTTTTCAAGGTCATTCGGAACCTCAAGGTGCTTTGCTCCGTCAAAACGGAAGCCGTCTGCACCTGCGTCAATACACTCCTTCATAAAGGCTTTCTCGTAATTCTGAATTTTTGAGTTGCCCGTGTTGAGGTCGGGAAGACCACCCATACAGTTGTGGGTAATGTCCCAACGGCTACTCCAGTTTGAGGTATTTGTTGTGATACTGTGCCAGCAGCTTGAGTCATTTCTGATGTCGTTGGGAATTGTCGGCGAAAGTGTGTTGTTGCCGTTGTTTGCCATATGGTTCAACACAGCGTCAACAATAACCTTTACACCGTATTTGTGAGCCTCGGCACACATAGCCTCAAAATCAGCCTTTGTTCCCAATGCGTTCTGAGAAGACGTATCAATCTTGAAGTTTGACGGCTGGTAATAAACCCACCAGCTTCCCGAATAAGCTCTTCCCTGTGTCGTCTCCTTGATTGTCTGGATAGGCGAGGTCTGGATAGCAGAGAAGCCCTGCTCGGCAATCTTCTGCATATTGCTCTTGATGCCGTTGTACGACCAGTTCCAGCACTGAAGAATCTGACCCTGCTGAATATCATCGACAAGACCGTAATCCGTCGCCTGTGATGATGTTGTTTCGGTTGTCACAGCGGTCGCAACAACCGGGATAGAAAATACCGAAGCCGCAAGGCAAAGCGCCATTACAAGGCTAAGAATTTTCTTTCCGATTTTCTGTTTTACCATTTTTGTTTCCTCCTTATTCATATATAAATCCCAGGGAACACAAAATTCCCACAAATATAACATAGCACCAAAATATAAATTTTACAATCCGCAAATAGCCCAAATTTTTCTATAAAATTTGGCAATAATATACACAACACTTTGTTAGGGTCATTTTTCATTCGTATAATATCACAGACAGAAGGAATATTTTGTTGAAAATTACCGTTTTTCGTGTTACAATACTGATATAGATTTGAGTTGAGGAGATTTCATATGAAAAAGAGAATTTTTGCAGTGCTTGCCTGTCTTCTTCTGGTGTTTTCACTCCTGATGGTGGGCATTTTCAGCGCTTCTGCGGTTTTTCCCGATAACCAATGGGATGTCGGCAACTACAACGACTACGGCGGTGGCGGCGGAGGAGGCGGCTACTCCGGCGGCGGCTACAGCGGCGGAGGATATTCCGGCGGCGGCAGCTCCGGCGGTGACCTCGGTTTCCTGTTTAGCAGTCCCTTCGGACTAATTGCGGCAGTAATAGTTGTCATTGTGATAATTATCTTCGGCGCTGTATCAAAGGGTAAGGGCGGCACCACCCAGCCCTACACACCGCCTGCGGCACCACCTGTTATGCCGATGGATTTCACAGACAGAATTTCAGATGCTATACGTCAGATTGACCCGAACTTCTCGTCCGACGCATTCATCACATGGTCCAAGGACGTGTTCATAACCTTACAGCAGGCGTGGACCGAGCGTGACTGGAGCACTATCCGTCCTCTTGAAAAAGAGGAGCTGTTTGAACAGCACAAACGCCAGCTCGATGAATACATAAGAAACAAGAAAATCAATATTATTGAGCGCATCAACGTGGGCCAGACTCATCTTCACAAATATGAGCGTGACGCTCAGTATGAGTATCTGACGGTTTATATGGCTACAAGAATGGTTGACTATATTATCGACGAAGAAACACGCAAGGTGCTCAAGGGTGACCCGAACACAGACTGCTATATGAACTACCTGCTTACATTTATGCGTAAAACAGGCGTCAAGAGCCACGAGGGCACAGACAAGAGCGTTGCAAAGAACTGCCCGAACTGCGGCGCACCGCTCAGCATCACAAGCAGCGGCAAGTGCGATTTCTGCGGCAGCATCATCACAACCGGCGACTTTGACTGGGTACTCGCCAAAATGGACGCTGTCAAGGCAAACACTGTTATCGACAACCGAGGCGTTATCATCAACGACGGAACACAAAACAATAACAATAACAACGGTGATAACGGCAATAACGGCAACGGCGGCGTAAGCTTTGACGATATGATGAACGGCGACAACAACTGATTAATATTCATTTGCAAACAAGGCAGGCAACGTCTTTACACGCTGCCTGCCTTTTAGCTAAGGAAGCACTGAATATATTGGGAGAATTTATGATATGAAAAAGAAAGCTCTTATTATCACTATATTGACAGCATTGCTTTTTTCTGCTTTGCCCCATTGCACCGCAGCTGCACTCGCAAGGGAAGCTACAGCACAAACGAGCAGTGACTATCCGACGAATTTTTTATCTCTCCTTATGCCGTTTATCCCAATAATAATTATTCTGGCTGCAGTTATCATAATAATAACGGCTGTTAAAAGAGCCGGCAGAGCCGCCTCAAGATGGACCTCCTCAACCCTGTCATCACTGATATCCTCACTGATAAACAAGGAAACAGCCGCACAAAAGCAAAAACAGCCTGTCAATAATTTTTCAACCAACACCCTGCCAAAGGACAACACCTTAAAAATTGTTTCGGCTGTTCGCTGTGTTGACAGCAGCTTTATGGGCGAAGCTTTCTTAACATGGGCAAACAATGTTTTCATTACTCTTCAAAAAGCCCTGACATTACGGGATTGCAGCATTATACAGCCTTTTGAAAAGGAAGAGCTTTTTGAAGATCACAAAAAGCTTATAGACGGATATATAAAATCAAACAGAATAAACGTCAGGAATTCGGTGAGCATCAGCGTTTCTTATCTTCACAAATACGAACGTAACCGTCAGTATGAATATCTGACGGTGTATATGGATACCGGTATGACAGATTATATAATTGACGCCAACACAAAATGGGTTATCAGCGGCAATCCCAACACCCTGAAGCAGGAAAAATATCTGCTGACCTTTATCAGAAAAAGAGGCTTTTTCAGCAACGCCGAGTGCAACAGAGTAAGGTCGAAAAACTGCCCCAACTGCGGTGCGGCGCTCAGTATGTCAAACAGCAGCAAATGCGATTTCTGCGGCAGTATAATAACAAACTGCGACTTTGACTGGGTGCTGTCCTGTATAAACACACTGACTCCCACCACCGTTATAGACAACAGAGGTGTTGTTATCTCGGATTAATCCGTAAAGCACCTTTTTTCCGCAAGGCTTCACTTCTTGACACGCTGTCAGGCTTTGTTATATTATATAGGATAAGGGATTTGACCCTATTTTTTTAATAAACAGTTTATCGCACATGAACAGGAGAATAATATGAAAGTATCAGATATATTTGTTGAGGGAAAAACCGTTTTATCCTTCGAGGTTTTTCCGCCAAAGGCAACAAGCCCCATTGAGTCGGTCTATAAGCCGCTTGAACAGTTATGCGCTTTAAATCCTGCTTTTATCAGCGTCACCTACGGTGCGGCAGGCGGTGCAAAATCGCACTGCTGTGAGATAGCCTCAAGAATAAAGCACGTTCACGGCATCGAGCCTGTGGCTCACCTGACCTGCGTAGGCAACACAGCCCCGGAAATACAGGCGGTGCTTGACGACTTCAAGGCTAACGGAATTGAGAACATACTCGCTCTCAGAGGCGACATTGTGCCGGGACAGCCTGTATGCCACGATTTCAAATACGCAAGCGACCTGACATCATTCATCAAGAGCAGAAACCCGGAATTTGACGTTTGCGGCGCCTGCTACCCCGAGGTTCATATGGAAAGCAACAGTGAGCTTGAGGATATTCTGAATCTCAAAAAGAAGGTTGACGCAGGCGCATCACACCTGATATCTCAGCTTTTCTTTGACAATCAGATTTACTATAACTTTTTGCAGAAAGTAAGAATAGCGGGTATAAATGTGCCGATTTCAGCCGGAATTATGCCTGTCGTAAATAAAAAGCAGATAGAAAGAATGGTATCGCTGTGCGGTGCAAGCCTTCCGCCGAAATTCGTCAAGGTTATGCAGAAATACGGCGACAATCCCGAGGCTATGCGTGACGCAGGAATCGCCTATGCCATAAATCAGATTGTCGATTTAATCTCAAACGGCGTTGAGGGCATACACATCTATACAATGAACAACCCGTATGTTGCAACCGCAATCTGCGAAGGAATAAAAAATCTTCTTTAAAGGTGAATTAATTGTTTGTTTTAGATAAAATCAACCGCAGTGAGGCATTGCGATATTTAGGCTACAAGGGCAACTCACCCGATGAAGCAACATCAAAAATCATAGACAACTGCGAAAAAGCTCTGCTTGATGCCACAGTACCGAAATATCTCTACCGCCGCTTTGACATAAGCTTTGCAGAAAACGGAATTTCCGTCGGCGATACGGGGATTACACTGACCGGCAAAAGCATCAGCGCACACCTTGACGGCTGTACGTCCGTTTTTCTGATGTGCGCTACCGTTTCATCGGGAGTTGACAGGCTTATCCGGCAATATCAGGCGACAGATATGACGAAAGCCGTTATCACCGACGCACTGGCAAGCGCCGCCATTGAGCAGGTATGCGATGCCGCCGACGAGGAAATAAACTCAAGATTTCCCGACGAATACAAGACCTGGCGCTTCAGCCCCGGCTACGGTGATCTTCCGCTTGACCTGCAAAAGGACTTTCTGCGTGTGCTTAACGCACAGAAAATGATAGGTCTGACCCTCGGCGAAAGCTCTATGCTAATCCCGACAAAGTCGGTCACTGCGATAATCGGCATATCGGAAACGCCGCTCCCCAAGCGCAAGCGAGGCTGCGCAGGCTGCACAATGAAAGCAAGCTGCAAATTCAGAAAAACAGGTGAACGCTGTGTTTAAAAAATTATTAAAAGAAAAAGAATTTATACTTCTTGACGGCGGTATGGGAACAATGCTGCAAGCAAACGGGCTTAAAACAGGCGATATTCCCGAGCTGCTCACCGTAACACACCCCGAGCTGATAACCGATATCCACAAAAAATATATATCGGCAGGCTCAGACATAATCTACACCTGCACCTTCGGCGCAAACAGCTATAAGCTTAAGGACAGCGGATACACGGTTGAGCAAATTGTGTCTGCCGCAATCAGCTGTGCAAAAGACGCCGCAAGAGGAACAGATTCGCTTGTTGCGCTCGATTGCGGTCCTATAGGCAGGCTTATGGAGCCAAACGGCGATATGAGCTTTGAGCAGGCGTATAATTATTATAAAGAACAGATAATCGCCGGCAGGAACGCCGACCTTATTGTATTTGAAACAATGACAGACCTTCTGGAGCTTAAGGCGGCTGTGCTTGCCGCAAAAGAAAACAGCGAGCTTCCGATACTCTGCACTATGACCTTTGAACAAAACCACCGCACCTTTACCGGTGTTTCGATAGGCGCAATGGCTGTCACCCTTGAGGGACTCGGTGTTGACGCTATCGGTATGAACTGTTCACTCGGACCGGACGACCTTCCGCCGATTGTCGAGGAGCTTGTTAAGTGGACAAACCTGCCAATCGTTGTCAAGCCCAACGCAGGTCTGCCCGACCCGAACAGCAACACCTACAGCGTCAATGCTGACGAGTTCGCCCAAAGTATTGAGCGGCTTCTCACCTGCGGCATAAAAATCATCGGCGGCTGCTGCGGCACAACGCCCGAATTCATTGCAAGCATCAAAGAAATGCTGAACGGCAAAAAATGCGTAACAAGACCGTCTGTCAGCTTCAGCGCCGTATCAAGCGGCGAAAGCGTTGTAACTGTCAACAGACCGAGAATTATCGGTGAACGAATAAACCCGACGGGCAAAAAGCTTTTTAAAGAAGCTCTTAAGAGCAGAAACATTGACTACATTCTCACTCAGGGAATCGAACAGGTCAGCGCAGGGGCAGATATTCTTGACGTGAACGTCGGCCTGCCCGAAATCAACGAAAAAGAAATGATGATTACTGTACTGAAAGCGCTTCAGGGCGTTACGGGCGTTCCCCTGCAAATCGACACAACCGAGCCTGATGTTTTAGAGGCAGGACTGCGGATATATAACGGCAAGCCGATTGTAAACTCGGTAAACGGCGAAGAAAAATCGCTTGCAACCGTTCTGCCGCTTGTTAAAAAATACGGTGCGGCGGTTGTGGGACTTACCCTTAACGAGGGTGGAATCCCCAAAACGGCGCAGGGCAGATTTGCAATAGCCCAAAAAATAGTTGAGCGTGCATTAAAGCTCGGCATAAAACGAGAGGATATCTACATCGACTGCCTGACCCTCACCGCCTCAGCAGAACAGGAGGGCGTTCTTGAAACCCTCGAGGCTCTGGAGAGGGTGAAAAAGGAGCTTGGTGTAAAAACCGTTCTCGGTGTTTCAAACATCTCATTCGGACTGCCAAACCGTGAGCTTGTCAACCGCACATTCCTGACAATGGCACTGCAAAAGGGTCTTGACCTGCCCATTATCAACCCGAATGTTGAAGCAATGACAGGCGCCGTAAAGGCATACAACCTGCTTGCAAATATAGATAAAAATTCTGTTGAGTTCATCTCAACCTATAACAATCAGTCTGCCGCTCCGCAAAAAAACGAACCGAGTGCCGCAATCGACATTGACTACGCCATTGAGCACGGTCTTAAAAAAGAAGCGGCAAAGGCAACACAGGAGCTTCTGACAACGACCGACCCGATGGACATAGTAAACCAAAGGCTTATCCCCGCACTTGACAAGGTCGGCGCAGGCTTTGAAAAAGGCACAATCTTCCTGCCACAGCTCATTCAGTCCGCCACCGCCGCACAGGGCTGCTTTGACGTAATCAAAAAAGCACTCGTCGCATCAAGCGGAACTCCCGTAAGCAAGGGAAAGCTGATACTTGCAACGGTCAAGGGCGATATACACGATATAGGCAAGAATATTGTAAAGGTTCTTCTTGAAAACTACGGCTACACGGTATTCGACCTCGGCCGTGATGTTCCGCCGGAGAAGATTGTTGAAACCGCAAGAGAAAATGATATCCACTTCATCGGTCTTTCCGCACTTATGACAACAACACTAAAGTCAATGGAGGAAACAATAAGGCTTCTTCACGAGGAAAATATAGATTGCAAAACCTTTGTCGGCGGCGCAGTGCTGACGCCCGATTACGCAAAGAGAATCGGCGCTGACTACTACTGCAAGGACGCCAAGGAAAGCGTTGACGCGGCAAGAGATTTCTTCGGCGAATGATATATTTATATGTGCAAAACAGGCGACAGCTTTCCGCTGCCGCCTGTTTGATTGTTTGAGATTGATGTTTGTAAAGCCTGACCAAAACTCAGCAAAAGGTCTTGAGTTGACGACATTAGCACACAAATGGGGTGTTTTGAGTTTTTTGGGGTGTTTGAGGTATAGGTATGCAAAGTATTATATAATATGTATTATCTGTTCTTTCTTTCGCAAGGGGAAGTTATATAGAACTTTACATAACCACCCTCAAAACACCACATTTTTTCAAAAACACCACATTTTGCCGATGTCATCAGAAAAAAGCCTAAACCTGTTACAAGAATTTATTAATTCAAGAGCCGCTTGCGGCGACAACCAAAATTATTCTTTATTCTTTACAGCGGCGAAGCCGCCCATCTCCACTCTCCACTCTTCACTCTAAAATTAATAGTACCTTATAACCTCAATCACCCTGCCGAGAATTGAGCACTCGGGAACGATAATCGGCTCATAATTCGGGTTTTCCGGCTGCAGGCGATAATGCCCGTTCTCTTTGTAAAACCGCTTGACTGTCGCCTCGTCCTCAATCAGCGCAACCACAATTTCGCCATTTTCCGCAGTTTGCTCTCTGTTGACAACAACAATATCGCCGTCAAGTATTCCGGCGTTTATCATACTGTCGCCCTGAATTCTCAGCGCAAAAAGCTCTCTGCCCCGACGTACATTTTCGCTCACCGGCACATACCCCTCGATATCCTCTATCGCTTCAATCGGCAGTCCTGCCGTGACCTTGCCCATAATCGGCACAGCCGACGACGGTTCGTTGTTTGTAAGGCGTATTGTGCGGTTGAGCTTTTCCTCCTTGTCGATAAAGCCAAGGTTCTTAAGCGTTTTTAAATGTGAATGAACAGTAGATGTCGAGCGCAGACCCGTTGCGGCGCAAATATCCCTTACCGACGGCGAATGACCGCTCTGACTGCATTCGGTGATATATTTAAGTATTTTCTGCTGGCTTTGTGTTAAAGGCTTCATAGTAACCCTCCGGTTCAAGGCAATATTGCAGGCACTTTTTGTTGCGGATATATTTTTACAAGTTTATTATAACAGTCAGCGCAAAAATAGTCAAACATTTGTTTTGTTTTTTTGCAAAAAAGTCTTTTACACCGCATTTAGGAAACACTGATTAAATTGCTTGCGCATATTGCGCCGTCAGATTTTTCGTCAGGTTGGACAAATAAACCGCAGTAACGCTGACGTATTGCGAGGATTTTCGGGTCAGGCTGACGGAAAATGTGCAAGCAAGATGTGCAAACAGCTTCAGCGTGATTTATTCAGTGTTTCCTTTACTAACCGTTGCAATATGCCTGCCCTCTTGGTATAATATTGTTGTATAATCACATAATTGTGCACAAAGCGAGCATTTCTTCAAGGCGTGTGTAAATCTCATGCAGCTTCGACGCCGGCAGAGGATTTCTGCCGATGCCGATCTCGACGGTAAAGGCAGGCTTTTTCAGCTCCTCGATAAACCAGTCCTTAAATCCTCCGCCTATTGCAAGTCCGCTCGGCGATGACAGGGCATATCCGCTTGAACGTGCCATAACCTCAGCCATAAGGCGTGACCTTTTTGGGGTTTCACTGCCGTAGCTCCAGTATATCTCCTCTCCCTGGCTGTGAAACGCCGTTGCATGGCGAATGTTCCTTGTGCGGCATAGCTTTGTAAGAGCCTTTGTTTCAGGCTCACTTTCAGGCATTTCGCCGCCGTACTGTGTTATCGACGGCCCGCTTATGCCGCAGTTTTGCTCACGCAGCTTCAGTTCCCTCCAGCCGGCATTGAAGTTGTGATTGATGTCAACGCCAAAAGCGTTTGCCTGCCAGCGGTGTGCTTTTCCGTCGGCAATTTCGCTCACTCGGCGTTCGTATTTTCCTGCCGCACATTCACCGTTTAACGATATTTCAACACCGTCGGGGTTTACACAGGGGATAATTATCAGACCTCTGCGGTCTAAAAAACGGTCAATATTAATTCCGCACACACTGCCGCCTGTTTCTACACATCGGCACACGGTTTCCAGAAAGCGGAACAGCAAAAGACTTGTCAGCCATTCCATACCGTGAAATGCGCCGCAAAAAAGCACTTGCTCGTCCTCACAGCCAAGCGAGAACGACTCAATTTTTCTGCCGCAGCGGCTCTCGCCTATCGGCTCATACTTTAAAAACGGGAACTGCTCTGTGAGCATTTTTGTTATTCGTGTGCGGTTTTGTTCGTCCGCAGGAGTATCGTAATATTTTGTTTTTACCAACACTCTCAAATCCTTTCGTGGTTTGTATTATAGGGAAACACTGATTAAATTGTTTGTGCATATTGCGCCGTCAGATTTTTCGTCAGCTTGCACAAATAAACCGCAGTAATGCTGACGCATTGCGAGGATTTTTTGGGTAAGCTGGCGGAAAATATGCAAGCAAGATGTGCAAACAGCTTTCAGCGTGATTTATTCAGTGTTTCCCTAAATAAAGTTATGTTATCATTTTAAAATTTATGTATGGGGGAAAGTTAAAATGGAGTTATTTGAAAAGACCTTAAGCAGTAAAGAAATTTTTGACGGACGTGTTATCCACGTTACGGTTGATGAAATTGAGCTTGAAAACGGCCACAAGTCAACCAGAGAGGTCGTGGGACATCCCGGCGGAGTGTGCATAGCCGCACTGACCGATAACGATGAGCTGTTGTTCGTCAGACAATTCCGCTACCCATACAAGGAGGTTGTGCTTGAGCTTCCCGCAGGCAAGCTTGAAAAAGGTCAGAATCCTCTTGAGAACGGCAAACGTGAGCTAAAGGAAGAAACAGGCGCAGTCGGCACAGCTTATTGCTCACTCGGTCAGCTTTATCCCTCGCCGGGCTACTGTGCCGAAATCATACATCTTTATTTCTGCCGTGTTAAGGACTTCGGCGACACCAACCCCGACGAGGATGAATTTTTAAAGATAGAAAAAATTCCTCTTGACCGTGCTGTCGAAATGGTTCTGAACAATCAGATACCCGATTCAAAAACTCAGGTTGCAGTGCTTAAAACTGCAATGCTGAAAAAACTTGGCAAAATTTAAGGAGGCATGATAAAATGCCGGTAAATTTAGTTTTTCTTTTTGCCGCAGGCGCCGTGCTTGCGCTTGCGCTTGTGTTCTGTCTTGTGAACAAGCCGAAAAAGCCGTTATTCACCGGAACAACCCTTATTATTCTTATCATATTTCTTCTGTCAACCGAGCTTATAAATATGGGACTTTCAACACCGACAATTATTTCGCTTCCACAGGGCTTTGTAAACGCAATGGTCGGCTTTCTTACCGCCCAGAACTCGCCGAACACCGTAACGCTTGAACAGGCGTTTAATATATATATGTATATCGACATCGGTCTTATCGCTCTGTGCATTATATCGCTTGTAGTTGAGGTACGCAGTATTTTTACACTTACACCTAAAAAGAGCGACGAGCAGTCAAAGAAAAAGGAAGAATCAAAGGAATAATATGAAAATATATCAAGATATCGCACAGCCGAACGGCGAGCTGTCACTTGCGCTCGGCTTTTTTGACGGTCTGCACAAGGGGCATCAGAGCGTTATAGCCGCCGCTGTTCAGCAAAAAAAGCACGGGCTTACCCCGGCGATGCTCACCTTCAGTGACAGTCCGCACGGCGTTTTGTCAAAAAAAACGGTGCCGCGCCTTATGACCCGTGAAAACCGCTACGAGCTTTTAGAACAGCTCGGTATTGAAGTACTGTATGAGCTGGACTTTGAAAGCATCAGGAATATTCCGCCCGAGGCTTTTGTCAGCGAAATTCTGCACAGCGCTCTCGGTGCAAAAAAGGTTTTCTGCGGCTTTAACTACCGTTTCGGGAAGGCAGGCGCAGGGGACGAAAAAGCACTCCACACATTTTGCGCTCAGCACGGCATATCCGCCGTAACACTGCCGCCTGTGCTTTTTGAAAACGAGATTGTAAGCTCCACCCGTATAAGAACGGCTCTTGCAAACGGCGAAATAAAAAAAGCAAACCAAATGCTTGGCAGGCGCTTTTCGTTTGACTTCACCGTGCGTCACGGCAACGAGCTTGGGCGAAAAATGGAAACGCCGACAATAAACCAGCCGATACCGGCGGATTTTATTCTTCCGAAATTCGGCGTTTACGCCGCCTTTGCAATTATCGGCGGCAAAGCACACAGAGCGGTTACAAACATCGGCATAAAGCCGACAGTCGGCTCGGATTCTCCGCTTGCCGAAACCTGGATTTTAGACGACAACATCGGCAGCCTATACGGCTTGAATCCGAAAATTGAGCTTGTCGAATTTATAAGACCAGAAAAGAAATTCTCGGGCATAAATGAGCTTCAGGCGGCTATTCTCAGGGACGGAGAAACGGCAAAAAATATTTTTGAAAGTATCGGTACGGCGTTGTAAATACGCCGCAGTTATGATAAAATATCAGCATAAACGCTATAAGCGAAAGCATAAAACAGGGGGTAATCAAATGTCAGAGGTAACCAGAGTTTTTGTTGAAAAGAAACCGGGATTTGACGTTGAGGCAAAGCAGATGCTTTGGGATCTGCGCCACAATCTCGGACTTAAGCAAATTGAAGGACTCAGACTGCTTAACAGATACGATGTTTCGGGACTTTCTTCCGAACAGTTTGAAGCTGCAAAGAGAACGGTATTTTCCGAACCGAACCAGGACAACGTGTATGACGAGGAGTTTTCATATGACGAGGGCTCAAAGGTGTTCGCAATGGAATATCTGCCGGGTCAGTATGACCAGAGAGCCGACAGCGCCGCACAGTGCGCCCAGCTTTTAACACAGCAGGAAAGACCGCAGGTTATAAGCGCGAAGGTTATTGTTCTGTCGGGCGATATTTCAGACGAGGACTTTGAAAAGGTAAAGAGCTACCTAGTTAACCCTGTTGAATCAAGGGTTGCCTCAATGGACAAGCCTGAAAGCCTTGACATTCCCGTTACCGTACCCGACAATGTTGCAAGAGTAACAGGCTTTATAGATTTTGACGACGAGCAGATGCAGGAGTACTACAGCTCAATGGGCTTTGCGATGACGCTTTCCGACCTCAAATTCTGCCGTGATTATTTTAAGAATGACGAACACCGTGACCCGACCGTGACGGAGCTCAGAGTTATCGACACATATTGGTCAGACCACTGCCGCCATACTACATTTTTGACAAGACTTGAGAAAATTGAGATAGAAAAGGGCGCTCTGACAGGCGTTATCGAGGACGCACTCAAGGCATATTACGATGCAAGAGATGAGGTTTACGGCAAGGACAGCACAAGGAACGTATCACTTATGGATATGGCTCTTTGCGGTATGAAGCTTCTTAAAAAGAGAGGACTTATCCCCGACCTTGACGAGAGCGAGGAAATCAACGCCTGCTCAATCGAGGTTCCCGTAACAATAGACGGTAAAACAGAAAAATGGCTCGTTCAGTTCAAGAACGAAACCCACAACCACCCGACCGAGATCGAGCCTTTCGGCGGCGCGGCAACCTGCCTCGGCGGCGCAATCCGTGACCCGCTTTCGGGCAGAGCCTATGTATATCAGGCTATGCGTGTAACAGGCTCGGGCGACCCGACAATTCCGTTCAAGGACACAATGCACGGCAAGCTGCCGACAAGAAAAATTACAACAGGCGCTGCGGCAGGCTACAGCTCCTACGGCAACCAGATAGGCCTTGCAACCGGTCAGGTTACAGAGCTTTATGACCCGGGCTATGTCGCAAAGAGAATGGAAATCGGCGCAGTTATCGGCGCATCTCCGAAAGAAAACGTTGTAAGAGAGGTTCCTGCCCCGGGTGATATTATTGTTCTGCTCGGCGGTGCAACGGGCCGTGACGGCTGCGGCGGTGCAACAGGCTCTTCAAAGGCTCACACAGAGCAGTCGATTGAAACCTGCGGTGCAGAGGTACAGAAGGGTAATCCGCCGACAGAGAGAAAAATCCAGCGACTTTTCAGAGATAAAAAGGTTGCCAATATGATAAAGCGCTGCAACGACTTCGGCGCAGGCGGCGTTTGCGTTGCCATAGGCGAGCTTGCAGACGGACTCAACATTGACCTCGACAAGGTGACAAAGAAATACGAGGGACTTGACGGCACCGAGCTTGCAATATCCGAATCACAGGAGAGAATGGCGGTTGTTCTTGACCCGAAGGACGTAGAAAAATTCATCAGCCTTGCAGGCAGCGAAAACCTTGAAGCAACAGCGGTTGCGGTTGTTTCGGAAAATCCAAGACTTACAATGAACTGGCGAGGTGACACTATCGTGAGCCTCAGCCGTGAATTTTTGAATACAAACGGCGTTACACAGGTTGCAAGCGCATTCATCACAGCCCCCGACCAGACCAAGGCATACAGAAATCAGATCCCGCAGGCGCTTGCAGATATGCCGGTTGAAGAAGCATTCAAGGCGAACCTTTCAAGACTTGAGGTTTGCTCGCAGATTGGTCTTTCGGAGCGTTTTGACGCAAGCATCGGCGCGGCTACCGTAAATATGCCGTTCGGAGGCAAATATCAGCTCACGCCGACAGAGGCAATGGCGGCAAAAATTCCGCTTGAGCAGGGCGAAACAGACGATGCAACAGCAATGAGCTTCGGCTATATTCCCGGCACATCACGCTGGAGTCCGTTTCACGGCTCGGCATACGCAGTGCTTGAATCAATGTCAAAGCTGCTTGCAATCGGCGCAAATCCGCTTAAGGCAAGGCTCACATTCCAGGAGTATTTCGAGCGTCTGCACGACAAGCCTGAGCGTTGGGGCAAGCCGGCAGCGGCACTTCTGGGCGCAATGACAGCACAGATTGAAATGGGAATTCCGTCAATCGGCGGCAAGGACAGTATGAGCGGCTCGTTTGAACAGCTTGACGTTCCGCCTACACTCGTCAGCTTTGCCGTTACAATGACAAAGGCATCAAAGACAATCTCCTCAGAATTCAAAAAGGCAGGCTCAAGAGTAATTTATGTTCCTCTCCCGGAGGACGACAAAACGGCAATGCCGATTTGGTGTCAGGTCAAGGAAATGTATCAGAAGGTTTATGACCTTATGGAGCAGGGCAGAGTTCTGAGCGCAGGCGTTGTCAAGGAAGGCGGCGCAGCGGCACAGGTCTGCAAGATGTGCTTCGGCAACAAGCTCGGCTTTAAGTTTGACCACGAGCTTACCGCAAAGGAAATGTTTGCACCGCTGAGCGGCTCGCTCATTCTTGAAATGGCAGACAACGACGAGGCTGACGGCTTCCTTTACTACAACCTCGGTACAACAACCGACGATGCGGTAATTGACACAGTATCCGCAAAGTTTGACATAGACGAGCTTATAGAAGCCTGGACGGGCAAGCTTGAAAAGGTATTCCCGACAAAGGCAGACTGCCCGAAAATCACCGTTGACGCACCGCTTTACACCGAGAGAAGCACAAAAGCACCTGCAATAAAGTCAGCAAAGCCGACCGTATTTATCCCGGTATTCCCCGGCACAAACTGCGAGGTTGACACAGCAAGAGCATTTGCCAAGGCAGGCGCAAACCCGGAGCTTCTGATTGTCAAGAACTTAAAGCCGTCCGACATTGAAGAAACCATTGAAGAAATGGAAAAAATGATAAGACGCGCTCAGATAATTATGTTCCCCGGCGGCTTCAGCGGCGGTGACGAACCGGACGGTTCGGGCAAGTTCATAGCCACAACCTTCCGCAACCCGAGAATCGCCCAGGCTGTAACAGATCTGCTTGACACCCGTGACGGTCTTATGCTCGGCATCTGCAACGGCTTCCAGGCACTTATCAAGCTTGGTCTTGTGCCGTTCGGCAAGATAACAGACATCAAGGATGGCGACCCGACACTGACATTCAACACTGTCGGCAGACATATTTCCCATATGGCTTACACAAGAGTTACCTCGGTTAAATCACCGTGGCTGTCGGGCGTTAACGCAGGCGATGTGTTTGCAGTGCCGATTTCTCACGGCGAGGGCAGATTTGTGGCAAGCGACGAAACCGTAAAGGCTCTCGCACGCAACGGACAGATTGCAACACAGTATGTTGATTTGAGCGGCAAGCCGAGCGATGATATTCAGTGGAACGTCAACGGTTCAATCTGTGCAATCGAGGGCATCACAAGCCCTGACGGCAGAATCCTCGGCAAGATGGGACACTCTGAAAGAAAGGGCGACAATCTGTATTCAAATGTTCCTTTTGAAAAGGACCAGAAGCTCTTTGAAAGCGGCGTAAACTATTTTAAATGAGTTTGGATTTTTCAGTTTTGAGTTGAGCCGACAGAAATGTGAAACGAGTGCGTAGGGAACGGTCTTGACTGTTCCGGCTCGTTGTGCTGAATATTATATACGCATCGCAGTGAAGAGCTTTAAGCATTGAGGTATTAACAAAAAGCTTAAATCCGGCATCTCAAAGCTCTCGACTCCGAACTCTAAACTAAAGCTTAAATCACAAAATATAAATTTCATTCAATAAGCGTGGCGACCGTAACAAAACAAGTTGCGGTCGCTTTTTAGAGTATATTTTTCAATATTCAAACTGATATTAGTATAAGAATGCAAGCACACAAAAGAAAGGGGTACTACCTTGAATTTTATCAAGAAAAACTGGGCGGGCGTATTGCTCTGCCTTATAATTGCAATTCCGTCATTTTTCCTCGGCAAGCTGTTGCCGATTGTCGGCGGACCTGTTTTTGCAATATTGCTCGGTATGATAATTACATTTTTCATCAAGGGCAAGGTCAGGGATTATGTAAGCAGCGGCATTACATTCACCTCTAAAAAAATATTACAGTACGCCGTTGTCCTGCTCGGCTTCGGACTCAATCTGACAAGCATTGTTCAGGTCGGCGGACAGTCGCTTCCTATAATATTGGCAACTATCACAACCTCGCTTGTAATTTCATTTGTGCTTTACAAGCTTATGAGAACACCGTCAAAAATATCAACGCTTATCGGCGTAGGCTCGTCAATCTGCGGCGGCTCGGCTATAGCCGCAACTGCACCTGTGATTGACGCCGACGATGAGGAAATCGCCCAGTCAATCTCGGTGATTTTCCTGTTCAACATTCTTGCAGCATTGATATTCCCGACGCTTGGTGGCTTGCTCGGTCTTTCAAACGAGGGCTTTGCGCTTTTCGCAGGAACGGCAGTCAACGACACCTCATCAGTCACAGCCGCCGCCTCATCGTGGGACGGTATGCACCCCGGAGCAAACACTCTTGACGGCGCAACCATTGTCAAGCTGACAAGAACGCTTGCGATTATCCCGATAACGCTCTGCCTTGCCTTTTACAGAACAAGAAAAGCCAAAAAGCAGTCAACAGACACTGAAACAAAGGTAAGCCTTAAAAAGATTTTCCCGTTTTTTATCATCTTCTTTGTTCTCGCCTCCGTTATCACAACCGTTTCGGTTTCCCTCGGCGTGCCGAACAGCTTTTTCTCGCCGCTTAAAGAACTGAGTAAATTCTTCATCATTATGGCGATGGCGGCAATAGGCTTGAACACCAATATCGTAAAGCTTATCAAATCAGGCGCAAAGCCGATATTTATGGGCTTCTGCTGCTGGGTCGGCATATCGGGCGTAAGCCTTGTAATGCAGCACATTCTCGGGATTTGGTAAAGGAACTATCAAGAATACCTTTACAGAGAGGATGATGTGAATGAATAATTCCAATAAATTCAATGATTTTCTTGTGGAGCAACTCAAGGACGAAGAACTAAAAGCAGAATATGACGCCCTTGAACCTGAGTTTGCAATAGTACAGGCTATTATTGATGCACGAAAAGAATCAGGACTTACGCAGAAAGAGCTGTCCGTAAAAACCGGAATAGCACAAGGAGATATAAGCAAGCTTGAAAACGGTAATGCAAATCCGTCTTTAAAGACATTGCATCGCCTTGATGAGGCTATGGGAAAAACACTGAAAATTGAATTTGTTTAATCAAAAGGCTGTATCATAAACCGCTGATTAATGCACGGTTTGGATACAGCCTTTGTTTTTCATATCACTCAAACTCCGCTATTCTGAACAGCTCGTTTAAATCCTCAATAATAATTCTGCGGTACTCCGTCCTTATAATGCCGCTGTTTCTCATTGAGTTGAGTATCTTACTCACCGTAACGCGGGATACGCCGACGATATTCCCTATCTCCTCGTGCGTCAGATGAACGCTGTACCGTTCATCTCCTATCGGCTCACGCACCTGTATAAGCAGTCTTGCGATGCGGCAGTTCGCCTGCAAAAAAGTTATACTGCTCACCTGTGAGGACAACATTCTGATTGAGCGTGCCTGCAGATTAAGAAGCGTCATAGCAAAGTTCGGGTCTGTGCGGAAACGCTCGGTCAGAATTTTTTCTGTAACGGGGATAATGCGACATTCGCTCAAAGCCACAGCCGACGACACCCTCGGCATACCGTCAAAGAATGCCGCCTCGCCCAAAATACACCCGTCCTCAACATTTGCAAGCGTTTTTTCATCTCCCTCGGGCGATGAAAAGTAAATCCTCACCTTGCCCGATTTAAGATAATAAAAGCAGTCGGCTCTTTCACCCTGCATATAAATCATCTGATTTTTTTGATATCTCTTCGGGATATTCAAGCTTTCAAAAACGCCCCTTACCTCATCGGGGAGGTTTGCGTAATTGTTGCCGTAATAAACCGTGTTCTGTTCCATAATATCACCACCATAAACAGAGTGAAGAGTGGAGAGTGATTAGTGATTAGTGAACAGAAATTGTGCGAAACGAGGTCGTAGGGAACAGGCTTGCCTGTTCCGGTTCGCTCTTATGAATATAATATCTATTCTGACTTTGCTAAAAATCGTAGTATCTGCTCCTATCCCGGAACGGTCAAGACCGTTCCCTACGAACTCACAGACTTGTTACGAGAAAATTCTTAATTCAAAGAGCCGCTTGCGGCGACAACCACAACTCCACTCTTCACTCTCAACTCTCAACTCTCAACTCTCTGTTCAATTGTAGCATAGTTTACATTCTTTTTTCAAGGCATATGCGATAATCGTTTCAAGATAATTTGACAGGAGGAATTTACTATGGGTATGACTATGTCCCAAAAGATTCTTGCCGCACACGCAGGACTTGACGAGGTCAAGGCAGGACAGCTTATCGAGGCTAAGCTCGATATGGTTCTCGGCAACGATGTTACCTCTCCGGTTGCAATCAATGTTTTTGAGGGCTGCAACGCTGACAGCGTTTTCGACAAGACTAAAATCGCAATGGTTATGGACCACTTCACACCGAACAAGGATATTAAATCCGCTCAGCACTGCCTGCAGGTAAGAAACTTTGCAGACAAATACGAAATAAAAAATTACTTTGACGTTGGCGAAATGGGCATTGAGCACGCACTTCTGCCCGAAAAAGGTCTTGTAGGACCCGGCAGCCTTGTTATCGGCGCAGACTCGCACACCTGCACCTACGGCGCACTCGGCGCATTCTCAACAGGCGTCGGCTCAACCGATATGGCGGCAGGTATGATCTCCGGCAAGGCTTGGTTCAAGGTGCCGAGCGCAATCAAGTTTGTGCTTACAGGCAAGCCTGCACCGTGGGTAAGCGGCAAGGATATTATTCTGCACATCATAGGCGAAATCGGCGTTGACGGCGCACTTTACAAGTCAATGGAGTTCACAGGCGACGGTCTTGAATACTTAAGCATTGACGACAGACTCTGCATTGCAAATATGGCTATCGAGGCAGGCGCAAAAAACGGTATCTTCCCTGTTGACGATGTAACACGCGAATACTGTAACGGCAGATTCCAGGGAACACCCGTTGAATACACAGCAGACGAGGATGCAGTATATGACGAAACCTACACAATCGATCTGTCACAGCTTCGCCCGACAGTAGCTTTCCCGCATCTTCCTGAGAACACAAAGACTATTGACAACGTAGGCGAGATTAAAATTGACCAGGTTGTTATCGGCTCCTGCACAAACGGCAGACTCAGCGATTTAAGAATCGCCGCAAGCGTACTCAAGGGCAAGAAGATAGCCAAGAACGTAAGATGCATTATCCTGCCCGGCACACAGCAGATATGGCTTGACGCTATGCACGAGGGTCTGTTCGACATATTTGTAAATGCAGGCGCAGTTGTTTCAACACCTACCTGCGGCCCGTGTCTTGGCGGTCATATGGGTATTCTGGCTCAGGGCGAGCGTGCAGTATCCACAACAAACCGCAACTTTGTCGGCAGAATGGGTCACGTTGACTCCGAAATTTACCTTGCAAGCCCGGCTGTTGCCGCTGCTTCGGCAATCACAGGCTATATCACCGACCCGGCTAAGGTTTGATTTTTTTGTGAAAGGAATGAATATAAATGGACAGTGTTAAAGGCAGAGTACACAAGTACGGCGATAATGTTGACACAGACGTTATCATCCCTGCAAGATATTTGAACACAGCCTCCCACAAAGAGCTTGCGGCACATTGTATGGAGGATATTGACAAGGATTTTGTAAACAACGTAAAGGAAGGCGACATTATGGTTGCCGAAAAGAACTTCGGCTGCGGCTCATCAAGAGAGCACGCTCCGATTGCAATCAAGGCGTCGGGCATTTCCTGCGTTATTGCTTCAACCTTTGCAAGAATTTTCTACAGAAACGCAATCAACATCGGTCTGCCGATTATGGAGTGCGACGAGGCGGCTCACGACATCAAAAACGGCGACGAGGTAAGCGTTGATTTCAACACAGGCGTTATCACAAACGAAACAACAGGCAAAACCTACAAGGCTGAGCCGTTCCCGGAGTTTATCCAGAACATAATCGCAAAGGGCGGTCTTATCAACTACATTAAGTAATTGATTTTTTATATGCTGTTAGTTTGAAAAGTTGATATAGTTCAATGGGGATTTATAAAAGCCACAGCGTTTTTTCGCTGTGGCTTTTTTGGATTAAGAGTGGAGCTTTAAGAGTGAAGTTTTGAGAGTTGAGAGTGGAGTGATGGTTGTCGCCGCAAGCGACTCTTTGAATTAATAATTTACTCGCAACAATTCGGTGAGTTCGTAGGGAACGGTCTTGACCGTTCCGTGATAGGCGAATTTACTGCAATATCCATCAAAACCAGAATAGATTATAACATTCTGCTGCTCGAACCGGAACAGGCAAGCCAGTTCCCTACAACCTCGTTTCAAAATTCATCTTCACTCTCCACTCTTCACTCTCCGCTCTGCGGCTTCGACGCAATCATCTTGCCCTGTGAATCTGTCGTGTACTCTCCCTTTAGCAGGATTTGCGAAATCGGCACAATCTTATACCCCTCGCTCTGTATCATCTCAATTATCATCGGCAGTGCTTCGGGCGTGTTTTTTGCGCCGTTGTGCATCAGTATAATACTGCCGGGGCAAAGCTTGCTTTTTATTCGTGACACCATATCCTGCGGCGACGGGTCTTTCCAGTCAAGGCTGTCGATGTTCCACTGCACGCAATACATATCAATGCTGTTTGTTGTTTCTACAACAGCGTTATTATAGTCACCGTATGGCGGTCGGAAAAGCGTGGGGCATTTGCCTGTTATCGCCTTGACCTTATCGTTACAGCTTTGAAGCTCCTTGAGAATACCGTTTTTGTCGAGTTGCGGCAAATGTGCGTGAGTATCCGAATGGTTACCGACATCGTGTCCTGCATCGTATATCGCCTTGACGTCCTCCGGGTATTTGTCAACCCACTGACCCACAAGGAAAAATGTCGATTTTATCTTGTATTTGTCGAGTATTTCAAGCAGAGTTTTGGTCTGCTCGTTTCCCCATGCTGCGTCAAACGATATAGCGCACACCTTTTCGGCGGTGTCAACATTATAAATCGGAATTTTCCTCTCCGATGTTGAGGTTTCAATCGCTCTGCCGTAACTGCCAAGCGACACGGCAAGCGTTACCACAGCCATAAGCACACAGCATCCCATTACAATAAGCTTTTTTCTTGTAAGTATCATCAGCTTCATACAAATACCCCTCCCGATTATTTTATATGCCGGGAGGGATTATATTATTCGTTATTTATGTTGTTGAATATAATGATAATGCCTGACAATCGCAGACAGCGATGCGGATTCACTGATTTTTACAAAGGCAGATTTCACTGCCGATAACCGCCGCCTTTGAATTTGTGCCGTGACCGATTTGCTCTGTCTTAACAATCGGCAAGTCCTGCCCTACAAACCCCCTTACTATCTCGGTTACATCGGGAGAACAGCTTTTTTCCTGCATCTCCGTAAAAGTGCCGAGTATAATTCCGTTTATTTTTTCAAGCACGCCCATCTGCTCAAGCTGACACATATACGCCGTTATGCGCTCGCCTGCACCGCCAAGGCTTTCAAGCAGCAGAATCTTATCCGTCATATCGGGGAAATACGGCGTTCCTGCAAGCTTTAACAAGCATCTGATATTGCCGCCGACGAGTACACCGTTTATCCTATCGCCCTGTATAAATTCATAATCAAAGTCAAACAAGCTGTTCTTTGAATTCATCACCGTATCTGTAAAATCGCAAATCTGCCGGTCTGCGTTATCATAAATCAGGTTTCTCACCTGATACAGCACAGACTGCTTTCCTGCTTTCGCATAAATTGCGTTGATTATTGTCGTAAGGTCGCTGTAGCCCCAAAAGCTCTTGTTGCTGTTTCTTATTTTTTTAAAATCGAGATACGGCAGAACCTCATTTGCCAGATCTCCTCCCGATATATCAAAAATTGCGTCTATCTCGTTATCATCATACAAGCTCATCAAAGCCTGCGCTCTCTCTTTGCCGGAAAATCCAAACGGTGTATTTGCAGAAAAAATGCAGTCGCTCAGCACTGCTGTCAGTCCGATGTCTGACAACGTATTTATTAATCTGTTTATCTTATCTTTTCTTGAAAGCGGCTGTGCATTTGAACAGCAGATAACCCCAACCTTACTTCCCTTTTTCATCTGTGCGCCTCATTTCGCATCAATTTATATTTATATTATTATAATACCAATCGCAGACAAAAACAAGCAGTGACAGTCATATTGACTGCCACTGCCTGTTTATATATTTCTTATTTACATATAGCAGAAATAAACTCCGCTTTCATAGGCATAAACGCCGCTTCCCTGAACAAAGCCTGCCTGATAGATTACATTTGACGGTAACAGTCTGTAGCCGTCAAGAATTTTCTTTGCGTTTGCATAGCATCTGTCGATAGCCGCCTTTGTTATAGGATCGTTCGCAACCGGAATATGTATTCCTGTCCAGGCCATTGTGCCGTATGCATAAGGTCTTGTTAAAACCCCTCTGATTGTATTCGGGAAGTACGGGCTTGCAACGTGGTTCATAACCACGTTTGCAACCATAAGCTGAAGTCTGTCGCTTGCCCACGAAGCGCCTGCCTCCTGCCAGATTACAGCCGCAAGACAATACAAATCATCATCTGTATAGCTGCGCCGGCTTACTGTTACATTACAAGTAATCTTAACGCCGTTATATGCTGTTGCGGTGATAACTGCTGTGCCCGCCTTGTTTGCTGTTACAATTCCGCCTGCCGCCTTGACAGAAGCAACCGATGTGTTGTTGCTGGTATATACAATGCTGTATGCACCCTCGCCGTTTTTAAGCGAGCTGTCCAGATCAAACTGTGCGCCTACTGTCAGGTTCAGGCTTGTTTTATTGAGATAAAGCTGTGTCGGCGCTTTCTTGACTGTAACCGCACAGGTTACTTTCTTGCCGTTATATGCTGTTGCGGTGATAACTGCTGTGCCAACCTTATTTGCTGTCACAATGCCGCCTGCCGCCTTGACAGAAGCAACCGATGTGTTGTTGCTGGTATATACAATGCTGTATGCACCCTCGCCGTTTTTAAGTGAGCTGTCCAGATCAAACTGCTCGCCAACGCCGAGTGTAAGGCTTGTTTTGTTAAGGTAGAGCTGTGTCGGGGCTTTCTTGACCGTTACGGTGCATGTAACCGTTTTTCCGTTATAGGTTGTCGCTGTTATTGTTGCTGTGCCGACCATTTTTGCTGTTACAATGCCGCCTGCTTTTTGCACCGGAGCAACCAAGGAGTTGCTGCTTGTGTAGTCTATCACTCTCGCACCCTCGCCGTTTTTGAACGAGCTGTCCAGATCAAACTGCTCGCCGACGCCAAGAGTAAGACTTGTTTTGTTGAGATAAATTGCTGTCGGAGCATTTTTTACAGTTACCGTACACGAAGCCTTGCTGCCGTTTTCAAGAGATGCGGTGATAACCGCTGTACCGGCGCCGCCTGCCAGAACCAAGCCGTTTTTACTGACTTTTGCAACCTTTGAGTTGCTGCTGCGCCATATGATAGTCTGCTTATCGTTGTTTGTATCAATTATTCCTGCTGTAAGAGTGAATTTCTCGCCAACGCCAAGAGTAAGCGCTGTGCGGTTTATTGTAACCGTACCGGTATATACAGGAGCGCTTGCCTCAACATCTGTCGGGGCTGTTGCGTCATATACAGGACTGCTTTCCGGCTGTGTTGCGCTTATCGCTTCTGTGCCGTACTGAGGAGCTGTAGCCGCACAGCCGACATATTTTTCAGCCTCAACCGACTCAAAGCTAAGCTGAGCGCGTGACTCGATTGTGATATTAACCTTATTGCTCACAAGCTCACCTGATGAGTCTGTTGCATAAACTTCAGCCTGACCCTCTTTAAGAGCCTTGATTACGCCGTTCGGTTCCACTTCAAGAACATCATCCTTATTTGTCTGGAATACTACGGCATCATCTGTCAATTCGTCACTGTTGATTACAGCATTAATTTTCTGTTCTTCGCCGACAACCATTGCGTTGCTTTCAACCTTGATTGTTGCGTCATCTCCGAATTTCAAGCCGCTGCCTGCCGCATACACCGTTGAGAATGTTGTCAGCACACACAACAGGACTGCAATAGCAGTGACGGAAAATTTCTTGGTTTTTTTAATCATAAAAGTCAGAGAGCAAGCTCTCTTTTCCTCCCTTATAATCGTGTTATATTCGTGTTTTGAAATCAATGATTCACTCAACGCTATATATTTTAACCTATGGTAACAAATTTGTAAAGTTTTGAAAAAAGTTGTCCAAAGCGAAAAAACCGCCTTAATCAGCGGTTTTTTGCCTGTTTTTTATTGATAATTAATGGATTTTCTCTATAAATTGGTTACAGCCCCGTAATCATTTGTGTAAAATGTCAAAATCTCGGATTTTGCCGTTTTTATGCAAATATCACATATTTATTGTTCATTTTTTACATTTTTATTGTTTATGCAGACCAATTGTTAAAAAAATAACAATAAACTTTATTTCAGTAAAGTTACATTTTTCTTACAGACCGATAATACCTGCGACAAAACAAAACAAAACGTGCCCGGATTATGGACAATTCCATCCGGACACGTTTTGTTTTGTTTTTGTCAAAAATCATATTCGGGCTTTTTATAAAGCTTATCCGCCTTCTCACGGATATCCTTCTGAACCACTTCCTCCACCCATTTCTCTTTCGGGATATCCTCAAAGGAAACAGATACATCGCCGATATTGCCGGACAAGCCCTCTGCAACATCCTCTGCAATTTTTTCAGCCAGCTTTTTCTTAAGCTCGTCAGACCTTCCCGGCCAAAGCTTTACTATAATATGAGGCATACGCAGCACCTCCCTTCTATTGCAAGTTATGCGTCGCACATTAGCGTTCAGCTCTTTGCGAACTGACTGTTATAAAGCTCGGCATAAAATCCGCCCCGAGCCAGAAGCTCGTTATGCCTGCCCTGCTCTATAACATTGCCATCCTTCATCACAAGTATAATATCTGCTTCTTTTATTGTCGAAAGCCTGTGCGCAACCACGAAGCTGGTCTTACCCTGCATCATCTTGTTAAACGCAAGCTGAACCCTCTGCTCCGTAAGCGTATCAATACTGCTTGTTGCTTCGTCAAGAATCAGCATAGGCGGATTTGACAGCATAACCCTTGCTATGCACAAAAGCTGGTTCTGCCCCTGCGAAAGGTTTGCGCCGTCCTCGGTTATCACCGTGTCATATCCGTCAGGCAGGTGCATAATAAACGAATGTGCATATGCCGCCTTTGCCGCCGTGACAATTTCTTCATTAGTCGCGTCCTCTTTGCCGTAGGCGATGTTGTCGCGTATTGTACCGTTATAAAGCCAGCTTTCCTGAAGCACCATACCAAAGCTCCGGCGTATGCTGTCGGTTGTGAAGCTTGCGGCAGGCTTGCCGTCAATTTTTATTTCGCCGCCGCAGACATCATAAAAGCGCATCAGAAGATTTATCAGCGTAGTTTTGCCGCAGCCTGTCGGCCCGACAATCGCAACACGCTGACCCTGCTTTACCTTTAAATTAAAGTTTTTGATGAGCGGTCTGTCGGGCGTATATGAAAAGCTCACATTATTAAACTCGATATCGCCCCTGACATTTTCAAGCGGCTTTGCATTTTCGCTGTCAGGCGTTTTGTCGGGGCTGTCCATAAGCTCAAAAAGCCTTGCGCCGCCTGCTATTGCGGTCTGAATCTGCGAGATAACGCCCGTAACCTCGTTAAACGGCTTGGTATATTGGTTTGCATAGGTCAGAAAGCACGAAATCTGCCCGACCGTAAGTCCGCCTGCTATTGCGCTGAGCGCTCCGATAACGCCGACTGCGGCATATACAACTCCGTTCACAAAGCGTGTTGACGGGTTTGCAAGAGAAGAGGCAAACTGTGCGTTTTTGCCGCAGATATAAAGCTCATCGTTAAGCTTTTTAAACTCCTGCTCGTTCTGCTCTTCCATCGAAAATGATGACACAACCTTCTGATTGCCTATCATCTCTTCTACAAAGCCGCTTATTTCGCCCTGTGTGCGCTGCTGCTTTGAAAACATCTTTGCCGAAAGCTTTGCTATACCTGCCGCAACAAAAAGCGACAGCGGCGTTACAAACACAACTACAAGCGCAATTCTGAAATTTATTGCAACCATAAAGCCGAGCGTGCCTACAATAGTGATGATACCCGAGAAAAGCTGGGTTACACCCTGCAAAAGTCCGTCACCGACTGCGTCAATATCGTTGATAATGCGGCTTATAATATCGCCGTGGGCGTTTGAGTCGATATATGACAGCGGAACATTGTTAAGCTTTTGATAAGCGTCACGGCGCATATCACGCACCGTGTAGTAGCTTACTCTGTTAATACAAAGGCTCATAAGCCACTGAAAAACAGCCACGCCTGCCGTTGAACAGATAAGTCCGATAAGGATTTTTCCGACAGAGCCGAAGTCAACGTTGCCTTTTCCTATTATATAGTCAATCGCATCACCCGTCAGCACAGGTCCCAGAAGAGTCAGGCAAACACTGAACACGGCAAAAACAAACGCCGATATAAGATAAAGCTTGTACTTTGAGGTATAAAGCAGAATTCTTTTTACAACACCCTTGTTCATTATGCCTGCACCTCCTCTCTGCTGAGCTGAGAAAGACAAATCTCACGGTATTCGGCGCATTGCTCAAAAAGCCTGTCGTGAACACCGTTGCCGACAAGCTCACCGTCCTTGAGAACAAGTATCCTGTCGGCGTCCCTCACGGTTGCCACACGCTGGGAAACAATGAAAACGGTTGTGCCGTCTGTATTCTTCCTTATAGCCTTTCTTAACGCATAATCGGTCGCAAAATCAAGCGCACTTGCACTGTCGTCAAGAATCAGAATCGGTGAATCTGCAATAATTGCCCTTGCAATGGTCAGCCTTTGCTTCTGACCGCCCGAAAAATTCTTGCCGCCCTGTGTGACCGGTGTGTCGGTTTTATTTGGCAGCTTATCCACAAATTCCTTAGCCTGCGCTATCTCAAGTGCACGGTCCATTTCCTCTTGTGTTGCGTCCTTTTTGCCCCATCTGAGGTTCGATTCTATAGTGCCCGAAAACAGCACCGCCTTCTGCATTACAACCGCACAGAGCCTGCGCAGCTGCGAAAGCGGATATTTTTTCACGTTTTCTCCGCCGATAAGCACCTGACCGCCGGTAACGTCATAATATCTCGGTATAAGATTTACAAGGCTCGACTTTCCGCTGCCGGTCGTGCCGATAACTCCGACCGTTTCGCCCTTTTGAACGGCAAAGCTGATATTCTTCAGAACATCACCGCCGCCGTAGCCAAAGCTGACATTGTCAAACCTGATAAAGTCCTTGGTGCAGTCAAGCTCAAGCTCGCTGTCACTGCCGCTTTTGATTGTCGGCTCAAGCTCAAAAACCTCGTTCACTCTTGCGGCGCTTGCCGAAGCCTTTGTGAACGTAACCACAAGGTTAGCTACAACCACCATTGCAAGCAATATCTGCGTCATATAGCTTACAAGAGCAATTATTTCGCCCGTCTGCATCTCTCCGACGTCAACAAGGCCTCCGCCGAACCACACTATTGCAACGATTGCAAGGTTTGTTATTGCGTATGTGAGCGGACTTAACATCGCCGACAGCACGCCCACACGCTGCGCCGTACCGGCAAGGTCGTTGTTTGCGTCATCAAATCTCTTCTCCTCCTTGTCCTCTTTATGAAAAGCTCTGATAACCCTTGCGCCCGAAAGACCCTCGCGTGCGATAAGCGAAAGCCTGTCGAGCCTTGTCTGAATCAGCTTGAAAAGCGGAACACTCTTGCTCATTATCAGATACAGCACAAGTGCAATAAGCGGCGAAGCAACAAAAAATATAATTGACAGCTTAAGGTTAATCGTTGTCGCCATTATCATTGCACCGATAACAAGGAACGGCGCACGGATAACAAGGCGTATGAGCATTGCAACGGCGTACTGAAGCTGATTGATGTCGTTTGTCATTCTTGTTATGAGCGACGGCGTGCCTATTTTGTCAATCTCGGCAAAAGAGAGTGTGTTTATATGGCGGAAAAGCTCGTTGCGAAGCTTTGTGCCGCTGCCCTGTGAGGCTATTGAGGCGCTTTTCTGGCAGACAAGCGCACTGCAAAGTCCGACAGCGCCGAGCAAAACCATAACGCCGCCCATTCTAAGCACATAATCGCTGTCACCGTTTGCTATGCCGACGTCAATTATGTCCGCCATAACAAGCGGAACTATCAGCTCAAAAATCGCCTCCAGAAGCTTGCAGGCAGGACCGATAATAAGCTGAAGCTTATAATCCTTTAAGTATTTCAACAGTTTAAACATCAGATTCAATCCCCGTAATGCATTGTTTTTGTTTTTCACTTTTTACCAACACTATACTAATACAAATTTTGGGTGCTTGCAAGTATATTTGTTTCTTTTGTGTTTTCTGGTCGGGTTAAGCACGGAAGCTTGAAACGAGGGCGTAGGGAACCGGAGTGCCTGTTCCGGTCACACCGCAGAGTGTTATACTCTATTATGGTTTTGTGATACATTGCAGTAAACCCGCCTGTTCCGGAACGATCAAGACCGTTACCTACGAACCAACTGCCTCGTTGCGAATATTCCTTAATTAAAAGAGCCGCTTGCGGCTCTCACCGCAACTCCACTCTCCACTCTTCACTCTCCACTCTTCACTCTCCACTCTCCACTCTTCAC
>CAUDCW010000002.1 GCA_958448165.1 uncultured Oscillospiraceae bacterium
CGATTTACAGGAGAAGTTTGTAATGATTGCTCATCAGAGCGATAAATCAAAATTTGAACTGAAACAAGCTATCGAAGGCGTGGACATTCTCATCAAGTCCATGCTTCAGCAGGAACTTAATTAACGGAAAGGAGTAAACATATGTCACAGTTTAATGAAGATAATACAGTTGAACAGTTATTTATTGATTCACTGAAAAAGAACGGCTGGAAGTACATTCCGGCGGACAAACTGCCACGTGATTTGTCAGACGTCATTGTAGAACCAATGGTAAAGGATGCTTTGATTAGATTAAATCCTGAAATCGCCGATGACCCTTCCAGAGCAGACGAAGTGATTTATAAGCTTCGTGCTATGCTGCAACCATTCCCAAACGATAACCTTGTCGCACAGAATGAGGCATTTAAGAAGAAGTTGTTTGAAGAAAACTCATATCCTTTTGGCGAGGACGGAAGATCCACATCTATCAATTTCTTTGGTACGATGACAAAGGAAGAGATTGCAAAAAACGAGTATGTTGTTACTAATCAGTGGGAATATCCAAGAGAAAGTGTTAAAGGTGGAAAAAGACTTGATATAGTTCTTTTAATAAACGGTTTTCCTGTAGCAATTGGTGAACTTAAGACACCGGTTCGTAACGCTATTACATGGCTTGATGGAGCACAGGATATTTCTGATTATGAGAAATCCATACCGGAAATGTTTGTACCTAACGTATTTAATTTTGCTTCAGAAGGTAAATGCTACAGATACGGTTCTGTAAATATGCCTCTTACAAAATGGGGTCCTTGGCATACTCCTGACCATAAGTCAGAAGGAAGTCTCGCTGACGTTCGTATCAGTATCGGAGATATGCTTACACCGGAAAAAGTAATGGACATTATGCAGTTCTTTACCCTGTTCTCTACTGATAAGAAGCACAGAAAGATTAAAATCATCTGTAGATACCAGCAGTATGAAGCAGCAAACCTTATTGTAGAACGTGTAAAGGAAAACAAGATTAAGCAAGGTCTTATCTGGCATTTTCAGGGCTCTGGCAAGTCATTATTGATGGTATTTGCAGCGCAGAAACTTCGTATGATTCCGGAACTTCAGAATCCGACAGTTGTAATTGTCGATGACCGTATTGACCTTGAAACACAGATTACCGGTGACTTCAATGCTGCCGATATTCCAAACCTGCAGTCCCTTGGAACCAAAGAAGAACTTATGAACTTCTTTGAACAGGATATGCGTAAGATTGCGATTACTACTATCTTTAGATTTGGTGATGTTGAAAAAGCGCTGAATATGCGTGATAACATCATCCTTATGGTTGACGAAGCTCACCGTACACAGGAAGGTGACCTGGGTGAAAAGATGAGACTTGCATTGCCTAATGCATTCTTCTTCGGTCTTACGGGTACACCAATCAATAGACTTGATAAGAATACTTTTAAAACCTTTGGTGCTATCGAGGATAAGAGTGGATACATGAGTAAATATTCCTTCTCTGACTCCATCAGAGACAAGGCTACACTTCCTCTTAACTTTGAACCGGTGCCTATCGACCTTCATGTTGATAAGGATGCTTTGAACAAGGAATTTGATGAACTGGCAGAAGGCCTTTCCGATGAAGATAAGGGTGAGCTTTCTAAGAATGTTACAATGAAAGCCATTATGTATGACCGCAAGCGTATCAGAAAAGTTTGTGAGCATATCGTGAATCACTACAAGACAAAGATTGAGCCTAATGGTTACAAAGCTCAGATTGTTGTATACGACCGCGAATGCTGCTTGATGTACAAAGAAGAGTTAGACAAGCTCTTACCGGAAGAAGCATCAACAATCGTTATGCATACGAATAATGATAAGGAAGATCGTTATAAGAAGTATCGCCGTAATAGAGACCAGGAATCTAAGGTTCTTGACCAGTTCAGAGATAAGGATCACCCGCTTAAATTCGTTATCGTTACAGCAAAATTGCTTACCGGTTTCGATGCACCTATTCTTCAGGTTATGTATCTTGATAAGCCTATGAAGGACCACAACCTGCTTCAGGCAATCTGTCGTGTTAACCGTACATATGATGAAGGCAAGACAAACGGTCTTATCGTAGACTACATCGGTATTTTCGATAACGTTGCAAAGGCTCTGAATTTTGATGAAGCCGGAATGAAGAAGGTTATCACAAATATCGAAGAGGTTAAAAAGCAGGCACCTGCTCTTATGCGTAAGTGCTTGAGTTACTTTATGGGTGTAGACCGAACTGTTGAAGGCTGGGAAGGATTACTGGCAGCGCAGGAATGTTTACCTAACAACAAAGCTAAGGATGAGTTTGCAGCAGATTATCGTGTGCTGAATCGCGCATGGAACGCTCTGTCTCCGGATCCATTCTTGGAACCGTTCAAGTACGACTATGTATGGCTTAGTAAGGTATATGAATCTGTAAAACCTACAGATAACAGAGGCGCATTAGTATGGGCAGCACTTGGTGCTAAAACACTGGACCTTGTTCATCAGCACATTGAAGTTGGTGAAGTCCACGATGACGTAGATATCCTTACTCTTGACGCGGCTCTGATTGATGAGTTCATTCAGAAGCAGAAGGATATTAAGAAAACTACTATGAAGGTCGAAATTGACCTGGTTGCTAAAATCCAGAAACACAGTAAAGATCCTAAGTTCAAAAAACTTGGTGAAAAACTGGAAGAACTTCGTGACCGTCATGAACAGGGCTTAATCACAAGTATTGAATTTCTGAAACTTCTGTTAGAACTTGCTAAGGAAGCTGCAAGAGCTGAAATGGAAGTTGTACCAGAAGAGGAAATCGATAGAGGTAAAGCAGCATTGACAGAGCTCTTCAATGGACTTCGTAACGATAAGACACCTGTTATCGTAGAAAGAATTGTAAACGACATCGATGACATTGTTAAAATCGTGCGTTTCGATGGATGGCAGAAAACTACTACAGGTAAAAACGAGGTTAAGAAGGCGCTTCGTAGCGTTGTATGGATTAAGTACAAAATCAAAGATAAAGAGGTCTTTGACAAAGCCTACAGCTATATCGAAGCATACTATTAATACCGATGAGCAGACAATTTATTTAAGTGGTGCAGGATGTTGGTAAGAAAGGAAAACCAATATGAAAGCACAAATTATAGAACAGATTGAAAAAGTTATGCAGTTGCATCTGTCAGATGCGCAGATGCAACTGCTTCATAAAACGTTGAATGCAATCATCCCTAATGCGGAGGAAACTTCAACAGAAGAAAGACAGCCAGACTATGTTCAAATATTTCTGGCTGCTAAGCGTGTCGAGGGATGTTCAGATAAAACGATTCGTTACTATGAGTCTACAATTCGCAACGTAATTGCTGCGATAAATAAATCGCCGGAACGAGCGACTACGGATGATATTCGCTTGTACCTAGACGATTATCAGCAGAAAAGTGGGGCCAGTAAGGTTACTATTGATAATATCCGCAGAATTTTATCCAGCTTCTTTGCCTGGTTAGAAGATGAGGACTATATCGTAAAAAGCCCGGTACGCAGGATCCACAAAGTAAAAACCTGCAAGACCGTAAAAGAAACATATTCTGATGAGGCACTTGAAATCATGAGGGATAGTGCTGAATGTGTTAGAGACCTTGCGATTATTGATATGCTGGCGTCTACCGGAATGCGTGTCGGTGAGCTGGTGAAATTGAATAAGACGGATATCGATTTTCAGAATCGCGAGTGTGTAGTTCTCGGTAAAGGAAATAAGCAGCGCAAGGTGTATTTTGATGCACGCACTAAGATACATTTGAAAAAGTATCTGGACTCAAGGTGCGATGATAATGATGCACTATTTGTTTCTCTTCAAAAACCTTATAATAGATTACAAATAAGCGGTGTTGAAATCAGGCTGCGTGAGCTTGGCAGGAAACTAAACTTAAACAAAGTGCATCCACATAAGTTCAGAAGGACGCTGGCGACAATGGCCATTGATAAAGGTATGCCAATAGAACAAGTGCAGCAGCTTTTGGGTCATCAAAGTGTGGACACCACACTGCAGTATGCGATGGTTAATCAGAATAATGTAAAGGCTTCGCATAAGAAGTATATTGGGTAAACCAGTCGCAATTTATCGAGATGTTTGGGGATCAGAGTCATCCTAAATATGAAGTGAGTACAATATTAGCCGAGTGCGTACTAAAAAGCGGCACTACATTCCCCCAAGAAGCTGAGCAAGAATCGGGCGAAGTACTCTACATTAAGGTTTCTGATATGAATTTACCAGGGAATGAAGTATATATACGAAATAGCACCAAGTTTGTATCGGTTCAAACAGCAGGCAAAACGATTATTCCAGCTGGAGCGGTGATTTTTCCAAAGAGAGGCGCTGCAATTGGAACGAATAAAAAACGCATTATAACTGAAGATACCTGTGTCGATTTGAACACCATGGCTGTTATTCCTGGCAAGCGCATAATGACGCAATATTTATACGGATTTTTCAATGGGCTCGATTTGATGAGTTTTGCAGATGGATCCACAATTCCGCAATTAAACAATCGACAGGTGGGCCCTATCGAGATAATTGTGCCACCATTGCCCCTTCAAGAGCAATTTTCGATCATTTTCAAACGCAGCGATAAATCAAAATTTATTGGTTTCAAATCGCAATTTATCGAGATGTTTGGTGATCCGTATACTAATCCAAAAAACTGGCAAGAAGGCACTTTGCAGGATGTTATGATTGGTAAGGCATCAAATGGTTTCTTTGCAAAGCCAGCGGACTATTCTGATGATGGTAATGCCGGAATTGTATGTGTGGGTGATGTAGTAAATCGAAAGTATTCTAATATTGAGAATTTACGCAGAGCAAATGCTGATAAGAAACAGTTTGAAAAATACAAGGTTCAGTACGGAGATATGTTGTTTTGCAGGTCTTCTCTTGTGAAAGAAGGAATTGCAAAGGCATCGATTATTCCAAAAGAATGCAGTGAAGACATACTTTTTGAATGTCATGTTATTAGAATTGCGTTGGATAAAACAAAGGTAATTCCGGAATATATGCAAGCCTTTTCTACAACTGATTACTTTAGAGGTCAGATGATGGATAAATCGAAAACAGCCACAATGACAACTATTGGCCAGAAAGATGTGGTTTCAGGTAAGATTTTTATTCCATCAATGAAATTACAAGAAGAGTTTGTAAAATTTGCAGAACAGACCGATAAATCAAAATAAATTAAGGAGGAGGATTGCCTTGGCATATACAGATTTCAAAAGTTACATACAGGACAAATACGAACGTTGCTTAACCACCTATATAGAGGAGTTCGTTAATTTAAAACACGATGGCATCGGATTTCATTCGTACAACGTGCTATCTGTATGTGACCAAAAGGTGGAAAACGTAAAAGTAAAGTATATGGTTTGCCATGATGATTTGGGGCCTATGATAAGAATGGACATTCATTGTGAAGCAGACCTTGTAACAATGAGCCTTGGTACAAATAAAACAGTGGCAGACCGCAAAACAAAATGGTTTACTGTTTATGCAAACGCTATTCTGGCAAATGGTCTTAAGGATTTTTGCGTTACAGACGTGGAGGAATATAATCCAAATACATTTGAAAAACCAGGTGCTTTGGATGAATATTTGGTGCCATATATTTATTCCGATCAGTTAGAAGACGAAGCGGAAGATTTCTATGAATTTTATTGTTCTGGTCCTGTTATTTTTGATGCATGGGTACTGCCTGTAGGACAAATTCTCGGAGAAATGGGAGTTGAGTACTACGAGGCGCCACTTCCTAAAAATGTATTTGGCAGAATGTATTTTAATCCTTCCTTCGAGGATGTATATGAGTATGATTCTTATATGGTGCAGCGTTTGAAAGAAAAAAAAGAAAGACATCTCGTCAATAAGGAAATAAAGGCTGGAACCATGCTTGTTAACAGTGATGCATATTTCATGGGAGATGTTGGAAGTACACTTAATACAATCGCTCATGAGATTATCCATTGGGAGAAGCATCAGAAGTTTTTCGAGATTTTATCTTTGTTGAATGAAGATGAAACAAATTTGTCTTGCGCGGTCGATCCTGAGATGTCACCAGAACATCTCGAAGGTGTTCAGAAAGCAATCTGGTGGGCAGAGTGGCAGGCCAATGCTCTAGCGCCTAGAATATTAATGCCAAGAACTGTGTTTTTAGGTCTGTTTCAACAGATTTATGACGAACAGCGGAATTGTCCATATATGTTTCTTGGAGATGTGATGGAACGTACTCTTGAAAAGCTGGGTAAATGCTTTGGTGTTTCTAAGTATGCAGCTAAAACTCGTGCTATTCAGCTGGGAATCGATACAGCAGAAGGTGCGTATGTATTTGTAGATGGTAAATATTATCATCCATTAGGATTTCCTCTCGGCACATTAGAAAAGAATCAGACATTTATTGTCGATGAAAAGTCGGCACAGGCAATTATTGCAACGGATGCCAATATGGGTAATCTCGTATCTTCTGGTGCTGTTGTTTATACCGGAAGTGTTTTCTGTATTAATGATCCAAAGTTCATCAAAGAATCGAAGGATTCTAAATATGGTGTTGAGCTTACACAATATGCGCTGAATCACGCGGATGAATGTTGTTTTATATTCGATAGATCTTATACAAGAAATGAAGAAACACGAGAAGCTGAAATTTATAGCATTTTTTATCTCTCTAAGGAAGTTGCAGCATCTTCTTATGTGGAAGCACATTATAATCCGAAAACGACGTATAACCAAAGCATGGAAGAATTAGCTGAAGAAATGAGACTCTTTCGTGAGGGATTGGCTAAACAACGCAAAGTAATGGGAGAACTTCCAGATGAATTTAGTGACACACTAAAATACCACATGACCAGAAAAGGCATATCTATCATTGCTTTGTCCAATCGTTCTGATTTGAGCGATACAACAATTAAAAAGTACAGAAATGGTGACGTATGCGATCCACCAATAGAAAATCTTATGGCAATTTTCATCGGTTTGAATCTTCCTGAGAAATATTGTTATGATTTACTGGATAAGGCAGGAAGAAAATTGAATGATTCGGATTTGCACAGTGTTTATAAATTTTTGATTCGTGAGCACTCTGGGGATAATATAGATTTGTGGAATAGAGTGTTGGAAGCAGCAGGTTTTGAAAAAATTCCAAAAAAATAAAAAAGTCAGGGCAACCTTTGGTTCCCTAATATCGGGGCTTTATGTGATGTAAAAATCACATAAGGCTCTTTTTTTATGCCTTTTTTCGGGGAACTTTGGGTTCCTCGGCAGGTTTGAAAAAATGCGCGATAATAAAGAAAACGATGAGAAAAGAAAGATTTTCACCGTTTAAGTCGAGTGGCGGACTTTAAACGCCTACTGCAGAGAATGGCCCTGCTGATCACAGGGGTCCGAACATAAACTGCAGGACAAGTAAATAGTTGTCAGCTTATAGGACGTGCTGGCCACAAAAACGAGATGAAGGAATCATCCCGGTGGTCAGTTGCGCCCTTTTTAGGCTCTACCAGAGTGGTTCCTTCAGGACAACCTAAGGAGGAAATCACATATGGTAGTAGACTACTCAAACAAGAAACCAATTAACGATGTACCCGCAAAAGCTGATGAAGCATTGGTACCTATTCATGCAGAGGAAATTGCTTCAAATTACAGAAACGACCTGAAGGACGGTCTGCGCACGAGGGGAGATGGAATCAATCTCAACAACCTGGAAACATGGCATCTTGGCGGCAGAAAAATACTTGTTGGTTTTGTGGCTGTAAAGAAAGAGCAAGCAGAAACAGCTATTGCAAATTTCTGGAGTGAAGTAAATTCTTACATCGAATCCACTCGTAAAAAGAGATGTCTTATCCCGGATGTAAAAGGTGGATTTAAGCGCTGCCCACGTGAGAAATCATGTGATCAGTGCAAGGAAGAAACTTTCACATCGTATGAATTATCTCTTGATGAATTTATGGATGGCGCTGAAGAAGATGGCAAAGGTAGCTGGGATCCTACAGGAGATTCCAACAGTGAAAGCTCAATGGAATCGAGCATAGCTTTACGTATCACGCTTGCAGAGCTGATTAATGATTTGAAAGCACTCGATCCTACAATGGCAAAATGTATCACGTTGCTTTCTGAAGGATACGAGAAGAAAGAAGTCATTGAGTCACTCGACCTGAATGTAAAAAAAACACAAGCATACTCTTTTGTCGAAAAGTGTCAGAAAAAGGCGAAAGAAATATACGATAAAAAATATCGCTAAGTAAAACGAACAGCAGCACCGGTCACATCAATGATCAGCGCTGCTGTTTTTTAATCCTTCTTATAAAATTCAGTTACATATCCGTCAGCTCTAAGCAAGATGTCCGGCATCCAATCCGGGGTTCTTGCCATTTGCTGACATAAAACATCAAGAGAGACGTTATCTGTGCATTCGATGATAATTTCATCATGCACGTGGCCACAGATAAAGCAGTGCGAAAGGGTTTTTATGGCGTTCATCAAAAGGTCCCTAGAGATAGCCTGTACAACGTTCTCAACGAACTTCGGTCCGTAGCTTTCTAAACGTTCCCATTTCTTAGTGGCACCGATGCCTTCATAAGTTACAGACTCGCCGCCGAACTGGTTCTCACCTATCTTGGGTTTGATATAGGTGAGTTTTCTGCCGGACGGTAGGGTTATAAATAACATGCCGCTACGCCAGGTGAATTTAATACCATGTGATTCAGTGCTGCTATGCATTTTAACAGCATTTTTGATTGCGTTATCAAAATCCCACCACATCGATACGATGTTAGGATTTGCTTCACGCCAGGCAGTTACCAGCGGCTGGAGTTCATCTTCCGGGATACCCATTTCAAGAGCACCCATAGCTTTTAGAGCACCAACACTGCCACCATATCCAAGTGCTAATTCAGCAATCTTACCTTTTTGACGGAGATGGCCGTTGATACCATGCTTTTCTACAGGAACATGAAACATCTTAGAAGCAGAAGCGCAATAAATATCACCGCCTGCTTTGAAGGTTTCAATACGCCAGGTCTCCCCTGCTAAATGCGCAATAACACGAGCTTCGATAGCGCTAAAGTCCGCTACATAAAATTTGTATCCGGGCCTTGCGATAAAAGCAGTACGAATAAGCTGTGAGAGGGTGTCAGGAATATCATCATAGAGCATTTCTAGCGAATCATAGTCGCCGATTCTTACAAGCTCTCTAGCTTCCGCAAGATCATCCATGTGATTTTGCGGAAGGTTTTGTAACTGTATGATGCGGCCGGCCCATCTACCAGTACGGTTGGCGCCATAGAACTGAAACATACCTCTGGCGCGATTATCATTAAGAGTTGCTTTCTCCATTGCCTGATATTTTTTAACAGAGCTTTTCGCAAGCTGCTGACGGAGAGTGAGCACCTGAGTTAAGTCGTCAGGTGCGTCTTTAATAAGCTCTGCTACAGCTTTTTTCCCAAGTGTATCTGTTTCGAACCCCTGTTCTGATAACCAAGCCTTCATCTGAACAACACTGTTTGGGTTATCAAGAACAGTTATATTTTTCAATTGTGATGATATGTCAGCTTTTGAACGCTCATCAAAAGTAATCGCGTTTTCAACAAGCTGCATATCTACAAGAATACCTCTGTCATTGATTTGCTGGTCAATGTGGTATTCGTCCCATAAAAATTCAGGAACGGGGAACTTATGCAGTTTTTCTTTTATCCCCATTTCAGTTAAAACATCACGCTTATTGTAGGATTTGAAGACGGCCCACTTGTCCGGCGCATGATGAGGAAGGTTGCGAGTTCTACCACCATTGCTTTTAGTAGGCTTACATGGGACACAAAAGTATTTTATGAGGTCCTTGCCTTCTTTCATTTTCTGGTCCTTAAGGCCAAGTACAGAGCCGGCGCCTTCTAAAGAAAGCGGAAGTCCCATATAAGCACTCCAAATCATAGTGCAGCGCCAAGATTCTGGGTTCAGGTAATTACCAACAGTATCCTCCGGTACGCTGTAGCTTTTGAATTTATCAGGATAGTGCTTCTTTAACCAATAGGAAATACAGACTCTTTCAAATACTGCGTTAAAAGCCCACTTGGTTACAGTATCATCAACCAGTGCGTCGATTATATCATCGGAAAGCACATCACCGCAGGCAATGTCATATACAACAACAGGACCGTTGTTTATAGAAACGGCAAAGAGTAGTATTTCAAAATTATCGGCTTCAGCGTATTTGTATACGCCGCTTTTCTTTATATCAACATTGCTATAGGTTTCTAAGTCGATGGACATTTCATTTATTGTCATATGAACCTCCAATAAAACAAGTGGCAGAGAGCCTTTTCCCTGCCACCCGTCACATTTTACTCGTTATTAGTTTTTTCGTTTGACGCTAACTGCTTTTTTTCACGACGCTCTTTGATTTTTCGTTTTACATTGCGGATGATGTCAGCAATGATAAATCCCATACTGCACAGCATCCAACCGGACATAGCGCCAAAGCACATATAAAGCATTGTATGTTCTAAGCTTGTCATTTTAATACCTCACTTTTTCTTAGATGACTGGCAGCAGGAGTACCGCTGCTAGCCGTGGGTATATTGTTACTTAGCTTAAGAAATCGTCATCATCGTCTGTTGCGAAATCATCAGCTGCTCTGGACTTGCCACCAAGAGGCTCACCATCACGAATCTTCTGCAAGTTGTTAAGGCCGCAAGCGATACCGCGATTGCCATTGGAATTGAAGGCATAAAGGTTGATGCTGGCTCTGCCATACACACCGGAATACACCTCAGAACGGTCGATAATTTCCTGACGGTCAGCGTCTACGATGCCAGGTGCTGTAGCAGAGTTTGCGTTGATGAAGTAGCTGTTGGCATAGGCTTCATCGCCAGGTCTTTCCTTGTCACCATCACGAAGAGGCGTTTTAATAGCATCTAATGCAGGACAAACCTTTGCAGTTCCTTTGAGCTTGGATTCACCTTCCTCGTAAGCAGCCTGGATAGCGGCATTAATCTTGTTTACGGTTACCGTATCAGACTTAGGAATGATGAGGGACACACTGTATTTAGGTGCACCTCCGTTGATTGACTTGGGATCCCATACGTTTGCGTAGGACCATCTTGTGTTTACACCAGTAATAACTTTTGTAGGGTTTGCAATTTTAGACATAATTTTTTCCTCCTGTTAATTGTCATTAAAATCATCTGCAGCTGTGTTCATGGCCGGTCTTTTGTCGGTTTCAGGAACAAGTGCGGGTTTACCTGGCGGCTTATATACAAGTCCGCCTAATAGCTGTTCAAATTGTTTCTTTCCAAGAAGTGAGCTCATGGCTGTGATTCCGAGTAGCTTCTTCTCATATGGATCGAAGCCCGCTTCTGATACCGTAGCAGCAACTGCAGTTTCGTCTGTGTATTTACGATTGCTTCTGCCTTCCACCAGTTTGAAACCGTCATAGTGGGTACCGGACTGGGCTTTTGAAAGTGCGTGCTCTTTGATGTCATTTCCCCAGGAGATAAGCTGGTCGATTCGCGGCAGGATAGCAGCAATTTCAAAATCATCTAAGGTAGCAGGCATCTCGAAATCGTACTTTGCAAGCTCAAGGTTGGTCTCAGCACGTTTTCTACAGGTAGCTTTTACTTTGCAGAACTTACAGTGGTCGCCGGCTTTGAATTCTCCTTTTCCTTCATAGGCAAGTGCGGCAGTTGGCATTAAAACCTCTGTGGCCCAAGTGAGAAGCTCGTCCTTACTGATGATGCTAGTGGAGATGTTCTCACGACGTGGCTGGAAGATTGTCATTTCGATACGGTTGATGTCGTATAAATCCTCGAAGGCTTCTAAGGCACCAAGGGCATAACACATCATTTGGGTATTGCCTTCGCTTTCTACCAGGACACCAAGGCCATGTTTGTAATCAATAATGTGAAGTACCTCATCAGCAATAATGACACAGTCACCGGTACCGAAGCCATTTTCTACCCAGCGAGAGAAGTCCAAACGTTGCTCAATGAATATCATTGGATCGCTGCAGTATTCTTTAGCTTTTTCATATTGCTCAAGTACGTAGTTGCAGTATTCTTCAGCGCAATTTTGCATTTCACCGTTGTAGTAGGTAAGGTTTTCTGTTGGATCAGTGACTTCTTTTCCTAAGGCCTTTTCTACAAGGTAAGCACATAACTCGTGACAATCGGTGCCTTCCTGTGCGTAAGGTGAAGACTCATCCCTTATACTTTCGCAGAGCTTCGCGGAAGGTGGACAGTTAATCCAGCGGTGCGAGGCTGATGCAGAAAGGAATGCATGCTTAGTCATTGAGTATCACCTCGGCCTCAGCCACCAAAGCAGCATAATCAGCTTCTTTTACTTCACTTAAACGGGAAGCACCGTATTTAGTTAAGAGAGCTTTTGCTTCAGCCTTTTTGCCTTTACCTGAGAGACTGGCCATAATGCCGCGTACCTCCTGGAAGGTATACTTTTTAATTTCAGGTTCTGGGGCTACTTCTTTTACAGGAGCCTCTGTCGCCTTTTTCGGTACAGCGGTTTCTGAGAATATTTCTTTTAAAGCAGTAGCGGCTTCAATCATCTTTTGACCTGCAGTGATCATTTCATCTAATACCAGATCCAAGCTTGACATCTTACTCATGCTGGTTACCTCCATTTTTATCAAGGAGGGCCTTCAAACCGGTTGCTGCAATAAGCAGAATTTCTACAGCAGCAATAAAGTCTTTTGCTATACCAAGGAAGTCGTCTCCCTTTGCGATTACGTTATCTAACGCTCCACTTACTTCATCCGTCTTAGTCATTTGACACATCCTCACTTTCTTTTGTCGATTTTTGTCTTAGATTTGCAGCTAGTCTTTTTGCTACGACGCTGATGGCGATGAGCGTATCAATTAGCTCTTCATCAGTGGCATCAATAGGACTGGCTTTTTCTCTTGTGGTTACCATAGTCTCAACCTCGCTTTCCGATTGGCTTTTGCCTTTCTAACTTCCTAAGGGGATTCCAAGAAGGAAATTCCGGCTTCCGATAAATTTTTTTGAAATTTTTCTGGAAGTTGGTGTTTTGTATCCTTCTTAACTTCCTAAGGGAAAGCGGAGAGTCAAATTCCGGCATAAATGAAAATAAAAATGCCAGGCCATTTCGCTTTTAATGAGGTAGCGATTTGACCTGGCATAAAAAATGACCAGCAGATTACCTGCTGGCCCAAGTTGATTCTTATTAGTACATGATGCTGTGTGGCTTATTTGGAATAATGTTGATGCTTTGCTCACAGCATTTCATACAGCTGATGTTGCCGCTGATGCGCTGCTTAGTAGTATTGAAGCGCTTAGCAAACAGGGCGATCACATCGCGTGTGTCCTGTTGTCCATTAGTCTGAATGTATCTTTCAATAGTGCGTCTGATTCGATAGTTCATGGATTAGTCCTCCTTTTCATAGATGTAAATTTCACGTCGTGTTTTTTTGTCATAACCTTGAGCTCTGATACCAAGCTCAGTGTGTTCAGAAATGTAATTGTAGAAGTTCTTTCCGAAAACGCCTGCCATGCCTCTTTCTAACGTCCATGCATCTCCATACAGGTCAGGAAGTGAGAAGGTCTTGTCTTTGAAATCACCAACTTGGACACGACAAACAGCTTCTTCGACTGTAAATATTGTATTCAGGTCCTCAATTGCAAATAAAAAATAAAAAATTTTTTGAAACACCGGAATCCGCCCTCACAAATCCCCTTAGGAAGTTGAAGAAGAAAAATCTTCTATCTTTTAACGAAAGGAGTGTGAGGGCGATGAGCGTATTCGGTTTGAATCAGGAAGGCTATCCAGATCCAACTGCAGCTACAGCAATCGCAAACGTAACGAAAGTAGAAAAGAAGTATCTGCCGCTGGTGTATATCTGCTCGAAGTATTCCGGCGATACGGTTACCAACACAGAAGCTGCAAAACGTTATAGCAGATTTGCAGTGGATCAGGGGGCGATACCATTGGCGCCACATTTGTTACTTCCATTGTATATGCACGAGGACAGTGAACGTGAATTGGCATTGTTTATGGATAAGGTTTTTCTCGGTAAGTGCGACGAGCTGTGGGTGTTTGGTGATGAAGCCTCCAAAGGTATGTGCATGGAGATTGCAAAGGCAAAGAAGCACCGTAAAAAAATCAGATATTTTGACAGTGCGTGCAAAGAAACAAATCAAGCTCTGGATATTGGGCCAGAGAGAATACAGGAGGATTGTTAAATGAATTTTGTTATTTACACAGCGAACTGCACTGGAAATGCTTCGAACTGCGATTATCCCCATAAGGTAGAAGTCGATAATCCACAGGTGTTACAGGAGGCAGTCAAAAAAGACCATGTCTGTGCTTCATATAAAGATAACTATAGAAGCAAAGACAATTTTATTTCATCTGATGTTATCGTCATGGACGTAGATAATGACCATACAGAAAATGAGCTGGAGTTTATAACAGCAGATAAGATGGACGAGCTTTTTCCGGACGTTGATTACTGTTTAGTGCCAAGCCGTCATCATATGTTGCCGAAGGGAAAATCTCCAGCGGCGCCTAGATTTCATGTGATGTTTCCTGTTGAACCAATTACTGACGCAGAGGCGTATGCAAAAGTAAAAGAAAAACTGTATAAATTGTACCCCTTCTTTGATAGCAATGCGCTTGACGCGGCTCGTTTCTTATTTGGCTGTGAAGCTGACGAGATTACCTGGCATGAAGGCTGGATGAGCATTATGGATGAGATCGAAGATGGTGTTCTGGTGGAGGATACTTCTGAAGAAGAATTCGATGCACCGACACATTCCGGTCCTATTTTAGAGGGTAGCCGTAATAAAACGCTGAGCCATTATGCAGGTCGTATTCTTAAAAAATATGGTCTCAAGCACCTACGGATTGCTCGGCAAGCACCCTACCACAGGCGGTGTTATTACTTCTCCGTTTGTGCAGATGTCGCAGCAGTATCAAAAGAGCGCCAACCTCATATGGTATGAGATTTATGGCATCGTGAAGGAAAACTGCACAGTTCCTTTTGAGGACAATCCCAACGACACAATGGAGTTGTTGCTCAGAAGAAAGAGAGGAAACTGATATGAATTTCAGATTAAACAGCTTTATGAAAAAACTTAAAAACAGCAGACCATATCTTTCAAAGCAACAGTATCGCACAATCAAAGGTCAGGCTCTTTCGGAAGATATTGACGGTGCACAGAAAGGTCTGAATTCACTTTTAAGGAGGTATGCGTATGAACACAACAACAGAAATGCAGCTTGTTCCCGTTGAAAAGCTGATACCATATATCAACAATGCAAGAACCCACAGTGACGAGCAGATAAAGAAACTGCGCTCATCACTGCGTGAGTTTGGCTTTATCAATCCCGTAATCATTGACAGAGATTTCAATGTCATAGCCGGACACGGCAGAATTTTAGCTGCAAAGGCAGAAAATATATCAGAAGTCCCCTGTGTGTTTGTGGACTACTTAAACGATGCACAGAAGAAAGCCTACATACTGGCAGACAACCGTATGGCTATGGATGCCGGCTGGGACGAGGAGCTTTTGAGAGTTGAAATTGAGTCTTTGCAAGGTGCTGACTTTGATGTATCTCTCACAGGCTTTGATGAAACTGAAATCGCAGAGCTTTTTGCCGATGATAATGACGATGTCAAAGATGATGATTTTGATGTTGAGGGTGAGCTTGAGAAACCACCTGTTACAAAAAGCGGTGACCTTTGGCTGCTCGGTAACCACAGACTTATCTGCGGTGACAGCACAAAGGAAGATACATATACTCGCCTTATGGACGGCAAGAAAGCAAACCTTGTTGTGACAGACCCGCCCTACAATGTCAACTACGAAGGCAGTGCCGGAAAAATCAAGAACGATAACCTTGAAAATGATAAGTTCTATCAGTTTTTGCTGGATGCATTTCAGAACACAGAAAAGGCTATGGCAGATGATGCAAGCATCTATGTTTTCCACGCAGATACAGAGGGACTAAATTTCAGAAAATCATTTGCAGACGCAGGCTTTTATCTATCAGGCACTTGCATATGGAAAAAGCAGAGCCTTGTTCTTGGCAGAAGTCCGTATCAGTGGCAGCACGAGCCTGTGCTGTTCGGCTGGAAGAAGAACGGCAAACACAAATGGTACTCCGACCGAAAGCAGACCACAATATGGGAGTTCGACAAGCCGAAGAAAAACAGCGACCACCCCACAATGAAGCCTGTTCCGTTGATTGCATATCCGATAAAGAATTCAAGCGTTGCAAACTGCATCGTCCTTGACCCCTTTGGCGGTAGCGGAAGTACACTAATAGCCTGTGAGCAGACAAACAGAATATGCTGCACATCAGAGCTTGACGAAAAATACTGCGATGTCATTGTGAAAAGATATATTGAACAGGTCGGCACTACTGAAAATGTGTATGTGGTGCGTGATGGTCTTACATACCGATATGATGATTTGGTAGGTATTGAGGAAACAGAATAGTTTCCAAAAGAAAAAAAGAGCGGAATACCCGCCCTTAAATTCTTAGTCCTTATCCACTTCAATCTCGCCGTGCTTTTCCTCAAAGTCTTTTACCCTCTGCTTAATATATTGCTCAATCTCACGATTGGCTGAACGGCCTTCGTAGTCTGCAATATATCTGAACTTCTGAAAAAGCGTCCGGTTTACTCTGAGTGTGTATCTTAAAATGTTATCGTCCATAATCAAATCTCCTCGATGTTATTATGACATCATTTTAACGCAATTATTGCATCATAACGAAAGTGGTGGTATTATGGTGTCATAGTGGTGTCATATTTTTAAAAGGAGATTGAAATTATGAAGGTAGCAGTAGTAGGTTCACGAAACCTTACAATCAACAATCTGGGTGACTATCTTCCCAAAGATACAACGGAAATAATCAGCGGCGGTGCAAGAGGGATTGACAGGTGTGCAAGAGAATACGCAAAATCTCACAACATTAAGCTGACAGAATTTCTGCCCGAATATGAACGATACGGACGGTCAGCACCTTTAAAAAGAAATCTGCAAATAATAAGATATGCCGATATGGTCCTCGCCTTTTGGGACGGCAAATCCCACGGAACACGCTTTGTAATTGAAAACTGTAAAAATGAGAATGTTCCAATAAAAATATTTACTACTGTTTAATACTCACACTTAAAACCGCTGATTTTCGGCGGTTTGTTTATTTGGCAGAATTTAAAAACAACTCTTGCAATTTCAGCCGTTCAGAGTGATATATGTAGTACTATCATTGAGGAGGAAAATCAGATGAAATTTCCAAGCAAAGATATTGTTGAAAAAGTACGGGCGGAATATCCAATCGGTACAAGAGTTGAGCTTGTAAAAATGGACGATGTGCAAGCTCCGCCTGTTGGAACGAAAGGCACTGTAAAAGGTGTTGATGATACGGCAAGTCTGCTCATAGATTGGGATAACGGATGTGGTCTTAATGTGATTTATGGCATTGACAAAGTGCGCAAGATACAGTTTTAACTACTATAAAATACACAATATATTGTATTAAAGATTGTGTATATTACTTTTCAAAATTGCTTGATATATCCTCGAAAAAGAGCGAATATGTGTGTACCGAAAGGGAAAAAACACACAATCACGGAGGACGAAAAAATGAGCGAAAAGACATTAAGACAAATCGAGGAAATGAAAAAGCAAACAATCGGCGTTGAGGTTGAGATGAACAACATCACAAGGAACAGAGCCGCAAAAATTGCAGCCGAGTTTTTCGGCACAGGCAGATATGAAAACACAGCCGACAGAAACGGCTACTGCACCTGGTCAGCGTATGACGAACAAGGCAGAGAGTGGAAATTCCAATATGAAACGAAGCGGGAGAGAATTTTTGATACAATTTTTCAATGCAATATGTAAAAAGCCAAGAATTTCTTTGTTATGTATTGATTTTATATAACGAAATAGTTATAATTTTATATATAAGCTATTTCAAAAAAACAAAGTCAAATTGAGGGATAAAAATATGTCAAAATGTGATGTTTGTGGAAAATCATCTCTTTTACCTGCAAAATTGGGAAAATCGAGTGTGTGTAAATCGTGCTTTCTCAAGATTAATGGTCCTTTATGGAAATTCAAAACATACGAAAAGTTTGCAGATGCAGAAAACACAAGAAATAAAATTCTTAGAAAAGCATACGAACAAAATTTCCCACCTATTGTCATTGATGATATTAATAATTTTTTCAATCAGCAAACTGTAGGAATGATGAAGTGTGATGCTTGTGGTGAGGTAATTCAAACACTACAACCATTTGGGAATGCAAAAATTTGCAAAAAGTGTTTCTCGAAAATTAATACTTCAGAATGGAAGAAAACAGACTATTTAAGTAATGAGGATGTAGAAGTGAATCGCAATAAAGTATTGAAAATTGCATTCAAGTACGGATATCCTCCAATTATCATTGACGGTATTAACAAACATTTTGATGGTAAAATTCAAAAAGGATTATTTCGTATAGTTGATGGTGGTCTTGATCAATTGCTCAAGGTCTATGAAACACATTGTGTCCTAGTAACGATGGATGATTTTGATGTAAATGAGATTTCAAAAAAGTATGCAAAACTTAACAAGAGTTCTAACGGAAATATTCTATCTAATATTGGAACAGAAACACTCGTTAGAAGTCTTTTAACAGGCAGTGTTGTAAAAGCAGGAATTTCTCTTGCAACATCTGCAGCTGTTAATGTAGCTGCAAATTCCATATCCAATGGGAAAGTATCATTTAGATTGGTCAAAGGCGGCATCACTATTAATTATAACGATTTTGACCGTATAGAATATAAAAATGTTGGCAGCGATGAACTAGGATTTCTAAGATTTAGAAACAGTATGTATTGCGGTGAGCCTACAGAAGATATAGTGTTTTTCTTTGATGATGACAGTCATATGAAACAGGTATATACATATATAAACGAAAAAATAAGTGTTGCACATAGACGAAATCAAGTGACCGAAAATGACAAGCAATCTGAAAAATCTAATATATCAGTTGCAGATGAAATACTCAAATTTAAAAACCTGCTTGATATTGGTGCAATTACTCAAGAAGAATTTGATACAAAAAAGAAGGAATTATTGGGAATGTAAATCTTATATTTATTAGTTTATTTTTGGATATATAACAAGCATCGGTTAGAAATAATCGGTGCTATTTTTATGCCCTTTTGGAGGTGATTTTACGAGAAAACTTAAAAATTACAAGCCTACAAAATTTAAAGCAAAGGACAGCTATTACGATAAGGAATACGCTGACTTTGCCGTTGCCTTTATTGAAAGCCTTTGTCACACCAAAGGCACTTGGGCGGGTAAACGGTTCGAACTTATGGACTGGCAGGAGCAGATTATTCGTGATCTGTTCGGTATCTTAAAGCCTAACGGATACAGGCAGTTTAACACTGCATATATTGAGATTCCGAAAAAGAACGGAAAATCCGAATTAGCGGCGGCTGTTGCACTTCTGCTCACCTGCGGTGACGGTGAACAAAGAGCCGAGGTTTACGGTGCGGCTGCCGACAGACAACAGGCGTCAATCGTATTTGATGTTGCCGCAGATATGGTGCGTATGTGTCCGGCTCTGAATAAACGAGTGAAGATACTCGCCTCACAGAAACGGCTCATTTACGAACCAACCAACAGCTTTTATCAAGTGCTATCTGCCGAGGCGTACAGTAAACACGGCTTTAATGTTCACGGTGTTGTGTTTGATGAGCTGCACAGTCAGCCGAACAGAAAGCTTTATGATGTCCTTACAAAGGGTAGCGGTGATGCACGAATGCAGCCGCTCTTTTTTCTGATCACAACTGCCGGCACAGACACACATTCAATCTGCTACGAGGTTCATCAAAAGGCACAGGATATTATTGACGGGCGAAAAATCGACCCTACATTCTATCCGGTAATTTACGGTGCAGATGATACAGAGGACTGGACAAGTCCGAAGGTCTGGAAAAAATGCAATCCATCTCTGGGTGAAACTATCGGAATGGATAAAGTTAAAACCGCTTGCGAATCAGCAAAGCAAAATCCGGGTGAAGAAAACTCATTCCGTCAGCTAAGGCTTAATCAGTGGGTAAAACAGGCAGTCCGTTGGATGCCAATGGATAAGTGGGATAAGTGTGCGTTTGCCGTAAACGAAGAACAGCTTAAAGGCAGAGTTTGCTATGGAGGACTTGACCTATCTTCCACAACTGATATTACAGCCTTTGTGCTTGTATTTCCTCCGCTTGATGAAGAAGATAAGTATATCATTCTTCCCTACTTCTGGATACCCGAGGACACACTCGACTTGCGAGTAAAGCGTGACCATGTGCCGTATGATGTGTGGCAGCGACAGGGATACTTGCAGACCACAGAGGGAAATGTTGTTCATTACGGCTATATTGAAAAATTCATTGAAGAGTTGGGAAAGAAATTCAACATCAGAGAAATTGCATTTGACCGTTGGGGCGCAGTTCAGATGGTGCAGAACCTTGAGGGTATGGGATTCACCGTTGTTCCTTTCGGACAAGGCTTTAAGGATATGTCACCACCCACAAAGGAACTTATGAAACTAACCCTTGAACAGAAAATCGCCCACGGCGGTCACCCTGTTTTGCGTTGGAATATGGACAACATCTTCATTCGTACTGACCCTGCCGGAAACATCAAAGCAGACAAAGAAAAATCCACAGAGAAAATTGACGGTGCCGTTGCCACGATTATGGCGCTCGACCGTGCAATTCGCTGTGGGAATGATACAAGTGAAAGCGTATATAACGACAGAGGAATTTTATTTATATAAAAAATATTTTTTGTTGACTTCTTTTTGACGGCGTGTTATACTACTGTTGTAAGCAAGGCGATTTCTTGTTTATTAATCGTTACTTTGCGTTCGAACGTTCAAAACAAAACTAAAGTCAACAGGAGGAATAAACCATGAGAAAGTACAAAATCAGTATACAGTTTGCTGACCCTAGTGCCCCGGATTTTGATGATTCTATAATGCCGGTGTTTGAAAGTGCCATAAAAAATTATAATACAAAAAGCCTTATCGCAAAGAATCCCAAAAAAATAACGGAAAAATCTATTGTTGATCCACGTACTCTGCAGCTTACGTTAGAGAGCGACAGTGAATTGCCTTTCCCCGGCAAGGCTCTGCGTCTGTTCTCCGCATACCTGGTCGATCCCGACACAGAAGGGGCTTTGAATGACTATATCTATGGGAAACAGTTATTTAAGATGTCTTCTGAAGAGATTATAGGAGGCTCTGAAACAAGACCGGTAGCAGTGGCATCAGAAGAAATCAATGCCATGAGAATTAAGGCTATATCCTTAATGCTTTCTGCACCTGAAGATACTTTAAAAAAAGTCATTGATCTGCTTGAGGAGGTATAGGACATGAGAAATAGAATTGACGTCGCAAAAACTATAGATGACATCTTGATACCCTATGCAGATTGTATCTGCTGGGAAGATTACGGCTCGGCGGGCAGCCCTTGTTATAATCCAAATTATTTTTCATCTGCTGCCGAGGAAGAAGAAGCAGCTTGTACGTTAGCCGCAGTTCAGCTCGAGATGGGGAAATATGGCAAGAGACACAAGGAGCTTGCAAAGAAGGTTGCAAAGCAGACGGGCAATAAGTACGTGACATACCCCTGGCTCCGCGATGCGGTCAGTCGGCTGCTCGCCTGCACTAAGTATGATGCACTCTTATCAATGTCCAGGCTGTCTAGGGCGGTTAAGGCCGGCATGCAAGCCAAGGGACTTACAGAGATACATTCGATCGATGAAGCATTAAGCTAAACTAATATTGAGAGCATCTGTCAAAAAGGCAGGTGCTTTTCTTTTACCCATTGAAAGGAAAGTGATATTTATGAGCATATTTTCAGGACTTTTCCGTTCAAGGGATAAGCCGAAAAACAGAACATCGGGCAGTGCTTACACATTTTACACTGGCAGGACAACATCTGGGAAAGCCGTGACACAGCGTTCTGCTATGCAGATGACGGCGGTGTATTCCTGTGTTCGTATTTTGTCGGAGGCGATTGCAAGTCTGCCTTTGCACCTTTACAGATACACTGACAGTGGCGGCAAGGAAAAAGCAACAGACAGTCCTCTGTACTTTTTGCTGCACGATGAGCCGAACCCGGAAATGACATCATTTGTGTTTCGTGAAACCCTTATGACGCATCTGCTATTGTGGGGCAACGCTTACGCACAAATTATACGCAACGGCAAGGGTGAAGTCACAGCCTTTTATCCCCTTATGCCCGACCGTATGACCGTTGACAGAGATGAAAACGGCAGACTGTATTATGAATATACAGTAAGCACCGATGATGCACCAATCAATAAAAAGTCGATTGTAAGGCTACAGCCCTTTGATGTTCTGCATATTCCCGGACTTGGCTTTGACGGACTTGTGGGTTACTCCCCTATTGCTATGGCTAAAAACTCAATCGGTATGGCTATCGCCTGCGAGGAGTATGGTTCAAAGTTTTTTGCAAACGGTGCCGCACCAAGCGGTGTGCTTGAACATCCCGGAACAATTAAGGACCCGTCAAGAGTAAGAGAAAGCTGGACTCAGTCCTTTGGTGGTAGCGCAAATGCACACAAGGTTGCAGTTCTTGAAGAGGGTATGAAATATACCCCTATTTCAATCTCGCCCGAACAGGCACAATTCCTTGAAACACGAAAATTTCAAATAAACGAAATAGCTCGAATTTTTAGAGTTCCACCTCATATGGTAGGTGACCTTGAAAAGTCGAGCTTTTCTAATATTGAGCAGCAGTCACTTGAATTTGTAAAGTACACACTTGACCCTTGGGTTGTTAGATGGGAGCAATCCCTATCACGGGCATTGTTTACTGTTGATGAGAAAAAGCAGTATTTTTGCAAATTCAATGTTGACGGACTATTAAGAGGTGACTATCAAAGCCGAATGAACGGATATGCAACAGCAAGGCAGAACGGCTGGATGTCGGCAAACGACATCAGAGAGCTTGAAAACCTCGACCGCATATCAGCAGAGGAAGGCGGAGATTTGTACCTCATAAACGGCAATATGCTGCCTCTTAAAAATGCAGGCGCATTTGCAAACACAGACGAAATGAAGGAGGAAGAAAATGAAGAAGTTCTGGAAGTGGAAGAATCAGACTCAGAACAGTCCGACCGAGAGAGTTCTGACTCTCAACGGCACAATCGCCGAGGAAAGTTGGTTTGACGATGATATTACTCCACAGCTTTTTAAGGAAGAATTGCTTTCCGGTAGCGGTGACATCACTGTATGGATAAATTCTCCCGGTGGTGATTGTGTAGCTGCCGCACAGATTTACAATATGCTGATGGACTACAAGGGCAATGTCACAGTCAAGATTGACGGAATTGCCGCAAGTGCTGCATCTGTAATTGCCATGGCAGGAAATACAGTATTGATGTCACCTGTTTCAACAATGATGATACACAACCCCGCTACCGTCGCTATGGGCGACCACAACGAAATGCAGAAAGCTATTGAGATGCTTAACGAGGTTAAGGAAAGTATCATCAATGCGTATGAAATCAAGACCGGACTAAGCAGAGCAAAGCTGTCACACTTAATGGATTCTGAAACCTGGATGAACGCAAACAAGGCAATTGAGCTTGGCTTTGCAGACGGTATTATTTCACGAAATGCTTTTCCAGAAAAGGAAGATGACGAGGACGAAGACGAAGAGGAAAAGGATAAAAATAACCCCTGTGAAAATTCAGTCCTGTTTTCACGCAAGGCGGTAAATACGGCTCTTAAAAACAAGCTTGTAGAGCACTATTCAAAGAATGTTTCAAGAAACACAGGAACAGACATCACAGACCTTGAAAAAAGACTTAATTTATTAAAACCTTAAGGAGGAATTTTACAATGGCAAAAATTAACGAACTTCGTGAGAAACGAGCAAAAATCTGGGAACAGGCAAAAGCATTCCTTGATTCCCACAGAAATGAAACGGGTATTCTTTCGGCGGAAGATACCGCAGCTTATGAAAAAATGGAAAAGGATATTGTTGACCTTGGTCACGAGATTGAGCGTCAGCAAAGAGCAGACGACCTTGAAAGAGAGTTAAATCTCCCGACAAGCACACCCCTTGTTTCAAAACCCGATAACGCCAATCGTGAGAGTAAAACAGGCACTGCTTCTGAAAAGTACAACAAAGCATTCTGGAATCAAATGAGAAACCGCTCTACGCAGGAGGTCAGAAACATTCTCAGTGAGGGTGTTGACAGCGAGGGCGGTTTTCTTGTGCCGGAAACCTTTGAAAACACACTTGTACAGGCGCTTGATGAAGAGCTTGTAATCCGTCAGCTTGCACATACCTTTACAACTGCGTCAAACGCACACAAAATCCCTGTTGTTGCTACAAGAGGTAAGGCGATGTGGACTGAGGAAAACGCTGCAATTACCGACAGCGATACATCATTTGGTCAGAAAACAATCGGTGCTCATAAGCTGTGTGCTTTAATCAAGGTATCTGAAGAGCTTTTGAACGACTCTGCATTCGACCTTGAAAGCTACTTCAATCAGGAGTTTGCAAGACGAATCGGTGAAGCCGAAGAGGAAGCCTTTGTTATCGGTGACGGCAGTGCAAAGCCTTACGGAATTTTTGATGACAGCGAGGGCGGTGAAGTCGGTGTGACAGCTGCATCAACGGTAACTATCACTGCCGATGAGCTTATCGACCTTTATTACAGTCTTAAAGCGCCCTACCGTAAAAACGGTGTTTGGCTTTTAAATGACAGTACGGTAAACAGTATCAGAAAACTAAAGGACAGCAACGGTCAGTATTTATGGCAGCCGTCAATCAAAGACGGTGAAACCGACACTCTTCTCGGCAAGCCTGTTTATACATCAACATCAATCGCAAATGCAGCGTCCGGCACAAAGCCGATTGCATTCGGTGACCTTTCATATTACTGGATTGGCGACAGACAGGGTGTAACCTTTAAGCGACTCAATGAACTTTATGCGGCAAACGGACAGGTAGGTTTCCTTGCAACAAAGCGACTTGATGCAAGACTGATTTTACCGGAAGCTGTAAAGATCTTAAAGATGAAAGGCACTGTAGCACCAACAGGCTGATAGGAGTACATTAAATGACTGATGAGCTTTTACAAAAGGTAAAGCAGAACCTTATCCTTGAACACAATGCAGATGATGAGCTTCTGAAAATGTACATAACAGCCGCCGTTTCCTATGCCGAAAGCTATCAGCACATACCTGAAAACTACTACAGCGAAAACCCTATGCCGCCTACAACAGAACAAGCCGTAATTATGCTTGCGAGCCATTTCTACGAAAGCAGAGATGGCTCAACAGGCGGCTTTTTCGCTGACAGCACAAATGCATCTGCACAGGTCTGGAATACTGTAAATCTTCTTTTAAGGCTTGACAGGCGGTGGCAGGTATGAGTTTCGGTAAGATGAATTCTTTTATTGAAATCGTAAGGAAAAGCATTGATACCGATGATGAGGGTTTCAAAACGGAAAACCTGAAAATAGTTGCAAAGGTCAGAGCATATCGTGAAGGTCGGCATGGAAGTGAAAAATGGGCAAACAGAGCCACCTTTTCAACTGCTACCGACCTGTTTCGTTTCAGATGTATTCCAAACACAGAAGTAACAACCGATATGCTGATACTTTGCGACAACAGAAAATTTGAAATCACATCGGTTGAAAATGTAAAAGGCAGAAATATGTACATTGAAGTGCTTGCAAAGGAGGTAGAACCCAGTGGCTAAGGTTGATGTGAAGATGCCTGAGGACTTTCTTTTAAAGCTATCCCGGCTCGGCGATAAAACAGATGAAATTTGCGAAAAGGCACTTAATGCCGGCGGTGAGGTTGTTCTTGCAAAGGTCAGGAGCAATCTCTCTGCCGTAATCGGTAAGGACATAAAAACAGAATCACGCTCTACAGGTGAGCTTGAACGCTCCCTCGGACTTTCTCCTGTCCTCATTGACGATAACGGAAATGCAAACATCAAGATAGGCTTTAAGGAGCCTCGTTATGACGGTGAAAGCAATGCTAAAATTGCAAGCATCATTGAATACGGCAAACAAGGTCAACCACCTAAGCCTTTCTTAAAGCCTGCAAGAACATCATCAAAAAAAGCTTGTGTAAAAGCTATGGTTGAAACTCTCGAACAGGAGGTAAAGAACCTATGAGCCTGCTGTCCGAGTTAAAGGACATCGCAGAAAATTGCGGAGTCAAGGTTGAAACAGGTGTGTTTTCGGACACGCCGCCTGATGAATACATTGTGCTGACACCTCTTGTCGACAGCTTTGAAATGCACTGCGACAATATGCCTGAATACGAAATTCAAGAGGTGCGAATCTCGATATTTTCAAAGGGCAATTACACAGCTTTAAAATATATGTTAGTCACGGCTCTTTTTAAAGCTGACATTACAATCACAGACAGACGGTATGTCGGACACGAAAATGATACCGGCTATCACCACTATGCCATAGATACGGCAAAAACATATAGAATGGAGGAATTTTAATGGCAACAATCGGACTGGATAAGCTATTTTATTCAAAGATTACAGAAGATGAAAACGGCGAAGAAACCTATGCAACACCTGTACCTCTCGCAAAAGCTATGACTGCGGAGCTTTCAATAGAGCTTGCCGAGGCAACACTCTACGCTGATGACGGTGCATCGGAAATTGTAAAGGAATTTCAAAGCGGAACGCTGACACTCGGCATTGACGATATCGGAACTGCTGTTGCAGAGGATTTGACGGGTGCGAAAATCGACAGCAACAAGGTTCTCATTTCCGCAGGTGAGGACGGAGGAACACCTGTCGCAGTAGGTTTCAGAGCAAAAAAGTCAAACGGCAAATATCGTTACTTCTGGCTTTACAGAGTTAAATTCGGTATTCCTGCAACAAATCTCACCACTAAGGGCGAAAGCATAGAGTTTTCCACTCCGTCAATCGAGGGTACGGTGACAAGGAGAAACAAGCCTGACACACAGGGCAAGCACCCGTGGAAAGCAGAGGTAAATGAGGACGATACCGCAGTTAATTCAACCACAATTTCAAACTGGTACAAACAGGTTTACGAGCCTGTTTACTCAGCAGGCTAATAACGGAGGTTAAGCTATGGACAGCGAAAGAAGTACAAAAATTAAAATCGGTGAAAATGAATACAGCCTTGTTTTAACTACAAAGGCTACAAAGGAAATTGCTGCAAGGTACGGAGGCCTTGAGAATTTGGGTGATAAGCTGATGAAAAGTGAAAACTTTGAAATGGCTCTTGATGAGGTTATCTGGCTCATTACCTTGCTTGCAAATCAGAGCGTTCTCATTCACAACCTTAAAAATCCCGATGACAAAAAGCCTTTGCTTAATGAGGACGAGGTCGAGCTATTAACCTCACCGTTTGATTTGGCTGAGTACAAGTCAGCAATTATGGAGTCGATGTATAAAGGCACAAAGCGAAACATCAAAAGCGAGGACAACACAAAAAACACAGCAGTCGGGTAAGTGACGAGGAGTTCTTTACCCGACTGCTTTATTACGGTGTGGCTCAACTGAATTTGTCACTTGACGAAACAATGCTAATGCCCCTTGGACTGCTCCTTGATTTGCTTGAATGTCATAAGCAATACAACGGACTTGCAAAGCCAAAACGAGATTTGACAATTGATGATATTATTCCGTATGGAGTATAAGTATTCTGAAAAGAATTGAGATTTATTGAGTTGTATGGTATAATTGGCTTGTCGATAAATCGGAATTTGTGGAGATGATAAGATGGTCAATATTACAGATGTAAAACAGATTCTTCAACTCGCGATAGATGCCGAGATTAAAGTCTTTCTTGATGGTGGCTGGGGGGTAGATGCGTTGCTTGGACATCAGTCAAGAGTCCATAACGATATTGATATTTTTGTAGAGAAGAAAGATTATCAGAACTTTATAGAGATAATGAAAGCTAATGACTTTTATGAGATTAAGATGGAATATACAACATTGAACCATACTGTATGGAAAGATGCGAAAAACAGGATTGTTGATTTGCATTGTTTTGAATATACGGGCGAAGGTGAAATTCTTTATGAGGGGGATAACTTTCCGGTAGAAACTTTTTCTGGTAAAGGAAAAATTGAGGAGATAAAGGTTTCTTGTGTTGAACCATATAGTCAAGTAATGTTCCATTTGGGATATGAATTTGATGAAAATGATGTACATGATGTGAATCTATTGTGTGAGACATTTCATATCGAAATTCCAAATGAGTATAGATAAATGTAAATTCCAGTTTATCTATATATTAAAACTCAAGGAGTAACCTTTCGTGGGTTACTCCTTTTTATATGCATTTATCACAGAGCCTTATGGCTCTTTTTTTATGCCCAAAAACAAGGAGGTGAACAGAATGTCAGACAGCTTTGGTCTCAAAATTGGTGTCGAGGGCGAGAAAGAATTCAAGAAAGCACTTTCTGAAATAAATCAGAATTTCAAGGTACTCGGCTCTGAAATGAAGCTTGTTTCCTCGCAGTTTGATAAGAACGATAAATCTGTCGATGCACTTACCGCTCGAAATCAGGTTCTTAGCAAAGAGATTGACGAGCAGAAAAACAAGATTGAACTTCTGAAACAGGCTCTCGACAACGCATCAACTTCCTTCGGCGAAAATGACCGCAGAACACAGCAGTGGCAGATAAAGCTCAATAACGCACAGGCAACGCTGAACGACCTTGAAAAGGAGTTAAAGGACAACAACGATACCCTCGACAAAACGGCTGACGAGCTTACCGTAGCAAATGAAATCGATATTATTCGAGCAAGAAAGCAGAAACTTTTAGTTGAAAAAGCGGCTAATGAAGGTTACAAGAAAAGGATCCAAGAGTTAAAAGCCTTCATCAATGACTCAAACAATGAGTTAACTGAATACGATGATAAGATGGTGAGAAAATACATCAAAGAAATTCGGGTGTTTGACGACAGATTCCACGTATTCTTTAAAGCGGGAATTGATGTTGAAATAACAAGATAATGAGATGAGTTCATGCAGCAGGGTTTATGCTCTGCTGCTTTTTTTATTTATGTTTTTATCTATGAACGGACTGCAAGTTATAGCCCGGACATCTTGAAAATATCAACTATTTGGTATATAATATAGTATAGATTTAGTATATTCTAAAGTTGCTGAGCTTCAAGTGAAAAAGGTGAAAGTATGAACACTTCGAATTTAATTAAGAGCTTATGTAAAGAAAAAGGAATGGAAAAAAGCGACGTGTCTACTCCAGCAAGTACGCTCTATCAAGCCTTTGCACCTGTAGCCGCTGCGGCGACATTTATCGTCGCATTGCCTGGAACAATCGTGGAAAACGCTCAAACGTGTGGCGATGCTACACCAGAGTAGAACAAGGTCCGACAGCCTGCGATGCGCTAACGGTCCAGGAAGAAGAGCTCCAGATGGCAACAGTCAAGGCAATCAACCTGGCAATGCGATGTTCTGCTTCAATGCAGGACATCCTAAGTGAGAATATCGAGCAGGTGGTTAGAGCAGACCAAACCGATGAGAAACTCGCGGAGCTGAATGAAATCCTTATTACAAAGCAGCGTGAACTGGCTGCCCTGGTCAAAGAGAAAAAGGACTACTCTGCACTCGCAGATGATCTTGATGTTTTGCGGGCACAGAAGCAGGAAATTTTGGTGGAAAAGGCGCAGACAGAAGGCTACAAAATGCGCATCCAGGAGATGGGCACATTGCTTGAGGAGCATTTCTCGGAACTGACTGAATACGATGAGAGTATGGTGCGAAGCTATATTCAGGGCATCCGAATTTACGACGACAAATTCACGATTTCCTTTAAGGCGAGAATCAATCTGGACATCCAAAGATAAGAACAACATGGCGCAGGGCTTCGGCCCTGCTTTTTTGTTATATGGTCATTCAGGCAATGTATTACATCTTGTATTTAACAACCATTTGGTTTATAATATTGTTTAACGATTGTGGGTCATTAGGCCTTTTGTTTTTATAAAAGGGTGAAATTATGAGTACATCAAGTTTAATAAAAGATTTGTGCAAGGAAAAAGGCATCAGTATTTCTGAATTAGCAAGGCGCCACGGACAGTCTCCGCAGAATTTTAACAAGAAACTGCAGCGAGAAACGGTCACTACAGATGAACTGATGGATATTGGAAATGTGCTCGGTGTGAAATTTGAGCAATCATATACACTGGGATCAGGAGAAAAGCTCTCAATTTCTAATGAGTCCTGATAATGGGACAGCAAGTTTTGTAGAATGGGATGTATGAAAGACTGCCCAGGACTTTTATTTGGGAGGTACACGTATGGCGACACATATGAGCATACGTTTAGCGTGGCATAGTGATGGATGGAATGGCCATGTCTGTAAAAAACCATGTGAAAATTCATATTGCATTGGTCAGCATTCGTATCCTGGTGATTTAATTGCCGGAACACGTGATCTTGAATTCGAGACAGCACATGCGGGAGAGCCTTGTTCCATGCTTCCGTGTAAGGTTGCATGCGGGTTGAGCGTTAATGCGTTCGGAAAAGATACAATTACGGTCAAGGTTGATCCTCCGAGTTTCTGGAAAGAAAGTGATGCCGATGCAATCAATATCACATTGCCTCCATCAACCGTTTGTACTTGGTGCTACGAGGCTATGTATAACGATGCTGTTGAGACCAAAGGTGAAAGCTCGCAAAAGTACAATTATGCCAAGAGAAAAGAAGGTGCAGAAAAGTATTTTTCTCAGTTTGAACCTGGTAAATCGCTGATTTTTTATTACGCAGGATATAGTAATCCGTTCAGTGAAAACGAAGAAAATAATTATGTCGTTGTAGGCGTATCCCGCGTAAATAAAATAGGGGACACATATTATTACGACAATACAAGTAAAGAAGTACAGAGGAAATATGCCGGTGGATTTGTATGGCAGAAGCCAGTAACATCAACCTATCCAGATGAAGGCTTTTGTATTCCTCTGTGGAAATACATGGACGATGAAGATATATTGAATCGTCTTGTATTAAAACCTCAGAATAGAGCTCCATTTAAGTATGGTAGCAGAGAAGTTTGCAACGATGATGCAATTGAAGTTGTTAATCAACTTATCGCGGTTGTTGATGCTTTAATCGAAATTGGAGATGACTGTGAGGACTGGAACAAACGTAAAGATTGGCTGAATAGCGTTCTTAACGAATTGTGGTCAGCCAGAGGAGCATATCCGGGATTTCCTTCTGTAATGGAGAGGTTAGGATTACACAGCTTTGTTTCTTCGTATGTTGGTTTATCTGTCGATGATGATATGAAAGCGTATCGAGAAGAGACCAGAGAATTCTTGGAGGGAGATCGAGACGATATTCGTGGCATCTCATTACCAAAAGCTGAGCTCAAAAAGATTCGTCGAGAGTATCAGCTCATGGACGAAGAAACAGTCGACTTCATGTTCAATATTCTGTCCAGATTTGATCTACGGGCAGATCAGGTAGAATCCATCATTTCTGACGATAGAGAGAATGTATCTATTACAGCCTCAATCGCGGAAATGCAGGAAAATCCATATATTATTTTCGAACAATATGTCGGCTATGACTCCGATGATATTATTCCGTTTTACAAGATTGATAACGGCGTCATTCCGTCTCCGGAGTATGGCATCGACGAACTCTTGGATTGCGGATCAACTGAACGAATGCGCGCTTTTTGCGTTGATGAATTGAATAAAATTGCAGCCCATTCCTTTGGCAAGGCAGAGACTATTCTTCAAATTGTAAATGCAAGAGTTGACCGCTTACCTGAATGGAAACGCTATGTCTATAGAATGAAGAACTTTGCCATCGAGCAGGACATCTGGGATGGCGCATTGGTTCAGAAGAAAGATGATAATAATGTTCTGTACCTGTATTTGAAAGAGACTTATCAGGACGAAAGAACTGTTGAAGATGCACTGAGAGATTTAGCAGATAGACCGGACATTCCTTTAAGAATGGCAATTACTCCAGAGAAGTTTAAGAAGGGATTGCGTGTATCTGGTTCTCCGTTAGAAAAGAAAGCGGCTGCAGAATACGATGTAATCCTGGATCACCAGGCGGAAATCTGTATGCAGATATTTGCAAAACCTTTGTGCGTGCTTTCAGGTGCAGCTGGAACAGGAAAGACAACGGTCATCAAAACCATTCTTGATAATATCGAGAGAGTACATGGCGCTGGTACCAGCTTCTTATTGATGGCACCGACAGGAAAAGCAGCAGAAAGAATAAAGACGCAAACTGGAAAACCTTCTTCGACCCTTCATTCCTATTTAGCAAAGAATGGATGGATCAATAAAAATTTCACATTGAAGCGTAGCGGCGGAAAGGACAGCCAGGACATCAATACCATCATCATAGATGAGTGTTCTATGATTGATCTGAACCTATTGGCCACATTATTCAGAGCGATTAACTGGAATAGCATCCAGAGATTGATATTAATCGGTGACCCAAACCAGCTTCCACCAATCGGAAGAGGAAAGGTGTTTGCGGATACCATAGACTGGTTAAATGAAGAATACCCGGCCAATGTTGGAACGCTTACAGACAATATTCGTCAGCTTGTTAATAGAGTTGAAGGAAACGGACGTGGCATACTAGATCTGGCTGATATTTTCATTCAGGAACATCAATGCATTACTGACGGAACAGAAGCCGCAAAACTGAAAGCATCAAAAGAAGAATTATTCTCACAGATACTCGAACGAGGAAATGGAGATGTAGACAGGGACCTCGGTGTTTACTTCTGGAGTGAACAAGAGGAGCTTGAGAGCTTGCTTACCAATGTAATGGTGAGAGATATGCAGAAATACACCGGAATGGATGTTTCTGCGGCAGGCTTCAAATTTGATAAGTTATGGCAGGAAATGATCCGCGATGAAAACGGTGGAAGCAACACTGAAATCATCCAGGTAATTTCACCATATCGAGGAGAGTTCTATGGAACTGGTTCCATTAACCTGTTGATGCAAAAAACATTCAATGGATATTGGAGTAAAAAGCAGCTTGATGGAATTGGGTACTTCGACAAGGTTATCCAGTTCAGAAATCGTCCCCAGTCTGACCCGGCTTATGCTTACGAAGATGCAAGCCGAAATAACATTAAAGCAGAGGTATTCAATGGAGAGATAGGACTGACCAATATTCATGGCCTGGACAGATATGCTCCTCCTGGAAAAACACCAAAATATAAATGGCAAGGAAATGTCGAACGTTTTCAGGTAGCCTTTTCTGGAAAAACAAGAAAAGGACTCAGGTATAACTATGGTAAAAACCTTGGTCAGGATAAGGATGGTAAATGGATTCCTGAGCAGAAAGTACTTGATAACCTGGAGCTTGCGTATGCGATCAGTGTTCATAAGTCTCAGGGATCAGAGTTCGATTATGTGTATATTGTAATTCCTCATAAAGAGAGTCATCTGTTATCGATGGAACTTCTTTATACTGCGATTACGAGAGCACAAAAGAAAGTAACTATTTTTCTGCAGCAGGATATCGGCACACTCACAACACTGAGCCATGCAGAAAAATCTGCGGTTAGAAAGATAAATTCTTCCGTATTCAAATTCGAACCGTTACCCGATGATCTTCTTTATTCCGGTAGCAACTGGTACGAATCCGGTAAAAAGATCGCAACATTGTCTCAGTACTTCGTCCGTTCGAAGTCAGAAGCAATCATTACAAACTTACTGGTTGATAGAGACATTCCTTTCAAATACGAGGAGCCTCTTTACGCGCCAGACGGTACGATGTATCTCCCAGACTTCACTGTAAAATTCAGAGGTGAAGAGTATTATTGGGAGCATGTCGGAAGAACAAATGACCCGAAATATATGGCCCATTGGGCCAAGAAAGAATCCTGGTACAATAAACACTTCCCAGGCAAGTTGCTAATTACATATGAAGGCAATGATCTCACAACAGCTGCAGCTGCCATCATAGCCCAGAACAAGTAAGGATGAAATGCCCTCCAGAGAGGTATGTAGTATGAATAAACAAGAAGAATTATTCTTTAGAGCCCTATCAAAAGACAGAGCGGAGATCGCTGATGTCTTGGAACGTCGTGCTGTTAGGGGCTACAAGGATAGCGTAGTTGAAAAATATTCAGACCAGGCTCACTTCATTTATGAGTTATTACAGAATGCTGATGATGCTCGCGCAACGAACGCAAGATTTATACTTGAAGAAAACAGGTTGATTTTTGCGCATAATGGTTCACGTCATTTCTCTGTATCAAACCCTGAAAATGAAGATATCGATTCAGAGAATAAAACACTTGGTGATATTAATGCGATTACCTCTATTGCAAATTCTAATAAGACAGGTGCGTCGATTGGTAAGTTCGGCGTTGGTTTTAAAGCCGTATTTCAGTACACATCAACGCCGCACATCTATGACCCGAATTTTAGATTTAAGATAGAAAGATTCATTGTTCCGATCATGCTGGACAGTGATTTTCCAGGACGACGCGTTGATGAGACTTTATTTGTGTTTCCTTTTGATCATCAAGAGCGAGATGCAGAAGAAGCATATAACGACATTTCAGACAAGCTGAAGAATCTGTCGTTCCCGTTGCTGTTCCTTACAAACCTTAAAGGTATCGAGTTTGAGTTTAGTAATCTTCTCGGTCTGTATGATAAGCACATAAAACAGACTTTCACATATGGTGAAACTACTGCTGAACACATTGTGCTGACCCAGAACGACGGTGATGAACTTTATGATGAGAACCTGTGGTTGTTTTCACGGTTGGATGAATGTGAGAGAAGATATTCGGTCGGATTCTTTATGGATAAGTATGGCCATCTGTGCCCAGTGAATGAGCCGGCTTTCTGTTTCTTCCCTACAAAGGAAGTAACCAACTTAAATTTCATCATGCATGCGCCATTCCTGCTTACAGACAGTAGAGAAGGAATCCGTGCTGGCGTACCTCATAACGACAAGATGATCAAGTGTTTAGCTGCGCTTTCTGCTGATGCACTGGAGCATCTTAGGGACATTGGAATCGAGGCTGATTCCAGGTTGATCGAGGATAATATCGTTACGATTATTCCTACTGACAAAGATGTCTTTAGTGATCCGACAGACAAACGAAAAGTGTCTTTCTTGCCATTCTTTGAAGCAATCAAAGATAAATTCATGAACAGCGCGCTCATTCCGTCCTGCGATAGCTATGTAGAAACAGAGAATTCTTACTGGGCAGCGGTACCTCAGCTTACTCAGTTGTTTTCTAATGATCAATTAGCTGAAATCACTGAGAACCCGAACGCTCATTGGGTGTTTGTTACATTAGGTCGTGACGAAGTCCAGAGAAATAACAAGGCGCTGTTTAGTTACATTGAGGACCTCGTAAAAACCAACCTGAACGAGGACGCAATCATTAATGGTCGTAGCAGGGATTTCTACTATAACCGTGTTCTTGGAGTTCGTCAGACCCTGGAAAACGTAAAAGGTATCACAAAGGCATTTATAGAGAAGCAGACAATTGAATGGCTTCATAGTTTCTATAAGTGGCTTTCTGAAACAAAACATAGAACAGAGATTATTTCCGAGAAGCCTATTTTCTTAGATCAGAATAGAAAGGCTGTGGCGGCCTTTGATGAAGATGAACAGCTTATCCTTTTCTTGCCGGTAAAGAACGTAGACGGGTATACGGTTGTTAATTCGGAGCTTCTTGAGAATGAAGATACTAAAAAGTTCATTGAAGGAATTGGTGTAAAGAAGCCTTCTTTGAAAGATCAGATTTATAACATCATTCTGCCTCTGTATCGTAAAGGTGGCGAGATCGACACTGATCCGCACTTCATGATGTTCTTCAATTATTACTGCAAGTGTTCCAATGACGAGGTTGATGATTTTGTAAGTATGATTAAGGACTATGAGTTCTTGACGTATTATGATCCAGATGACGACCAGCCGTATCGAGGCAGCGCCGCTTCTATGTATTTGCCAACTCCAGAATTGAGGATGTATTTTGAGACAAAAGAGGACACTCGTTTCCTGGCATTGGATGAATACAGAGAATTGGTTGGACCGGCAAAAGAGAAGCAGTTATTATCTTTTTTGATTGAGCTGGGGATTAAAAGAACTATTTCAATCGAAAAGCAAAGCGTTGACTATTGGTCTTCCGATCGAAAGGATCTTCCTCTCCCTCATTCAACGAGAGGACACTCATGGGAAGAACCTGTAATCGATGGATGCAGAGAGTTACTGGATTATATTGAGAAAAATCAGGATGAAACTAAATCAGTCATATTATGGAATGCATTATTAAATATAATAGAGACAAACTGTAATAGGTGGAGTTCAATAGGGTCCCTTCTTCGTGGGACAGTAAGGTATTTTTACTATTCGTCTCAGTACGATTATTATGAATCATTGGACTCACAATTGTTGAAAAGCAAGTGTTGGTTAAAGGACTCCGCAGGAGATTTTGTAATTCCAAGTGATCTTTATCGAGATTCCCTTGCTGAAATATATGACACTTCTTCCGAATATGCAGATCAGTTAATGGACTTCCTCGGTGTTCAAAAAGAGGATTTCCCTGAATATGACTCTGATGAGGACGAGGATGACAGCAACCTTACAGATGAACAGCGCGAGAAAATTGCTCTTGCAAATAAGCTAAAAGCGTATGGTATCGAAGACGAGGATGACCTGGAAGAGTTCAGGGAGTACAAGCGTCAAAAGGAAGCCCAGAAGCGTGCAGCAGAGCAGGCTCAGACTGCCCATCAGGAAACAGATAGTATGGGTGGCGGTTCTGGATCGGCTAAGGACGTGGATCATTTATTCGATGATGACGATGATGAAACAGAAACCGAGCCTAAGACGCCTCGTGAAAGAAATCCAATAAATAAAGCAACAACAGATGTTATTGAGGACATCGCAAGAAGGACAAAGGATAAGCCATCTGCAGAACCTTCCTATGTTCCGGAGGACGACGATGACGCAGACCAGGATGAATACATGCCTTTGGTTGTTGATTACAGCAAAAAGATCGAACGTGCTAAACAGAAGAGCGCAGCGGAAATCGATAAGATTACATATTTTGAAGAGCTGCAGAATAAGGCGCTCGAAGCAAAGAGATATTCGTATTCCTGGTTTACAACTCTTCTTGAGATGGAAAGCGTTAACAGCGGTGAAGTAAATTCGAGAAGCCGTGAGGTTTCCATTAGTTTTGCAAAGGTTGAGAGAGAGCCTGGAACCAAACGCACATTGGTATTGAAGCATCCGAACCAGTATATTCCGCAGTTCATGGAAGACCTGGCAGATATTCCATTAGTGCTCCATATGGGCGATCAGACAAAGACGGTTGCTATTGAGGTCGCAAACATCAAGTCTTATACCTTGCGCGTAAAAATGAAGAATGCTGATGACATCACAGGGATTGATCTGTCATCCGTTACATCAGCTACCATTGACGCAAAGAGTCCGGCTTTCTTATTAGAAGAACTTCGTAAGCAGTTCAATGAATTTGAATTTGAGCCTGACTACGACATGCAGCAAAACCTGTGTGAGAATATTGAGTTTGTCTTTGGCCCTCCTGGAACCGGAAAAACAACTCATCTTGCAAAAAATGTGTTGCTGCCATTGATGAAGAATAATCGTGAATGCAAGGTACTTGTACTGACTCCGACAAATAAGTCTGCTGATGTTCTGGTACGACGTATCATGGAAGTGTCTGAGCAAGATAAGTCATACAATAACTGGCTGGTTAGATTTGGCGCAACCGGCGATGAAGAAATCGAGCAGAGTCCAGTTTACCGTGATAAGACATTTGATATCAGAACCTTATCGAAGCATGTTACTGTAACCACAATTGCAAGATTTCCTTATGACTTCTTTATGCCGCAGGGAGCAAGAATATTCCTGAATGGTATCAACTGGGACTACATTATAATTGATGAGGCATCAATGATACCAATCGCTTATATTATTTTCCCGCTGTACAAGAAGACGCCGAAGAAATTTATTATCGCGGGTGACCCATTCCAGATTGAGCCTATTACTTCTTTGGACATGTGGAAGAACGAAAACATCTACACAATGGTTCACTTGGATTCGTTTGTGAAACCGGATACCATACCATATCAGTATAAAGTTGAGCTGCTCACAACGCAGTATCGAAGTGTCCCTGATATTGGTGGTATTTTCAGTAACTTTGCTTATGGTGGTATTTTGAAACATCACCGAAGTGCCGAGAGTCAGAGATCTCTAAATGTGGGTGATGACCTTGGTATTGAAACACTGAATATCATCAAATTCCCAGTCAGCAAATATGAGAGCATCTACAGATGTAAGAGATTGCAACACAGCAGTTCTTACCAGGTTTATTCCGCAATTTTCACATACGAGTATGTGAGCTATCTTTCGAGAGCACTTGCAGAACATAATCCAGGTGAGCTGTTTAAGATTGGTGTAATTGCGCCATATCGCGCACAGGCAGATATGATTGATAAGTTACTTGCATCTGAAAAACTACCGAAGGAAGTTGATGTTCAGGTAGGAACCATTCATGGATTCCAAGGTGATGAGTGCGACATAATATTCGCCGTGTTCAACACGCCGCCTTCAATTTCGGCTTCGAAAGAGATGTTCTTAAATAAGAAAAACATCATCAACGTATCAATCAGCCGAGCACGAGACTACTTGTTTGTGGTTATGCCGGATGATAATACAGAAAACATCAACAACCTGCGACTGGTGAAGCGTGTTGAAAGTCTTATTCAAAGTACCGAATCCTGGAATGAATTTGAGTCTCCAGACTTAGAGGATCTCATGTTTGGTGATCCTAAGTACCTTGAGAATAATGCTTTTTCAACCAGCCATCAGAGCGTAAATGTTTATGGATTGCCAGAAAAAACATACGAAGTACGAACAGAAGATGCTGCAGTTGATGTGCAGATACATAAGAGACTTAGCACTATAGATGATCGACCTGATACAGGCGTGAAGGCATTAGTGCTAAGCTCACCGGAAACAACTGAACCGTATGTTGACTCATACGATCTTGATGAAAATTTGATCCCGAAAGAACTAAGAGAAAAAGCCATTGATCTTCCGGTAAAAGGCGCAATAAACGGATGGTGCTATTTGGTTCCATACGAAGGAAAACTGAAGACACATACCGTTAAGCACGTTACCGCGATGTTTATTCCACAGGTTAGAAATGGCCAGGAAAAAATGGTGAGCGTTTCGGTAGTAGAAGAGGATCGTATAATTTATATCTCGAAGGGCATATTCAAGCTTTATGAACAAGGGTTGAGCGATCCGGATGGAATTGAAATCAGACGAAACTTCTTCACATAATAAAGAAGGACAAGGTGAACGGATATGATGATAAGCCCAGAAATGTATGTTGCTCAGTTTGAAAATGCCACATACAATGAAATGATCAACGAACGAGATGGACTAATTCGTTATATCCTTCACTTTGAAAAAATGGAAAAAGCCGGTGACCGATCTGGCGATGAATGGACAATATGTCCAACACCAGAAGTCAGATACCAGATGTATTTGGAATACCTATCGGAGCTTTGTATTATCATGAAAGAAAAGTACAATCAGGAATATGCTTGGGGTGATAAGAAACTGTCTGACAGGAAGTGAGGTAAGCACATGAACTTGATTAATGAGAAGATTAAACATAAAGCATTTGGAATAGGAACTGTAGTTGAATGTGATAGTAGCTACATTACAATCAAATTCCCATCAAAGACAAGTAAATTTCCCTATCCTGCGGCGTTCGAAAAATTTATCGCTCCAGTCGATCCTGCGATTGCTGATGCAATAGACAATGAGGTAAAAGCAGCAAAGGCTGCAGAAGAAGCAAAAAAGGCAGCAGAAGCAGCACGAAAAGCAGCAGAAGAAGAAAGACGCTTATACTTACTTCGGCAGCAGGAAAGCAAAAAGACTGTTAAGAAAACCGAAACAGCTAAAAATGAGAATGTGGTAAAGAGGGTTCCGGGACAAGCATTAACGTACCTTGTTTTTCAGGGAGATACCTATGACGAAGAGTGTACAGGACAGTTTATCTGGGCACCAAAATATACCAAAGCAGGTGGAACCTGTCATCATTGGGAAAGATTAATGGATGTCCGTCCTGGAGATATCATTTTCCATTGCTCTAATGGGTACATCCGAGCCATCAGTATTGTCAAAGAGCGTTGCGTGAATAGTGCACGCCCAGATCAATCTACCGGCGATTGGATGCAATGGGAAAAAGATGGTCGAAGAGTTGACTGTGATTATCATGTGCTTAAGAAGCCGTTAAAACACGGTAACTATAAAGATGTGATAACGGAATACTGTAATGTAAAATACGCACCATTTGATAAAGATGGAAATGGTAACATGGGGTATCTTTTCGATTTGAACCACAAGTTGGCCATGTTCTTTCTGGGGGAAGCTGCTGATGCGAATGAGTATTTATATGATGTCCCGGAATTTTCATGGATGCTGTGCGGTATTCCAACCATAACAACACTTGATGAACTCTGGAGTAACTGTAATCTACTTGACACTTATGTTAATTCCAAGAAAGATCCAGAATATTCATTTGCTCTGAATCTCATCAAGCGTGGGACTTGTTTTGTGGCGATCGAAAAAGCCGGTGCTTATAGGTTTTATCCGAGTCGTTTTGTCGGCTATCAAGAAAACTCAATGGCAAAGCACGAAAACAATGAGTGGAAAGATGGCAAAGAAACCAACCCTGCGATAGGATGCCTTTTAGGTATTGGCGCACCGGTAGCTAATGTGAAACTCGATGAGATTTACAAAGAATACTGTCGAGCTTTGGGATTTGAACCTCAGGAAAAAGGCGCATTTGGGGTAGAACATAAATTCTGGGAGATTCATGAATAATGGGTAAGCTCGTAAAGGTGGTAGCTGCTGTCATTCGTAAAGACGAAAAAATCTTTGATACGGCTCGTGGCTATGGTGAATATAAAGGCTGGTGGGAGTTCCATGGCGTGAAAATTGAAGCCGGCTATCGTCAACACAGTTGTTAATAAATCCTATAATAGGATTGTTACCAAAGTTTTCTATGGAGGATTTTGAAGACTTCAAGTCTTGGAAAGATAGAAAAGCAAAAAAGAGTGTTTGTGAGGTGTATAGGGACTTCATTGTTTCACTTGCTAACCTTCTGTACAAGATTGATTTAGATGATCGAGACCAGAAGCTTTTGTGGAAGTCACTGAGAAAGAATAAAAAATGCTAAAATCGATGGATATTTCAAAGAAAGAGTTCGATATTGATATTATGAATGCGACTATTGATGCCTTGAAATACAAGTATAAGAAAGCGGTAGAGAAAACAGTTTTTAACGATAACTTTTCTATCGTTAAAAACTGTCGTGGACATATACCCTGGGACATAGAGTAGTATAATCATATCCCCTGCTGTACATCGACTTGTCTCAACTCATGTTGAGACGGTTGTTCAGTTGGTTAGAAAAAAGCCGGATACATATATCGACATTACCGTTGATATGGACGAGCTGGATTTAACATCATCCGAAGCAAAGGCAACTTATGATGAAATAAAAGATTATGTGTTTGAAGAATTTGGTTTAAAAGTTTCATCGCTCAACATAGCACAAGTTAAAACCAAGTGTGGAATTATTGAGCGAGAGAATTATAACAAGCCTAAATACGAAAACGTTAAACAGCCACAATGCACAAAAGATAAAGAAGAAGCTATTATGAATGCTTTAAGGCATTTCAAGATGATATAATTTTGGAGGTAATCACTATGTATAATAAAATCCTGTCAGAAATATCCCAAGAATACTACCAACAAAATTATCCAAATGACGGACAGAGATTTGTTGCTTGGTATCTTCGCAACATACATAACCTCGATACATATGAAACAAAAGACTGCATTACCGATGGTGCAGGCGATAAGCAAATTGACGCTGTATATATCGATAATCAGTCGTCCACTATTTACATAATTCAGGGCAAGTTTTATAGCGGTGATTCTGTTGATGCTGCACCTTTACGAGAAGTACTTTCTTCCTGGATTCAAGTAAAGGATTTAATTCATCTACAGGATGGAGCAAATCACAAACTGCAAGTTAAAATTAATGAAATGGCAAATGCTATTGAAGATGATTACGAAATTTGCTTTGAACTTATTACGACATCAGAACTTACAGAATCGGCAAAAGCAGACCTCTCTGCTTTTCAAAGAGAACTCGCTGAGAGTGAAGTGCTGCAAGCTAACCTCAATGTAATCGATAATGATACTCTAAAATTTAAATATGATGAAGCATTAAATAAGAATAGACCATATATTAATCACGAATTTGTGCTTGAAAACGGAAAATATATGGAACTAGTTATCGGAGATACAAAAGCTGTTATAGTTGCTTTACCTCTTAAAGAATGCATTAAAATTCCGGGAATTAAAGATGGGAGCTTGTTTCGTAAAAACGTTCGTCAATCATTAGGTACAAGCAATAAAGTAAATAAAGGTATTGCTCAAACTATAAAAAAGAATGCAAGTGATTTTTTCTTCTTACATAATGGTATAACGGCAATCTGTTCGCAGATGACAATTCACGATAAAATATTATCGGTGAAAGAGCTGAATGTAGTAAACGGTTGTCAGTCGCTTAACACAATGTTTAGCTGCAGTGAATCGGCGAAAAAAGCAGATGACGCTTATGTAATGTTTAGATTTTATGAAATTAGCGATCCGGATAGAGCAGATAATATCAGCACTTCAACTAACAGTCAGAGCGCTGTTAAAGCAAGAGACCTTCGTAGTAATGATAAATCGGTTCTTGCGTTGAAAAAAGCTTATGAACAATTCTATACTGACGGATACTTTGTTACTAAACGTGGCGAAAAAGTAGATTCGGTCAAGTTTAATACTTCTCACATTGTTAATTTGACAGACTTAGGAAAACAGCTTATTGCTTGGCATTCACAAAGGCCTTGTTCTTCGTAATCTGCCTGAACTGACGGTTCAAACCTTCAATAATATTTGTCGTATATATTATCTTACGAACCTCAGGCGGATATGCGAAGAAGGTGGAGAGAATATCCCAATTTTCTTCCCAGCTTTTAACGCAGGACGGATAGGTTTTGCCCCACTTATCCTTGAACAAAATCAGGTTGTTCATAGCTTCTTCCTCGCTGATTGCCTGATACACTTTCTTGAGGTCAGCCATCAGCTCTTTGATGTGTTTGTAGCTTACGAATCTTGTGCTTGAGCGTATCTGATGAATGATGCAACGCTGGATTTGTGCATTTGGAAAAGCCGCCTCAATAGCTTGTCTGAAACCTGTCAGACCGTCAACGCAGAACAGAAATACATCTTTAATTCCACGGGTTTTGAGTTCATTCAACACATTCAGCCAGAATTTACTGCTCTCATTTTCGCCAATCCAGATGCCGAGAATGTCTTTCTGACCGTCAAGATTGATGCCCAGAACTACATATGCAGCCTTTGTGATATACTTATGATTTTCCTTGACCTTATAATGGATTGCGTCCATAAATACGAACGGATATACGCTTTCAAGAGGTCGGTTTTGCCAGGCAGTAACGTCAGGCATAATCTTCTCGCTTATCTTGCTGACAAGCTCAGGCGAGATTTCTACATCATAAAGATTTTTGATTTGCTCGGCAATGTCACGCTGACTCATTCCGCAGGCGTAGAGCGAAAGAATTTTCTCTTCCATACCGTCAACATTACGATTGTATTTGCCGATTATTTTAGGTTCATATTCGCCGTTTCTGTCCCTCGGAACTTTAATATCAAGCTCTCCCATCTGTGTTTTTATCGTCTTTTTTGAGTAGCCGTTTCTGTAATTTTTCGACTTATTGCTACATTCACAATTCGACACTCTTTCACTTTTCTCGTAGCCGAGCTCATCTGCAAGCTCACATTCCATAACCTCCTGAAGAATGTCCTTGAACATATTTTTCATTGCTGTCATAACTTCATCTGTTGAGGTGAAATTCTGACTTCTTACAAATTCTCTCATCATTTCTGCCGGTACTTTTTCCATTAAAAAAACTTCCTTTCAAGCTTTAATTTTTCTGTTTCCATTATTGCTTGAAAGGAAGTTCATTATTCACTTTTACACAAAGTTTTCGGCGGTCTCACGGTCCATTCCGTTTTGGAGTGTGAGACCGTGGCCACTTTTTTGCATTTTACTTCGATATAATATGCTGATCATCACCTGTCGGAAATAATCATGTCAATTCCTTGCTGCAAGGTTTCTTCATCAATTGCACCCGTTGCTTGAGCGATTGCGTTTCCCTCCTCATCAATAAAATATGTGGTAGGCAGTGAATAAACACCGTAGGTTGCAGCGGCATCCTGATCTGTATCGTAAAATACAGGGAAAGAATAGCCCTGTTCTGCGATGAAAGCAGATGCAGTTTCCACAGTCTCTCTGGAGCCATCGGTCATATTGATGATGAGAAACTGTACTTCTTCACCAATTTCCAGATACTTTTCGTTAAAATCAGGAAACATTTTCTCCTTGTAAACAATTGATTCTTAGTAATTTTCCGCACGCACTTCGAAGAATGCCTGAGGATGCTTGCAGACAGGGCAGATCTCAGGAGCCTTGGTTCCTACTACGATATGTCCGCAGTTACGGCACTCCCAGATGGTAACGCCGCTCTTCTCAAACACCTGCATGGCCTCCACGTTGCTCAAAAGCTTGCGGTAGCGCTCCTCGTGCATCTTCTCAATGGCAGCTACGCCACGGAACTGTTCAGCCAGATCATGGAATCCCTCCTCATCAGCTTCACGAGCCATGCGGTCATACATATCCGTCCACTCGGCGTTCTCACCTTCAGCAGCATGGAGCAGGTTCTCGGCAGTATCGCCCAGCTCGCCCAGAGCTTTGAACCACAACTTGGCGTGCTCCATCTCGTTCTGTGCAGTATGCAGGAACAGAGCAGCAATCTGCTCGTAACCGGCTTTCTTGGCTACTGAAGCAAAGTAAGTATATTTGTTGCGTGCCTGAGATTCACCAGCAAAGGCTTCCCACAGATTTTTCTCAGTTTTGGTGCCTGCATAGGGATTCTTTGCAGAAGCCGCAGCATCCTCAATCTTCACAAACTTGTCGGCAGGCTGCTTGCAGATGGGGCACTTAAAATCAGGTGTCATGGGGCCTTCGTGAATATAGCCGCAGACTGTGCATTTCCATTTTTCCATTTTCTTTTCCTCCATTTTTTCATTGAATTGAATGTTTTTTAACAGGGATTCCACAGCATCCACAGGAATGCCGGGATACGTTTTAATACTTTCCAGAAACGATCTGGTGTTGCTGCTCTGAGGCAGCATAAAGCCGGCTTCTCTGCACAGATCCTCAGCCATCAGGCGAGAGGATTTTTCCACAGCGACGCTCAAGACATCAGGAAGCTGCGAAGCAATGTTCTCTGCATTGGCTTTGCTTTGAACTAAGCCACGAAGTGCTTCGACAACTTTTTCTTCTTTCGGCTGCTGCGGCGGCAGTTCTTTTGGAACCATAGAGATTGCAGAGGATGGACAGGCTTCGGCACAGGCACCGCAGCCGATACAGTTTTCTGAAATCATCTGCCTGCTGGGGCAGATACTGCTTTTCGCAGCCACGGGCCAGATTGGAGCAGATGATGCTCATTTCCATGGGAGAGAGTTCCTTGTCCACATGGGGCTTTTCAAGGACCTCCTGGGACGCTGTTTTTTCTTCTTTGGGTTTGAAAGCGTCTTTGCCTGCTTTACAGACAGGACACTTCCAATCGGCAGGTAGGTCTTCCCACTTGCCACCGACAGCTTCATCGTGAATATATCCACAAATGCTGCAAACATATTGTTTCATAGATTTTACCGCCTCCTTTATCTATATTTTATCAAATCACGACACATATTCCGTGACTTAATCACATATTTCAGTCGCAGGAGTGATGGCCGCAGCCGTGGGAACCGCAAGAGTGACCTTCCCCATGGTGGTCGTGATGATCACACCGGACATTGGGGTTGAAGTCCAGCTTGCCTGCTGCCAGTGCTTCTGCTGCTGCATCAGCGTTGCCGGAAACACCACCATAAAGACGGATACCCACATTGCTCAGTGCCATCTGGGCACCGCCGCCAATACCGCCGCAGATCAAGGCATCCACCTTCAGTGCACTCAGGACGCCTGCCAGTGCACCATGTCCGCTGCCGCCAGCATCCACAACCTCAGACGAAATGATTTTTCCATCTTCCACATCGTAGATTTTAAACTGTTCGGTGTGACCGAAGTGCTGAAAGATTTCTCCGTTTTCATAAGTGACTGCAATTCTCATAATATTATCTCCTTTCGGTTTTTCGTGCATCGGATGGATTTTTTGCTGATAGCAATTTCTGCACCCGTAGGCTGCGCTGTTTCCGCTGCAGAGTGTAAAATCCCCTCCCTCGATTCGCAGAGGAAGTCCCTCAACCAGCGCATCGGCCAGTTTTTTGCGGGCAGCTGCATAAATCTGCTGAACCGTTGTTCTGGCAATACGCATATATTCTCCGCATTGCTCCTGAGAAAAACCTTCACGGTCAATCAGGCGAATGGATTCATACTCATCCACATTCAGGACAATGGGAGTCAGTTCCTCGCCGCCACGAACCGGAACAAAACCATCATTATCCGGCAAACAACAAACTTTTCTGCATTTTCTCGGTCTTGGCATAGATTCACCTCCATATTATTTGCGGCATATGCCATTTATACGACCATTGTACATCTCCTTTTCCTATATGTCAACGGAATTATTGACATATGCCATAAATTATTTTATACTATATGTATTCAAGGAGGTGTACCCATGGCTTTTTCATCCTATTTTCCAATTTGGAACAAACTGACACCGACCCAGCAGCAGATTTTGGAGCAAAATACAGTTTTACGAAAAGTGGACAAAGGGACTGTGATTCACAACGGAACTGTGGAGTGTACCGGTCTTCTGCTGGTAAGAAGCGGACAGCTTCGTGCCTATATTCTTTCCGATGAAGGACGGGAGATTAGCCTCTATCGTTTGTTTGATCGGGATATTTGCCTGTTTTCCGCCTCCTGTATGATGAACAGCATTCAGTTTGAGATCAACGTTGAGGCGCAGAAGGATACCACGATGTGGGTTATTTCTGCTGACACTTACCAGCGCATTATGAAAGAGTCTGCTGTGGTAGCTAATTTTACCAACGAAATTATGGCTACCCGTTTTTCTGAGGTTATGTGGCTCATGGAGCAGATCATGTGGAAAAGCTTTGATAAAAGGCTGGCAGAATTTCTGCTGGAGGAATGCAGCTTAGAGGAAACAAACATCCTCAAGATTACCCATGAAACCATTGCGGGCCACATGGGCACCGCCCGTGAGGTAGTTACCCGAATGCTTCGCTATTTCCAAAACGAGGGTATGGTGAAGCTGGCGCGGGGCACCGTGGAGATTTGTGAAGAAAGGAGATTGCAGGAACTTTCTGATACATAGAAGACCTGTATCGTTGATGATGAAAATAGTATTGCTCACCGCCCTCGGCGTGGGGGGCGCGACCATTTTTGGAAGTCTCATTGGCTTTGTCTTTCGGAATATCTCCCACAAATTCTCCGACATAGTGCTGTCCTTTGCGGCAGGTGTTATGCTGTCTGCGGCTGTACTGGGACTGATTCTGCCATCTCTCAATTATGGCGGAACCTATGGTATCCTCGTTTCCATCATCGGGATCTTTACTGGGGCGGTGTGCCTGAATCTCATTGATAAGCTGGTTCCCCACCTGCATAAGCTGGTGGGAACCGATACGGAAACACACCGCAACACCAACCTTGACAAGGTATTGCTGTTTGTCACAGCCATCGCGATCCATAACCTGCCGGAGGGGATTGCCGCCGGTGTCAGCTTTGGAAGTGAAGACACGGCGCAGGCGATGATGATCGCCTGCGGTATCGCCCTGCAGAACATCCCCGAAGGCATGGTGATCATTGCGCCCATGCTGGCAGCAGGCGTATCCCCGGTAAAAACCTTTGTCTGCGCCATGGCGACCGGGCTGATCGAAGTCGTCGGTACGCTTCTGGGATATTGGGCCGTAAGCATTGCTTCGGCAATTCTCCCCTTTGCTCTGGCCTTTGCGGGAGGAACCATGCTCTATGTCATCAGTGATGAAATGATTCCCGAAACCCATGCCCACGGCAGCGAAACCGGAGCAACCTATGCGCTCCTGGCCGGATTCTGTGTGATGCTGGTCAGTGATTTCTTTTTGGGGTAAAGTGTGATTCAGATGTTTGAAATGTTTGCTGCAGTCAGAGGATGAAAATCCGCCGCATCTCTACCAAAATTGTTGGAGAGATGCGGCGGTTGTTTATTTGTCCATTCCGCAGGCCGTAGCCGATTCAATGAGACAGCGATCATTGGTCACAGCATCATAGAACCGGTAGCCGCCGGAGAAGTTATAGCAGTCAAAGCCGTTTCCGGCCAGGATACGACAGGCAATGTAGCTGCGCAGACCGCTCTGACAGATGACGTAGACAGGCTTACGCTTGTCCAGCTCACCCAGCCGCTCCCGCAGCTCGTCCACCGGGATGTTAAAGAAGCCGTCAATGTGTCCGTGTGCGAATTCTTCCACAGTGCGGGTGTCCAACAGAGTTACGCTTACGTCACGAGGAAGACGATCTGCATCTTCCAGATACCATTGTTTCAGAACACCGTTTGCGATATTCTCAACCATAAAGCCAGCCATATTTACCGGGTCTTTCGCAGAGGAATAAGGCGGTGCGTAGGCCAGATCCAGATCCTTCAGTTCCGTGGCTTTCATTCCTGCCCGGATAGCGGTGGCCAACACATCAATGCGCTTATCCACACCTTCATAGCCTACGATCTGCGCACCCAGCAGGCGATAAGTCGCCTTTTCAAAGACCACCTTCATTGTCATGACTTTCCCGCCGGGGTAGTAACCTGCATGGCTCATGGGCGACAGGATAACCGTATCAACATCCAGCCCTGTTTTTCTGGCGTTGGTCTCATTTACGCCGGTAGTAGCGGCAGTCATGCCAAAGATCTTGATGACACTGCTGCCTTGGGAGCCGGTATAATGGCTGTCTCCGCCACAGATGTTGTCCGCAGCGATTCGTCCCTGTTTATTGGCAGGACCAGCCAAAGAGATCAGAGTATCCTGCCCGGTGACGAAGTGCTTCACCTGCACCGCATCGCCCACGGCATAGATGTCGGAAATGGAGGTTTCCATTCGGTCATTGACCACAATACTTCCTTTAATACCCAGTTCCAACCCGGCATCCTTTGCAAGGGTGGTTTCGGGAGAAACACCAATGGCCAGAATTACCATATCCGCATGGAGAGGCTGTTCGTCTTTCAGCAACACATCCACGCCGCCGTCCCTTTCCTCAAACCCTTCTACGGTATGACCAAGTGCCAGCTTTACACCGTGCTTGCGCATTTCATTATGGATGAAAGAAGCCATATCGGCATCAAAGGGATTCATAAGCTGTTTTGGACGCTGGACAATGGTGACATCCATCCCCAGCTCTCGCAAGTTTTCTGCCAGCTCCAATCCAATGAAGCCACCACCTGCCAGTACAGCGGATTTGGGATGGTTTGCATTGATGTAATCCTTGATGCAGAAGGTATCTTCAACAGTGCGCAGGGTAAACAGCTTATCAAGACCTACACCGGGAAGCCGGGGCTGGGTAGGCTTGGCTCCGGGAGAGAGAATCAGCTTGTCATAGCTCTCCTCGAACTCCTCACCGGTTTCCAGATTCTTGACGGTAACTTCTTTTTTTTCGGGATGGATAGCCGTGACCTCATGGCGCACCTTCATGTTTACATGGAACCGGGAGAAGAAGCTTTCCGGGGTCTGGAGGGTCAGATCCGACCGATCGGTAATCACATCACCGATATAGTATGGCAGACCACAGTTGGCATAGGAGATATACCCCGAGCGCTCAAAAACTACGATTTCTGCCTGCTCATTCAGTCTGCGAATACGGGCGGCAGCGGTAGCACCGCCTGCTACACCGCCTACAATGACAACTTTCATATTATCGTTCCACCTTTCCTGCATAAGCGGAAATTCCGCCTATATTTTTCACGTTGGTATAACCCATCTGCTTCAAAATATCAGCTGCCTGACGGCTTCTTGCACCGCTGAGACAATGAACAAAAATGGGGGTAGATTTATTGTCAATCATGCCAGCCACTTTGCTAATGGACTGCAAAGGAACATTTTTACTGCCAGGGATATGCCCCTGCCGGTATTCGTCGGGGGTGCGAACATCCAGCAGGACTGCGCCATCCGTAGTGCTATATTCTTTGACACCCTGATTGATGTCAGGGCCTTTCATAAAATCGAAGAAACTCATCTTTGCACCTCCTTACAGCATGGCGAGAATCTGAGCCTTAGGTCTGGCACCGGTAACTTGATTGACAATCTTTCCGTTCTTCATAACCACCAGAGTGGGTATGCTCATCACACCGAACTGCATAGCCAGTTCCTGTTCCTCATCCACATTAATTTTAACAACCTTGATATCGGAGCGCTCCTTGGCAATCTCCTCTACCAGAGGAACTACCATGCGGCAAGGACCACACCAGGGAGCCCAGAAATCCATCAGGACGGGCTTGTCCGAGTTCAAAACCTCTTGATTGAAATTGTTTTTATTAACACTGATAGCAGACATATTTAAGTCCTCCTGTTTTCTTTTTTATGGCTTTATTATATCCAGTAGTCGTTCCTTGTTCTGTGATTTTATCACTTATCGCCGGTGACTGTTTCACCGGGCCAACTATTAATTCCGCCGATCTCAATGATATTGGTGTAGCCCAGTTTCACCAGTTTTTCAGATGCCTGCTTGCTCCGATTACCGCTGCGGCAGTATACCAGAATCAGCTGATCTTTATCCGGCAGTTCAGAGATATCCTCTGTGCCAATGGATTCGTTGGCAATATTGATAGCACCGGGAATATGCTTTTCACTATATTCCTGAGCAGTACGAACATCGAGGATGATGTATCCGGTTTCCTCCTCCATCATCGTAATAGCTTCATCCATAGTAATCTGTCGATAGGTTTTTTCAGCGGATTGCATTGCACAACCAGAGAGAAGCAGTAAAGTCATTAAAATGGGAATGATTCTTTTCATGTGTATACCTCCATATTTTGAAGATAGGGCAGCCGTTTCCAGCTGCTCTGTTTCCTTTTTTATGTTCTTGCCATTCCGTCTACACTGAGCACAACGCCCGTGATATAGGGTACCTTTCTTTCAGCTGCGCAACCGCTTTGTCAGCAGAACCTTGTGAGCTTGCGGTCAGGATTACCGTAGCACCTTCCTTCAAAAATTTGTCTGCGGTAGCGTAGCCAATGCCACGGCTGCCTCCGGTGATGATTGCAACTTTATCTTTCAGTCTCATAAGAATACCTCCTTGTGTTTTGTATTTGTAGTATAACCTGTTTCGGAGGCGCTCTCCGTGATAAAATCACATATATCCAGTCAGCTGTGGAAATATTCCGGAAATTGATGTTACAATCTCCTGTGCGCCAAGCTGGAGTTGCTCCTTTGCTCCATCAGCACCTGTCATAAGTCCGGTAAGACCTAAAAGAATGTCATTAAAGCCGGGCAGGATATCATCCATAATCGAATTTTTCAGACCGCTGAAGGTTCTCTGCAGAGTGTCCATATTGTCGGTATAATTAACAGCCGCCGCTAATTCCGACTTGCCGTTCTTCTTTGGAATTTCAATGTATGCAGTGTTGAACTGCCTGTATCCATTTGGCTTTAAAATACCGAAAAGGTCAAGAATAATCTGCTCTTGCCAGTCCATAAGCTCGAACCGTTTACCCGCCCAAGTGCCTTTGGTGTGGCATAGGCTTTCAATAAAGGCAACGGCAAAATCAGCATATTCCTTATCGTAGTAGCTGTCTTTCGCTTTAAATTTTGTAGGCTTGTAATTTTTAAGTTTTCTCAAAATCTCACCTCTGATAGGGCATAAAAATAGCCTGCCTATATTGGCAAGCTAATAAAGTGTACTTTATAATCCTTACATAAGATATTGTCGTAGTTCGGGTATTCTTTCAATTCGAGATTTTAGAAAAAATCCAAATATTGTAATCTTTCCAATCTCATTAGGACCATCTAATATTCCTATGTATTTTTGATATATAGGTTCGAATTCTTCTGCCAATAGCAATAAGGTTTGCTTATTAGCTGTATGAACTAAAGTGGGGTTAGCAATATATTTATTTAGCAGATTTGATATTTCTATTCCAGTTTCAGATTTTATAAATTGTTTAATTGCATCTTTTGACTTCATATTCAAGTTCCTTATTGTGACATAATTTAAGTGTTTTTATTATTCAATGTCAATGTTTTTACAAAGCTCATCAATTATTCTTGATATGTTATTAGGTGATGTTTTAATTGTTGGTAAATCCTTTTTGTTTATATCTCGTCCAATCAAAACATCATTCTTGTTATCTATGAAATCTATAATCATCATTGTCCCGTTTTTTAGTTCTGCATATTTTCCAACTAAATTATCATTCATAATAATCCCAATCCTTAAGGCGTAAAGTTAAAAACAATAATAATATTATATCAAAAACAAAAGGAAAGTCAATTAGTATGAACAGTGTTGTGAATTGTATTAAGAATTTTCTCCTGTTCCTTTTCATCAACACCTATGCTTTCAAGGGCCTCTCGTGTTCCGCAGTCAGAGCACACAATCGTTACATTATCAACCCTCGAAACCGCACCTCGCTCGCTGAAAAGCTTTCCGCATTTCGGGCATTTTCTTAACTGAATTTCATTTTTCATTTTCACACATCTCCATTGAATTTTTGTAGGCATTAAGTAGTATTTGCTTGTCAAAGTAAAAGGTATCGTAACCGTCAAGGCAGGTTTTCATATAGTAAATGCTTGGCACACCGATTGGTCTGTCCTCGTGCATAATGTAGGCAAAGGCATTTATTGTTCTTTGTTTGCCTGTGCGTATTCCTTTGTACTGAAGTTTAATGTCTTTCTTGTAGTAAAACGCAGGATAACCCTCGTAGCGGTCGAGTGCCTTTTCTTCAGATGGAGTGACTTCCCAGATTACGACAGGAACACTGCCGTTTTCGTTTTCTTCAATGGTTAGGTAAGAGCCAGTCTTACTGCCTTTGAAAAGCAGTTCCCAACCCTTGAGCTTTATCAGAACTGCATTTATACCAAGAGAAAATGCGCTGTTCTATGTTGCAGACTTCTCAGCTATCGAAGCCCGTGTTATTGCATGGTTTGCAGGTGAATCTTGGAGGCAGCAGGTCTTTGAAAAAGGTGGCGACATCTACTGCGCTTCTGCGTCTCAGATGTTTAAGGTTCCAGTTGAAAAGCACGGAATCAACGGTTACTTACGTCAAAAAGGTAAGATTGCAGAATTAGCACTTGGCTATGGCGGCAGTGTCGGTGCGTTATACAGTCGGACCGAAATCACCGACACGGAGGTGCGCAGATATGCAAGCTTCGGAACAGTAAACGAACATATCGCGGTGTCGGACGCCTCGTCTGTATGTGCAAGGATTATCTGGAGTCAAAACGGTACTCGCACGGTTACAGGGGCATGGAGAATATCATATAAGAGTAATTTTGACAACGGAAACGATTACACATTTTCTTCATCGACAGACACAATGATTAAAATTGACAGCCTTTCCCCCGATGTCGAAAAAAGCGTATCAGGAACAGAGCATATTGATGATTATTTTAACGAAAATCAGTGTTCACCCTCTCAACAAAACGCCATTAAAAAGATGTTTATGATAAAGCAATAAACTAATGCTTTCTTTTCTTGAGCCAATCCGGACATAATGCAGAGCTTTTTCAATCAAAAATACTTGACTTTTTATTTTGGAGAATTATAATAAAAAAGGAATGAAAAATTCTGATTATTTTATCAATCTATACGGAGGCTTTTTTATGGACAGATTAAAGGACAAGGTTGCAATAGTTACCGGTTCAACAAGCGGAATCGGCATCGGAATCGCAAGATTATTTGCTGCAGAGGGCGCAAAGGTAATCATCTGCGGACGCCGTGAATCAAAGGGACAGGCTGTGGTTGACCGCATTACTCAAGAAGGCGGAGAGGCCTCTTACCATTTTATGGACATCACCTCAACAGAAAGCATCGAGCAGCTTTTTGCCGACACAGCCGAAAAATACGGCAAAATCGACGTTCTTGTCAACAACGCCGCAAATGTAGCTCTTAAGGACGGTCGTGTTGACGAGCTGACAATCGAAATGTGGGACGCTATCTTCCAGAGCGATATGCGCGGCACCTTCTATGCTACAAAGTGCGTACTCCCCTATCTGCAGAAGAACGAAAACGGCGGCTCTATCATCAACATCGGCTCAATGGCTTCCTGCGGCGGCGACTTAAGCTCAACTGCATATGCCTGTGCTAAGTCCGGTGTAGATCAGCTCACGTTATCAACCGCTTTGCAGTACGGCAAGCAGAATATCCGCTGCAACTGCGTAAGACCGGGTCTTATTGTTACACCGGAGAACGAGGCTCATGTGCCGCAGGCTCTAAAGGACATTTTCACAAGCAACATTATGGTCAACCGTTACGGCTGCCCTGAGGATATCGGTCATATGTGCGTATATCTTGCGTCTGACGAAAGCAGCTATGTAACAGGTCAGATCGTAAATGTAGACGGCGGTATGAATTCACACGTTCCGACAGTTGCTCAGTTCAGACAGCTAAATTCACGCACATGGTAAATTAACAATTTCTGAAATATTTTTAATAAAATTATTAAACACTCAAAACAGGACAGGCAATAAAAATTACCTGCCCTGTTTTTTGGTTTACTTTGACTGTGCAAAAGCGATTGACGAAATTCAGCAAATATATTAAAATAGTAACAGATTATTTATATACTCGGCAATATTTCAGGAGGTAAAATTTATGGGTGGATTTTTTGCAGTTGCATCAAAGGAATCCTGTGTTCTCGATTTATTCTACGGCACCGACTATCATTCGCATTTAGGCACAAGAAGAGGCGGTATGGCTGTTCACGGTGAAGCAGGCTTTTCGCGTGCAATTCACAATATTCAGAACTCACCTTTCCGCACAAAATTTGAGCGTGACGTTGAGGAGCTTGAGGGAAACCTCGGTATCGGCTGTATTTCCGACTTTGAGCCTCAGCCGCTTCTTGTTCACTCTCATCTTGGCAGCTTCTCGATTACAACGGTAGGCAAAATCAACAACTCGGACGAGCTTGTCAAGGAGTGCTTTGAATCAGGTCATACGCATTTTCTTGAAATGAGCGGCGGCACTATCAACCCGACCGAAATCACGGCGGCGCTGATTAATCAGAAGTCCGATATTGTTGAGGGACTGCGCTACGCTCAGAAAAAGATAAAAGGCTCAATGACAATTCTGCTGCTCACCCCCAAGGGCATTTACGCCGCCCGTGACAAGGTGGGACGGACCCCTGTTATCATCGGCAAAAAAGACGATGGGTTCTGCGCATCGTTTGAAAGCTTTGCATATCTTAATTTGGGATATGAGGATTATAAGGAGTTAGGTCCCGGAGAAATAGTATTTATGACTCCCGACGGCGTTGAAACCGTAAGTCCTGCCGGCAAGGAAATGAAAATCTGCTCGTTCCTGTGGGTTTACTACGGCTACCCTACCTCCTGCTATGAGGGTGTGAATGTTGAACAGATGCGCTATAATTGCGGCAAACTGCTTGCAAAGCGTGACGACGCCTCCCCCGACTGCGTTGCAGGTATTCCCGATTCCGGTATAGCTCACGCAGTGGGTTATTCTAACGAAACAAAAATCCCGTTCACCCGTCCTTTCATAAAATACACTCCGACCTGGCCGCGTTCATTTATGCCGACTAACCAGGCTCAGCGCAATAAAATCGCGCATATGAAGCTTATTCCCGTTAAGAGTCTGATTGAAAACAAGAGACTTCTTCTTATTGACGATTCTATCGTAAGAGGAACACAGCTTCGTGAAACAACCGAATTTTTATACAACAGCGGTGCGAAAGAGGTTCACATTCGCCCTGCTTGTCCGCCGATTATGTTCGGCTGTAAATATCTTAACTTCTCACGCTCAACCTCAGAGCTTGACTTAATCACACGCAGAGTTATTGTTAAGCGTGAAGGTAAAAACGCCGACAAAATGCTTGATGATTACGCCGACCCGACAAGCACAAATTACAAGGAAATGGTTGAGGAAATCCGCAAGGAACTGAACTTCACCTCTCTTCGCTATCACCGTCTTGACGATATGCTTGACTCAATCGGCATTTCACCGTGCAAGCTCTGCACCTATTGCTGGAACGGCAAGGAATAAGACGAATACCGTATTGTATAGCAAAAGCCTCGGCAATGCCGAGGCTTTAAATGTTTTCTTATGTAACCGTGTATTTATATCAGAGAACAAGTGACGGAGCGCTGTAAACCCTTGCTCCAAGCTCGCTGTTGAGCATATAAAGACCCTTCGGGTCTGAGCCGAAAAGCTCCATTTTTGAGATAAGGTCGTTTGCGTTTGTTTCCTCCTCGCCCTGCTCCTTTACAAACCAGTCGAGGAACTGCATTGTGCGGAAATCCTTAACTTCATATGCGGCGGCATAAATATCGTTGATAAGCGAGGTTACATACTCCTCGTGCTCTAAGCCTGCCTTTAAAACAGTCATATCACTGTCCAAAGATTTGTCGGGCTTTGCGATAGCCTCTAAGGTTACTTTCTCGTTATTATTCTGCAAATACTTATAGAACAGCATTGCATGGTCTCTTTCCTCCTGAGCCTGAATCATATACCAGTTTGCAAAGCCGTCAAGACCCTTTTCACTGAAATAATTTGAAAAATCAAGATACAGATAAGCGGAATAAAGCTCCTTGTTAATCTGCTGATTCAAAAGCTCGCTTACTTTTGTGTTTAACATTTTACATATCTCCTTTTATTTAGCAGTCATAAAGGCTGTGATTTTTATTGATTATAGCATATTTTTCCAATTTTCGCAAGGTGGAGATGCTCTGCTTCAGCTCGTTAATTATGCGGTAAAGCCAAAAGTATTTCATTGTGTTATCGGCGTAATTGTGATAGAATAGTTAAGCGTTACATTATGCGATTATTAAAAATGATAGGAGAATCGAAATATGGAAAGAGAACGGTTGGGTAGCCGTCTTGGCTTTATTCTGCTCAGTGCAGGGTGCGCAATCGGCATAGGAAATGTGTGGAAGTTCCCGTATGTAGTCGGGCAGTACGGCGGCGGTGCGTTTGTGCTGGTCTATTTATTTTTTCTGCTGATTATGGGTATTCCCGTAATGACAATGGAATTTTCTTTAGGCAGAGCAAGCCGCAAAAGTCCTGCAAGGCTCTATCAGGCGCTTGAGCCTAAGGGAACAAAGTGGCATATTCACGGCTATGCGGCGGTCATAGGCAACTACTTACTTATGATGTTCTACACCACCGTAACAGGCTGGATGCTTAACTACTTCGTGTCTACTGCAACCGGTAAATTTGAGGGACTTGACTCTAACGGAGTAACCCGGCACTTTGATGAAATGCAGCTCGACAGCGGCTCAATGGTTTTATATATGCTGATAGTTGTTGCAATCGGCTTTATTGTATGCTCGTTCGGACTGAAAAACGGAATTGAGCGAATAACAAAGTTTATGATGCTTGCTCTGCTTGGAATTATGCTTATCCTCGCAGTTCACAGCATATTCCTTGAAGGCGGCGGCAAGGGTCTTGCGTTTTACCTTATGCCCGACTTCAAGAGAATGGCTGACGCAGGAATTATTAATGTTATCTCCGCCGCTATGAATCAGGCGTTCTTTACTCTCAGCCTTGGTATGGGTGCAATGGCTATTTTCGGAAGCTATATTGATAAAAAGAGAAGCCTTCTCGGCGAGTCTGTCAATGTAGCTCTGCTCGACACATTTGTGGCTTTTGTTTCGGGACTTATCGTGCTGCCTGCCTGCTTTGCCTACAATGTTGAACCCGGTGCAGGTCCCGGATTAATCTTTATTACTCTGCCGAATATCTTTAATAATATGCCTATGGGCAGACTTTGGGGCAGCCTGTTCTTCATATTTATGTCATTTGCGGCACTATCGACTATATTCGCTGTGTTCGAGGGTATCATATCCTGCACTATGGATATGTTCGGCTGGAGCAGAAAAAAATCCTGTGCAGTCAATGCGGTTGCACTCTCCGTTCTTTCACTGCCCTGTGCTCTCGGCTTCAACCTACTCAGCGGTATTCAGCCGTTCGGTGCAGGCTCAACGATAATGGATTTTGAGGACTTCCTTGTAAGCAATATTATACTCCCGATAGGCTCGCTTATATTCATACTCTTCTGTGTGAGCAAGAAAGGCTGGGGCTGGGATAACTTTGTACACGAAGCAAACACAGGCAAGGGCATAAAGATAAAGAGGTTTATGCGTGGATATATGACATATGTTCTGCCTGTAATAGTCCTGATAGTATTTGCGATGGGAATTTACGATTTCTTCAGCTAAAAAACAATTGAGGTAATAAAATGAGAAACTTTAAAAACGGACTGCGTGACGGAATACCGATAGGCTTGGGGTACATATCGGTTTCCTTTACATTCGGGCTTCAGTCTGTCAGCTCGGGGCTTGACTGGTGGCAGGCTGTGCTGATATCACTGACAAATCTCACCTCTGCCGGGCAGTTTGCCGGTCTTGACATAATGGTCAGGGGTGGCGGCTTCTGGGTAGAAATGGCTTGCGCACAGCTTATAATAAACCTAAGATATGCGCTTATGTCGCTGTCGCTTTCACAAAAGGCTGACAGCAGCGTCAAAGGGATTCACCGCTGGCTGACAGGCTTTGGTATTACAGACGAAATATTCGCCGTGTCGATGGGCAACAAAGGCGAGGTCAGCCGAAATTATCTTTACGGCTTAATCTTTCTGCCGGTTCTCGGATGGACTTCCGGCACGCTGCTGGGCGCCGCCGCAGGACAGATACTGCCTGTGGTTGTAAGGGATTCAATGTGCATTGCAATTTACGGTATGTTCCTTGCAATAATAATTCCTCCTGCGAAGAAAAATCATGCAATACTTAAGGTAATACTTATTTCCGTTGCGCTTAGCTGTGCGTTTAAATGGCTGCCTGTTCTTAACACCGTATCAAGCGGCTTCGTAATCATAATCTGCACTGTAATTGCGGCGGCGATAGGCGCAATATTCTTCCCTGTAAAGGAGGAGGCCGAATGATAGCAAGGGACTTTTTCATCTATCTTTTCATTATGGCAGGCGTTACATATCTTATAAGGGTTCTGCCGTTTGTTATTTTCAAGGGCAAAATCACAAACACCTTTGTAAAGAGCTTTCTTTATTATGTGCCGTATGCGGTGCTTGGTGCAATGACCTTTCCTGCAATACTTTTTTCAACCGGAAATTATGTTGCGTCTGCGGCAGGCTTTGCCGTTGCCTGCATACTCGCCTTTAAAGAAAAAAGCCTACTGACTGTTGCGGTTTTCGCCTGTGTTGCTGCGCTGATAATAAATCTGATTTCAATGGTGATATGAAATATATGAAAAGAAACGACAACATTTCGGCTTTCGGTGCTGATGAATACGACAGGGAAATACGCCGTACTCTCCCCTATTATGATGAATTCTACAAGACGGTAATCGACGTAGTCAAAGCATACAAAACAAGCGCTGTGAAATGGCTTGACGTCGGCTGCGGCACCGGCAAAATGGCGCAATCGGCATTTGAACAGACGGATATTGAAAAGCTTGTATTATGCGACTGTTCGGATAAAATGATTGAAATTTCAAAAAACCGTTTCGGCAGCCGCAAAAATGCAGAATTCATTGTATCAAGCATACTAGAGCTTGATACAGACGAAAAATTTGACGTTATCACCGCAATACAGGTAAACCACTATCTCAAAAAAGACGAACGTCTGTCGGCTTTGAAAAAATATTATCAGGCTTTAAAGCCTGACGGCATACTTATATGCTTTGAAAACTTTGCGCCGAACAGCGAACAGGGTGAAAAGCTTTTTCTGAAAAGATGGTATTTGTTCCAGCGTTCACAGGGAAAAAGCGAAGATGAATGTATGGAGCATATAAACAGATGCAAAAAATCGTACTTCCCAATTACCATACCCGAGCATATAGAAGCAATAAGCTCCGCAGGCTTTAAGTCGGCAGAAGTAATATGGCTTTCGTATATGCAGGCAGGCTTACTGGGAATAAAATAAAAAGGACGTGATACTGTGACAGACGAAATAAAAAGGCTTCAGGAGATTATCAGCAACTGCCGCTCGCTTGTTTTCTTCGGCGGCGCAGGAGTCAGCACAGAATCGGGAATTCCCGATTTTCGCAGTGCAGACGGACTTTACAATCAGAAATACCGTTTCCCGCCGGAAACTATTCTGAGCCACACATTTTTTACACGGCACACCGAGGAATTCTATGAGTTTTACAGGGATAAAATGCTGTGTCCTGATGCAAAGCCGAATAAGGCGCACCTGTTTTTGGCGGAGCTTGAAAAGGCCGGTAAGCTCGGCGCTGTTGTGACGCAGAACATTGACGGTCTGCACCAAATGGCAGGCTGTAAAAAGGTCTATGAGCTTCACGGCAGTGTGCACAGGAACTATTGTCAGAAATGCGGAAAAGCCTTTGACGCCGAATTTATACTGAATTCAAGCGGCGTACCAAAATGCACCAAATGCGGCGGAATTATCAAGCCCGATGTTGTGCTGTATGAGGAGCCTCTCGACGACAAAACGGTAGACGCATCAATAAACGCTATTGCAAACGCCGATGTCCTCATCGTTGCGGGAACAAGCCTGACGGTTTACCCTGCCGCAGGACTGACAAGGTATTTCAGCGGCGACAGCCTTGTGCTGATAAACAAAAGCGCAACTCAGCTTGACGGCAAAGCCGACCTTGTGATTTATGACAGTGTCGGCGAAACATTGTCGAAGATAAAAATATAATACTAATACCTAATAAAAAGTAGAAAATCTTTGCGGTCTAATTTTCGCAATACTGCGTTGTCGTCCTTGCAAGGCGTCAGCCTTGCGGCGTCCTTCGCCTTGTCTTGCGAAAATTATCCCCGCAAATATAAGTCTACTTTCTATCAGGAATTAGTATAACATCCTCTGCAAGCACAAAACCGCACCCTGACGGATGCGGTTTTATTATTTTTTGGGTTATTAATTTTACAGCTTTGAGTAGCCGTAGCTGTTTACAATAGCCTCTATTTTTTCGCCTTTTTTGCACATCGGACAATTATGCGGGCTGTAGCTTTCAAAGCCGTCAAGGTCGTTGGGGTCAAAAATTGAGTTAACGGGAACGCCGCCGCATTCTGTTACGGTTGCGAAAATCCCCGATACTCCTACAACCTTTCCGCCGTAATAATTAACAGCGTCAATCGCCGCAAGAGCTGTTTTTCCTGTTGTAACCGAAGCGGCAAGAACAAGAATATGCTTGCCTGCAATCATCGGAGTGAGATTATCACGGAAGATGAATTGCCCTCCCGATGTATATTCGGGTGAAACCACATAGATGGTCTGGTGGGCGTTCATATTTACAAAATCGGCTTTTGTAAGCTCCTCGGCAACACAAGAGCCTATAACCTCTGTGCCATCAACGCAGAAGATTGTGTCAATAATAGTATTGGCTCGGTAATTTGCCACAAGCGCCTTTGCAACAGCCTTTGCCTCAGAAAGTCTTGTCTTCTGTGTTGTAACGTCAATATAGTAATTCGTGTGGCTGTGTGAGGTTGCGAAATGACCCTTTGCTATGCGAAGAAAGAGGTCTTTATTTTTTGTTCTGATTTTATACATATTCTCCATACTGTATTCCTCCGAATCATTAATGCTATATTCCAGAATTTCACAAAGATATTTTACAACATATTAACAAAAATTGCAAGTTATTCATCGGAATTTTACTCTTATTTATACAATTTAATCATTTACCATACCATTTTATGCCTCAGCAAAACTATACTTATGTCAGCCTGCAAATACGCTCAACATTCGACTGTGATTTTTGCCCGTAAATAACAAAGCTTCTGACCTGCGGAATCTCAAAATCAAGCAACGGAGCTTCGGCATATAAAATTCCTTATATTCCTTTTTGTAGTCAAACGGCATTTTGTTTTCACCTTGCTTTCATTTATTATCAAGTCGGTATGTTTTATTATCAAAATTGAAAAACTCCATATACGGCTTTGAATGTATGTCATTAAGCATTGCTCCTTGAGAATAATTTTACCACGAAGCAACGCCGTTTGTCACGGACATTTTGCTGTACTTTGCAAAAAATATGATGTGACAAATTGCACCAGGCACGGACGGCAAACGAATAAATAATCGCCAAAAAATATTGACAAAATTCGCACATTGCGCTATAATATTATAGCTGTTTGAATGTTAATGACAATATAGTATTCCGAGGTGTAACTCAGTTTGGTAGAGTGCTTGGTTTGGGACCAAGATGCCGCAGGTTCAAGTCCTGTCACCTCGACCAAAAAAGAAGTAACTTTTGTCTACCAAAAGTTACTTCTTTTTTTATCCAAGCCGCAGGCTTGGCATATCATCACGCGTCAGCGTGTATATCATCGCCGTAGGCGCATATCATCAGCCGAAGGCTGTATTACCTGCGGCTTGATGAGATGCAACACTGCGTGATGATGATATGCAATTCCTGCGGAATTGATGCTATACAAGGCTTCGCCTTAATTTGTTTGTGGAAAAGTAGTATAATTCTCTTGAAAGGAGTGGTTATATGCCGAAAAATTATTTGCTGATATATTCTGAACAGCTTGCAACAGAAATAGAATTGCTATGCCAAAATATCAAAGCACCATCTAACACTCTTTTTCAGATCCGTAAAAGTTCGAGCAGTGTTTACGCAAACATTCGTGAAGCAAATTACGGGCAAAGCAAAGCGGATATGCTTTCAAAATTTGAAATTGCTCTTAAGGAATGTAGCGAAACCGAAGGATGGTTGCGTTTGTTGTTCAATACGAACGCGATTGATGAAGAAATCTATAAAAACCACAGAAATCTTTGCGGTCGCATTAGGCGACTGTTGATCGCCTCTTGTAAAACATTAAAGGAGGGAACAAAATGAAAAAAATATTGTGTATGCTAATGATCTGTTTTTTCACCTTTTCTTTGTCTGCTTGTGGTGGGATGTCGGTATCAAACAAAATGTATAATGAGATTTCCGATTATGTAACAGAAAATATGGATTCGTTTTCCCCGGCAGAAGAAAACGAATTCTACGATTATAAAGCAACGGGGTTAAGTGTTGGTGAAGTATATTACGGGTATTATTACTCTTTCGAAAACGAATGGTTACTACCTGATTTTTATGGTGGAAACGATTCGGAAAAGATTCAAAATGATATGCACGAAGGTGACGGTGGCGCGTATTTTGGAAAACCTAACAACGGCACGGATTGGTGCTTTATTAAAAAGATTTCTGATAACTGGTACTATTATGAGTTGCACTGGGCGTAAAACAAGGGCTACGCATACTTTTGGTCGTTCTTTCCCCCAATTATACACCTTTTAGTCGCTCTTTCGCACAAAAGTCCGAAACCGTTAATACAATCGGTTTCGGACTTTTATTTTTTTCCTAACTGAAAAGCCTTGTAAATCAAAGAGCTCTGGCAACAGGGGGTTCAAATTGAGCCCCTTGCTGCCAAAACTTTTTTGCTTTCCGGAGAAAATCATATATTTTTATGATTTCCAAATGAACCCCCTCACGAGGAAAAGTGTGATTGTATAGGAAAAAGTGTGAGAGATCAGAGGAAAAGTGTGAAAGTTAAATGCTTAATTCTCCCGCAAGATTCCGTATTTTCAAAACAGTCGAACAAAGAATTGCTTTATGCTCTCCAAGACCTTGTTTTTTACCGTTTCATCAGCATCTGCTCCCATAAACTCGTAGCCTCCAAAACGATAAACGTCATAACCCAATAGAGACATCTCTCTATGTGCACGCACCATTTCGCTATATAATTTTGGCGAAGCAGTAGTACCTTCCGCATAATGCTGTTTACCGTCTATTTCAATAACAATGCGGTATTTATGGGATAATATCATTAGGGAAACACTGAATAAATCACGCTTAAAAGCTGTTTGCACATCTTGCTTGAATATTTCCCGTCAGCCTGACCAAAAAATCCTCGTAATGTGACAGCATTACTGCGGTTTATTTGTCCAACCTGAAGAAAAATCTAACGGCGCAATATGCACAAACGGTTTAATCAGTGTTTCCTTTATTATTCTTTGTCGGAATAATTGTTTTCAATGAATAAAGAAAAGGCAAAAGGTTTCGGAAAGTAGAATTTTTATCTTTCCGAAACCTTATTTTTTTATTTGCCTTTTTGTTTACAGTGACGCAGATTTTGTGTATTCATCGCTGTAAAGAGTAAAGCTCTATTCGTGATTTATTGAGCCTGATTCAGTGCCTCTTAAGCGGTGTATGTATTCCAGTGCCTTATCTGTCGGCAATGACTGAAATTCTTCCTCCATACCCAATACCACTGCTCGCAGGCATTTTCCAAAACTGTTTTCCGATTCTCTGAATTCCACAACACACGATTTTATCAATGCGTTTTCGGAAGTAATAGTTGCTCTGTCACCTGCTTTGTACCGTTTTCCGGTTGCTATAGAATACAAAATATTCTCAAATATTCTGTTGTCACGCTCTTCTCGATTGAAGTTGATGAGCATCTCGATGTCTGAGTGATCATAGTGTTCGTCCAAGCCTAAGGAGCACGCTATCTGCAGACGGTAATTGTCAGCATATTCATCACATCCTCTATAAGCGTATGTGGACATTGTGAAGCAATATCCGATGCGGATTCTGCTCTTTCTCTTTCCTGTTGCGGTCGGTTTGTTGTTTTCGTTCATAGTAATCCTCCTTGCATTTTTGCGCAAAAAGAAAAGGCTGTCTGCTTCTTTTTGCAAAGTTAATATTATTGTAAAAGAGTATAGGAAGATATAGCTATCCCATTAGCTTCTTTTACAATCAAAAAACTTTGCAAATGCAAACAACCAACTATAAGCATTTGATTTATGAATAGAGTATATCCCTGCAATTGCGATTTGTCAATACTTTTTTTATTTAATGGGCAATTACAGCTCTGCCCCACTCGCACATTGCGAATAATAAATTGTCGCCGGCTGAAACCCGGTTATTTTATCATACTGTCTTGATAAAATCCTTTTGAAGGATTATAATGGATAGGAAATATATAACGAAAAGGTGATTATTTTGAAATATGCTGTTGTACTGTGCGACGGTATGGCGGATTATCCCGTTGATGCTCTGTCGGGCAAAACCCCGATGTCGGTTGCAAAAAAGCCGACTATGAACGCTCTCGCCGCTAAGGCTGAGGTAGGTCTTGTAAAAACCGTTGCAGACGGAATGAAGCCCGGAAGCGATGTTGCAAACCTGTCGGTTATGGGTTATGATTCTGCAAAATACTACACAGGCAGATCTCCGCTTGAGGCTGCAAGTATAGGAATTGACCTGAAGGACACAGATGTTACTCTGCGCTGCAACCTTGTAACTCTGAGTGACGAGGAAAATTACGAGGACAAGACTATGGTTGACTACTGTGCCGATGATATTTCCTCTGAGGAGGCTCGTGAGATAATCGAGTTTATTGAAGAAAAGCTCGGTGACGATGAGTTTAAATTCTATTCCGGTGTCAGCTACCGCCACTGTCTGGTGTGGAACAACGGTGTGCCAAAGCCGGGTGAGCTTACACCTCCGCACGATATAACGGGCAGAAAAATTACGCAGTATATTCCAAAGGGTGATAATACGGACAAGCTGTATGCGCTTATGAAAAAGAGCTACGAGCTTTTAAAGGATCACCCTGTGAATAAAAAGAGAATAGAAAACGGCCGCAGACCTGCCAACTCAATCTGGCTCTGGGGTGAGGGTCAGAAGCCGATGCTCGATAGCTTTGAAAACAAATTCGGCTTAAAGGGCGCTGTTATTTCTGCTGTTGACCTGCTTAAGGGTATCGGCATTTGTGCAGGAATGAAAACACCCGATGTTGAGGGCGCAACAGGATATATTGACACGAACTTCACAGGCAAGCTTGACGCCGCAGTAGAGAGATTAAAAGCAGACTGCGACTTTGCCTACATACACGTTGAAGCGCCCGATGAATGCGGTCACAGGGGCGAACAGGAGAACAAGATAAGAGCGATTGAGCTTATTGACGAGAAGATACTCACTCCGCTTGTTGAGGAGCTTAAAAAGCTTGGCGACTATGCGGTTATGGTTCTTCCCGACCACCCGACACCGCTGTCTATCCGCACTCATTGCAGTGACCCTATCCCCTATCTTATTTACCGCAGCAATGACGAAAAGGAAAGCGGCGTTGCCGTGTTTGACGAGGAAAGCGCAAAAGCAACAGGAATATATGTTGAAAAGGGATATACCCTGATGAACAGGTTTTTAGAAAACCAGTTAGAAGAGTGAAGAGTGGAAACGGGGTTGTAGGGAACTGGCTTGCCTGTTCCGGTTCGAACCGCAGTATGTTATTCTCTTCTATAATCTTGCGAGCATTGCAGTAACTGCATCTATCCCGGAACGGTCAAGACCGTTCCCTACACATCTGATTTTGTAGAGCATCGCAGTAAATACACCTATCTCGGAACGGTCAAGACCGTTTCCTACACATCTCTGCTAAGCAAAAAATTCAGCCTGACGCATAATTGCGTCAGGCTGTTTTTTCGGGTTATATTGCTGTACAATATTCAGGACTGCTGTAAAATACATTGTCCTTTTTTATCTATTCAAATAAAATCGCCTTTAAGTCCTCAAGGTGATACGGCGTCTGCTGATATACATAGTAGTTAAGCCAGTTTGTGAAAAGCAGGTTTGCGTTGCTTTTCCATGTCATCACGGGATTCTCGGACGGGTCGTTGTTCGGGAAATAGTTGAACGGAATTGAGGGATGAATCCCCTTGTTTACATCACGGAAGTACTCCCCTGCAAGCGTGTTGCGGTCATACTCGGCGTGACCCATAACAAAAAACTGTCTGCCGTTTTTATTGCAGATTATTGAAACACCTGCACAGCGTGAGGTCGCAAGAATCTCAAGCTCCTTGTGCTTTTCTATATCCTCACGGTAAACTCCCGTATATCGGGAGTGGGGCATTGTAAAATAATCGTCAAAGCCACGCATAAGCGGGTGTTTTGGGTTATGCACCGAATGAGTGTAAATTCCGCTTATCTTTCCGCCAAGCTCGTGCTTAGGAATACCGAAATGGTAGTAAAGCCCTGCCTGTGCGCCCCAGCAGATATGAAAAGTGGAATATACGTTTTTCTTGCTCCACTTCATAATCTCGCAAAGCTCTTCCCAGTAGTCAACATCCTCAAACGGCAGCATCTCAACAGGCGCTCCCGTGATTATCATACCGTCATAGCTGTTGTCGCGAATCTGGTCAAAGGTCTTATAAAAGTTCTCCATATGGCTTTGAGAGGTATTTTTTGATTTATGAGTCGCAGTCTGCAAAAGCTCAATATCAACCTGAAGAGGACTGTTTCCCAACAGACGCAGAAGTTGATTTTCGGTGTCGATTTTTGTGGGCATAAGATTAAGAATCAAAATTTTAAGCGGTCTTATGTCCTGCATTATTGCCCGTTCCTCAGGCATTACAAAGACATTCTCCGATTCCAAAAGGGAAAATGCCGGCAGGTCACTTGGGATTTTTATAGGCATTTCACGCCCTTCTTTCTTTAAAAATTTTGAAAAATAATATTTGGGGTTATTCGCATTACCGCAGCGAGTTTTTCTTAATTCAAGAGCAGAGAAGCTGCGACAACAATTTCTCCACTCTGTTCTCTCTTCTCTTTTCTCTGCCGTAAAGCGGCATACATATCAATACGCCTTGCCCCAATATACCATATGCTTAGCAGGCTTGCCGCAGCATACGCACTTGTCGCTCAGATGCTCCTGCTCAAAAGGTATGCAGCGTGAGCCAACGCCTGTAAGCTCCTTGACCTTATCCTCGCATTCCTCGTCACCGCACCACATAGCTTTTATAAAGCCGTCGCCGTTTTCTTCAAGAGCCTTTGTGATTTCGTCGAGCGTTGTGCAGGAATAGGTCTTTTTCTCTCTGTTTTCAAGAGCCTTCTTGTAAAGTCCATCGTGAACCTCCTGAAGCTTAGTTTGTACCTCCTGCTCCAGATTATCAAGGCTTACAACGGTTTTTTCATTATTATGTCTTGTCACAAGAACACACTGGTTATTTTCAATATCTCGGGGACCGATCTCGATTCTTACGGGAACGCCCTTCATCTCATATTCCGAGAACTTCCAGCCCGGGCTGTTGTCGCTGTCGTCTGTCTTAACTCTTACAGACTTTGAAAGTGTGGCTCTTATCTCCTCTGCCTTTTCAAGCACGCCCGGCTTGTGCTGAGCGATAGGAACTATTACAGCCTGAATCGGTGCAACGGCAGGCGGCAGAACAAGACCGTTGTCGTCGCCGTGAGTCATAATGATAGCGCCGATAAGTCTTGTGGTTACGCCCCACGAGGTCTGGAACGGATGAACCAGCTTGTTCTCCTTGTTTGTATATGTTATGTCAAACGCCTTTGCAAAGCCATCGCCGAAATAGTGCGATGTGCCTGCCTGCAAAGCCTTGCCGTCGTGCATAAGAGCCTCTATTGCGTATGTAGCCTCAGCACCGGCGAACTTGTCGCTGTCCGTCTTTCTGCCCTTAACAACAGGCATTGCAAGGCTTTCTTCACAGAATTTTGCATAGACGTTGAGCATACGCTCTGTTTCCTCAATTGCCTCCTCGGCTGTTGCGTGAATTGTGTGACCCTCCTGCCACAAAAACTCACGGCTTCTGAGGAACGGTCTTGTGGTCTTTTCCCAGCGGACAACGCTTACCCACTGGTTATAAAGCTTCGGCAAATCACGCCAGCTGTGAACTATATTTGCATAGTGCTCGCAGAAAAGAGTTTCAGAGGTCGGACGGACGCACAGCCTGTCTTCAAGCTTTTCGTTGCCGCCGTGTGTCACCCACGCAACCTCAGGTGCAAAGCCTTCAACGTGGTCCTTCTCTTTCTGTAGAAGGCTCTCGGGAATAAACATCGGCATACATACGTTTTCGTGACCCGTTTCTTTAAACATCGAGTCAAGTATTTTCTGGATATTCTCCCATATTGCATAGCCGTAGGGTCTTATTACCATACAACCCTTAACGCTTGTATATTCAATAAGCTCCGCTTTTTTTACAATATCGGTGTACCATTTTGCAAAGTCCTCATCCATTGAGGTAATCTCTTTAACGAGCTTTTTATCGTTGTTCTTTGCCATTTTCAACACTCCTGTTTTTTGAAATCCGCTGATTAGGACATAGTATATTAATTATACATAAACACCGTACATTTTTCAACATAAATTTTTTATAAGAGTTGAGATTAAAGAGGGTGCGGTGAAGCACCGCAATAAATAATGAATAAAGAATAATTGTGGTAGTCGCAGCTACGCTGCTCTTTTTATTAAAAATGTGTGGCTATGGCTGAAACCTGAAATAGAATCGTAGGGAACGGTCTTGACCGTTCTGGGATAGATGCAGTTACTGCAATGCTCGCAAGATTATAGAAGAGAATAACATACTGCGGTTCGAACCGGAACAGGCAAGCCAGTTCCCTACGACCTCGTTTTGGATTTTCGTGCTTAATCCTAATCATTGCCATTATGCAGCAAGCTTCTTGACAATAAGCCTGCCCAGAAGCGCACCTGCAATGCACAGTGCAACGCTCAGCACAATATAGACAACCGCCGACACGCTCTTGCCGCTCTGAAACAGATTTCCGCTTTCAAGAGCAAAGGTCGAAAATGTGGTAAAACCGCCGCAAACCCCGACCTTGAGAAAAAGCGTAAGCTGTGTGTTGGCACTGCCCTTATCTGAAGCAAGCTGAGATATAACCCCGATTGCAAACGAGCCAAGCAGGTTGATAAGCAATGTAATAAAAGGAAAGCTTGACAAATGACCAAGCGGAACAAGACCGAGAAGATATCTTGCAACCGCCCCGACAAAGCCGCCAAGCCCGACGGCGATACAGTTTAGCATAATGTAATTCCTCCAAAACAAAAGAGCTGCGGCAAAAACAATGTCGGATATACCTCCGACTGTCACTTGTTTTGCTGCAGCCCTGTAATTTACAGAATCAATGAATTTTTGGTGTTGACCGATTATCAGATGATAACCTCGCCGTCAACTGTGCCTGTGAGTCCTGCTGCATTTGATTCATCGGTATCAATGTGCATAGCAGGGGCGAACTTCTCGCTTACTCTTACGACAACATCGTCAAATGTAAGGCTTCTTGCACCGGGTACACCGACCTTAACGCTGACAATCTGCTTGTCCTCAACGCCGAATTCCTTTGCGTTCTCCGGTGTGAAGTGAATGTGTCTTTTTGCCGCAATAACGCCGCACTCAATCTCTTTTTCGCCCTTTGGTCCTACAAGCTTACAGCCCGGTGTGCCTGCTACGTCGCCCGACTCTCTTATCGGTGCGGCAATGCCGAGTTTTCTTGCGTCTGTCAAAGCAACCTCAACCTGATCGGCACTTCTTACCGGACCAAGGATTGACATTGTTATCTCGCCCTTAGGACCTACTACAGTTACCTTTTCAACACAGGCAAACTGACCCGGCTGAGAAAGATCCTTTTTGTTTGTCAGGGTTGCACCCTCACCGAAAAGAGTTTCAAGTGTATCCTGAGTTACATGAAGATGTCTTGCAGAGGTTTCTACCATTACTTTCATTTTTATGTCCCCAATCTGTATAAATTCTTTTCTTATATTTTACTACTGCACGATTTGTTTTTCAAGGTATTTTTATCGAACAAACGTGAATTACGGCTTAATTTCGGGAAAACCGACACCGAATGCCGTTCCGATTGTGATACACACCGAGTTTTTATAATCACCGAAATACAAAGCCGCTGCCGTTGAATCGTGAATTAGCCTTATGCTCACCTTTTTGCGCAGATGACCCGAAAGCTCGTTTTCGAGGTATTCGCCGTAATTTTCACATATGGCTTTAAGCTTTGCATATCCGCCGCGCTCACCGTTTAAGCAGCCATTGCAAACATAATTTGCTATGCTGATTATTATCTCGTCGCTGATTTTATCACTATGCCCGACATAGTCTGTTGTTTCGCAGATGCAGCGTTTCAGGTAAATATCAAGCTTTTTGGCTTGTTCAAGCGCCGTTCTGTCGCTCGCCTTCATCGGCTGCATAAACTGTGCCGGAAAGCTTTCAAGCATTTTTGCCTGCATTATCTCGCCGCTGTTTTTTATCACTATGCTTCTTTTGAGGTTTGTCTGACCGAAATCAAAGACAAGAAATGTGCCGTCTGCTTGTTTTATCTGCGACGCTCCGCCCATTACGCCGATATAGCTCGCATTGTCAAAGAGCATAAAATCATACGGCTTGACATTCGCCTTTTCAAAAACCGACAGCGCCTCGGCTTTCAATATTGCACCCAGAGCGCCGCTTGTGAGTCCGCCGACAAGTATCACACGCTCAACATTTTTCCAATATTCCCAGCAATCGTCATTCCAGTCACTTCGGGCAATTCTGTTTTCTTGCAGTCCTGTTTTCAGCGTCAGAAAAATCAAACCCAGACGCCTGCCGTATTTTTTCATCATACTGATAGCGGCATCACTGCCGTCGCCGATTTTCCTTACAAACTCAAAAATGAGGTTGCGCTCGTTGAATTGGCTCAGGTCAATTCCAAGCGTTTCGGCGTTTTGCTTTATATCCTGCGTAATTACTCCGGTGCTGAAAATCTGTGACACGGTTTTGCCCTCAAGCGTATCCTCAACGCCGTAAAGCGGCAGTCTTGCAATAGGCACACGGTTTATCGAACAGGAGAAGTCTGTGTACTGCCTGCCGTCGGGTAAATTTTTAATAAACGGATTTTTCATATAATCACCGTCATTTTGGTAAATATGTTAAGGTATTTGATATAAATTATACAATGATTTTATGCGATTTGCAATAGGGATTATCGCACACTTGAAATCACAGACAATTTGTATTATATTTGTCTTGAGTTTTCAGATTGAGGTGTTTGATTTGGTAATAAAATCCTGCAGACTTTGCCCCCGTGAATGCGGAGGATTTCGTGACGAAAATACAGGCGGCGGATTTTGCGGTGCAAAAGCTGTTATGGAGGTTGCAAGAATCGCCCCGCACTACGGCGAAGAGCCTTGTATCAGCGGCAAAAGAGGCAGCGGCGCCGTGTTTTTCAGCCACTGCGCAATGAAATGCATTTTCTGTCAGAATTATGAGATTTCACACGGCGGCTTTGGAAAAGAAATAACACCGGCACAGCTTGCCGAAAAATTCAGAATGCTTGAGGATATGGGCGTGCATAACATAAACCTTGTCAACGGCACTCACTATATACCGCAGATTCGTGAAAGCCTGATGCTCTATAAGCCGAAAATCCCCGTTGTTTTCAACTGCGGAGGATACGAAAAGGCAGAAAGCCTTAAGCTGCTTTCGGGTCTTGTTGACGTTTATCTGCCTGATTTCAAATACGCCGACAACAAAATGGCTGTGGAATATTCGGGTGCAGAAAATTATTGTGAAACCGCAATAAAGGCGATTGACGAAATGCTTGCACAGACGGGAGATATCCGCTTTGACGATGACGGTATGATAATTTCGGGCACGATAATCCGCCATCTTGTACTGCCGTTGGGAACAAAAAATTCCATAGCTGTTCTGAACATAATCAAGGAGTGTTTCGGAAATAAAGTGTTTCTGAGCCTTATGGCGCAGTACACACCCTGCGGCAAAGCGCTTGAACACAAGAGATTGAACCGCAAAATCACAAAAAGGGAGTATCAGAAGGTGCTTGACACTCTGTTTGACTTGGAGCTTGACGGCTACGCACAGGAATTAGAGTCGTCCGGTGAAGAATTTATACCGTCGTTTGATCTGACCGGTGTTCTTTAGGGAAACACTGATTAAATCGTTTGTGCATATTGCGCCGTCAGATTTTTCGTCAGGTTGGACAAATAAACCGCAGTAATGCTGACGCATTACGAGGATTTTTGGGTCAGGCTGACGGAAAATATGGGGGCAAGATGTGCAAACAGCTTTCAGCGTGATTTATTCAGTGTTTCATTAGTCCTCCTCCACACCGATATAGCTTACCTCGCCTATGTTCTCAACGCAGATATATTCTGCCGTCAGGATATAGGCGTTATCTTTTATTATGTGAGAGAGCTTTCTGTCCTCTATCTCAACATCAGACAGTTCAAACGCCTCATAAAGAGCAAGCTGTGACATACAAAGCTCATCGGCTTGCTTTTCGCTTAATTTTATTTCCTGCTGTGTATATTCGGTGCAGCACTCGTTGTATATTCCGACCGGTATCTGATTGTCAAAGGCATAGAAGTTCAGGTATTCGCCGTGATGTGCATACTCGCCCGACGGAATATACCCCAGGCCGAGAGGTATTTTTATTCCAACAACATCAAGCATACTTCGGCTTACCGTTTTGCCGCTCGGCAGACTCTGGGTGTATTTCAGCGGCTGTGTAAATGTCTTTGCGGTCGTCGTGCGTGCAAACACGTTTGCAATAGACGGCGTCAGAAAATCGCCGCCGTTTTCGGTGCTTATAACACCGCTGACAAGCAAATCTCCCTTTGTCACCGCATCGCCCGGCTTTGCAACACTGCCGCCTCTTTTCACCTCCATTTTCACAATCTGACCGTCCTTTTTCGCCTTTATGTTACACGGCTTGCGCTCCTCACCCTTTGTATCGCCGGGAAGATATTTTTCGCTGATGCTCACCTTTGCGTATGCTCCGGTTATATTAACCGACATCCAGCCAAACGAGCCAAGGTCGAGCATCGTATCACGCTCAATGCTGTCGGGCAACAGACTGCCCTTCCACGCTCCGCTGTAAAGCCCCTGCTTTTCAAGCGCCTGTCGGATTTTATATTCGCTGACCTTCGGCGTCGGGCTTACCTCAACTACCCATACAAACGAGGATAAAAGCTGACATATCAGCAGGAAGAGCGCACAACCGGGGATAATCCCCCAGCGTTTTTTGTTGTTTCGGAACACAAACGGCACTCCGCCGCATCTGACCGCTTCAATGTCAACGCCGCATCGCACACCGAGCTTTTTAAAGCTTTCAAAATGTGCCTTGGGAACTCTGCCCGTTAGCACTCCCTCAAAGCCTTTTGTATCATACACGTTTATTCCGTGCCTTATCGAAAGATTTATAAGCCGCTCGGGGAAGCTGCCCGTTGCCCTGAATTCAACATAGCCCCTGATAAATCGGGTTATACTCAGAATATTCATACGCATCTATCCCTCATATTCAATGGTTTTTATAACGCCCGAGATTACAACACTGCCGGTTGAAAGGCATTTTATGCTAAGTCCCCTGCCCTTGACCGAAATTGCCGCACTGCCTACGCTGACTCGGATAATTATGCTGTCATACTCCAGAATTCCCTTGCAGCCCTCTATTGTAACCTCTGTGTTGCCGTGCATTTCAAGATAGACAGAGGATAACTTCAGCTTTTCAACGCCTGACAAAAGGCTGTTTTTTATAAAGCCGCCCCTCTGTTTTTCAGCCATAATCTCACACCCTGCATAAATAATGCGGCGTTTTTCATATAATCAACTGCCGTGATTAAAAATATGCCCGGGTGGTGATACTTATGACTCAGCAGGCGTTAATCGGGCTTTATTGCTGTGCGCAAACGCTTATACCGTCGCTGTTCCCGTTTATGGTGCTGTCGGAATTCTTGAGCGAGTACGGAATATTTGATAAAATAGCCTTTATATTTTCACCGCTGTGCAAAAAGGTGCTGAAGCTTCCGAGCGTTGCAGGAGGAGCGGTGATACTCAGTATGGTCGGCGGATTTCCGGTTGGTGCAGCCTGCTGTGCAAGGCTTTACTCCGACAAGAGCATTACCGAATCACAGGCACGCAGAATGCTGCATTTTGCTGTCGGCGCAGGCCCTGCATTTGTTATTTTTGCGGTTGGGCAGAATATGCTAAAAAACATAAACACGGGAATTATGCTTTATATATCGCAAATACTGTCACAGCTTACAATTGCCTTTATCGTCGGGATAATTTCAAAGGACACTCAGACAGAAAGCAAGGCATCGCAAAAGCAAAAGCGCAGCTTTTCTGACGCAGTGATAAATTCTTGCTTCAAGTCAAGCGACAGCATGATAAAGCTGTGCGCCGTTGTTGTCCTGTTTTCGGCTGTTATGGGTGTTTTATCGGACGCACATATTATGGAGCTTCTGGGTCGTCTGCTGAATTCGCTGTTTATCCCGAAAGCTATTGCCGACAGCCTTTTATACGCTTTGACCGAGGTTACGGCAGGCTGTCTTAATGCCGTAAAAAACGGCGCTCCGCTTGAATTTATTGCTTTTGCAATCGGCTTTGGCGGTTTATCGGTTCACTTCCAGATTTTTTCACTGCTGACAGAGCTTGACTTTTCAAAGCTTGATTTTATGCTGCACAGGGTTTTGTGCGGCTTGCTTTGTGCCGGATACACATTTGTAATCCTGCTGTTTATGCCCGACAGCGTCGCACAGGCGGTTTCGCTGTCAACACCGTCGGGCATTGCGTTTTCGTCAACCACAGCCGCAGGCAGTGCCGCTCTGATTGTGTGCTGTATCGTGTTTGTATTGTCGGTTAAAAGCAGAGAAAAAAATAACACCGTTTCTAAAATTACATATAATATCAGAAGAAACAGAGCAAAATAATTACGGGGTGATTTTATGTGCGGAATAGCCGGCTGGCTTGACAAATATGAGGATCTGAGCGAAAAGCAAAGCATAATTGATAAAATGACCGATTCGCTTGCATCAAGAGGACCCGACGATTTCGGCGTTTCATTTTCATCAAAACGTGACGTTTGCCTGATGCACCGCCGTCTTGCGGTCATTGACCCGAAAAACGGACAGCAGCCGATGAGCCGCAGCTTCGGCGGATATAAATATACAATTGCATACAACGGCGAGCTGTATAATGCGCCCGAGCTGAGGGCAGAGCTTGAAGCTCTGGGATGCCGCTTTCAGACCTCCTGCGACACAGAGGTTCTGCTTTATTCATATATTTATTTCGGCGAGGACTGCGTCTATAAGCTTAACGGTATTTTTGCCTTTGCCGTATGGGACGAGAAAAAGAAGAGCCTTTTTGCCGCCCGTGACAGGGTCGGCGTGAAGCCGTTTTTCTTTTATGAATATACAAACGGTCTTATTTTTGCGTCCGAAATAAAGGCGATGCTCAAAAACCCGATGGTAAAGCCGGTTGTAGATGAACAGGGGCTTTATGACATATTCTTTTTGGGTCCTGCAAGAACACCGGGGTTCGGCATTTTCAAAAACGTCAAGGAGCTTTTGCCCGGCGAATGTATGACCTACAAGAACAATATTTTAAAGAGGAAAATGTACTTTAAGCTTGTAGCAAGGGAACACACCGACAACCGCGAGCAGACGATTGAAAAATGCCGTGAGCTTCTTAGCGATTCGATTAACCGCCAGCTTGTGTCCGACGTTCCGCTGTGCTGTTTTTTGTCGGGTGGTCTTGATTCGAGTATAATCTGCCGCACAGCCGCACAGGCATACAAGCAAAGCGGCAAGGGCAGGCTTGACACATACTCGGTGGATTATAAGGACAACGAAAAATATTTCAAAAAAAGTCTGTTTCAGCCAAACAAGGACTCCGACTATATCGGGCTGATGAGCGATTACATCGGCAGCCGACACCACAATGTTGTGCTGTCAAACAGGGATTTATATTACGCTTTGTCTGACTCGGTAAAATCAAGGGATCTGATGCCTATGGCAGATGTTGATTCGTCACTGCTGCTGTTTTGCCGTGAGGTCAAGCGCAATTTCACCGTTGCGCTGTCGGGCGAATGTGCCGACGAGCTTTTCGGCGGATATCCGTGGTATCACAATGAGGTAATTCTGTTTAGGCAGTCATTCCCTTGGAGCAGTGACAGCCGCATAAGGCGCAGCATACTGAAAAAAGGCATACTCAAGGGCGGAGAGGATTATGCCGCACAGAAGTATCTTGACACAGTGAACAGCACCGACAAGCTTAAAAGCGACTCTCCACTCGAAGCGAGAATGCGTGAGATGTTCGTGCTGAATTATTACTGGTTTATGCAATGTCTGCTTGAGCGCAAGGACAGAGCCTCAATGTATAGCGGACTTGAGGTGAGAGTGCCGTTTTGCGACTACCGTATTGTTGAATACGCATATAATATGCCGTGGAAGCTAAAAGCTCTTGACGGGCGTGAAAAAGGTATTCTGCGCACGGCATTTGACGGAATGATGCCCGACGAAATAGTATGGCGCAAAAAAAGCCCATACCCGAAAACCCACAATCCAATCTATATGGAGCTTGTCAGCCGAGGTGTGCTTGACGTCTTGTCCGACAAAAACAGCGCTGTTGCACAGCTTATTGATATCGACGGCGTCCGTGACATAATAGAGCATCCCGACAACATCAGCTCGCCGTGGTACGGTCAGCTGATGCGTGCACCGCAGATTCTGGCTTATATCATTGAGCTTGACTTCTGGGTAAAGGAGTATGGGATTGAACTTGAGATTTAGCCGGTAAAATATTAAAGGAATTTTCAGGCGGAACGCAAAAAACAGGTGAGCATAAGCCCACCTGTTTTTTGGATTGCCATGAAAGCAATACAAGGAAGTGAAAAATGAAAAAAATAAAACTAAGTAGAATTCGATATTAATAAATCAGTATTTTACAGGATTAGCCGTAAGATACTTCTTGACCATCAAGGCAACCTTGAACACGATAGCGTCCTCAAACTCACGCAAATCAAGGCCTGTAAGCTTTTTGATCTTTTCAAGTCTGTAAACAAGAGTATTTCTGTGAACAAACAGCTTTCTTGATGTTTCGGATACATTAAGGTTATATTCAAAGAAACGCTGGATTGTAAACAGAGTTTCCTGGTCGAGAGCCTCGATTGAACCCTTTTTGAAAACTTCCTTCAGGAATGCCTCGCACAATGTGGTCGGAAGCTGATAGATAAGTCTTGCTATGCCGAGGTTGTCATAGCATACGATAGTTTTTTCTGTGTCAAACACCTTGCCAACCTCAAGCGCAACCTGAGCCTCTTTGAAGGAATGTGCAAGATCCTTGATACCCGTTACGGTTGTTCCTATGCCGATAACACAGTGAGTATAGAACTCGCTTGACAAGGTATCAACAATAGAACCCGCAAGCTTTTCAAGATCCTTAGAGTCGATACCGTCACGGATCTCCTTAACAAGAGCAATGTCGGTTTCATTGATATTGATAACAAAGTCCTTTGTCTTATCCGGGAAAAGATTCTGAACAACGTCATAAACCGAGATATCAGTCTTAGTTGTTATTTTAATGAGCATACAAACTCTTGTGACATCGTTGTTAAAATGCAGCTCTCTTGCTTTAAGATAAATATCACCGGGCAGGATATTGTCAAGAATAACATTCTTGATAAAGTTACCCCTGTCATATCTTTCGTCATAATACTGCTTGATGCTGCTGAGCGAAACAGCAAGAATCTGTGCGTATTTCTGCGAAAACTCATCATTGCCCGACACAAACACTGCATACTCCGATCTTGAAACATTGTTACCGAAAGATTTGAAGGTTTGTCCGTTAATAACAAACGGAGCTACTGACGAAAGTGTATCGGGATTAATGCTGTCGATAACCTCGCCGACTCTGCCAAGCTCACTGCAGGCAATAACTACCGATGTTTCATCAACAACGCCGATAGTTCTGTCAATGGCATCTCCCATCTGATGAATAACACCCTGAAATAATCTGTTCGACATATTGTGATACCTCAATTCTGAAATGAAATAGTAAATTCACATAAAAAATTTTTACTACAAATTTTGTGCAGATACTGTTATCTATTCACAATATACATTTTACACAAATTTTAGTCAAAATGCAAGCTTTTAATAAATAAAAATTTTTTATTTATGTGAAAAGCCTTAAAATTTATTTAAAAAGTTGTTCTGAGATCCGAATTTTATAAGCGAAATCGAAAAAATCACCGATTTGTGCAAAACGCATACAGCAAAAAACCCTGCCGCAGCAGCGACAGGGATTTGAAAATAGCAATAATTATCTGTTAGAAATTGTCTGCTCGGTTTCCTTATCAAAGATATGAATCTTGTTTACATCAAGAGCAATCTTAACCTTGTCACCCGGCTTTGCCTTTGATGTAGGTTCAACACGAGCTGTAATCGGAATACCTGCAATGCTTAAATAGAGGTAAATCTCGGCGCCCATAAGCTCTGTAACATCAACGTTAGCATCAACAACGCCGTTGCTATGACTTGCGATAAACTCTGCATCGTCATATACATTCTCAGGACGGATACCGAAGATAACATCCTTGCCTACATAGCTGTCGAGCTTCATACCGTTAGCCGGAACCTTGATAACATTCTTGTCAAATGTAAGTGTGTAATCACTGCCCTGCTTGCCGAGCTTTGCCTCGATGAAGTTCATCTGCGGTGAGCCGATGAAGCCTGCAACGAACTCGTTGCACGGATGATCGTAAAGGTTCTGCGGTGTGTCAACCTGCTGAACAATACCGTCCTTCATAACAACGATTCTTGTACCCATTGTCATAGCCTCTGTCTGGTCATGGGTAACATAGATGAATGTTGTGCCGAGTCTCTGGTGGAGCTTGGAAATCTCTGTTCTCATCTGAGCACGGAGCTTAGCGTCAAGGTTTGAGAGCGGCTCGTCAAGGAGGAATACCTTCGGGTCACGAACGATAGCACGACCAAGAGCAACACGCTGACGCTGACCGCCCGAGAGAGCCTTCGGCTTTCTGTCGAGAAGATGAGCGATCTCAAGGCTTCTTGCAGCCTCTTCAACACGGCGGCGGATCTCCTCCTTCGGTGTCTTACGAAGCTTAAGACCAAAAGCCATATTATCATATACAGTCATATGCGGATAGAGAGCGTAGTTCTGGAATACCATTGCAATATCTCTATCCTTCGGTGCAACATCGTTTGCAAGCTTGTCACCGATATATAATTCACCCTTGCTGATGTCCTCAAGACCTGCAATCATACGAAGTGTGGTTGACTTACCACAGCCAGAAGGACCAACAAGGATAATAAACTCTTTATCCTCAATTTCAAGGTTAAAATCCGAAACTGCTGTAACTCCTCCGTCATAAATCTTGTAGATGTGTCTAAGTGATACATTTGCCATAACTGAAAAACCTCCTGTTACCCGTCCCGCAAAACAGGACAAGGTAATTTTTATTACGTATAATAATATAACAGATTTTCATAAAAGTTGCTACTATTTTTTTAACTAAATCTTGGGGTTGTTTTTTATATATTTCTCATACACCACAAAATATATTCCCTTAAATTAGGTAAACTTGCCGAATAAAATTTGTTCAATTTCAACATTGGTCAATTTTCTACATTCTCCTTTGTTCAAATTCACGTCAAGCGACAAACTTCCAATGGAAATTCTTGTTAATTTTAACACATTAATTTTACAAACTGCGAGCATTTTTTTGACCTGATGAAACTTGCCCTCGCAAATTCTGACGCCGACCCGGTAGTTTTCGCCGCCGACAAGGTTTTCGGCAAATGCGCTTTTGCATTTTGTACCGTCACGAAAGGTTATCCCCTGCTCAAACAGTTTTATATCATCATCGCTCAAGGGCTTATCCGTCTGAGCGATATAATATTTCTCCACTTTTTTATTCGGCGACATAATTTGGTGCAGAAATTCGCCGTCGTTTGTCAGAATCAGAAGTCCCGTTGTGTCCTTGTCGAGCCGACCGGCAGGGACAAGTCCCCTGTTGCGAAACTGAGCAGGCAAAATATCGGTAACTGTTTTATCGTGCTTGTCATGCACAGCGCACACAACGCCCTCGGGCTTGTTCATCATAACATACAGATATTTTTCTCCTATCGGCTCGCCGTTCACCTTAATTTCGCAGCTGCCGTCAAGCTTTTTGTCAGCCTGTCGGCACACCTCACCGTCAACCGTCACAGCGCCGTTTCTGATAAGCCTTTTTATCTCACTGCGTGTGTACGGTGTGCACTGCGATATTATTTTGTCAAGACGTTGCATAATGATAGCTTATACTTCCTTTCCCGATATTCATTCATCTTCTTCGTTGCAAAAGCCGTGCATAAACCCGTCAAGCCGCACGCTTGAAACATCGCCGCCGATAACACAGCCGTTATATATCAGCAGATTTGCGTTCACCTGCTGCTCCGGGTCTGGATAATTGGTGATGCGGTAGCTTACCCTTTTACACTCACATCCGGTGTAATTGAGCAGATTAAGCCCCTGTTCCATCTGAATTTCGTTGTAGCGGCTGTAGGTTTTGTTGAACATCTGCGGTATGGTAACGCTTGAAATTTCGCACGGCTCTTCTTCGACCTCCCAGCCGAACTGGGACAAGAACTTTATCCGTTCTTCATTTGTCGCCGCCTGCAGGCTGTATTCACCGATTTCACACACAGCGGTAGTCTGCACTGATGCGGAACACAAGGTCAGTCTGAGTGCCGCAAAGCACAGTACAGCCGCAATTATGGTAACAATAACAATTGTTTTCTTTGTGATTTTTTTGGTTACAAACATCTCGCTCTCTCCCCACAGCATATAGAAAAATATATGCCGCATATCGGGAGATTATGAAATTGCCTTATTCAAAAAGAAAATCGTAAAGCTCGGCTACGCTTGCGGCAATTTTTTCGCCGCCGGCTTTTTGCATCTGATCTACTGTGCCGAAGCCGTAGCTTACTCCGACAAAGTCGCAGCCTGCCTGCACAGCCCCTGCTGCGTCAAAGCTTGTGTCGCCGACAAGACAAATTGTCTGCTTTGACAGCTGAACGCCGAGTGTATCGGCGGCATAGCGCACGATATCCGCCTTTTCTTTTCGCTTGCCGTCAAGGGTTGAGCCGCACACAGCGTCAAAAACTCCGTCAAGCCCGATGTAGTCAACAACCCACCTCGCAAAAGGCTCGTATTTTGAGGTTGCAACTGCTGTTACTGCGCCGCCCTGCCTGAGTGCAAGAATCAGCTCACGCATACCCTTGTACTGATAATTCTCATATTTTCCTCTTTGCTCGTATTCCTCACGGTAAAGCTCCACAGCCTTGACGGCTTCGTCATCGCTAAGTCCGCAAAGACCTCGAAAGGTTGTGAGCAGAGGAGGACCGACATACAGGCTGTAATCCGACAAATCCGGTATCGGCTTTCCCAGCTTCTGCAAAGCCGCTTCAATACATATCCGCACTCCCTGCGCCGATTCACTGAGCGTGCCGTCTAGATCGAACAAGACTATTTCATATTTACTATTCATATTTTTCTCCTTGCGGTAAATTCAGTTATTAGGGAGTGTTCTCCACTCTTAACTCTGCGAAGCCTGCTTCGCATCTGCCTTTTTCTGAAAGCTCTCGCTTTTGACCGAAAAACGCTCATGCTCGCCCTTTGCGATAAGTCCGCTTTCGTCAAAGGCGCTTACATCAAATACAAACTTTCTTCCGTCAATCTCCTTGAGCGTTACCTCTGCCCATACCTTTACGCCCATAGGAGTTGCGCTGACGTGGTCGATTGCAATTCTTGTGCCAACCGTTGTGATGCCCTCGTCAACAAAGGTCTGCGCCATCTCTGCCGCCGCTTTTTCGATAAGCGCAACAACCATCGGCGTTGCATACACTCTCAGACTGCCGCTGCCGACATTGCAGGCGAGCATTTCCTCACTGACTACTGCTTCCGTTTTATAGGTATCGCCTATATTGTATTCATTCATTTTAATATCCCCTTTTAATTGAAAAATAACTGCTTTGATGATATACTTGTTCTACTGAGTGAGTAAAACAAAAGCCTTAATCACTCACACATCTTATTATATCTTAATTAAAGGAATTTGAAAAGGAGGTATTGCTATTTTTGACTTTAAATCTATATTCTCAAAAAAGGATCTTACAAAACGGCTTAACACGCTTGATGAGCTTAGAGGTCTTGCGATTATCGCAATGGTTATTTATCACGTTTTCTACAGTGCGGCTTTTCTGTTCGGTATGGACTGGGGAACGGCGGCTTATATTGCTACAACTCCGTTTGAGCCGTTGATAGCGATAACCTTTATTTCAATATCCGGCGTGTGCTGTTCGCTTTCAAGGAGCAATTTAAAACGAGGCGTGCGGCTTTTGCTCATCGCCCTTGCCGTAACGCTCGTCACGGTTTTTATCACTCCGGGAAACGAAATCTATTTCGGCGTACTGCACCTTTTGTCAATCGCTATGATAATTTATGCACTGCTTGAAAAGCCATTGGCGCACATACCGCCGCTTGCAGGCGCAGCCGTTTGTCTTATTTTATATGTTCTGCTTTGGGGAGTTCCGAGAGGGTATCTTGGCATTGAACAATTAAAAATCTGTTCTTTGCCGTCTTTCCTTTATTCAAGCGATTATTTAGCCTTTCTCGGCTTTCCGTCTGCAACCTTTTTTTCAGCCGACTATTTTCCCCTTGTTCCGCACCTGTTTTTGTTTTTGTGCGGCTGTTTTCTCGGCAGGCTCGGCAAGACAAGGGGCTTTCCGCAATTTTTAAAGCCGCTCAGGGTCAGACCGCTTGCGTTTCTCGGCAGACATTCGCTTGAAATTTATGTTGTGCATCAGCCTGTGATTGTCGGGGTGCTTTATCTTATATCAATGATATTTTGATTGATATTGTCGGAATAATTTGATATAATTAAATTTAACAGTTATATCGAACATATCGAAAGGACGAATAAAATGAAATTAGGTATCGTTGGCTTGCCGAATGTCGGCAAGAGTACACTTTTTAATGCTATTACAAACGCAGGCGCACAGTCGGCGAACTACCCGTTCTGCACAATCGAGCCGAATGTGGGCGTTGTTGCAGTGCCTGACAAGCGTCTTGACAAGCTCGCCGAGATGTACGACCCCGACAAATACACACCTGCTACCATTGAATTTGTCGATATTGCAGGCCTTGTTAAGGGTGCATCAAAGGGTGAGGGACTCGGCAACAAGTTTCTTAGCAACATAAGAGAATGTGACGCTATCGTTCACGTTGTGCGCTGTTTTGAAAACGACGATATTGTTCACGTTGAGGGCAGCATTGACCCGAAAAGAGATATTGAAACGATAAACTTAGAGCTTGTGCTGTCCGACGTTGAAATGATTGAGCGCAGAATTGACAAGACGCAAAAGCTTATCAAGGCTGACAAGAAATATCAGGCTGACCTCGATTTCTTCAAAAGAGTATTAGACACACTGAACGAGGGCAAATCGGCAAGAAGCGTTGAGTGCAGTGAAGAGGAAGCGGAGCTTTTGTCAAGCGTTGCACTGCTGACAAACAAGCCGATTATCTACGCCGCAAATATGAGTGATGAGGATTTCTCAAACGGAATTGACGACAACAAGTATCTTGCACAGGTCAAGGAGATTGCCGCCGAGGAACACGCAGGCGTACTGCCGATTTGCGCAGGACTTGAGGAGGAAATCGCCGATATGGACAAGGAAGAAAAGGAGATGTTCCTTGCCGATATGGGACTTTCAAGCTCGGGTCTTGACAGGCTTATCACCGAGTGCTACTCGCTTCTTGGGCTTATCTCCTACCTCACCGCAGGCAAGCAGGAGGTTCGTGCGTGGACAATCAAGAAAGGCACAAAGGCACCGCAGGCGGCAGGCAAAATCCACACCGACTTTGAGCGCGGCTTTATCAGAGCAGAGGTTATCGCCTATGACGATTTGATTGAGTGCGGCTCAATGACTGTTGCAAAGGAAAAAGGCTTGGTTCGCAGTGAGGGCAAGGAGTATGTTATGAAAGACGGCGACGTTGTGCTGTTCCGCTTTAACGTATAATTTTGTGTTGACAAAAGCTTGCGTGTATCGTATTATTTAACATATCAAACCAATAGGTTTTAACCGGAGGGTTTTAAGATGATTAAAGATATTCAGGAAGAAATTATCAGACTGAAAAAAGAAAAGGACATCTGTATTCTCGCCCACAGCTATCAGGCTCACGAGATTTTAGAGGTTGCCGACTACACAGGCGACTCGTTTCAGCTCAGCGTTATGGCTAGCAAGGCGCCGCAAAAGACAATTTTAATGTGCGGTGTTCGCTTTATGGCTGAAACAGTCAAGATTCTGTCGCCCGACAAGACAGTTTACCTCGTAAACCCCGACGCAGGCTGCCCGATGGCAGAGCAGATGGACCGTGAGATTATCTCAATAGTAAAGCAGAAATACCCCGATTATACGGTTGTCGCATACATAAACACAACGGCAGAGCTTAAAACAATATGCGATGTGTGCGTTACCTCGTCGTCAGCAGTTAAGATTGTAAACAAGATTGAGAACGACAATATCCTGTTTATTCCCGACTGCAACCTCGGCGACTACGTTGCAAAGCAGCTGCCGAACAAGAATATCAAGCTTTTGAACGGCGGCTGTCCGACCCACGCAAGCGTTGACAAAAAGGACGTTGAAATCGCAAGAGCACAGCACCCGAATGCACTGCTGCTCGTTCACCCCGAATGTCAGCCGTCTGTCTGCGAGGGTGCGGACTTTATCGGCTCGACCTCGGCTATTATGGACTTTGCAAAGAAGTCTGACGCAAAGGAATTCATCATCGGCACAGAGCTGAGCATTGCCGAGCATTTGCAGTACGAATGCCCCGACAAGCGTTTTTATTATCTCTCACAAAAGCTGATGTGCAGGAATATGAGGGTAACTACCCTTGTTGATGTATTAAACTGCGTTCAGGGAATCAGCGGCGAAGAAATGATAATGGACGATGAAATGATTAAGCAGGCAAGACGCTGTATTGACAAAATGATAGAGCTTGGCTAAGGCTTGGAAAATTACTAAAGCGGTGATTGTGTTTTCGCACAACCACCGCCTTTTTTATACAAGATATCTTTCAACGCTGTCTATTGCACAGGCTCCGTCTGATGCCGCCGTTATCACCTGCCGCACCTGCTTTGTCCGCACATCGCCTGCGGCAAAAATGCCGTCTGCGCTTGTCTTGCAGCTTTCATCGGCGATAATATATCCGCCGCTGTCAAGCTGTGCTATTCCCTGCGCTATGCCGCTGTTCGGCACTGTGCCGACTGCGATAAAAAGCCCGTCAAGAGCAAGCTCCTTGTGCGAACCGCTTATCTTATCCTTAAGCACAATGCTTTGAAGTCTGTCCGCACCGTTGATTTTCTCAACCTCTGCGTTCCAGATTATCTCAATATTATCAAGGCTCTTAACCTTGTCGGCGAGAATTTTCGCCCCTCGGAATTCATCACGACGGTGGATAACATAGACCTTTTGGCAAATGCGGCTTAAATAAATTGCGTCCTCAAGCGCAACGTCGCCGCCGCCGACAACTGCAACTGTCTTATTCCTATAAAAACCGCCGTCACACGTTGCACAGTATGAAACGCCCTTGCCGATAAATTCGCTCTCTCCCGACACGCCAAGACTGCGGTTCTTTGCACCTGTCGCTATAACCACAGCTTTGCTGTCAAGCCTTTCGCCGCTTTTCAGCACAACGGTTTTGTATTCGCCGTTATCCTCAAGCCTTGAAACGCCGGCTGTTTTAAACGGCACGTCATATCTGTCAACGTGCTGTCTGAACACCTGCGCAAGCTCAAAGCCGCCGACTCCCGGCAGACCGATGTAATTATCGACATCGCTTGTGTTAATTATCTGTCCGCCGCTCAGCGGCATTTCTTCGATAACGAGAGTTTCAAGCATCGCCCTTTTAGCGTAAAGTGCGGCTGAAAGTCCTGCCGGACCCGAGCCGATTATAATAACGTCATACATTTTAATCCCCCGTATTATGCTGGGCAGGAATGGATAAATTATTCACTATCAAAGCGTGCTGCCGAAGTCAGTTACAATAGCCTGACCGGTGATTGCACGGGATTCGTCGCTTGCGAAGAAGAGAATGATATTTGCAACGTCCTCGGGCATACACGGCTGAACAGCCATATCACTGTGCTTTGCCATAGCACCCATCATATCTGCGTCAAGAACCTGCGTTTTCATATCGGCAACCATCGGAGTAACGATAGTACCCGGGCAGATTGCATTACAGCGGATTCCCTTGCCTGCAAAGCGCAGAGCAGTGTGGCGTGTAACACCGATAACAGCCGCCTTTGAAGCAACATAAGCCGCTCCGCCACAGCCCATAACGCCTGCAACAGACGCAACATTGACGATAGAGCCGCCGCCTGCCTTTGCCATTTCAGCAGTAGCCTCACGCATACAGTGCATAGTGCCCTTTGTGTTTATGTCGATAATTCTGTCCATATCTTCGTCAGTCACACGGTCAATCGGCTTCAAGCCCGATTCAAGCACACCTGCGTTGTTGACAAGAATATCAACCTTGCCGTAAGCTTCCAAGGTTTTTGCCACAAGGTTTTTAGCATCCTCTGACTTTGAAATATCCGTAACAACAGGCAGAACATCTCCGCCTGCTTCTTTTATTTTTGCGGCTACCTCCTCAAGCTGTGCCTGACGGCGCGCGCTGATAACAACCTTTGCTCCCTCTGCCGCAAAACGGATTGCCGTTGCCGCACCCACACCGGAGTTACCTCCTGTGATGATTGCAACTTTATCTTGTAAACGACCCATAGTTTTTTACCTCCGTAAAATTATATTTTCGTATATATTGTAGTACATTGTTAAAGTTATGTCAAGCCGTTAAATGTGAAATGTTGGTAAATTTGTGTTGAGCGGCGCTAAGCGCAAAAATAAGCTCCTGCCCGATTAAAAAGCAGGAGCTTATTTCAAGAAATATAAATAATTCTATTGTAAAACCGTGCAAGCTGAATTAATCCTCAAAAAGCGGAGTTGAAAGATATCTCTCGCCTGTATCTGGGAGAAGAGCCACTATAGTCTTGCCCTTGTTCTCGGGGCGCTTTGCAAGCTGTGTTGCCGCCCAGACAGCCGCACCCGATGAAATACCCACAAGCACACCCTCGCTTTTTGCAATCTTATTGCCTGTTGCAAAGGCGTCCTCGTTTTTAACAGTGATAATCTCGTCATAAACATCTGTGTTGAGTGTATCCGGAACAAAGCCTGCGCCGATGCCCTGAATCTTATGCGGACCCGGTGTTCCCTTTGAAAGCACCGGTGAGGTTTCAGGCTCAACAGCAACAACCTTGACATTCGGGTTCTGTGACTTCAGATATTCGCCTGTGCCTGTGATAGTGCCGCCTGTGCCGACGCCTGCCACAAAAATATCAACCTTTCCCTCGGTATCCTCCCAGATTTCCGGGCCTGTTGTTGCCTTGTGAACTGCCGGATTTGCCGGGTTGACAAACTGACCGAGTATAACCGAATCTGCGATTTCCTCTTTAAGCTCGTCAGCCTTGGCGATTGCGCCCTTCATTCCCTTTGCACCCTCAGTCAGCACAAGCTGTGCGCCGTATGCCTTTAACAGATTTCTTCTTTCAACACTCATCGTTTCGGGCATTGTCAGGATAACCTTGTATCCCTTTGCAGATGCAACGCTTGCAAGACCGATGCCGGTGTTGCCCGATGTCGGCTCGATAATTGTTGCGCCCGGCTTTAAAATACCCTTTTGCTCTGCGTCCTCAACCATAGCCTTTGCGATTCTGTCCTTAACGCTTCCTGCCGGGTTGAAGTACTCAAGCTTTGCAACAATTGTTGCCTCAAGATTGTTCTCCTTTTCATAGTTTGAAAGCTCCAGAAGAGGAGTTCTTCCGATTAGGTCTGTAATACTCTTATATACTGCCATTGATACCAATCCTTTCATCTGACATTTTTCGTAAAATAGCCAACAAGTAATTATATATGCGAGGAAGTAAAAATATGTTATTTCTGTTTCCTACAAAACATACCTTATTACTATGTTTTCGGTGTAATAATAATATACACCCTTTTTTTGGCGTTGTCAATAGCATATATAAAAAAAGTTGTTGCAAAAAATCAAAACGGGGTCAAGAGATACTCCAGGCGTTCTCTTGACCCCGTTTATACTAATTTATGCGGTTTTCCGCCTTTGCGGTAAATTCAGCACCACTATAGCCAGAACAATAAACACAATTCCTGCCGCTTTTGCAAAGGTGATTTCCTCATGAAAAATAACTACGCCGACCACTGCCGCAACAAGCGGCTCTATTGTCGCAAGTATCGACGCCTTGCCTGCCTCCATACCCTTCAAGCCGTTTGTATAGAGCAAATACGGCAGGACTGTGCTGATAATCGCCAGACCGAGAGAAGCAAATGCACCCATAGGGTTGAACAGAAGATGTATTTTTGTTATAACACCCGAAAAAGGAACAACAGCGACCGACGCAACAATAAAGGTATAAGCGGTGATTGTGAGCGAGCTGTACTTTTTGGCAAGAAGCTTTCCGAATATGCTGTAAAGCGCATAGCCAAGACCCGAGCCTATGCCGAGCATAAAAGCATAAAGCGATATTTTTTCGCCGCCCGTGAACGCACCCGTAACAAAGCACAGACCGATTATCGTCAACAACAGCGCCGCAAGCTTTTTTACGGTGATTTTTTCTTTAAAAACAAAAAGCGATATCATCATCACAAACACGGGCGCCATATACAGAAGCAATGCAGGCACAGCCGCACCGCCGATTTGCTCGATAGCCTCAAAATAACAGAAATTGAAAAATACAATGCTAAGAATTCCTGTTCCGATAAAATACCCGATATCCCTGATTTTTATTTTGAGCAGGGATTTATCCTTTATCAGAATATATATAAGCATTATAACAGCCGATATAAGCACCCTGACCGCAACACATTGAATAGAGTTCAGTCCGAGTCCCTTTAACGCATTGACAAAAATCGAAATAAGTCCCCACAGCGCACCTGCCGCAAGAATAAACAATCCTTTCGTAAATTTCACTTCCTTTTGACCACACCTTTTCTGTAATATTATATCCCGTATCGGACAAATTAAAGCAAATAATCAGCCTGCATACGGTAAGATTAAAAGCATTTACAGCATATGCCAATCGCCATAAGTCCGACTGAAATTGCACCGATGGAAAGACCACCGAATGCAAACGAACCCAACGCAATAAGTCCGAGTGAAAGCATACCGAGAGATAAAATGCCTATTGACAAAAGTCCGAGAGATAATAATCCGGTTGAAATCATACCGATTGATATTATCCCCTTTGCTCGGTATGCGCCAAGACCGATATTGACGTGAACAAGCGGCAGGCCGAAAAGCGTTCTCTTGCTCTTGTGTTCATAATGAAGCGACTGTCTTATACCGCTGAAGCCACGAACAGGGGAATTACGGGTACTGTCTGACGGTGCAGTGTTATCAAACCCGTCTGCTTTCGGACCTTCTTCTCCCTTTAGTATTATTTTGATTTCCGAAAATCTCACCGCTATGATAGAATATATCGGCGCAACAGTCCACCATTTACGGCTTGAAATTTGTCAACCTGCGGTTGACATTGCAGATTTTATCGGGTTTTCGGCACATTTTCCGCAAGAAAATCGCCGCTGCAAGCCTTGAAGCCAAGCAGCGGCGAAAAGATTTTAAATTTTAATTATTTAACTTCCTGAATCCAGCCGAACTTATCTTCAACCTTGCCCCACTGAATACCTGTGAGGTTATCATAAAGCTTATGAGAGATAGGTCCGATTTCACCGTTGTTGATCTTCATAACCTTGTCGCCCCATTTAAGCTCACCGATAGGTGAAATAACGGCTGCTGTACCTGTGCCGAAAGCTTCTTTAAGCTCGCCGTTGTCATAAGCGTTAGCAACCTCTTCGATAGAAAGCTTTCTCTCAGATACCTTGTAGCCCCAAGACTTAAGAAGCTCGATTGATGACATTCTTGTTATACCGGAAAGGATAGAACCCTGGAGTGCAGGTGTTACAACCTCGTCGCCGATAACGAAGAATACGTTCATTGTGCCAACTTCTTCTATGTACTTTCTCTCTACGCCGTCAAGCCACAGAACCTGTGTGTAGCCCTGCTTTTCGCTCTCGTCCTGAGCCTTAAGAGAAGCCGCATAGTTGCCTGCTGTTTTTGTAAAGCCCATACCACCTTTTACGGCACGAACATAGTTCTGCTCAACATAAATCTTAACCGGGTCAAGTCCCTCCGGATAATATGCGCCTGACGGTGAGCAGATAACCATAAATGTAAGGTGATGTGCCGGATGAACGCCGATGAACGGGTCTGTTGCGAAAATGAACGGACGAAGATAGAGCGATGCACCCTCGGTGTGCGGTACCCAGTCCTTTTCAATGTCAACAAGCTTCTTTATTGCTTCAACACAGAATTCCTCGTCAATCTTCGGGATGCAGAGTCTTTCGTTTGAAACATTGAGTCTTGCCATATTCTTTTCGGGTCTGAACAGAACAATTTTGCCTTCTTCGGTTCTGTACGCCTTCATACCCTCAAATACCTCCTGGCCATAGTGCAAGCACATAGCCGCAGGCATAAGCTCAATCGGTCCGTACGGGACAATTCTCGGGTCGTGCCATCCCTGACCCTCGTCGTAATTCATTACGAACATATGGTCAGAAAATATTTTACCAAATCCAAGATGGCTTTCGTCAGCCGGCTTTTCCTTTGGAGTCTGAGTAAGTTCAATTTTGATTTCCTGCATAATAAATGCCCTCTCTCTTAATTTATCATCTATATTTTACCACAGCAGTATTCAATATGCAAGTGCAGTGATGTAAAATTTCATTTTATATTTTTAGCAGCCCCGCCATATCCTGCGGCAAGGGTGATGTAAATTCAAGTCTTTTCTCAAGAACAGGATGCACAAACGAAAGCTCGCCGCAGTGCAGTGCCTGCCGCCTGATATTATCAAGACTGCCGCCGTACATATCATCACCCTCCAGCGGATGACCGATATACGAAAAATGCACTCTTATCTGGTGTGTTCTGCCTGTTTCAAGCTTTATCGCCGCAAGCGTTCTGCCGTTTGCAATTTTTAAAGGCTCATAATTTGTCACGGCTCTTGCACCGCTCTCGCTGACACAGCGTGTAATAATGCTGTCGCCGCATCTGGCTATCGGAGCGTCAATTCTGCCCGGCTTTGTCAGCTCGCCCGAACAGACGGCAAAATATTTCTTCTGTGCAGTTTTTGCGGCATTTTCGGCGGCGTAAGCGTTTTTTGCTATCAGCACAAGACCCGAGGTATCCTTGTCGAGTCTGTTGACAATGCTTATCGAGAACAAATCGCCGCACCTGCGCATATATTGCGCTACGCCGTTTGCGAGAGTGTCGGCAACGTGTATGTTTGACGTCGGGTGAACCGGCATATTACTGCCCTTGTTTATCAACAGATAATGCTCGTCCTCATACACAATCTCAAGCGGAATATTCTCGGGCTGCATATCGCATTGCGGCTCGGGCAAAAGAATTTTTATCCTCTGCCCTGCCCTGACTGCATCAACTGTTCTGATATGCACTCCGTCTGCGGTGATTCCGCCGTCCATTCTTTTTGCATTTCGTATTATGCGCTGTGACACATTCTTTGTTTTGTGCAGAAAGGCTCCGAGCAAAGCTCCGCCACATTCCTGCGGCACTGTAAATTCAAGGCTCTTTGCCGACTTAACCCCAAGCATTGTTCATCACCAGACAAATCACGACAGCCGCAGCTACCTGCAATATAAATATGGCAGGAATACCGAGCATAAACTTCAGCTTTCTTGTTTTGTGTCTGATCAGATGCATTGTTATATACATTGCAGCACTGCCGCCCAAAGCCGACAAAATAAGCAGTGTGCTTTCCTTTATTCTCCAGCCGTTATGAACTGCCTTGAGCTTATCAACTATTGTGACAATAACAGACACAAGGCTTATAACCGCAAGCCAGCATATTATCACAACGGTTAAAACGCTGTTTATATTTTGTATGTTAAACATAGTATTTTGATTCCTCCTGATGCATAGAATGTAGTACCTATTTTAAATTTAAAGGATGTGCTTTTGTGAAAAAGAACGGTACCTCCACTGCGCCGCTTGTTCTGGCTTTGGTTGTGCTTATCGGCGTGGTAGGAATAATGTGGAAATTTGACATTGGCAAAAACACTGCCGCATCCGCCAAAGAAACAAGCTCAGAATCCGTCACTTCTCAGAATGTGTCGGACGATGAAAAGGGCAGCAGCGTGCAGGCAGCCGTAATCAGCAGTGACAACGACACAGAAAGCGACAGTGAAGAGATGCTCGCCGTCTGGGTTCCATATATGTCGTTAAGCATTGAAAACGACCCGAGTGAAGATAATTTCAAGGAAAAGTTTGACAATATAGTAAGCGTTGCAAAAGAGCGCAGGATGAACGCTTTGATTGTGCAGGTGCGTCCGTTTGGAGATTCGATGTATATGTCGGATTATTTTCCGTTTTCGCATATTCTGACCGGCACGCAGGGCGAGAACCCCGGCTATGACGCAATGGAATATATGGTAAAAAAAGCACACGAAAGCGGTCTTGAATTTCACGCCTGGATAAACCCACTGAGGATAAAGGTCAGCGAAACTCCGTCGGAAATTTCGCAGTACAGTCCCTACAGCCTGTGGCAGAATGACGGTGACGAAAGCAACGACCGCTATACAATGGAATATGACGGAGGAATATATTTTAATCCGGCATATGAGAAGGTGCGTGAATACATAATAGGCTCAATAAAAGAGCTTGTGTCACGATATGACGTTGACGGTGTGCAGTTTGACGATTATTTTTATCCCGACGAAAGTGAGGAATACGATAAGGAAGAGTATGACAGCTATGCAAGCTCACTTGACGACGAGGACAACGCAATGTCACAGTCAGACTGGAGAACAACCAACATTAACTCGCTTATCAGCGGTGTTTACAGTGCGATAAAATCGGTCAACAGCGACGTGGTTTTCGGCATTTCTCCGCAGGGAAACATTGACAACGACCTGAAAATCGGCGCAGATGTTTACACCTGGGGCAGCACCGACGGCTACTGTGATTATCTGTGTCCGCAGAATTATTTCAGCGAAAACAACAGCGCTTTGTCATACAATGACGCTGTTGACAACTGGCGAAAGCTTGTGACAAACAAGAACACAAAGCTTTATATCGGACTTGGACTTTACAAAGCCGGCAGTGACGCTGACGGCGGAACATGGCTTGACAGCGACGAAAACATAAAAAGCCAGATTGAATACGGCAGAAACGCCGGAGCAGACGGATTTATGTTCTATTCGTTTGATTATTTAGACAGTGAGCAGACCGAGGCGGAGGTTGAAAATGTTATGAAGTATCTGCAATAAACGGCACATAAGCAAAAACTGTCTTTGCCTTCCTTTGATAAGGGAGGCATAATTTTTATTTGATGTGCCTATGCAGCAAAGCCGTCAACTTAATAATATCATCGATAAAGTCGGATAGTATCCTTGCTTTCCTCTGACGGAGGGAGAGATGCTCGAACCGATGAATGCTTTGGGTAGTTCCGTCAGAGCGACCTCTCTCCCTCAGTCAGCTTCGCTGACAGCTCCCTCATCAGAAGGAGCCAAGATCTCGTTTCTAATTCTGCACCTAAGCTTATGACATTGCCTTACGCATATTTTCCGCCGGATTCGTCCGTCAATGCTCACTCAACAACAGTGCCGACGCAGCCCTCACCCATTATCTCATCAAGATGAACATTGAGAATCTGATTTGACACATCATCGTCCGTTTTTATATACACCTGAGTGTAATTCATTGTGTAGCCCTCAAAAAGACCGTCGGGTCGGCGTGTTTCAAAAAGGACCTTTTCGGTTTTGCCGAGCTGTGAACGCAAAAACACCTGATGAAGCTTTTCTGTTTCCTGTATCATCAGCTTGGAACGCTTGTCCTTGTCGCTTTTCTGCACTTGGTTTTTTGCACGGTCGGCAACCGTTCCGGGTCTTCTGGAATAGGCAAAAGTGTGAACCTTTGCAAAGCCGACTCTTTTTACAAAATCAATCGAGCGTTCAAATTCGTTTTCGTCCTCTCCCGGAAATCCGACCATAACGTCTGTTGTGATTGCGCAGTTGTCAAAATATTTTCTCAGGTTTTCGATGATATGCATATATTCATCGGTGTTATAATGCCTGTTCATTCTCTTCAGAGTTTCGTCACAGCCGCTTTGAAGCGACAGATGGAACTGCGGACAGAGCTTTTCCTGCTTTGCAAGACGTTTTATTGTATCCTCGTCCATACGTTCCGGTTCAAGAGAACCCAGACGGACACGGCTGATTCCGTCAACCGAGCAGGCGCACTCGATGGCGTCGGCAAGGTTTATTCCACCCAGATCGTTTCCGTATGCCGACAGATTGATGCCGACCAGCACAACCTCACGGTATCCCTTTTCAGCCAGCGCCTCAAGCTCTGCTTTCAGGTCGCAAAGCGGCTTTGAGCGCACTCTGCCGCGGGCGTATGGGATTATGCAGTATGAACAGAAGCGGTTGCAGCCGTCCTCTATTTTAACAAAGGCTCTTGTTCTCTCGTCAAATGTGCTGACCTGCATTTTTTCAAATTTAACGTCATCCTGATGCGGTTCAATCCTGATAATGCGGTGAGGATTCTTTATATACTCATTGATAATCGGGATTAAGTCGTTGCGGCACTTGTTGCCCATTATTATATCGGCACAGTCAAAGTTTTTAAGCTCATCGGGAAAAGCCTGCGGCATACAGCCGGTAAGCACTGTTATTACCTTTGGGTTTTCACGCTTTATTCTTCTCATCAGCTTGAGCGCCTTGCTGTCGCTGACTGCTGTAACAGTGCAGGAATTTACTATGACGATATCGGCGTCCCGATAGTTATGCATTAATTCAAAACCCGAGCATTGCATTGCGTCAGACATAACCTGACTTTCATACTGATTCACCTTACAGCCAAGGGTAATAACTGAAAAATTCATCGATAAAATTCCTTTCTTTTTGTAAAAGCAAAATATGACAGAATCATTTTTACAGATTTAAATATAATAAATAATATAGGATAGAATAAAATTTGGACAATAGAGTTAAACTTTGTCGCAACAATTGAATTTTTTGAGCGTCAGTGATAAAATATACACAGTCAGTTATTTATCGAGGGGGAGTTTTATGTACACGAAAACAATTGCTATTCCCGATCTGGAGTCAGCAAAAAAATTCGTAAACATCACAAACAAATTCAGGGACGCTACAATGAAAATCACAAGTGGATATTATGTGATTGATCCGCGCTCTATTATGGGTGTGCTTAGCCTTGACCTCAACAAGCCCATTCAGTTTGAGGCTTGCGACAATGTGCCGAGCGAGCTTATTTCAGAAATCTCGCAGTTTGAAGTACATCAGAACTGAGTCAACAACTATTATAATTTTGAGCGATTGAAAAGTCAAGAATACAACAAAGCCACCGCAGTAAATTAACTTCTGCGGCGGCTTTGCTGTAAAAATTCGGGAGCTGTCTTGCGACAGCCCCCTTTGTTATATTGCAGTTTAATTTTTACTGTTATTTTTCTACAGAAACAACATACTTCTGCAGTGAAATAGCATCAATAAGCTTGATTTCAAAGTCGTCATCAAGGTCTGCTGCATATTTCTGCTTTTTGTCAAATACTACATAACCGACGGAGCACTTGTTGGTAAGCAAAGAATCCATCAGGTTAACCTTGCCGTCGCCGTTAACATCGCCGAAGCAGTACGGCACGCCGGTTTTTGAAGTATTAGCTGTGTAATTCATCCAGCTGCCCTTTGACCAGAGCATACTTCCGCTTATGTTGAGTCCGCCCTTTTCACGGTTTACTTTCTTTGAAGCAGAACCGTAATTTACAACTGTTGCCGGTACTGTTCTGCCGTCAAGTCCTGTAATAACGGGACCTTCGCTGAACTTTACAACAGCAGTGTTATTCGGAAGCTCAGCCTTAACATATGTTGTGCCGGGAACCTTATTCATATGGAAGCCCGGGAACTCCTCAATAGCATTGCCGTCCTTATCCTTGGCAAATACATATATGCCCGGATCTGACGCCTTATCCCAGTCCTCGCAGTCCTTAGTGTCAAAGTAAGCAACTATCGGAGCGTTCGGGTCCTTCTTCTGGATTGTATAAACATCGGTAATAGTTCCTGCTGCGTTTTCAGCCTTAACTGTTACTGTGATTACGTCACCGTAATTTACAGCATTTCCGATGGTGACTTCAGCACCGATAGCTTTGTCGTCATCATCTAATACTACCCCGTAATTAGCAGATACACCGTCAACGGAAATATCAAATGAGGTTACGTCCTGAGTATCATACAGGCAGGTAAACTGTGCTGTTTCGCCGTTGAAGGAAATATCTGTACCGGATGTCTTTATATCGTTGCCGTCAAGCTTTACAGAAACAGCAGGAGCTGCCGTTTCCGGTGTGTAAAGAACAGCAACAGACTTTGACTTAACAGTGCCGCTGAGAACGCCGTTTGTTACGGTGAATTCTGCACCGGATACCTGATCTGTGTATGTGCCGTCCTCAAGAGTTGTCTGAAGGTTTGCTTCGTAATCAGCCGTGTTGTAGTTGGTGAGAACAATACCTGTTGTACCTCTCTGAACAGCGAAAAGCTTTGTATCGGTATAAAGCTTCTCAGGCTGACCCTCAAACTGATTCTTGAATCTGTTGACTGCTACAACAGCAGGATCCTGCCAATAAAGGCTGCCCGGACCGCCCATAAGCTCGTCATACTTAATAGTCATACTGCCGCCTGCCTGACCGAGCTGTTCGTGCTCCGGTCTTACAAGATAAAGCGCAGGTGCGTTTTCTCTTGCGCCTATCATACCCCAGCCAAGGACAACCTGCGATGATTTCTTAAGGCCTGCTTTTGCAGACTGACCGGAAACAAAGTTATCGTGAGATTCAACCCACAAAACAAGGTTAGAGGCGCTTGCACCGTTAACATTGTAATTTATAAGGCTTGGTGAGTTTGTACCCTTGCCTGCGGCATTTGCAACCTTTGTGCCATAGGCACTGTCGGTAATTCTCATATACTGTGTGTAGTTTTTAGAGTCTGTTCCGAACGGAGAGAGAACCTCGCCGTAAAGGAACACATCAGGCTTAATTTCCTTAGCGTAGGATGTGACATTCTTCCAGAAGTCGCTTGCATAGTGTACTCCGTTTATATCCGGGTCGGTGTCAAGCTCAATGTGCTTTGCAGCATCAAAACGGAAGCCGTCTGCGCCGTAGTCAACGCACTCCTTAAGTAGGCCCTTAACGTATGACTGAACCTTTTCATTTGATGTGTTGAGGTCAGGAATACCGCTTAAGGTGTACTGTGTCATACCATAGCGGTTGCTGTCAGAAACATTCTTTGATGTCTGATGCCAGCAATCCGGATCATCACGCAAATCAGCTATTACATTATCGGCAATCTGACCTGAAGTGCCACCGTCAGCCTGTGCCATATGGTTTGCTACAATATCGACAATAATTTTTACGCCGTACTTTTCAGCCTCGTCACACATAGCCTTAAAGTCAGCCTTTGTGCCGAAGTTGTTGCCAACCTCAAAGTTAATCGGCTGATATGTAACCCACCAGTCGCAGGCGTAAAGACCCGAGTTGATTGTGGTCTTGTTAGCCTGAACAGGAGAAACCTGCACGCTTGTGAAGCCTGCAGCGGCTATGTCCTTCATATACTTTGTAACATCGTTGAAATACCAGTTAAAAGCGTGAAGAATATTTCCGTTTTCTACGCTTGAAGCAAGATTGTAGCCGGTATTCAGGTTTCCAACCGCCGCAGCGTTGTCGGTTTTGTCAGCAGCAGTTACGGTAACAGGAATTATCGCACTGCTTGCAGCCATAACAAAAGCCAGCGAAGCGCTAACCAGCGATTTTTTTGAAAATCTCATTGTTTTGTACCTCCTAAAGAAATATATCTTAATTATATACTTTTCTTAGCAACATTTCAATAATTATGCACAATAAAAGCGAGCGTTCGGGCAATTCGTTATATTGACCAAACACTCGCTTATATTAATGTAAAAAACTCCCAAAAATACAATTATGAATTCTTATCTACCTGATGGAACGTTTTAAGGTTGCCTGTCTTTTCAGACCTCTTGTCAAGCTCGGCTAAAACGTCCTCAAGAGGAATTCCCATTTCAACCATAAGCACGGTAAGATGATAAAGAAGGTCGCAGATTTCATAAACAGTTTCGCCGTTGTCGCTGTTTTTGGCGGCAATGATTGTTTCACTGCACTCCTCGCCGACCTTTTTCAGAATCTTATCTCTGCCCTTATCAAACAGATAGCAGGTGTAAGAACCCTCCTGCGGATTTTCCTTGCGGTTCACTACTGTAGCGTACAGTGCCTCTAAAACGCTGTCGTTCATAATTCTTTCTCCTTTAATCCTTTATTTTAGCTTTGTGTAAAAACAACTGTGATGTCCCGTGTGGCAGGCTGCCCCGGTTTGCTCAACGGTAACAAGAATTGTGTCATCGTCGCAATCGCTGTAAATATCAATCACCTTTTGCAGATGCCCCGAGGTTGCGCCCTTGTTCCACAGCTCCTGTCTGGAACGGCTGTAAAACCATGTGTAGCCTGTTTCAAATGTTTTTTCGATTGATTCACGGTTCATATAGGCGAGCATCAGAACCTCTCCGGTCGATTTTTCCTGCACAATAGCCGGAACGAGGTCTGATTTTTTGAAAAATCTGTCGAAATCAATATTCATCTGAGGTATAAACTCCTTATTAATCCATATTCTCGACCCGATAGCCGATTTTGATTGCGTCGCTCAGCTTCAAATCGCCAGTATAGATTGCTTTTCCTGCGATTGCACCGTAAATGTTAAGCTCGGCAAGATTGATGATATCCTTAAGGTTCGATACGCCGCCGCTTGCGATAATATCACAGCTTACGGAAGCCTTCAGCCCGTCAAGCTGAACAAGGTTAGGACCGGAAAGCATACCGTCCTTTGAGATATCCGTAAAAATGATTTTGGATACGCCGATTTTTTCCATTTCCTTTGCAAGCATAATATAATCAACGCCCGAATTGTCAATCCAGCCCTCTGCGCAAACCATACCGTTTTTGGCGTCGATGCCTACAGCTATTTTTTCGCCATATTTCTTAACCGCATCAACAACAAGCTGTTTGTTCTTGACAGCGGCAGAGCCCAGAATAACCCTTGAAGCGCCGTTTTCAAGATAGAAATCGACAGCCTCCATATCTCTTATACCTCCGCCGACTTCGACGTTGAGGTTTGTTTGCTCGCATACGCTCAATATAATCTCGTGGTTCTTTCTTACTCCGTCCTTTGCACCGTCAAGGTCAACCATATGTATCCAGGATGCGCCCTCCTCCTGAAAAGCAAGTGCTGTTTCAAGCGGACTCTCGGCAACCTTATGGACTGTTGTATAATCGCCCTTGAGCAGTCTGACACAATTTCCGTCTTTTAAATCTATTGCAGGTAAAACTATCATAATCTTATGTCCCCTTCCAAAATACTACTGCTTATCACTACATTCTTATATTCTTTTTCAGCAGTTTTAAAATACTATTACAATCAAATCAAATTTCATAAACATTTCGCTTTTCAGCTAAAACGGTATATTTCTTAATTCAAGGAGCAGCGCGGCTGCAACAACCACAACTTTTCTCTCTTCACTCTCATAATACTCCCTTTGTCGAAAGCGTTTTGCCGCTGTCTGTTTTTTCGACAGCACACGCAAGAGAATGAGCCACCGCCTTGAATATTGCTTCTATTATATGATGGCTATTTGAGCCGTATTCGCATTTTATATGAAGAGTTATCCCTGCGTTGAACGCAAACGCACGGAAGAACTCCTCGGTCATACAGCAGTCAAAACCGCCGACCACAGCCTGAGGCATCTCGGCATCGAACACCAGAAATGGTCTGCCGCTTATATCAACACTTGCAAACGCAAGGGCTTCGTCCATCGGGATAAAGAAGCTGCCGTAGCGCTTGATGCCCGATTTATCGCCGAGCGCCTTTGAAAGTGCCTGCCCCAGTACGATGCCGACATCCTCGACAGTGTGGTGGCAGTCAACCTCCAAATCGCCCTTTGCCCTTACGGTGAGCGCAATGCCCGAATGCATTGCAAGAGCCGTAAGCATATGGTCAAAAAAGCCGATGCCTGTATCTATTGAAATATTGCCGCCGTCCAGATCAACGGCAACAAAAATTTCCGTTTCTTTTGTTTTTCGCTCAACAGCGGCATTTCTCATTTAAATCAATCCTTTAAAGACCTGCAGAAATCGTTCATCTGAGAGATAAGCGTTTTATTCTCATCATCCGTTCCTGCCGTAATTCTTATATAATCCCCCATATATCTTATCGCAGTACCTTGTGATAGCAGATAATCAAAAAGCTGCTTCGATACCGGAGATTTTATGAACACAAAGTTTGAACAGCCGTCAACAACCGCAAAAAGTTCGGGATAGTGCTGTGCAAGCTCTGCAACACTATTATATAAGCTTTGTCTTTGCGTTACAATATAGTTTTTCGTTTTTGTTAAATATTCATTATGTGAGAAGATAATTCTTCCAATTTCCTGTGTAACAGTGTTAACATTATACGGCGATTTTACAGCTCTGAGCGCTTTTGTGATGGTTTCGTTCGCCACTGCAAAGCCAAGTCTTATTGCCGCCGCACCCACAGCCTTTGACGCTGTACGCAGAATTATAAGGTTATCGTAGTCGCTAACTTCACCCAGAAGCGACTTATCCCAGAAGTCCATATACGCCTCATCAAGCACGACAAGGCAGTTTACACTTGTGATAAGACGCAGTACATCGTCCCTGTCAAGACCCTTTGATGTCGGGTTGCAGGGATTTGAAAAAATAACCGCTCCTGCGTTTGTTCCGTTGACTGCGTCAATCACGGCGTCAACGTCGATGGTCAGATCTTCGTTTTTCTGCACCGTTTCACACTCAAGCTCCGATATAAAGGTGTAAAAGCTATACATCGAGAAATCAGGCGCAACAGTGACAAGGGTCTGACCCTTCATCATAAACGCATTCATTATCACGGATATAAGCTCATCCGAGCCGTTGCCTGCCGTGACATTGTCGGCGCTGATGCCGTAATAATCGGCAAACGCCTTGCACACAGCCGTTGCGTTCGGGTCGGGATAGCGGTTGAAGCTTATTTTATCAATAGCCGTGTGAATCTCCGCCATAATATCATCGGGGAGATTCACACATGACTCGTTTGCATCAAGGCGGATTTTCATTTCGCCCGTTATCGGGTCATACGGCTGCAAATCGCATATTTTTTTGTTTAAGGCATACATATGTTTCCCTCCGTATGAGAGTCATTACAAAAGCGTTATTCAAGTCCAAAGCGAACCTTGATTGAATTTGCGTGAGCCGTGAGTCCCTCGGTTTCGGCAAATTTTATTATATCAGCAGCGTCCTTTTCAAGAGCCTTTTCGGAATAATAGATAAAGCTTGAACGCTTGATAAAGCTGTCAACTCCGAGAGGCGAGAAGAACCTTGCTGTTCCGCTTGTCGGCAGAACGTGGTTCGGTCCTGCGAAATAATCGCCGAGCGGCTCGGGCGAATAGTGACCGAGGAACACCGAGCCTGCATTGTCAAGAACGCCGATATAATCAAGCGGATTTTCCATACAAACCTCAAGGTGTTCTGGCGCAAGCTTGTTGGCAAAGTCAACCATCTGCTGATTGTTCTCACAAATGATTATTGCACCGTAGCTTGAAAGAGCCTTGTCAATTATGTCTTTTCTTGAAAGCGTTTGACTCTGTTTCTCAATTTCAGCCTTAACACTCTCGGCAAGCTCACTGCTTGTTGTAAGCAGAATTGACGAGGCAAGAACGTCGTGCTCCGCCTGTGACATCAGATCAGCCGCAACAAATGCAGGGTTTGCGCTGCTGTCAGCCATAACGAGGATTTCGCTCGGACCTGCTATCATATCAATATCAACCGTACCGTAGAGAAGCTTTTTAGCCGTTGCAACGAAGATGTTGCCCGGTCCGACAATCTTGTCAACCTTCGGCACAGTCTGAGTTCCGTATGCAAGCGCCGCAACAGCCTGTGCACCGCCCATAAGAAGCACACGGTCAACGCCTGCCGCAAGAGCCGCCGCCATAATGTCGGGGTTCGGCTTGCCCTGCTTTGTCGGCGGTGTCACCATAATAATCTCTTTAACGCCTGCAATTTTTGCAGGGATTGCGTTCATCAGCACAGACGACGGATAAGCCGCAGTGCCGCCCGGAACATAGATGCCCACTCTTTCAAGTCCTCTGACACGCTGACCGAGCATCACGTTGTTGTCCTTTGTTGTGAAAAAGCTCTGGCGAAGCTGGCGCTTGTGAAAATCGGCAATATTTTCGGACGCCTTTTCAACCGCCTTCAAAAAGTCCTTGTCACAGCTTTTTGAAAGCTCAAGCATTTCTTCCTTGGAAATTTCTGTTTTCTCGGGCGCTTTGCCGTCAAACTTTATTGTGTATTCACGAACCGCCTCGTCGCCTCTTGCCTTTACGTTTGCAAGAATCTCGCTTACAGCTGCGGTTACGTCTTTATTTGTCTTTTCACTTCTGTTCTCAATTTCTTTAAGCAGCTCAAGCTCTGCTTTGCCGTCAGCAACTACTGATGGTATCATATGTATCACTCCGTTCTGCCATAAATATATTCTTCCATTTTGTCAACAAGCTCCTCTATCTCCTGCTTGCGCAGCTTTAAGCTTGCGTTGTTTGCAATTAGCCTTGCCGATATGGGAACAACCTCCTCATATACCTCAAGACCGTTTTCACGCAGGGTCGAGCCTGTTTCAACTATATCAACAATTGCGTCGGCAAGCCCTAAAAGCGGAGCAAGCTCAACGCTGCCCTCTATCTTGATAAAGCGGATATCCATCGCCTTGTTTTCAAAATGAGTTCTTGCAACATTCGGATACTTTGTAGCAATTGTTTTTGCCTTGTAGCCGTCATAGAAGTTATAGCCTGCCTTGCCTGCAACTGCAAAGCGGCATTTGCCGAAGCCTAAGTCAAGCAGCTCATAAAACGACGTGCCGTTTTCCAGAATTGTGTCCTTGCCGACAACACCAAGATCGCACACACCGTGCTCAACATAAGTGATAACATCAGCCGCCTTTGCAAGAACAACCTCAATTTCGCCTGAGCCAATCGGCAATATCAGCCGTCTGCCCTTGTTCCTGACAGCGGAGCAGTCATAACCTATCTGCTCCAGAAGCTCAACCGTATCTTTTTCAAGTCTGCCCTTTGTAAGAGCTATTCTTAAAGGTTTCATATTTTAATCTCCCATACTTTCAATGTCAACAGTTTCCGGCTTGTCACTCATAAAGCAAACCTGCTTTATGCCGTTTTTCTTTGCATAGCCTATTACCTCTTCACGGGTCAGGAAAATGCTGTTCTCGCACTTAAAGCCGCTGAGCGTATAGAAGCGGCACTGGCTGATTGCGTCCATCTCAAACCCTTCGTCGGCGTGGACAATAATGTCTGCCGGCTTTTCCTCAAAGCTTTTGCCCGATGTAAGCATAATATCGGCAAGTGCGTCTGCATTAAGCGCAAAGCCTGCCGCCGGCATAGGTGCGTCAAACTCGTCAAGAAGATTGTCGTATCTGCCGCCTGTCAGCACAGCGTCGCCGCTGCCCTCGACAAATGCACTGAATATCAGGTCGCTGTAATATTCGTTTCTCTGAACAAAGCCGAGGTCCATAATAAGCTTGTCCCCCATCATCAGCTTTGACAAGGCATGGTATATTTCGCTCAGATACGCAAGGTCGCGCTCACCCTCGGTTCCCTCAAAAAGCGGAGCCGCCTGAGCCAGAACCTCCTCGCCGCCGAAGAGCCTCGGCAGCTTTCTTATCGCCTCTACCGTATCGGACTGCGGCAGTGTATCGAGCGTTGAATTGAGCTGTGAATAATTCTTTGACTGTATGGAATCCCTTATTTTTTCCTTTATCTCGTCGCTGCAGTCAAGCTTCTTTGCCAGCGCACGGAAAAGCCCGGCGTGACCAAGCTCTATTCTGAAATCGGGAACGATTTTCTGCAAAGCCTCAATAGCCGTTATTATAACCTCAAGATCGGCTCTTTTGCCGACAGCACCCAGAAGTTCAATTCCCGTTTGTCTTATCTCATTGCGCCTGCCCGTAAGGCTGGGGTTGCTGCGATATACAGTCTGATTATAAAAAAGTCTTATCGGCAGGGTTTTGTTCTGCAGTCTTGTTGCGGCAACTCTTGCAATCGGCAAGGTTGAGTCGGGGCGCAGTACCATCAGTCTGCCCTTGTTGTCGGTGAGCTTGAACATCTGCTCCTGTGCGATTGCGCTTGATTTAAGATTGAACTCGTCAAAAAACTCAAGGCATGGTGTTTTGACCTCATGATAGCCCTTTGAACGATATACTGTTGATGTAATATTGGTTACCTCGTTAATTGCGCTTGTTTCTTCAAAAAGATAATCTTTGGTGCCCTCCGGCGTAATTTTATAATAGGCTTTCATTACTCGTTTCCTTTCTTTTTGCTTTAGCGTGCTAATATAATAACACGGTAAAGTTATATTGTCAACTGCTAAACCGCACAAAACGGACAGCCAAGAAGCTCTCCTGACTGTCCGAAATACTATTTTTTCTCGTCATCCGTCTTGTCGGATTTATCGTCGCAGCTTTCTTTTTTTCTCTTTTTAGCCTCTGCTTTCACCTTTGACTTAATGGAGTTTATGAATTCATTGTTAAAGACATATCCGCTGTCGTTGGCGGCTGCGGTTTCTCTCGGGTCTCTGGGCATCTGCTGTTTGATGATATCGTCCTCAGGCGGAGCGCCAAGAACGTCCTGCTTGCCGACCTTTGCTATGCGTGAATTGACGTGACGGGTGAGCAGAACATAAAGCGTTGAGAACACCGGCACAGCAAGGAGCATTCCCCAGAAGCCGAAAAGACCGGAGCCAACGATAACGCTTGCCATTATCCAGAAGCCGGATATACCGATTGAGTTTCCGAGTATTCTGGGGCCGATGATGTTGCCGTCAATCTGCTGAAGCACAAGCAGGAATATTGCAAACCAGATAGCTTCAATCGGGTTGATAACAAGCATAATGAAGATTGTGACAACCGCTCCGATGATAGGTCCGAACATCGGCACAAGATTTGTTATTGCAACAATAACGCTTGTAAGAACTGCATAGTCAAAGCCGAAAATAGACATACCGATAAAGCAGAGAACGCCGATGATAAGGGAATCTATAATCTTGCCGTAAACAAATTTACCGAAGATTTTGTTTGACAGCTCGCCGATTTCCAAAAGCTTTGAATTCACCTTGTCGGGTATATAGGCAAGGGAAAACTTCTTGACCTGATATATCAGCTTTTCCTTACAGCCCATAAAGTAGCAGGAGATGAACACACCCATACACAGGTTTATTATTGCGCTTGTGACATTCTTGGTCGCATCAAAAACAGACGGCATAAGGTTTGATGACAGGCTTGAAGCCCACTTTGAAATCTCATCGCCCGTAATTCTTGTGACAATATCATTAATGAATACAAAAATATCGCTGTCCTTTGTAAGCTGAATGTTGAACCACTTATCCATAAATTCGGTAAGCCACGACCTGAAGCTTTCAAAATAGACCGAGAAATTGGTGATAAGCTTGTCGATACTGTCTATAAGCTCCGGCACAAGAATACAGATAAGAAAAGTAATCACGCCGAAAATGATAAGATACGCAAGCACAAGTGCAAGCGGCTTTCTTATCTTCCGGCACAGCTTGCCCCGCTTTGCCATGCCGACAAAAACCTTTTCAGAGAAATATACATACGGCAGATTTACAAGGAACGCTACGATAAGGCCGACAACAAAAGGCATCAGCACATTTAAAACTGTCGATACCACGCCCCATACCGTATTGATATTTATCAACACAAACAACAGAATCACCGTGTATGTAATAAGTATCATAGCGTGCTTGAGTTTTTTTGTTTTCATACCATTCCTCCTTTAGAACAGGGAAAGCTGGCTGCTTTCGGGCAGTCCGTTAAGCGCGCCGACCTCACGAAGAGTTTCTATGACGGCTTTTGAAATTTTTGTCCTTGCCTGCAAATCCTCAACCGACAGATACTCGCCCTGCTTGCCCTTTTCGGCAAGCACCTCTGCGGCGGCATCTCCTACTCCGGACAGAGATGAAAACGGAAGGCGTATTTTATTCCCCTCTATAACAAACATTTTAGCCTCTGATTTGTAAATGTCAACAGGCAAAACCTCAATTCCTCTTGCAAGCATCTCATTTATTATCTGCAAATTGGCATATTCAGCCTCGTCCTTGGCGCTTGCCTCATAGCCCTTTGCCTTGATATTCTTCATCTTTTCCCTTACGGCGTTTATGCCCTTGAGCACCGTTGCGCCGTCAAAGTTTTCTCCTCGTACAGAGAAGTATGCGGCGTAATACTCGGTCGGCTTATGCACCTTGTACCAGCCGAGCCTGAGCGTTGCAATCATATAAGCCGCCGCATGAGCCTTAGGAAACATATATTTAATCTTCATACAGGAGTCGATGTACCACTGCGGAACATCGTGATCCTTCATAGCCTTGAAATGCTCCTCTGTAAGGAGCTTTGTCGCCTTGCCCTTACGGACAATCTCCATTATTTTAAACGCCATCTTCGGCTCAAGACCTCTGTGCAAAAGGTATGTCATAATGGAGTCACGAGTACCGATAACCTCGGAAATCGTACATTGACCGCTGTGGATAAGGTCGGCGGCGTTGCCTATCCATACATCTGTACCGTGCGAAAGTCCCGAAATCTGCAAGAGGTCGGAGAAGGTTTTCGGCTGTGCCTCAACAAGCATTCCTCGTACAAAGTCTGTGCCTACCTCGGGCAGCGAGAATGTACCGGTCTGTGAGCCGATATCCTCGGGTGTAACACCCAGAGCCTTTGTCGATGTAAACAGCGACATAACCTCAGGGTCGCTCATCGAAACATTCATTACAGAAATGTTCGTAAATTTTTCGAGATAGTGATAGATTGTCGGAACATCGTGTCCAAGCTCGTCAAGCTTACAGATAGTGTCGTGGATTGAGTGGAAGTCGAAGTGCGTTGTAATGTTGTCGGACTTCATATCGTTTGCCGGGTGCTGAACCGGACAGAAGTCATAAATCTCATTGCCCCTCGGCACAACAACCATTCCGCCGGGGTGCTGACCGGTTGTTCTCTTTACGCCGGTACAGCCTGCGGCAAGCCGTGATTCCTCGGCTCTGTGCAGAACCTTGCCTGTCTGCTCGCAGTATTTCTTAACATAGCCGATCGCAGTTTTTTCCGCAACCGTTGCTATTGTGCCAGCCTTGAACACGTTGTCCTTGCCGAACAGCTCCTCTGTGTAGCGGTGAGAATGTGACTGGTATTCGCCGCTGAAGTTCAGATCTATATCAGGCGTTTTATCGCCGTCAAAGCCTAAGAAGGTTTCAAACGGAATTTCGTGTCCGTCACGGTCATACGGCGTTCCGCATTTCGGGCAGTTTTTCGGCGGTAAGTCAAAGCCCGAGCCGACGCTGCCGTCGGTGATAAATTCGCTGTTTTTGCAGTTCGGGCAGATATAGTGAGGACAAAGCGGATTAACCTCTGATATACCCGACATTGTGGCGACAAACGATGAGCCTACGCTGCCTCGTGAACCGACAAGATAGCCGTGCGCCTCGCTGTCGGCAACAAGCTTCTGCGCTGTCATATAAAGCACCGAGAAGCCGTGCTTTGTGATTGACCCAAGCTCTCGGTCAAGCCTTGCCTGAACTATCTCGGGCAGGGGGTCGCCGTACTTTTCCTTTGCCCTTTTCCATGTGATTGTTGTAAGCTGTTCCTCCGCACCGTCGATAAACGGTGGGAAAACTCCCCTCGGTATCGGGCGGACACGCTCAATTGACTCGGCGATTTTTCTTGTATTGGTTACAACAACCTCATATGCCTTTTCCTTGCCTAAATATTCAAATTCCTTGAGCATCTCGGCTGTTGTTCTCAGGTAAAGCGGCGCCTGATTGTCGGCGTCCGTAAAGCCCTGCGCCGCCTGCAGTATCTTTCTGTACTCGGCGTCCTCGGGCGCTTGAAAGTGAACGTCGCAGGTTGCAACAACGGGAATATTCAGCTTTTTGCCTATTTTAATCACCGTTTTGTTAAGCTCCTGAAGCTCCTTTATATCAGCCGCAGTGCCGTTTCGCACCATAAACATATTGTTGCCGATTGGCTGAATTTCGAGGTAATCATAGAAAGAGGCAATATCAAGAAGCTCTTCCCATGGCTTGCCCTCAACAATAGCACGGAACAGCTCGCCTGCCTCGCAGGCACTGCCGATGATGAGTCCCTCACGGTGCTTGATAAGCTCCGACTTGGGTATTCTCGGCTTTTTATAGAAATATGTGAGGTGAGCCATTGATATGAGCTTATAAAGATTTTTAAGTCCAGTATTATTCTTGACAAGAATAATCTGGTGGTACGGAGCGAGCTTTTTAATATCCGCTCCTGCTATATTAGTATTGATTTGCTGTACCGTCGTTATGCCGTAATCGTCGTGCAGTCTGTCTGCAAGGCAGAGGAAAATTCTTGACAGTATCTCGGCATCATCACAGGCTCGATGATGATTAAACGAGCCAAGACGAAGATATTTTGCAACGGTGTCAAGCTTGCAGTTTTTAATATCCTTTAAAATCGCACGGCAGATTGCAACGGTGTCGATTGAAGTAAAGCTGTACGGCATACCGCAGCGGTTCGCCGCCGCCCGTATAAACGATGTATCAAACGGCGCATTGTGCGCAACCAGAATTGCGTCCTCGCCGCAGAACTCGTAAAAATCCTTGAGTGCGCTGTCCTCAAACGGTGCATTCTTTACCATTTCATCGGTGATTCCCGTAAGCTCGGTTATCTTTCCGGGTATAGGCTTTTGCGGATTGACAAAGGTAGAGAAGGTGTCAACAACCGCTCCGTTTTCTATTTTGACTGCGCCGATTTCGGTTATAGCCTCTTTCGCCGCAGAAAGCCCCGTTGTTTCAAGGTCAAAGCATATGAACCTGCCTGTTTTCAGGCTCCGGTCGGCTCGTCCGACAACAGAGGAAATCATATCATTCACAAAATAAGCCTCTGTGCCGTAAATCACCTTAAACGCATCGGGCTTTTCCTCATCGTCACGGCTGACAAGACTTTCGACGGTGTCCATAGCCTCCGGGAACGCCTGTGCAACGCCGTGGTCTGTGATTGCGATTGCAGGATGCCCCCAGGCGTGAGCCTGCTTTATAAGCGACGAAGCGTCCGACACGCCGTCCATTGACGACATCTTCGTATGCAAGTGCAGCTCCACTCGCTTTTCGGGTGCATTGTCAACAACCTGAACCTTTTTTATTGTGCCGATTGCGGTTGTACGCAGGACAATTTCGTTTATATATCTGTCGTATTCTATTTCTCCTCGACAGACAATAGTATTCCCCTTTTTTATATCAGCGGCAGGCTTTGCCGATTTGATATCGTCAAACACCTTGACTATCATCGAGCCGGTGTAATCGGTTATTTTAATCGTGATAATATTTTTTCTGCCGTCTTTTGTTGTTTTGCACTCCGTTTCAAACACATCGCCCCAGATGACAACCCTGCCCGAATCTGCGGCAAGGTCCGTTATCGGCGTTATTTTCTTTGTGCTGAACGTGTTGCCGTAAAGCGGCTTTGCACTGCCCTCAATAATAGTGGGATAATAATATTCGTTCTCTCGGATATCGACTGCCTTTACAACCCCTCTGTCCTTTTTGCGCTTTGAGCTTTCCTTTAGCTCCTGCTCTGCATCGTCAAAGGCTATAATCTGTTCACGGCGCTTTTTTTCTTCAATTATATTCTGTTTTTGTATGTACTGCGCGCTGTCGGCTTCAATCGCAAGAACTCCGTCAAAGCTGACGTTAAAGCTCTGTCCGAATTCTTCAAGTATAATATTCTGAAGACTTCGGTCAAAGTTTTTCGCCTTTAAAATTGCCGCTCCGCCGTGACACAGCATTACCGTGAGCGAGCCGTCCTCGCCGATTTTCACCGTTGAATCGTTGAGAGAGCCGTTAAGGCTCTGATTGCGCCTTTTCAGCTCCTTGACAAGCTCGGGGTAATAATCGGGCGAAAAGCTGCCCTGTGGGAATATTGGCTTGATAAACGCACCGTTAAGACCCATAGGCAGCTCCTTGATTACATTTTCTGTATCAAACAAAAGCTTTCGCGGCACGGTTTGTTCAAACCGCACCGTGAGATTCATCATTCTTGTTGCAGAATTAATTTTTGCAGACTCTATCACTCCGTTTTCAAGCTGCGGCGGAATTTTGCCGCCGTACTCGCTCAGGAGCTCCTTTATCGTCATCAAAGTTTTTACCTCATTTTTCACTTCGGGCGATGCCCTTACATTTTTTCAATCTCATTAATCAATTCATCAATCAGCTTATCCTCGGGCACCTTCTTTATTATCTCGCCCTTTTTGAAGATAAGCCCCTCTCCCTTGCCGCCGGCAATGCCGATGTCGGCTTCTCTGGCTTCACCCGGGCCGTTGACAACACAACCCATAATGGCGACCTTGATGTTCTTGTCGCAGTTTCTGAGCCTTTGCTCCGCCTCGTTTGCAAGGGAAATCAAGTCTATTTTTGTTCTGCCGCAGGTCGGGCAGGAAACAAACGTAACTCCGCTTTTGCGCAGACCGATAGCCTTAAGCAAATCCTTTGCGGCATAAACTTCTTTAATCGGGTCGGCTGTAAGAGATATTCTTATCGTGTCGCCGATACCGTGAAGCAGAAGCGAGCCGATGCCTGCCGCCGACTTGATAAGCCCCATTCTTTCCGTTCCTGCCTCAGTAACGCCGAGGTGAAGCGGATAATCACAATGGAGAGATGCAATCTCGTAGGCTCTTATCATTGTCTGAACGTCCGAGGATTTCATCGACAGCACAATGTCGGTAAAGTCATATTTTTCAAGAAGCGACGCATGATACAGCGCACTTGCACAAAGTGCGTCGGCAGTCGGCGCTCCGTATTTTGCGAGAATATTTTTCTCAAGGCTGCCGGAATTCACGCCGATTCTTATCGGAATATTCTTAGCCTTGCAGGCATTTGCAACAGCCTTTACCCTGTCGTCCGAGCCGATGTTGCCGGGATTTATCCTTATCTTGTCAACTCCGGCTTCAACACACTCAAGCGCAATTCTGTAATCAAAATGAATATCCGCAACAACCGGAATATTCACGGCATTTTTAAGCTCATAAATCAGCCTGACAGCATTCAAATCCGGCACAGCCGCCCTGATAATTTCGCAGCCTGCCGCTTCAAGCTCCTTTGCCTGTTTCACGCTGCCCTGTATATCTTCGGCAGGGACGTTGAGCATTGACTGGATTGTAATATCGGCTCCGCCGCCAATCAAAACTCCGCCTGCATTAACCTGTTTTGTCATATATAAGCTTACAGCTCCTTTCCGATGCGCCGCTATGCGACGCAGTGAATAGTAAAGACCGGATAATCCTGGTTGCCGCCGCTTTGCGGCTTCTTTACAAAATATTCTTTATCGGGTAAGCGGTCATAGCATCAGCCGAAACCGCCCGTAAACACCCTTACAATATCATTGAACGTAACCGCTAGCATAAACACCATGAGCAGAGCAAAGCCGACACCGTGAATAACACCCTCGTATTTTTGCGGAATCGGCTTGCGGCGAACAAGCTCAATAAGCAAAAACAGCAGTCTACCGCCGTCGAGTGCAGGAACCGGCAAAAGGTTGAATATACCGAGGTTAATCGTCAGTATCATCATAATATAGAGTATATTGTTGAACGCATCAAGAAAGCCGGTTTCAAGCCCCTGTGATGCAACCGTTGTAATCGCCGATGCCACTCCGACAGGGCCAGACATATCATTAAAGCCGAACTTGCCCGTTACAAGCCCCACAAGGCTCGCCCAGACCATTCTCACCGTTGAAACGGTCTGCCCAATGGTCTGTTCACAAACGGAAAAGAAATTTTTGTCAACCTTATCAACATAAAAATCAAGCGCAATCTTCTTTTCGCCGTCACTGTCATATGTGTAAAGCGGAACATTGCCGAGGTCCACCGTCTGCCCGTTTCTGCTGACCTTTATATTCGGCTCATAGTTTTTGCAGGTGCCGATGGCAAACGATATATCCCTTGAATTCCAAATTGCATAGCCGTCAATCTCTTCAAGCTTATCACCCTCCTGAAGGTAATTGACGGTCACTGATTTTTCAGGAAATGACGAGATTGTTGTCGATGCATAATAAGGCTGCTGAAGAACCAGAGTAAGCGTCATCAGCAAACCGAGAACGATGTTCATAACAGCTCCGGCAACAACAATAATAATCCGCTTCCATGTCGGCTTGTTGCCAAAGGCTCGCGGATTGTCGCTTTCCTCGTCCTCGCCCTCCATCGAGCAATATCCGCCGATAGGCAAAAGACGCAGCGAATATTTTGTTTCACCCTTTGTAAAGCTGAAAAGCTTAGGTCCCATTCCGAGTGCAAATTCGTTCACCTGAACACCCGACAGCTTTGCCGCAACAAAGTGTCCGCCCTCGTGGATAAGCACAATAAGCTCAAACAGAAGTACCCCGATAATAATCAGCAATGCAATGTCTATTGTAAATCATCCTTTCAACGATAATATAAGCAATATTATATACTTGCTCTTACAAGCTCTCTTGCCGCTTTGTCGGCGTTGAGAAGATCGTCAATGCTTTTCGCCTCAACGCTGTCCTGCCTGAGCATAGCCGCACGCACAAGCTCCGGAATTTTCAGGAACGGTATTTTTCCCTCAAGGAACAAGCCGACAGCCTCTTCGTTTGCGCCGTTTGCCGCCGCAGGGCAAAGTCCGCCGCGCTCAAGTGCGTCACGGCAAATCTGCATACATTCAAAAGCCTCAATATCAGGCTCAAAGAAAGTGAGCTTGCCGACATCGGCAAGGCTTAAGCGCTTAACGGCACACGGAAGTCTTTCGGGGTATGTCAGCGCATACTGAATCGGAATTTTCATATCAGGCATACCGAGCTGAGCGATAACCGAATTGTCGGTAAGCTCAATAAGTGAATGAATAATGCTCTCACGGTGCACAACAACGTCAATTTTATCCTGCGGCATATCAAATAGCCACGAAGCCTCGATAATCTCAAGGCCTTTGTTCATCATTGTAGCGGAGTCGATGGTTATTTTCTGTCCCATACTCCAGTTCGGGTGTTTAAGCGCCTGTTCAACCGTCACACCCTCAAGCTCTTTTTTTGTTCTGCCGAAGAAAGGTCCGCCCGAGGCTGTAAGAATAAGTCGGCTGAGTGCCTTGTCATTCGGCACACCCTGCAGACACTGGAAAATCGCAGAATGTTCGCTGTCAACCGGATAAAGCTTAACGCCGTTTTCTTTTACAGCCTGCATAACAAGACTGCCGCCCGAAACGAGGGTTTCTTTGTTTGCAAGGGCGATATTTTTGTGCGCCTTTGCGGCTGTAAGAGTCGGCAGAAGTCCGACCATACCTACAACCGAATTAAGCACAGTGTCACATTCCTCGTGTGAAGCGGCAAGGCAAAGTCCGTCCATACCGCTTACAACCCTGATATCGGTATCCTTGAGCGCCGCTTTGAGCAGGGACGCCTTTTTTTCATCAAACACAGCAACAAGTGAGGGCTTGAATTTTCTTGCCTGCTTTTCAAGCAGCTCTGTATTTCCGCCTGCGGCAAGAGCCGTTACCCTTATGTTCAGCTTTTCACAGACCTCAAGAGCCTGCGTTCCGATTGAACCGGTAGAACCTAAAACAGAAAGCGCATTAGTCATTTTGTTATCCTTTCTTATGAGAGTGGAATATTTAGTGGTTAGTGGTTAGTGTTGAGAGCGAGCAGAAATTGTGAAACGAGGTTGCAGGAAACCGGCTTGCCTGTTCCGAGTCAAGCCGCAGAATGTTATACCTCTATTCTGATTATAATAAAAATTGTAGTATCTGCTCCTATACCGGAACGGTCAAGACCGTTCCCTACGAACTCACTGCCTTGTAACGGGTATTTCTTAATTCAAAGAGCAGCGTAGCTGCGACACCGCCACTCCACTCTTAACTCTACTCTGCGGCGTATCCGCCCACTATGTAAATCATTATTTGGCAAGTATCGGAAAATATTCGATAAACAGAACAATGAACGGCGCTGTAAATATAACACTGTCACACCTGTCAAGTATGCCGCCGTGACCCGGTATTATGCTGCCGTAATCTTTAATATGACAGCTTCGCTTGATGGTCGAAAAGGACAAATCGCCTATAATCGACACAACACCGCCGAGCAAAGCCATAATCACCACCGACAAATACTGCACCTGCTCACTGGCCTTGAACACAAAGCTCTGGAAAATAAACGAAAGCAGCAATGCGCCGAGCACACCTGCCGCAAGTCCGCCGACAGCACCCTCAACCGTCTTTTTGGGACTGATTTTAGGGCAAAGCTTGTGTTTGCCCATAAGACTGCCGACAAAATAAGCGCCTGCATCGGCAACCCACGGAATTACAAGCGACATCATAATATAGAAAAGAGAGTTTTCTCTGTTATTATCACACATAAACACGATTGTGCCAAAGCCCAGTGTGATGACCGAGGTAGTTGTAAGGGCAAAAGCAACCTCGCTGAATTTTACACTGTCAGGCGAGGAAATCAGCACAATGAACATTGCAAGCGGATACGCCGCCGCAAGGATATTCCAATAACCGACAGAAAAAAGTATCGGCATAAAAAGCGCAAAAACGGCAGAGGGAATCAATATCTGATATTTTTTTTCAATACCCCTTGCCGCAAAAATTTCATATACACAAATCGCTACAACAAGCGACACTAAAATATTATAGACAATAGGAACATACTGGCCGACAATGAGCATTGCCGCAACTATCGCCGAGCCAAACACGCCTGAAATAATTCTTGTTTTCATATATCTAACCTGCCTTAATAATTATACGCTGCCAAAACGTCTGTTTCGGCGAGCATATTCCAAAATACAGTCCTCAAGCATTTTTTTGGAAAAGTCAGGCCACAAAACATCGTCAAGTATTACATATTCCGCATATGCACTCTGCCATAAAAGAAAGTTTGAAATACGGTATTCGCCGCTTGGTCTGATGATCAGATCCGGGTCGGGCTGATTTGCGGTATAAAGATGAGAGGAAATCAGCTGTTCGGTGATATCGTGTGATGATATTTTACCGCTTTGCGCCAAACCCGCAATCTCACGAGTCGCCTTTACAAGCTCATCTCTGCCGCCGTAGTTCATTGCAATATTAAGAACCATACCGGTTCTGTCCTTGGAGCACTCCTCGTTCTCACGGATAAGCTTCTGAAGCTCCGGCGAAAAGGCTGTTTTGTCGCCGATAAAGCGCACAACAATATCCTCGTCCTTAAAGTCCCTTATCGCCTCTTCAAGATACGACTTAAAAAGCTCCATCAGCGCATTTACCTCGCTTTCGGGCCGTTTCCAGTTCTCGGTTGAAAAGGCGTAAACAGTGAGGTATTTTATGCCTATATTGGCGCAGTGCTTTGTTATTGTGCGGAAATTCTTGGCGCCCGCCTTATGTCCGGCACTGCGCGGAAGTCCTCTTTTTTTTGCCCAACGCCCGTTGCCGTCCATAATTATTCCTATATGCTCGGGCAAAACAACATTTTCAAGTGACGCCTGCGCCGAGTTATTTTTATTTTTAAAAAAGCCGAGAGCCATAATTACACCACCCGAAATAATTTTCATGAATAAAGAATAGAGAATAATGAAGGTTTGTCGCCGCTTTGCGACTCTTGATTAAAGAGCAGCGCAGCTGCGACAACCACTTCTCTGCTCTATTCTCTCTTAACTGCGCCGAAGCAGCATCAGATTGACATTACTTCCTTTTGCTTCTTTTCAGCCATTTTGTCAATTTCTTTTACAAATCTGTCGGTCAGGTCCTGAATTTTCTTTTCGGCTTTTTTGAGGTCATCCTCGGTAAGCTCGCCGTCTTTTTTCTTTGCCTTAACCTTGTCAACGGCATCTCTTCTGACGTTTCTTACAGAAACCTTTGTTTCTTCAGCCATTTTGGAAACCTCTTTTACGATTTCCTTTCTTCTATCCTCGGTAAGCGGCGGAAAAACAAGCCTTAAAGCCTTGCCGTCGTTCTGCGGATTGATGCCGACGTCAGAGGTCTGGATTGCCTTTTCAACAGCCCTGAGAACAGAAGCGTCCCACGGCTGAACCATAAGCGTTCTTGCCTCTGTCACCGAAACCGCCGCAAGCTGGTTTATCGGTGTAGGTGCGCCGTAATAGTCCACCATAACCTTGTCTAGCACTGCCGGGTTGGCTCTGCCTGCTCTGATAGCCGCATAATCGTCGGCAAGATGTGAAAGTCTTTTTTCCATTCGGCTTTCTGCCTTTGAAATTATTTCGTTCATATCAAAATCTCCTATATAAAATTATTCTACAAGCGTGCCCACGTTTTCACCGCAGACAGCAGAAACAATGTTTTCCGGATTCTCAATGCTGAAAACAAGAATCGGAATGTGGTTATCCTTGCAAAGCGACGCCGCAGTGCTGTCCATAACCTTCAAATCCTTGTTAATAACATCGTAGAAAGACACCCTGTCGTATTTTTTGGCGTTCGGGTTTGTCTTGGGGTCGCTGTCATAAACACCGTCAACCATAGTCGCCTTGAAAATTATATCGCAGTCAATTTCAGCCGCACGCAGTGCCGCAGCCGTGTCTGTCGAGAAGAACGGGTTGCCGGTGCCGCAGCCAAACACAACAACTCTGCCCTTTTCAAGATGACGAACAGCCTTGTTGCGGATATACGGCTCTGCAAAAGCCTGCATCGAAATTGCCGTCTGCACCCTGACAACAACGCCGAGCTGTTCAAGAGCGTCTGCAACGCCGAGAGCATTGATGACGGTTGCCATCATACCCATATGGTCGGCTCTTGTACGGTCCATTTTGCCGCTGCTTCTGCCACGCCAGAAATTGCCGCCGCCGACAACAATTGCAACCTGCACACCCATATCGACAAGCTGTTTGATCGGACGGCAGATTTTGAGCACGGTGTCAAAATCAATGCCGTGACCGCTCTCACCTGCAAGTGATTCTCCGCTGAGCTTTAAAAGCAGCCTTTTATACTTTGGTTCCATATTAAACTTCCTTTCCAGCTTATTATAATAGGTATCAGCACAACACACAGAAGTAGCAGACTGCGGTTAAGCCGATATCAGTATTAATTCGGGTAAAATAAAAGCACAAGCACTTTACCCCAAGCATACTTAGTCACTCTTATAATACTATATATTGTTTTTTCTGTAAAGGTATGCCGCAAATTTTTCACAGCAAATTAATAATATTTTGCCAAGGAGAAAAATAAAACCCCGTCATATTGACGAATTTTTATACGCAGTTGGCGGGATATGGATAATAAACGATATAAAAGCACAAAGATATAAACGTGATAACACTTTATATCTTTGCGCTTCGGAAATAATTATTGGACTTACTTGGGTGTGTAATCGGTTGCTCTCGCTTACTGCAATATAGTACAAACCAGCAAACTACAACTGTAATTTACCGGCTTGCTTGGCGTGTGTAATCGGTTGCCCTCGCTTACTCTTATATAGCACATATCCCGGATATCTAAACTAACCGGGATTTGTTTGGGGTGTGTAATCGGTTGCTCTCGCTTACTGCAATATAGCACAGCATCCAAAACCTTTCGGTCTTGGATGCTGTTTGGGGTGTGTAATCGGTTGCTCTCGCTTACTCTTATATAGCACAAATCCCGGATATCTAAACTATCCGGGATTTGTTTGGGGTGTGTAATATGTAAGCAGTCAAACTGTCGTACGCTATTCAGCGCATTTTAAAGCCGCTGACATATGAAGCGACGGCAAAAGCTTGCCGCCGTGTGTGCGCTTCATATCCTTTAGTATCTATGCGCTTCTTCCAACTGACTATGTTATACCACCTCACATAAAAAATATCAATAGATTTGTACAGTTGGGCAAAAAATCGGTACGAACGGGAAATTCTATCCGTTTTCATTTTCAATCGGGAAAACAGCACGAACCGCAAACGAGTCCTCACGGTCTTCTATCACCATAGAGCCGCCGACGCTTTCACAGCACTGCTGCATTATCGAAATGCCGTAGCCGTGATTGTCCGCATCCTTTTTAGAAGTGACATATCTGTCGCTTGTTTTTTTCGCACTTCCGTATGATGAGTTGGCACAGCCCACAGTCAGCTTGCCGTTTTTTATATTTATCTTCAGCTTTATCCATCTGCGGTTGCCCTGCGGCAATCTGTCGCAGGCTTCAACAGCATTTTCAAGCAGATTCATCAAAAAGCTCGAAAACGCCATACTGTTCAGCGGCAAATGCTCCGGAATATTCACCGACACATCTGTTTCAATACCCTTAGCCTTGACATCCCTCAGCTTACTTGAAATAACTGCGCTGACAATTTTATTCTCGGAATAATAAAGCGGCGATGAGTTTTTTTCATGCTGACATAAATTCTGAAGATACGCCTCAAGCCTGTCGTAGTATTTGTTCTCAGCCATTATACACATTGTTTCTATGTGATGCCGCATCTCGTGTCTCGTTTTTCTGACTGCGACTATGGTATCGTCAAGATTGTTTATATATTCCTGTGTGAGCTGATTCTGCATTGTAAGTGCGTGAACCGCCATTTCATTCCGCAAGGTGTTGACAAGGAACTCAACGGTCAATATTATGGCAACACAGCTTGAAAGATACGGCTGAAAGAAGGTGCGCTTTGTCAATGCAAGAAATCTGATCAGGTCACCCTGCCACAGTGTTGAAGCACCATACGAATAAAGGCTCCACAAAATCAACACGACAATACCTAAAGCGAAGAACACCGTATAGTATTTAAAGAAAAACGAGCCTCTGCGCCATTCGGAAACGGAAATAAACAACACAAAAAACAATTGAAAATAATATAGAATATACGAAAACGAAAGAACCAGTGCAACTGCATTTACTCCCAAAAAACACGCAACTATATATGATATCGGCAGCAATGCGACATAACCCGCCGCAAACACCACTGCCTTTTTTGAGTAATGCTGTGCCTTGGATGTAAAGAACATAAGCATTATCGCAGTTGCTAACGCAAGAATAAACTCTCCGACGCGATAGTCGTTGAGAATTTCAACAATGCTGTCGCTCACAAAGCTGTACTCAAGATTTATGGGCACTATAACATTAAGCGTAAAATATATAACAAGAATCAAAACAGTAACATCTGTCTTGCCCTTATATTTCTCTGCGATAAACAGGAAAAGCGTAAGTACTGTAAACAGCAGTGAGCACACTGCCCTCACGATTCCGTCAAGAACATTAACGCTTTCCTCACCGAATATCGTCTTGATATTGGTAAGCTTTATCTGCGGCAGAACCACCTTACCGTCAGACGGCAAAAAAACCGCCTGCAGCGTTTTATCTTCATATTTATCCGGCAGACTTACGATTGTATCATCGGACGAAAGCCGCAAATCGCCGCAGAACTCTACCCCGTTTTCGTCAAGCCTGTAATCACAGTTTGAATAAAGAAAATTGTCGCCCAGAAAAACAGCGACATCACCGTTAACTCTGCCCAAATCAAGAACAGCATTTTCAATAACATAATTAAGCCGTGTTTCGCAGTAAACAGGTCTGAACGATTTTATAACGGCGCCGCTATCAGTATCATTCGCCGTAAGCTCAACCTTTTTTCCGTCTTCTATCATATAATAGCTCCACGGGCTGTCCGGTGAGGTGTAGTCGTCAAGTGTAAGCGGCTGGCTGAACTTGAGGTTTGAGTTATACATATATATTATCAGAAAAACGAGAAACAACACCGATGCAATTGTTACAGCCGCAAACGCAAGATTATTTTTATGAGGTCCTGCGGAAGCTTTTTTGTTAATAGTTCGTACCTCTTTCATCAGAAGAAATCCTCCGCAGGGTTAATGTAATCAACAAAAACCTTTTTTGCCTCGTTATAGTTGTTTTTAGCTATCGGCACATTATCGCCGCTTTGCAGAGTAAACCTGTATCGGTCTATTCTCTCAACGCATTTCATATTTACTACAAAGCTTCTGTGACAGCGGTAAAATTCGTTTTTCGGCAGCTGAGCGCAAAACGACGAGAATGTTCCGACAAGCGTTATATCACTGCCGTTTATGCGATGCACAACAATATCGGTCCGCATAACCTCACAATAAGCTATCTCGTCAACTCTTACCTTCACCTTGCCGAGCTCCTTTGAGTTAATCAGCAAAACCGGCACATTCTGCCGCTTTTTCAGACACCGTCCGATGCTTTCTCGGAGCTTGTTTTCGTTCACCGGCTTTAATATATAATCAACAGGATAAACGCTGTAGCCGGCAAGAGCAAACTCCGGACTTGAGGTGACAAAAATAATGTCGGTTTCTATTCCTCTTTCACGCAGCTTTTCGGCATATCTTATACCGTTGTCGGCTCCCAGAAGTATATCAAGAATAAGAAGATTGTATCGTTGCTTGTCAGCTTCGAGCTTTTCTATCGAATCGAAACAGTTAATGACCACATCTTCGCCGTACTCATAGAAAATACCGTATAAAATATGGCGCATATTGTCTGAAAACAGCTTTTCGTCATCGCACACTGCGATATAGTACATTTCTGCCACCACCCTTACCTTGAATTTTGTTTCCTTGATTATATCAAAAATCACGCTTTTATGCAATAACACGATAAAATACAAGCAATTTTTTCAGATAGTTAAAAAATTAACAATTTCCTCTTTATTTCACTTCGGTTATGTATTATAATAGGTAAAGAATTTTGAGAAGGGTGACCTTATGGCAAAAAGAGATAATATATCTATGTTGGTTGTAAGAAGACTGCCTCGCTATTACCGATTTCTGACAGAGCTTCACGCTGAGGGCGTTATGCGAATTTCGTCAAAGGAGCTTGCCGACAAGATGAAGCTGACAGCTTCTCAGGTAAGGCAGGACTTCAACTGCTTTGGAGGCTTCGGTCAACAGGGATACGGATACAGCGTTGAACAGCTTAAAAATGAAATAGAGTCTATTCTCGGTATTAATATTACAAAGAAGGCAATTCTTGTCGGTGCCGGCAACCTTGGCAGAGCCGTTGCGTCGCATATGGCGTTTGAACCCAAGGGAATTAACCTTATCGGAATTTTTGACAAGAACGAACAGCTCATCGGCACAAGGCTGAGAAATGTTATTATAGAGAACACAAGCCAGATTGAACTGTTCTGCAAAAAAAATGCACCTAACCTGGCGATTTTGTGTGTACCAAAGGACGCTGCACAGACGCTCAGCCGTCGGCTCTATGCCATGGGCATACGGTACTACTGGAATTTCAGCCACTACGACCTCACCACCGACTATCCCGATGTTGTCGTTGAAAATGTGCATATGTCGGACAGCCTGATGACGCTGTGCTATCGTATCAGCGACGATATAGAGAACAAATCACGCCAACACTGAACTGTGCCGATAGCCGATATTGACACAATTATGAATTGAACGCAAAAAATCCTCCCAAATCGGGAGGATTTTTTTATCGAAATAATAATCTCTGCTCAAAGGCGAAAACAGCTTCGTCTGTTTATCAGGTCCGGGCATTGCATATCAGACTCCGGCAAGATTATTTTCAATATATTCAAAATACGGCTTTTTGTTGATGTTATCACCGTGACTTATGTACCATTCATAAGACTCTCTCAAGCCGTCCGACAGAGGCTTTACATCAGGCATAAGCTCGCACTGCTTTGTGACGTCAAGAGAATACGCATAGTCATAAAAGCAAAAATAGCTCCTCTGTGCGTGGCTTTCATCGACAAAAACAGGGTTAAACCCGGCTCCGACAGCCTTATAGCAAAGGCTTGCCCATTCCTTTATATCCACCGTGTCCGGATTGCCGACATTAAAAATCCGCTGCTTCGGCTGCTTTTCGAGAATTATATCAATAAACCTGCATAAATCCTCAACGTGCAAAAACTGCAGAGGCATACTCCCGTCCTTTGGAATATAGCAAGGCTGATTTTTCATTGCGCAGTCGAACATAAACGGCTCACGGTAAAGATTCTGCATAGGCCCGTATAAATACGGCGGTCTTAATATGTAAGAGTTCTGTATATTTTCATTTATATACTGCTCGGCTTCAAGCTTGTTCCTGCCGTAATCGCCCCACACGGAATTACAGCCGCACGGCATATCCTCACGAAAGGGTCTTTCAAGTGTTTCGGGGTAAACCGCACTGGAGCTTATAAAAATATATTGGGAAATTTTCGGCAGAGCCTCGGCAAGACAGCACACATCGTCCCTTGTATATGCCGTGATATCCAGAACGGCATCGAAATCGTAGGATTTCAGCTTATCGCCCAGGTTGTGCCTGTCCGCTTCGATAAGAGTGACGCCCTTTTCCTGCTGATTGTGATTGCGGTTAAGCACAAAGACATTGTCGCCCTTTTGTGCAAAATAGCGTGCAGCATAACGGCTTACAAATACTGTTCCTCCTGTGATAAGAATATTCCTCATCGCTTTCCCTCCTGTTTATACACTCAGATAAGCTTTACAGTAATATCCTCGTGAATTTTATTATAAAATATCATCTGCCATTCTACGCTGTCAGGAAACTCACTGTGAAGCGAGGACAACGCCGTACGGTACTGCGGCTGTTCATCTGTTGAAATGTATATTGCAGTCGGTCCGTCGCAGCCGCCGATAACAGCAACCGCACCGACGTCAGTTACACCTGTTGCACCGTTTGGATCAAGGTCACAAACCGAGAAGCTTTCGTCATCAACAGGCGGAACAATGTCATAAGACATAGCAATACAGCGATTCGGAATATCGCCGCAATATTCAACGCCGCTAAAAGGCAGCTCCTCCCTTTCATATTTCAGCACCTCAAGCGTATGTCTTGCACCTGTTATCGGGTGAACGAAATCGAGCTTCTCCCCTGCCCTTTCAACGGAAAATTTAATTCCCTGCGCCGCACAAGGCTGTTCCGCAAAGGTCAGGCTCAACGTGCGGAATTCCGGCTTCATTTCGTCTGCATAGCGGAATTTACTGCGGTAAATTATCCAGCCGTATGATTTATCAAGGCTATAGTGTTCAGCCGCACATTCTGCATATATGTCGTTTTCCTCATCGTTTTGAAGGCACTCCTCGGGATACCACGTTTCGCAGCAGCTCTCTTCCTCGCAAAGGCTTTTGCCGTCAAGCACAGCTTCAGCGTTAAAATCAATCTGCATCGGGTTCTCGGCGTCAACCAGCTCAAACGGCGCATTGCTGTAACCCTCGCAGTCAAAGCCGTATTTTTTATTAAATTCATTTATCCGTTTCGGTTCTACCCTGACGCAAAAATCAACAACCAAGCCTGATTCGCAGGAGTAAGCCGCAGGTATGTACCACTCGTTATCACCCCACAAAAAATGCTTGCCGATTGATATCTCCTGCCCTGCCCTTTCTATGTCGGAATGTCCCCAGAAATTCCCGTGATAATAAACCTCCCATTCCCCGATGTATTCTTCCTCATCGGGTTCGGGGTCGTCATAATATTCAGGCTTATATTCTATAAAGGAATAATCAAATCCCGACTGAATCGCTTTGATATAATCATACGGGTTGTCAAGCGGCTGTAAATTGAGCTTTTCCTTAAGCTCGCACAGCACCGCCTGCTGTTCCTCGTCCGGCTGATATTCCGAAAGATAATCGTCAAAGCATTTGCGGTTAAGGCAGTGGGCCATCTCGATTGCCGCCTCACAGCCGAAGGACAAAAGCAGGCGCAAAAACATCTCAAAGCTTTCCGCCACAGGATAAACACAAGCACCCCTCGGGTACATAGGATTGACCGAGAAAACCGTGTCGCCGCAGCCTTTGATAAAGCAGTAGTGAATTCCGTCAACGCCTGTCGAGCCGATTATTTCTGCGCCGACGGGGGTGCAGAAGCAGTCGCAGTCCTTACCGTCGGGTATAAAGCCGACAGACTCGGTGTTTATATTCAGCTGTCTGAAGCTTTTGTAGGTTATCATATTCGGAACAAACTCCTTTCATAAAAATATTCACTTCGCATCAGGCATACTGCGGTATATCTTCGCAGAACACACTGATGCTTTTTTCCGCAAAGCAGCAACAACCACTATTGCAATAATTTTTCAGACGCGCCCGGATGTTTCGCTTTGCTGATCCATAAATTCGCCTCCCGAACAATTTTCCGCTTAGAGAACAAGCTTATTATAGCACAACATTCACGATTTCGCAGTAAGCTTATATAAAAAACGGAGCAGCCGCCCGCTCCGCCGATTGCAGCTCTCAGCACCAAATAACGGTTGAGATTTCTAAACATTTCAATAAATCTCAGTTTGTCATTCAATTGCTATAAGGTCCGACCTTTCGTAGCGATTATGCCCTGACTGCTGCTTTTTATATTTCCAGCACTTAATAGCCTCCTCCAGGGATTTCCCCTGATTATCCTCAAAGAAATCCCGTATATATGTATTGTACTCAAACTGCTTATCAATTTTTGTTTTTCCTTTTTTCTTATCCTCAAGAATCTGATAATATGCCGCTATTGCGTCTTTATAGGTTTTGCCTGCATTATTCTTAAGCCACTTTTGAAAAAGAACATTGAAAGAAAAGTTTTTACCTATATGCTCCTTAAAAAACGCCCGATGCCTTTCGGAGCAAATAAAATCGGCTTCAATTTTTGTATCTTCTGTGATAACCGATGCAGGTGAAGCTTTTTTCCTGACTGTTGAAGCCGACAACACCTCCCCCGTATCAAGAAAACGGGCGATTCTTTCTGTTATTTCCAATTTACCGCCGGAAACAGGCAGTCCGTTTTTTCTGCAAAAATCCACCAGTTCTTCTTTTAAATAATAAAAATCACGAAATGTTGTGCTGTCTAAATTTTTATCCAAAAAAGGTCTTTCTGTCATACTTCTCCTCTTTTCAAAGCTGATTTGTAATTTGCACCGACAAGAATATTATAGCATAACAGGCAGTTTTTTGCAAAAGAACAGCAATTGTGCTCATTATATATTTCTTCATTTTCTTACTGATAATAGTCACACGGTTCGTGGTGAATTTGTTTCAGCACATATTCATTCGTACCATCCGTTACCGGATAAGAATGTCCCACTTTTCCGTGACCTAACAATTTTATGACCTCGTATGACTTTTCGTTTACACACATCTATTTCATTGTAAATTCCTCCTGATGATCACACTAAAAATCGGTTGTAATGATTCCTGCCAAATTCTTATCCTCTACACCGGCACGATGAAGCAGAAATTATATACATTGAAGTCACGGAACAGACTCTGCTTCAAAACGGTGCTGTATCAACTGCCAAGCCTGTAGCTGATACTAATTCCTGATAGAAAGTAGGCTTATATTTGCGAGAATAATTTTAGCAAGACAAGGAGGAGGACGCCGCAAGGCTGACGCCTTGCAAGGACGACAACGCAGTACTCTGGAAAATAGACCTCAAAGATTGTTTACTTAAAGATGCTATCTGCTAATAGTGTGGGTGAACTCAAGTAAATGAAATTGCTCCGCCGTGTACCGATTGGTACACGGCGGTTTAATTTTATATGGAGCGTTTACGCTTTTGCCTGCGTTTTATTTATAAATAATGCTTGTTGTTTTATTTGTAAATTCTGCTTGTGGGTTTGCCTGAGTTATACTAATGCTTACATTCAGAAATAAATGTCAAAGGAATCATCGCTGTGCTTTCTCGGAAGCATCATTATTATGAATACGATAATAATCGCCGGCACAGCTATACACAGAGCCACAAGCAATGAGTTGAGCTGGTTTGCATCAGCCGTTATTGTTACCTTTTTCGCTTCCTCCTCGTTCGGCACACGGAGCATAAACTTGTCGCCCTCAATCAGCCTGTCAAGCTCCGAAAACAGCTTGGCGCTCGGAAGTCCGCGGTGACCCGATATTACGCAGTGCGTTCCCTCGCCGCCGACGGGCAGGCTCGACCACGGCATATGCCCTGCCGCAACCTGAAGCACAGTATCGTCCGTGCCGTGATATATCGGCATGGTACAGCCGATGACGGGTATTTCGACATAGCCCATTACTCCGTCACCCGAAAGGTTAAGCAGGCTGTTGTACTGCTCGGTTTCCTCGGGCGTCAGCTTGAAATCCTTTGCGTATTCCGGCAGGAGTGAGTTGAAGCTGTGCGCCGCTTTCAGTATCTCGTCATACTTCTCCTTGTCAAGATTTTCGACGCTCTGAGTGTAGGTTGAAATCGCTTTTGACTGGTGAAATGAATTCCAGTAATCGCTTAAAAGCGGATACAGCAGTAAGGACAACCCTATAACGAAGACGAGAACCAACAACACCGTTTTTACTTTTCCTTTTCTTTTTTTCATAGGGGTTCTCCTTGCTGCTGTGAGCCGAGGGCAGCTCTCCCCCGGCTCACAGAAAAGTTCTGATATAATTGCTTATCGCATTAACGCTTAATCCCGGTTAAAATTAATCAGCGTTTTTGCTCATACGCTTCTTTGTAACAAAGAGCACTGCTGCGCCAAGGGCAAGTGCGCCGCCGACAATGAACATCATTGTTGTACCAACGCCACCGGTTGACGGAAGCAGAGAGCCTGTATTGTTTTCGATTTGCTTAGTAACGGTCAATGCGCTGAGATTAGTTGTAGTAGCACTTGCGCCGTTTACAGTAACCTCAACAGGTGCTGTCAACAGATTGTAGCCTGCCGGAGCCTTAACCTCTTCTAAGTAATATGTGCCGTCAGCTATACCGTCAAAGGAAGCTGCACCGTCAGCATCAGTAATCACCTTAGTTGCAGCAGTATCTCTGTCAGCTTCAGCCACCCAGGTAACTTCACCTGATGTTTCATCTGCTTTATAATAAAGCTTAGTATAATTTACCGTTTTGCCCACATTGACAGACTGTTTATTATCGGTTTTGCCGAAAATAACCTGCTGTCCGAGAAGATATTTATTCGTTACGGTAATTTTATTCTGAATTGAGTCGCCTGAGGCTGCAAGAGCACCGTTTATTCCCGAATTTAACCCGGGGCTTTCGCCTGCAATAACAAAGCTGCCCGTAACGGTGTCTGTCTGAGAGCTGCTTTTGAATTCAGGTGGAATATAATAGTGATTTTCATCGCTCGGGTAATATTCCCAAAGCTCATACGAAACGCCGACCGGCACAATGACTGTGTCGCCGATCTGTATCGTTTCATCCTCCGTCAGAAAATAATACGGCTGTGAAGAATACGAAAGCAATACTCCGCAGTATGAGTATATGCTTTAGTCGTTAGCAATGTCCTCCGCATCAAGCTCATCAGAAGCCCACTGGGAAAATCTTTTATCACGCAACGCCTCCCAGTATTCTTTTTCCGTTTCGTAAGCCTCAGGGAGAACACCTGTTTCATAATAGCTCAGGCAGCCTTCCCTCCAGCCGTATTTGGCTTCATATAATGCAGCATCATATTTCTCTTCCGTTTCGTAGTCCTCGGGGTCAACGCCTGTGTCTAAAAAGCTTTCGCAGCATTCTCTCCAGCCGTACTTGGCTTTCTTTAGAGCCTCGTTATATTCCTCTTCCGTTTCATAATCCTCAGGGTCAACTCCAAATTTCGTACCGTCCTCGCAGTAATCACGCCATTCATACCTGTTGTAATTGCCATAACTGCCTGAATAATCAGAGCCGTACGAGCCGCCCGAGAAATTGTCGTCCATTGTACATTCCTCAAAAATCCTATACGCAATATATTCTTCGTCCCAGGTAGTTTTTCCGTCACCGTTGAAATCAAATAAACCTCCGAACAAGTCGCTTTTATCATCGCCGAACAATCCCATATAGAATCCTCCTTTCAAGATTAACCGCCCATATTCTTATCTAAAACTGTGTGTTCACTTTGTCAATTCAGGATTAGCTTAATCATATCATACCAAACCCGCTGTACAATAAAAAGGATTGAGTACGCACCGATATAAATATGTAAATTTGCACATATATTATAACATAAACAGAACCGTCAAACGCCTTAATCCCCCCAAAAAAACGCCCGGCAGCCTATGCTGTCGGGGCTAATCAATATTTGACTTCCTTTTGTACCGTGCATATTCCTTACTTTTACCCTTACGAAGATTCGTAAAGCCTTGTGAAACGATATAACACAAGGGAACACATAAGCGAGGACACATCTACAGAAAAGTTAATATTTATAAGGGATTGCCGAGAATTTAATAATAACTTATAGCAAGTAACAATAACTCTTAATTATGTGCTTTCACAACTGTAATATTGTTAAGGAAACACTGATTAAATCGTTAGTGCATATTGCGCCGTCAGATTTTTCGTCATGTTGGACAAATAAACCGCAGTAATGCTGTCGCATTACGAGAATTTTTTGGTAAGGCTGACGGAAAATATGCAAGCAAGATGTGCAAACAGCTTTTAAGCGTGATTTATTCAGTGTTTCCTTAGTTCCAAATGTCTTTTTCGGCAATCTATCCTTAACAAAACATCGGGATAAATAAAACAAGATAATTCATTAATATTTTGAAAATTGTCGTTTGGTCAATCGGATAGATATCCGTTAAGATGTGTACTGTGCCACTTCCACGCAGTTTCTATAATTGTTGAAAGATCATCATATTCGGGCTTCCAGCCAAGGATATTCTTTGCCTTGTCGCTTGAAGCGATAAGTATTGCAGGGTCGCCTGCTCTGCGGTCCTCCTCAACAACCTTAATATCCTTGCCTGTGACCTTCTTAGCCGTTTCAATAACCTCTCTTACCGAGAATCCGACGCCGTTGCCAAGGTTGAAAATATTGCTTTCGCCTCCGTTTAACAGATACTCAACGGCAAGGATATGTGCTTGTGCAAGGTCTGTAACATGAATATAGTCACGGATGCAGGTTCCGTCAGGTGTGTTGTAATCGGTTCCGAATATGCTTATATGGTCCCTTGTGCCGTTTGCCGCCTGCAAAATAATCGGGATAAGATGGGTTTCCGGGTTGTGCGCCTCGCCGATTTTTCCGCTGATATGAGCGCCGCAGGCGTTGAAGTAACGCAGCGAAACATACTTCAAGCCGTGTGCCTGCTGAGTCCAGTAGAACATTCTCTCCATTGCTTTTTTTGTTTCACCGTAGCAGTTAGTCGGGTTGGTCGGATCATCTTCAAGAATAGGCGTATGTTTTGGTTCGCCGTAGGTTGCCGCTGTTGATGAGAATACAATATTTTTTATATTGTGATCAACGAGCGATTCAAGCAATACCTTTGTTCCGCAAAGGTTGTTGTCATAGTATTTGAGCGGATTTGTCATACTTTCGCCGACAAGCGAATTTGCGGCGAAATGAATAACTGCATCAATATTATTTTCCTTATCAAGAACGGCATCTATTTCCGCTCTGTTTCTCAGATCACCCTTGTAAAATCTTGCATTCGGGTGAACAGCTTCAATATGACCCGTTTCAAGGTTGTCGAAAATTACAACCTCGTTGCCCTGCTCGATAAGTCTGTAAACAGTGTGAGAGCCGATATATCCGGCACCTCCAAGTACTAAAATTTTCATAATATTTCTCCCTTCTTAAGTTTATTATTTTTATTCATCAAGCAAAAGCCAGCTAAAACCATATGGCTTTAGTTCGGCTAAAACACCGCAAAATACCTCATCAGAGAATAAATCTCTTCCGCTTTTTACACCGTCAAGAAATACGGATTGAACCTTATCACTAAAATTAAAATATGCAAGCAGCTTTTTATTCTCATATTCTCTGCAAATTCCCAGAACGCTGTCAGAGCCTGTATCCACTGTCTGAAAATCTGCTTCTGCTCTGAAAACCTCATTTTCGGCTCTGCATCTTTCAAGCTTCAGAATACTCTGAAAAATCCTGCCCTGAACCGTATGCGAGTCATCGCAGTCTTCGGCAAGCTTCCAATTAAACTTTCCTCTGTGCAGATAACGGCTGTCAACACTCTTTTCGGGATTATCGTGATAGCTGTAATCATTGAGCTGTCCTATTTCATCGCCGCTGTAAAGAACCGGTATTCCGCTTTGCGTGAGCATATAAGCGTGGAGCATAATATCACAGTCAATTGATTTTTCAAGTTTGTCCGTATCCTTTTCTTCAAGTGCAGCTTCTATTCCGCAAAGACTTGCCGTTGTGCCGCACAGCCGAGCATCACCAAGCCTTGGGTCATTATTATAAAGCTCTCCCCTTGCGTTGCTGTCGGGAAACTTTCCTGTAAAATAATCGTTAAGGAATTTTTTATGCGGTACCTCGCTTATGCCGAATTGCTTTAGCCAATCATAATCCAGTCCCCAGCCTATGTCATCGTGACAACGCAGGTAATTTAAAAAGATATAATCTTTCGGCAATTCGGAAAGCTGATTCATCTGACGTTTAAGAAGTCTTACATCTTTTGTTGCAACAGTGTGCCATGTACTTGCCATCGTTGTTACATTATAAAGCATATGACATTCAGGCTTTTCTACTGTACCGAAATACGGCACAACCTTTGACGGTTCCATAACAACCTCACCCAAGAGCAGTACGGAGGGACAGACAATTTCCGTTATTATTCGCATCATTCTGACGAGCGAATGAACCTTAGGAAGATTGCGGCAGCTTGTTCCAAGCTCCTTCCAGATATACGGAACAGCGTCAAGTCTTATTACATCAATTCCTCGGTTTGCAATTGAAAGCATATTTCCGACCATATCGTTGAACACTACGCAGTTTCCGTAGTTCAAGTCCCATTGATAAGGATAAAAGGTTGTCATCACAATTTTATCACAGTCGTCAAGATAAGTAAAATTCCCCGGTGCTGTTGTCGGAAATACCTGCGGAACAGTCTGTTCAAACTTATTGGGATATTCCCAATCATCAAAGAAAAAATATCTTTTTTGAGCCTCGGCATCGCCGTTTCGTGCTGCTCTTGCCCACTCGTGGTCCTCACTTGTGTGATTCATAACGAAATCAAGACAACAGCTTATTCCGCTTTTATGACACTCGTCTGTCAGCTGTTCAAGTTCAGCCATTGTGCCAAGCTCATGCTGAACCTTTCTGAAATCTGATACGGCATATCCGCCGTCGCTCCTGCCCTTTGGAGTTTTCAGTAATGGCATAAAATGCAAATAATTAACTCCGCATTTCTTCAGATAATCAATTTTTTCTCTTACACCGTTAAGATTGTCTGCAAAAGCGTCAACATACAGCATCATACCGATTATATTTTTCGTTTTATACCAATCGGGATTTTTCTCTTTTTCTCTGTCAAGCTTTTTCAATGAGCTTTTTCGGCGCTTGTAATACTCGTATAATGAATTACATAACCAGGAAAAGGCTTTCATATCATTGTTATATACTTCACAATAGAGCCATTTCAGCTCATCATAGCGTTTTGAAAAGCGTTCAACAAACTCCTTTTCCCACTTAGCTGATTTATTCACTAATTATCACCTCGTTTTATGGTAATTTGTCAATCTCTCCGATAGTAGGCATAGCAGGTATCGCACCGCTTCTGCTTGTTGTAATTGCCGCTGCATTGTTGGAAAATGCAAGCATATCCTTTATTTCGTCCTCCATAAGGTCTGACGGGTTGTATTTTCCCATATGCGCCATACGGCTTAAAAATGCACCGAAGAATGTATCGCCCGCACCGTTTGTATCTGCAACCGTAACGCTTACGCCGTCAACAATTCCCGCGCAATCTTTAAAGCGATAATATGCACCCTTTGCGCCGAGAGTTACAAGCACGAGCTTAATATTATATTTGTCACATAAGTATTTTGCTCCGTCTTCAACATCGGTTTTTCCGCTGATAAGAGGTAATTCCTCATCTGATACTTTTAATATATCTACTAAATCAAGCGGTTTTTTCATCTGTTCAACTGCTTCGGCTTCACTATTCCAAAGGCTCGCACGGTAATTCGGATCGTATGAAATTGTAGCACCAAACGATTTTGCTCGCTTGACAGCCGAGATTGTTGCTGTTCTTGTCGGCTCAGATGTAAGGCTGACAGAACCGAAGTGCAAAATATGCGTATTTCTCATCTGAAAATCGGTTATCTCATTTTCAGATAACAATGTGTCGGCACTGTTCCTTCTGTAAAATGCAAAACTGCGTTCACCGTTTTCGCTTACCGAAACTACCGCAAGCGTTGTGTTGGCACTTTTATCGGTAATAACGCCGTCTGTACTGACATTATATTTTTTCAGTGTGTCACACAAAAGCTTTCCGTAGGCATCATTTCCCACTTTTCCGATAAATGCAGTATTTGCGCCAAGCTTTGAAGCCGCTACTGCAACATTGGCAGGTGCGCCGCCGGGATTTGCAGTGTATATCGGAATTCCGTTATCCGAAATACCCGTTTGTGTAAGGTCAATCAGTATTTCTCCCACAGTAGTAATATCAAACATTTCAAAGCACCTCTGTAAACCTTATAAAATCAGAAATTCCCTTTTCGGTTCTCTTGAATACTCCGGCATCACAAAGCACCTGTTCAAATACTTTTCCGACCTCAAGGTGAAGTATATCTTCTGCATTAGCTTCTGAAAATTCAGGATAACGCTCTAAAACATCCCTTGCCCACTGTGCGTGTGAGGCGGTTTCAGGTTTTTCATCAAGGTTCTCATTGTTAAGCATTGCATTTTTCAGTACATCTAATTCAACTGCAAGCCTTGCAGGAAGAACGGCAAGTCCCATTACCTCAATAAGGCCTATATTCTCTTTTTTTATATGATGTAGTGATTGATTCGGGTGGAAAACTCCAAGCGGACGCTCCTCGGAAGTAATATTATTGCGAAGAACAAGGTCACACTCGTAGCTGTCGCCGTTCATTCTCGCAATCGGTGTTACCGTGTTGTGCGGCACTCCGTCGGTTTCTGCAAATATTCCTGCATTAGGGTCACTGTAGCCTCTCCACTTTTCAAGCACATAACTACAAGCCTTGGAAAGTGCAATTCTGTTTTTGCTTTTCAGTCTAATTACGGACATAGGCCATTTTACAATGCCTGCCGTTACTTCAGGGAAATCCGACAAGGAGAACTCCTTTTCTATCTCCGCTTTAGCCATTGCGAATGTGTAATTTCCACCCTGAAAATGCTCGTGGCTTAAAATTGAACCTCCGACAATCGGCAAATCTGCATTTGATCCGACAAAGTAATGAGGAAATTTATCTATAAAATCAAACAGCTTTTCAAATACGGCTGAATCTATCTTCATCGGAATATGCTTTTCATTGAACACAATACAATGCTCGTTGTAATAGCCGTAAGGAGAATATTGAAGCTGCCAGCTTTCACCGCAGATATCCATAGGAATCGGACGGAGATTTTGTCTTGCAGGGTGATTTTTGTTGCCTGCAAAGCCTGCGTTTTCGGGGCAAAGCTGACATTTCGGATATGCTGTTGCCTTTGCTGCTCTTGCCGCCGCAATATCACGGGGATCTTTTTCCGGCTTTGAACGGTTTATGGTAATATCGAGTGTGCCGTATTCCGACTCATACTGCCAGCGAATATCCTTTGCTATTCTTCCTGCTCTTACATAATTAAGCTTTTGGCTTATATCATAATACCAGACGGTAGCCTTTTCAGGCGACTGCGAGCAGAGCTGATTGAACTTGCCGATGATCTCTCTGGGAAAAGGCGTAACAATTCCCATAAGCTTTGTGTCAAACAAATCACGTGATGCAGTTGTGTCATCAATTATTTTGTTTTCGCAAGCATAATCTGTAAGCCTGTCCAGAATATCATCGATTACAAAGTTATTTTCCATAACTTCCGGTTCTTCCCAGTCATAAACGCAGAGTGCGTCCATAAGCTGATTTCTTATTACATATTCATCTTCTTTTTCAATCAGTCCGCTTTTTATTGAATAATTTATCAGCTTCTGAATTTCATTACAAATCATAAATACCACCCTTATGCAGTAATTTCAATTCCGCCAACAGGTCTTATGCGAAGAACATAACAGCTGCCCTCGCCGAAGATCCTGTTCATTTCATCGGAATATTCCTTGACTTTGTGAGCAGGAACAAACGCCTGAATCGTTCCTGCAAAGCCTCCTCCGTGAACTCTTACTGCACCGCTATCCTGTAAAATTCGTTTACTCATCATTATTGCAAGCGGTATTCCCTGTTCAGTCGGCTTTTTGCAGGAATACAGATTTTGCAAAAGGCTCGCAGACGACTCACCCGACTGACGAACAAGCTCAAAAAATCTGTCAGTATCACCGTTTTCAAGTGCCTGTGCCTCTTGTTCAGCTCTTGTGTTTTCACCGAAAAAGTGTGCGGCTCTCATAATTTCACGGTCTGTGCAGGTGTTTCGGAGTTTAGGAACAGCCTCATAGAAACTTTCCTCATCAACCTCACGCAAAACATTCTTTCCGAAATAAGCTGCAACCTTTTTCATTTCAGACGGTACGGCGACATAATCCTCGGTTAAATCAGAATGACTGCCCTTTGTATCGGTTATGCAAATACTGTAACCTGCCTTTTCAAAATCAAAGCTGTGTTTTTCGATAATCGGCTCTGATGTATCAAGAAAGTCGATATAAACAAATCCTCCGACCGAGCTTACCATCTGGTCCATAAGACCGCTGCCCTTGCCGAAATATTTGTTCTCTGCATACTGTCCGATTTTTGCAATCTCAACACTGCCTGCATTGCCGCCGTTATAGTGCAAATCAATAATTGTACCTATGAGCGTTTCAAACGCTGCTGACGATGAAAGTCCGCTTCCGCTCAACACATCTGAAGTCGTGTAGGCATCAAAGCCGCCAACAGCAACGCCCTTATCATTAAAATATGACGCTATACCCCTGATGATTGCGGCTGACCTTCCCATTTCTTCGGTATGAACACTGAGGTCGGATAAATCTATTAAGTCCTTCTCATAACCCTTTGATTTCAGTCTTATTACTCCGTCATTATGAAATGACACTACCGCAATAACATCAAGATTCACTGCTGCCGCCAATACGCATCCGTGCTGATGGTCTGTGTGATTTCCTCCGATCTCCGTTCTGCCCGGAGCAGAATAGATTTTTATATCTTCTCGCTCCGGATAAAGCTCTTTAAAGCTTTTTACCGCTTCTGTATAACGCTTTTTCTGTTTCTCAATTTCAAGCTGTGACTCACCGTATAATTTTTTCAGTAAGCTGTCAAATTCACCGCTGTTTAGTCTATCAATAAAAGCTTGTGGTTTCATATTGTATTCTCCGTTCCGTATAATTATACTTCTTTGAGATGCAGTTCAATCGGAAAGAAATCTCCCCAAGGCTTCGGAAGAAGGATACCGCCTTCCATTAATGCCTTTCCTGTATAAATTGTGTTATCACCGTCAACAACATATTTCTTATCAGGAATCAATCCACGAAGCTTTACGGAATATCTTGTCATATTAGGCTCTGTACGGAATATCATTCCGTGAACAAGCACCTCACCGGAATTTTCAGACACAAACGACCAGATTGCAAATTTATCCGTCATAGGGTTGCTGAGTCTGTAGTATCTGCCGTTATGAATTAACGGGCCGTATTTTTTAAAGCGTTTATTCTGCTCGATAACCGCATTTTTTTCTTCTTCCGAAAGCGTGTTTAAGTCAAGCTCATAGCCAAAGCTGCCGCTCATAGCCGTAACTGCTCTTGTTTCAAAAGGAGTAATTCTGCCTGTCTGATGGTTTGGTACAATTGAAACGTGAGAACCGATTGTTGATATGGGATAGAAAAATGATGTTCCGTACTGAATCTTCGTCCTCTCGTATGCATCGGTATCATCACTGCACCAAATCTGAGGGCAATAGTAAAGTATGCCTGCATCAAAACGACCTCCGCCGCCGCTGCAGCCCTCAAAGAGAATGTGCGGAAATTCAGTTGTAAGCCTGTCCAAAAGCTCATACAATCCCAGAACATATCTGTGCTGCATTTCTCCCATATTTTCAGCAGGAAGCTCTGCACTGTACCAATCGCAGATACTGCGGTTCATATCCCACTTCACATACGAAATATCGGCACTGCTCAATACATCGCTGATAACCCTGAATAAATAGTCACGAACATCCTGACGGGTCATATCAAGAACAAGCTGATAACGGCCTCTTGTCGGCTTTCTGTTTGGAATCTGAATCGCCCATTCAGGGTGAGCTTTGTAAAGCTCGCTGTCCTCTGACACCATTTCAGGCTCAAACCATATACCAAATTTCATACCAAAGGACTTGACCTTTTCAACCAGAGTGCTCAAGCCGCCTTTTAGTTTTCCTTCATTTACAAACCAGTCGCCAAGCCCCGAGGTATCGCTGTCCCTTTTTCCAAACCAGCCGTCATCCATTACAAACATATCAACACCGAGCCTTGACGCTTCCTTTGCAATGTTCTCCAAGCGTTTCTCATTGAAATCAAAGTAGGTTGCTTCCCAGTTGTTAATAAGCACAGGACGCTCGGACAGCTTATATTCACCTGTGCAAATGTTGTTTCTTATTACATTATGAAAGTTATGTGAAAGCGTTTCCATACCGCTGTCGCTATAAGACAATATAACCTCGGGTGTACTAAACTGCTCATTCGGCTTTAACTCCCAGCTGAAGCACTCGCTGTTTATGCCCATAAGCATACGCACCTGATTAAGCTGAGTAAGCTCAATTTTTGTCTGAAAAGAACCGCTGTAAACAAGCAACGCACCTATACACTCTCCGCTTGTTTCCGTACAATCGTTACTGCATAGCAGAACAGAAGGGTTTTGCTGGTGGCTTGAGGTTCCTCTGTTGCTTGAGCTTTCCTGAACACCGTGAAACAGCTTTCTGCGTTCAACCATTCTCTCCATTGTGTGGCGGCCGTGAAAATGCACCCAATCCCAATCGCCGTGAGGAATATCCAGACACAAGCTGAACGCCTTTGTAATTTTACACGGAGCGTCACCCATATTGCAGAAAACTGCACTTCTGGTAATTATGTCCTTCTTCTCAAGTACGCCGTACTTTAGAATGACACGAATATCCGACGAAGTATCCTTGAGATATATTTCGAGTGTTTCAGCTTCATCTTCATCAGCGTAAACCGCCGGCAACCCTGAAATTGCATACTTTCCCTTTTTGATTTCGTAACCGTCAAAACGCAAATCAAGGGCGTCACTACCGTTCGGGTGAGTGATTGCCGCCGCTGAAATTCTGTAATCTCCTATTCCTTTGCAGGAGTATTCAAGGGGCATTGTATCAAGAGAATATTCTCTTTTGCTTTCTGCCTCATAAATATTACCCGAGAAACCGACATCGGGATAGTCAAGCAAATATTCCATATCGCACTCGGTGCGTGAACCGTACCAGATATGCTTAAGCACTCCGTATTCGTCTGCCTTTATCTGGTACATAGAACGAAGTGTTTCCAAATAAAAATTCCTGCCCTGTTCTATAACTCTGATAGCCATAATATTTTCTCCTTATTGTTTCATATTAGTTCAATGGGAGAAGCTTATAAAAAACTTCTCCCTTTTGGCAAACTAACCCTTTACTGCACCGTTCGCAACTCCGCCGATAATCTGCTTCTGGCAGATTACATAGAAAATAAGAATAGGAATTAACGAGAGCAGATATGAAGCAAATGCAAGATTATAATTTGTTCCGAACTGCGTCTGGAAATTAAGCTGTGCAAGCGGAAGCGTTGTATTCTGCGACCCTGACATAATAACGAGAGGAGTCATTACATCGTTCCATGTACCCAATGCCGTAAGCACTGCAACGGTAGCGTGCATAGGCTTCATCATCGGGAAAATAACCGTCCAATATGTTTTCCAGGTAGAAGCACCGTCAATTTCGGCAGCCTCTTCCATAGCAAGCGGAATATTTTTTAGGTAGCCGCTGTATAGCATAACATTCATAGGCATATAGAAAACAAGATATAGGAGAATTACACCGATAGGATTTGCAAGTCCGATTTGTGCAGTTTCCTTGACAAGCGGCATCATAAGGATTGCAAACGGAACAAACATACCGCTTACTATGTAGAAATAAACTAACCTGTAGCCCTTTTTTCTTCTCATATTTCTGCCGATAACATAACCGGCTATTGAGTGAATAAGAACCGATAATACTATTGTAATAACTGTAATAAAAAGGCTGTTTGCAAGTGCGCTCCAGAAGTTTGTCACCCTCATTGCCTCTGCAAAGTTATCAAGGCTCCAGCTGCTCGGCGGAGCTAATGCACCGGCAACATCATTTGTCATTTCTGTCGGATTTTTAAAAGCGATAATCACCGTCATATAAAGAGGAAAGAGAACCGTCAGGCATCCTAAAATAAGCACAAAGGTCAGAAACCAATTTGTACCATTCTTTCTTTTTAGTCTCCTCATAGCTGTTCCTCCTTTTTATTTGTCATCTTCATCTGAATAACAGAAATTGTAACAATAAGAATAAAGAATATCACCGCATTGGCACTCTGGAAGCCGAACTGCCCGCCATCCATACCATTCCTGTAAATCAAGTATGAAATTGATTCTGTACTCTGAGCCGGTCCGCCCTTTGTCAATGCCATAATCTGGTCAAATACCATAAGCATATTCTTTGTACTTAAAACAAGGTTGATTGATATAAAAGGCATAAGCAGCGGAAGTGTTATTTTTCTGAAGGTACAAAGCTTACTTGCACCGTCAATATCGGCAGCCTCATATACATCGCCGGGGATAGTCTGCAAGCCGGAAATATAGATAATGGTATTCATAGCAACTGCCTGCCATACGCCAACTATCAATACGCCTATCCACGCATAACGCTCGTCTGCAAGAATACTGTTCTGAATCCATTCAATATTGAAGGTTGCGCCGACAGCCGGAATAATGTATGTAAAGATAAAGCTGAAAATGTAACCTACAATCAAGCCTCCGAGGATATTCGGAACAAAATAAATTCCTCTGAGCGCACTCTTGAAACGAATCCTGCTGTTCAGCGCAAGAGCCATAAGCAAGCTGATAACATTGACAAGAATTGTTCCGACAATAGCATACTTGAAGGTGAATAAGTATGAATTCCATACTCTTGAATCTGTAAACAAATCTAAATAGTTTCTGAACCCTACAAAGTCCCAGCTGCCGTAGCCTCTGTAATTTGTAAAGCTGTAAAATGCGCCGATGATAAGCGGCAGAGTATTGAACGCAAAGAACAGAATAACTATTGGGATAAGCATTCCCAGATAAGTTCTGCTTTTATTTGACAATCGTCTTCCGGATTTCATTTTTTAGCCTCCTTTTCATAGTCCTGAACCTTTTGGATAAGGTCACGGTTGTAACGCACCCATTCAGTGTCAAAACGAGTTAAGAATTTCTCAGTAGCATTCTCACTTTTATCCATAAGGTATGTCTGAATCATTGCGTCAACGCTCATTTCACTCGGATAATGGTGATCCTGATAGTCAGCCATTCTGCCCTCCGCAATATAACTGCTCATTCCGTCAAGCATTGAGGGCAGCTTAAAATCTCCGTTCTTGCAAGGGATTGAATTTTGCTCATCAAGATAAATCTGTATTGTTTCATCCTCATACAGATAACGAAGCACCTCATACACAGCTTCTTTATTCTTGCTGTTCTTCATAACACAGAATTGAAGGTCAACACCGGAGTTAAGCACATTATCTTTCTCATCGTCATTTGCAGGGAATACAAATGAATCAATATTCATATCGGGATTAACCGATTTAATCTGCGGTACAGCATAGCTGCCGATAGGGAACATTGCTGCCTGTCCTCTTGCAAAGGCTGTGCAAGCATCGTTATATCCGTAAGCGTACGGATTCGGTTCGCAGTAGTCAAGCAGCTTTTTAATCTTTTCAGCCGTTTCCTGATATTCCTTTGAAAAAGTGGTTTTTCCTGCATTCACCTGAGCGCAGGTATCAGATGGTGAAAGACCGACAGCAAGAGCGTTCCATGGTGCAAGACAGGTCCATGTGTCCTTGTAGCCTAAATACAACGGCTGCATTCCCGAAGCCTTGATTGTTTCGCAAAGCTCAGTAAACTCAGTCCATGTCTGCGGTATTTTCCAAGCGTTTTCCTCAAACATATCCTTGTTGTAAAGGATACCTGCCGCATTTGCAACATAAGGCAATGCGTACACACCGTCTTTCGGAATAAACTCAAGCTCATCCTCAATGTCCATATATGCCTGCTTAATATCGGATACGCCCTCAAAATCAGATATATTCATAAACATATCGGCGTCAAGAAAATTTGAATAGTTAATATCTCCGCCTATTCCGACAATGTCGGGATAATCCTCACGAATAAAGCGTGTTTTTAAAATAGTCATTGCTTCATTCGGAGATTGAACTGTGAGGTGGATATTGTCGTGAGTTTTATTGAAGCCTTCCTCAATTTTCTCAAACGCAGCAACCGCCTCCGGCTTATACTGTACAAGCTCAACTTCGATTTTATCTGTACCCTCTGAATTACAACCGCTCAACATCAACGAGGACAGCATAGCAACTATCAAAAATGAACTCAACAGTTTTTTTGTCTTTCTCATAGCATTTCCTCCTTTATTGTGTAAGATTTCCCTGCTTCTTTTGTATAAATTATACTAATTAAACAACCCAAGGTAAATATCAAATTGTCACATAATTATGTAAATTATCTGCAAAAATGTCCGTTTAATTAATTGAAATGTTGCATTTTGGCATATAATATGGTATATTTATCATAAATTAGTTGATGGAGGTTAATAATTCATATGCAACATTTTGAGTTCAAGGTGTTCCCGCAAAACAATTATATGGATCTCAGCTTGATTCAATTCGGCAGAGAAAACTGCAGCAAAAGCTATTCCTTTGGTCCTGCTGCAAGAAACCACTATCTTTTTCACTTCGTAATATCAGGCAAGGGCACTCTGTATGCCAATAATTCATCAGGCACAACCGATGTCTATAAAATCAACGCCAACGAAGGCTTTATGCTTTTTCCGGGTCAGGTATCTACATATATAGCCGATAACGACGATCCTTGGGAATATATCTGGCTTGAATTTGATGGATTTCAGGCAAAAGCTGCTGTCAATGCAACCGGATTATCGCAAGACAAGCCTATATACCATCCGTTATCAATTGAGTTGCGTGAACTCGCATTGGACGAAATGATTTACATTATTGATCACAAGGAAGCTGCTCCGCTGCATCTTATCGGGCATCTTTATTTGTTTCTTGATTACTTTACCCGCTCCGTAGCTACAAGCAAATCGCAAAACAAAAGAAAGAATAATTCGAGTCATTATTATATCAGTGAAGCAATCAAATTTATTGAGCTGAATTATCAAAAAGATATTACTGTTGAAGACATTGCTGAAAACTGCGGACTGAACAGAAACTATTTTGGAAAGAAGTTTAAAGAAGAATTTGGAAAAACACCGCAGGAATTTCTCATGCGCTACCGAATGAGAAAAGCAACCGAGCTTTTGGAACACTCCCAGCTCTCAATCGGAGAAATAAGCTGTGCTGTGGGATATAACGACCAGCTCCACTTCTCCAGAGCTTTTAAAAACACATACGGAATTTCACCCCGTCAATGGCGTGAAAAACAAAGATCTGATTAATGAAATAAAGCATAGTTCAGACACCGCTGAACATAAAATCTGAGAATCATGCTGAGAATTCTTTTGAAAAAACAGATGACAGAGATATTCCGCGGTTACTTCTTCGATGCCAAGAAGAATAAAGCCCGCTCCAAAGCGGCAACAGCTGCTTACATTGTCCTGTTTTTTGGGATTATGGTCGGTTTGCCGGGCGGTATGTTTACATATCTTTCTTTGTTGATGTGCGGAGCACCGGCGGCTGTCGGAATGGACCGGCTGTACTTTGCGCTGATGGGACTGCTGGCTGTGATGCCGGGCGTTTTTGGCAGCGTGTTTAATACCTATTCCTCCCTTTATCTGTCGAAAGACAATGACCTACTCCCTGACCTTGAGAGCAACATAAACGCCGATATCCTTATTTGGAACACAGACCACTATATTTGTGACTGCATTTCTCATAAAGTATGTTTTCGGTTTTATACTATCGGCTTGAAAAAGTTATATTTAGACAAAACGGTATGCAGCTTGGGAAACACTGATTAAATCGTTTGTGCATATTGCGCCGTCAGATTTTTTGTCAGGTTGGACAAATAAACCTCAGTAATGCTGTCGCATTACTGAGGTTTTTTGGGTCAGGCTGACGGAAAATATGGGGGGAAGATGTGCAAACAGCTTTCAGCGTGATTTATTCAGTGATTCCCTAATAATCTTTTCCTACCTGTATTCTTCTTCAAAACTATATGCTGCCGTCAAAACAATTAACGGCAGCATATCATTTTACCTATTCAAATTTGATGATGATATTTTTACCGGATTTCCTGTCTTTATCTGTCTGGACTAAAATATTATTCCAACACCTTAAAGCCGTCAGCAGACACATGGAATTCCATGAAGTAATCACCCTTGACAGCAACGCCTACAGCTTCAATCTTTGTACCGTCAGCAGGCTTTTCAACACCGTCAACGCTCCAAGCCTTGAACTGCTTGCCGTTAGGAGCTGTGAAGCCGCAAACAGGAAGTACATAGTCACCGGAAACACCTGTTGCATCAGCCATACTGCCAGTACCGCCGTTAGCCGCAAAGGATACGGTATAGTAATTCTTTGCTTCATTCAATAAAATTTTCCCATTATCTGTTAATGATGTTCCTTTTAGAAATTTTACTTTACTATTAATAGTAATTTTCGAATCGTCTATATTAGTTCCTCCGGCAATTGTTGATATCTCTAAATTTCCTCCATCAATTTTTATATTACCATTTATTGTATCTGTATTTAGTACAGGTTCAAATTTTATTCCATATGCTCCATTTCGTCTGGAATTCAATTTTATATTTCCAGATTTTATAACTACATTATGGTTAGAATTGTCACCATTTCCTAATAAAATACAACAATTATCCGAATTATTTTATAAATACTGCAGTTTTCACTAAACTACTTCCACTCAACTATTCCTATGTTTTAACGTAAGCGTCAAAACAGCCACCGTGTTGACTTAACAACGGTGGCTGTAAATCTATGAGTTTTTAGATGTAGTCTTAACTCGGCAGCAATCGGGTGCGTTCCACGGTAGCAGAACATCCACTGTTTCACCATTGCGCAGATTTGGTGCCTTGGTGAATATGTAGCACAGATATTCGTACGGCTCAAGTCCGTTTTCCTTTGCCGCAGATTTTGACTTCTTATACGGCGAATTCCTTTACCGCCTCTTTGATTTCCTCAAGTCTGTCGCCCTCTGCGTTAATGCGCAGCATTACAGGCTTTGACAAATCAACGCTGAATATACCGAGAATTGATTTTGCGTCAATTATGTATTTTCCGCAGATAATTTCAAAATCCTCATCGAAATTGGCAATTTTCCCAACAAATTTTTTTACACTTTCAATTGTTCCTAAAGATATGTTCATTTCAAGCATTTTTATTCTTCCTTTCTTCTATAAAACTCAGAACCTCGCTCTTTTCAGGCATTACCTTAAGAGCGCCCTTTTTGGTGGTGATTATTGACGAAGCGGCATTTGCAAATTCCAGCATATTGTATAATTTCTGCTCGTCAAGGCTGCCGAGTCCGTTTTCCAGAACAGCGTCAAGCACACAAGCCATAAATGTGTCGCCTGCGCCTGTGGTTTCGATTGTGTCCTCCCTCAAAAACGGAGCGCACTCGACCTTAAGATTTTTGTAATAAGCCTTGCTGCCTCTTTTTCCCATTGTGGCGCATACAAGACCGATGTCATACACTTCTCTGATACGCTGTATGCCCTCGTCAATGTCATCTGTGCCTGTTAAAAATTCTATCTCATCATCAGAGATTTTGAGGATATCACACTGACTTAAGCCGTAGCGGATTTTCTCCTTTGCCGTTTCAAGGCTGTCCCACAGCGGAGGACGGAGGTTCGGGTCAAACGATATGATTGCACCTGCTTTTTTTGCCTGTGCAACAGCCGCTTTTGTTGTTGCTTCAATATTCGGCTCTGTCATTGACAGCGTTCCGAAATGAAATATTTTTGAAGAGTTTATCAGCTCAAAATTAATCTCTTCTGCTCTGAGCATCATATCAGCGCCGGGGTTTCTGTAAAACGAAAAGCTTCTGTCACCGTCAGGGGCAGTATGGACAAATGCAAGCGTTGTAGGCACCTTGTCGTCCATAAGCAGGTTGTCGGTGTTTATCCCTTGAGCGCTCACTGTATCCTTAAGCATTTGTCCAAATGAATCGTTGCCGACCTTGCCGATGAAAGCCGTATGCCTGTTAAGCTTTTGGAGCATAGCAAGCACATTACAGGGAGCACCACCCGGATTTGCCTCGAACAGTTGGTTTTGTTGGGCGCTAATACCGTTCATTGTAAAATCAACAAGAAGCTCGCCGAGAGCCGTTACATCATATTTTGTCATCACTCGTTCTCCTGTTCTGTCTGAATATCGAATTTTTCTATATTCAAAATTGCTTTACCGTCGCACTTAAAAACTATATCATCAGCTTCAAGCGGTGTGTAAAAAGTAGTGCTGAAGGTCTGACACCCGTCGTTGACAAACAATTCAGCCGAGAACTTGTCAAGTATAAAACGAAGCTTAAGGGTTTTCTGCAGGCTTTCAAGCTTCATTTTTCTTTGACAAACCGCATCTCTTATCATACCGGAATATGTCCTGTCGAACTCAATACTCTCATCTGCTTTATTATAGGTAAAGCTTGAGGTGTATTCCTCATTATGAGCAATGTGTATTGAAAGACTGTCGAAATCACCCGACAATATTTCAAGCGACAAATCAAGCTCTCTGCCTTTTATTCCCTCAAAACTGCACTCTCCGGATATTTCCGCATTCTGATAAGCAATGTGATTTGTGCGGTAGCTTTCAAGCTCACGAACAGGACTTTGATATATGTATCCGTCAACAAGCCTGAGTTCTCTCGGTATTGTCATCATACCGTTCCACCTTTGCTCAGGGGGCTTTATATTTGCGTCCCACGACTGCATCCACGCTATCATAATTCGTCTGCCATCATTTGCTAAAAGCGTCTGAGGTGCGTAAAAGTCAAGACCATAGTCCAGCAATACAGCTCTGCCACAGTCAAATTTGCATTGCTTTTTATCATACTCTCCAACAAAATAAATTGAGTGGTTGCCGTTATAGAAATTATACCCATTCGCCCTCATATCCTGAGGAGAAACTATAAGAACATTTTTACCGTCAAGCTCGAAAAAGTCGGGACATTCCCACATTCTGCCGTAGCTTCCGTCATTTTCGGCAATCACCGTAATATACTGCCAATCTCTGAGGTTTTCCGATTCAAACAACACTATCTGACCCAGACCGTCGCTTTTTCTGTTGCCGACAACAAGGTAGTATGTGCCGTCATCAAACCATATTTTCGGGTCACGAAAGTCCTCTCGGCTGAATCCGGCCGGCATCATATCGCCGTCTATAATGGGATTATTCTGTAATTTTTTATAATTTACTCCATCACCGAAGGCAAGACACTGGTTCTGATAAATTTGTTTTCCTCCGTCTGTTTTCTCTTCATAAACACCTGTATATATCAGAATATGTTCTCCGTCTGTTTCAATCGCACTGCCGGAGAAACAGCCGTCTGCGTCAAAGCTTTCATCAGGTGCAATAGCGACAGGCAAGTCCGCCCACTTTATGAAGTCTTGCGTTACGCAATGTCCCCAGTGCATCGGTCCCCATACATCGCTGTAAGGGTGAAACTGATAAAACAGATGATATTTATTCTGATATACAGAAAAGCCGTTGGGGTCATTTATCCAGCCGACCGGAGCTGTGACATGAAAGGCAGGTTTTTGCTCTGACGGAACCTTGTTTTTCTCAATATAGCTGTTCGCTTTTTCTAATTTATTCATATAGACACAACCTTGTATTTGACTATTATATTGCCTTCTCTGTTTTCTTGTCGAAGAAGTGCATTTTGTGCGGCATCAGCACAAACTCAACCTTATCGCCGATTTGGCACACCTCATATTTTGATACTCTGGCTACTGTCTGTGCGCCGCCGAACTGAAAGTACAGATTGTTTTCATTGCCCATAATTTCAGTATTCTCAATAACCGCCTGCTGGCTGTTTTCCTTATATACATCTATATTCTGGCTGTCAAACTTAATGTCCTCTCCTCTGATACCGAGGATAAGCTCTCCCTTATGAGCTGACAGCTTATCTGCTATTGCGTTTGGCAGTGTGATTTTACTGCCGTCTGCAAATGTTACTACATTGCCGTTTACTGTTACATCATAGAAATTCATCTGAGGCGAGCCAATAAAGCCTGCAACAAATTTATTCGCCGGATGCTCGTACAATTCCATCGGCTTGCCGACCTGCTGAACAACGCCGTCCTTCATAATAACGATACGGTCAGCCATCGTCATAGCCTCAACCTGATCGTGGGTAACATAAATTGTCGTGCTGCCAAGGCTGCGGTGCAGCTTGCTTATCTCGTTTCTCATACTTACACGCAGCTTAGCGTCAAGGTTTGACAGTGGCTCGTCCATAAGGAACACCTTCTGATCCTTAACAATAGCTCTGCCGAGCGCTACCCTCTGTCTTTGACCGCCAGAAAGATTCTTTGGCTTTCTGTATCTGTATTCCTCAAGACCTAAAATATCAATCGCCCAGTCAACCTTTTTCTTGATAATGTCCTTAGGCACCTTCATATTTTTCAGTCCGTAGGATATATTTTTCTCCACAGTCATATGGGGATAAAGAGCATAGTTCTGGAATACCATTGAAATTCCTCTGTCCCTCGGAGCAATATCATTCATTTTCACGCCGTCAATGTAAAGCTCGCCGCCGCTTATCTCCTCAAAGCCTGCTATCATTCGCAGAGTTGTTGACTTACCGCAGCCTGACGGTCCTACGAAGGCTATGAATTCCTTTTCGTCAATCTCAAGATTAAAATCGGTAACTGCGTTTTTATCTGAATTAGCATATTTTTTGCAAATGTTTTTTAATTCTATAAAGCTCATAAATTAGCCCTCCTTAGATCCTGTCGATACTACGCCCTCTACTATCTGCTTTGAGAAGAACGTGTATATTATAATAACCGGTATAGTAATCAGTGTAATAACTGCAAGCGTCTGACCCATTGTTGTATTATCATTTGAGGTGATTGCGTTAAGACCGATCTGCGCTGTAAGCAAATCGCTTGATGTGAAAACAAGCGACGGCCAGAGGTAGTCGTTCCAAACATTGAGGAAGGTGAATACGCTGACTGTTGCAACAACGCTCTTTGACATCGGAAGAACCATTGTAAAGAAGTATTTAATAGGACTGCAATGGTCAAGCTGCGCCGCCTCGTAGATATCATCGGGCAGACTTATAAACACCTGTCTGAACAGGAAGATGTTGAACGGGTTGACTATCATCGGAAGTATGTAGCCTATTACAGTATTCAGAAGTCCAAGCTCAGCCACAAACAGGAAATGAATTGTGATAATAGTTTCCATCGGAACAATCATCAGAAGCATAATAATCAAAAGCCAGCGTTCACGGAACGGGAATTTGATCTTAGCCAGCGCATAGCCTGCAAGGCCGTTTACGATTATGCCCAGAACTATCAGTACAGCCGCATAGAACAGGGTGTTGAGCATATATCTTAAAAAGTTTGTGTTTGTAAGAATTGAAATATAGTTATCAAAGAAATTGCCGTTTAATGCAGGCGGAATAAACGCCGCCGCTGTGTTCATATCGGCTGTTATCTGAGCGTCCGGCTTAAAGGAATTTGCAAGCATCCATATAATGGGGAACAGGAAAAACAGAGATAACACGATAAGTACTGCAACCAGAATCCAATTAGATACCTTTTTTCTTTTTGTCAGCATGTTTTTTACCTCTTTCCTTTGTTACTATTGTTTGAATTACCGTTAGTATCATTACAAAGAATGCAAATACGATTGACATTGTTGAAGCCAGACCGATTTCCCAGTTCACCGTACCTGTTTCGTAAATGTCATAAACCATTGTGTAGGTTGAGTGAGAAGGTCCGCCGCCTGTCATAATCATCGGCTGAACGAGCATACGGAATGCACCGATTGTAATTGTAATGAATACGAAGATGCACAGCGGTTTAAGCTCAGGCAGTGTAATATCCTTGAATTTTTTCCATCCGCTTGCGTGGTCCATCTCTGCGGCTTCATAAAGTGCAGGATTGATTGCCTGCAAGCCGCCGAGGAAAATAATCATCTGATAGCCCATACCCTGCCACGAGCTCATAATTGCGATTGACGGCAGAGCCTGTGACGAGCTGTTGATAAACGGCTGAGGGTCAATTCCGAAATTTCCGAGAATTGAGTTTAATATTCCCTCGGGACTGAAAATCTGGATCCAAAGAGTTGACACAACGGCGAGGGACATTACAACAGGAACAAAGAATGCAACCTTGAAGTACTTTTTGCAATGTGTAACCTTGTTGATTAAAAGCGCCAGTCCCAAAGCTCCCAAGCCCTGAAGAGGAACAATAATCAATACAAAATTGACCGTGTTTACAAACGCCTGTCTGAAATCCTCGTCCTGAAAAATCTGAAAATAGTTGTCAAGACCTACAAAGTGTGTAAGGTCGGGATTGAGTGCAAAAAAATCGGTAAAGCTGAATATCAGCGTCAGAAGCATAGGAATGAACAGGAACACTGACAGCAGCACAAGTGCCGGTCCAAAGAATGCCATTCCCAGAAGAGATTCAGACTTTCTTTTTTTCTTTTTGTTTGTTATAGCTTTATTCATTTGTCATATGTATAACGCTTCAGCTTTGCGTTAATCCTTTCTACAGATTTATCCAGCTGTGACTGTATATCTAAGCCTGACAGTACACAGTTTTCGAGAGTTTGCTGAAAAGATGTGCTGACCTGCGGATAGACAGGTGTTTTTGGCCTTGGATGACCGTATTTGCTGAGCTGATTGTAAAGTGCCTTGTAGTTTTCATCTGTTTCAAAAATTTTGTTTTCCTCAAACGCCTTATAGGTAGAGGGCAGGCTCTTTGTTTTCTGACAGAGCATTGAGCCACTCTCTGCACCGCTCATCCACTTTACAAGCTCGGTGGCGCCTTCAATTTTTTCTGTTTTTGAGGTTGCGGCAAATGCCCATGAGCCTGTCGGTGTGTATCGTTCTCCGTTCCAGTTGTCACCGACAATATACGGAGCAACGCCGAGCTCAACATCAGGATAGCTTGTGTAGATTGTATTAACCTCCCACGCACCGTCAAACTTAAATGCGGCTCTTCCGCTTTCAAACAGCTTGTCAACGGGAACTGCGGACATATAGCCGTTATCAAGAATAGTTTTGAAATACTCAACCGTTGCTTTATTCTCTGCTGAGTTGAACACGCCGTCTGCGATAAGTCCGGTTTCGTCGATCATATCACCGCCGTTTGACCAGAAGAACGGAGCATAATAGTAAATAGTTGCTTCTCCGACCGGGAAGGTCATATCAAGCGCATAACCGTTTTTCTTCTCAACAACAGGCTTAACCTTTTCAAGAACCTCAAGAAATTCGGTGAATGTCCAAGGATTATCAGCATCGGGAACAGTCACGCCTGCCTCTTTAAGAATTTGTTTGTTGTAGTAGAGTCCAACGCTCGACTCCATTGCGCCGAGTGCATACAGCTTACCGTCATATGTACCTTGATCAATAATTGATTCAAGATACTCGCTTCGTTCTTCATCCGTAAGCTGTGCAAGCGGCTGAATAATGTTGTTTGTCGCATATGCCGCAATGTTCGGACCGTCAACTGTGATAACATCCGGCAAGCCGCCCGACATAACCGACGCATTGATTTTGTCGGAATAGCCGCCTCCGCTGTCGTTTCTCGGAATAAATTCAATGTCGGCAAAATATTTGCCGTTATACACCTCATTGAATTTCTGTACCGATTCCTTGTAGCATCTTCCCTCGTCTGTGTCCTCTATTGTGTGAACCCAGATTGAAAGATACTCCTCCCCGCTGTCATAGCCCTCTTTGTCGCCGGGTGAAGGCTCTGACTTCTGACATCCGGTAAAACAAGCGGCAGCCATAATCAGGGCTAAAACAGCTGATAGTTTTCTTTTCATCAAAAAGCTCCTTTCAAGTAAATTTTTCGACTTGTGTAACCGATTAAGTAACCGGTTACTTTACGCTTTAATAATACACCCCGATTTACCCGTTGTCAATAGTATCTTCAAAAAAAGTTAACCGATTAAGTAACCGGTTATTTTAGTATTGATTTTTACCCATTTAGTTGCTATACTTATTATATAAAATGCGGGAGGTCTAAGGCTTGAAACAGAAAAAGGTCACATTTGACGACATAGCAAAATATACTAATTTTTCAAAAACAACCATTTCAAGGTACTTTAATAATCCCGACTCGCTCACCCTTGAAAATCAGGAGAAAATCGCAAAAGCGCTTGAGGAGCTTAACTACCACGAAAACAAGCTTGCAAAGGTTCTTGCAAACGGAAAAAGTGAATTTGTGGGGATTATTGTGCCAAACTTATATATGCACTATTACTCTGAAATGCTAAGCCGGATTCTTTCAAGCTACGAAAAATACGGCTACAAATTCCTTGTATTTACGGGTACAGACCACAAGGAGAGCGAAAGAAAATACTTGCAGGAGCTTCTGGCGTATAAGATTGAGGGAATGATTATATTAAGCCATACTATTCCGTCAAAGGAGCTTGCTTCCTACAACATACCGATTGTAACGATTGAGCGAGAGGATAAATATGTATCCAGCGTAAACACCGACAACTATATGGGTGCTGTTCAGGCGACGAGCCTGCTAATAAAAAACAACTGCGACGTGCTTATACATATTAACTCTGATTTTTCTCACGATATTCCGTCATACGGAAGAATAAAGGGCTTCCTTGACATTTGTGAGGAAAAGAATGTCAATCACGAACTGATTTTAACAGATCTCGGCAACAGCTATAAAGAAAACTATGACTGTATTTTAAGAATTCTTCAGGATATAAAGAAAAAATATCCGAATTTGAAAAAGGGTCTTTTTATGGCTAATGATACTCATGCCAATGTATTGCTGAATATCATTGTCAGAGAATACGGCACTTTGCCGGAGGAATTTCGTATTGTCGGCTTTGATAACTCGCCGATTGCAAACGAGGCTATCATACCGATAAGCACTGTTGGACAGCAGATTGAAAAAATAGCATATGAAGCGATGGAGCTGCTTGTAGGTCAGATGAACGAGCAGAAAAAGAGAAAGCCCTCACCGCAAAAGGAGATTATACATAAAAAGGTAACGCCGATACTAATCCGCCGTGACACAACGGATTAACACTGCAAACCAACATCGCTGCAAAATTATAATTCGCTATAACTGATATAGCCAAATTTCAAATAAAAGGTCTTGACAAAAAGGCGGCGGAGTATAAGGTGAAATTAAAGCCGCCTTTGTGTAACCCTGAGCCTTGCCAAAAGCTCTTCCACTGAAAACGGTTTGGTCAGATAATCGTCGGCACCCGCATCGAGCGCGTCAATTTTATCGGTATCCTCGCTTCGTGCGCTTATAACAATAATAGGCATATTCGACCAAGTGCGGATTTTTTTGATAACATCAACGCCATCAATATCAGGAAGTCCTAAATCGAGAAGTACGATATCCGGATTGTGCGATGACGCTTCCAAAATGGCATCAACACCGTTTGGCGCGGTTAAGTATCTGTAATTGTGCGCTTTAAGGGTTGTTGTGATAAGGTTCTTGACCGAGTGATCATCTTCTAAACCAATATCAATGCTTTATTCATGAATTTCTACCTCCCCGGCAGGTAATGTAATGGTGAACACCGTGCCGTGCGGTGTATTGTCTGAAACTGCTATTCTGCCGCCGTGTGCATTGACAATGGATCTGCACAGTGACAATCCCAAGCCTAAGCTGCGGCGGCTGTCGGCTATTTTATTCGCTCCGCTGTAAAACATATCAAACACCCTCTCTTTCATTTCATCGGGTATCCCATCGCCGTCATCGGCAATGGTTATAACAGCTTTATCTTCCTGTTTCCAAGTTTTAATCAAAATATTAGAGCCTTTAGGCGTGTATTTAATGGCGTTATCCACAATATTTATAATAACCTGTACCATAAGCTTAGCATCCATTTTAGCAAGAAGATAATCTTCTTTGTGTTGGACGGTAATATGATGTTCTACGCTTTTTCGGTTCACGTGATGAAGTGCTTCTGTGATGACATCGTCTATTAAATCCTCTGTAATGTTAATATTCAGTCTGCCCTCGTCAAGCCTTGTGACCGAAAGCAGGTTTTCCACAAGATTGATAAGCCACATAGAGTCATCGTAAATATCGGTATAAAGCTGCTTTTTTGTTGCTTCATCAAAGGAATTACCGTTTGATAAAAGATTACTTACATTGCCGGAAATAGAAGTAAGCGGCGTTCGCAGATCGTGTGAAATTGCACGCAGGAGGTTGGCACGAAGTTGTTCGTTTTTGGCAAGGATCGCCGCTTCTTCTTTTTCTCTTGCGTTCTTTTCGTTTTCCAAAGACAAGGCGCATTCGCCGAGTATGGACAATAGAATACTTTTTTCAAACGAATCAAGCGATTCTTCACCGATATAAATCCCGACAACACCGTAAACTCGGCGGTTCACTCTTACCGCAAGGTAAAGGCATTTTGCACTTGAAAGTGTCTCGGTAGTAGCACCTGCGTGCTTGTTATTTTTCAGTACCCACTCAGCAACTGCTTTCTCGTTTTTATTAGTTATTTCTTCACCTGTCTTATCGCCGGAAACGGTAAAAATATGCGGCTCGCTGAGCTTATCGTTTTCAGAAAAATAGAATACGATATTTTTACCAAGCAGTTTAATAAGCTGATTTGCCGTTGCCGAAACAATTTCATTTTTACCGTCAGATTGTTGTAAAATCTGATTAGTATCAAACAGCACTTTGGTTCTGTAAGCTGCCTGTGCTGCCTGCTTTGCGTGATTTTTGAGCTTTACCGCAAGGGTGCTTGTCATAAGCGCCGCCAAAAACATAATAATAAAGGTAACGGGATAGCCTTGCCCATATGCTTGAAAGGTAAACTGCGGCTCCGTAAACAGGAAATTGAATATCAAAACACTGACAACGGAAGAAATCAGACTGTAAATCCGATGCTTTGTTAGAACGGAGGTTATCAGCACTCCGAGGACATACACCGTGATAATATTGGCTTCGGCAAAGTCCAGATATTGAAATAACATTCCGATACAACTTGACAGAATTAAAATGGCAATGCTTTTTATAAGGTCGGAAGCCGAAAACACAATTTCGTTTTTCTTTCTTGCTTTTTTTGCACGGTATGCGGCGTTTTTACCGTCGGTATCGGGTATAATATGCACATCCAAATTAGGCACGTTTGCAATCAGCTTTTCTGTAAGCGTGGGTTTAGAGAATATGCTTTTGCGTGTTGCGGAGCTTCTTCCTATCACGATTTTTGAGGCTCCCGAAAGCCTTGCAAATTCGGCAATTTGATAGGAAACATCTTCACCGTACACAGTTTCGATTTTAGCGCCTAACTGTTCTGCAAGACGCATATTACTGCGCAGTCGCTTTACATCTTCTTCAGGCATAACCTGATAATCAGGAGTTTCCACAAACAGTGCGGTAAAAGCACCCTTAAACGCATTTGCCATTCGGGAAGCAGTACGAATGATTTTGGGATTGGACGGCGATGACGAAAGGCATACAAGAATATGCTCGTCCGTATGATAATCGCTGTGGCTTTTTATTCTTACGGCTTCGGTAAGAAGATTTACCCTGTCTGCACAGCGGCGCAAAGCAATTTCACGAAGCGCCGTAAGATTTTCTGCGGTAAAGAAATTTTCTGTTGCACGCCCAGCCTGAGTCAGATTATAAACTTTGCCCGCTTGCAGCCGTTCAATCAATTCCTGCGGCTCAATATCAACAAGCTCAACCTGACTTGCATTATCAAAAACCGAATCGGGAATTCGTTCATGTACCATAACGCCCGTTATAGACGCAACGGTGTCATTAAGGCTCTCGATATGCTGAACATTTACCGTGGTATAAACATCTATTCCCGCATTAAGCAGTTCTTCAATATCCTGATAACGCTTTGTATGACGACACACGGGGGCATTGGTATGAGCAAGCTCATCCACAAGGATTAACTGCGGACGGCGTGCAAGGGCGGCGTCCAGATTAAATTCCGAAAGAGTAATTCCGTTATATTCCGAAACAAGATTCGGAATACACTCCAATCCGTTTACAAGTGCAGAGGTCTGAGGACGGGCGTGTGGCTCAATGTAACCGGCAACAACATCAATACCGCGTCTCTTTGCCGAATGTGCGGCTTTAAGCATTGCATAGGTTTTGCCTACGCCTGCGGCATATCCGAAAAATATTTTCAAATGCCCGCGATTCAGGCTTTGCTCTTCCTTTTCAATTTGCTTTAAAATCTGTTCCGGGCTTTGCCTTGTTTCGTCCATAAAAACACCTTCTGTAAGTCTCATATTTTGAGAGAGTGAAATTAAAAGAATTTTTTTCTTTTGAAGTAAATAAATTCTCCGACTGCAATAATAAGAGCAACAAGTATTACAACCGGATAACCGTACCGCCATTTAAGCTCAGGCATATAGGCAAAATTCATTCCATACCACCCCGTGATTAAAGTAAGCGGCAGGAAAAAGGTTGTGACGATTGTGAGAATCCCCATGATTTTATTTTGCCGTGCGTCCTGCTTTGACTGATAAAGCTCACGAAGCTGAAGCATATTTTCACGAAGCAACTGCACATGACTTTGCAATCTCTCGGCACGATGAGTAAATTTATCCCAGTCCCCGGTATCGTCTGCAAATGAAGAACACGCGCGGGATTGAAACAACTCTCCGATATCTGTCAATTGTTCATAGTAAGCATTTAATTCGGACAGCTTTTGCCTGTGTTTTGTAAGCAACGGGAAAAAGTCTGCCGAACCGCCGGAGCCGATATTTTCTTCCATTTTTTCTGTTTCTGACTCGATGTGAGAAAGATAGAGAACATCATCCTCTATCATTTGCTCCATAAACTGCAAAAGAAGCTGAGCCGGACTGTTCAGCTCCTGAAGCATATCGATCCGTTTGTCTACCCATGATTTCAAATCACCTACATCTTCCACAAACAAAAGCGACTGTCCCGTCAAATAAAAGCCGAAAGAAAGCTGTGGTGAACGCTGTTCGCTTTTTTGAGGCAGGCGTAAGGTTCCGATGATGCAGTTTTTGAACACCTCTGCCTTACAGTAACGAATCGATCCGAGGCAGTGAAGAAGTTCTTTATAATACGGCAGTTGTTCTTTACATTCGTGAAATTCCGCCGTGCTCATAACTGTAAAAAACGGCTTAATATCACCGCAGTTTTGGGTGGCTTGCAGACTCCCGTCTTTTGAATCAATAAAATATAGCATCATAGATCCTCCTTTCTGCTCTTTATTATATCACAGTATGAAAGTATTTTCTACTTTACATAATATAACAATCAGTATTAAACCGTCGTAAGCAAAATAAAAACAGTATTAAGATTGTATAAAGAAAAGGCGGAAAAGCCAAAACTCTTCCGCCTTAAAACTATTACAAAATTCCGTCCAGCATCAAATTCACTTTAAGAACATTTACTGTTTCTTCTCCGAATATTCCTAAGAACTTACCGTCAGTGCATTTTTGAATAATCTCCCGCACCTCGTCCTCGGTCATATCGTTTGCTTTTGCGATTCTTGCCACCTGATACTCAGCGGCGGCAGGTGAAATATGCGGGTCAAGTCCGCTGCCCGAGCAGGTCACAAGGTCAACGGGGATTGCCGCTTCGCCCATATCGGGGTTTGTCTCCAGCAACTTTTCCACACGCTTACGATTATTTGACGCTTACGATTATTTGACGCTTACGATTATTTGACGCTTACTTCCTTTCCACTTCGCTTGATAGTTTTGCGTCATTCCGGACAATTTAGGGTATAAAAAATGCGCTGTGAATATTTCCACAACGCTTTAATTATTAAATTTGAGTATAAAAATACCGTCCTCACATTGTGGGAGCGGTTAATTAACAACGCTGATAGAAGCGATTTCTGTTTTCAGTAATCCATACATCGTGTTATCGTTCTTCCTGATCTTCACGAGTAAGTGGTACATCATCCCAACTCTTAAGTTTATGGTTTTCTTCTTGTGCCTGCCTATCAAGCACCTCGCGTTCATCCGGCGTTAAACCAGAATCAACATAATGTCCTTTTATGAAAGCCATTACCTCTCACTCCACTCAATTCCGTACTCAGCAGAATACTGTTTTAATGCTTCAATTATTGTATCAAATTCATTGTAACCATTTCCTCTTAATTTGTCAACTCTTCGATCAAATGATTCTGAAAGAAAAGGCTTATTGCCCGCTTTATATGTAAACACTTTTCCGTTATGAGTCACAACGACACCAAGCTTATATCTCCGTCCGCCGTTAGCTGCCAAATCACTACCAGTTGGCGGATTATTAGTTGGATGATTATGAATAGAAACAAGGCTAAATTGAGGATTAGATTCTATTGCTTTATTAAGGCTACTATTATATTCAACGCCATTATCTACTTTTGACATAGACTGCCGTCATTCAATTTTTCCGGTTTCTCCATTAATTAATGTTAAGTCTTCTCCATATGTACCATTGCGATGTGTCAACTGAGCAAGTGCCTGAGCATGTAATTGACGATCAACATCTGAAGTGTTATCCTTTAAGTACAGTCGACAAACTCACTATAATCTGATATAACAGAATTAGAAAGGTGTGTTTAGAATGAAGTACAGTAAAGATTTTAAAGAAGAGGCATTAAAGCTATCAGACGAAGTAGGTGTAAAGAAAGCAGCCGCTCAACTCGGACTGCCGTATTACACATTGTCGGATTGGCGAAACAAACATAAAGAAGAAATGAAGCGTCAAGGCTTCCCGAAACAGAAGCCGAGAAACGCATTCGCGAGCTTGAGAAGGAAAATGCAGAGTTAAAAGCTGCAAATGAAATCTTAAAAGATGCACTCGGTTTTTTCGCAAAAGACCGGAAGAAGTAAAAACAAGCGAAAGACATCTGTTCATTGTAAAATTCCGTGACAAATATACGGTAAAACAAATATGCAAGGTTCTTGGCGTAACTGAGTCTGGCTTTTACCGTTGGCTCAGAAACACAGCAAAGCCTACAAAGAGAGAGCTTCTTCTGGTCGAAATAAAGGACATTATAGGTGAAGCACCGGAAAACCGAAATTACGGCATAAACTGCATACAAACAGCGTTGGAACAAAGAGGTAAAAAAGTCAGCCTCAGAACTGTTTACCGAACTATGAACGAGGGTGGATTACTGCATAAACGCAGAATTCCTCACGGAATTACAAAAGTGACTGACAAAGAGCAGGAAGCCGAAAACATAATTAAGCGTGATTTTACTGCGTAAAAACCTGTAACAAAGCTGCTTTCAGATATCACCGAAGTGCATTATAAAGGCGGTAAACTTTATGTATCCTGCTTTAAATAGATTTGCAACATTCCCTTAGGAGTAATTTTATAACATACTAATTCTTCCTTATGTTGAATTACCGCCTGTGCTTCAATGTTAATATGGTCTTTTACTTGCTCATTCATTTGAACAACCTCCTCGAATTCCGATTTAATCTATCTTTTGTCATTCGCAAGGCACCAAGTCAATTTGTGCTTTTATTGACATATTCCAAAAACTCTTTTGTTTGCGACCAGTATTTTATTCCCCAGTTTTCAAAATTCCACTCCTCCATATAATCGTTACACTCGTAATCAATGTAGTACAGCCTATCTTCCTGCACAACAAAATTAGTCGGAAAATAATCAATATTGGTGTTAGCCGGATATAAAACTGCGCACATTTCTTTCATCTGCTCTACAAAGGTCGGCTTTACCTCATTTCGCAAAACATAATCAAACACGGTATCGCCCTTTATATACTCTTTCAGGATTCTTTCATTTTCAATATCAACCTCGAGCATCTTGGGCATAGGGATTCCGATTTCTTTCAAACGCTTATAATCCTTCATTTCCGATTCAATTTTGTTTCCGAACTGATAATAGTCACAGGGTTCGTGGTGAATCTGTTTCAGCACATATTCCTTAGTCCCATCCGTTACCAGGTAAGAATATCCCCCTTTTCCGTGACCTAACAGTTTTATGACCTCGTATGACTTTTCGTTTACACACATCTTTTTCATTGTAAATTCCTCCTGACTATCAGCACTCCTCCTGCAAGAAGCGTATGATTCATATATCCACCTCATAATATTCATACAATCGCTCTATAGACTCCTATTAATATCGATTTATACTATAAAATGGAAGTACAGCACTACCCGTTTTTCACTGCTTCCTCCAATATCCTTAATCCTTCCTCCACGCTTGTGCCGAGTATTTCCTGTGTTTTTTTGAAATCATAAGCTTCGTGCAATTTGTCGTGAGCCTTTAAAAACCTTTCTTTTCCGTATTCTTTAATAAACATTGCCTGAGCCTTGCAGGCATTTGCCCCATCGTTAGATGGCTGATAGAAGCCATTTGCACAATTTTCTAATTCATCACATTCATAGCAGCCGTTAATTCCCTTTTCCTGACAACAAACAATGTTCGGGCATTTTCCGTTTTCCTGAAATGCGCCATAGGAGCAGCAGCTGAATACAGAACGACAGCCTCCGCACCACTGTCCAAGGAAACAATGATTGCAGGAAAATCCGCAATATGCAACCGTTTCAACATCTTTTCTTGCGTTCCTTACAATCTCAGCCTTCCACTTTGCACCATTCTCGTAACGCCTGTCCTTTTCAGAATCCTCTGCGGCGAGAGCTTTTCGATATACCCGTGAATCTTCACCCTCGATATCTTTTTCCGTTCTATAAAATTCATATCCATATTTTTCATATAGCCCGATATGTTTTGTGGAAATATATATGTATTCACGCCCCATAACAGTTGCGATACTCTCTGCGTAGTCTAAAAGCATTCCGGCATAGCGATGTCCTCGATACTCAGGGAATGTATAAAGAAAGCCAATCCAAGGCGATAAATCTGTTGGCTGAATATCGTCCAGCGGAGCAAAGGTGCAGAATGAAATCAGTTCATCACCCTCCACAAGCATCGGAACTAACGCAGTTTCACCTACCGTTTTTTTGAGAATGCTTTCACATAAAAGGCGGTACAGATATTGTCCTGCTCCCCAATCACACTTTTTTATTTCGTTTAACCAATGCTCTTTATTTTCTGTTGTAAAATATTCAATAATTTTCAATCCAATCCCTCCGTTTGTAAAATTGCCTGTCCTCTTAAGAGGTTACTCTATTTTTTCATCAGCCGTAATCTCTATCTGATTTCCTTCCGTATCAAGAATACAGCTTTCGTAGTAGCCATCACCCGTTGTACGAGGGTTGCTGATTACTTCATATCCGTCATTTTTTATTTTCTCTGTAATTCTATCCACATTCTCTTTTGGGCCGACTGAAAATGCAATATGTATAAATCCTGTTCGTTTACTGTATTTTTCTATATCATCCATTTCAGTGTTATGCATTAATTCCAGTCTTGCTCCATCCTGAAACCTCAGGAAATATGAGCTGAATCCGATTTCCTTATGCACATATTTTTCTCCTGCTTTTGCGTGAAAATAGGTTTCAAAAAATTCTTTCTCTTTTTCAAGATTATTTACATACATAGCAATATGTTCTATACGCATATTCTTATCTCCGTATCACACTTTATCTTTCGTCTTATTGAACTGTATTCTGTTTTTTCTGCGGTGTGATCCCACAGGCAGAGGATTCCACCAACGCCTTTGCCGCAGACACAGCCATTGTGCCGTCCCTCAGCTTATCTGTTATCACAATGCCGATACACACCTGACTGAGATCACGGCTGACTGCTTCTTTTGAAAAGCTGTCCTTGTCGGTAATGACAAAAGCTGCGATACCGTTGGCGAATATAATCATACGGTTCAGCAAATCCTCCGCATCTGCCTGTGACAATCCGAATGTTTTTATAATTTTCTCCACAAGAGGATTTATGATACTTTCAAACTCCTGCCTAAAGCGGATATACGGTTTGCCCCACTGTGCTGCAATCAAACCGCTGCTGATACATTTTTCAACCTACTTTGAACATTAAGGCAAGTTCTGCACCTGCCTTAATGTTCTGATATTGTTTTTCATATGTTTTTTTGAGATTGCTTGTTTACAAAATCAAAAAATTCTTTGCACAAGCAAGCGGCATTTTATCAAGTTTACACTTGCAAAAATTCGCAATATATAAAGGAATTTCTTTATAGTAAGCTTCTGCGATGCTTCCTGCCATTGCAGCTATTGTGTCTGAATCACTTCCGTATGAAATTGCAAGTTTTATGGCTGATTCAAAGTCAGTGCTTTCTAAAAAAGCAGCAACTGCCAAATGAACTGTATCCTGACAAGTTACACTATAATTACTTTTTTCACGCAATACTTCAACCGAAAAATCAAGTCCTGAATAGCCAAATTCTCTGATAATATATTCTTTAATTTCATCTTTAGATTTTCCGTTTCTCGCAAGAAAAATTGCAGCCGCTATACACATTGCGCCTTTCTCGCCCTCAGGATGATTATGGGTTATGTCAGCAGATAATTTTGCAAAACGCATAGTTTCTTCCATAGTGTCAAAAAACCACCCAACGGGACTTACTCTCATTGCAGAACCGTTTCCAAAACTGTTATAAGGTTCGTATTCATCAATCAGATAGGCTTTGTTGCACCATTGCCAAAAACTAAATCCGTATCCCAGTGGTTGATTTTTATATTTTCTGCAAACATAGTCAACCATTCTTTTCACTAACTTGTCTTTAAAGTAATCATCATCTTCATAATCATTCAGATCATGCAACAACCAGTCAGCAACAGCAAGGGTCAACACAGTGTCATCAGTAAAATGGCTACCGTCTCTGAACAAATCAATTTCTGAAATATTATTGTATTTCTTCTTTTCAAACTCAAATGTTGAACCTAAAATATCTCCGCAGATTGCGCCGAAAATATTATTGTTTGTCCTACAGGCATAACAAATTCCTGAGCAATTATATATCATAGAATTTTTCATTAACTCATTATACAACCCATACCAAAAATATTATTTTTAATGCATTCTTGTTGAAAAGGTAAAACCTCAGATGAATATCTTTCATCCTTAGGAAATGGCATAAGATTAATAATCCAGCAGTTAATTTCGTTTAAATTAATTTGTTTCATCAATAATTACTCCTATTTATTCATAATTTTTCTTAGCAAAATCAATATCCGCCTTAATTTCATCAACAAGGCTTTGCGGAAAAATGACCTTGATATGCCTTGAATATTTCAGTGCCCACATTTTCATGGCAATCGGGTTTACCTTGACCGTCACCGTGACCTCATCATCTGTTGCGTCAGAGAATTTTATATCCTTGCCGAACCAGTCGATAACATCGGTTACGATATATCTTTTTGCAACAAATTTCACAGTTATACTTTCGCCAGCAAACATATACAGATGCTCAGCGAGGTGCTTGGGTAAATCAAGTCCGTTTTCTATTCCCTTTACACTTCTCTGCGGCTTTGCCGGTGTGTCGAGAAGCTTGATGTTTGTGATTCTGTCGAGGCGATAGTGCGAAACACTGTCGTACTTGTCATAGTTGCAGACAAGATAGTATCTGCCGTTTGTAGCAACAATCTGATACGGATTTATGATGTAGTTTCGTACTTCATTATTGATTGTTCTGCGTGGATGTAGCTTCTTATCAATGTCATATGAGTTGTATGTAAACGACACCTGCAACCCTCGGCTTATCGCCTTGTCAAGCGTTTCAATGGTCATAAACAGCTCACTGTTTGACGGCTGATTCTCAGGCAGGTTGCGGATGTGCTTTACCCTTGACCTGAAGTAAATATTTGAAAGTCCCTCAAGCTTTTCGACAAGATCCCTGCACTGCGAATATGAGATATGATTTGAAAACAAGACGCTGTCTATTAAAAGTCGCAGCTCGCCGTCCGTAAAGGGTCTGTTGAGATAAAAATCGGACAGTATTTTGGTTTCCACTTCCTCACCGTTTTTATCCTTTACCAGTCTTATTGACTCACTGTACTCAATATCGTACCCGAATTCAATCAGGTTCATCAGGTTGCGTTTTACAGACTTTCTGTCGATTTTCATACAGTATTCTTTGTCGAGAATCTCGATTATATCCTTCTGACTGAGCCAGTGGTTTTCGTCTGTATATTTTTTGAGGATATCAAGAATATTAATAATCAGCAGCTTTTTCGGCGGCGGAGCATACATACAATCACCTCATAATAAAAATATCATTATTTTACACAACAGTCAATCGGTTTTCTTTTATTTTTTGTATTTATTGCAAGCAATGCAGAATAATGCTATATTGCAAAGCCTATTGTTTGCGTGTCTTTCTCGCTGTCGAACTCGGGGAAAGCAAAATCTTCAGAGCGCAATGTGAAAATATCATCCCTTTTCACATTGTCAATATCCATATTCACAAGAGAGGCGGCGTGCTTCATCTGTGCCTTTTCGATAACATTGCGTGCATAACGGCCGTTGCCGAAATCAGATCTCTGCCTTGCGATATCAAAGATTCTTTCAAGTCTTGGAGTGGCTTCGTCGGCAATTTTCATTCCGTTCTTTTCAGCGATTAAATTTGTTATTGAGCAAAGCTCCGGCGTTGTGTAATCGTCAAACGGAATGTGAAAGGCAATTCTTGAGCGCAAGCCGGGATTCCTTTGCAAAAACCTTTCCATCTCGTTTGTATAGCCTGCAAAGATTACAATAGTGTCCTCACGATTGTTCTCCATTTCCTGAACAATTGTGTTAATCGCCTCGTCGCCGTACATGCCGCTTCTGTCGTCAACAAGCGAATACGCCTCGTCTATGAATAGGACGCTGCCCTTTGCCGCCTTGAATTTTCCCTTGACTATCTGCGCTGTCCAGCCGACATATTTTCCCACAAGATCGGCTCTGCCTACCTCGAACAGCTCACCTCTTGACAGAACGCCGTTTTCTTTCAATATCCGTGCAAAAAGACGGGCAACTGTTGTTTTTGCAGTGCCTGGGTTGCCTGTGAACACCATATGCATTGCGGGACGCTCAAGCACCAGACCCTTTTCCTTGTAAATTTTCTGTGCCTTGAAAAAGTCGAGTGCCTGCTTTATGACAGCCTTTGCACGGTCAAGCCCTATCATTCTGCTCAGCTCGTCATAGGCGCTGCCCTTTGGCTTTGCTTCGGAAATCTTTTTGCCTGCGTTTTCCAGCTCACTGTATTGAAGGTATATTTCACTCTTGAGCTTTTTGTCATACCAGCGGTTGTATTCCCTTTTAAGCTCGGCGGATGTATATCCCCTGCCGTCATATGCAAGCACATTGTAAAGTGCTTCATCAGCCGTAAGATTATCGTCTTTCGCAAGCTGAGTTAAATACTCCTTTGCTTTTTCTTCAAACACAACCTGCTCGCTCAGCTCGACAAGCGAAACATCGCTTAAATTCTCATAGAAAATGCTCTTGAATTTTTCGCAGCTTATTGGAAAGCAGAAAACCGTCAGCACCTTATTTCTGTATTTCTTCATTATCTCACACAGACGGACGATAATCTCTGCGCCCGAATTGTTTGCATAATCTCCGTCGCCGTCGTCATCAAGCGAATAGCTGAGCACCATAGTGCCGTTTTCACAGCTTTGATACAGGCTGTCTAAACCATCATCCATAAGCCATGTTTTGTTTGTTATCTCTAACGAGCAATACCGCTTATTCGAAATCCTGTTGTTTTGATAAAGTGAGGACAAAACTATATCCAAAGCGGCTTTAACAAATTCTTCAGATTCAGATTCTATGACATAGTGAACAGGATGTCCCTTTACACAGTCAGATTTAGCTCCGCTGAAGATTCTTTCAATTTCAGGAATCAGCACTTCACGGCTTAACAGCTTATCTGCCTGCTCCAGTATCTGAGCTTTATCCATATCAGTTTTACATAAGGATTCGCTGCAAAGTGATCTTCTCCATATACTAAATACTTTATCAAGACCGAACGACTCCAGCACATCGTCCTCGGATTCAATAAAAGCAGTTTGTTCTGCCGTTCTAAGAAGCGAAAGCATAGCCTTAAGCGTTATTTCTTCCGTTAAAAGCCTGTCAGCTTTCAGCTCAAGGCAGCACAAAAAATCCGCAAGCGCAATATCAAGCATATTTTTATCTTGGAGAATACAGCCGATAACCAGCTTGTCGCTCTTTATTTCCGATATAAAACAGTAAAGCTGCTTATCGTATTTTTGATAAAAGGACTCAAACTTTTCACGGCAGGAATACGCATAGTTTCGTATCATCTTATACTTACCCGGGTAGTTATCGTCCGGTTCAGGATTATTCAGCCTGCCTACTACTTTATAAAAAATCATATTCAGTATCCTCCGTTTTTCTTTTGTTATGCTCTAAGTATAGTAGGACTGATGCACAAAAAACGGGACATCGCAAAGCTGATAACAACCCACACTCAAGGCGGATAAATGGAATTGAGAAAACTGCTCTATATTGCAGAGCCGCATATTCACTGAGGTTTGGTTATAAAAAAGACTTGCACGCTTTGGATATACTAAAATATCCTGTGCAAGTCTTTGATTTGTTGAATCGCATTTATTTCTTTTTTAAATGTGAATTTGCAATCAGCATATATGTATCGAGTTGTCGAGGAATATAAAGTTTCTCATTAAACTCAAAATTACTCTCAGTCACTATTTTTTTAGCGAGCAAAGCCGAATTGCAGGAACCTGCGTTGATAGTCCGAGTAAATTCAACGCTGTATCGCCGCACGGAACAGCTGATTTATTCAGCGTCTCACTAATTTAATAATTGGGGCGATAATATCCGTTAATCAATTTGCTATACAGCTTATATTGGCGGCAGCACACCTTTCTTGTCAGGTTTGAGTCAGACAGACCGGACACTTTTAGTTTTTCTTCAGTAGGACTTACATCGGTTGCATTTCCTTCAATAGTATACACATATTCGTTATCGACCTTATATACTATACCAACATGGTCAGAGAAATATATGTCTTGTCCGGGGTAATAGCCTAAACAGTTCCATGTAAATACAATTATATCTCCTACTCTCGGCACAGAATTGTAGCCTTCATACCATATTCCTGCACCTCTTGCAACTCCGAGACGCGGAATAGAACCTGCTCCGCCGGAAATCGGTATAATACCGGAAAGCCCTGATTCCTTTGAAATGGTGCTGACAAACCAAGCACACCACGCATCTCCCTTTTGTGCGCCGTACATAGACATAGCCGCAATGAAATGTGAATAGTCTTGTCCCTTGTAGCTAAGTGCCTTATCAACAAAGCTTTGGATCTTTTTAGGAACTTTTTCTACAGTAACAGTACATATAGCTGTAACATCATTATATGTTCTTGCAGTTATGGTTGCTGTACCCTCTTGAACAGCACACACTAATCCTCCGGCGGCTTTTACACTTGCTACGCTTGGCTTGCTGCTTGAATACAGAATACTGTAAGCACCCTGACCGCTCGGAAGTGAACTGTTAAGGTCAAAATATTCACCTATTCTCAGTGTAAGCGATGTTTTATTCAAGCTCATAGAGGTAGGTGCTTTTTTTACGGTTACAGTGCAAGTCACCGTCTTTCCGTTATATGTTGTAGCGGTGATATTGGCAGTTCCGACTTTATTTGCAGTAACTAAGCCGCCGGAAGCCTTAACGCCTGCTACGCTTGAATTGTTGCTTGAATATGCAATATGATATGCCGCCTCGCCTCTTGGAAGTGAGCTGTTGAGGTCAAATGTTTCGCCAATGCCGAGAGTTAACGAAGTTTTATTAAGGCTTATACTTGTCGGAGCTTTCTTAACGGCAACCGAGCAGGAGGCTGTCGCTCCGTTGCAAGTGGTTATCCTGACTGTTGCTCCGCCTACTTTTAATCCGGTAACCTCACCGGTAGCGGCATCGACTTTTACAATATCGGGTTTGTTGGTTGTAAATACTGCATCCGACAAATCGGAGCCTGTCGGCGAGCTTTTTATGAGTGTATATTTTTCGCCGACGCCCAGTGTTAAAGCCGTTTTATCAAGCTCAACAGTATCCGGCTCGGTCGGGTCGGTAGGCTGAGTCGGTGGTTCGGACGGTGTTGTCGGCGGATCGGTTGGCTGAGTAGGCGGATCTGTTGGCTGGGTTGGCGGGTCAGTTGGTTGTGTTGGTTCTGTCGGAGTTGAAGGAGTAAAATATTTACCAATCTTACTATCTTCGCTAAGCATACCCAGTGCGAACTTCTGAATCATTATGCTGTCGAGAAGATTGACCGCTTCGTTCCTGTCAACATCACCGCACTGCTTCTGAATGTCCGCAAAATCGACCATAGAGAGTGAAAATTTCTGTATTGCTATGGCGTCCAGAAGATTTACACTGTTGTCGGAGTTAACATCGCCGAGAATGTATTCTCCCTCAACGCTGACATCTGTCTGTGTTTCTGTTTCCGTTGCCGTCTGTGTTTCGTTTTGCGTTTCTGCCACTGTTTCACCTTGAGTTTCGGCTTCTGTCGGCGTAATCACTTCAAGCTCATTCTCCTCTGCTCCGTCAAGCGCCGAGCCTGCCGCAATTGACGATGACACCATAAGTGCCGCAAGTATGCAGCACAATGATATTTTCAGTGTTTTCTTAAACACCGTTCCCATTTTAATCATCCGCTTTCTATCTTTTCTTAAATAATTATTCCAAATAAATTTGCGAAATAAATTTGGACATTTACCCGCGTAATCTATACATATAATTTAACTGACTTTACATATCAAATAAATGAAAGACGTACACAAAACCGCCTGCCAAAATGCAGAGCCGATAAGCTTGAGAGACTCACAGGTTATCGGCTCTGTTTTTATATTCATACAATGAATACTAATTTGTGACTATACCAGTTTAATGATATTTGCAATATGCTTTTGAAGCATAATAGCGTCGGCAATAGTAATTGCTCCGTCTTTTGTTACGTCAGCCTCATTTATCAAACCACCGTCAATTACTATAATATTCGCTATGTGCTTCTGGAGCATAATTGCGTCTGCGATTGTAATATTGCCGTCACCGTTTATGTCGCCGAGGACAGGTGATGGAGCAGCGAGGGCGATAAATTTAAAGTCGTTGTCTATTGCGTATTGTTCAGCGGCAGAGCCTTTGCAGCCTGTGATTGTGAAATTGTCGATTTTTTTATTTTCATATGTGTCAGGGTCAGTATAATAGCCAAACGCATTATAACCAATACTTGTAACACTGTCTGGGATGGTTATGCTTGTCAAGCCGGTGCAGCCGTCAAACGCATTATTACCAATACTTGTAACACTGTCCGGGATTGTTATACTTGTCAAGCCGGTGCAGCCTTTAAATGCATAATCATCAATATGTGTAACGCTATCCGGAATAGTTATGCTTTGAAGACCTGTGCAGCCGGAAAATGTACTCCAATTAATGAATGTTATACTGTTCGGGATTGTTATGTTTGTTAAACCTGTGCAGCCGTCAAACGCCTCATCTTCAATACTTGTAACGCTATCCGGGATTGTTATGCTTGTCAAGCCGGTGCAGCCTCGAAAGGACAGTTCTCCAATGCTTGTAACGCTATCCGGGATTGATATGCTTGTCAAGCCGGTGCAGCCGTGAAAGGACCGTTCTCCAATGCTTGTAACGCTATCCGGGATTGTTATGCTTTGAAGACCTGTGCAGCCGGAAAATACACCACCGCTGATACTTGTCACGCTGTCCGGGATTGTTACGCTCGTCAAGCCTTTGCAGCCGACAAATGCATTATCGCCGATACTTGTAACACTGTCCGGGATTGTTACGCTCGTCAAGCCTGTGCAGCCGGAAAATACACCACCGCTGATACTTGTCACGCTGTCCGGGATTATTATACTTGTTAAGCCGGTGCAAACGTTAAATGCCCAACTGCCAATACTTGTAACGCTGTCCGGTATTATTATACTTGTCAAGCCTGTGCAGCCGGAAAATGCAGAACTTACAATACATAATGTTCCCTCTTTCAAAACAATTTCTGTATTTTCAGGCATTTTGCCTTTATATCCGTAAGCAATTTTTCCTGCATATACTAAACCGTCAGGCTGATTATTGTACCAGGCAGTATTGTAAAATGCACTGTTGCCAATACTTGTAACACTGTCCGGGATTGTTATGCTCGTCAAGCCTGTGCAGCCGGAAAATGCATAATCATCAATCCTTGTAACACTGTCCGGGATGGTTATGCTTGTCAAGCTTGTGCAGCCGTAAAATGTCCTATCTCCAATACTTGTCACACTGTCCGAAATGGCAATGCTTGTCAAGCCTATACAACCTTTAAATGCACTACTACCAATGTGCGTCACGCTGTTCGGCATTGTTATGCTTGTCAAGCCTGTGCATCCGTAAAATGCACCATCGAAAATACTTGTAACACTGACCGGGATTGTTATGCTTGTCAAGCCGGTGCAGCCGGAAAAGGCTTTAACACCAATGCTTGTAACACCATCCGGAATTATTACGCTTGTCAAGCCTGTGCAATCTTCAAATGCACTTGCACCAACACTTATAACAGCCATTTTCTCAACCTCACCGGGAATAACTATCTCCGTATCACTTCCGGTATAGCCTGTTATAGCTACAGCGTCGTCATAAAGAACAGAGTAGGTATAATCCCCAAAAACTAACGCTTCGCCTGCGCTGACCGCTGTACTCTCAACCGCAGCACTCGGCAGCACGACAAACGAGAGCATAAGCGCAAGCGCGATAACCACTGCAAGCGCCTGCGTTGCGTGTTTACAAAATAACTTTGATTTTGTTTTGCATTTGTTCATCTTCATTTTACTCCTTAAATTTTTAAATATAAATTACTATAATAAGTATAGTCAATTAATAACTAACAGTCAATAATACGTTAGATTAATCAGGATATTTTGTGAACAATCACTAAATTGTGCCATTTGGATTATATAAAACAACGAAGCCGGAAAAGTATTTTTCGGGGAGAAAGCTGAAATAATATCTAATTCAAACTGGCAGGATGTTCAAAAGAATAATTAACAAAACATATCGATTACTTTGCAATATAAGAAGGAGAACAGTATGTTTTATAAAGAAATATGTAAACCCCGTCCAAGCGATTACAACAGAAACGGAAAACTATCCTACGAAGCAATTCTTCAAATTCTTGAGAATGTCGCAGGTAATCATTCCGCAAATTCGGGCGACAGCATAGCCGATGCAAGCAAAAACGGTATTGTGTGGATTCTGACCGATTGGCAGGTAAAATCTTACGCCGTCCTCGAAACGGTGAGTGTCTTAACATTACAACCTGGGTAAGAGGTAAAGCACCGGCAAGTACCGCATTCCGTGATTTTATTGTAACCGACAATGACGATATAGAGGTTATCCGTGCCGAGGCAAAATTTGCTCTTATCGACCTTAAGACATCAAAACTGACACGCATAAGCGAAAAGCTGTTTGCTTCTTATCAGCCGGAAGATAAGGAAATTTTTGAATTCTCTCAAAGACTTCGCACACCGACTGAGTATTCGGCTGAAACGGAACTTAAATTACGCCGCAGTGACATAGATTTTAACGGTCATGTTCACAATACCCGTTATATTGACTTTGCGTTGCAGGCGTTGCCAAAGGATAGTTTTGACAGAGATTCTTTTACAAAAATCAGAATATCCTACAAGAAGCCTGTCACAGAGAACAACGCTGTTATGTTGAAATATAATTCTCAAGAAACAAAGGAAATGGTGGGAATTTACGGCGACGGAATACTTTGCTGCTTAGTTGAGTTTATATAGGCAGAAGATTTTTTATAATATCGTAATTGACACAATAAAGCAGACTGCAAATTCTTAATAACTGCAGTCTGCTTTATTTTATCTCTTTTTCATCCCTCAATCTCCGTGCCATCGTTGAACTTGAATACTAAAATTCCGTCTTTGTGCACTGTAACCGAATCAACTACCGTCAGCCAAATACAATTATCAAATTCGGTGAGCCATTTGTATCACTTGGCAATGTCTTAAATAAAACAGACCGATATTCTGGTTTTTGGATAATCAAATGAATGAAAAGTAATTTTAAAAAATTCAAAATGTTTAGCTTCTGATCTTGACAGGTGTCGCATAAATATTCAACTTCACCGTATATTTATAAATTCGAAAAATCACGCTCAAAAACAAACCTTGATAAAAAGTTTGCAAAAAACAACAAAGAAGCCTGACAAACCCAGTGTTTATCAGGCTTCTTTGTTGTGTTTGTGGAGGTGAGGAATTGTAGTTTTATCATTTTATTATATTTTGTATCGTTAAGCTATGCTTGGTAAAGCCGCATTCCAATGCGGTTTCTTTTTATCCGGTTTTATCCTCTCAAATTTTGTTTCGGAAAAAGTTTGCAAAAAGTTTGCAGATATTACGGTTAAAGCACAGGTTGAAGCATTGTATAAATATTAATTTTCAATCATCACACTCTAACGCTAAAGATTAGTAACGGCACAAAATACACTTTGTCAAAACTATTCAGCGTTTCCTTAAATATTCACTCGGCTATTATTGCTCTGCGTCCACCTTTTTGATGCTCTTTATTATTACTTCATTCATATCACGGTACGAATCCCAGACTCTTTTAGGAATGTTCAATAAAAGCATAAGCTCTTGAAGCTTTGCAAAAATTTTTTTAGGTTTATGTCCGGTTCGGCTACGCACATCATCGGAAGTAAACATAACCATCTGATGCGCAGCAATATTTCTCACACTCTCTTCAATATTCCCCATAAATTCTATTAATCTCTTTTCATTACTGCCGTATGGCATCGCATCAAGTATTTTTCTTAGATGGATATTATATACAATTTTATTATGCAAATCATTAAAGTCTCTGTTAAGTACACGAAATATTGCATTTTTTGCTTGTGTTCTTGCCTGATCTTCTCCGTTTTTAACTTCTTCCCATCTCATTACTCCGTTATTTATCCGAACAGCATTTTTTATATCAATATTGCAAAACTGTTCTAATGCTTTTATATATAAGTCTGTCATAAGAGGCGTAATCGCCCTGATAAAATCAGCATATCTTTCCTTTTTTAAATTATTTGCGATTGAAAGAGCGTACTCAACCATATTTTTTCTATCATCTGATATTGGCAGCGTAAACCCATACTTGTTCAAAGTTTTTTCAGCATTGTTTGTGTCCAGCTGTGTTCTTTGCAATCCTGCTTCAATCAGTTCTTTTGTTTCTTCTGAAAAGCAATTTACTGTACCCAGCAAGGTTAAAGCACCGCTGTAATCGTAATTTTCAATGAGCTTTACAAGTGTATTCTGATAAAATTCGTTGAGCATAAAAAGACTTTTGGTTATTCTCGTTCTGTTATCCGTTATCTTATTATCCTCGTTATCAGCCCACTGTTTCTCAGGATCAAACGCTTTTTTATCCGTTTTATTTGTATTCATTCCTTTAACAGGTGTATTTACACTTATCGGAGTAAACGAATAGTCCGAAAGTGCAGACAGAAACTGCAGACAATATTTCATTGCCGGTGTGCCCGAGGCGATATTTACATACAATTCATCTTCGGGTTTCATCCCGGCTTTTATTTTCTTTATTGATTCTTTTATTATAGGGTAAATAATGTCAAAATCCTGCGGATCTGTTAAATTATCCTCTTTGATTACCTCACATTTAAATATATTATCTAAACCTAACAATTTATATAGTTTCTCCAGACACGAAACACAGTGCTTGTCCATATTCAAGTCGCACATTTCTTTCGACGCCAGCATAATTACCTTATCCGGTTTGTGATATCTGCAAATATGCAGGATACTGCCGTCGTGGTTATTGCTTATCGGATCATTTCCTCCGATGCACGAAAATAGGATTTTCATATAATTCACCTTTCCCCAATAATAGTTTTCTTATTTTACAATAAATCTGCATTCTCCCATACGATATTCCCTTCCGCCGTATGAAGCCATATGAATTGTGTGCGGTGAAACGCCTATAGAACTATCTTTTGCATTTTTGAAATGACCTAAAGCTGAAAGTATATCTGAGGTTATTTCTACGCTTTCGGGTTTTTGAAACAGATTATTTATTATTGTTTTACTTTGAAAGCCTATATTTCCTCCAAGCCGGATAATATCCGGATATTCAGGCTTCCTTTGCTTGAATATCGAAATGTAATTAGTGTAATAATCACTTGCAAACTGCTCTACAGCTTCCTTGATTTGCTCGATAGTAATCTTGCAGAATGTCGAATCTATCGTTATTGAAAAACGGATAGTAACATTCGGAATTATACATTCGTTAAAGATTGGCAGTTTAGCGTATGTTCCGTTCGTTTTCAGATCTGATTTCTGACAAAGCGTGAGCTTGTCGCACGAGATAGGCTCGCTGTCACTGATAATTATTCCCTGCATTACATCATTGACAGCGTTGCTCCTGTCCTTTTCTGTTTTTATCTTTCGTCCTGCTGTATAAAAAGCAGTCTGTTCAAGAGCCTTTGATTCGGCGGACAATATCTTTTCCTTTTTCTTTTTCTTTTCCGTTATCATTCTATTGTCAGCTATTCTTTTGGCAATCTGGGAATAGGCATCGGGTCTTTTTTTAATATCATAAGCCAGAAGTGCAGTTCTCAGACACCCCTTCAGAGAGCTGCCCGGAATATACGGCATATTGTATTCGTCCTTTACAAAGGTTTTAATTCCTCTGTTTTTGACTGAAATTTCTGTGTTGCTGCAATCAAGCCTGTAATCAACCAGGCTTTCTATCTCGTCCATTGTAGCATCGCTGCGCCTTAACCAGCTACCTAAATCATCTGAAGTTTCTGAACACATAAAGCTTTCAAAGCTTTTAAAAAGCTCCTTGTCAAAAACAAATTTTGCAAGTCTTTCGGAATTGATTATATATGCGGTTTTTGAGTTGGAATCAAAAATGTATTCCTTTTTGTTGATTTCCTTGCCCGATGCTATGTGTAAGGGTGAGAGCGTGTGAAGCTCTATTTCATATTTTTTCTGAAAGCTATTCATTTCTTCACCTCCAGCCACATAGGTACGGCATATCTGTAAACAGGGTGTCCTGAACCTCGTGATACATCAAAAATTCTGCCCTTGAATTTACTTTTAAAGCAGGAGCCTGAATCAAATAGAAATATATCCTTTTTTCGTTCACAGCTGTCTGTGTATGTAAATGAACTAACGAAACCGCCTCGCCTTAATACAGAATACTGTGCGCCGTCAAGAGAAGCCGGAAGCTCCTCATCCGCAGGAAATGCACACGCAAGAAGCATATACATTTCGCCGTCTGCATTCAGGCGGTTTAGTAAAATTCCGGGTGCGTCGCATACCGAAAGCTCAAAACGACCGAGCCCTGCCGAGCGTTTACCTCCGATTCCCGAATAAGACAGTCCTGTAAGATATTTTTCAAGCCACTCGACATACTCTTCCTTGTCATAGCCTGCAATTACATAAAGACCGCAGTTCTGATTAAAGGTATATACGCCTACATTATACGGCATTGATTCTCCAGCTTCGCTGATTGAGACTGAGGTTTTGAGGCGATAAGTGCCTAAATTTCCGAGAAGCTCAAGCTCGTTTGCAGGATCAAGCGTTGAATCAAAATATTTGCCGAAGTTTTGCGTAGAGATATATTTAAGCTTTTTATACTGCTTTTTTACAACCGAGCTTCCTTCATCCCTATCGGATTTACGCTCAACATAACAGCAGGGCTTGGGCAAAAACAATGTATCGCCCACAAAAGGAAAGGCGTCAGACAGACATAAACCTCCGTTTGAAAACAACTCTACCATCTTATCAAGCTCGGACTGCGAATTTTTTACCGTTTCAAGACACAAAGCCGAGAATAAGCTGTCCGCGTGAAAGGCTATGTTGCCGTCAGACAGAGAGCCGCCTCCGAAATGAACGGCTGTTTTAAAGCTAAACCTGTATATTTTATACTTCATTATTAACACCCTTTAGGTATTCAAGGCACTTGCTCTGCGTTTCTTTGTCAACACTGCCGAAAAGCACCTTTAAATCAAGGTTATTAAACTTAATTCTGCCATATCCTCTCGAACCGTTGCCGCCTATGTAGTCATTCTGCAGCATACTTAGGCTCTCGGCAAGGTGTTTGAAATCGTCGGAAATTTCATTCTCGTTGATAACCTCATAAATTATTTCAAGAGGAAAAACCGCCCCTCTGACAACACGCTCAATCTGACGGGGATTTGCAACGCCTGTTGCTCTGTTTATGGTGTTTTCAAATTTTATTTCGGTAACGCTCATAGCACCTTTTGAGAAAATATTTTCTCTGCTCTCCGGTGTTATAACAGAATCACTGAAAAGAAGTCTGCTGGGCATAGGCCTGTTATTGCTGTCCTTTTTTGCTGAACCGAAAAGCCGCCCGACAAAGATATGATCTTCATTATGCTTTTGAAAGACATTTTTGTTATATTTACGGGCAAGCATAGTACGCAGCTTTCCCTTCAGGGTACTTCCCGGAATTATCGGTTGATGTGTCAGAGCGTCCTTTATAACAGGGCTGTCAACTGCACCTATAGCAGAAAATTCTGCAAAGCCTCCTATGTGCATACCCGTCAGAACCTCTATTTCACCGGTTATCTTTATTTTAGAATACATTGATTTACCCTCCCTTACGAATCCCTGCCGGCAAATTTTCTGTATGCAACAAGTGCCTCCAGATACCTTGCAAACAGCATATATTTTTCTTTACTTTCACCTATTTCATCTAAATGATCAATCAGGTGCGAATTCTGCACAAAAAGCTTAACAGCTTCCTCTCTGCCTGAATCATACACCATACGCACCTTGAGATATTGCAGTCTTGACCTTACATCATCACTTAGTTTTGTGCTTCTTTCGCTTAAGACAGTGTTGTAAATTTCAGTATTAAGTGAGAGCAGATTTCGTATTTGCGAGGTGGACAGCAGTTTCTGATTTTTCTTTAGATAATTAATCACCTTTTCTGCAAGAGCAACATAATTATCGCTTGTTAAAGTCTCATAGGGCAATAATTGCTTATCATCATTAAAGAACCTTCTCTTATTATTACTGTTGCCCCGCTGATTATTGTTGCGATTTCCATTGTTGTGATTTTCCATTTTATTTATCCTCCCTGTGCACTTTGCGACTGATATATGAGTATAAATAGATTGCTGTTGTCAGCTCATCCCGGTCTGTCGGGTTTTTTATCCAGTCATAAAGCTTAGTTGAAAAATCATTGTATTTTTTGATTTTTTCGTAACCCTCTGAGCTGTTCGGCTCCATTCTTGAAAGAAGATATACATATCTTGCGATATTTATTTTATCGTCGCAGTTTTTTATGTAGAAAAGCAGGTTATACAGAAAGCTTCTTCCGTGATCCTCTGTATTTTCAAAGAAATCGCTGAGTACCCTGAGCTTTTCATTTACCACCCTGTTTTCAAAAACGCTCCAGCTGTAGGTGATATTATTATCAAACAGGGTAACTGCATTTTTTTCAGGATTACTGCTGTCAGGAAAATTCTTGGATGCGTCCTCAAGCGTTTCCACAATCCCTGCGGCTACGCTTATCGGGAAGCTTGCGCCGAACAGCCCTATGCCTGCCGAAATTGAGAGAGTACCCTCTGTGAACCTGCAGAATTCATTTGAAATGTCAACAGCAAGTGAGATTACATCGTTCCATGCACCGATTATAAATACATCGTCACCACCCGAATAAACTACAAGCGCCTTACGCACCTTGTCTGTGCCTGCAATATTGAATTTTCCGTTTGAAAGAAAACCGTTTATGTGCTTTTTAAAGAACAGCGAAAGCTGCTTAGAAAGCGTGGCTGTTCTTGAAAGATTGACAAGCTTTGAATGTGAATCATCTCTGTCAAAGCCGTGTACAAATGATTGACCTAAATTGTCAACATCAGCACGAAGAACAGCTATTCTGTCAATTCCTGCTGCTTTCGCTGCCAGAACGGCGGTTTGATCGCTGTATTGATACGAGCCTACCCAAATTCTGACTGCCGTGTCCCTGTCAGCTGACGAAATATTCTTTCCGTAGCTTCGGACATAGCTTTTGTCACATTCTATGCGTTTTTTTAGCTCTGCCTTTGTATCGGCAATAAGGCGCAAGGAAAACGGCAGTCTTATGCCTCTGCTGCCTCCTTTCACAACAGAAAGGTACGGTTTTTCATCGTCCATTATATCCTTTGAAAAACCGATAAGCTGCTCGCAGAAGTCACACCGTCCGCTGTCATTTACATTGTGTAGCGATCTGCATACCTTACACTCTCTTAAGCCGTCGGACTTATCAGAGGAATTAAGCGTTATCAAATCATCTATATTATATCGGGTAAGTTTTCTTTTGCTGATTTCACGACTCATCTCAGCGAAAATATCTGCATAGCTGCCCTTTGGCTTGTCCCGCAGACTGTTTGCACTGCACTGAGTAAAGCCACCTGCAACATACAAGCCTGTTTTGAAATTATCAATCAGCCATTTGTTTACCTCAGCTTCAAAATCAGAGATGACACGCCTTGTATCAGCAGTGTTCGGGAGTATCAGATAACAATGTCCTCCGCCGGAGTAAATTATGTTTGCCCGTGAAAGATTTAGCCTTTCAATAAGCTCATCAATGACGGTTTCCATAAATATTTCAAGATAAAACGACCTTGCACGAAGTGTTTTCAGCGCACCCTCGGTATTTATTGTGTAAATAAAGCTTTGAATGCCCGAAACATCTAAGGAGTACATCAAAAAAGCATTACAGTCATAGAACTCTTCCAAATTATCGAACAGCGTCGTTTTATAATCTGATATATTCACCGCATTTAAGTAATTTAATATACAAGACGAAACTGCACAGGTCATCTTTAAATGTTCAAACAGCGAGATGTCTGCCGAGCTTTCACTTGCTGATGACGCAGGAACATATGTAAACAATGTTTCAAGTGTTTCAAGCAACAGAGTAATATCCCTTTTATCAGGCTTTGAGAAATCTATTTTTCCCAGGCAGTCCAAAAGCTGTGTTTTAGCAGTGGAATAATATGAGCTGTCAATGCACCGCCTTTCATCCTGGGGAAAATTCACTCCGCTTTCGTCAGCAAGAAGCTGTGGCTTATAATACATTTTGCGGTTATTTCCGTTAAGAATATTGAACACACTCTCAAGTGGTGCGTCGGTTGGTATATCAGGCTCTTTTGCATCATAAGCCGAAGTAATCCGATTTGCGATATAACCGATATATGCAAGACTGTCATCACTTATTTTTGTGTTCAAAAGCTGATTATAATGATGATACCTTACTGTATCAAGAATCTCGCTGTCTGTAACCCCTGCATCATAAAACAGAAAATCATAGCCCGACTCGCAATGATTTTTACCGCTGTTTTTGCTAAACATCACCTTGCCGATATCGTGTAAAAGTACTGCAAGTATGTTTTTTATCTGTTTGTCATTCATTCACTTCACCCTCTTCCTTGTCCAAAATCTCAATCGCACCCATTCCAAGTGAGGTCTTGATGCCAACTCCAAGGAGTGTTCCTGCCCTAAACAGTATTTTCGCAAAACTCCTCATTATAGACGGACCGTCAATTTTTATTGTCACTGTTCCGACAAAGCCGATAATCCTTATGCCCTCAAGATTAAAGACCGTTGTGTGCAGCCTGTAAGAGGTGATACGGCTGCTTTCGACAAGGCTGTTGAGCGTATCCTCATCGGCAAACGAGGTGTCCTGCGAAAGCAAGCTCGCCTTATTCATAAGGCTATTGTAAATAAGGTATAAGTCAGGAAAGCAGACATACCGGTTATTACTTTTAAATGCAGTCGGAGAAATAAAGCGGAGCTTGATATATTTAGAATTATCTGCACCTGTTGCTGACGCTATAAAATCCGAGGAGCTTACGGTAAAAAGCTCCTTCTTAAGAATATTCACCCTTGCGTTATTTTTGTGGGTAATTACAAATTCCTTGAAGCTGTCGTCAGCAAGAACATTAATTATTTTTTCACAAGCCTCTCTGCCCACTGCAGAAACAGTCCAGCACCATTGTCCGTTATTCTTTGAAATAAACATACTGTAAGGGTTGAGCCTGTTCATATGCAGCTGCTGCGCATAGTCACAATCTATCACCGACATCAGAACACCGTGAAGCACAGACGGGATATGATAAGTTATTTCGAAATCATCTGAGGCTATATACATTTTAATTGTTGCGAGCATAGAATTCCCTTTCGGCTAAAAGCTTTTATATTACGATAACGCCCTGTTAACAATTCAGAAAGCTGTAAATAAAAGAACAGGCGACAGCCGCTTAATTATTAAGGCGCAGTCGGATTTTTTGAATAAGATCGCTGAGTTATGAACAAGCTGAATAAGCACCGCCGTACTTTACTAACAAGTTCAGATTGTTGATACACCTTCAGCGAGCAGCACAAAGTCAAATATGTTGTATATTTTAACATATTTTTGTTTATATTTCAATATATATTGTTCAATAATCGTCAGCTTCGGGTTGCATATAGCTTCACCTATGGTTTCGCACCAAATTTATATTGAAATTCCGCCGAAAAAGTGGTAGTATTACTTTAAAAAGTGGATTTGTTATTTTATATTTGTTCATAATTCACAAGCATATCATATACAGTTTTGCTGAAACAATCTACACCCCTTACGGGGACGGAAACTATAAAAAACCTCTCTTAAAAAAATTTTTTTGGGAAACAATCTACACCCCTTATGGGGACGGAAACATGCGCTCCCTTAACATGGATATGAGGTCTGAATTAGAAACAATCTACACCCCTTACGGGGACGGAAACAAGGCTGTGCGGATAAATTTATTCTTTAATATCCAAGAAACAATCTACACCCCTTATGGGGACGGAAACAAACATAGCCTGTAAAGCCTTTTTAGCCTTGCCAAGAAACAATCTACACCCCTTACGGGGACGGAAACACACAATATGCCGTTTCGCCGTTGAGTTCGATGGAGGAAACAATCTACACCCCTTATGGGGACGGAAACTTTGCTGTGACTTTGCTTTCGTTTGTAACTGTGATTTTCGAAACAATCTACACCCCTTATGGGGACGGAAACGTCTCTTTTTCTGTTTTAGGATTCTTGTTGCCTACGGAAACAATCTACTCCCCTTATGGGGACGGAAACTCCAGCGTTGACAAGTCTTTTTTAGGCTTTGAGGGAAACAATCTACACCCCTTACGGGGACGGAAACTCATGTTTGTCCTCCGTTTTTACATCCTGCCTGTGAAACAATCTACACCCCTTATGGGGACGGTTCTGCCATTTTCTGATAAAACATTGGCAGAAAAAGCCTGTTGTGCGAACGCATGCAAAAACAGGCAAAACAACAAAACCCCTCACCGTTTTTGTCCCGGTGAGGGGTTGACTTATCAAAACTTTTTAAAATATGTTGCCGCACCGTAACTAAACAGTGCGGTAACATATTTTTGTTATTTTTTATTTAAGAATCGGAAGTTCGTCATCTTCAGGCGCGGGGTCAATAGTGCTTGTTGTGATAACGTCCTCACACTCAAATTCCACTATTTCCATTTCAGCTGTAATGTATTTTTCTTTCACGGTAAGTCCTCCTATTTATGCTGTTATATATGCAAGTGCATCCTGATTGTAGATATAAAGCCATTTTACAAGATTTTTCAGGTTAACATCTGTTGAATCACTGTCCAGAGCCTTATACACATAGCTGAGAGCAGAGTAATTTGTGATTACTTCTTCGCCGTTTACACTTACATTAAATGGTGTTCCGAGCTTTTCTGCGCTGACATTATTTATGTCAATGTAGTAATAACCCTGTTTTTCTGTAGGTGTTAATGTAGTACCGTTCACTGAGAATGTATAATCGCTAATCTCTTTACCATCTTCAAGCTTGAAATAATGTCTGATAGTGGTTTCAGATTTAAGAATAAGGCTTGAACCGTAGCAGCTTATGCCTTCGGGCATTGTGCCGACTGTGAAGTCATAAACGCTCATGTCGTCTGTAACAGTCTGCTCTGCAACAGCTTCTCCGCTGAAGTATGCCTTAGCTGCATCACCGTAAACGCTCATAGAATCTGCAAGGTTATTGAGATATTCATTAGATGAAACAAGCTTCATTTCAGAACCCAGCACCTTGAAATTCCGATTTATTTCAGTAAGCGCTTTCTTAAATTCCTTTTCGCCTTCAACCCCGATTTTCAGTCCGAAATCAGACATTCTGTCACCTCCTTGTTTTTGGTATAAAAAAAGAGCAACCCGTTAAAGGTTACTCTTTGAATTTAATTAGTAGATAAACTGGAATTTACCGGTACTCCTTAATCATTATTACAATAACGAAAGTTAAAAGTATTGTGGAGACCAAAATCGTTTTTATACCCCAGATATTAGATAGGACTCCTCCGATTCCGGCTCCGATTGCAAAAATTGTAATTATACCAAAAAAATGAAGTGCTTTATATAAAGATTCCTTATCCTTATTCCGGAGGTAATGTGATAAGCTTTCTGTTCCACTTCTTAAATTCCCTATACACATAGTGCTCGCATATCCGTATCCATGTACTTTTCTAAAAGTTTGCACCTGCATAGCACATGAAAAGGAAACTAACATATTAGCAATCATATTTAATTTGAGTGGCATAAATCCGACAAGACCAAGCATTAGTATTTCTATAAACAGAATGATTTGTCTCCAGTGTATGCCCTTACTGTTCTTGAACTTGTTTTCAATTTGCTCGGCAATAAAAATTCCTGCAGCAAATGAAAGCAAAGGAAACATATAATGAACCCCCATAACTGCATTGCCTTGCATAAAATTCTGACTCATCAGAACAACATTACCTGTTTGAGCATTTGCAAAAACATGGTCTCTCATATTGTAAGTATATGCATCCTGAAATCCACCTGAAAACGCCAAAATAGCACTTATTCTAAAGCTCTCTGATGTTTGCAATGTAAATGAACACCTCCATAAATTCCGATTTATCTTCCTTTTTGATACATTTAATTATATCAGAAACAAATAGGAAGTCAATTAGTATGAACCGTTCTGTGAATTGTATCAAGAATTTTCTCCTGCTCCGTTTCATCAACGCCTATGCTTTCAAGGGCCTCTCGTGTTCCGCAATCAGAACACACAATCGTTACATTATCAACCCTTGAAACTGCACCTCGTTCGCTGAAAAGCATTCCGCATTTCGGACATTTTCTTAACTGAATTTCATTTTTCATTTTCATACATCTCCATTGAATTTTTGTAGGCAACGGCAAAGGCAGCGTATTCCTTATCGTAATAGCTGTCCTTTGCTTTGAATTTTGTCGGCTTGTAATTTTTAAGTATTCTCAAAATCTCACCTCCGAAAGGGCATAAAAATAGCACCGATTATTTCTAACCGATGCTAAAAGATTATATTGTATTGTTTGATAAACTGGAATTTCACGAACTATTCTACTATTTTTTTGTCTCCAAAATACTGCATCAAAATTAATATCAAGGCACTTCCCGCAAGTATTCCATCCATAATTCCAGCAGGCAACAAAAACATCATCAATGTAATTGTAATAACACAGTTTATTACAGATAACACTAAGCCCCACATCCTATTTTTCAACAATCCTATTGCTCCAATAAGTCTAAGCACCCCATATATTGCTCCCATAACCATCATCATATAAAGGTTATCTTGAAAATATGGAAGTTTAAATTCAAAATATTGACCTATGTCATATTTATCAGTTCCTATAAGCAATGCTGGTATTATTGCAAAAATTCCACCAAGTTCCATAAAACCACCATGAATAATCATAAGTATTGCTGCAATCTTGTATTTTTTCATAACTGCATATTCCTCCGTAAACTTCCGATTTATCTTCCTTTTTGATACATTTAATTATATCAAAAACAAATAGGAAGTCAATTAGTATGAACCGTTCTGTGAATTGTATCAAGAATTTTCTCCTGCTCCTTTTCATCAACACCTATGCTTTCAAGGGCCTCTCGTGTTCCGCAATCGGAGCAGATAATCGTTACATCATCCACCCTTGAAACAGCACCTCGCTCACTGAAAAGCTTTCAGTGTGAGTTAATCAATGGTTCCTGAAGTATTAGTAGCATTTTCCGTTATGCCGATATACTGCGATTTTCCAAAAGCAAGAATCAACCCGAAGATTGTCGGCAGAAAAACTAATCCGATTGCAAATCCTGTTCCGTGACCGAATGCTTTTGAAAGCTTGAACGAATGAAGAACATCAATGTAAAGTGCAAGCAGAAGAAAAGCGCAACCGATAATATAAATAATTGTTTCAAAACCGCCTGATGAGAATATATATCCTGTCATAACCATTCCTGCAACTGCAAGGACTAACATAAGCCAGAAAAATGCAGGTTTCCAACAAATTTTATACACTATATGACCATTATAGAACGGAATAAAAGATTTCCATCCGTGTTGACCTGCTTTTTTAAAAATTTTCCACCACGCAATAACGGTAACTGCGTAAATAACAAGTAATGTTCCAAGAACAATTCCGAGTAAAATTAATAATGCGGAAATGTGAACCGTACTTAAATAGTTTTGTAAATAATCAAACATAATTTTCCTCCAAAATTTTATTAAATAATGTAATGATCGAATAAATAAGAATAATGTATGACCGGACAATTCATTTACTGCCTGTTCATTTGATGACCTCCATATAAGTATTAAGAGCTGTTCTCTTTGTTACAGTCATATAATATAATACCGACTATGACAAAATACGGACAAATTTTTTAAAATTATAAGATTTCTTTGATTTTTTAAAAATTTTTTTAAATTCATTAGTTTTGTTGCAAAAATCAGTATATAATGGTGTATAATTAAGGAAACAGAGGTGATTCAGAATTGAAGAATAATACAAAAGCCTTTATTCTCACAGGTACTCTTGGCATATTGCTTTTATTTGCCTTTTTATTTGTATGGACTGCCGTTAGTTATCAAACAGAAGCAGTCGATACAGAATCTGCAAAAGTATCAATTATCGGGGAATATACCACAGACGGCGAAAGTTGGAATAAAATTCAGTCAAGCAACGACTTTATTAATGATAATTACGAAACGGTGACTTTCAGAGGAAGGCTTTCTCAGGACATTCCGAAAAATCAGTACTTAATTATTTCGATGTGTGATGTATGGGTTGAGATTAAGGCTGACGGAGAAGTTGTAGCCACAAATCATTATGATACCGGAGCTTCAACAATAACACCCGGCAATTCTATTGCTTATGTATCGGCTGATGAAATTCCCAATATTACAGAAATTGAATTGACAATTTCAAATCCTTACACTGTTTTTTCCGGTTTTAATCCTATACAGGATACACTTAACAGGCTTACGGTCGGTAATAAGGATACCTTATACAATGACTTACTTAAAAACAATACGCCTGCTATTTTAATAAGTCTTGCAATTTGCTTTTTGGGATTGTTTGCATTTACCCTTGCAGGCTTGTTGTGGAAGAATGTAATGATTAGAAACATCGCCCTTGCTCTTATGGCAATTACGGGCGGAATTTATGTTCTCACTGATTCAATTTATACCTATCTCCCATTATGGATCGGCAACCCGGTACTCTGTATGGTGTTTGACGAATTTGCTACATATCTGTTGCCGATTACGGCTTTTCTGTATGTCAGAGTGAATGTTGAAGACAAGCGTTGCAAAGGATATATTTCAATACTCATTATTGTATCTATACTTCTGACTATGGCAGCAGTATTCTTGCAGTTGTTCGGCGTTATGGATATTCTGAAAAGTCAGATTTTTGTATTCCCGTTTATCCTGCTCGGAAGTGTGGGCAGTACTATTTGCCTTATCTACGAAGCATTCAAGCTCAAAAGTAAAAATTCAAGGGCAGTTCTCATTTCGGTTTGTCCGTTAGTCGTGGCAGGACTTATTGATTTTATCAACTCCTTAACAGGTTTCACACACGACCGTGTGTTCATAAGATTAGGTCTGCTTATCACAGTTGTCATTCAGATTTATCTTCTGTTACGCGAAACAAGAGAACATCAAAAGGAGCTTTTACGCTATCAGGAATTGCAGAATGAAATGCTGCAAATGCGTGTTTCAATTATGGTCTCGCAGATACAACCGCATTTTCTCTATAATTCGCTCACTTCAATCGCACAGCTTTGCGAAAAAAATCCCTCAAAAGCAAAGAAGGCTACTATTGAATTTTCTGAGTATCTGCGCAGGAATATGAATTCACTCAAGGAACAGGCTCCCGTACCGTTTGAAAGTGAGCTAAAGCACCTTGAAACCTATCTGTCACTTGAAAAAATGCGCTTTGGCGATGAGCTTAACATTGAATATGACATAGAAGCAACAGATTTTCTTATCCCATCCCTCACAGTACAGCCTCTTGTTGAAAATGCCGTAAAGCACGGTGTAGGTATGAAAGAGGACGGCGGAACGGTCACTATTGCTACAAAGGAATTTGATGACCGATATGAGGTCATTGTTTCAGATGACGGCGTGGGATTTGACACAGCGAAAAAACCGAATGACGGACGAACTCATATTGGAATGGAAAATGTGAGAAACAGACTTAAAACAATGTGCAATGCCGTGCTTAATATTGAAAGTACGGTTGGCAAAGGCACGGTTGCAACAATAACAATCCCAAAGGAGGAAATTTAATATGAGAATTTTAGCGGCTGATGATGAAACTCTGGCTCGTGAAATGCTGACTGACGCTATAAGGCAAGCTTTGCCCGATGCCGAAATATTTGATTTTGCAAAACCGTCCCGGCTTCTTGAATTTGCGTCGGAAAATCCACCCTGCGAAATCGCATTTCTTGATATACATATGCGTGGAATGAACGGTGTAGAGCTTGCAAAAAAGCTAAAGGACATCAATCCAAAGCTGAATATCATTTTTGTAACAGGCTTTGACCAATATACGGGCGACGCAATGAAGCTTCACGCAAGCGGATATATAATGAAGCCCGTAACAAAGGAAAAGGTTGAGGCGGAGCTTGCTGAGCTTCGTCACCCGATTGAACCAAAAAGCGATGTACTTCTTCGTGTTCAGTGCTTTGGAAATTTTGATGTATTTACTCCCGACGGAGCGCCTGTTCATTTTGAAAGAAGCCGTTCAAAAGAGGTTTTTGCCTATCTTGTTCACCGACACGGAAGCTCCTGCACAATCAAAGAAATTGCGGCGGCTCTGTTTGAAGATGAACCTTATGACCTAAAGCAACAGGCATATATTCAGAAAATTATTTCGGCAATGATGAAAAGCCTGAAAAAATGCGGTGCGGCTGACGCAGTGTTTAAAAAATACAACAGCCTTTCTGTAAATGTAAGCAAGCTTGACTGCGATTACTATCGCTTTAAGGAGCTTGACTCAGGTGCCGTTAATTCCTACAACAGCGAATATATGGCGCAGTATTATTGGGCAGACTTTATGTTTGATGACTACGATTATGATGAGGATTACTAAGTAAACACTGATTAATCGGTTACTTATACTAATTCCTGATAGAAAGTAGACTTATATTTGCGAGGATAATTTTTGCAAGACAAGGCGGAGGACGCCGCAAGGCTGACGCCTTGCAAGGACGACAACGCAGTATTGCGGAAATTAGACCGCAAAGATTGTCTACTTTTTATTAGGTATTAGTATTAGGCATTACTCCACAGAACAAAATTTCATACAGATTATTAATGGGCTGTTGCAAATGAGTAAAATTTACAACAGCCCATTTCCTTAACATTATAAATCTTTATTAAGAAAATAATATCTTATTTTGTATTGTAAAATATCAATTACACTGTCAGTAATGCCGTGCCGACAATAATCAGCAATGTCAGAACAGCAAGAACAATAATTTTTTTCTTCTGACTTAAAATCAAGCCTATAAATTCTCTGATAAATGCATTAGGCCAGAAATACCACTTGGTTTTACTGCCCATTCCATCAGCGTTGAGTCCTGCTTGAGCTGAAAAAATACCGCTTCTGAAAACATGGTAGTTAGTAGTTGAAAATACAACTTTTGCATCACTGTCAGCAATCAGTTCTTTTGAAAACTTCATATTTTCAAAAGTGTTTGTTGACTTGGTTTCAGGCATTATCTGCTCCTTGGGAATTCCCTGCTCCAGAAGATAACGCTGCATTGCCTCGCCTTCAGAGATTATCTCATCACTGCCCTGACCTCCCGAGGGAACAAACACGGCTTTTTTGCCTGTTGCCTGTAATTGTGCGTTGTAGAACTCTATCGCCTTATCAACTCTTCCTTTTAAAAGAGGCAGTAAGGTTCCGTCTTTTTTTATTCCGCAGCCAAGGATAATTATATAATCCTTATCATACTCCGGCTTATGCTTTGCAGCCTTTAAGGCACATATTTTTGTTCCAAGCAAAAGCACCTCTGAAAAAACATAGAGAGTGCATATCATCGAGTAAACGATATGAGTATTCCTGTCTATAATAATGAATCTGAACGGAACAATAATGCAGACAAATACTCCTAAGGTCATAACAGCACTGATAATTATTCCTAAAGCATTTGCAACACGAAAGCCCTCGTGGCGAATAAGCGAAATATTGCTGACTGTCATTGATATTGAATACAGTAAAACAAAAGGAGTAGAAAAAAGAATTGTAAGGAGCATTATTACTGCGGTCAGGTAGTGTATGCTTGACAGCTGATATGCTCGGTAGTTGATAAGCAGGAACACTGACAAAGCAATAAATAGGATTGCCAATCCGACAAAAACTATCATCAGTGAACAGTCAAAAACCGTGCCGTATGAGTACATATTCTCTTTAAGGCTTTTTCTGAAACGGATGATCATATATACAGCCATTATGCCGAAAAACAGCGCTCCTGCAATGTAAAATACAGGATAACCCGATATATCCTGCACTATGTTATCATAAAAATTGCCGTTAGTCAGTATATTGAAGGCGTTTACCCTTAAATCGACAAACTGCGAGAAATACGACTGCGGATCACTTTCTTTAAAAGCAAAGATTTCTGCTTCTGTTTTTCCCTGCTTCAGCGAATTAAAGGTCAGCCTTATATATCCGTTATCATAAACAGGCTCACTGTGATTAGCTATTCCGTCCTGAGAATATGTAACCTTTATTTCAGACAAATCGCTTATATAGTTTTCAGGAATGTAAACCGAGTAGCTCCCACAAAATGTGACCATATACAGGAATACACCTAAAGTCAGAATAATTATTAAAACAGCTGCAAAAAAAGACCTCTTTTTTAGCATACCCTCACTCCTTATGTTTTCGATAAACAAGCATAACACGCAAAACGATTTCCGAACAGTGCGGAAGCCATATTTTTGTTATTATTTATAAATCGGAAGTTCATTTTCTTCAGGCACTGGGTCAATACCGCTTGTTGTGATAACATCCTCTGTTTCAAATTCTGTAATCTGCATTTCTGCTCTTGTATATTTTTCTTTATCCATTTTCATTATCTCCTTTGTTGCTTATCAGTTTTATGAATTAACTTTATACCCATATGCTTCCAGACCGTACTGATAATATGCTTTTACAACATTTCTCAAGCCGTCGTGTACTCCGTCGTCCTCGGGATAGGCATTGAGCACAGAATAGAAATAGCTTACAGGCGTGAAGCTTAAACTGCACTGCTCTTCTCCTCCTGCACTTATGGTAATAGTTAATCTTTTGTTGTATAAATGCGGAGGAATATCTGTTATCTTCAAATAGAAGCCGTTATCTCCCCATTGCTTTAACTCTATATCAGCCTTATATATTTCTCCCGAGCTGTCGGTGCAGGTATAGGTTATGTCATCAAAATTCGTCTTTGTGCTGTCAAAGGTGAAGTAATGCTTAACTTCCGTATTTGTTTCAAGTACAAGACTGCTGCCGTAATAGCCTATGTCTGTGTTTTCGTTGGTTTGCTTATATTCCGACTTGTAATAAGAATAATCGGACGCATGGTACTCGTTAAGCTGTTTTTCCTCATCCGATAAATCGCAGTTTGCAAGGTAGTCTGTGTAAAATCCAAAGTATTCCTGTGAATATGCGCCGTAGTTGAGCATAGCTTTTACAAGCTTTTGTGTACTGTCCGTAGCGTTTTCCGAATAAAGCAAGGTGTATGCATAATCGATTACTGATGAAGTAAACTCTGTTCCCTGCTTGTCGCCGTTTACGAGCTGTCCTTTAATTGCGCAGGTCATTTCCTTTGCGGCTACATTGCAGGTGAATTTGTAGTAATTCTTGCCGTCAACAGTAATTATCTCTGCATCTTTAAACGGTACGCTTTGGGTGTAAAGCTCCTTCTGCTCATCGGTTTCGGAGTCGTTATACACAACCGAGAAATTCATAATTGTGTTTTCATTCTGATATTCCTCATCAATTTCCATTATGAAGTTCAAGCCGATATTTCCGCCCAGCGTTGCACTGTAGCCATAGAGTGCGCTCATTTCATCCTCATACGCTCCGCAGATGTAGCACTTTCCGTCAAGGGAAACAAAATGATGATCCGCTGTAACCGGCATATTTGAATACAAGGTTTCTCCTGCGCAGTTTGTGCCGTAATAAACTGTGTCACTTGAGAAAACAGGTGTTTCTTCAACGCCTATCATTTGTCCCCAGACAAGGTCGCCCTCGCTCGTCTGACCGTTGAGCAGATATGCTACCTCTCCGCTTGCAAGCTGCTCGGCTGTTTTTACTCCTGTGTTTTCGATTGTAACATTTGCACCTGTACACAACACTAAGGTTGCATCAGAATAGTAGTAGTTTTTGATTTCTGTGCTCGTAGAGCCGGCATAGCCTATTGCCGCTCCTTTAAATGCAATTGGTGTGTATGGACCCGCCAAGATACTATTCAGATTTCCTGTATTATAGCCGTTTGTAATACTGCATTCTCCGTATCCGATAATTCCGCCTACGTCATATAATGAACCGAAGATTGTGCCATAGTACAGATAAATATTGCCGTTATTGTACACATCGCTTAACTGTGAACCGCCGCTTTCATATCCTGAAATACCGCCTGCGTGTGACGAATCTCCAAGGCCTTGAACTGTTACAGTACCGCTGTTAAAGCATTTTGAAATCGTATTAGCACTACCCTCTCCGATAATTCCGCCTGCTTTATTAATACCATTTACCGCCGAAGAACTGCTGCAATCCGAAATTGTGCTGCTTGCGGAATTTCCTGCAATTCCTCCTGTTGATGAAGAATTAATAAATACACCATCTAAGCTTGAGCAATTGCTTACTGTGCCGTTGCGTATATATGCGACAATTCCGCCTGCAACGCTGTTTGCTTTGATACTTGAATTATCAACACTCAGATTTTTAATTACGGGTGCTTTGTTATCAGTTGCATCACAATTGCCGAACAAGCCCGAAAAGACATTGCTGTCGTCTGTATACAAGCCGCTTATTTTATATCCTGCTCCGTCAAAGGTGCCGCAGTATGGATATTCCGTCGTACCCATAGGAGTCCATTTTGTCGGCTCGTCACCGGTATATGTGCCGTTAGTTATATTGAAGGTTGTGCCGGGGTTTAAGTCAATATCGTTCATCAGTTTAGCGCACAATGCTGTTGCACCGTTATTAACCGCATCAGCAAAATTTCTCAAATCCTCAGCGGTTGAAATCGGATAAGGACATTCCTCACTTCCGCCCGACGCTCCGCAAAGCGTGCAGATTCCCTTTTCATCATAAATATGGCCGATTCCCTTTATTTCATAACGGAAGTCATTGCTGTAGGTTTTTTCGGTGGACTGACAGTTTTCGTAGCCGTAATAAACCTTTTTGCCGTTTATTGACGGATAAGATTGATGAGCAGCTAAATCCTGTCCGATTTTTACGGAAGAACTGTTTTTATTGAGAATATATGCTATCTCTCCGCTTGTTCTCATCTCGTCAGTAAATTTAATTGTGTTGTTAAGCTCGGTTTTGTATTCGCCGTAAGAGGTAGTATAGCGCACTTCTCTATCTTCATAATACGAATTACTGATTTTTAATTTGGAGTAAACATCAGCGGTTAAGTAATGAACAAAACAACCTCTCGTAAAGCAATTATCTATACTGATATTAGCATAGTACATATTACCGATAAATGTATTCAAAGAAACATCGCCGATATAAACTGCCCCCGTATTCAAGCAATCACGGATTTTACTTTCTTTATATGAGTTATAAGGGCATGATCCTATTATACCACCTGCTGTTTTACCTCCGGAATCTTCGTAGATAATACCGTTATTTATGCAGCCGATTACTGAAGATTCACCCTTAAGAGAACCGACTATTCCTCCTACGCCCTTTGTATCGTACATTACTTTTCCCAAGGGTGCAAGAATGGCGTCATTCGTGCAATGGGAGATACTGCAATTATTCGCATCTCCGACAATACCGCCGAAAAAGGACAACCCCATATTATATTCATTTGCATCCAATTTGCCTGTGTTTTTACAATCAACAAATGTAGAATTTTCTGCAAGTCCGACAATTCCGCCGAATCGTTGCTCACAACGATGATAATGATATGAAGTAATTTGTCCTGTATTTGTACAGGAAATAAATTTTGAATTATAAGCTCGGCCTGCCATACCACCTATCTCAATTTCCTCACCACGAGAATCATAATAAGCGTTACTATGGCAGTTAATTACGGTTGTATCTGTAGCCACACTAATCATACCGCCGTACAAGAAACTCTTAATATAGGATCTGTCGATATTTAAATTCTTGATTACTGCACCTGTAGGATGATAAAATAATCCGGCCTCTTGCGTAAATTTATTGTTATACAAACCGCTTATAGTATGTCCCTGACCGTCAAAGACACCTTCAAAATACTTGATAATATAATTTTTATTTTCCTCCGGTTCTTTATCACCTAAATATCCTGATGTACCGCATTCTATGCCCGGATTTATCTCAATATCGGAAATAAGCTTTGCATATGCGCCGTACTGACCGCCGTTTACTATTTCACGGAATTTCTTCAAGCCTTCAGGCGTGCCTATCAGATAGGGATTGCCGGGTGTGCCGTCGCCGGAGATAGACTCCACAGCCGATGCCGAAATTGTTCCAAACGGCACAAGTGACGCAAGCAGCAGCATTACTATCAGCAGTGACAACGCACGCTTTAAGTTTTTTTTGCTTTTCAATTTTATCATTCCTTTCAAAAAATATATAAATATAACCTATAAAAATCAGATTTCGGTGAATTTCAGACATTTATAGATATATCTGTATTAATCATAACATATTGGGCGTGACAAATGCGTGACAGATTCGGGCGTTTTTCAATAAAAAAGTTATGTTTTGAAAATTTTTTTCATTTGTTATCGTGGCTTCATAGGTATCAGCTTAAATACTGCTCTAAAAAAGCGGTCAGACTTTTACGCCTGACCGCTTAATATTGGCATAGTATTCTGTTTTGGTTTATGAATTTACGCTTACAATGCTATCTACGATTGCTATAATTTCATTTGCTTCAAGGGGTTCGTCACAGGTGATTGAGTATGTTCCGTCGTCGCCCGTAAAGTATGCCGAAATGAATTTGCCGTCCTTGAGTCTGACATTTACATCAATTCCGTCTATTGAACGGAGCTGCATTTCTTTGCCGTCATACACACCGCTGATGTCCTCTTCTCCTGCGCTCTTGCGGATTGTGATATTGCTGGTTTCGTTAAGCGGATACTGAACCTCAACAAAGCTGTTCTTTACTGCATAAATTGTGCACTGTGAATATTCGGGAAGCTTGATGTTTACCTGTGCAATTTTTGCCGCCTCTTCAAGAGTGTTACATTCGATAAAGGGATTTGGCATTCCTGTGCTTGCGGAAGTGTAATCTTCCTTTGCCTTTGTTCCTTCGTCAATAAGCTGCTGAAGCATCGCCTTTACCTCGCTGAGCTTGAACTCCTCGTCACAGCCGATTGAGATTGTGCCGTCCTCTGCTGTGAAGTATGCCGCATAGATTTTGCCGTTCTCCGTTTTAAGCGTTACCTCGCAGTCGCCGATGTTGATTTTCTTAAGCTGATAATCTCCGAATAAGCCTGTGTTGTCACCCTCGGCTGCGCTCTTGCGGATTGCGATTGTATGAATTTCATCCTTTGCAATCTGAATTTCAATCATTCCCTTGTAGGCAAGAATTGTGCTTTGTGAATACTCGGGAACTGCAAACTTGATACCTGAAATCCTCTGTGCCTCTTCAATCGTCTTGCACTCTGTAAACGGCGTCGGCATTCCGTCGGTGTGGTCGATGTGTTCCGAAGCCGATGTCTTAACAGTATCGGGCGTTGAGGCCTTTGAGTTTGTGAGTGCCGAGCAGGTGATGCAAACTGTTGTTGCGATTGACGCTGTAACTACTGCTGTTGTGATGATTGCGATTACTCTGTTCTTTGTGTTCTTTGTGTTTTTCATTTTTGATTACTCCTTTAAATTTAAAATATTTTGTTTTGCCGTTTGGCTTTGTGAAACTTGTTTTCTTACTTCACTGTCTGTACTATATCATACCGACTGTGACAACATACTGACAAATTTCAAGGTTTTTATTTTTTACTTTACTCGTGTTGGGTTTGTTCCCTTGACTGTGACTACTTGGAGTATATCAAACAGAGTATGACAAAACAGGGACAAAAATCTGAACTTTTTTGAATTTAAAAAATTTTTAAAATTCAGACTGTAAAAAATATCAAACAAAAAGGAGAAGTCCTCACAAACTTCTCCTTTTGCAATTTTAATTATAAATTTTTCGTTATCCTATCGGGAAGATGAAATAAGGCTCTTGATAATTTGTATTGTAGAAGTATGCGCCCTCGTCACATCCCCAGTGTGATTCTCCGTAAAGAGCCGCCTGCAGCACAATATAATTGTTCTTCATTGAATCGGTTTCAAGGTCATAAACGGTTGCGTCATATTCCTTGTGTATATGGAAGTAATCCTTGGACGCCTTTCTGTCATAGTCAGATGAATTCGGATTAATCAGACTGTATTCCTTACCCGGAGTAAAATAGTATCCTCCACCGTATTTATAGAGTTGTTCCGATTCATTTACTTTTTGATAATATCCGTAAGATAATCCGTCTTTGTTACACTTCAATGTGCGTGTGCCGTCAAGGGGCATCTCCTTTTCCAGAACGCCCGAGGTCAATATTTTGGTAGGTTTTATCGCAGAACTGTTTACCGCAGATTCACACTGATGCACCATATATTCCGACGGAGCATTTATCAATTTACCGTTTGTCATATACTCGCCAAAGCTCATATCCTTGTAGGACGCAAACCTATTGCTTGACTTAAGACTGTTAAAGCGCGCTTTCATCATCTTCAGATCCTTTGATGAGAGTATATTATTTGAAAACAGATTTCTTTTATCCATGCGGTCAGCGCTGATATAATAGCCGGCAGGAATCCGCCATCTCATAGGAGCACCCGCAGTAATAGTTCCAACTACTTCCCCATCATGGTAGTAGGAACGATAAACATAAGGGTCTGTTCCGTAATCTCCATAGCTATCATATATCCAACCTGTTAACTTCCTTCCACTGTGATATCTGGTTTTGATTCTCATATTGTAACCGGTTCCGCTTACACGCAAGGTAATGGGTCTGTTTACAACATAGCAATATGAATATCCCTCGGGTTCGTCATATAAACCGTCATTATTTTTTATGTAATCAATCGCCTTGTGATTAGCCTCGGTTATATCTTTGTTGTCCGTTGATGTATCATATTTTTCCACAAAGCTTGCTGTAATACCGTAATTGTAAAGCATTACTACAAGGGATTTTCTTATGTTTTCCATATCCTGCTTTGCTTCCGACTGGAAATTATACTTATACTTCATCATTTCATCGAAGGTATTAAGTATAGCTTGTCCCTCGTAAATCTGCTTGCAGAAGTTTACATAATCATTTCTGATGTTGTTCATAAAATCGTTTGTAAGATTTTTGAATGACATCTGCATATAAATATAGCCGTAGAGTATCTCTCCTGTATCATCGGTGTATTCAATGGATTTATCTCCGTTTTCATTCATCTTCTTAACCGCATTGCCAAGGTCTGTCTTGAGCGCCTTTACAAGTTCGTCGCTGTATTTAAATCCCTTTTTGCCGAATACATCATCACAGGCTTGGAAGGTGTCATCATCAAGCTTGATTGTCACTGTTTTGCTAATCTTCTTTGCATCCACACTGTAGGCTGAATTGTTTTTATCGAGTATAGCTAATTTGCCGTCCTTGTCGTAATAGAGCTTAAGCTCGTTACCGTGGTCGGAGCGGATATAATCCACCAAGGACCTGCGGCAATTTGAAATGTATGAATTAACGGTTTTGTCAAGCTTTTCAACATAATTTGTATTGAAAGCACTCCACTTGCTTTCCAACGCTATCAGAGTGTTTTTCTTTGATTCGGATATTATATCATCGCCGTATTCCTCAACTGTGCTTTTTAAGTCCTTTATCTCGCAGTCCAGGTTATTAACCATTGTCTTGATGTCGGTGACGATTGACAGAATCTCCGCAGTTTCTCCGTCAGAGCCTGAATCAACACCCAACAGTGAGAAAATCGCCCCGACAAAGTCGCCGGAATAAAACTCGGAAAGCGTGGTAGACTGAATAATTGTAGCAATATTGACAATATCATTGATTAAATCTTCGGACGAATAATTCGAGAATTTTTCTACAAGATTATCAATAGCATTTCCGCCGGCCTTGCTCGTTTCAAAGGCATAGGAAAGTCCTGCGCTGTTATTGTCAGACTTTGTTCCCCACAAATCAACAAGCTTGCCCTCTGAAATCTCTGCATAGCCATTAAATATAGTCCTGTTCTTGTCTGCGGAAAAGGTAAATTCAATGTCACAGCCGTTGTCGGTATTTTTAACAGAGGTCACCTCTGCGCCCTCAAAATCACCGCTGAATTTTATATCAGACTTCGACAGCTCCTTAAGCTCGCCGTTGCGTGCAAAAAGCTGTGCTGTCGCCTTGAATTTGTCCGAATCGCCCTCCGGCTTATCAAGTGTTTTTATTACGCTGCCGAGTGATGAACAGCTTGCCGTAATCTCAACATATATTCCGTCGCCGCCGACTGCCTTTGAGTCGATTTCGAGCGCTTTGCCGTTTAGAGCACTTACTGCATCATTAAGGCTTGATTTATCCGTCTTTACATAAAGCCTGAATGAGGTTTTGTCATCACTGATTTTTACGCTGTCAACCTTATAACCCTCAAGCGTTACAAGAGGTGCAAGCTCATCGTCTGAAATCTCAAGCGTTTTGCCGTAAACATCAACATCAAAGCTCAGAAGTCCGTTTTTAAGTGCAAAGGATTCCGCATCAATATATGCGTCAAGATTATCAACCTCGAGCATTGCAAGAATTTTTGCTCCTGCATCTGTAGCATTCTCCGAAAGCTGAACATATCCGTATGCGGCTGAGGTAACATCAACATCGCCCTCGGTCTTAATTGTAATCGTGTCGCCGTCTGATGTTACAGCGGTTGCTTTCAGATTTTCAAATGCACCTGATAAGGTAATATCTTCGGGTTTTATTTTTTCAGAAGCTTTTGCATTTGTAAGCTTTAATTCCAAGGTCGGGTTTTCCTGACCGTTTTTAAGGTTTGTCGTTATTTTTGCCTCGGGTGTGGTGCTTTTTTCAAGACAGATGTTGTCAAAGCCCAGAACGAAAGCATTACCGTCAACCGACTCCTTATGCACATAGTACATATACATACAGTAGTAATCGTACTCAGGCTCTTTAAAGCTAAGCTCAAGCGTTTTGTCGTCCTTGCGCTGGGCGGTAACGCCCTCAATAAGGGTTTCCTTGAAAAGCTCTTCACTGCTTTGTGCAGTATCATCGGTACTTAGTGACTCAACGCTTGCCTTTGAAACAGGATAGGCAACCACACGAACACTGTCGCTTTTGACCTCTGATTTGTAGCTCATATCCTCAATGGAAAGAGTTACATATCTTGTTCCGTCATTTTCGGTGGATATTACTTCGGCAATCTTCATATTCTCATAGTCAGTATCCGTAATCTCCCATTTTCCGTCCCACGACGGAGCATTTTTACACGCCGCTACGCTAAGGCAGATTATCACAGCAAGCAACAGCGCCACCATTCTTTTCAAATTTGTTTTCATTAAAAATCCTCCTTTTTATGGTTTATTGTCAAAGCTGTATTAATGCTTTTTCTTGAGAATTGAAGTTTGCGCAATTAACACCACTGCAACTGTAGCTTTGATTTTAAATTGAGAAAAATTTGAGTTTAAAATGAGAAAACCCGCTGCGATAATTGCAACGGGTTTTCTGTATAAATATAAAGTTTTGAAATAAAAAATCGGCTGAATAATCCCGCGTTTATGCTGAAATTCACTTAAAAATTCGTAATAATAACCTCTTTAAACTCTGTCCTATTTTCGGCCGCCGCCGGGAGCAGATTGAGGCGTGAAACGCTGCGGATATTGTAATCTTTGTACTCCTCACGCACGAAATCACATTCGTTATACGATAGTATAAAACGCCCTTTAACGATCTTTAAAATAGTATTTAAACGCCTATGATCAGCCATTTTAAAGCTATTTAAATCGGTTTTATAATACTTTTCTGAGGCTACATACGGCGGATCAAGATAAAAACAAGCATCAGTACGGTCGTATGTTTTTATGATCTGTTCGAAGTCCTTATGCTCAATTATCACGCCTTTGAGCCTGTCACGGTACAGCGGCAGTTCATCTGCAACGGTCAGATTTTTGCTTGCCGTTGCGAAAGAACTGCGATTTGCACCGAAGCTGCACTTAATCAAATACCAATACCGAGCCGCACGCTGAACGTCGGTAAACTCTGCATCGGCGACAAGCTCTGAGCGGTAACGCTCGAAAAGCTCACGGCTCTGTATCCAGTCAATTTCGCTCTGCAGAGCTTCGCAATTATTTTTAATTTGCAAATACAAATTAACCAGATTTCCGTCAATGTCGTTATATACCTCCATCTGTCCGGGGGTTTTGTCTTTGCCAAACATTACCCATGCCGCACCGCCAAACACCTCAATATACCGCTTTGCATCGTTCGGTATCAATGGAACAATGTGCTTTCTAAGGCGGCTCTTTCCGCCGATCCAAGGAATAAAGCTATTCATTATAATCATCCTTTCGAAAAAAAATAAAAAAGAAACGAGGGTATCCACAAGTCGTGAATACCCTCGTTGAATTAAAAATACGTATTATAATTAAAACTTACGTCTTAAGCTTATTGAGCGCTGATATAGCCTCACTCAAAACACCATTTCTGTCAGTGCCTTTTGCCTTAACGAGTGAGGAAAGGTTCTTGAGCACATCCGTAGCAAGCGCAGTGATTGTTTTAACCCCGGCTATAGCGTCAACTTCCAGCTTATATTTTTTCTGAATTTCTAGCGTGGCTTTGTGCGTTCCGTCACCAAAGCTATTAGTGCTGTCAACGCTCTGTTTAATTAAGCCCATATAATTAGCCGCACGAATCAGCGATTTATACGCCAGAACACCATCTGACCTGTCACCTTTCTTGAAGTTCATTTCATTATCCTCACTTTCACTTTTGTTGTAATTCGGGTCTGCCAACGCCCAATTCGGGCGGTAGTACCCGTTGATTCTGCCATCGTATAAGGGATACGCCTTTCGGCAGACAGTCGAATATGCGTTGGTTCCGTTTGCATTGCCTTCAATCGTATGCACATAGCCGTTTGCAACATACTCAACAATCGCAACGTGGTCCGAAAAATACCTGTCGTGACCCTCGGCTGTGTAGCTGCCTTTGCCGTTCCAGCAATATAATATTGCGTCACCGGCCTGAGGAACAGAGTTATGCCCCTCAAGCCATCTGCCCATACCGGCGGCAACACCCTCACGAGCTACCGAGCCTGCGCCTGCCGTCTTTACGAAGCACTTGCCAATCGCACCGACATCAGCTGCGCACTTGCTAACAAATTCAGCGCACCACGCAGTGCCGGTTGGATTGCCGAAGTAGCTGTTGAATGTACTGCAACCGTAGCCGATATAGCCTTTCGCAACCGCAACGAACCTTTCTCTGATATTTGCCATTTTTTACTCCTCCTTTACCTCAGGCAGCCCGGCCACCGAGGTTAAAATAGACAGCGTTCCTGCAAGCAGCGAAGCCGAGCCGACCGCAAGCCAGTTGACTTCCTGCAGCATCGTCGATACTCCAACCATCGCTACCGCTGTCTGTGCTACTGTTTTAACAGCTCTGACCGACGCTGCCTTGAGCCATTTCTTTGTTGTTTCTTTCATAACAATACCTCCGTTCGTTGATTTATGACTTCACCCTCCGAGATTTCGGAGGGTGCTAATCATTTAATGTCGTTTTCAAAATTGCTTCAACTTCGCTCCGAAGATGCTCTGGAACATCTTCGATTGATTTTAGCCCTTTGCGGATTAAGTTAGCATATATTTTAGCCATTGCCTTAACCTCCTAACATCTCATACACGTCGCAGAGAGCTAATTGAGTGTCAACAATCTGTGCGTCTTGCGCCGCAATCTGCTCCGACTGCAGCATGATAAACTCATCTTTACTATAACGTATCTGGTCAAACTCGTACTCAGTGTGCGTTTCGCCGTCAATATCAACGGCGATTTCCGCAATCTCGGTGTTCACATACGCACTGTATTCGTCCAGCTCAAGCGGTTCGGGTCTGACTGTGCTTCTGATTCTACCATAATCTGTCATATTATCACCTCATATTCTTGCGGTTGGGACGTAGAGCAGGCGAGTACCAACCGCCCTGGATTTTGAATTAACAATTTGAGATTCAACACAAAAAGCTCCAGCCCAAAAATTATTATTCCAAAACCCTCCATATCTGATTTCTCTGTTCCCATTATAGCTGTTTGGACAGTTAGTGTAATCGCCAACAGGCAGAGCATTATTACCGCCAATCTTTGACGGTACAATTAACCAGTCATAATTACTATTTCCGTACCCCACGGAATTAATATAGCCTTTACCGAATGGCATTGTAATTCCTGTCATTTTATAGGATTCGCCGTTAGCAACATAAACTGAATATCCTATAGTTGTGCCGTCACCCAAAATATTAATACTATTCACGTGTTTACAGATATTGCCCCAAGGATTTTCTACACCTCTGTATGTAACCGCAACCTTGCCGTTCTCAGTATAAGTCGCAGTCGTGCTTCCTTGCTTGTTCACAGTGCTTGCCGCCATCCCTGTGCTGTTACCGAGATTTGCCGTTGAGCCTGTAAGTGACGAGCAGTTATAAGCAGAGTTATCCGTGATTGACACAACACCCATTCCGATAGCCGCTTGCGTGTTCATAGTGCCTAACTCAATCATCATCAACAGCTGATTTGCCGATACAGACTTGATTGTGTCAATATGCCAGCCTGTGCCAAGATTTTTAGCGAGCGTTTCAGCGTTGGTTTTTGTCAGCGGCTTATAAAGTCCTGATATAGGCTTCGTGCTTGCGTATGAGCATAAATAATCTGTGCTTAAATCCCACGTTGCTTCTGTTTCGCTGTCATCTGACACGATATGTCCGTTACTGTATAAGCTGCCCTCATATGCCGAGTAGAGGATATAATCAACGGGATTGCCGCCCTCGTCATAAAATGCAGGGTGCAGTTTAAAGCCTGTGTGAGGTGTAGCCGATACATAATAGTTAGCCTTGCGTATATGGTAGCCAATGCCGCTGTCGGTGTTTTTGTCGAGCTTCAGCGGCACAACTTTATAATAGAAAGCCGGTTGATATACCATAACCTGCCCGTTAGAGCCGTTCTCGGTGTAGTTTTCATCACCGTAGTAAGCCGTTATCGTGCCGTCATCAAGAACATTACAGCGTTTTCTTCCGCCGAACATCTCAAATCTGTCAAAGTCCTTTCCGGGCGTTAATCCCGACGCACCTGCTAAGCGTGTAAACGTCTTATTTTGATAATCAACCTGCAAACCGAGGATATCATCTGCTGTGTAGCCGACAAACGCCTGCAAGTCTGCAATGTTGCCCTCGGCTATTGCCGCCATCAAGCTTTCCTTTGCCTCAGCGGCGGCATCAACCACAGCCTGCAGTTCCTCTGTGAGCTGTGACACGAGCTTTACACCGTCATAATTTGCAATAACCTCACCGTCTGCAATACTTTTGCCGACCGTGCATTTACAAACTTCCGTCTTTTTAATAACTGTGCCGTCACTGTCTGTCGCTAACACCTGCACATACATCGTGCCGGCAATCATTATGCCGGACGGAAGTGCTAACTCTGCAATGTCAAGCAAGTCAGTGCTGTAACACCTTCCGTCCGATGTGCGGAAGCAAATCTGATATTTTGCGCTTTGATTCAGCCAATTTTCCGGCAGATTAAAGCCGAGAATAGTCGCAAGATGTTCCCCTGCGTAGCCGATGCACGGGTTACTCTCGGCAAAAACCACTGAATTTGCCTGCTTGTCCTCAAGGACTGTGAGGACGATTCTTCGCTGTTCCATATTTATCACTCCTTATGCATTAACCCATTTTCCGTTAATCTTCACATATGTTTTAACCGCTCTGTGCCATTTGCCACCGACCTTGATGTATGGTTTCCCTCGTATCCATTCACCGCCGAGCTTAAAGCGAAGGTTCGAGGCGAGGTTGAGATTAACGATAGTGTACTCGTTTTCTGATGTTGGGTTTGACGAACGAGTGTATGCGGGACTGTTACTATACGCTACAATGTTATACCATAAATATCCGCTCTGTTCGATAAGAGGCATATCGCTATAGTTTTGCGGACATGTGTCCACATACACAACATCCGAACCTGTATCTTTTACAATATTGCCGTGTACTTGTTTTGACCGATATATTATCTTCTTGTCATTGTCACGATAAGCACACATAACACTGTAATAATCCGCATTATCCACGGATAGCCATGAAATTCTTATCGTTTCACTTAACTGCGGACTCGGCGGCGTAATAGATACAATCTTGGGCATTGACAGTGTATGTATGATATACAGATTGACAGTGTTCAATGTCTTTTCGTCCCACGATACTGTAGCCGCTGTCTTGAATACACACTTGAATTCAACGCAAGATGATGTGCCTGTAGCACCCGTCTTTGAAATATTTATCGTAGCTGACGTCATTTTTTGTCCTGCCGCAACAACAACCTCACCTGTTCCATCGACATTAGCGCGATACTCGTAGTAAGTAAGGTTGGAAAGATCCGGGCTTCCGCTCAATGTAAGCGTAACACTTCCCGTGGAAGCGGCATAAGTTTTATCAATTTTTATAGTAGCCGCCATGTTAATTACTCTCCTCATACAAGATATAGAGTTCTCCGTCTTTACCAATGTCAGACGTCGGCTCTTGTGTACCCGAATATATTGTCGGTGTATTATTAAAGTTGTTGTAATCAAGAAAATATGAGCTCTCTTTTCCATCAAGTTTATCAGCATCTAAGCCGGATCCGCTTCCGTCTACACCCTTTATAGTTTTTAACAAAGTATTTGCCCCTAACGCCATTTCCGCGTCCGTTATCCGAGCAGAAAGTGATCGGTGAGCCTCGTTGTTACTTAGCTTATATGCATCATAATCATATGTAAAAAGCGCTTTTGAGTAATTTGCGTACCCATTTGTTTCTACAGTAAGCTTACCGTTAACTGTCTTGTAATATGCAAGCACAGTGTCAACAATATCATCGTTTGATATATTGTTTGGAGTGGTAACCGCCATCGCCTTAATCGTGCGTTCGGTCAAGTTTAGTCTCAGCACTATGTATCCCGTTCCGGACACATTTATCAATAAATCATCGTCGTTGATATATTGATAACCCTCTATTATTGCAACACCCGGTTTGATGAGTATGGTTGTATTTGAGTTGTTGTACACCGACGCCGCTAAGCTATCAGTGTACTTTGTTGTTTTAATTATGCCTTTGCTGTAAAACATTGAATAATACCCGGCGAAATCCTCAGCACTGTATGTTCTCACATCAGCGCCTACACTGTTAAAAAATTTACTGTGTTCAGACATAAGATATCCTCCTATCGTATTTGCGGTATCCAGCTTTTTATCGTTCTGCCTATGTTTGCAGATGAAGTTCCAAGGACACCTCGCACTTGAATTGATGTTGCCTCATAGCACTCCTCCACTTCGACCAGTCGCATGTCTTGCTCAACGCCAATATCACAGTCTGTTACGGTGACAAGGTCGCCAAGTTCGTAATCCTCGCCGTAAGCAAATGAGCCCGTTGTTGTTAATATTGCTGTCAGCGTTTCGCTTTTTGAGTAGTCGGACAGTTTATGCTTACCCTCATCTTCGAGCGACATATCTGTTTCTGTTTCCGCTATTTCGAGCGAACCACAATCCTCAAAGCACTCAAATCTATTATATCCTGTTGGCATCACTTTCTCGTTTGTAACCGCTAAAACAGCTCTCCCAGCATCCTCGCCCGCACCTCCGGCATATGCAACATTTTTGTAGCCTGATATGTCAATGGAATAGGTGATATCCGCCGCTGAGCCGAATTCTTTTGAGATAATCACTCTGCTGTTAACAGATTGGGAACAGCTTCTGTCAGTTCCTGAAACAACCTTAAAGGCTAAGTATTTAGTATCGGAAAGCACGGGAAAGATTTCCCATCCAACATCGTAGTACTCTGATATTTGCTGCAGAACAGTGTCCAACTGTTCATACCTGCTTATCCACATACCTTTCTTGCCACATTCTCCTCCGGCAATAAACGCCAAATTGGGGAACGCTCTTTTATTATCACCGCTCCCGTCTTTGCTATCATCGTACAGTAAGCCGCGCCTTGCAAATGTTTTTATAACCGTTTCAATCGGCACTTCCTCAAGCTTTGTATCGGCGGTCGTCTTATATGGACAGCAAAAATATCCACCATTGAGTGTGCCAAGCTCGCTTGTCTTCGTATCCTCAAACGGTATTACTATTCGCCGCGAGGTCAGACCGTCAAGTGTTGTCCCGGTTACTGCAATATCCCTTTTCCCAGCGCTATAACTGCTTTTAAAACCCGTTATAATGCCGTTTTTATACTTATTATCAAGCATTATAAGATTGCCGATTTTTATAAGTTCCGGGTCAAGCTTAGGAACGTGAAACTCAAAATCGCCAACGCCTTGCCAAGAGCGCTTGTGCCGCAGGGAAGTGTAGTAATCTATTATCCCGAGCATCTCCAACTCCTGTGACACTATTTTTATATCAGGACATTTCACGCTTAAACCCCCTCATATCGTTCATACCATTTAATCTTGATTTCGACCGACTCGTTAATGTTTGCCGAGGAATACTTAATAACATTTGCGCCCGGTTTGAGCTTCCAAAACACAGAACTCGGGCTAATCACATTGAAAGCGTTAACGGTTGTCTTTCCCGACTCTGTATATTTTGCCTTAAGCTGCCCCGGCGTAGTGTCAATAATGAGTTTACTGCCGGTCGGCATAGATAAGTTTTCAAAATACAAGCTTTCACCGGTTGTTAGGTTCTTCAGCGTAGGCTTCTCAGCGTGACCGCTTACCGTAATCTCAACCGGAGTATCAGCCGAGGACCGACATTCGATTACCTCTTGAGTTGTAACATTACCAAACGAAATTTCATTAAACTGAGTTTCAAACTTAAGACCTGTGCCGCTTGAGTATCCAATTATCATCTCGCTTGCCTGTGTACTCTGCCAATACGGATCAGCACAGTGAAACTTAATATCGCACTTGTTGTAATTCGCCACTCGCTCGGTGAAATTTCCCGGCAGGACGGGTCTTGCCTTGATTCGTACGGTAATATAATCATTACGGTAGTACAGCCAACCCTCATCCTTGCCGGACAGCTTGCTTATAAGCTCAAACCGCTTGTAGTACATATCCTCACGATTAACGCCGTGAACATACACCGTGCAGGGAATTTCCCTCGGCTCAACCCTCACTCCCTGAACGTGCGTGCCGTCAACACCCGGAATATCCTCGGTTATGAGCGTATGCTCAACTGCGCCGAGGTTTTGAACAGTCGAGAGAATGTATCCATCCTTGAGTGCTAACTCCACGCAGGTGTCCGGCTTCGAGTAATCGCCGCCCGGCGGTACATAGATTAACGCTTGCAATCTTATCAATCCTCACTTTCTTATTTCTGCCGCCAAGTTGTCAACGACTGTTTCAATTTGTCGGCGCACTTGTATCGGCGATTCTACAGGCTCGTTAAAAACAACTGTCATAGATATATCCTGTTTCGCAGGCTGTGCCGACTGGCTCGCCTTTGCCGTCAACTCCGCCTCATACTCGGCTCTGTTCGCCCAGAAGTTGTCTGCGGCAGAATTTGCCGTCCGGGCAAGGTCACGTTGATAACTGTCCATAAAGTTGCCAATCTGGGTTACCATTGTTTCAATGCTCTTGTATTTGCCGTAAAATCCGTTATACAAGCTCTCGCCGATGCTCTGTCCGGCAAGGTCGTACTCGGGCGCATAGGACTTGATAAGCTCAATCATCTGCTTCTGAGAGGACTGCAGCATTGTTCTCTCAGTTTCAGCGCGCAAATTAAAAGAGCTTGTCAGCTTATCGTAGTTTTCCCCGATAGCGTCAAGCTCCTTTTGCAGTGCGTCCTGCTGTTCCTGTGACTGTTTCTTAACATCCTCCAACTGCTGTTGCAGTGCCTCCTTCTGTGCCTTGCGTTCTTCCTTGAGCAGTCGCTCAGCTTCTTCCTTGTCAAGCCGATTCAGCTCCTTTTGCAGCTGTTTTCGGTTGTAATCGTCCTTTTCGTAAGCGAGCTTCAACTCAACCTGTTGTCGCTTCAGCTCGTATTCTCGCCGTTTATCCTCGCTCTCCTGGGCCTCGTCAAGCTTGTCGAGCGCATCAATCTGACCTTGTATGGCTGCAGTGGTTTCATCTTCCCACTTTTTCCAGTTTTCGATTGACTGATTGATTAAATCCTCTTCCAGCTCACGCTGTTGCTCATACTTGTTTTTCAAAGCCTCGGTCACGGCATCGCCGAGCTTATCAAGAGCGGATATGTCGGCATCCTTCTTATCTTTGAACAAATCTCTAATACGCTGCTCAAGGTCAGCGGCGTCCTCGGCGGTCAGCTTGTACTTCCGCCTAATCTCATCAAGATACGCTATTTCAAGGTCATAGCTCAGAGCAGACAGCTTCTTACGCCTCTCAATCCTATCGAGTGCCTCGTCATACGCTTTTTCAAGCGCACTCTTCTCTTCATCGGCGAGCTGCTTCTTCAGATTATGTATCTTAATTTCAAGCTCCATACGCTGTTCGGCGTTAAGCTCAAAGGTTGCTCTGATACGCTCAAGCCACTCAAGCTCCTGCTCAGATGTCAAGCGGTCAAGGCTTTTCCGGTTATTCATGGCGGTGTACTCGTTCTGCAGCTTTTCGTCTCGCAGCGCCTTTTCAGCTTCATAAATCTTAATCTGTAGTTCAATCGCCTGCTCAGCGTTCAAAGCGTACTGGTCACGAATGCGTAGCAGCCAGTCAAGCTCCTGCTGCTTGCTTAGCGAGTCGAGGCTCTTGTTGTAGCCAATCCACTTGTATTCATTTTGCAAAGCGTCCTCAATGGCCTTTTCCTGTTCTTCACGCCACGCTTTTTCAGCGTTGTATAAACGTTTTTCCATGTCGTAGCGCTCATCAGTGTTCTGAGCGTATGTAGAGTTAATTCTCTGCAGCCACGCAAGCTCCTCCTCGGCTGTGAGCTGACCGAGTGCCTTTAAGTGCTCCATATACTTAAGCTCCTCGGCGAGTGCTTCGTTTTTAGTTGAGGTTGCACTCGCACTGTTGTAGGTTTCAACTGTAAGACCGTTAATAGCGGCAATCTGAGCATCGATAGCCGCAATCTTATCTTTATCAGCCTGCAAAGAGAGGTCGCCCTGCTGATTTTTTAAATCGTTAACAAGCTGCAAGGTTGCGGCATAATCGCTTTCTGCAGCACCCATTGTAATACGGAGCTGTATTTCAGTTTTGTAGGCGGTAATCTGCTTTTGTATGTCGTCAACTATTTTCTGAGTAGTTTTTCCGATCTCAAGCTGTTTTTGCTTTTCGAGTTCAAGCGAGGATATAGCTTCCTGCTTCTTAACCTCCCAGAGCTTCTTGATGACCTCGGCTTGGTTTTCGATTGACAAGTTGCCGTCAGCCATTGCCTGAGCAAACTGCGGATACTGATTGATCAAGGAAAGTGTAGTGTCAAAGTCAAGCGACTTGCCTTGGTTGAGTTGTGACCACGCACTGCCGAGGGAAGAAAGGGAGGTTGTCAGGTCACCAAAATTCTTGCTATTTAGTTCATCAAGTTGAGATTGATATATAACCGCCTTAGCTTGCAGCTCCTCGTAATATCCCTTTTCTTCTTCTGTCATCTTGCCCTTTGCTTCAAGCGCCGCCTTTTCGCTATCTATCCTGCCGAGGTTGCTTTCCATTGTGTCCTGTGCAACCTTTTTCAGGTATTCGCCATTCTGCAAGGATAGGTCGCCTGTTTCGATGATATACTTTTGCAAAGCCGGATATTTCTCGGTCAGTTCAGATAAGGTATCAGCACTCAATGATTGACCGGAAGATAACTGCAGGTATGCGTCCTGCAACACACTGAAAGCGGATATGTTTTCGTTGATGGCATTGAAAAGAGCGTTGTATACATTAGTTACATCCTTAGCGTTTGCACCTTCGTTTTTGATGACTTTTTGGACATTATCGTATTCTTTAATTATATTTTTATAATCTTCAAACTTTTCCGGAAGTCCGCTAATTTCAGCGCCGATAGAAGATAGTAATTTTTCATACCCTTTACGATCTTCACCGGTTGATGATTTATAAAGTTTTTCAATTTCTTTTGCAACTTTACGGAGTTTTTTCTCGGTGTCTTCAGTGCTAGCATTAAGTTTCCATACGAGTGCTTGACCTGTAGATACCTTATCGCTTACATCATCTCCACTTAAAGTAAAGCCCGATTTTTCTAAAGCCGATTTTACTTCTTTAAAGTAACTGTCAGAAAACTTATCAAGATAAGTATCTCGTGTCGTGTATATTTTTGTTTCTCTAGATTTTGCCAATTCGCTTTTAGCATTTAAGTATTCCGGGAATATTTCAGTTTCTGTTCTTTTGGCATTTTCAAGGCGCAGTTTTTGTAAGCTTTCAATTTCCTGTTGTATACTGCCATTGATAAGATTAATATTTTTAGCTTCTTCTCCATATTCATCGTTAATTTGTTTTTGCATATCAAGCAATTCTGACTTTAAAGAGATTTCTTCTGTTCGAGATAAATTAAGGTTATCAAGCTTATATTTTATTTCTGTATACCTTGATATTGTATCAGATAACCCATCGTCACTATCTTTAAAATCAGCAAGAGTATTTAAAGCTTTTTGTCTTGCTTCTTCTTCTTTTTTTTCTAATTGCTGTATGTAATTCGCAATTAAAGATATCGCAATACCAGCCACCGCAATTATACCGGATCCGATGGCCAGAGCCATTGAAGCCTTTCCTGCAGACTGCACTGCGTCCTTGACTGCAATTATGTTCGTTACGAGAGTATCTATATTATCTATCACATCAGGCAGTACCGTATCAGCCGTTCTGAGCGATGATGTTAGAGTCCTCACCGCTGTATCAAGATTGCTCTTTGATTTTTGGTCGCTCATCTTTTGGTTGAGCTTCTCCTGCTTTGCCGCTGCCGAATCCGTTGCGGCTTCTTGTTTTTGAAACGCTTTAACTTGTTTAACAACCCACTCGTCCTGCGAAGCATAAACCTTGTCAAATTTGGCTTCGAGCTCCTGCAGGGCAATGCGTTCCTTGTCGATCGACTTTGTTGCTTTGTCAATTGCTTCGTGGTCGCTTCTGAACATCGGTTCCTTAGCCATTATCCGCTCAAGCTCTGCCACCTTGCTTTTCTGTAGTTCAATCTTGTTGGCGAGTATATCTAGGTTATCCCTATATCCCTTTAGGGCGGAAGTATCAGAAAAAGCAGATGAAAGAATTTTATCAGCTTCAGCACCTTTAATTCCGATTTTATCAAGCACCTCACGGACATATGCTAAATCTTCCTCGTGTTGAACGTCAACCTCAAGTGTAACCTTACCGTCTTTAGCAGCTGTGTTTACTTCTTTTATTTTGCCTATCGCTTCATCAGCGCCGTCGGTCTTGCTTTCAAGTATAATTTCAGCGACAAGCCTGCCGACATTAATTTCATCAGCCATATATTTTACCTCCGTTTAAATTATTGCAATATAAAAAAGCACCTACAACGTAGATGCTTTTTTATATTAAGTCTTACCGATTCTATGTTGATGTAATCATAATACCCATTCCTTCGGATAGGTTGCAGGCATATATTTTCCAGTTATCTATTTCATATGTTTTGTAATCCAATCCCCATTCTGTAAAATTTTCGTTTGGTTTAGCTCCAATAATAAGATTTTCTGTGTCGTTGTTATCCCACGAAAAAACAATATTAGGCATTATCGCAGTTAATATATTTTTTGTTTCATCTATATTTATTAGATTTTGAAGAAGAAAAAAATCATCTTCTCCGTCTAAGAATTCACTTGATAATTCATCTTCACGGAAAAACAGAACATCGTGAACTTTTGCATATGGTTCCAATCCAATATGCGCTTTAGGAAACTCGTCTTTAATATTTTCTAATATTTTTGTTAAAGTTAACTCAGGTGCTTTACCACACCCCACAAAACAACATCCAACCACCATAACCGCACAGAGAATAACCGAAATAACTTTAATTGATACTTTTGTCATAACAATCCCTCCTGAGTACATCATAGCAGATTGTTCACAAAAATACAATATTTTTAATGCTATTTTTGTAAGGGATTTCACGGCTATGTGATTGTTATTCACATAGCCGTACTTCACTTCAATTACTCCAACTCATCGGCGTAAACCTCGCCGTTCTCGCCGGACTTATCTTTGTCGGGCGAGTGCATATCGTTATACGCATCCATCATCACAATGAATTCGTCATAATAGTACTCGTTGAGCAGCTCAGACTTCGACAAATTTATGCTTTGAGCGATGGCGAGCCACCGCTGGAGCCAGTATTCTCCGGGTTCTTCGTTGTCGGCGCGGTCAGCTTCTTGAGCCTCCGCACGCTCGCGAAAAAATCGTCATAATTGTTTATCTCAACAAACTTAATGACAATCTCCATAAGCTCATCCAGAGCGAGAGCGTTTTCGCGGTCGGGGTCGAGCAGTCGCTCCTTTGGTATGTCAAGCAAATCAGACAACAGCAGACACAGCTGCTCCGGTGCTGTGGTAAGAAGCTTACCCAACACCTTGAGCATAGCCGTGCGGTCGAGGGAGAGGAGCTGGTCAAGGAGTTGTGAGAAGTCCTGAACATCCGGGAATACCTTGCTCAAGAGTATGTAAGGCAAATCCTCGGATTTTTTCAGATACTCGACATACTTGCCGACAGGAAGCTTGCGGATTGTAACGCCGTACAGCTCATAGGTTTTCGGGACAGTCAGCTCAAGGCTTTTGTCCCTCTTTTTCAGCAAACCCATAATTCGTCACCTTAACCTGCCGGAACAGCCGGGATTGTTTCGAGCCATGTGGTGCTGATTGATTCGTCTGTGTCAGCAGTGAGCCTGATTTTGTTGTCGCACTTTCTGCCGAGACATTTAAATGTCAGCTCATAGTTCTGACCCTCGGGCGCACCCTCTTTGCGAGTGTTGTGCGAAACCTTGTAGCCGGTGAGCTTTGCCGACAACCACGCAAACATTCTGTAGCCACCGTCACGCCTGAGAGCGGCGTAATTGATTGCAACGGGCGTTGCATCGTCAACAGTCGACTCCTCCATAACATCCTTGTCAATCGTTGCACCCGTGAGCTGTGCGAGCATTTCAAGCTCCGCCTCTGTGACAGTAACAACAACCGTTGAGCTGTCCCAGGTTGATCCGCTATCCCACACACCGTCATCGGCAGGGATTGTGTACTCCGTCTTGTTGTCGGTCGGAGCGCAGGAAACGGCACCGGGAATAGGCACTCTCTCACCAACGCTGTAGGCTGTTGCTGTGTCCGAAACGATCGGCAAAATGCCGAAATTGTTAAAGCCTCTCAAATACTTTGGTTTAGACATAATCAAATCATCCTTTCAAAAATCTTTATTAAACCGCCGTTAAAGGCGTTTTAAACATTCGTAAAATGCGTTTTAAATATCGCCGAATATAACTATTTCGCAATATACCGTAGTTGTATGCTCGGTGCGCTCAAGCAGTAAAGGTCCTCTGCGCTGGCGGCAAATGTAAATCTTGCCGCCGAGGTCAAACGGCTTTTCATCCACTCCTGAGTTCAGCAACTCAAATATAGACTTGCAAACGGCGTGTGCATCGTTGTAATCATACCTCCGCACCTGTATCTGTATGTAGTGCGCACCGTCACCGGTGCCGTAGCTGTTCGCAACGCTGTCCCATTCGGACAGATTAATAGCTTCTGCCTGTTCTTTTTCATCCGGCATAAAGTTTGGGTATATATTTGTATAGCCATGTTTAGCGAGAAACTCTTTTAATGCTGTCAACATTATGTTTCCTCCAGTTCGTCGGCTATGCCGTTGGCAATCAGATTGACAATCTCGCTTTGGTGCTCAACGAGGACGGATTCAAGATACTTTGCCTGACCGTTTTCGTGACTGTATGCAGTTTGTTCGTGTTGGGCGGCGGCATATTTCGTGTTGAAGCTGACCTCGCCTTTAACTGCCGTTTCGGGTAAATCTCCTGTAATAACTACGCTGTCAGCAGTTTTGCTTGAAACACCGTGAGCGTACACCTCATCATCAAGTTTGACCTCAACACTTCCACGAAGATCGCCCGTGTCCTTCGGTGCACGCTGTTGGCTCTCGCCGGCAACAAACAGGAGTGCGTCAGCTAACCCAACAGTCGAGCCGTAGTCAAGCTTGTCAACCGCCGACTGTATGTTGCCGATGACAGTATCCAATCCTTTGAGGTATTCGCCTGGCGGTATGTCAATTCTATGTCCCATTTAACCACCTCATAGCTTAATCTCGTAGTGATCAATCGAGCCGTCAAGACCTCGGCAAGACTCGCAGGATTGCACCGTGAATTGTCTTCCGTCTGTTTCAACGAGTGACAGCGGCGGAATTGCACTGTCGCAGAACATTGTCGCTGTCGATACAATCTTTTGCCCCTGAGCGTTGATAATCTCTTTATGCTCATACTCCACACGGCAAGGCACTACCGTGCCGGGAAGCTTGCGGTCGGGAATATACTTTGAATCGCCGTATTCATTGTGTCCGCCGTAGGCGTGTACTCTCGCAGTCTGCGACCACATATTACTCCATAGGCTCATATCATCACCGCCGATCCGAGCAAATAAGGCTTGAGCAAGGTGTATGCTACACGGCTTGTCAGCGTGCCATAGCTTGTTGAGCTGCTGTCTGAGTAGCTCTCAGAGGTGTTGCCGATTGATATAGACTTAACACCCTGCTCCTGTAATTCACGCCGCCTTGCCGCTGCCGTGTCAAGCGACTGCATAGCCTCAAGAACCTGTGCCTGCTTAACTCGTTCCGGTACAGAGTTGTCTGTACCTCTCGGAAATTGCAGTGTTTGACTTATACTGTGCTTGTGCGAAGCAAGCCGCATACTCTCAATTCTGTAGCAAGCGTTACGGAGCTTGCACTCCTTGTCGCTGTCTGATAGGTTAAACCACTCATCTTTAAGCTGAGGTTCGTCTGATACGAGGCGGACAATTTCGTCCGCCTCAGTGAGCGTTACATAGCTGTCTGTTCCTACCGTCAGCATTATGCACCAACCCCGTTCGGAGTAAGCACGGCAAACGGATAACGGCTTTCCTCATTCTCGTTGAGGTTTGTAATCGGGTTCGGGAGTTGCCAGCCGAGGCGCATTACGCATCTGAGCGCAACCATATCCTGCTGTGCGAGGTTGTAGAGTATCTTGCCTTCGGCATCGGAGATCACCGCCTGATCAAGCACCTTGAAGGTCATATCCTGACGCATAGCATATACAGCCTGCGACCAGTCGCCACCAACAATAAGACCCTTTTCCTTGTCCCAAGAGCCATTCTTGACATAGTTAAGCGACTGCCCGTAGAGAGTATCCGGCGTACCCGAGGTGAGAGACGGCTGGAACAGCAAGCCGCCGTTCTTGTCACGCAGACCTCTGAGCTTGGATTTAACTGATACATCACCGGCAAAGCCATTAACATCAAATCCGTCCTCCTCAACGGTTGCCATCATCGTGTTGATATCGTCCGCAATATCAACACCCGCACCGAGTGCAACGGTATGACGGCGAGTAATCGCCGTTGGCACAATCGGAGCAGGCCATGTTGCGCGGTCGGTTTTAAATAATACATTGCTGTCAATCACCTTGTTAAACGCAGAAATGATTGACGGCTTAAGCTCCGCCCAGATGTCGTAGTCTGAATCATCAAGCACAGCCTCGGGAATAGGGATAATAACAGCGATTTCCTCGGCAGTGATGTACTTATTCGCCCAAGCCGCCGAGCTGACAGGCTTCAGACCGTTATCGCCGTCAACAAAGCCGGCAACAGGCAGTGCCGAGAGAACAGCCATCTTGCGTTGTTTTGTTGACATATTCGGGAGCTTACGCATAAGCGGCAGTACTGACGATGTTGTGACTACGCTCTGAATAATTTCCTTCGAGGTTTCGGTCGGAATTAACGCCTCTGCATTTGATCTTGTAATAATGTTACCCATAATTTTTTACCTCCGTGTTGTTAATTATTTTCGTCCGGCAGCGTGCCGGATGAAGTCGTTCATTGTGTTGCCTGTCAGTGAGTCAGTGTTGTCCGATCCAACCGGGTGAAACGGTTCGGATTTCTCCTTAGTTGTCTTAACCACCACAGCCGGGAATTCCTTTGCCGCCTCAGCCACTGCCTCAGTGAGACCGACCACTTCACCTTTGTCATCGACAGAGATTTTCTCCATATCCATGACCTTGGTAAGAAGCTTAGTGTCATAGCCGGATAAACCGTTAATAGCTGCGGCAATAAGGCGCTCATCGGCGCGTTTGAGTGCAAGCTCTGCCTTGCTCTGATAATCAGCAACCTTGTTGTCAAGATTATCAAGCACATCATCTTCCTTGAGATTGAGGAGCTTGCGGAGCGCTGATTCGTATGCTTTAAGCTGTTCATCGTTTCCGCCCTCCGCCGGTTCTGTCGGTTCAGTGTTAGGCTCCGGCGGTGTGCCGCCCTTCAGGTCTGTGCCGGTCGGCTCGGTTGGTGTTGTCTTAGAGTCTGTCATTTTGATGTACCTCCTTAAATTTGTAAAAATGTGCAATATTAAAAGCCCCCGAATCGGGAGCTTAAAAACTGTTTTTGCGGTTATGCCGCAGATATTAATTACATATGCGTTTAAACACCGTTTAACAGCGTTTAATTTGTTTTAAAAAATTTCAGCCAAGTAACTTGATACCCTTAATAAAATCGGCTTACAAGCGATTTTAGGGGGTGTTTATCCGTTTGGTGATATATCTATAATCAGCCATTAAATCCTGATACCTCTGTGAGTTCGTTCGCTTCATTCTCTGCCAGCCTGCAAAGGTTTTCGGAGCATCGTTCGGCAAATGAGCTTTGATATCTTGATATTGCCGGTAGCTTTCATTTCGCTTGCGCTTTGTCGCTTGCTCGGCGGCATACGCTTTGCGTTCGTTATCGGGTCGGTTATCCTCAAATGGCTGCATACTCATACGACTAAACCTCGCAAGTTCATCAAGTGTGTAGGCTCGAGCCGGGAAGATGCTAATGCGGTGGCGGCAGTTCGGGTGGATTATTTCATAACCGTCAGCAAAGGCGGTATCGTACAAGTACGGAAACCTCAGCGGCTTGCCGTTTTTATCCTTGTACTTGCCATTTGCCGCCTCTCTGGTCAGCGCATACACTCTGCCCTGATACACAGCGCAAATCTCACAGGTCGGATAGTGTGATGTCATACGAACTAAGTCATAACCCCATTCAGTGCCCTGTACCGTCTTTGCCTTGTTTTGTGCCTCAGCAGTGGTCGAGCGTGCCGCCATATTGGCGTAGCTCTTAATACCGTGCTTGTTGCCGTTTGCGTACTCAACATAATGTATGTTGTTTTTCCGCAGTTCTTCAGCGAGCTGTTTTTGCATTTGGCGGATAGTCTGACCTTGCGACAACTTTTTCGCTGTTGCCTCAAGGGTAACCCTGCGTATCAGATCATCATACCGCCGCCCGATGAGATTTACAGCATTGTTCAGGTCACGGGTCAGATTGTCTGCGATAAGCTCTATTTGTCTGACATTAAGCCCCGAAAACAGGTTGTAGCTCCGTTTTTCAACGCTTTCAATATCCTTTAAAAGGCTGTCTAAGCCCTTTTTGTATGAGCTTTGCACAAGCTTTTTTACCGCTTCCGAGGAGTTTTTCTTGAGCTTCTCAAGCTCTTCCTTGACTTGCCTGTAAAGACTGTATTCATAGGCAGTAGCTCTGCCGAGCGTAGCCTTGCTTGTGATTTTCTTCTGCAGCTTGTCGAGTGCCTCGGTGTAGATTTTAACAAGCTCAGCTATAAGCTTGTCTTCATTGTTCATCTTCGACCTCCAACGCTGTCAACTCAGGATCCGGCGGAGAGCTGCCGACGGTTGCAGATATGTCATCTCCGATAATAAGCTCAAGCTCAGCATCGGCGTCACTGTCCGACATTTTATCAAGCCGCTTAATTGCTGTAAGCTGTGACAGTGTAGCTTTGCCGCCTGTTCTGAGGTTTGCGATCTCCGCATCCTCGGACGGGTCAGCGGGTAAGCCGTCGTTCCAAGTTACCGTTATCTCGGCAGGACTGTACTTTATACCCTTTATCTCAAGCAGGGCGGAGAGCAGCTTCTTGATAACGGGGTCATAGCGGTTCGCAATGCGCCGAGCCTTTGCCAAGGGCGACATCATCAGACGGCGGAGCGCTGAACCGCTCGGAACTTCGCCTGTTTTGTTGCTGAGGTCACCGAAAATTGCCGAACCCATCTCACTGATTGTGTAAAGCTGATTAATCAGCAACTCTATCTGCTTGAAGCTTGCTTCAAAGCTTGCATCCCAGACAATGTATTGCGGTGGAGGAACGCTGGGATCATCGTTAGGAAAATAATCTCCGAGCTTTAATCTCCATTCGCCCGTCAGCTGATCGCACACTAGTGCCGATGAGGGTCCGGTCATACTCGGTGCGGCGTGCTTATCCAGTACCTTGCTTATTTGGCTTATTCGCACCATTAATTCGGATATGATACTGTCAACACTGCGGTAATCATCCAAGCCAAAGAGGCGGTCAGATGTGAGCATATTGCTTATCCGGTAAACAGGACAGGTGTTTAGCCTTGTTTCAACAGATACTTCTTTTTGTCTCTTCAGCGGCTTGCCAATCTTAAAAGCTCCCGGATTACCCTCAAGCAGGTAATCCTGTTCATCACACTTGCCCGGTTCCGAGGGGCAGTGAATCTGCGTGTGCAAGCCGTATTGCTCTTTCCCGGAGTCAACTATGTACAGCGTGCAAAAGGCGTGATACTTGAAGTTTCTGATATTGTATGTATCAACAACAGGAAACCAAGCCGAGGGCGGCACAACATTGAGCTTACCGTCAGCACTGTGCATTATTATCGTGTCACCGTATCGGCTGAGGTCAACGCACGAGATATACATATAATGCCAGAAATCGGTATCAAGAAGAATACCGTTAATCTCCTTTTGCACGGCATCATCGGACACGGTAACGGTCGGTGCTTCACCAAACACGAGGTCGGCGGTTTTGACAGTTAGGAGCTTCTGATAGTTCAAGACATTAGCGTAGGATACAACTTCTTGAAAATTGCCGATTATCCTTTCAATTCTCTTGAATTGTGCTTTGTACACCAATGCGTGTTTATCCTCAAACAGCTGCTTGTTTTCTATGTAATTCTGTAGCCTGTGCCGAGTGCACGGCGGCGGAAACGGCTGTCCCGGCATAAGCCACGATAAGTCGTCAAGGTTATTCTTTTCAATCATCTGCATCACCTCCTCAAGGTCACTGCGCCGTTGTGTTTAGTTACAACGGTTTTAACAAAATAGCGAATATCGTCCATTGCGTGGTCGTGTACTTTCATTGGCTTATCTTCACCCGTCGCCTCGGCATGCTTGGTATCCCAGACATAAGATGAAAATTCCTTAAAAGTATTTTCACAACAGTCGTTAAACTTAATCTTTCCTGTCTGCAAGCAGGTCGCTGTTTCTCTGATACCGTCTAATACAGCGTTATCCGCTTTCAGTACGGCATATTTACCCTTACGCCTTATAAGCGTGATAAAGCTCGCCGCAGACGGGTCGATGATGATTGAGCGAACATTGCGACCCCCGACAAGCTTGTCAACCTCCGCGTAATACTCATCATCGGTTTTTTGTCGACCGTGCTCTCTGCCGTCATAGTAGTACTCGCCGATGCGGTACCACACTCCTCCACAAAGGCCCCACAATCCTGCGCTAAATGGGTTTAATGTGCCGTAGTCAATAGACACATAGTACATTGTGTAAGACCTGTTCTGCGTCGGTACAACACACTTATCTCTGCTGAACATCGGATAAACAAGACCGTCAGCGGCAACCCAAAGACCCTCAATGTAACGGTCATAGAATGAGCCGCTGTAAAGAGATTTGTACCTGTTCTTAACCTCTTCCGAAAGCGTGAGGTTATCGTCCATATTAAAGTGCAGATACAAAGCTTTTTTGTTCTCTGACTTTTCGATCCATTCCTTGTAGAACCAGTGGTAGGGCGTATCTGGGTTGCAGTTAAACCAGAACCTTGACCCGGTCACAGAGCAACGGGCGAGAGCCTGCTCGACAAAAGAGCGAGGCATAAGGGCAACCTCATCAAGCAACACCCCGGCGAGGGTAATACCCTGAATCAAGTCCTGTGAGGATTCATCTTTGCCGCCAAAGATATAAAAGTAATTTGTCTTTGCACCCTGCTTGATTATCATAAGGTTTTCACTTCTCAGATACTTGACTTGGTATCTGCCGGAAATCATCTGAATAAGCGGCTTGATCACATTACGATAGCAAGAACCTACCGTCTTGCCGCAAATCGCAAAGCTCTGTTCGCTGAACCTGTTCATTGCCCAGAACACGAAACCGTTACTCATTGACATTGTTTTGCCGGAACGGATAGAGCCGTCAGCAATGACTGCGTTGTATTTTTTAGATACTTCAGGGTGCATCCACCAAGTCAAGACACGGAGCTGCTTCGGAGAGAATTGTTTGTATTTACTCATCGGCGAACACCTCCGTTGCTCTCTTGCTCAATACCTCAATCAGACCGTCGTCCTCGGCAGCGGCTTCAGCCGGGGCGAAGTATTCCTTGTAAAGCCGTATCGCATTTAAATCTCCGGCTTGGCACTTCTCAACAACGATTTTGCGGATTTCTGTGAGTTCGTCCTGCTCGTATTTAATTACAAGCGTGCGGAGCTTTTTCCGGTAGTCCTTTGCCTTTAGCACTCCGTATAATCGCTCAAGGGACTGCAGGTCAGCAACAATATCAAACTCCTGTTTTGTATCAGTCGCCTTGAGCAGTTCCTCAAGCTTGTCAAGCTTTTTACTTGCCATTTTAATCACCTTTAAGATTTGTCGCAGGACCTTACAATAAGTCCTACCGCTTTAGCTATTGTTGATATTACAGCCAGTATCCAGACAGCAACAAAGCACCCATCAGGAACTACAATAGCATTTGCCGCAAGCACATACAGTGCAATAAGTAGTGTTATCATAAAAAATTGCCCCTTTCAAAAAGTCACCGCCGCATTAAGCACTGCGGCGGCTATCCAGTATACAGCCATTTTCCATTCGTGTTTTAACCCATAAACAACCGCCGCCCCTAAATCCAACAGGATCAGGAGCAGCGGAAAAATTTTTGTTTTATCCATTTTCATCATCGACAATCTCCCAGTTTGTAGCAAACATCTCGGGGTATGTAGGAATCCACGGCACTCTGCCTTTATCGCTCACAACATACAGATACGGGGCAGTATTTGCACTGCCGGAGTCAGGTCGCTGAACCTTTATCCTCGTGTTCGGGTTCCAGTGTGGCAGCCTCATAGCATCGCTGTGTTTAATCATTTTAAATGCGGCTTCAAAAGTCATGCCTGTGTATATGGTTCTCATTTTACAACCTCCAAAAATTCAGATAGATATAGCTTCGCCATCCAGCGCTCGTTACTTCGCCGTTGGATAAAGCTATGACGGCAGTTCCGCTCAGACGGACGAATCAACGCCTTTGCTTTCCTGCGTTTGTGTGTCCTCAATAAAGGACAGCGTAATGTTGTGTTTCTTACCCATTAAAAGTATTTCAGCTTCAGCTCTGCGGTATCTGCGCCGCATTCTGACGATTTTAAGACCTTTTAAAGCACCTTTAACCACTTCATAATCGCCGTTCAAATCAAATTTAATGACAGACGGTTCGTGCAGTAACTCTGCCGTTTTGGTCAGGCACTTCACCTCTTCAATCGTCAGCGGTATCGGACTTTGTCCGCTCGGCAATATCCTTAACACTTGTCTGATACCCGAGATTGTATAGTACAAGCCGTAGTTATACCGGATTTCCACAAAGACATAACCCGGAAACAGCATATACATCTGAGTTGTCCACGCTCTGCCTCTGCGTATGACCCTGTTTTCGATCGGGGCTATTGCTTTAACACCACGAGCCTTGAGCTGTTTTACAACCTCGTATTCCTCGCCGGTGCTGACCTGCAGCACATACCAACGACTATTCATTGCGTTTCGCCCTCTCAGCGGCTTTCTGAGCTTTGATGTACTCATACAACTCATCATACAGCTTCGGATTATCACGCTTGAGGTTTTCATATAGCAGAGCCTGATTGCTTTCGAGTGCAATCTCCTCATCCGATTTAACGGACATATCATTTTTCTTCTTGTACGCAACAGCTCTGGCGAGTGCCGTAGCGTTGGCTACAATCTTGTCAGGGTCTGTGTCCGCCCAGCTGTCCTCGTTGATGAGCGAGAGTGCATCAAAGGCTTTTTGACTTGCCAATCGCAAAATAGCTTCAGCCGGGTCAAGGTCAGGATAGCGTTCCGTCTCGGTCAGTATCATCCGGAAGTTCTCCTGAGCTATTCGCAGCTCATTCGCACTCGCCAAAAACCTCCGAGCATATCGGCTCACGCTTGCTTGGGTGAGCTGCACATCGTTCTCAGCAAGATACTGACATATCTCACGGTACGATTGCCCCGAAAGCAACATCTGATCAACAGTGTCCTTGAGTGCAGGCTTGAGCTTGTCAATCGTGCCGTTAGCTCTTCTTTTGCGGCTCATTATATCACCCCGATACTGTTGTCAATCTCGTCGCCACACAGGATTTTAATGCCCTTATGCGTAAGCTTACCTTCAAGCTCCTTGTAGTCCCAATCAGCGAGCAGCGCCTTTTCCTTGGTGCGGATTCGCCGGAGCTGCACATATCCTGCTTCCTGTAAATAGTTCACGCAGTCAAGAAACTCCTGCTCTTCCATGTTGTTGAGAGCGTACTTGACATCCGTTAAGCGTTCATACCTTATGCGTAATAGGTTCAAAGCACGAAGCACCGCCGCATTGTTGTTGCGAAACCGTGCCTGTTTCATATCACGCATCATTTCGTTATCCATTTTCGTGTCCACCTCCGTGATATTTCAATAACAAATCATAGATTTTATCTATTTTCTGTTCCGTCTGAGTCTGCAGACGGTAATAATCCTGCTTACTGAGCATCTGCTCTTTGATTTCCTTAACATCAGCCTGTGTCAGCTTAATGTCAGCAGACAATCCATCTCTTGTTTCCTTTAACTCTTCCTTTGTGACATAGGTGAGCTTGATTCGGTTAATGTCCTTGCTGTGTGCGTCCTGCGTGTTCATGGTGCGCTTAAGAAAAAAGCCTATAATCGCAATAGCGACAGTCGCAACACCCGTCACAATCCACCAAGTGTCCGCTCCAAAATTCATAACCTCACCTCGCCACCAAAAAAATAAGTTAGAATTAAACCTCACAATTTAATTCTAACTTATAAATTTGGGGAGTTATAGTGGAAGCATTTCAAAGATTTTCCCCGTATTCAGTTTTCATCGAAAAAGGATAATTGCGTGCCGGATTTAGCTTGTCTGTCTGCCTCTAACACCTCTCTGACTGTTCTGTCCGATACATTGTACTTAATAGCCAGATACTTATGATTGTATCCGTTAAAGTCCCTTATTATTCCTGCGTTTCTCTTGAGTGCCTGAAGCTTATCCTGTTTAGCTACATACACCGTTGTACCGCCTCGGCTTTCCACAAGTTTCAGATACGCTTCGAGTCCGATTGTTTCCGCAAGCTCTCGCTGATCACCATCCAAATCCTCAAGTGTTATTTTGTATTTATCCGACATCCAATCACCTCATCATCTCATCCGCTACGCCGCATAGCCTTTCTCTCTGCACTCTTGACATAATTCTTGATAATCTCAATCAACTGATTGCCTTGCTTATACGACAGCCACTTCATCGGCTGCCTTTGGGTCGCGTCTACACCGAACTGCCGCTTGATTATGCCAGACAATCGCTCGCCGAGAGAGGCTGTTGGCGGCTCTGTATCGCACCCGGCGAGCTGATACATCAGTGCCCAAACCTTGCGTTGCTGACCCTCGGTTATCTTGCCGGGGTTGCTTTCATATCGTTTTTTACTGTGCCGTTCCGGAGGAGGCTCAAGCTGAGAGAGCCTGAGCCTTGTGTACAGCTCCGTCATAACATCCTTGTATTCATCAGCATTAAGATTACTAACACTGCCCTTGCCCGTAATGCCCTCAACAAGAGCGTGGAGTGCATCGTTTTTGTTGTTGCTCTCAACCAGACCGAGCCTTGCGCCGAGAGCGTAAACCTTGCGAATTTCAACCGCCGTCAGAGCCATAGCTATACCTCCGTCAGGCTGATTTTCGGTGTCTGCTCGACCACAAATGCCGCCTGAATCTTGTCCAGTATATCGCTTACCTCTTTGTCCGCCGTGACACCATTGACCTCCAGCAGCGTTTTAAACTGTTGCCAGACTGCCGCTTCCATGAGCATGTATGCGTATTCCTGCGCCTGAGTATCGTTGTACCCGACTATCGCTTTGAGGTTCGCAACATCCTTGCTGTAATTGACACCTTTACACTTCCTTCGGATGAGCTTTTCGGTCTTTTCGTCAAGTGCCATAGCTTTGATAACCTCGTCAACCGTTGAGTGGTTATCGTAGTTACCTGTCCATATTCCTGCAATAAGGCGTTTCGCCGGGTCAGTAAGCTCAACCTTTGTTGTTGTTTTCGTCAAGTCCTCATAAGCCTTACCAAAAATAACCGGCAGGAAGCTTGCGTATGTAATTTTCACGCTGTCTGCAACGGTTGCGGTAACGCTGCTGTTTGTTCCGGCATAGCTTACGGACTTGTATTTCGTATTTGCAAGGTCTGATTCAGCGTTCTTTAGTAACTCCGCTTCGATTGTATCCTTTTCAGCCTTGAGCCGCTCAGACTCCTTTTTGATTTCTGCAAGGCGGTCAATCTTCGCTTTAACATCAGTCATAAGATAACACCGCCTCGTGGATTTTGGCTGCACAGTCTGTGCAGATTTCAATGTCCATTACGCTTTTTACACGCTCAACACCGCCGCAGAACCTGCAAGTCGGCACATGCGGCTTGATGGTGATTGTGTCGCCGTTCTGCTCAACATCAACACCTACACCCGGGTGCAATCCTGTTTCAAGGCGCATAGTCTTCGGAATGCTTATCGCTCCGTTTTTCGTGATTTTCTTTGATTTCATTTGCTGTTCCTCCATTCGATAACATTTCCTCACTCTGCGTTTTCGGGCTTGTGACCGTTGGCTTTACGCCAGCCGCATTAAGGCGGGGCGCTTATGCGCCCCTAAGAAAGGAACGATGTACCATGTACTTCGGTGTACGCTAATTAAAGTTGTCGTCGAATACGTATCTGTAGTCGTGCATTCTTGCGTAGAATGCAAGGTGTTTTTCGCACTCCTCAGCCGTTGAGCATATCGGCAGATATTTGCTTCTCACTCTGCGCCAGCCGAGAATATCCGACATTTTATCGGACGCCACAACCATATATCTCTTGCCGTCCCGGCAAGGCTTGACTGTGATGTACTCGCCAAGTTTGTTCTTATATACTTTCATATCAATCTTATACTCCTGTTGTTATTTTCGAGATGTTGCCGCAGCTCATATATGTTCGGCCATTCAAAGCAGTAAACCGTGTAGATTCTGTCAGCCTCTATTCTTTCGAGTTCCTCAGGCGTGCATTTCCAACGCTCAACGCCCGGCGGAAACTTGAGCTTGCGCTCTATCGGTCGTGCAAATCGGCGGCGCTCTTCGCAGTCGAGGACTAATAATCCGCCCGGAGCCTTTCCGGGTATCACGACTTTAATGCAGTTCCTGTAATCATTGAGTGGCGCACAAGTAAGCACGATTTTGTAGCCGTCGCAATCGAGCTGTACTCTTGCGCCGATTGTGCGGAGCTTCTCGGTAACCTCACTCCATTCCTGCTCAGTCATTGCCATCACCTACGAGCTTGATTTCCTTGTTGTTCTTCTCAAAGTGCCTGCGCATTTCGTCAAAGTTAAGCCACGCAAAGCTGTAGCCATAGTATGTACGCTGTTCATCCAGCGCCTTAAGCTCCTTTTTAGTTAATCCCTTCTTATCGAAACCTTTCGGAAGTCTGAGTAAGTGCTTTCTGCGGTGCACAAATCGTCTGCGCTCTTCGCAATCCTCGGTGAGCCATTTGCCTTTCATATGTCCGTCGATGTAAACCGATATACAAAGCCTGTTTTCGTTGTAATACTCCTTAAATAAGTCAACCTTGTAGCCGTCACACTCCAACTCAGCCTTGCCGAAAAGAGTGCTAAGCTTCTCCTTAACCTTATCCCAATCAGCTTTATCCATAGTAATACCACCCTCCAAGAGCACTGTTAATGGATTTAATTTGCCTTGCTTTGCGTTCGGCAGGTGTTGCATGTTTATAGCAGGTGCAATCCTTGCCGGGAGGGCAGTTTCTGAGCTCTCCGGTTATTAAGAAGTAGTCGCAGCCATTATCAGCCGATTTCTGTGGGCGGTACAAGCAGTCGTATCTTCTGCACCTAATTCTTGCACCCGGTTCACTGGCAAGCTTCTTGTTCGCTTCAGTGTAGCACTCCTTGCTGCAGTATTTCCTTGAATTCTGATTTCTACCTTGCAAAGTAAACTCATTGCCGCAGTGTGCGCATATTTTAGTCATTTCATCACGCTCCTAACAGTGCCTTCTCGGCGTCTTCTTTCTTCGTAAATATCGTGTGTCCGATATCCTGCCTTGTGTATTTAAGGCACTTGTATGTGCCGTTTTTAAAGTTAACTCTTACAGTTATGTTATCGCCCACAAAGGCTACAACCTTTACCGGAACAATTGCCTCTTGTATCCACCACAGCTCGCCGGGTTGTTTGATTATGTATGCTTTGTTAGTCATCACTGCCACCTCCGAACCGAGCTTTTCTTCTCTCAATAATCCGTCTGTGCTTTTCACGCATTGTCTCCTGCTCTGCAGATGGCAATAACTCAAATTCAAAACTTCTTATATCTCGCTTAATCCTCGACAAAAAGTCATTTAGCATACCTGATGCAACTTCCTCTGCGGACACTCTGTTATCAACGTAGTCCTCTCCGGCTTCAAACATCTTTTTAAACTCTTCGAACTGTTCTTCCGTTATAATGTTCCAGCCGTAAGCATCACGAGCTTCTTCTATGCTGCGATACTCGCTCATCTGCTCAACTTCAGCTTTACGATTATCAATCTGCTTCTGCGCTTGCTTGTTCATACGTTCAGATACGTTGCCAAGCTTCTTAAGCAGCAGCTTGCGAGCCTTGATCTCAAGCTTAAGGTCAAGCTTTTCTTTGTCTGTCATTTTTACGCTCCTCTCATATTTTTTCGCTCCTCTGTGTTTAACGGGCTTGGAACCGTTGCCGCCGAAGCGACAGCCACATTAGCGCGAGGGCAGATGCCCTCGTTTTTTTACCGCAGAACCTTGTCCACAATATCCGTCCTCGGGGCATATATCCTGCCCTCGGTGCTTCTTTCAGCTTTCCTGACAGCTCCGAGAAGTCGTTCAAGCTCCTTGATGGTTCTGCCGTTTTGCTGTATCCATTCAGTTATCGGCTCAAGTATCGTTTCCTTGTCTTTGGCTTCTCTGCGTTCCTGTCTGACTGTCGCCAGCGCTTTCGAAATGCGCGCAAGGTTGTGGTACTTGTTGTCGTTAAGCTCCAGACAGTGGAGCAAATCCTGCGTTTGGTCGTTCAGATCTGCCTCCGCTGCCGATGCCGCCGTGTGTTCCTGACTGCACTCACGCAGGAAACTCAGAAACTCATCAAGCTTTGTACTATACTTCATGTCTTACTCCTTTTCGCTGTATATAACGTACAGTAGCGGAAATATAAGCAGTGCCCCAAATGCTCCGATTATGAGATTGACGTGATCTACCCCGGTTACAATCACCCACGCCACATACGCCAATGCCGTTCCAACGATTATCGCCTTGTGTATGCGGCCGATGATGTAACATAAGATTCCGAGCCATTCCGCAAGCTTGTGTATCGCTTTGTTGCCTGTGTATGCTATTATCCCGAGTGTGTCTAACATTCTTTAAACCCTCCTCAAAGTGCTTTTAAGCTACTCTTAAATTGATTTTCATTGCCTTTGACATTGCCACCAGTCCGGCATAGCTTATGTCCTGATTGTCGATAGCGTTGCTGTAAAGATTCTGCGCTCCTCTGACGCCTTGCTCAGAGTGAGCAATTTTAAGCAGCAATTCAATCTCTTTTTTCTTCCCGTTAACTGCCGGGAAGAGGAGTTCAATGTCTTGTGCAGTTATTTGATTTGTGTGTCTTATCTCCGTAAGCTTGGTTCTGTTAATTATCTGTGCAAATGCCGTTTTACCACGATGCAGGTTATTGTATGTATCCTCGTTGCCTACAAGGCACACGCCAATTTCGGGGTAGGTATCAAAAAACGCTCTGATTGTTTCAATCGTCTTGATCGGCAGATGCTGTGCTTCGTCAATAATCAGCACCTTGCGCTCGCCGCTGAGCCTGTGAGCTATTCTCAGCCACATATCATCCTTACGCCCGATCGGCAGTCCCATAACCATACACATATATTTCAGAAACGCTGCTGTGGTCGCTATGCACGGATTAACCGTAATGTATATCGCCGTGTTCGGATAATCGCTGACATATTTTCTACACGCCATTGTCTTGCCTATGCCGGCATCGCCGCACTCAATAGCCAGACCGCCCTTCAGGTGGCAGAGGCGGATCGTGTCATACACGCCTTGACTTATTGATGTTGCAACATATCCGCCGTTAGTTGACACACTCGCAACACTCTTTTCAGCTTCAAGGTTCGCAAATATCTCCGTCAGTTTGGTCTCAAGCTTGCCAACATCACCTTTATATTCACCCTTTAAGTAGGTGCTTATAACCGATGGACTGTAGCCTATATTTTTTGCTGCAGCGGTCTGTGTGCCACAGCTGTCAACATATGCCCTGAGCTTTTCCTGTAATGCTGTCATTAGTAATCGTCCTTTCTTTTTTCTGCGTTTTTTATCATCCGCCTTATATCAACCTTAGCCTCGCCGCCAACTGCTTCAGGCAGCCTGTCCTGCTCTTCTGCATAAACAATTTCCGTTATCGGAGCAGAGTGACTAAATGTTGTTTCCTGCATATTTCGTTCGGCTTTGCGCTCGTAAAGTTTAAGCACATCAATGTTACCGTGTCTTTCCTGAGCTGTTTCAGATATAACCTTAAGCTTATCCTTGACAATTTTCTTGTAGCGGCGCTTGGTCTTCATAGCCTTGCTCAGACCTTCCTGGTCCTCAACCTGTGACAAGAAGCCTTGCATCATATCGGTATTCAGAGACACAACATCAATTAACTCATCCTTTTCGCTATATACACGAACCGACATTAAATCCTCGGGGTCATAGCGTACATATACCTTTTTGCCCTGCAGCCAGTGGAGGTTATCATTCTTGTAGTACAGCCTTTCGCCACGAACCACAATGCTCACGCCATTCTTGCCGACCGTCTGTATTCTTGAGGTACGCATCATCATAAGATTGAGCACATTCTCATCTCTCGGCATTCTCAGCTTCTGCAGATGCTCGTTATACACATCAATTTTCTTCTTGCCTCGGTCAGCTACTACCGGACCGTTATATATACGGTGATTGAAGTAGCCTTCAATCATTTTGTCGATAGTTTGTGCAAGCTCGCTGTCCTTCGGAGCCTTGCCTGCCTTGAGGTTTTCCTTAAGCCGTTCCGGGCGAGTAGTCACGCTTGAGCCGCAGTATGTATCAAACAAGGTAGACAGGAATGTAAAATCTCTGAAATATCGTTCAATCGGTTTTGCCTTGCCGTTTGCCGGAAGAGCATTCGCCATCGTAATTCCTAATCTGTCAAGAATTGTTTTGGGCATCTTGATTGGTTCTTTAGGGTTTTTGCGGTTTCTGTGACCCCTGCCGCCTATATCGTGCGTTAAATACTCATTGCCGTTATCGCACAAAATATATCTTGGCATTGTTCCGGTCTTCATAATGCTTTTGCGTAAAGCTAACAGAGTTGATTGTGACGACGGGTTATCAGTCATTACCCAGCCCACATAAACGCCGCTTCGCAGGTCTACAAAAGCCGACAGCGTGGGTCTGTGATGTGTTTCTGTGCCGTCCTCCGCAACGGCAATAACATCTATTGTATGTCCGTCCGCTACCCAGACATCATTGACTCCGATATCGCTGTAATCTCTGTCAATTGTCGGTTCAAAGTAATCGCTGTAGTATTTCTCACCTTGACTCAGCGCGAGAAGTACCTTCGGAATTTTCTTATACATTTTGTAGCAGGTATCAATGCTCGGCAGCTTAGCCATAAGCTCATATTCGTTATCCTCTTCAAACTTAATCTGCATAGTTTCATACGCCCGAGCGACTTTCATATGCTCGTTGAGTATCAGGTTATTAAACAGACACACTATCTCATCCGGAACACCGCTGTAGCCCTTGCGAGCCTTGCCTCGTGTATCAACCAGGCTGGACAAGTTACCTTCCTCTATCGCCTTTTTCTTGCGGTACAGCGTTCCCGATGAAAGCTTTACATCTGGGTATTTGTCCTTTGCGTAAGCTATATACGACTTCGTGGCTTCACCTCTGTTGCATTCAGCGGTGGCACAATATTTGTCCCAGTCTGCAATAATGCGATACCAGAGGTTAATTTCCTCACGCTCTGGCTCGGAGAACTCCTCGAAGCTCTTCTGCCTCTGAGCAGGCTTTTTATTTTTCGGCTTCGGCAGCAGCTCATCCGGAATTGGTAAGCTACGAGTTTTGTAGTATTCGAGTTGTTTATCCGGGGAGAGTTCGGTTACAGGGATAAGATATACATCTTTATTGCGATTATCTCGTTTAACACAGTTTTTGATTTTATTATCGCTCGCCAGACGGCGCACATGTCTTTCGCTGTATCCGCTGTATTCAGCGTAATCTGCGGTATTAAGATATACCACGCTTTCACCTTCTTTTTTGACCTGTCATCATCAGTGCAGGGAGGTCAACCCCTGCAGACCGTCACGGCTCAACCGTGGCGGTTTCGACTATTTATGATGTATTCGTTGGCGAGTACCTGCACCGCCTCGGGTTCAAGTCCCGTGTCCTCGTATTTACAAAGCTTCTCAAGCACTCTGCCAAGAGGACACGAACCGCAGGAAAACTCATATGCTTCGCAGAGCAGCGGCACTTTTTCGCAATAATCACCGCCGGCCCATCCGGAATCTCCATATTCTCTTATCGTCAATCTATCCACGCTTAATCTCTCCCGTGTATCTATTTCGCCCGGTCGCCTCGAGCATATCACCGATGGAGCGTCTGACTGCTGTATCTAACAGTGCAATATACACACTCCAAGCTTCGAGCGGGTTCTCATAGCAAGCTTCATCGCCGTTGGGTGTCACCACATGGTATGTGCCGTAGATTCTGTCGTAACACAGCGTAAAACCCCTATTGTTAAAAAGTTCAATCATAGTAGCCAAACCCCCTCGAAACAAAATCTGCGATTGCGTCCTTTCTCCTGTGGAAGTAGTTACCTGCGCACGGTTTATTATGCGAATCCAAGTACCATACAACATAAGGCGCCAGAGCTGTCGAACTGTGGCCGATAACAAACCTATCTTCAACGTTGGCTATTATCTTGTAGCCTTGGTGTTTATCTCCGATGTTCATATGACGCCCCCTCAGTAAAGTATGTCGCCGATATAAAGGCCGTCATCAAGGTACTCTTTCATAAGCTCCTTAAACAACTTTACCGCATCAGTAAACAGTTCAGGATCACCTGCTATATACTCAAAATCTTCGTCTGTAGCTTCGTCCGGGACAGTTAATATCCAGCTATCAAAATAAGCCTCTTCGTTGTTCAAAGCTAAGATAATGGTATTCATTGCCTTAAGTATTTCAATCTTATTCATTTTAGGCTCCTTTTCCTGTGACAAAGTCGTAAACCGAACATTTAAGAGCGTCCGCAAGCTCAATTGCAAGCGGCAAACTGAGTGTTTTAGTTCCTCTCTCAATCTGAGCGAGCATCGAACGGCCAACGCCGACTTTTTGTGCGAGTTCTTCCTGTGTTAAACCTGATTTAATTCTGATTTTTTTGGTGTTTTCGCCGATATTCATTTTTTTTACCTCCTAAATATTGTTTATAAATTGTTACTGTGGTAACATAAGCATATGGCGGTTACTACAGTTACAGTATATCACCTTAATAGGTGATTTTCAATAAAATAACCTGATTAGGTGATTTTTTGGAGGTATGCACAAAAATGGCATATGAAGTTTGGTATGACTCAACAGAAATTGCAGATAGAATTAGGCATTGCGCAAAGTTAAAGCATATTTCTACCAAAAAGCTATTAAGTAGTTGTGATTTAGGGATAAATACTATTTCAAAAATTGCTAATGGTAGCGATATAAATTCAAAGAACCTTGCGAAAATCGCAGATTGTTTAGAATGCTCGGTAGATTATTTGCTTGGCCGCACCGATAATCCTGAACTACACGAAATAGGCTGGCACGTCATGACTGAAATTCAAGTAACACATAAAAATACTGACACAAAAGAAGATTCTTCACATCAACTAGGCAAAGAAAAGTCTTCTAAAAAACTTATAGCAAGACAATATTTCGATATGCCTGCATCCGCAGGAACTGGTGAGTGGCTAGGAGACGACAGCTCGTATTCTATCATTAATGTACCACTCACGGACGAATCAAGACGGGCCGACTTTATTATTCGTGTAGCCGGCGACAGTATGGAGCCAATATTCTGCGCCGGAGATAAGCTTCTTATTCTTAAAACCAAAACACTTGACGTAGGAGACATAGGAGTTTTTGTTTTAAACGGTGAATCGTATGTTAAGAAGCTTGGAAACTCAAAGCTCATTTCAATTAACCCAGCCTACAGCGACATTCCGTATGACAAAAATGACACCATTTTTATCGCAGGAAAGGTGATCGGTAAGGTCGAGGAGTAAGGGATGTTGCAAATTGCATAATTATAAATAATTTGTGTATATTTATGAAGAAGTCTAACTTAGAGCATGAGGACATTGCTATAAAGCCGCTTATCTTAAAAAGTTCTAAAAAATCCGATTATTATGCAATGCGGACATATGTCCGCATAAAACAATAAAAATGTCCGCACAAAAACAACCCAAAGCGTTTGTTATCAAGGACATAAAAAATCTTTAAATGCCTATAAACGGCTATTTAAAGCGGTTTTAAAAGCGTTTAAAAACTATTTAATAACAGAAATTGACCCCTGCAGAATCGGCGCTCAGACCGAATTTGCAGGGGCTTCTCCTTGATTTTAAAACGAGAAAAAACAAGCCGATTTCAAGTACGTTCAAAAACGAACACCCAAAAATCGGCTTGTTTAAGCGGTTTTTATTAAATTGATTATTTTTCACGGTTTTTCACGGATAAGGAGTGGTTTTCTCATATTAAAATCAAATTTACAGCAACTACTGCAATCAGAAGCCAGCTTGGAAGCAGTGTGGGCAGGCTGAAACCGAAATTCTGCGAATTGATGTAGCTTACTGCAAACGGTGCGGCGGCAGTTATAATTCCGCCCAGTATGTAAATTACAGATGATACAACAGCAAATCTGCCTGCACTTTCTTCTGTGAACTGCTTGATTTTCATAATACCGATACACCTTTTTGCACAGAGCTGAGCAATACCCAGTATCACGCCCAACACGCCTGTGACTGCAATAACGTAATCGTATGCCGGAATTGTTTCAAAAATGTTCATAATAATTTCCTCCGTTAATGAATTTAATTTAAGTTTGTGTACTGATGATAACATACCCACTATGACAAAATACGGACAAATGTTCAATATTTATAAAATTTCGGGTATATATCATCTGTTATTTCTTATTTTAACATACAGGGTGTGACAAATGCGTGACAGATGGATATGTTTTTCTAAAAAAACAGAAATTTATAATTTCTGCAAGCAAAACACGGTTGAGCTTTTGCCCAACCGTGTATAATAAATATTCAGATGTTATTTTGCATCAGACCTGCGCAGGTTGATTCTGCCCAGCTGTACTGCATCATATACTCGCCGTGAAACCTTGGTTCACCGGTTTGCAGATAACTGAAATAATCGCAGTCAATTAGCTCAGTATTAAGAAAATAGTTGTAGCCGTTTTGCTGGAGAACCTCCTCTGCATCTGCACAGCGAAGAGCATTTCGCAAATCTACAAACAGCTGGCGCACATATGTCATATGCTTACTGTCATCTTCAATACCGCTCCACATTATAGAACAGATTTGCTTTGCCGTCATACCGGCACCTCTGCGGTCAACAAGAATTGCAAGCAGTTCTTTTGATTTTAACCGCTTAAAGTTAAGAATTTTTCCCTGTGCGTACACCTCAAAATTCCCGAAGCATTTAACCGTCAAAAGCTTGTCTTTGGTTTTTTCTTTGGTTTTTTCTTTGGCTTTTTCTTTGGCTTTTTCCTGCTTTATGTGGTCAATTTCAGCCTGTACCGCCTTTGCCGTAATCGGTTTTAAAAGGTATCCTGAAACATGAATTTTAAATGCCTCCACCGCATACTCCGAAAAGCCTGTACAGAAAACAATCTTGCAGTTTGGCTGAATTTCAAGCAGTTTTTCTGCAAGTGCAAGTCCGCCCATTCCACGCATACTTATATCGAGAAACGCAATATCAATCGGATTGGTTTTTGCCCACTCAAGAGTTGCCGTGCAGGATGTGAACTGTGCAACAGACGATATATCGGGCGACTCCTTTACAGCCGAAGTCAATGCATTAAGCATAATCTGCTCGTCATCTACAGTCAATGCTCTCATATTGCTTCCTCCTTTGGAATAGTGATGACGGCAGTTGTGCCTTTGCCTAAAACACTGTCAACCGTCAGAGTACCGCCGCACATAGCAGTAAGTCTTTCACGGATATTCTCAATACCGATATGCTTCTTTTTATCATAAAAGGCTGTTTTATCAAAGCCTACTCCGTTATCTTTTACACACACGCAGTAATCTGTATCGGTTTCATAAGTAGATACGGTTATTTTACCTCCGCTTTCAAGTCCCATAAGTCCGTGCTTTACGGCGTTTTCAACAAGCGGCTGAACCGAAAGCGCAGGCAGATTAAAATCTTCAGCTTTCAAATCGTATTCTATCTGAATATCAGGAAAACGAACCTGCTCTATGCTCATATAACATTTTATATGATTCAATTCCTGTGAAAAACGAATAGGCACGCTGTTGTTAAGCTCGCTGAAATTTCCTCGCAGATATTGAGAAAAGCTGCGTGTTAATTCTGCCGCCTTTTCGGGCTGTTCAAGGCACAGCTGATGTATTGTTCCGAGGGTGTTATATATAAAATGCGGCTGTATCTGACTTATCATTGTTGAAATGCGGTTTTCGGTAATCTGCCGTTCCTTTTGCGCAAGCTCCCTGTTTTTTTCAACAAGCTGAATTTCCTTTTCCGAAAGCTGTCGTGTCAGCTCTCCTCGGAACAGCATATAAATCAAAAGCAAAGAAACAGTGGTTGCAATATACAGAGGAGTCGGGTCCCAGTATGAAAGCAACGGCATTGTAAGCAATGGCAGTACACTGAACGAAAGCAGAGAAATCGTGCCTTTTAGTGTGAGTATTTTCCAGAATCTGATTACCATAAAAATTTCAAGCAATAGGATAATGAAATCAAGAAATCTCACTATAAAGTAATACTCTCCGTCAACATAATATCCGTTTGAGTCAAAGTCAAACAGCATTCCGTTAAACAGGGAAATTACAACAATACAAAGATAAACTGCGCCGATAACTGCAATTACTTTCGCATATTTCCACGATATTTTCTGCCGTTCTCTGACAAAGCCTATCAGGCAATAAGCATACAAAACTTCAAGTACCGCTCCTAAACCGAAGGAAAGAAACGCACATAATTTTAAAATTGGAATATTGTCCGGTGAACCGCCAAAAATCCACAATCCGCTTTCGCCGAGAAGCATAAGAATATTTGTTGCAAGCAAGGCTGAAAAGCACTTCATAAAAGGTCTGCTTCGAGTTTTGTCCGTAACTGTTCCCAAAAGCATAAACAGCGTGATTACAGCTGAAAACCAGAGCAAGCCGATATTAAGTTCAATGTTATTATTGAGATTTTCCACATATCTGCCCCCTGTTTTCCGAATAATTGTTTTTGAGATAATCGCAGTAATTTTTGTCCTCTGAAATCATCAGATAATTTTCAAGAGCTTTTTCATCATCGGAAGGAAAACATATATTCAACCCCGAGATGTTACTTTTTGTTTCGGATTTCACAGCTTTTATTATTCTGCTGAAATCATAATCAACATCAAAGTAATCTGCAATATCGCCGAAATCATATAAATATGCAATTGACGAACCGAAGCTTTCACACTCCTGAACTGCCTTTGACATAATAAGCTTGTTGTTACTTCTTTCGGCTTTGTCAATACATTGCGATAATACGGCTTTTACCTTATCGAACTCATTAAGCTTAATTGCCGAAAGAGTGTAATCATCACTGTCCTGATGAGACTTTTCGTAGCTGTTCAGAATAACATCATAAAAACTTTTTGTACCGAGAGCTTCTGCAACAGCCTTGTAGTCCCAGCCGCCTGTCGGCTCATCATCCTCTGATGCTATCATATAATCAGCATATTTTGATACCGTCAGCGCTGTTTCGTAATTCGCCATAAGACAGCAATCAAATCCTATAAATTCAAAGCTTCCGGAAAAAGTGCTTTCTGAAAGTGCCTCATCAAACTCCTGCACCGTCAGCCAGTCATTATTGTACATCTCATCTTTGCAAATACCTTTGAGGAATCCTCCGCCGTGGTCCCATAAAATCAGTGCAGTCCTTTCAGACGGAAATTCTTTTATACCCCAGTCAATGAAGTCCTTAAGCGTTGAGGAGTCACCCATACAGCATAGTTTACTCTCCTCAAGAAGTACAAGCTTATTGTCAGACACCTCATACCTCTGCAGTTTATCGCTCGAAATACCGTGTTTTTTCCATCTCAAAGAGCCGCCTGTTTCAAGCACAACATTAACTTTATCGGGAATTTCTGCACTTAACAGCTCGGAAATATCGTCTGATGCAGAGCCGTTCTTACTCTCAAGAGAGCTTCCGCACATATAAATAAGAAGAGTAAAATCATCATTATCAGTTTTTTCAGTCGTACTTTGTTTTTCGGAGGCAGGCTTTGTTTTTGCTTTATCCTCAGAACAACCAAATAGAAAAACGCAAAAGATTAAAATTGTCAATAAGCATATTAACTTGATATCTTTAAAGCCTCTGTTCATATACGCACCACCTTTATAAATTTTATCACAAGAAATTTCAAAGTGCAATAAAAAGGAATTACCTTAAAGCAAAAGCAACACTGCCAAATATAACAACAGCAATGAGATGAATTAAAGTCTTGAATTTTTAAATTCGCAAAATTTCGCAGATTTTTAAATATTCGCAAATATTTTTAAAATTCCCTGTTTTTTTGTCCGTATCTTGTCACAGTCGCCCTGTTATACTGTAGTCACAAGATAAGGAACAGACAAAAGCTCCTTAGAAAAACAAACAAACCAAAACAACTTAAATAACTAAAAGGTGGTATAATTATGAAAAAGCAGACAGGAACAATCAAAAGAAGAATAATCGCAATCGCATTGTCGGCAGTAGCTTTATCGTCAGTTGCAACTATGACGCTTACAACCGTTTCGGCGGCAGCTCCTTCACAGACAATCGGCACAGTTATGAATAAAAACTCTGTCAATCTGCTCAAGGGTTCAACAACAGCCGAAAAACAGGCACTAAAAGATATTAAGGAAATCAAGAAGTTTGTTGACGATTACAAAGCTGAAAGCGAAAAAACGTCAAAAAAAGAAAAGCTTCAGAAACGCAATGACAGAATCGAAAAATACGTTACATCCGGAGTTGAAGCAGTCAACAACATTGCCAAGGGCGAATATGTAAGTGCAGTAAAAAATGTTGTCGGTCTTTTCCCGTACGGCGGAATAATTTCAGGTGTTATAGATTTGTTCACAACTCTTTTCACACCTGCACCAGAGGAACCCGATCTTGTTCCCGAGGTTTCCCTTAAAGAAATCGAAGAACAGCTCGGCACCATTAAAACATCAATTGATTCTCTTAAAGAGGCTATCAAGCAGAACGAAAACAATGAATTTTACAAATGTCTGAATCAGATTGTTCTCGTTTACAACGACAAAGGCTCTGTAATTATGTCCTATATTAAAAACAAGGCAAAGCTTTTAGATGCAAATAAAAATCTTGAAGCCGCAATACAGGAAAAAGACGCTAAAAAAATCGAAGAATCAAAGAAAGCAGTTGGGAAAGCGAAAAACGAGCTTAGCAAAAGCCAGAAGCTCATCGACAATTTCTTCGGTGACGACAACCTCAACGATTTATACAGACTCAGGGATAGCCTTAAGCGGTGCACACAGTATATGAACGGCACAAACTTCAGCATTAAAGCAGACAAAGCAGAAGGCAATCCGTTCCTCATTAACTTCAAAGCAAAGGTTGAAGGCGCAAAAACAGGCACCTCGATTGACAGCATTATTGAACAGTGCATAAAGGATAACGAAGCAATCTGGAATTACTACGAGCTTGGCATCACCATGTACTCCGCACTTGCTCCTTCATACATCAAATATCTCAACGACCGCAATCAATCAGATAAGGCAGATGCAAATAACCAGGAATATGTCAGCTTTATGACAGGCATATATCCGAGCGGAGGCACAGATACTCTCGATAACAAAATTAATGCCATAGATGTTCACGATTACTATATGACAACAATTCTCCCGAAAATGCTCGAAAGCTCCGGTATGTATAAGTTCAAGGACAACACAGTCGGCGAAAAGGTAGCAGAGGTTAGCTGCAACGGGGAAACGGAAATTTTTAAAAGCTTTGACGAAGCGTGGAACTATGCAACAAAATATACAAATACAAAGATCACATTATGTAAAGACACTGAAATAACAGAATTATTTAGAACAAGCACAGAGCATAAAAATAATATTGAGCTTGACCTTCAGGGACACAAAATCAATACAAAAGAAGAATTGATTCTTAGAAATGGCGGATCTCTCAAAATCCACAGCAGCATCGATAATGGTTCTTTTAAATACTCCGGTCGTGCCGGCGGAGTTCCGTGTATAGTAAATGAAGACGGCTCTCTGAAAGTAGAAAACTGTATTTTTGAAAAATATACAGGAAGTGCAATTCGTAATTCAGGCGGAAACGCTGACATAAACAATTGTATTTTCAAAAATAACATTGCAAGGTACGGAGGCGCAATTGACTCACACGCAGACTTTACAATTAAAAACTGCACATTTGAAAGCAACGACTCAGAGAGATGTGGCGGTGCAATAACTTCTTTCGGAGGAAAGAATTATATAGAGAATTGTACCTTTAACAATAATAAATCAGGAGAAAACGGTGGTGCAATATTCTATACAGAAAGTCTGTCAGAGCCGACAATTCGCAGGTCAACCTTCACAAATAATTATGCAAAAAAGAACGGCGGCGCAATCTTTGTTTCGGAACACACCGACTTTGACATCAGCTACTCAAATTTAACAAACAATGAATGTGGCAACAACGGCGGTGCAATCTTCCTCGGACAGCTTAGAAGTACAAATCATTACTTCAGAAATATGACCATTGAAAACAACAAATGCGGAAAGGAAGGCGGTGGAGTTTTTGCGGACGCTTGTGGATGTAACACAGCAGACATCAAGCTCTTTGGCTGGAACAAAATCAGATATAATACTAATGCAAGCGGTTCTGCATCAAATGCAAAAATGATTAAATCGACCTGCAGAACAGTATTCAAAATTATGGACGATTTTGACACATATAATTCCGACATCAGAGGAACAACAAACAGTGACGGCAGTTGTATGGTATTCCTTAACACATCATCAGATTATGTATACTACTACTCTTACGGAATGCAGAGCGGAGCATTCAGAGCCGATAACGGGAGGCTCGAACAGAGCGGAAGCGGCGTTTACTGGTACAAGTAATAGTGCAAAAATTCTGTTCGGAAACAAATTAATTGCGATACAAAAGGCTCCCGACAATTTTGGTCGGGAGCTGTTACTTTATGTTCTGTGTGGCATTGATAATTTCAACCTGATTAAACAAGGTTCAAGCTTGTACTTCACAAATTCAAATGACTGTTCTTTTTCAAAAATCAGAATATCTTACAAGAAGCCTGTCACAGAGAACAACGCTGTTACTCTGAAATATATTTCTCAAGAGTTCAAGGAAACGGTGGGAATTTACGGCGGTCTCTTTAATATAACGTTCATCAATTCCAGTCTTTTTTAAATTGCACCACTTACATACATCTCCGTCTGCTTGAAACAGAAGTATATCATATTATAAAAATCAAGGAAACACTGATTTAATCAGTGTTTCCTTAAGGAGTTATTTACTGTTATTTCTCAATGGAATCAGTCTTGTAAATGAAATCGACCTTGCCGTCCATATTATCGGAAATTCCGCTGTAGCTCTTGTAGTGTGAAGAAACCTCCGAAACAGCCTTTAGTCTGCTTACGAGTCCATTTACGTTACCGCCTACTGCGTCAACAAGCACGCCTATTCCATCTTCTTTGAACTTTTCAAGTCCATCGTTAAGCGTCATTGAGCCGTCCTTAAGCTGTTTTACTCCGCTTACAAGGGCACTGCTTCCCTCTTTGAGTGAAGCAACTCCCTGCGCAAGATTCTTCGCTCCGCTGTTAAGCTCGCCTGTGCCGTCCTTGAGCGACTGTGCACCGCTATTAAGAGAGTCTGCACCGTCCTTCAGAGTTCCGACGCCGTCTTTTAGCGAGCCTGAACCGCTCTTTAGCTGTTCTGAGCCGTTCTTAAGAGTGTAAGAACCTTCTTTAAGAGTATTTGTTCCGCCGAGAATCTGCTGTGCTCCTGCGTTCGCCTTGTCAACGCCGTCGGTGTAGGTAAGCACTCCCTGATAAAATATATTGTAGCTGTCAAGCTGTTCTTTGAGTGAAGAAAGTGAAGCCTTACCTGCACTTGCTTTTTCAACAGCAGAATTTATCTGGCTTTGCACCTCATCACTCTGCATATTTGCATCGATAAGCGACTGAATCTGGCTCTGTGTGTTGATGTCAACTGTCGACTGAATTGTGGAAGAACTCATCTGCGTTGATACTGCGGCATTAATCTGCACCTGTACCTCATCAGGAATCTGTCCCGATGCTATTGCCGAATCGTACTGCTCTGCACTCATTGAATAGCCTGCCGAAGCTAAAACGCTCTCAGTAACCTGCTTTCTTACTGCTGACTCAACAGCCTCTCTGATTACATCCTTCTGGCTGTTCACCGTAGCAGTAACGGTTTCAAGCGCAGTATTATAAGCAACAGTTTTCACGTTATCCTCACTTAATGAGCCGACAAGCTTATCAAGCACCTGAGCATAATTCGAAATTGTCAGCTTATCAGCCTGAAGTCCTGCTGCGGCAATCTGAACATCGGCAGTTGCAAGAAGAGTATCAAATATCTGCTTTGCTCCCGCATTGAGCGACTCGCTGTTGCCTGAAATCGTATTAAGTCCCGATGAAAGCGTTGCCACATAGCCCTGCAACTGCGAGATGCCCGAATCAAGACTTACTGCACCATCGTTAAGTGAGCTTACACCGCTGTCGAGCGAATCTGCGCCGTCTTTAAGCGTTCCCACACCGTTGTCCAGATCCTTTGCACCGCTTGCAAGTGCACCGGCACCATTGTCAAGCTCTTGTGCACCGCTGCTGATTTTTTCTGCACCGTCATAAAGCTGATCAACACCTTCAATCAACTCTCCCGACTTGTCAAGAAGAGTTTTAAGCCCGTCGTACAACTGTGATGAACCGTCAATAAGCTGATTTGCGGCATCAGTCAGTTCATCAAGAGAGTCTGACAACGCATCAATCTTATCGTCAACCTTAGAAAAATCAATATCGCTGAACATATCGTTTGCGGCAAGCGTAAAGCTTGTTGCAAGCTCAAAATTCTTTACGTCAGCTGTTATCTCAACATAATCGGGAATTTCAAAATCCTTGCTGTCTATGCCGAGATTTGACTGCATTCCGGGGAGTGCAAAACCTGCAACGAAGGTATGACTACCGTCATTGACAACCTTGCCGTTTGAAACCTCAACGTTTCTGAAAGCGTCATTGTCGAGCATCATACCCGTAAGCATTACAAACGGAACGTAGATTTCTTCTTCCTTGCCGTCAATTTTTATTTTTTCCGATTGTCTGTTCGTGTAGTCAAAGCGGATTTTCACCTTACCGCTCTGACCTGCAAGCTTATCTGCTGAAATCTTTTTGCCGTCAAGCGTATAGCTTACCGAAAGTCCGACAGGAAGTTCCGACTTTCCCGTACCCTGATAGTAAATGTCATTTCCGTCTGCGCTCCACTCGTACATATTGTTTTCGTTTACTGTGTAAGTTTCGTCGCCTTTTACGTTTACAATATTATCAAGGTTTGAAATATCTCCAAAGCTCTTTGCCTTTGCGGTATTTTTAATCCAGTCGCTCACGATAACCTTTTTTGCTGAGCCGTCGGCATTGGCAATAACATAAACCGTTTCATTCTTTGAAAGCTTTTTGGTTTTGTCCTCCGAAGCGTTTTTTGCGGTTGAAGAATTGTCCGAAATATTTGTATTCGTTGTTTTAGTATCCATGCTCTTTGCACCTGCCGAATATGACGCAACGCCAATTGAGCAGCAAAGAATTGTAAGACTCAAGACGCCTGAAAGCACCTTTGGCATATATTTTTTTAAGTTACTCATTTACAGTTACCTCCGTATTGTTTTTATTTGACTTAAAACCTAATGTTGTCACTCCGATAACCTTATCAAACAGCATAAACATTGCAGGCAGAATAAGAATTACGCAAAGTGCGCTGATTATTGCTCCCCTTGCCATAAGTGCGCAAAGCGAGCCTATCATATCAACGTCGGAGTAAATTGCAACACCGACCGTTGCGGCAAACAAGCCCATTGCACTGACAATGATTGACGGGATTGAGGTTTCAAGCGCAGTAGTGACCGCAGTCTTTTTATCGTTGCCGAGCGAGCGTTCCTTTTTATATCGTGTAGTCATAAGTATTGCATAGTCAACCGTTGCGCCGAGCTGAATTGTACTTATGCATATCGGTGCGATAAACGGCAGTGACTCGCCCATATAGTGCGGCAAGCCAAGGTTGATGAATATTGCAAGCTCAATTACTGCAACAAGGATAATCGGCAGGCTTATACTCTTTTCAACCACTGCTATGATTAAAAAGATAGCAATAATCGAAATCATATTTACAACCTGAAAATCAACCGAAGTGATATCAATCAAGTCGTTTGTGCAAGCCGCCTCACCAATCAGCAGACCTTCATCGTCGTATTTTCTGATTATGCTGTTAAGCTGTTCTATCTGCGTACTTACCTCGTCGGAAGCGGTCTGATATTCCGAGTTTATCAGCATAAGCTCCCAATTGTCGCTTTTAAGAATACTTGTAACAGATTCGGGAAGAATTTCCTCGGGGACAAGCGAGCCGACTACGCTTTCAAGTCCGAGAACGTATTTTACGCCGTCTACGTTCTCCATTTCTTCAGTCATTTTACGCACCTGCTTTGCAGGCAATTTCGAGTCGGTCAGCACCATGTGAGTAGTACCTACGCCAAACTCCTCTTTGAGCTTTGTATTTGCAATTACGTTTGACATATCCTCGGGCAGGCTCTTTGACAAATCGTAGTAAACCTCGTTGTTTGTGTTGCTGTATCCGTAATATGACGGATAAATTATCATTACAAACAGAATAAGAAAAGCGGGGAAAATTTTAATAATACCTTTTGCAAGCTTTTTCGTTGACGGAATCAGCGACCTGTGCATTGTCTTTTCAAGCGGCTTGTCGAGTACGAGAATGAGCGATGGAAGAATTGTTACACAGCCGATTACACCGAAGATTACGCCCTTAGCCATAACAATTCCGAGGTCACGTCCGAGCGTAAAGGTCATAAAGCAGAGTGCAATAAAGCCTGCAACGGTTGTTATTGAGCTTCCGAGTACGGAACGTGTTGTTTCCTTGATTGCAACAGCCATCGCGGTTTTGTGGTCGCCGTAAATCTTCTTTTGCTCTCCGTAGCTGTGCCACAAAAAGATTGAATAGTCCATTGTTACGGCAAGCTGAAGAATGGCAGACAGAGCTTTTGTAATGTACGAAATTTCACCGAGGAAGTAGTTTGAACCGAGGTTCATAAGTATTGCCATTCCGATACTTGCAAGGAAAACAAACGGGATAATCCAGTTATCCATAAATATCATCATTGCAACAACGGCAAGAATTACTGCGATTGCAACGTAGATTGATTCCTGTTCTTCACACAAATCTCTCAAATCGGTTACCATTGCCGATATGCCCGAAACAAAACACTGCTCACCTGCAACGGCTCTGATTTGCGTTATAGCGTCCATAGTTTCATCAGCCGAGCTGGAAGTGTCAAAGAACACCGCCATAAGCGTTGAATTGTCTGAATTGAACGCATCGTAGATTTTGTCGGGAAGCACCTCCATAGGGATTGACATATCAGCTATGTCATCATACCAGAGTACGGTGACTATGTGATCAATCTCCTTAATTTTTTCTTCGGTTCTGACAATGTCCTTTTCGTTCATATTCTCAAAAATCAGAAACGAAAACGCACCCTTGTCAAAATCCTCAAGAAGGTAATCCTGTCCCTTTATAGTGTCAAGACTATCGGGAAGATAATTGAGCATATCATAATTGACACGTGTGAATATCATTCCCAGCACCGACGGAATGAGAAGCACAATTGCGACAATCAGAATTGCTATGCGGCTTTTTACAACCGCTTTTCCGAATTTCATCTTCAATTACTCCTTACCTGTATTTTCTTGTCTTAATATTTTATTGAATAAACAGACAAAATAAAATAGACACAAAAAAAATCGTGCCTTGTTTTTAGGCACGAAAGCAAATCTGACTAAAAAACAGACGCCTTGTTTGAGAACCCGAATGTCTGTTTCATATATATTATTATGTTATTTTTTTGAGCTGTTCTTAAACGCATTTTCCATTGAGCCGTCAAAAAGCTCGCAAATTCTGCGCAGTTTGGTACTTAAATCATACTTCATTCCACCGCAAAGCCAGTCAAGCACAAAACCTACCAGCAGGCTTTTGTAATACATTGCGATAACTTCTTTATCGTCATCACTTATGTTATAGTTTCCCGAAACGGCGTCTATGTACCTTACAACAGCGTGTTGAGATACCCTGTTCAGATATTGCTCAAATAATTCCCTGTTTGCCGAATTGTAAATGTGCATCATAGCTGTCTTGTTTTCCAGGGCAAAGTCAATTGCCGAAAGCAGACAGTCAAAAATTGTATCAGACTCGGTCTGCGACTGTATAAGCTTGTCTGTCTCCTCGGTAAAAATTTCCTCAATAAGCGACGGAATATCACTGAAGTGATAGTAAAAAGAGTTGCGGTTGATTCCGCAGTCCTCAACAATGTCTTTAACCGTAATTTTACTCAACGGCTTTTTATTCAGCAGTTTCATAAAAGAAATCTTGATTGCGTATTTTGTAAAAGAAGGCATATTTCTCACCCGAAAAACAATGTTTATATTATATTGAATAATAGCATAAAATCTCCGATTTGGCAAGAATTGCACCTCTGTTAAAATCAATAATCATAATACTTCTTTTCCGGAGATGAAAAGAAAAACAAACCGTGGGGAGCGTAGGAAATATTATGCAGTTGGCAGTCATCCTGCCATTATCAGCAAAGAAATATTTGAAGCTGTTCAGGAAGAACAAAAGCGCAGGTCAAATGTAGAAATTATTGACGGTAAAAAGACTCGCAAAACTTCAAAATACAGTTCTAAAACTAACGACCTTCATTAGGCTATTTTGTCGCTTTTTCAAGTCTATTCTATACATAAAAAAGCTGAAATTCATACTCCGATTTTAAAAAATGAAACGCTTATTTTTAAAAATGAAACGGTCAGAAAGTTTTGTGTCAGAATAAAAAATCGGCTCTGAAAACACACTCAAAGACTGCCTTTTTATTACAAAACAGCCATATTTTATAATCAATCTGACACTTTACTAAAGGTCAAAAATGCCGTAAACACTGATTACAAGCCGTTTTTAAGACACAAAAAATGAACCGCAATTTAGATACGCTTTGTATCAAAATTGCGGTTCTTATTTGTAAGATTTCTATGATGTTTCAAAGCAGTTATTGTAATCATTCAGTTATGCCTGTGCGAAACACTATAATAATAATAATCCGGTAAGAAAACTTGTCGTTCGGCGATATAACTTTTTATAAGGCTATACATTAAAAATTTATCAATATCTGAAAAAGTAAGCAGGCGATTATCAATAGCATAAAAAGCATCAAAACTGCGAAAGCTCAAGACCTTCTGTACCTGCCATGCAAAAACGGCTTAAACACTACGTTTAAGCCGTTTCTCTCAATTATATTTTTGGTAAACAAATTTATATATACCCGTTATTGTCTTACAAATACGCTTGTAGAGCCTAAGTTTGCATCGGTACATTCAAGGGTGTCATTTTCTGCATTGTATGTGTAAGGTGTTGACGTACCGTTTGTTGTAAGTGTTAATGTTGAGCCGTCAAATTCGTAACTGCCCTCAACATCTACACCGGCAACTGTACATATTGCCGAACCGTCATCATTAAAAGTATATTTACCACCTACCTGTTCGGGATCTACGCCCTGAGCCTGACAATACTCTTCAAATGTCTGGCTGTTGCCGTCAGCGTCAATAATTTCTGAAACTCCCCATGTACCTGTTACACTTACTTCAGCGCTGTCATCTTGAGCTGTGTCTGATGATTCAGCGCTGTCTTCTTGAGCTGTGTCTGATGATTCAGCGCTCTGAGAAACTGACGACTCTTTAGCTGAACTCTCTCCATTGTCCTTGCTGCCGCAACCGCAGAATACTGCTGTACCCATCATACAAAGCGCAAGAAATAATGCCATTTTTTTCATTTTAATTACCTCTTTCTAAAATTATTATTTTATTATGCCAAGCCGAAATAGCTTAAAATATTAAAGCCTGTCGGCATTGGAATAGTAAACATAAATATTGTTGCAAACAAAAATCCTGCAATCGCAACCCCAAGAATCACGTATCTGTTTGGAAGTCGCTTGAATGTACCCACTATACCAAGCAGGAACAGAACTACCGAATAGATAACTGTTACAAGTCCGAAAGCGTCACCGTTAGCGTTGTGCTTTTTGCCCTGTTCAAGAAGCTTGTCTGCCTCTGCAATCTTTTCTTTTGCATCAGTAAAATAGCTGTCTGTTAAGTGTTAGGTGTTATCTTCTTCTAAAATTACGCTCCCCAGACATTGCCGTTTTTATCTGTGAATTTACCGCAGAGAACCATAATAAAGTCAACGAGCCAGCCGATTCCACACACGCCGCCTGTCAACAGCCAGATAATGCCTGTGCCGATTTTTCCCGTCATAAATCTATGTACGCCGATACCTCCCAGAAAAAATGTAATTACTGCTGCTGCACCTTTACTCATAATTTTCCTCCTTCCAAAATACAAAATTATCGCAAAATATAATTTGCTGAAATCACCAAAAAGCAATTTATTAAATATTATATTCATCTGTATTACAAATTTAAAGTACCTCATCACGAAATGCATTAATTCAGCACGAACGGTTGCGATTATTTTTATTTTGTGATATAATCAATGTGGGTAATTTTACACAAGGAGTAAGTAATATGAAAATAGCGATTGTTGATGATTTAAAATCAGACAGAGATATACTGAACGAGAAATTGAATCAATACGCAAAATGCAATAACATAAAATACGAGCTTACGGATTTTTCAAGCGCCGAAGAATTTTTAGAAGATTTTGAGGTCGGTAAATTTCAGATTGTATTTCTTGATATATATATGGATAAAATCACAGGTATGGATGCTGCAAAACAAATATTTAAAGCGGACAGCCTGTGTAAAATAATTTTTCTGACCACAAGCGAGGAATTTGCCCGCCAAAGCTACAGCGTTAATGCCGTGTACTATCTCATAAAACCGATAGAAGACGAAGAATTTTTACACGCAATGGAATTATGCAAGCTTAAACCTGACTATAACGTACCGATGATAAGCATAAAGAAAAACGGCTCTGTCCACAGTATTGAAACAGAACTGATTTATTATATCGATGTTTACCAACACACAACACGGATACACCTGTGCAACAATGTAATAGAGCTTTATACAAATTTCAGCGAATTCATTGCTCCGCTTAAAAGTGACGGAAGGTTTTCTGTGTGTTCAAGGGGAATTATGGTAAATTTTCAGCACGTCAAGGACATTGAAAACGATTGTTTTATGATGAATAACGGTGAAGCTGTGCCGATAAGCAGACGAAACAAGCGAAACATTCAGGAACAGTGGTACGGCTATACATACAACAGCCTTGGAGATAAGTTATGAAAAAAGCAATACCTTTCAAAAAATACTTTGCTCTGTTAACTGCCTGTATTCTGTCGGCAGTTATTCTGACGGTCTTCTCTCTCAGTGCTGACGCATTGGAACTTCCGGAATATGAAAACGGCGTCATCACCAATATTTCAAACAGCAGTATACTTGCAAACTTACCTGAAGAAACAGTTAAGCAAGGCTACGATATAAATGACTTTTCATATTTAATTGAAGTAATAGAACAGCAGGAAATGACCGTTTGCAATGGCGGAAAAAATTATACCGTACCGATTGAAATCGAATGGAGTTTTGATAATGCAGATACATCACAACTCGGATATCGTGAAATTGTCGGCAAAATAATACCGCCTGAAGGCTGTACCTTTGCAGACGGTGTAATTGATACTGTTATCATTCCCTTTACGGTAATTCCTGACTCTGATTCACCCGTTGAAATAACTGAAATTTTTAATTATCAGCTTATCAAAAGCGGAGTAATGCTTGCTGTCGGCGATGAAGGCTGCTGGAACGAAACAGTTGAATACTGGTATGATTTTTTGGGCTTTGTTACAGGATATACTGAATACGGGGACGAAGCTGTACTTATCCTTGAAAGCCTTGATATAAGCGACGTAAATATAAACGCCGAGGGCGAATATACTGTTACTGCTATGTTTGCACTTGACGATGAATACAACAATAAATTTTTCATATCCGATGAACTTCGCACCATAAAAATCCCCGTCAGAATCAGCAACCCCGATAATTTTGAAATACAGATAATTGGACAGGACCCTAGTTGTTTCATGGGCGTTTATTTACATAATCAGGATAGTGAAGTTCAGATTTACTATGTTGAGAGCGAAAATGAGCTGATGCATAATAAACTGACAGAATATACCGCTTTACCTGCTGACGAAAACCTTGCAGTTGCAGGCGGAGGAATATTCCGTATTTTCAACAACAGTCTTAATCCTTACAGTCACTATTATTTTTATCTTGAATGTGGTGAAGAACGTTCAAATTACATACATATTTATTATGATGAAAATAACATTATCGGTTCTGAATTTACGGGCGGTGACCGTGACGGAGGAGACGCAGGCTCGAATTCTCTTCCCGACTATAATCTGCCGTATAGAGATGATGAATCGGCTCAGGATAATTCATCTAAAGACGAAAACAAAAAAACAGATCTGACCGAAAACGGAAAAGAAGAATCAAAAGTTTCTGAAAGTCCGAAAAAATCAACTTCTAATATTCAAACCAGTACAAACGATTTAATGCAAAATTTCACAGCTGAATCAACAACCGTTTTTGAAAATACCACTCACAACTATGCTGAGTCACAGACTGAAATATATGATGATAACAATGATGAGGGTTACGATAATTTCACAGAAATTGTCACCGAAACAAAGGACATCATTTCAGGCTACAGATTAAATCTTTTACTGCAAAACAACGATTATGCTGTTTTTTCCAAGGGCGGTATCACTGTTCAGATTCCGAGAAACACAATAGAAAAGCTTAATGTATCAGACAATGACCGTTTCAGCGTTGAGATAATCAAGACAGATGAAAATACTGTTACTGTAACTATATTTTTTAATAACAGCGAAATCACCTTGATTAAAGGAATGAAAATTATCGCCCCGTTTGATTATGAGAGCGGCAACATCACAGTTAAAGAAGTAAACAACGGAAAAGTAATAAACAGCACTTACGATAAAGCAAGCAATACCGTAAGCTTTCTTACGGGCAAAACAGGAACTTTCAAAATAACCTGCGAAAACAGCAGCTTTGAAAATACAGATATAAATACAACTGACCAAGGCTCAAGCGGTGTTGATCTGTTCTTAATTGTCGTTGCGGTACTTGTTTTATTAACAGCTTGTGTCACAGTTGCCGTGCTTTTATTCAGGAGAAGAAAAAGATGAAAAAGAACAGTCCATTTGTCAGGTATATCGGAATTATTCTTACAATTATTCTTTCTTCACTCTTTTTCATAACAATATATTCTGTTGACAATAAATATACGCAAAGCTCTGTTCAGCCTATAGACGGTATGCTGATATTAACAGAAGATGATTTAGATAATAACCCTTCAAATTTTCTGATAAGGGGCTGGAGATTTTATCCAAACGTCTTGCTGACTCCCGAACAGTACAACGAAAATGCATCAGAATTATACAGCACATACGTTTCAATAGGAGAAAATACAGGACTTACTGACGAAAACGGAGTTGCTCCGCACGGGTACGGCACATATGTATTAACGCTTGTTCTTCCCGAAAAAACTGCAACCTACGCTTTGTATCTGCCCGAAATTTATTGTGCCTATCGTCTTTACATAGATGATGAGGAAATCATCAGTATAGGTACTCCCGAAAAAGAGAATTACAATGCAGTCACAGCAAACCGAATGATAACCTTTGACCATTCCGGAAGTAATGCGGTTACTGTAATGCTTGCGGTAAACAATGAGTCATACATTTACGGAGGAATGGTTTACCCCCCCTCTTTCGGAACACCTGTTGCACTTAATTATCAGCGTGGAATAAATCTGGGCTTGTACCTTGCGGTGATTTCAATTGTAGCGTTCATTATGATTTTTTGCCTGTTCTTTGCAATAAGGCTTAAACATCAGAATGCCGTGCTTTATACCCTGATGTGTTTTTTCACCATATTATTTATCGGATACCCAATTCTTCACACAGGATTTACTCTTTCCGTGTTTCCGTGGTATGCAATAGAAACAACAAGCGGATATATATTTTTATTTCTGACAATCCTCGTTAACAACCGCATTTGCAGGGTACGTAACATAACAAATGTAATTTCTTCGGCAGTTTCTGCCGCATTCTGCATATTGATTTTTACTTACACAATGAATGCTTCATTTGTCAGCGGGGTATTTATTGATTTATTCTCAAATATTATTTTCTGCTATAAGCTTCTGACGGCAGGATACTTGCTGATAACAGGCTGGCACAGTATAAGCGAATACAATGAAAACTACAGACCTCTGTTTTATGCATTGCTGTTCTATGCAAGCTCGTGCGTCTGGGACAGAATACTTCCGATGTACGAGCCAATTTACGGAGGGAGATTTATCGAATACGGCTGTCTTGCCCTTGTGCTTTCAATCGGATTTATGCTGTTAAAAGAAATTATTCAGAGCTATTCCTATAGCCTGGCTTTTGCAGAAGAAAAGAAACAGATGACACGACAGCTTGCAATGCAGACTGAATATTCTGCGCAGATAAAACAGCAGTATGAGGAAAAGCGCAGGCTTATCCACGATTTCAGACAACATATCAGAGTCATCAACAGTATGGTAAATAGCAGCGACAATAATGAGCTCAAGCAATATTTATCGGAGCTTTCATATGAAATTACAAGCGATAAGGTTGCTCAAAGCATTGTTTTTTGTGAAAACACGGCAGTTGACGCACTTATCAGATATTACGCCGGAATTATGGATGAAAAAGGCATCCGCTCTCAGTTTCATCTCACAATTCCGAAAAAGCTTGACATTTCGGATGTTGAACTTTGCACTGTACTTGGAAATCTGATTGAAAATGCTGTTGAAGCCTGTGAAAATCAGAACTGCGGTGATAAATCAGTTTCAGTCAGCAGTACCGTTAAAGGCTCACATTTGTTTATAGTTATCCGCAATACCTTCAACGGTGAAATAAGGAAATATCGCAACTGCTTTATGTCCTCAAAAGGAATCAACCGTCCGGGAATAGGAATTTCCTCGTCTATGAAGATTATTAGCAACAACAGCGGTTCAATAAACATTACAAACAACGACAGTCAATTTCAGGTTGGAATCACTCTGCCGCTGAAATCCGAAACATAAAATATAATGCGATTGCAGTGAATGAATATTTATTATTCTATACATAATAACGAAGGGTTAAATTTTCCAATAGCATCAAAACAACAAAAACGCAAATCTGATGCTCTGCGGCTCTGAATTGGCTTATCTATACGGTTTGTTAACTTTCATCAATTGTGCCAAAACCGCATAACGAGAGTTGGAACCAGATTCTGAAACTGCAAAACAAAAACTGATTAAACACTGCGTTCAAACCGTTTTTTGATATAATTTTATGTATTGAACGCGGTCTGATTTTTCGCTTTTGATGCTCATTTCAGGAATCAAAATGCTCAGCCGACACTGATAATTCCAACTATTCCGTCTGCCGCATCGTCATACAGAATTATTATATCATCAAGATATATATATATTTGAAAAGTCATAACAAATATATTCTAAGGGTTTGGAAACATAAATTCCAAACCCTTTTCTTTTAGCATGGCAAAAAAGCATTATGTTTGTGAGTATTAATTCTCAAATCCAATACCAAATATCATTTATCTGAATTTAATTAATGTGACAAAAGTCATATCGGTTTTATTTCTAAATTCACTTACAGATCGCAGACTGCAATAGAAAGTTGCAATAGTTAGCAAAGTTTCTTGTAGCAGAACGATGTGAGCTTTCTGAGTGAGGAGCGTAGCGACGAGTGAAGAAAGCACACATTGACGGCTCAACTTATTCAGGCTGCATATATCAGGTCAAGCTGTTTTTCAAACAGCTCTTCCGGAGTGTGATAGTTCAGAATTTTTCTTGGAAGATTGTTTATCTTGTCAACAAAATACATTATGTCATCTGCACTGTAATCTTCTATACTTTTTCCCTTAGGAATGAATCTTCTCAACATTCTGTTGTGACATTCGTTTGTTCCTTTTTCACAAGAAGTATAACAAAACTCACATTTCCGACTATACCCACAGCAAAGAAAAGGGTTGCCGCCTATGCAAGAGTATCAAGCGGCAAAGATGCTATGCTACATTCCCTTTCTGCACAGGTCAGTTACTACAGCAGTCTTATTCAAACACATAACGACTGGGAATATGTCGGTGTGTACACTGATGAGGGCATTACCGGATCAAGCACAAAGCACCGTGACGGTTTCAACCTTATGGTCAAGGACGCACTTGACGGAAAGATTGACCTTATTATCACAAAATCAGTCAGCCGTTTTGCACGAAATACGGTGGACAGCCTTACCACTGTACGCAAGCTGAAAGATACCGGTGTTGAGGTTTACTTTGAGAAAGAAAACATTTATACATTTGACAGCAAGGGCGAACTCCTTATAACAATTATGTCCTCTCTTGCGCAGGAGGAAAGCCGAAGTATCTCGGAAAATGTCACCTGGGGTCAGAGAAAGCGTTTTGCTGACGGAAAGGTAACTATGCCCTATAAGAATTTTCTCGGCTATGATAAGGACAAAGACGGCAAGCCGGTCATCAATGAAAAGGAGGCTGAAATTGTACGGCTGATATACCGATTGTTTCTTCAAGGAAAGACCGCATCAGGAATTTGCAAACACCTTGACGGACTTGGAACACCGACTCCAACAGGCAGAAAAGCCACTCGTTATTTAAGAATGGGACGAGGAGCTTTGGGTAAGCATTTTAGAAGCCGCAACGGTACACAAGGACGGGCGGATAACATTCCTGTTTAAAAACGTAACAAGCATTGAAGTCGGGGCTGGATAAGCCCCTTCTTTTAACTTTGACCGTCACGGCGACCTCATCACCTGTAAAGCAAATAAATTTCTTATGTGTTTATTATATCCGTGCGGATGAACCAAAATTGCCCCATACATCAAATTAAAATAGTAGTTGATAAGCGGATAAGAAATTATTTTCAGAAAGGAGCTTTCCTCTATGTCGGATACAGAAAACATTTATGAACAGTTGACTTTGGATGATATTTTAAAAAAAGATTTATCGGCAGACTCTTTATCATCTGAAAATCTTTCGAAGATAATCATTGAACTGCAAAAAGCAAAACGAAAAGCCAAAAAACGTGAACAAGCTCTGAAAATAGAGGAACAAAAGCGCAGTGAAATAGAGGCACAGGCTGAAAAAGAGTCACACATAAAAGAAGTAACCTGTATGGATTTGCCTCTTGATTGGGAAAACGCTTTTTCAGGTGATGCCCGCACACAAGGGGTACATACCGAAAGCATATCCGACGCCTTGATTATGTCTCTTTCAAATCTAGGTCGGGTTGACATTGAATATATCTCGTCTGTTACCGGAGAAGATTGTAAAACCGTAATATGTGCGCTCAAGGGTTCAATATATCAGAATCCGGATACCTGGGGTGAGTGCTTTTATAAGGGCTGGGAAACGGCTGATGAATATTTATCCGGCAACCTGATGCGGAAATGGCGTACGGCTCAAAAGGCAAATGCGGAGTATAAAGGATATTTTAAGGACAACATCAGGGCGTTGAATAAAATTCTTCCCGATACCGTTGCAGCCAAGGATATTTATATCACACTCGGTTCTCCCTGGGTACCGATAGACATTATTGATGATTTTATTACTCACATACTTAATTTAAAAAATAATAGCTACAGCGGAACTAAGCACGATGAGCTTACCGGAACCTGGGAAATTCCTTATAAAAGCGACTATAACTATCGTTGCAGCGTTGCCGCAACACACACCTACGGCACTTCGCGTATGCCGGCATTGTATATACTCGAGAAAACGCTGAATATGAAGACGGTAGCGGTAACAGATGAGGTTATTTGCCATACTAATGCATCTGGTGTCAAACGAGTCATCAACAAATCAGAAACAGTGCTGGCTCTGGAAAAGCAGCAGAAAATGATTAAGGCATTTCAACGCTGGGTGTGGAAGGATGATAAACGCAAGGAACGTCTTGAGATTATTTTTGAAAACAATTTCAGCTGTGTTCGCAGACGGATTTTTGACGGTTCTTTTCTTGATTTCCCCAAAATGTCACCGTCTGTAAATCTCTATCCTCACCAGAAGAATGCGGTTGCAAGAATTCTTTTCTCCCCGAACACTCTGCTCGCCCACGATGTAGGCTCAGGCAAAACATATATAATGATTGCTGCAGGTATGGAGCTGAAACGAATGGGACTGTCACGCAAAAACCTTTATGTAGTACCTAATAATATAGTAGGTCAATGGGAAAAGCTTTTTTCGGTTATGTATCCGGATTCCAAACTGCTCTGTGTTGAGCCGAAAAATTTTACACCGACTAAGAGAGAAGCCGTATTAGAAGAAATCCGTAACAAGGACTTTGACGGAATAATTATGGCGTACAGCTGTTTTGAGCAAATTCCTTTATCAAAAGACTTCTATACGGAGCAGCTTCAGGAAACGCTTGATAAGATTTCGGAGCTTGCATCAAACACCAATAAAGCCACCTCAAAATTAGAAAGAAAAAAAGAAGCTGTTCGCAAAGCGTTATCCTCGCTTGAGCTTGCGATGGATAATATGTATGATACCCTGTATTTTGATGAGCTTGGCATAACTCGGTTATTTGTAGATGAAGCGCACAACTATAAAAATGTGCCTATCGAAACAAAGGTAGACAAGGTTCTCGGTATCAGCTCAAAGGGTTCAAAAAAATGCCGTGATATGATGGACAAGGTTCGTCTTGTGCAGAAACAGAATAACGGCGGCGGTGTGGTTATGGCGACAGGTACACCTATTACAAATTCGATTACAGATGCTTTTGTTTTGCAAAAATATCTGCAAAACGGCGAGCTTGGTATGCTTGATTTGCAGAGCTTCGACAGCTGGATAGGTATGTTTGCCGAGCGTGTAACCGAGTTCGAGATTGATGTCGATACAAGCAGCTACCGTCTGGCTACACGCTTTGCCAAATTTCACAATCTGCCCGAGCTTACCGCTCTCCTTTCCTCAATCGCCGATTTTCATCAGGTGGACTCAAGCGTAGGTATTCCAGATTTTGACGGGTACAAAGACGCATTAATATCAAAAACAAGTGAATTTGCCGCATATCTTGACGATATTTCCGCCCGTGCCGAACAGGTTCGCAAAGGAATCGTTAGCAGAAGTGATGACAATATGCTGAAAATCACAACGGACGGCAGAAAGGCTGCTTTGGATATGCGGCTTGTTGAGCCAAACACGAGCTTTACATATCAGTCAAAGGTTGCAAGATGCGCCGAAAATGTCTTTGATATTTATTGCGAAACTCAATCCGACAAAAGTACTCAGCTTATTTTCTGCGACAGCTCCACACCGAAAAGCGGATTTAATGTGTACGACGAGGTGAAACGACTTCTTATCGGTATGGGTGTGCCTTCGGAAAAAATCGCCTTTATACACGATGCAGGAACCGAAAGTAAACGAGAAAAGCTATTTTCAAAGCTGCGCAGCGGATATGTTCGTATTCTGATAGGATCGACATTCAAGCTCGGTCTGGGTGTAAATATTCAAAACAAGCTGATAGCCTTGCATCACCTTGATGTACCGTGGCGACCTGCAGATATGACGCAACGTGAGGGCCGTATTCTGCGCCAGGGTAACGAAAACAAAAAAGTGTATATCTATCGCTACATTACCGAGGGAAGCTTTGATGCGTATTCATGGCAACTGCTTGAAACAAAACAGCGTTTTATTTCGGGATTGCTTTCAGGCTCACTTACTGAGCGAAACAGTTCCGATATTGAAAGCACTGTCCTTGATTATGCGGAGGTAAAGGCTTTGGCTGTCGGAAATCCCTTGATAAAAGAGCGTGTTGAAACATCAAACGAATTAACCCGTTATCTGGCACTGCAAAGAAAAGCGATAGATAACCATATCCGTATGGAAAAAGAACTGATGGAGCTACCTGCAAGGATAACGCATCAAAAAGATCTTATTGAAAAATGCGAATGTGATATTGAAATTTACCGTTCAAATCGCAAGGAGTACAGCAAGGAAGAAAGAAAGGATATCCGTCAAAAGCTTTTCAGTGCCGTAAAAGGGAATGTGCTGATGCACAACGAAACACCGTCAATCACTTATCAGGGATTTCAGATTGTTTTACCTGCTAATATGACGGCAGAAAAGCCCTATATCTGGTTACAAAAAAACGGCAGATACTATGTTGAGCTGGGCGATACCGAAATCGGCGGACTTATTCGTATTGATAATTATCTTGACAGCTTAGATAAACAACTTGAAAAACTGAAAGAAGGTCTTACCGATCTTTGCGGCAGACAGGATGCACTCAAGTCGGAAATCTTGAAAAAGGAAGACTATGCAGATAGGATTGAAAAAATAAAGCAACGGCTTGAAAAGCTTGACAGGAAGTTGGGAGTTGATAAAAAATGAGTGAAATCAGACTTACTAATATTCCTTCTATGGATGTGGGTAAGGTTATCAAAGAGCTTTCAGATGCCTACTGTAAAATTATAAAAAATAAATTACCCATAAGGACATTACCCTCGGTTATGCTCTGGGGCGCACCGGGTGTAGGTAAATCACAGGCAATAAGGCAGCTGGCAAAAGAAATTGAGGAAAACACCGGCAAAAAGGCTGTCGTCACAGATGTACGGCTGTTGCTTTTTAACCCTATTGATTTGCGAGGAATTCCCACTTCCAACGCTGACAAAACATTAGCCGTGTGGTTAAAGCCGCAAATATTTCAGATGGATGACAGCGAGGACATTGTAAACATTCTTTTTCTTGATGAAATTTCTGCGGCACCGCAATCAGTTCAGGCTGCCGCTTATCAGATCACCCTTGACCGTGTTATAGGAGAGCACAAGCTGCCCGAAAACTGCATTGTTATTGCAGCAGGCAACCGCACTACCGATAAATCGGTGGCTTACAAAATGCCGAAGGCTCTCGCCAACCGTCTGTTACATATTGAGGTTGAGGGAAGTTTTAAATCGTGGAAAGAATGGGCAATACGAAACGGAATTAATAATAAGGTTATTGGCTTTTTATCCTTCCGTCAGAACTATCTTATGTGCTTTGATTCATCGTCGGATGATCTTGCATTTGCAACACCTCGCTCATGGGAAATGGTTAGCAATCTACTGAATTATGTGAGCGATGATATTGAAAAAATGTATTCGCTTATTTCGGGTCTGGTTGGCAGCGGTGTTGCCGTGGAGTTTCGTTCATGGGCAAAGGTGTATAAGCAGTTACCCGATATTGAAGAGATTTTTGACGGCCAAACGCCTCCCCTACCGCTTGGCACAGACGCAATGTACGCATTGACGGCAGCGATGACAGCATATGCCCGTGCACACAAAACCGAACTTTCAAAAATTGCAAATTCAATTGCATATGCCGACCATATGCCTCCCGATTTTTCAACCGTACTTATGAAGGACTATATGTATATTGAAAAGAACTACAAGGAAAAGCTTTTACACATACCGGAATTTGTGCGCTGGCTGCAAACGAAAGGAAAGCTCTTGAATGGCTCTGTCTGAAGAAAAAATAAGAAAATACATACAAAGACTGCTTTTATCCCGTATGCGGATACTGTGCAATCACGGCTTTTACGGCTTACTTTTAATGCATATGGTGTATTCCGTTGATGAAAAGCTTGAAACCGCCTGTACTGACGGCATTCGCATAACCTTTGGTACTGATTTCTTAGACAGCCTGACCGACAGTGAGCTTGATTTTGTTATGATGCACGAAATACTCCACGTTGTACTGCAGCATTGTCTGCGAGGAGAATATCGTGACAACGAAACATTTAATATTGCCTGCGATATTGTTGTCAATTCAAACATTCTTTTAGAAAACAATATGAAAAGCAGCAGTATCACGATTAAAAATCACGGTGAATCAATGCACCTAGCTCCTGACGGAAAGGAGGGCTATGAATACACAGCAGAGCAAGTGTATTATATGCTGCCCAAGCAAGAAAAGAAAAAACTTCATTCAAAAGGCGGCGGTGTTGCCAAAGGACGGGCAATACAGCAAGCAACCAACGAGAATCACAAACCCGAATGGCGATGGGACGACCATTCCCATTGGGGTATGTATGAGGAAGATGCTGCACTGCGTGACGTATGGGTAAAGCGTTTTGAGGACGCTGCGCAAGCAATAGAAATCCGTGATCCGTCCAACTCCAGAGGCTTATTGCCACGATTTGCACAGCGTATTTTAGGAGAGCTGAGAAAACCGCAAACCGACTGGCGAACAATACTCAATGACTTCATTCAGGAAGAGGTTGCGGATTATTCCTTTTCACCGCCTGACCGCCGTTTTGATGACTTTCCTTTCTTTCTGCCCGATTTCAACGGCAAAGAAGATACGGTGGAAGATATACTGTTTATGATAGACACATCGGCATCTATGTCCGACGCTATGATTACGGCGGCATACTCGGAAACCAAAGGTGCTATCGACCAGTTTGACGGCAAGCTGAAAGGATGGCTCGGTTTTTTTGATGCTGCAATCATCGAGCCAAAGCCTTTTTCAAGTGAAGAAGAGTTTCGCATTATTCGCCCTGCGGGAGGTGGCGGAACGGATTTTCAAATCATATTTGAGTATGTTCATAAACATATGCAGGATAAGCTTCCGGCAAGCATAATAATTCTGACAGACGGGTTCGCACCGTTTCCGCAGGAAAAACTGACGATGAACATACCCGTATTATGGCTAATTAACAATAATGATGTTGACCCGCCTTGGGGTAAAGCGGCAAGAATAACGGTATGACAATATGACGAGTGTAAGATTGAATTAAATCGTGACCGATTATGCAAATTGAAAAGTCAAACAACATCATAAAAAATCAGCCTGCGAGAGTCATTTGTAGCTCGCAGGCTGATTTATATATGCGTTTTCTCTATGAATTTCAAGTCATCGGTGAAATATTAGCTTTTAGCTATCAATTTGTCCACGACAAGAAAAGCAATTCTGCCATATTATTCATATATACAGTTGTTGTGGTTAGTTTTCGCTTTTAAAATTTTAATTAATGCTTTTGAATCATCTTCTGATAAAAATGGTGATTTTATTGTTGATGCAAAATAGAAACTTTTATGTAATGCGTCTTTTATCTCACTTGGTGAAATATACGCCATGCTTTGTTCATCATAGTTTTCCGGAAATACTATTGGCTCAACTTCACGGTATGATTCGTTACCGGATTCAAATGTTTTATCTGATTTTATCTTCCCTATAGCAATAATTCCTTTTGAATTGCTGTAAAATAAAACATAATCTCCTTTATTGAAGGAATGTATATATTTTTGCGCATTACCCCACGCACTTACTCTGCTGTTTTCAAGCATATATTTCTCAGAGGTTTCTGAAAATGATTTGTTTGTATCAAACATTATTCCTTTAAATATAGTTTTAAGATTTTCGTTACTCTGCACTATTAAGAAAGAAGTCCATAATTTAATGCTCTTAGACATAATATTTTCTGACTCTTCTGATAATGCAAATTCGTATAATTCGGTAGAATTTGCAACGTGCATATTATTATATTTGTTTATGTTTTTTATGGCACCCTCAGTATTGAGAAACCAAACTTCACCATTCAAATTCTTATAAACATCTGCGTCTAATTCAATATTTCCTTTTTTAACCTGCACATAAATACGTTTCCCGTCTTTCGGATCAACGAGTACACATTCATATAGTTGTGTAGCTATTTTATTAGTTGACGGAATGACAATATATCCGTATTTGTGATATAGCCACAAGCATAATAAATCCTCGCTGTCCTCAGGCGAAAGAAGTGAATAGAAGTTTGTCTCAGATAGTTCTAATTTTATATCTGAATAATACTCTGTTTTAGCCAGTCTATCGTATAGAAGTGCACTGTATTCCATCGCACCTCTTTTATTAATTCTTTGAAATGTTGAACCTTTAATAAATGCAGTTGCTATTACACCCGGAACAGTATCTTCATCAGCAATATCATGATGTTTCCACTTAATATTGGTTAACTGATTAGAAGCGTCAGCTTCAGTAGCTTCTTTGGAAGAATTAAAAAGCCATTTTGAACTTTCATCTACCCTTCCGATATAATAAATTCCGTTATATCTCATCCATATTAAATCACCCGGACGCACATCATTTTTAAGCCTTTTTACACTAGCGAAATTTTTATAAAACAATTTTGCATAACCTGAAAATTCTTCAAAAGTCTTAATGCTTTTTCGCTCGGTTTCTGAAATATCACGCAAACTCCAACCCATAGCTGCAACAGAATTTTTAAGGCAATATTCACAGATATGACCTGAACCTGTTCTTGTTTGTAATCTCCATACTGACATAATTTAGATCTCCTTCTATTCATAATTTTTCTTAGCGAAATCAATATCCGCTTTAATTTCATCAACAAGGCTTTGCGGAAAAATGACCCTTATATGCCTTGAATATTTCAGTGCCCACATTTTCATGGCAATCGGGTTTACCTTGACCGTCACCGTGACCTCATCATCTGTTGCGTCAGAGAATTTTATATCCTTGCCGAACCAGTCGATAACATCGGTTACGATATATCTTTTTGCAACAAATTTCACAGTTATACTTTCGCCAGCAAACATATACAGATGCTCAGCGAGGTGCTTGGGTAAATCAAGTCCGTTTTCTATTCCCTTTACACTTCTCTGCGGCTTTGCCGGTGTGTCGAGAAGCTTGATGTTTGTGATTCTGTCGAGGCGATAGTGCGAAACACTGTCGTACTTGTCATAGTTGCAGACAAGATAGTATCTGCCGTTTGTAGCAACAATCTGATACGGATTTATGATGTAGTTTCGTACTTCATTATTGATTGTTCTGCGTGGATGTAGCTTCTTATCAATGTCATATGAGTTGTATGTAAACGACACCTGCAACCCTCGGCTTATCGCCTTGTCAAGCGTTTCAATGGTCATAAACAGCTCACTGTTTGACGGCTGATTCTCAGGCAGGTTGCGGATGTGCTTTACCCTTGACCTGAAGTAAATATTTGAAAGTCCCTCAAGCTTTTCGACAAGATCCCTGCACTGCGAATATGAGATATGATTTGAAAACAAGACGCTGTCTATTAAAAGTCGCAGCTCGCCGTCCGTAAAGGGTCTGTTGAGATAAAAATCGGACAGTATTTTGGTTTCCACTTCCTCACCGTTTTTATCCTTTACCAGTCTTATTGACTCACTGTACTCAATATCGTACCCGAATTCAATCAGGTTCATCAGGTTGCGTTTTACAGACTTTCTGTCGATTTTCATACAGTATTCTTTGTCGAGAATCTCGATTATATCCTTCTGACTGAGCCAGTGGTTTTCGTCTGTATATTTTTTGAGGATATCAAGAATATTAATAATCAGCAGCTTTTTCGGCGGCGGAGCGTACATACAATCACCTCACAATAAAAATATCATTATTTTACATAATAGTCAATCAATATTCTTATATTTTTTGTATTTATTGCGAACAAACAAAATTTACGAGCTTGGCGGCGTCCTTCACCTGTACATTTAAGATTGATAAAGACTTGCACTCTTCGGATATACCAAAATTTTCTGTGTGCAAATCTTTGATTTGTTATTTTGTATTTGTGATTTGTCGATTAGTCAAGCAACTCTGGATTATCAGAAAAATCCGAATTAGCAATCAACACATATGTGTCAATCAGACGAGGGATGTATTTGCCTTGAAATATAGAACTATCTCGTTGATGAATTTCTTTCGCAAGCAAATATTCCCTTACACAATGTGTTTTGTATTCCTCTTCGGTATCAGTTAATTCCTTATCACCGATGATAATATTTAATTTCAATTTACCTAATATTTCATTTACTTGACTTTTTTTAAAGTTTATTTTACTTGTCATCTTCTGAAATTTAAATTCATACGGATTTCCATAACCTTTGAAATGCCCTTTTGTAATTGAATCCATAATAAAAATAGAATCCGGTGAATGAAAATGCAGGAATTTACTGCAAAATGAGAGCATGTTTTTATTGTTTTGTTTAAAATCGGTCATTACATTCTGAATGATTATTTCATCGTTTGAATTGCTATATTTTTTACTGTACTGATTTTTATGTTTCTTGATATAGCGTTTTAAATCGTCTTCATCTAGAGCAAATCGTACTTCTTTTAGTAAACGATTCAAATTTATCACAGTACTTATAGCCTCATTAATTAACGAATAATCATCATTATCAAATTCATACTTTTTCTCTGAAATTTCCTCAATCTTATCTCTTATTTTTTCATATGTGATAATAAAATTCTTATCAAATAACGCAAGTGCTAAATGTGAGAAATAATCATCAAGTCCGTTGCCGCTAATTGTGTATTCAATTTTTGTATCTTTTATCGCACCGTACCCTCTGCGTTCTGGGGATGCAGCATAAGAGCGTCCAATAAGCCAGAATTGTGCAGCTAATCCGCTTATTTCTTTTTTATCAAAATACTCATTTAATCTTTGCTTATTTGCTTTAATCTCTTTATATGTTATTTTTTCCATCTTAGGTAATTTATATGTATTGCACAAACTATATAGTGTGCGATTACCTACACCATAATCTTTTGTTAATGCATATCCTTCCTGTTCTAGAAAATTCTCACTCATTTGCAGCATCTCCTTATAAATTTATTCTTATGTTTATTATATCACAATATAGACAAATTTCAACAATCAGTCTATATTTTTTCGTGCAGTTTAATTATTTTACATAAAATTTATTCCGTTGCTCCCGGCATACTCAACTGCGTAGCTTCCATTTACCTACCTCCCGAAAATCACTCATTTTCATGTGTTTATTATAACAGGGCAGATGAACCAAAAACAGGACATACGCTGTAAATAGCACTTGCGGTCTGATTTTAAAAAATGAAACGGTCAGAAAGTTTAGTGTCAGAATAAAAAATCGGCTCTGAAAACACACTCAAAGACTGCCTTTTTTATTACAAAACAGCCGTATTTTATAATCACCCTGACACTTTACTAAAAGGCAAAAGTACCGTAAACGCTGATTACAAGCCGTTTTTAAGACACAAAAAATGAACCGCAATTAAGATACGCTTTGTATCAAAATTGCAGTTCTTGTTTGGAATAAATCTCATATTTTAATACAAATGCACCCAAACTGTATTATGGGTGCATTTTGAATTGCCGGGTGCATTTTTCCGTAAACACTCTCAGTCCCACCATAGATAAAAATATTTATCTTTAATTATATTTTTTGCAAATTCTGTTTCTGATTCGTTAAAAGAAATGCTGTCAGGTGCAAATTGCAGTATCTCATTTTTAAGTTCATTAGCTTTTTCTAAATCTAACGAATCAGGGATAGAATACTTAATTGAATCGTGGCTTATTTCTGTAATTTCTGCTCCGTATTTTTCGTACCAGTATTTAGACTTTTCAACAATAACATCGGTAGCAGGACACTCATTAAAATTACCGAACGAAACTGCCGTCAGAACTTCCCAAGCATTTTTAACATCCGGAAACGAAACCTCTAACGGCTCAATGCGGTCGGGACTCAGATGCTCGGGACTATATGTATATGTGGTTGTGCCGTCTTCTTCGTGCTTGACTTCTATATGTCTTAATAAAAAATAAAGCATATGTATGGAATCAAATATTATGTTTATATTAATCAACCTTTCGTTTTTGTTTTTTTAGCCATTTCATATAGCAATTGTCGCACAGAGATCTTATTATAGTATCTTTTCTCAAGCATCCCTCGTTTCCGCAGATTTCACAGGTGTCAGTGCTCCTTTCTTCAAAGGCTTTTACTGTCTTCTTTATTTCTGAACGAAGCAAAATATCCCTCTCATCATCTGAAGAAAGCAAATCGTATCCAAAGGTATAGTAAAACCTTAATTTTCCGAACTTTTCCTTAACTTGCTTTACAATAATATTAACCGGTTTATCTTCCAGCTCAAAAGCTTTAGTTATCTCATTGCACAATTCGTAGATGAGGGTGTACCAGCCGTCATCATATTCGCAGCCCCGGCGTCTATAAATATTACCATAAACACCTGTGGATTCTCTTTGCATAAAAGGAAAATCTGCCTGTAATTTTATTTCAAGCTCACTATTCAATTGTCTTAATCCTCCGTATTCATATTGAGTATATTCGTTTTTATGTATTCAATTGCATCGTCTAAAGGAAGATTTCCCAATAACAGCATAAAGATGGGAGTGCTGAGCTCATCCATTAGTTCGGGACAGGAAGCAGTAATAAAATCTAAAGTTTCAAGAGGCGCAAGCTCGAAAATTTCATATGCGATGTGAGTTGTCAGGGTTATATCATGGAATCCGTCCTCAGTCATATATATTCTAGGAGTGTATAGACTCGTAGGTGAATATATTTCTCCTGAAAAGTTTTCATTAACTCTTGGCCAGACCGATGCACTGATATAGTTTAAAAGGCGCATAAATTCCCCTATATGATCACTTTTGCTGCAAAGTTCAGCGGCTGCTTGCGTATAATAGACTCTCCACTCAATAAATTTTTCACAAAAGTAAATACATCCCTCTAAAATTTTATTTGGGCAATTGTTGAAACCTCTGAATACCATCATTACTGTTCCGTTGTAATTATTTTCTTTATATTCAATGAAATGTTGCTTTAGATATTCTTTAATCTTGGCTTTTGCTTTAGCTTGAGCAATTGTTATCATAAAGCATTACCTTCTTTCCGCAAATATTTTTCCGGCAGATTTTCCGCCATACCTCAAGAACAAGTCGCCCGTATGACGGAAATCTGCATGAAAAATTCTTTTGCTTTTAACTTTTAATTAGAAAATTCTTCAGTTCATCATCTTTAATCATCCTACTCTCCATAGAACACCATCTTCTATGGAGAAGATGCCACTGCCTAACTCTCCGAAATCTTCTGAAATACAATATGAATATATTGATGCTATACCGTTCTTTGCAATATCTTCATTTTCTATAATCCAGTTTTCTTTATTAGCATCAACATATAAGATTGATACTATATCTGTGTAGTGCCAGGACTCAGTAATATAGTATGGTATTACAGAATCTTTTTCTTCAAATTCTTCATAAAAGCATTTTAATACTTTTTTATGTATAGGGTCTAATACTGATTGCAATTCAGCTGAAAAAACCGTGACCGGAATTTTTCCGGAAGAAAAAACATCAATTGCTGTTTGTGGGACTTTTAACAGTTTCATTCTTTTAACGGCTTCCGATCGCATATCTTCTATTGTCGTTTTCATCTGTTTGATACTCTCCTTTGTTTGATACTCTCCTTTTATCCGTAAATTTTTCCGCTATCTGTTTCCGAAAGACAGCATATCCAACCATTCGCAACGGCACGCCCTATTATGCCGCGACTTTGTTGAACAGTATAACCCTGCATCTGCAAATACTGCATACATTCTGACGATGACCTTGCAATAGGGGTACCATCTTGCTGCATAAATTCTTGCAAAAATCTTTCCATGTGTTATCACCTCCTTTCTGACTATATTATAACAAAAGAGATTGCCCATAACGGGCAATCTCTGGATAATTTCAAATAAATTTTTTAATTTTTTCTGATAAATTTTTTGACGCTTCTATTAGGGCGTCTCTCAATTCATTGGGTGGCTCTATAACTTCAGCGATATCGTAATTGAATAACAGCCAACGTTTCATACCTTCCAATGATGATTTAACACGAATATCAACCCTATTTTCAGTTGTACTGTTTGCAATCACTTTAATTTCATAACTAAAAGTATCAACCACTCTTGATAAATACTCTCTTTTTACTCGCAGCTTAAAAAATTCAGGCTTACCTCCCATATTGTAAGGATGTTGCAGCAGATATTGCGCACGAACAAAATTTTTACCCAACTCTGAATTATCAATGTTATCTTTTATATTATTTACAATAGAAATATTACTCATCAGATCCACGCTGAAAGTATAAACCTTGGAGCTGTTCTGATACCGGGCGAGCATAAAATAACGCCCGTCATTAAGAATAGTTTGCAACGGCTTAACTGTATAGTGCTTTTTTAGCTTTAATCCTATATTGTTATCAACGACATCATACACATTGAAATCGAACTCTATGTATTTATCGTCTTTAGTAGCATCATAAATTATTTGAATATTTTTCAGTACATCTACCGAAATAGTAAGTCTTTGTTTTCCGAAAACATTTCCAGAGGTATAAGAGGTCATACGTGATAAATTTTTACCGGATAAATCTTGTATTCTGCGCCCTAAATCCTGTGCAGCAGCGGAATCAAAAATTTTAGAATACATTACGGCATCAATTAAGTATTTCAATTCTACATCAGATATGCTTTTTGGAGTCCAAAAGTCGGTTTTATACTCATTTCCGTTTTTCTTTTCAATGCTTTTGTAGCAAACACTTTTATCTTTATCGGCTTTTGATGCTTCAGAGTCTATTATTTTGTTAAGTGCCGTTCTGACTTTTTTCTCAGTTATTTTATAACCAGTCTTTTCAACAGGATACTCTTTTATAAGATAACCTACTATTTCTGATCTTTTCAGCGGCCTTGTGTCTGATGAATATCGCTTTAGAACTTCCATTATCGCTTTAACCAACAGCATTATTATCACTCCTTACACTCATTTTTTTGTTGCATTAACATCAAATTATACAGCTGTACAGAACGCTTGTAGATACAGCCAATAGCATCAGCTATCGCTTTTTTGAAATTAAGAACAGCATTTTTATCATTTAAATTCAACACACGGTTAGCACCTCTGTCAACCCAAGGTGATTTATACTCTTCAAAAAAATCCAGACAGTATTTTTCCTTGTTGTCAAGAATCCACTGATAAATATCAGGAAAATCAGATTTAGCACGTTTATAATAAATATCCGGCATATCGTTGTCCCTATAGTAATTTCCTTTACCATCGAAGTTTACAGTCTCACCGCTATATTTATTTGTAAAGCTATATCCATTGAACCCTTTTGGGGCCGGCATCATATTTGCTAAACTATGATGTAAATCTGCAAATTCATTAAGCAAATCTAAAATATCTTCATAGCCCTGAAACAGTACATCTAAACCGCCTCTTAATTTGTTGTCACCAATATTTTCAAAAACAGGATTAATCTCATCATCTAAGTATATATAACCATTCTGCGTTCTCGCTTCGTAAAACATCCTGAAAAAGCGCCAGCAATTAAATATGGTATCACTACTTGCCTCAATATTTCCATAAATTTTTTCCAAAATAAATGCTGTTGGCGTTTTTTCTTCATAATATCCTTTTTCCTGATTGAAGTAATACATAGAATCCGGATCCATTGTTTTTTTACTTATTTTATACTGTAAAAATCCAAACAGTCCATATTGAGTGAAGGCATTTTCTGTTCTCAAATCCCTTCTTACACACTTCAAAAAATCCCGTGGAGTGTTTAATTTTATGCTTAAGTGTTGACCGTTTTTGACATTATCTTTTTCAACATTATCAACTAACGCTATATCATCAATAGCAATTCCTAATGCATCTGTTACTATTTTTAATTTTGACGGAAACGGATTGGCAGTAGATAAAGTTTCCCATTTATTTAATGTACTCAATGAAATCCCTGTAGCATCCGCAAGTTCTCGCTGTGAATACCCTTTTGATTCACGATATTGTTTCAAAACCTGACCATTAATTCTCATTTCAAGCTCTCCTTCAGCGTGGATTTTGTTCTCTTTTTGTTATTGTTTTGTTATGATTTTGTTTTAATTATAATAAATTTTATATTTGTTTTCAAGTGGTTTTCCGGAAAAATTGTAATAAATGCACTTTTTCTGAAATAAAAAAGTATTTCAACGTTTACATAAACACATAAATTTAAATTTGGGATATTTTTATATAAAAACGATATTATCATAAGTCATGAAACATAATGCCGTTTTAAAACAAGAAATCAGACTGCAAGTTCTTGATAAACTGCAGTCTGCTTGATTTTTGTCTTATTTTTACCCCTTAATCTCCGTAACGTCGTTGAATCTAAATAGCAAAATTCCGTCACTTTGAACCGTAACAGTATCAACAACCGTCAGCCAAAGGCAATTATCAAATTCGGTGAGCAGTTCGTCACGCTTTAAAAGGTCGGAAATGAAGCGGTCTATTGCTTTTCTTTTTGAGAGCTTATTTTCTCTCTTCTGTTTAAGTTCATCATATCTTGATTTTGCTTTATCATAGCGGTCAACATAGCTGTTGTATCTCTCGGTATATTTTTCCTGATCCTGTGCCGACGATGAATTTTCGGCTATGCACTTTTTAATAAGCTCGGTAACGACTTCAAGCTCACGGAGCAGTTCCGATATTTCTCTGTCAATTTCCTTAGTTTCGGTCAGAACATCTCTTGTAAGTTTGCAAGCCTTTATGAACGGCTCCTTGTCGGAAATCAGTCCGTTATAAACCTTGAGAAATCGTGCCTTTATTTCATCTTCGGTAATATGCGGTGTTCTGCAACAGGTATTGTCCTTAAATTTTCTGTTGCACTGCCATATTACCGTTTTGTATTTGTCAGTTGAATGCCAGACTTTAGAACCGTAAAAGCTACCACAGTCACCGCATACGATTTTTGCACCGAATACACTTTTGCCACTATACGCTCTGCCTATGGCTTTTCTGCGTTTAAATTCGTCCTGAACCGCTTCCCACTCCATCGGGTCAACAATGGCTTCGTGTGAGTTTTCAATGTAGTATTGCGGAACCTCTCCCTCATTTATCTTCATTTTTTTAGAAAGAAAATCTACGGTAAATTTCTTTTGCAGTCTTGCCGCACCTTTATATTTTTCATTTTTCAGAATACTCTCAATGGTTGTCGGCTGCCATACTGGCTTTCCGGACGGGGTTGGAATATTCTCTGCTGTAAGTATTCTTGCAATACCGCCTGTGGTTTTTCCGCTCATAAAAAGATGGTATATCCGTCTGACAAGCTTTGCCTGTTCCTCATTAACAACAGGTGGGTCACCCTTGTTTTCACCACGCTCATATCCGAGAAAGTGCTTGTACGTCAAACTGACCTTGCCATCGGAAAACCTTTTTCTCTGTCCCCAGGTTACATTTTCAGAAATACTTCGGCTCTCCTCCTGTGCAAGTGATGACATAATAGTAAGCAACAATTCGCCCTTGCTATCAAAAGTCCATATGTTCTCTTTTTCAAAATAAACCTCAACGCCCTTATCTTTCAGCTTGCGAATTGTAACAAGGCTGTCTACCGTATTTCTTGCAAAACGGCTTACTGATTTTGTGATAATAAGATCTATTTTTCCTGCAAGTGCATCGGAAATCATCTCGTTAAATCCATCACGCTTTTTTGTATTAAGACCGCTTATGCCCTCATCTGTATACACTTTCACAAATTCCCAATCGCTATGATTTTTAATAAAGCTTGTATAATAGTCAATCTGTGCCTCATATGAAGTAAACTGCTCGTCCTTGTCACTCGAAACACGAGCATAACCTGCAGTTCGTCTTTTCTTGACCGTTGTATTTGAAATTCTTGTCAGCGGATTTATTGTGGGCGGAATAACCGTAACCTTTCTTGTTGCCATTATGCTCTCCCCCTTTGATTAAGTGCTCTTTGCCTTGCACATTCTCGCATATCAGAAGTCCAGCTATTCTTTCTTGTGCGTGGAACCCAGTTCTTTGATACTTCTTTTCCATCAGCAAAGTAAAATGTTAATGTGCAGTTATTTTTTGCTCTGATGTTTTTGATTTTGCTATGTAAAATATCCTCGTCAAATTCATCAAGTTTTAAAACTTCGGTTGCGAGCCTGTAAAGTTCTTCTTCGGGTATCTGCCGTGACGGGCAGAACGCTTTTCCCTGTGTCAAGAAGGTTTTACATTGCCAGGCATGTTTTCCCTTTGATGTTGTTCTCTTGTACTTTGCACCACAGTTATCGCAGATAATCATACCCGAAAAAGCAGAAAGCGTAGGTTTTTTCAAAGTTTCTCTTCGCTTTGCCAAATCGTGAAGTATCCCTTGGGCTTTGGCAAACAATTCTTCGTCAACAATGGCATCGTGCGTTCCTTCGGCATAGTATTTAGGCAACTGACCATAATTGTGAATCAGTTTCTTTTCCAGGTGATTATTACGGTATTTCTTTTGCAAAAGTGCATTGCCGAGATATTTTTCATTTGAAAGTAAACCCCTTATTCGTTGTGAATTCCATTTTCCACCTAAACAGCGAGTAATACTTCTTTTGTTCAAATCATTTGCTATTGAAGTAAAGCTCTCACCATTAACGGCTCTCTCAAAAACTTCACGCACTATGTCAGCTTGTGCAGGGTCAATCTCTATATTTGTACCGTTAATTCTATACCCAAACAAAAAGCGAAGATTAACAATTTCTCCGTTTTCAAAAGCCTTGCGAATACGCCACTTCTGATTTTCACTTGCCGACAGGCTTTCTGCCTGTGCGTATGACGCAAGAATGGTCATCACAAGCTCACCGTCGGTACTGATAGTATGAATATTCTGTTCTTCAAAGAAAACACCTCTGTTTTCTTTGATGTGTCTATAGTCAAAAACAATTAATAAAATCCGAAGTCCATAGGCACAATTCTTATTCAAGAGTATAAGGACAGAAATGTTGATTATAAGAACCAAACAGACAAAAAATAATGCCCGTCAGGAACAATTTATAATTATAAAATTGCATAAAAAATCAGCCTGAGAGAATACCAAAAAACAGTATTCTCTCAGGCTGAATGTATTGCTTCTACAATTTTGAATATTAATTTTTCGTAAGAAATCCATTTGGAATATTCCTTAGTAAAAGAATATTCATCGTTTCTTTATTATAATAAATATGGTACAGCAGATGTTTCGACAAAACTATTGTGTGAGTTATCTGAAAAACATTCCACACACCTTACGGTCAATAATTGATTCCGAAATACTCTATTGATAAAGCTCCTATTTTATGTTAGGGCAGATACAGTAGTTTGTTATGTCACTGTAATACCCGCAAGGACAAGGATTCATCGTAACAACCATTTTGATACAATTCAACGATGCACCCCCTTTGCACCCCCTAAGCGCCGGAAATGCACCCCCTATAAAATATTCGGACATCGGATTAGGGTGCTCTTCATTTTACGGTAAAATACAGAGTAGTATTTTCTTTCATGAAAAAGAGATATCAACGTGCCGGGGTCAATATCTCTTGCTTCTTACTTATAATTCACTTGTCAAGCATCAAAGCGACAAACTGAAAGTTATAATGGTTATTATGATTTATTATCTATCATAGTATGCAATAATTGCAATGTTTTTTGAATTATCACACCGGATAGAAGTATCGTGCAAATAGTACACATACCAAACTTTCCGCCTAAGAACATACCGAATAGCACCACCATGGTATCAAGTGCTATTCGCACATATTTGATCTGCCAGGAATGCTTTTTTGCCAAAGCAAATGTTACCGCTTCATAGGAGCCTCTTCCCCAATCAGCATAAGAATAGATGGCTGTTCCTACTGCAAACAGAACAATCCCCATCAGCATTATAAAGAAATTCAGGATTTTACTTTCTGTGTAGTGCATCAACGGCTGAAACAAATCTGTACATACACTATAGATGATTTGATATAAAATAGTACCCAGATAAATCTGGCTGCGATCATAGAACAGACAAAAGACAATCATTCCTACTGCAACCACAAAGGATGCCTGTCCCAATGTAATATGTAACACACAAGAAACTCCTTGCCATAAAACAGCCAGAGTAGCTCCTCCAAATCCGGCATAGATTGCCAGATCTATTCCAAATGCAGCAATCACAGAACCGATTACAACCCAGATTATTTTCTTGATGATATTCATATTCTATCTCTTCTTTAATACTTTTTTCATTAGCAATGCTGAAATCAAAGCTGCTGTAAATTCTGTAAATACAAATGCTACATACACGCCATTCGCCTCCCACATCTTACTGAAAATGACGGAAGCCGGAATAATCACTACGATATATCGTATTAAGGAAATGATCAAGGAAAGAAGTCCCTTTCCAAGAGCTTCACACACTCCCGATGCTACAACTGACAATGAAGATATGGCAAATCCAAGACTGATGATCGTTAATGCAGTTACACCATATTGCACAATGGCAGCATCTTCAGAGTAGATAGATATCAGCTGTTCCGGAAAAAGCTGACAAACTGCAGTTCCAAACAACATAATTCCTATAATAAAAACTTCTGCTGTTCCCGAGATTTTTTTCACTCTCTCCCACTGCCCTGCACCGTAGTTATAACTGATTAAAGGTCGGATTCCCTGAATGATTCCATTGGCTGACAGATAAATAAATGTCTGTAGCTTATAATAGATTCCTAAAATCAAGATATAGGTATCTCCAAAAGCAGTTAAAATTGTATTTAATGCAGAAATCAGCACAGAAGGCAATGCCAGATTTAAAGTTGCCGGGATGCCGATACCATAAACACGCTTGAGTTCATTTTTTTCAAATCGTATGTATTTCCAGCTGGTTTTTGCAGGAATCGGAGTCATAAAATAAAAGGATAAATATGCAATTAGTGTGCATACCTGTCCAATTCCCGTTGCAATTGCAGCACCCTTCATGCCCATTGCAGGAAACATCCCAAAACCAAAGATCATAATTGGATCTAATACAATATTTACAATAAATCCCACCATCATACTGCACATCGATACTTTCATTCTGCCTACCGATTGAAAAATTTTTTCATAAGCTACAGAAACCTGAATAATAACTGTAAATAACAAAACCCAATTTGCATATTCTAACCCTAAATTTATAATTTCCTGTTCTTTAGTAAAATGTTGCATAAATGCCGGCATTCCAATGAAAAAGCCTATAGTAAGTATGATTCCATGTATCATACTCAAAAATACACCTGTTGATGCGATATGGCTTGCTTTTTTCTCCTCATTTGCACCTATCGAATATGCAATCATAGCGTTCAAGCCAATTCCAAAGCCCACTGCAATAGCATTGATCATATTTTGTACCGGAAATACAATAGACAAAGCTGTCATCGCATTTTGACTGATTTTTGCCACAAAGTAACTATCTACAATATTATAAAGTGCGTTCACTGCCATAGATAAAATCATAGGTACAGACATTTGTAATACAAGCGGAACAATTTTTTTCTCTTTCATAAATTGCTGATTCATTTGATTCCTCCATAAAAAAAGACTATACGGACTTGCTGTTTATATCAGAAACAGTGTAAACCATATAGTCTTATTATAGTCTGACGGACTTTTATTTATTTTTCAAACAATATTCTAACAGGAAATCTCTATCTTGTCAATATGTTTATCATCTACAAAGCTGAAGCAACGATAACTTCAAAGTTTCTGTTCCTCATAAAATTAATTTATCGGGATTTACCAAATCCACAATATTTATTCCTGTCGAAAGACCAAAAAATAGTGTTATCACAAATACATATCTGTTCCAATTCTTTTGTCGGTTCTCCAATTTTCTCCGCAATGATTTCAGCGGTAGCAGGAGACATCACAAAAATTAGATTATCGTATATATCTTTGTCAGATGTTCCCCACCAATCGGGAGCCTTGCTTAATATATCTTCTAACTTTTCCTGCAAAATAACAAAAACCGGAATATCCAAACCAAACCTTTTCTGTATCATATCATCATTTGTTCCTCCCTCCATATTTTTTCATTAATGCTTTATATCTGTTGGCGTCGCATTTATCACAATAATCATTCCGTCATATAATTCTGCTGGGACATCATTGATTCTATAGCTATTTGGTAAGATCTTATTCAAAAAGCTATAACCCTCTCCGAGTGATCCCATCAGCATACTCTGATTGATAATTTTCTTTATTTTTTCTGATTTTTGCAGTTTATCAAAATCAAGATACGTCATATCCATCCCAAGGACGCTGTATTTGCCAAAGGATCAGCAGAATAAAATTTTCGCGTAATTCTTTTTCCATTTTTTCCAGGCAAATTGCATTCTGTTTTGTAAAAATCTGTGCCAATGACAAAATAATCATCACCATATTTTTCAAACAGTTCTTCACCCATGAATGTAGTATATGTACTCTTCTTTGCCACATGTCCGTTATGTCCCGAAATCATAAGCATAGATTCGTTTGCTTTCTGAACATGCTCATAAATCCAGTCGATGTTTTCAGCCATATAATGATCCCTTATTTTTGCATAATCTACATTTGACGCATTACTAAGCTCCTGATTTTGCAGATAACATCTCGCTGCCTGCGCATACATTTCCATCCCCGGTATATTCTTTAAAGTTTCCGCAGCATCTTCCATATCGGTATACTGCATCTTAAGTTCTGAAAATGCTTCATCTACACATTTTTGATCCAAGTCGGAATTTTGCATATCAAACCCATAAAAGCTTAACATCTCTTCCGGTTTTGCCTGTTTATTATAATCTGCCATATAGCGAATCAACGCCCTCATTTCATCCGTCTGGTAAATATGAAAAGCAAGTGCTTCCACTGCATCATCTTCCGTATTTTTCCCCTCACCGTGTATATATTGATTTACCAATAAGCATCCACCATAATCTGCTTCTAAGGCAAAGGCCTTACAGTTATATTCCTCGACCATTTTTCTAAACAAATCAAGCTTTAATTCTTGAAATTCTTTATTTCCGTGGGTCGCCTCTCCAAGAGCGAATATCTTTACATTTTCCGGTATCGCAATATCATCGATTTCCTCTGCAACTTTCAGAAATTCTTCATTATTTACCTGTGTTCCGGAGTTCATGCCCCCATAAGATATATATCTTATGAATGCCACGATTGCAGCTCCAAATAGAAACGCCACGATTATCTTTCCAATATATCGCTTTTTTGCATGATCTTTTTTCATCCGTCAACCAACTCCTCTCATCTTTTCACGCTTATAATTTCGAAAAATTTGACACCTGATATCACACACGGCTCAATATGTGTATGTTCAGGATATGTGATATTTACATTTTCAAAACTTACAATTTCCACTCCCACCGTCCTCGTCGGTCCAGGTATCCGTACCGTTATAGATAAAACGGCGTTCAATGCAATCCATATAGGTGCCGTCCGCTAATTTATATACCGTTGTCGTGTCGCCGCGGAGATTCACAAGCTCTACCACATCCGCTCCCGGATAACCCGACTCAGCTTCATCATCTCCACCCTTTCCTGTTTCGCCCTCGCCCTGCGACCAGCAAAGCAAGAGCCCCTTATATTCTGTGTACAGGAAAGTCCCGTCATCCGTTTTCTCAGCCGTAAACTCCATTTTCATGGAGCTTTGGTCAAAGTCATTGGTCATGTCAGCGGAGAGAATATCGTCACTCAGCGAATATGTACCGGTTCCGCCGTCCGCTCCGATATACCATGAGATATGGCCATCGCTTGTGATCTCCATGCTGCTGCCGAACTCCATAGCGCCGGGGATCGTCTCCATAACGGTGGCATTGTCTTTTTCATCTTCCACCAGATGCCACGGGCCAACCAGATCGTCCGCTGTCACGGCATCCGGATTATTATGCTCCTGCACCGGTGCGCGATGGAAACGGAGGTGTCCGTCGTTTCCCTGGTAGGAGCCTCAGCGGGAAGGATTTCTTCTTCCACAGTGGAATTCGACGGCTCCGGTGTCTCCGCCGGTTCCGTACTCGCAGGCACTTTTTCCACATCAACGTGGATCCTGCCCTTTGCATTCTGCCCTGCGACGACGATTGCGTAGGGACCGTCCACAGGAGCCTCCACGGTAAATTCCGTCACGGATCCGTCCCCCTGATAGAGCGATGTTCCGTCCGGTGACGTAATCTTCATCTCCAGCGCCCCTTTCACCGTCTCGAATAAAATTTTGAGCGTATCACCCTGCTTCAGCTCCAGGGTGTGTGTGTCCGTGCCGTTCATGGTTTTGACATCCAAGTGGTAGGAATCCGCGTTCTTTGCGCTGCTGCCGTCAAAGGCGGAGCTAGACGCGCACCCGGCCAGAGATAGCAGGAGGGCACAGACGGTTATAACAATAACGAAAAATTTTTGCTGTTTCATAATGGTTTCCTTTCAGGATTCAGATTTGGTTTGATTGAACATGATCAAGTTGCTATTTCTTATCCATATTCATCCGAATCACATTAAAAAGGTTTGACAGCAATATGCACGCCAATGCGATTGCCAATGGCCTCATAGCCGTTTTTCTTTTCCTGCTTCTTTTTCTTTTCTGCCAGTCCGGCGAAGAACACAGCCAAAGCGATCCCGACCACCACCAGCGGCAGCGCCGCCATCATAAAGTCACGCATAAATTTTCACTCCCTTTTTCTTTTAAGACACCACTGCGCAAAGACCGCCTGACGGCTTTGTGAGGTGTTGCCTTTACTCTACAACAAAATCTGTCCAATCAATATGGTTATACACCATCCTTTATCGCCGCCCAAGATAGCGGAATGTATGCCGCTTGTATTCCCGGTACGCCGCGCCGAATGTTTCCTCCAGATACCGTTCCTCCTGCAAAATTTGTAAATGCAGCATCACAATGGCAAACACCGTAAGCGGCACGGTCAGCAAATTGCAGTACATCAGCATCACACCGATATACATGAGGTCAAAGCCGAGAAAGGCCGGATTGCGGCTGAACTGATAGATGCCGGATGTGACCAGCTCTGTGCGATCCTGATCCGGGATGCCCGCCCTCCAGCTATCCTTCATACTGAGAACGGAAAGGAGAAAAATCAAATCACCGAGCATTCCGGTGACAAAGCCGGTAAAGCGCGCCTTTGCCGCAAGGCAGCTCCAGCCAAACGCTATGGACACAAGCTGTGCAATCACAACGCCCAGCGTAGCAATGCTCATCAGCAGTTCCACTGTGTGAATGGACTTTTCTTTCCGCTGTCCGATTTGCCGCGTCCGGATGCCGCGGCGCTTCTGCGCCAGCATCTTGGCAAAATATATGCCGTAAAACGCTGCCAGCACAAAAAGGGCAGGCAGGGGATAAGAGAGAATTTCTTCCACCGGATATTCCATAATGCAACTCCTCTAATGAATTTTGTTTTAGCCATTACTTTTTTCTATTCTTCCTTGTGCAGGCCACTCGGATAAACGGTACAAGCAGCAGAAGACATACCAGAACAGAGCCGCCGAGCTGCCCGTAGGACATCCACACATTTGATTCCGGCGGGCAGGGATAAATCATTGCCACAGCCCCACCAACAGGCTGATTGCCGCTCCAGAATAGTACATGATTTTATACTTTTTCATCGTTTTTCATCTGCCTTTCATAGCCTGTTCCCTCTCGCTTTTGTGAGCAGTCATTCGGAGCAGATAGATAAAATATACCAACAGTACGATAAATTGTACCGCACCCAAAATAATTTCATACTGCGCGTAGCTATCCCCACTGATGAAGGAACAGAAGTCGTGCAGGGCGTGGAGCAGTACGCAGGGGAGAAGGCTGCGCCCCTCCGCGAAAATCAAGGCAAGTATCATTCCGTAGACCAGCGCGAAACAAATCTGTAGGATAGTTTCAAAAAACTCCGCGCCGCCTGCAATATTCAGAATATGGCTCAGCCCGAAAAGGACGGAGGAGATTATCATTGCCTTTATAGTGCCGTGCTTCAGCCACAAGCCGCAGATAATTCCCCGGAAGAAGATCTCCTCCGCCATCCCGATACCAAGCGTCAAAAAAAAGTTTGCTAAAATAAATGCCGCACCGCCATTAAGGTTTATTCCCGCTGCAAAATGGGAAAAGGCAATGAGCAGAAGCGGCACAAAATATAGCATTCTCTTTGCTGCACCTTTTTCTGTGCCGTGAAATCCGAGTTTGGAGATCCCCTTGAATCTGATGATGTAATACGCTAATGTGATAATTACAAGCCCCCAAATAACAGCGCCCCTGATAAGCGCAGAGGGAATGCCATCTATCCCCGTGATAACAACGATTGCGCCCTGGGCGAAAAAGAACAGCAACAGCACAAGCATTGCTATAGCTGTTTTAAGGATAATTCTTTCCTGTATCATATCGATCCTCCTGTCACGGTCATACACCGAAAATGGATTCTGTCAACGTGTTCTGTTTTCCACGAAATCAGAAACAGCCTTTTTGATTTCCTCTCCGTGTCCTGTCATCAAATGTCCGCCGCTTTCAAAGGAAATGAACGTGCAGTTCGGGAATCTTGACACCGCTCTCTTGGTGTCGGCGTAGCTTGCCAGCTTATCGTCTTTTGCGTGGAAAATCAGCGTGGGAACCTGCAAATCCTCAATCGGGTAATCCCCAAAGTTCCTTGCCATATCGGGATTGGTAACGGAAGCGTCCAACACCACGCCGTCCTTTCTGTCGTTTACGGGCAGCATACTGTAAATGGTGGACGGCTCCATCCCCATAATCGGCTCAAACAAAGGGCTTAACAGGAACATGGCGTAATCATTACACAGGAACGCAGGCGGCCCGGCATATTCGGCATATTTCTTCGGCTTCTCCACAAGCGGCATGGCGGAGCAGTATAAAATCAAGCCTTTAGTACGCTCGGGATAGTCTAAGGCAAATCGGATTGCAATGCTGCCTCCGGCAGACGTCGCCAATAGATACACCTTGTCAATGCCCAACTTGTCCAGCAGCTCCACATAGGCCGCCGCCTGCCTGGCGGGCGTTCCGTCGCCGGAAACGTCGCTTCCCAGGTATCCGAACCGTGAGGGAGCGATGATCCGATAGTCGGAGCAAAAGTCCTTACAGGAGTCATAAGCCTGGTCATAGCCGCCGAAAATGCCGTGGACGGATAAAATCACCTCGCCCTTGCCCGAATCAACATAAGTCATATCGCCATAACTTAATGCTATTGTCTGGGCATTGTAGGTGGCAAGACGGCTTTTGCTCTCCTTTACCGCCATGTTGCACCGTATTCCCTGAACAATAAAATAAATTACAAGGACAAGTAAAACTCCCCCTGCTATGTAACTCCACATACGCTTGCACCTTCTCTTTGTACTCACTGATTTCATAAAAATAACCATGCCCTTCCCACAACCTGCAAACTTTGGGTCGCAGGCACAATATCTGCAAGACGAACAAGTTCGTCTGTGACAAAAATATTTTTTACACTAAGCCTCCTGACACTCCGTCCGCTGAGCCAGCTTTTCGATCAGCCGGTTTACGATTTCCGGCTGGTCGGTGTTGGAGTTGTGCCCGGCGTCTTTGATCCATTCCAGGGGAATTCTGGTGTCCTTATGCCATGCCTTGTTGTATCTAACGCAAGACCCTGCCTTGTCCTGTTCGCCGCAGATGAGCAGGGCGGAGCATTTGATCTCATAGGGCAAATCCTTTTCTACCGCCTCAGCCAGGATTCGGAAGCCGTGACCGGCAATCTTTGCGTAGCGCTTCTGGTCGCCGTCATACACCAGCATCATGTCCCGCATCAGGGTCCTTCCGTATTCCGACAGGGCAACGCCCTTTGTCCCGGACTTTAAGAGGGCCTTCCACGGATAGTAGCGATAGACTGGCTCCATTCGTTTCAGCAGCCAAAGCTCCGGCTTTGTCATATACTTTCGTTCATACTTCCTCACTCTCCCTTTTTGCACCAATCCTTTTCTCCCAAGGAGAGGACATAGGGATGCGCCCAGTCCTCGGTGTCGTAGAAGGCGGCGGTCAATTCCCGCTGGTCATAGACGCAGCTCCAGCAGGTCTTCTCCCCGCCGTTCTCGCTGGGGAAGTTGCTCTGTGCCACAGCCGCCAGCGAGGTGCGGACTTCCTCGACGGTCATCACGCCCTTTGCCGCATCCCGCCGCTGGGTGAGAGTGTTAAAACGCACATAGGACTGGCCGCTGCCGGAGGTGCCGTCGTCCCCGTGGAGATAGAAGTTGGTCACCACCGGGGTGTCGGTCACTACCATCTCGCCGTTTTTCCATTCCACCGCCACGCTCCGTCCGGCAGCGTCGGAGAGGGAGAAGTGCTGGGCGCGGCCCAGGGAAAAGTGCATATCATACTGCGAAAGCAATTCCAACGCTTCCTCTACATTCGCCGCCTTGTCCAGCAGCAGCCGCAAACCGGAGACAATGGTGATGTCCGGTTTATCGGTATTCTGGTCGATGCCATCCTCGTGGCTCACCATGAGATCAGCCACGCACAGGCCCTTTTCGTTCATGCCGTCCAGGATAGCGTAGACGGAAGCCAGTGCCATAAACTTATCTCCCATGCTTCCATCGGGCTTCCAGTCCTCCCCAAAGCCCAAGAAGTCCAAATTGCAGGTGGCGATGGACTCATAGCCATTCTTGGGAACGGTATGTACCAGCATTTTGTCACATTCCTCCCAGTCGAAGTTCCGGCCAAAGAGGGCCGCACCGTCGGGACTTGTCACCGTGACGGTGGAGCAGCCGTAGTTTCCCCCGGCGGTGGAGGTGTCCGGCTTCCAGAAGCCGTGAGAGAGGAATGAGGCGATGTAATCTCCCATCTCGGCATCGCTTTTTGCCCCGCCCTGCTCCAGAAATTCATCGAAGCCATAATCTCCCTTATATTCCATAGACCACAGATTATCATCCAGCTTCTCGATGGTCATAGCCGCCGTCAGCTGGGTGCCGAACATATCCCACGCCCCCGCAAGGGCTGCAATCAGCACAGCCGCAATAACAAGAAGCGCGATTATCGTCTTTCTACGTCTCACCGAGGAGGACGAGTCCGCTTCGTTCGATTTACAAGGCTCTTTTTCCGAAACGATCATTTTCATATACTCCTTCCTTGCCCATCGGGGCGCATTTATCATTTTATTCTGTACCTGCTTATATCGTAAGTCATTGTCGTGTAAACGAGAATTTATCTTACCCTTGCCATATAGTAATCCAATTGGTTCATCAAACTCCAGAATTGTTCTGCTTCATCAACGGATAGTGTTCTATACTCCATTTTCATATCCTCGCAAATTTTGATTCTCCGGTGAGCCACTCGTCTCTTGAAATTGCAAACACACCGGCTTTTCATTGCCCTCATCCGAAAACGCATCGACATCCCAATTTTTCTATCCATAAGCCGCTTTCCGCCCTCATGCACTTTCACCCCCCAGAGCCGTATTTTTCAAACCGGCACTGCTCTATTACCTCGTCCCCGAGCAGCGTGATGGCCTTTTGGGGGCAGCGGCTGATACAGCGGTAACACATGGTACACCGGTCTTCCGCGGTGGCTTTCCCGTCTCGCAGGGAGAGATTTTTCGTGGGGCATAAAGAGACGCACAGCCCGCAGCCCACGCATTTTTCGCTGATTTTCAGCTTGTCTGTGTATCCCGCCGTCTTGCCGTAAAACCACAGCCGCTGTCCAAAAAGTCCCTTCAGGTGGGAAAAGAAGGACAGCCCGTCCTGGGGGTAGTTTCCTTGCTTGATCTGCCGTGCGGCAGCTTCTATCTTTTGGTCGGCCTGACGGACGATCTCCCGGTTTTCCTCCGGCGTTTTCTTCAGCAGTTTGCTGTCGCAGACGGAATCCGGCATTTTGATCTGCAAACCGCCGAGTATTGTTGCCCCGCATTTCCTTAAGATTCGAGCTGTACATCCTGTTCCATCACCGCTGAAAAGCCCCATCGTATTGACGCAAAAGACCTTTTTCCCATTCCATAGAGAAGAATGATTTTTAATAAAATCACGCACTATGATAGGGGCATTGGAAAACTGTGTCGGGTAGCCCAGCACAATGATGTCATGCTCTTCCAATATTTGAATCATCTGTGTATGTTCTAACGGAAAACTCTGAGCAGATACGTCCAACAGTTTGACTAACTTTTCGACACAATGTTTTGTATTTCCAGTTCCGCTGAAATAGATTCCAATCATGAACGCATCTCCTTCCTTAAATGGAAATTTGCTTTTTTACAGTGCGGTTACCCAAAAACATACTGCTGAAATTGCATAAAGCGGTGTCATAATATCTTTTCATTTTCATCTACACAATGCCTATATTTACTTTTACACATTCCGTAATTTCCTGTCATTCATCTGTTCACTAGTGATGGTTTGAACTATCAACTTACTTCATCCCATAAATTTCAACAAAATGTGACAGATGCACACCTATCTGCGTCCACATTTCGTCCGTCCTGTCAGGCTCTCGGTCTGCAATCTCTATCATCACAGTTACCGGTGCTACTATTTCCAGAGCAAGCAGATTGGCATCAAACCTGCGAATCAAATTCTTTTCCATCATTTTTTCTAACATCAGAGCATACATTTCCTGATTTCCGGTCAGCTGGTGCTTTGATGTAAGTGCCGCAATCTTTTCATTTCTATACTGCTCCTTTGTACAAAATCTTCTGACCTTTTGTATCTGCGGATCCTTCATTGTGAATCCAACTCGTCTCAGACAATCTTCCTTGAATTCATCCAGTGATTCCGGAATCTTATCCAAATGAGAGCTATTTCCGAAATTCTCATCATATTTATGTTCCATCATGGCAATCAGGGAATTGAGAATATCTTCTTTTCCCTTATAATGTGCGTATATGGATGGACCTTTTATTCCCACAGCTTCTGCAACTAAATCAATGGATGTCTGGTCATATCCCTTTTCAGAAAATAAATCAAGCGCTGCTAAAAGTATTCTGTCCTTTGTTTTTATCTTTTTCATTTCTTTTCTCCAATCTTCATATTCCTAATAGCCGTTAGGAATATTATACCTAATATCCGTTAGGAAGTCAATATGTTATGAAAACTAATCACAGCAAGCTTTCATCCTTGTTGTTCAATACTGACGATACAAAAAAGTGTCTCTGACACTTCTGCTCCCCCTCATTCATGAGGGATTACAAAGACATTTGTTCAGCAGGATATGCAGTAGTGTTGTTTTGTGAGTACGCATTCCAAAACGCAAAAATCCCCGGAATACCATCTGGTCAAAAGATGATATTCCGGGGATGACCTGAATCACATTTTCTATTTACGGCACCCACTCGATGTTCAATGCAGCGAGTTCTCCGCTTCGAATCTGAGCGTAGGAATTATTGCCATACAGCTCTCTGCCTGCGATATAATCCGGGAAGGCAGCAGCATCGCCTCTGACCCATTCCGGCTCCGAGCCTCCGGGATTTGCCACCGAGGAATGATCGGCATACAGGAAATCCACCCTGTAAAGAACATAAGCATCGTTTTCAGCGCCTTCCCGGAAACGGTTTTCCTCGTAGTCAAATGCCAGCGTAATTCCGTCTCCCACCATGCCGCCGTTGATAGGATCAGCAAAAGGGTCGTAATCGCCGCCGCTTTTTTAATACGCACCTCTCAAAAGGATACAGCGCCACCTTCACACGATGCAGCGCTGTATCCTATGATTTCGCTTTGATTATGTACAGCACGATGGTCACAAGGCAGACAAGAATCGTTGCGATGGACAGCATTGCGTGGAAATTGACATCTTTGTCGCCCAGGGCGAATTTCATCCAAAGCCCGCAGAGCAACGCGCACGCAATCATAACAATGGAAATCCAGCTTAAAATCTTCATATTGTTTCTCCTTCTGAATGGGATGTTAATCGTTTTCTACCGCAAAAACAGCTCCACCTGACTGTCAATAAACGCAGTTAAATCCGCATTTGTCGTCAGGGGAATTCCCGAAAAAGCGGCGAAGTCAGCTTTCCGGTACAGGACAGTCTGCAAAACCGTGACCAACTCGTAGGCCACCATCCTGCAGTAGCTTTCTGGTTTGCTGCCGGAAAAATGCTCCTTCACATAGGGTAAAATCGCCATCGGCAGCTCCATCGGCGCTTCCAGCAGCTGATAGGGGATCGACAGTCGAGTAATCCTTTCAAATTGCAGCGTTACCTCACTGACCCGGCACAGCAATCTTCTCAGCCGCTCCTTTGGGAAAAGCGTGCTGTCTTCTTCAACTGCGGTCTTCTGAAACTCGGCAGCGACGATCTCATCAATGGCAGTTTTCAGCAGTTTTTCCTTGGATTGAAAGCAGTAATTGATCATAGCCAAATTGGCCTCTGCCTTTGCCGCGATCTGTCTGGCCGTGATTTTTCCCGGCTCCTGGGTGCTGAAAAGCAGCTCTTTGGTTGCATCGATCAACCGCTTTTTCGTGTCTTCACTTTGCATATCCACGCCTCCACGAATTAAATTTGTTGCAACATAATCCAAATTATGTGCTCAACCTTTGTTTTGGCAACGGTTTTATATTATCAAACGCATATTTTCCATCTTGCGTTTATGTTCTGCACCGGTTGTAATAATGTAGATTCTAGTTGTATTGATGCTGCTGTGTCCGAGGATATCAGCAAGTTTAGCAATATCCTTTTCAATACCGTAAAATGTACGGGCAAACAAATTGCGAAGATTGTGAGGAAACACTTTATCGGGAGATACCCCAGCCCGCTCACACTAAAAGGTGATTTCAATCCCACCTCGAAAAATCACCGTGCTGCTTTTCTCATTGTCCACTCGTATATGGTCAACTAAGCCGCCCCACAATTCTTCCCTAAATTCAGTTTGCTCTCCCGTCAATTCGTGCAGGCTGTTAATGAAATTTGTAAGAATTTCTTTTGTATCATTCTTTTCCTGTATGAGTGCTTCCAATTCTTGAAAGCGATTGTGCTTCTCGCCGTAAATGGTGCGGAGCTTTTCTTCTTTCTTGGCATACTCTTTCTGGTCTTGAGCGACTCTTGCGTTTTCTCTGATAAGGTTTGAAAGGCTTTCGGCTATGATTCCCAATTCCTGTTCTAAACTTTCCTGTTCAGCTACAAGGCTATCTGTCCGACATACCGTATCTATCAACCCTTGTAGATTTTCTAGTGTTTCAGCCTTTGCATCAACCAAAGTATTCAATGCCTTTAGGAACATTTCCTTTATCTGCTCCTCGGTCAAATGCGGTGTGTTGCAAGGTGGAGTATCTTGTCCGTACTTGCGATTACATCGGTAAATAACCTTTCTGTATTTATCCTTGGAGTGCCAGACTTTAGAGCCATACCAGCCACCACAACATCCACACTTTATTTTATTTGAAAAAATATTTACTCCGCTATACCGACCGCCTTTCTCTCGATGGGCAATCTCTGCTTGCACAAAATCGAACTGGGTGGGCGGTATAATTGCTTCGTGATGTTCCTCGACATAGTACTGCGGTATTTCACCTTTGTTTGTCTTTCGGGTTTTCTGCAAAAAGTCTGCGGTGTATTGCTTTTGAAGAAGTGCATCACCTCGGTACTTCTCGTTAGTAAGAATTGATTTCACCGTGCTTATGTGCCACTTATCCTTACCGGAGGGTGATTTTATGCCACGGCTCATCAACTCTTTTGTGATTGCGTACATTGATAGTCCACTGATGAAAAGCTTGTAAATCAAACGCACAGTATTAGCCTGTTTTTCATTTACCTTGAAGTACTTATCGTATCCAAGAAACCAACTGTAACCAACGCTGCCTTTGCCGTCTGCAAACTGCTTACGCTTGCCCCATGTGGTATTCTCTGAAATACTGCGACTTTCCTCCTGTGCAAGAGAACTCATAATTGTTATCATCAGCTCGCCCTTTGCGTCTAATGTCCAAATGTTCTCTTTTTCAAAGTAAACTTCAATACCTTTCTCCTTGAGCTTGCGGATTGTGGTAAGGCTGTCAACTGTATTTCGGCATATCGGGAACATCGAGATACGAAAAGCAGAGAACGGTTGTCTTGTTAAAAATAACGTATTCCTGCGGACAAAGTATGTAAGCAATTCGCTGATAGACGCCGGTCCCAAACCTTTAACGGACTTCAAAAAAGAGTTCCAGCGTTTTTCTATTGAAGCGCTGCCATATAGCAGCTCTACCAATTGCTTTTTCAGGTTATCAAATCCGTTGTCAGCAATCATTTTGTCAACAACATACTTCTTGTTGCCCCAAATAAGCATAGACCAAAGCTTGCTCATATACTCTACTTCTTTGTTGATACTTAAAGCTAGAGTAGTGAGATGCATCTATACGAAACAAAAAGACCGCCGAGTCAAACTCGACGGTCTAAAATTATCTTGCATTTATTCTATTCACGAAAGCTAAATAGCAGGCGAAGTGTCCGATGGCTTTGCGGTTATATAGATCATCTTCTTCGTAGCCAAGCTCGTTACGTCATGCGGCGGTTCTGCCTTGTTGTTTTAAATAACGCACCAGCATATTGCAATGCGTTATTACGGAGTTGTGGCAGGAAGTCCTGCCAGAGTCTTGCTCGTTTTTCTCCTTGCGGCTAAGCAACAGCCAATTTGCCCGGATTGCAGCATAGCGAGTTGCGACCTTCATTAACTCATCATATAACTCCAGTGTTTCCACATCAGAGCCGATTTCGGCAAGCATTTCCGCATGAATCATCTGCATTTTTTCAAATGAAATTGCTTTTGACTGTTTCAAATATTCCTCGTAAGTACAAATCATAATGAACCCACCTTTCCTTTTTAGAAGTATAGCTTACGGCATATTTTGCAGGAAGTCCAGTGGATTCTTAATTAATACTTCGGCAAAATCAGCCGTTTTTCTACCACCTCGGCCACTAGCTGTAAAGTATTCTGGTAGCCCGTTTTCTGCAAAATATTCTTGATGTGGTACTTGACTGTATTTAGCGTAATATCCAGATCTGCCGCAATCTCTTCGTATTTTCTGCCTTGCGCCAGCTCCCGAATAATATCAAATTCCCGACTGGTAAACTCAGCGCTGTTGCTGTATCCAATGCGAATCACCGGCGTATCCTCGGGATAAACATATTCACCATTCATCACCCGGTCGCAAACCTCCATCAAGGCAGTGCTGCCATATTCCTTATACCAAAAGCCATTACAGCCGCATGTCTTTGCCTTTTGAATAAAGGAATGTTCCGGCATGGAAGTCATAATGACAATCTTGATTTTAGGATTGTACTGTTTGATCTTTGCCGCAGCTTTCAGGCCGGATTCTTCGTCAGCCGTACATACATCCATCAAGATTAAATCGACACTTCCACGCAGACAGGCAATTTCTGCATTGGCTGCATTTTCTATGGAGGCGTACAGGACATATCTTTCTGATTTAGCAATCTGGCTCTCGATGGCGTCCCGGGTAATCCTGGAATCTTCTACTACTAAAACCTGTATCATGTCCGTCCTCCTTTCTGAGGCTCATCCAAATTAAAGGGAATATCGACAATTAGGGAAACGCTCTTGTCGCAGAGTACCTTTAGGGAGGCCCCTTCTTGTTCTAATCGCTGCCGTAATGCACTAAGGCCGTTACCCTCGGTAATACTTGAAACAGATACGCCGCCGTTGTCGGATATCTCTATATGATACCTTTGCTTGTCTTGTTTTATCTTTACCGTCAGTTCCGTAGCATCCGCATGGCGCACCGCATTGGTGAGTGCCTCTCGAACGGCGGCATATAGTAATTGCAATGCCTTGCGGCTTTTGGGCTGTTCTCCAAGGAAGGTAACCTTACAGCCAATCAGCTCCGCAACCTGCATCAGTTCAGACTGCAGAGAGGAATCGGGAACCGTCCACACGGTAGAAATATTGGAAAAATCACGAATGGTGCTGTTCCAGCTTTCCCGCAGTACATCGGCGTTCTCGGCCAGACTGTCTTCTGTAATCGCCTTAGTGGTAGCCAGCAAACAGTGCCCCAGCTCATCATGGATATGCATTTTGGCAGCGAGAATCTCTTTATTCAAATTGACTTCTACAATGCTGTCCAGCAAGGTTTTCTGCCGCTTTTGCATCTCTTGCAGCCGAATGGTGTTCTCGTACAGTTCTTCGCTGAGCCGGTAGAGTTCTGTAATTTCCGCCGCTTCAATCTGAACGGTATCGGAATCAAGAAACCTCAGTTCAAAACGCCAGACTGAGCTGTCTGAGAAGCGGAAGAACAACTGTTGGTGGGTGCTTCCATTTTCATTGTCCGGATCTTTCGGCAGCCAGGACTGATTCAGTTTTTCCGCCTTGCCGTTATTGGCAAAGTTTGCGAGTTCCTCCCATGCCACCTTTGCATTCAAAATCGTGTGTCCGGTCAGCTCCAGCATCAGCTTGTTCATCTTCTCATTAACAAGAATGACCCGCCCGTCCAGCGCAGAGAAACAGATGCCGCCGGGATAAGAGTCAATTGCCTTTTTGATCATTTTGGCTGATGTTTTCTTTTTCATGACTGCCCCACCTCTCCTTCTTTCAAAAGTAGAAGCCAATAGCCTGCCGGAATTTTCTCTGTCTGAAGGCTATATCCGCCTTCTAAAGAACGGGAAACAAACTCGTGATCTGTACCGGTAATCTCAAAGCAAACCGTATCGCTGATTTGGATTGCCACAGAAGTCAAACAAAAATCTGCCTCCTCTAAAATCTCTTCCAAAGTTTTCGTGATGAGAAGAATCAGCTCTGGTCCTAAATTCGATATGGGACAAAAATCCAGGCTTGTTCGGATGCCGATATTCTTCATACATTTGGCCATGTCCTGTAAGCTGATGGCTAAATCACTTATCGGAATCATCTGTTGTTCCTGGTAAGTGAGCTGTAAGTTGCAGAACCGCTTGATGTAGGTGCCGATGAGGCAAATGCAGTTCCAGTCATCCGTCGAAAGGGATTCATTTGATAAAAGCGCTGTTAACAGAACAAGCTGCCCGGCCACCTCCGAGGATAAGCTGTCGTAAATA
>CAUDCW010000003.1 GCA_958448165.1 uncultured Oscillospiraceae bacterium
CGACGGTTTTGTTACCTCGCTCTTTTGTAACACATCAATTGTAATCCTACACTGTAACATTTTCAGAGCTAAAAACCTGTCTTGCTTTTTCAGCAGTTTCAGCATAAATTAAAGGTTTTGTATTGAATTTCTTTACTGTTAAAATCCAGCGTTTCATTTATTTCTTTTCAAATCTCCTTTTTTACGCTCCTTTAAAATATAATTTCATAAATAAACTCATTGTGGTATTTTCCACATCTGTCTTTAAATACATCAGTCAATACGATTTTCCTACCGTGATATTTTTGGCAAAATTTATCATAATGTTTTTCTACTGGATTTCCGCCTATCATTCGCCACTCTATCCTGTGAATGTGATAATCATTAATTATCTTTTTTAACTCCCTGTAAACATCAATACCTATTATTACATTGTTTCTATCGAATGAAAACAACCCAAAATTATAGACACAAGACGAATACCAATTCACAGTATATGCAAAATAACCTATCAGTTTACAGTCATCAACGACAGCATATTGATAAAGATTTCCACTGGTGTTGTCTTCTATCGAAGGCAGGGCATTGCCAAGATAACCTGAGTAATACATCATATCTTCGGTATAGTTATATTCCTGTATTTTTGTTAAGATATCATCTTTATATAGTATTGCAGGTTTTAGCATTTTTCACTCTCCTCATAGCCTGTTCGGCTTCTTCTCGTGTCAGAAATATCTTTTCACCAAGAAATTCTGTATCAACAAGATATTTGTATCCACACAATTCAATTTGAAAGGCTGTACGATATTTATCAATGTGAAATCCAACGATTTCACACACTTCATACTTTTTGTAATTACTATCACTAAAAAAATAATAAACTTTATCTCCAACCTTACAAGGCAACTCCACAAATCGGTTGCGGTCTCTGAAACATCTGCATTTTTCAGCACCGTCTTTATTTAAATCGCCTGCGTAAATATCACAAGCTTCGTTGTGTAAACAATCCTTACAAGTTGCCATCGCTAACCCTCCTGTTCCATAATTCAATTACCTTATCTTTACTGCTATATTCGCAGTTGTTCAAAATACATTTTGTCATTGCCCCACATTTGTCACATATAACATTACACCAAGAACCACCGGTTTCTTGCAAAATCGCTTCTCCACCACAGAAAGGGCAGGACTTTAATTCTTTTTTAGCTGCTATTCGCATTGATAACTCCTCTTGTTCCACGATTTAATCGCTCTGCGTAAAAATAGTTTTGTTTTGCCACAGCGTGAAAAATGATTAAGCATTGCTCACGCTCCTTTAATGACCTCTCGGCTTTTTCAACTTGCCACTGTCAGCCCGCCTGTTCCAAACTTCAATGAGCTGTTCTTCCGTTGCGTTCACATCATCAAGTAAAAATACTGTATCGCAGTTTTCACAATAAATAACTGCATCACAATAATAGCCGTATACTTTATCCAAGTAAACTGAACACTTTCCACAAAACGGGCAAGGCTTTAGTTTCTTTTCCATTCTGGTACCTCCAGCAATTCAGAATCATCAAAAATATTCCCGACAACTTCACACTCTTTTGCTACCTCTAAAATATTTTGTTGCCTCAAATAATCGTTAAAGTGCCAAGACAAATCCTCATCGTCGTCCCAACCGCTCCAGTCAGGGCAACTAAAATTGTCAACTTCAACATAAAACCCAATGCAGTCAGTTCCGCTATATTCACCTGCACTACCGTCTTGCGTATATTTACCAAACTTCACAATAGCCCGACACTCAAAGTCATAAGAATTAAGGTACTGTACTATGTCGCCCACAAAGATTTTCGTTCCATTCTTATCGGTCAAGCCTGTAAATTGACCTATGGTTCTATAGTCAATTTCTATACCGCTAATGCCGTTTATGTCAGTCATTTCGGCAGGTAGATTTTCAAAACGCTCGTCATATAATCGTGTTACCAAACCATATACCCAGTCGCCGTCTTTATATCGTGACCTACGGAAAACATTAATACGGTCAATTGCTTTTCCTCTGTATAAATTTTCTTGCATTAGATTTCTCCTTTACCTTAATTTCCTACCACATTTAGGGCAAAATTCAATCATTGTACCGCCAACAGAATTTTCTTTTCTTAAAATATAAGTAGGGGGATTATCATTGTTAATTGGTCTTATGTAATACTGTCCGAAATACTTATATGGCGGATAGCAGTATGGACATCGCTGTATTGGCTGCTTGTTTTTAAGCATACATAGCAATTTCTCGATTACTTCTGGATTGTCAATTATAATATTGTCGGCAATACTATAAGTTGGCATTTTTATCACCTTCATTTCTCCTTTTAATTTCAGACTGTACTTCAGCAAGAAACTTACTCCACAAAGCTTTATCTATTTCAAAGTCTCCAAAATAATCAGCCTCTCTTATATCTCGCTCAAAACAGTCTAATGTTCTATTTGAAACATATGGCAGCAATAGTCTGATAAACTCAACGACTAAGCTTGGCATATATGTTTCTCTGCCTATGCAATATTTAATGGCACAGTTGAGAACTACTCCGAAATATTCGTCTGAAAGTTCTGTTGACGGGTTAGTATTTTCGCTCATTTACATAGCCCCCTATTTTTATGAGTGACGAACAGTATTTAACTTTTGTTTGCACTTCTCATTTATATTGTCCTGAATACCATAAAGCCACCTTTGAAAATCAATTTCCTTCGGTTCAGATGGATACCCATCTTTCCCCCAAGGAAGATACCTTGATGATACAGCAGTCCAAGAAGTCAAAGTTGGCTCGCAATAATACATATTTCCACAGCGTTGCCCAAGCAAATACTTCCCAGTATCTTCTTGAAAATAAAATTTAAGAGGCTCTCCTTCGCAAAATCCTGTAAACGTGTATCCATCATTTGGGCGAATTAATTTGTGAACAATAAATTGTCTGAATTTAGATAGTATTTTCATAAAACTTTCTCCTCCTCGGTGTCGCACTGAACACTTTCTATTTCTGTCTGGCTGAGCCAAAATGGATAGTCACAGCCTAATACTCTATCTCTATGATTAAAATCAATCCGAACTATTCCAAGTCCTTTTTCTTCATACGAGACTGTCATTATGTAGTCGTTATCAAGCAGGCAAGTCACTGCTTTCTTAATGGCGTTTTCAAAGTCTTCGTTTGTATCGTATTCTTTTTTCATAATGATAATTGTGTTTACATTATTCATTTTACACTTCCTTAATAACTGTCGTAGAAATAGACTTCCAACTTATATTTGTCCATTAATTTGCGAAGGCTTTGTAAATTTTCAATGTCGTGCTTTATGTGCTCTGAGTAATTGTCTTCGCCGTCCCAACACCATATTGAGCCACCATCGTCCTGCCAGTTATCTGAGTTTAATGATTTCAACCCCTTGATAATATTGTCTATATCATCTGGCGTTAATGGCTCGCTAATTACATTGATATATGTGTCTTTAATTATTTTAATAATCATATTCCTGATATTCCAACACTTTCTCCAGTAACAGATTTCAAAATCATACTTATGTTCTGTGTCCCATTCTACATTAAATTGTTGAAGCTCTGGGATTGTGTCTGTATAGGATGTGCGCTTTACTTCAATGCCGTTGTCTAATCCGATAAGTCATTCCTCCTAAAAAAGGAGAGAACAGCGAAACCTCACTGTTCTCCCTTATATTTATCAAATCTTTCTTTATTAGGGTTGTCTATTTTCAAAAAACTTAATAGCTGCCTTGCAATTTTCATATTAGTTACTCCAATGCAGTAACCGAATATTTAACTGTTCCATCATCATAACTATTCTTTTCAATAGTAGCGTTTACAGTTTCACCTACTCGGTCTTTATATTTATTGTAGGTTTCTATCCCATTAACTCTATATTCAACATCATTGTAAGAAACTATTACTTGATAAATTGCCGGATGATGTATAAATGTACGTACCTTACCAGAAACAACTGACTGAATCCAAGCACTCCTATGGTAAGTATCAATAATTTCAACTTGTTCTACACTTGATTCAGTTCCAATACATTTCGCGCAACCAACAAAACATAGACCAATCATTATAACAACTAAACCCATTGATATAATCTTTTTCATATTAAACAATCCTCCCAATCCTATCGTAGCGAAGAATAAATATTAGATTTATTATCTCTTATTTTAATATATAACCCACATCGACACTCGCCCTCTTCTTGCTCTCTAAACTCTTTGCACATACATTTTGTATCTGGAGATTTGATTGTGCTACAAGGACAGTATCCAGAGTTAAGCTTTAAGCTTTCTCTAATTTCTCTTACATATTCTTTATCTGAATTTTCAATAATAGACACCTTATCCCTCCTGTTTTTCATTTTTTGAAACAAGTTTAGCGTATTGGTTTTCACTCGCCAGCTCAACACCTAATATTGAATCTAAGTGTGGAGTTTGGTCTGGAACAAACCTGCCGAATTTAATAATAATATTAGGATATTGTTTTAATATACGATACGCATTTTTCCTTGTGCTTGGGTTGTAGTCACCGTGGGTACAATATCCGTTTTTAAGTTCTTCTTCTGAGTATCCTGTATAAATTACTATGTCGTCAGATGTGTATTTTCTAAAAACACTAATGAGGTCAAGCATTTCATCAAAACTATCAAAAGGCTCTAAACCGCCAAACACAATAGCTGAAGTTATAGGGTTGTTTACATATCTTTCAACTATATCTTCTATGCCAATCTCGTATGTTGGCGATTTAGCGAGGTCGCTGTTTTGACAACAGCGTACCCCGCTTTCTTTTTCGCACTTAAAGCAACAATATGGAAATGCTATAAACATTGACGGCTTCTTATAATTAACAAAATCTTCGTCTGTTATACCTTTAATTCGCATCGCTATATCACTCCATCATTTGATAAAACATTCATCCACCGGCGTTTATCAAATTCTGTTTTACGAATTTTCTGGTAACTACTTGTCGGGGTATAAACTTTATTACCGCTCGTTTCCGAGTATTTGCTCAAGGACATATTGTTGAATTACATCTTTTGCTTCGATGTCGAGCGTAAAATGTTGTATTGCGAGAGGGTTATTTTTTATAGCAGATAGACCATAGTAATTCTCAAAACAATATCTACACCAAACCGCTTCCTCAATCGTATCCCATTCTTTTGTGTAGAATCTTTTCCCGTGATAGTAGAAATCCACTTTATATTTTTTACGGGATTTATTGTATACAACACCTCTAATGCCAAGTTGGTTGTCAATCCTTGTAGCCCTTTGGTTATCAATGTTACCTTGTCTACTGACTGCTCTTAAATTGTTTCTCCTATTGTTTAAGCTGTTCCCGTCAATATGGTCAATTTCCGAATTTTCGTCAACTTTACCAAACACCACACCGTGCAAATAACGCATCGTTCCTTTTTTGCAGGAACCTGTGACGGCATAATACTTTTGCTTCTTCTTTGAAATACGCCATACATATTGCTTAATGTTTTCATAATCTGTACTGTCGATATAAAAACTAATAATCTGATTTCTGTACATCACATTGCATACGGCGATATTATCGTATACTGTCCACGTATTTGTATTTGTTTTGACGTTAGAGTGATTACCAATGTTCGAGCAAAATACGCACCTTTTTGGAGGGTAGCGATGCAAATTGCTTATCTCACACGGTATTACTGTGCCACAATTCAAACATTTTGTAAGCACATATTTGTCTCTTCTTGATGGGATATGAATGCCGAGGTTCGTCCAGTCAGTATCAAGACATTCGTTCTTAACAACCTCTCTATTACCAAAAATCTGTCCAATGTAATTCATAACTATACGTCCTTTCATATTTTCATATTCACGGAATAGACTATACCTTTATCTGTTATTACAGACATCCCTTGGTAGTCGTTGGGGCTAACGCTGTTTGCGTCGCCTGCGGATTACCCAATCCTTAACGCTCTTACCGATTTCTCTGGTGGTTAAGGCTCTCAGGGCTTCCCCGCATATTCGGGATTTCTTATTTAAGGTCGCGTTACATCATCACTGACGCATTGGGCAATACACCCCTTGTTTACCCTACGACCCTCGCATATGTATCTGCAATCGGTTTGCCGCAAATTGGACATTTTTGCGCAGCGATAAAAGCGTGTTTGTCTTCACACACTGAAATTTTAGTGGTAAAGGCAAAATAGATTACGCCACTTGAAGCAACATAGTTTAGCATATCCCACGCTGCTTCTTTTGTTGAGAATCTATTCTCTATGTTAATATGGGCGATACATCCACCGCCGCACTTTGCATCAAAAAGACTTCCAAGCCTGCATTTTTCCTGTATAGTACATTGCTCAATAAGAGGAATCCATTGGTTTGAGTAAATAAAGTACTTATCTTGCTCATAAAGTAAATTGTCTGCCTGACAAATTACTCCAGCACAGTTTTCGGCTGGAATCATTTCAAGGTTAAATGTAAAATCACACTCAAAATTGTCTTTTACATTATTAATCGTATCTAAAATTTCATTTGCAAATTCAACAGCTTCATCAGAATATGATTTATTGCCAAATTGGTCAGTATTGATTAAGCCAAACATATCCATAACTTCGTACATTCCAATACCACCGATAGTACAGAACTGCTTATCCAGTTCAAGTGCGCCGTCTTGATAATTTGGAAGTAACCCCTTCTCAATATTGCGTTGAATAATGTGTCTCATAGAATAAAGGGCTTTACAATTCAAATTTACTCTGTCTTTCAAAATACTCAAATATTTTTCTTTATTAAGATTTGATTCGTATGCGATACGCACAAGATTGATTGTGCTTACACGACACGAACCAACGGACAACGCTGTGCCACCAATAGAATTAATAAATGCATCTAACTTTGTTACCTCAGATAAAAGCCGACAGCAATTCGATAAAACGCTAACATTGTCGCTAACAAAGAAATTAGAGTCAGACCACTTAATGTTATGGTCTGAACACCAACGAGCGAACGGCTCGTCTACAAAATGCTTATCTTTATACAACAAACTATATGTCAAAACCGGAAATGTAAACATATTCTCAGTCCTTGTTTCGCTTACCACTTCCATAAATTTCTTCTGGCACTCAATAAGGTCTTCAATATGGTCAATTGCAAAAGTTCCATCAGGGAACTCAAGACCTCCAAATAAAGACTCAAGATATGGTCTGTCAAAAATTGAAATATTTGTAACCTTTATATTCGCATCGGTTCGCTACTCCGATACCGCCTTACGGCTGCTCTATGTCACCATAGAGAGTGGACTATATCACAAACTGCATAGCAGTCTCCCTGCACTTCCATCATCAATCGCTTACGATGTACTCTCTCACGAGATAGTCTCTGAACCTTCCTCAAATGAGGCTTGGCTGCTAATTGTCTTACGTTTTTTGTAGTTATGGATTTTAAATAAATGGCAACTTTTACAAAGAGTAATTAAGTTATTCTCATCAAGAAATCTCTTGTCGTGTGTAATAATGTTATATAAGGACATTCTATCGTCAACATTGGCTGGATTTAACTCTGGATGTTCACCACATATATCTTCAACTATCTTACTAAACTCCTCAATATGGTGTATATGTAATGCCGTGTGGGAAGCTCCGCACAATTGACAAACATAACCATCTCGCTTTGCAATAACTGGCACTTGATTTGTGTGAAAATACTCTCTTAATAAGTCTTTAAGTGTTGTAAGTCCACCTTGCCAATTTGGGTGCTTGTCTCCTATCATTAGACCAATTTTTGATTCAGAATTATTTTTTGTTGGTAAGCCAAGTCGATGCATTTGGCGTCTTACCGTTCCAGCATCAACCCCAAAGTGTTCTCCGATTTCTTTACAACTTTTATTGTCGTCCCAGTGCATTTTATATAATAATTTTGAATCTTGTAGTTCTATGGGCGAAGATTTCCCGTTAGCAACAAATTGTGCTTCAGACATACCTCTTGTAGTAATGCCATGTTGCTTTAAATGTCTTAAGACAACACCGTGACTTGTATTAAAGATTTTTGCAATTTGGTTTGCAGACAACATTTCATTGCAATACAAATTTATTATCTTTGAGATGTCTTTTTTAGAGAATTTTGTATAAACTTTTTTTGTGATTTTTATATTATGCTTTTTTAATTGATAAGAAATAGTGTCATACGACACATTATTTTCACTCGCAATTTCTTTTATGCTTTTCTTAAGAACGACATGTTGTTCAAATAAATAGTCATAAAGCTCGTATTGGTGTTTGTTTTTACGTCTATGTGTTGTAATTGGTTTTTTAATATTATGTTTACAAAGCCATTGTTGAATTGTATTTTGCTTACATCCATATTCATCTGCAATTTCTTGAGAGCTTCTATCCTTAACAACATATTCTTCATATAGCCATTCTTTATTCATCCAAGGTTTTTCTCCAGTATATCTACTTTTTGGATAATTCATATTTCTATATCACCCCTATCTATTAGATATTTTTCACCATAACTTATAAGATTTTTCAGCAATTCACAAGGTTTGCTATATATGTCACCATATATAGGCGCAAACTTTTACGCACACTGGTCTATTCTCAAAAACGGCTGGTTAAGCCTATATATAAATTTCTGGAAGTTCTGTTTAAGATATGTTTCTGGGTCTTTTAAGTAATATCCATCTTCAACATCTTTCTTCCAAAAATACCACGCCCAAATCAATACATTAGGCATACCAACAGCTCCAGACTGCCTGTTAGAAAGAAACGAAACAAATTCAATTACATCGTCAAAATATGTAGTTAAGTGTTTTGGTGGCTGATTGTTATACTTATCAAGAAAGAATAAGCCTTCCGTAGCAAGTCTTGTAAAGTCATTTGCCCAGCAATAAGGAAAATATGAAGCTGTTGCTGAATCATTGAGATACAATCCCTTACTAAACTCCTGCTCAAGCCACTGCTTTGCCGTTTTTAATCCCCATTTCTTTTTTATTTCAAGAAATATTTTATTCAACCCAAAAAGTTTGTCTTCACTCTTTCCTTTTTCAGTAATAAAACTTCTAATATCTTTATGATTTGCGTTTGCATTTGGGTCAATAGTTGCGTCTGCCATTGTATCTTGTACGACAAATTTGTCGATAAATTCAGAAAAGTCAAGTTGGCTGGGGTGAAGTCCATTAAGGTACTCAAAGTCTTCACCGTATTTTTTCTTTAAATCTTCAAGACAACGCTCAAAGTCTTTTGCTAATTTAAGTGAAATTTCCATATATTACTGTCCTCCAATCCGTTCAATCGCTTTTTTAAAATCATAAATAACACCGTCTATCTCAAGAACAGGGGCGAACTCAAACCCTTTTTCTTGCATTATTCCAATATCATTAATTGTTTTATATTCGATATTTTTTTGTTTCAATTTTGCTTCAAGAACTCTACACTTGGGACAGTTTGTGCTATACAAAATTACTTTTTCCATATACTCCTCCTTTTTAATCTCCACTCCAAATTCCGTCTGGTCGCATTTGAGCAAAAGCCAAAAGCTGTGTTAATGGCTTTTTAGCATTTCCCTCTGTTGGCTTCCAGTAGTCTCTATCAACATCATCTCCTAAATTAGAAATAGCCTTTTTCAGAATAGGAATACTCTCAGCACCAGTTTTTCCGTATATCGCTCTTATTCCCTTTTCTCCAAAAACTTCAGGTCTATGGTAATAGTCTGAATAGTTATATGTAATATTCAACCACAGTTCCTGAGTTCCACCTATTACATATGTTCCTCCTCTTATTTGGTGAGGCATACGAGACTGTGCTTTGTACTTAATAATTCTGTTGCTATCTTATATTTTCTTTCTAAATATGTTTCTGCATTGGCATAACGCTCCGAATTTTTTAAAATATGTGTACTTTCGGATTTTCTTAAGCTTAAAATCAGGGTCTAAAGTTCTACCGCAGACATTAATAATTTTGCCGTCATTGTTTTTTATTGGATATACTACCCTATCTGAGAATGGGTCGTACATAACTTGAAAACGCCTTAAGGCTTCTTTAGATATACCCTCTCTCAGCCAAGCCGAAAGTTTTTCTTCGTTAAATTCATATCGTTTCATATAATCGTCTGGCAAAATTTCATATGTGGTATTTCTTAAAGACTTGTCCTTTTGATTGTATTTTTTAGCAATTGAAGTGGCGTTCAATCTTTTTACACACTCGTTTTCATCATCTTTTACATTTGCATACTGCTTTAAGATTTTCATTCCCTTGTAAAAATCACAGGAATTATACAGACAAATAAAGTCGAGGACATTGCCACCCTTTCCAGAAGAAAAGTCGAAGAACCTTTGTTTCTCTGGGGAGACGGAAAACGAAGGGGTATTCTCCTCTTTTAAAGGAGATAACCCCCAATACTCTCCGTCACTTCTTTCTTCAAGGTCGCAAAACTGAGATATGTAATCAACAATGTCAACGCTTTCAATAATTTCGGAAACCTCCATTTTCTCACCGCCAATATTTAATAGGGTTCTATTGTAATATGTTGTTTCGCTTCCTCGTATCGAATAAAATTGCCTTGAAGATTTAAGTCTATGTATTCGTCTGATGTCATTTGAGCGCCATTTCGATTGTAAACAACTCTTAATTTTTTATTGCCACACTCAATGCCGTCAGCCTGTATTTCTTCTGGCGATTTATCTTGAATTATAGCTAAAGAAGATGCATTTCTACTTATCTTTACACTGTTAGCTACCTTACCAGTAGGAGTGGCTTGAGCAGCTCCAAGACCAGCAATATCCATCTTGCCACAAATATCGTTCTTAACAAGGTCAACTAATCGCCCAAGTTCTTGTGAGCTTGCAAATGCGTCGCTATCACCCTTGTCCTTAAAGTAATCAATTATAAGCACATCTATGCCTTGTGTGTGTTTGACTTTTTTGACCGTCGTGTAAATTGCTTGAGAATCAAATATCGGCATATATAAATGTGTAAACTTATGGTCTTTTATCCACTTCAAACACAACTCTATTCTCTTGCTTTCTTCCTCAGAATATTTGCCACATTTTACTCGATTAAACTCAATGCCTGATAAATGTGAAATTAATCTACAAGTAAACATTCGTGAATTTAATTCACTATCTATGTATAAAACAGATAGACCCATTCGCATTAGGTCAACTGCTTCATTTAAAAGAATAATACTCTTACCCTGTTTCGGTCCGGCAACAAAAATAAAAAGCTCCCCCGGTTCAATTGTTGCAAAGTTATTTAAAGTAGGAAACTTAAAGGGAATGCCTGTTATATTGTTTTTCTGGCGTTCCACGATTTCATTCCAATACATATCTACAACATCTTTGTATTGGGGAACTTCATTTGTAGTTGAGAACTCCATCATTACATCGTCAAGAGCAGAGTAGATTTTCTGTTCTATACTTGTCTCGTTTTTATTAAAGCAAAGTCTCTGGCACTCAACTAACTTGGTATATGTATCTCGTCTAAACGCTGCATTAAGAACCGCATCGGAAATTATTTTATATTCTTCAACCGTATCTCTTGCTATACTCGGAGCATTTAAAATGAACTCATTGATAGCAGGTATCGGCAAAAGATTTTCTGTTTTGTCTTTTGTGGCATTTGTTGCGTTTAAAATATTTGTTATATTGTAAGCGTCAATTTTGTCTATGTTTCTTTTGGCGAGTTCGCAAATTGCGTAATACATATATCCGTTTTGCTCGTTTGTAAAATGATGTGGTGTTAATTGTTCTGAGTAAAAAACAAGCTCTGGCTTTAAAATTGCCGAAGCAACAACACCAGCCTCAGCACTAATGTCATTGATGTCGTTCACATTCAATAAGCATCACCTTTACTTTTTATTAAGTTGGAAGTATTCGCAGTGGTCGTGGACATCGCATAGATAGTTGCATTTCCAATATTCCATATTGGGACTCCAGTCTTCGTTGTTGATTATTGTATCTACTAAATCTGATGCCCACTTCTTTGTTTCATAAAAATCCTCTATTTTGAATGGCTCTGAGACTAATTCCCCTGAACGGAAACAATTGAACTCAAGTCTATCTGGATACCTATCAAATTTGCATTTTATGGGTATGCTATACAAATATAGTTGCCTTAATTTGGACGATAACTCGATGTCCGATTTTGTAGGTGTCGCTCTATTTGAGCGATTTTTGAGACATTTTGATTTATTGTCCAAAATCACAAGATTTTTGTCTTTTACAAGGCAATCTATGATACCAACAAAAGGTTTTCCGTCTATATCGAACTTGACCCTATGCTCAATGGCATAGGGCTTTTCGTAAGGGAATTTTATGTTCGCAAAATATTTCATTCCTTGTTCAAAATAGTTTTTAAAAAGCTTCCTTGACGGTGCTTTACCTTTGACTTCTTTTTTAAAATTTGAAGTGTAGTATGGTAAAAGCTCGTTCTTAGAAAGCTCTCCTTTTAAATATTTTTCAATAATTTTATGTATAAAACTGCCGTAATCTGAAAAGAAAAGGCGTTTTTTATCGCAGTGTCTTATATATGACAGAAAAAACTTGTATCGACAATCCTCAAATGAAGTTATTCGAGAAAAGCTCCACACTGTGTCTGCCATCAAGTTTGAGTAGTTCAATGTAATCACCAATTAAGCAAACGGAAAATCGTCTTCATCATCGTCCAACGCAGATGTCTTTTTACTTGTATTTTCTTTTTCTGTGTTTCCATTAGACGAGTTATTACCAACTGTTTCAAAATCGAAAACCTTGAAGTTAGTATAGCTTACTTTCTTCTCTTTGTCGTATGTAGTGCCTACATCACACGACAACAATTTAATTCTGTCTCTCTCCTTTAGCTCTGAAGCGTGAGCATTAGCCTTGCCTATGAAAGAACAAAAACCCGAAAAATCCTGCTCCCACTTATTTGTTTCCTTATTTTTTTTGCTTGAAGAAAGCCTAACCTTTGTTGACTTGCCTGACGGACTTGGTTCAACGCCCCATACCGTCATAAAATTTCCTACGCCAAATCCCATAGTCAATTCCTCCTATTATTTTAAAGTTTCATTAAGTTCGTTAAGCAACTGAGATGCAACAGATGACTCTTTAATTCTGAAATAATCAGAACTTGGCTTGCCGTCTTTCTTTGCGTATTTTTTAACAATAGCAACAACCTTTTGTTTGTTGTCAGGGTTTGCCTTTACATACTCCGAAACAATTGTATGTACTTGCTCAATAATGCCCTCTGCTATCAATCTATCTTCTTCCAACTCTGCTTCTTTCTGGCGAGTTCTATAATTGTCTGGGTCACTATCAGAAGTTGCACTATTGAAGTATTTAAGCAGAAAATATCTGCTGCTGTACGTTAAACTTGCTCCAAGTGCCTGAGATGCGTCTGATTGAGAAGCCACCAGAACCCAAGGAACTATTACTCGTTCTGTCGGATTTTCATCATTAACCCAAATCCATTCCATATCTGCCGTTACAATGATTTCATTAACGTGCTCCTCATATGGAGTCCCGTTTTTCATTGTTTTTGTTTTGAGATAATGATACGGCTCAACCTTAAGCGAATCGTGACAAATGTTAGGTATCAGTGAAACACCGTATTTTCCCATCAATCCGGTAATCCTTGAAAGGATTTCTTCTTCATCAGCATATGTGTACCCGAAGCCCTTTTTATTCTTTCTAATAATTTCAACTGGCTTCCTTATCTTTGCCAATTTTTGGTAAATATTTAATTTCTCCAATTACTTACCTCCCTCTATAACATAAGAAGCGGATTCGTCTGCAACGTGTAACAACCACGCCAGTGGAAACTGTTCATAGGCTTTCCCTACATCTTTGTTACCATCAAAACTACCCATATGACAATTAATTGCAACACCTTCTTCTGCTGTCAATTTTAAGAACTTCTGTATGATGAATACAGATTTGCTACCGTGACCGCCATAGCAAAATTTTTCATTAATTGAAAAGGCATCGTAGCTTTCCCACTGACCAGACTCGTTTTTTCGGTTGCGTTTTTCTGTTACATAGAAATTAACCTTACACAAGTCGTGGAATAGGGATATTATTGCTATGGTTTCATCTGTTGTTTTGATTTCTGGATAGACTGACAAAAGTCTTTTAAGCTCGTCATACACATTGAGAGAATGTTCGACTAAGCCACCTGTGTAGCTTCCGTGAAATCTGGTGCTTGCTGGAGCAGTGTAGAAATCACTCTTTTCTAACCACGACAGAAGTTTATCTATACCTTCTCTTTTGATGGTCTGAGAACAGATTCCAATAAATCTTTCCTTATTACTTTGTTTTGCTTCCAAAAATTATTTTTCCCCTTTCAATAATTGAATTGAAAATTGATTATCTCAATTTAACCACCGCCTTTCCTGCACTTATAGAAATGGTGCAGAGAGTAGAGTTAAGCCCTAAATTTAGGCAATAAAAAGCACCCTCTAAATCGAAGTGGAAAACTTCGATGTAAAGAAGGCGAAGAAAAAGAGCCATAGGCAAACTATAGCTCAATCATATTGCTTGATTATTTATTTGTGTCGTAAAAAGCGTGTTTCCACTCTTGGTAGCCTTTTTTCAAGACACGTGCAGATTGCATCATTGAAATTTCAGTTCGATTTACGCCGTCTTTCTTAGCTTTTTCAACTACATACATTAAAAAATTAGGTGTAAACCCATTTGTTTCTTGCATATACATTCTATAAAATATACCAGATGTATATATTTTAGAGTGTTGCAATTTAACCTTAACCGCATTTGCTTTCCTTGAAATTACGCTTCTTGTTGTATTTTCAAAATTGAGTTTTTTAGAGTCAATTCCTCTTAATAAAAAATCACCGTCCACACGCTTCTTTTTAATAACCTCGTTATAGTCTGGATGAATATAAGAAAACTCTGTAAGTTCACAGGTCTTTTTTAATGCAGGTAAACTTTCATTGTATATATCATATATTAATCCATTATGGCAAACAATTTTCTTTTCTAAGCCAACTTCGTCTGTCTTTAATTCTTCAATCTCGCTAACTGTCAATCCAAAATATAACAACCACAGAACCGACCTTCTTAAACAGTCAACTGTGTTTAAATTAACAGGGTCAAATACTTTGTTGAGTAAGAAATTTAAGTGAGCTGGAGATGAGACCATTGTTTCTCTATATCGTTTATCGGTGCCCATTTCAATACTATATATCGAATTAGACACTTCAAACCCTTGCTCTCTGCACCACTCAATATATTTTTTTACCAGTGTTATAAGATTATATATGCTCATACTTTCTGGCTTCATTCCGAGACCGCTATCGAAGGCTTTTTGTAGTACATTTACTGGTAACATACATAAATCGCAGTTTGATTCAGCCTCGTAAGGCTCAAACAGTTTTAATTTTGAGTAGGTCGAAATAGAATTCTGAGTAAGCGTATTGGCAAAGGTAAGTTTACGCTCTTTATTATACATTAAAAACCACCACCCTAAGCTACACAATTAAGGCTAATCGTTTTTCTCCAAATATCAAGTATTTCCTCTTCGGTAAAGTATGATATGGCTGACGAAGATATTATGCTACCTCTTGCAATTTGCTTCATAAACTTATCGGGTAACTTAGTAAGCAACTTTCCTATCTTCGTCTTAGACATTTTTTGGGGATTTTCACAAAGAACCATACTGTCTTTTGCCAATCCAGTTTCAATTGCTGGCAAGAAAACGTGTGTTGGTTGCTGTATTTTTTTAAGCGCAGTTGTTATGGGAAGAGCGATAATATTTGGACTGTAGGTGTTTCCAACATTGTTTTGGAACACTACGCCCGGTCTCCACCCTGATTGTTCACTGCCAATGCCAGAGAACATCATATAGTAAACCTCACCTATTTTTGGGGTTATTGCCTTTTGTTGAGCTGCGCTCATTAATCTCCCTCCTAAGATTAACCTATCTTGAGATAATTTTAGCACAGCACCATTATTTTTGTCAATACACAAATTGACATTTTTAGCAAACTAATTTATATATTGATGATTTTTCTTTTCTTTTAGAAATACCTTCATTACAAGAAAAATAATAAACAATTCCCGTACTATTTTGGGATTTGAAAATCGAATCAATACTGCAAATATAAACCTCTTCGTTGAGCTTGTTTTTTAGGGTTATGTATTTTGATGTAACATCAATATATATATTATTGAATTGAAGACATAGCTGTAATGAGTTGGTCGGCAAGTTTGATTCAAGAACAAAATTATTTCGATTTTTAGTTTCTTCCCTCAAATCAAATAATGTAATTCGTTTCACACCATTCATCTCCTGTACTTATATTCGAACATTTGTTCTTTACAAACAATATTTTAGCATATTTTTTATGTAGTGTCAATTATAGAATTGAAGTTTTATTGTTGCGGTGTTCTGAATTTTGAACACCGTAATTTATGTCGCTAAGAAAAATTCAATTGTTTTGGTTGCATTATCATTCTAATCACCTTCTTCCTCATAATATTTACTCCATCCAGAATGTAAAAATATATCGTATTTGTCTCGGAAAATCCGCTTTAATCTTGAACGACATTTTTTGTAATTATTATTGTCTTCTAAGCTTAGATATTTTGAATTAGCAACAAACAAATCGTTTGCGTTAATGTAGTTATCATAATCAGACTTGTTTTCTTTAACATCATAACGCCTATATTTTAAACCGAGAAGTTTCATTAAATAATATTTCTCAATAATTAGTGCAGTTTTGCGTTCTTCTCGAAAGTCTCTATATTTCTGGGGATAACTTTCACTGTTATTTATCATACATTTGCTTCTTCTTAAACTTAAGAATGGGGGTAATACTTTACTTCCACCGGGAAGAATGTCTACACCAACATAAGTTAAAAATTCTGTTATTCTGACACACAGCCAATCGTAACACTCTTGTACTGACACTTTCTCAGGTACTCCTCCTGCACTTGTCCAAAATGGACTTGACTTATCTGTGTAAATCTTATCAATGAAAATGTCGTCAAATTGAAAATTTGGAATTTCTGTTTGTTCAGAAAGAATTTTTCTAAGTTTTATTCCGTCTTCGTTAGAGCGAATTGCAATCCAACCTTTGTTGTCTCTAACTTTTATGTATATAACTAAGCAAATTATTGCAATAAGAAACAAGATGGCGGCAGGTTGTATTGCGTTAGTTTGAATAAGCCAGTAGATTACTGCTATGGTTAATACAAAACCTAAAATACAACCAATAACTTCCCAGTAGCCTTCCTTACAAAGCATAAAGATAACAAACGCCAGTCCTAAAATGACCCATAAAAACTCTCCCATTATGTAGCACCTCAATTCATAGCGTCATTAATATTCTCTTTTGCTTCTTCGATACAGTCCATAGCTGACTGGAGATTGTCTATTGCTTCTTCCATAGCAGAAGCTCGGTCGCTGTCTTGGAGGTTCTCTGGTATATTGTCTAAACAGTCTTGTTCCTCGCTTTGAGCAGCTTCGACTATATCCAGAGCGTTTTGGAGTAGTTCAATAGCCTTTTTTAATGTAGTTCTTCTTGTAGCGTTCATTAATTTCACCTTTCCTTAATAGTGTTATATTTTCATTATAATGCTCTTGGTGATATTTGCAATATATTTTTAGTTAATATGTTTTATATTTTGTTTATTTTTTCGTCTTTGGTTGCGATTTAAGTAGCCTTTTGCCCATTTACACCATTTTGGAGATATACAGAAAATACCTTTGTGATACAGAAGTTCTTGAATACTAATTTCTTTCCCTGTTGCTCTTTTGAATTCTGATTTTCTCATACACCTCTCCTCGCTATCACTCAAATTCATCGCCGTTTTGTATTAAACACTTTGAGCAATCGTTAGTGTGAAAACAACTCCAATGACCAATATATTCACTTCTGAGCAAGCGTCTTTGTTTCATAGGCAAGGCGAGGTATTCTTCGCATATTAGTTTACCAATTATTGCTTCAGGTTTTGTTGGGTTTGATAAACACTCCTTAAGACAGTAAATAATACTATCGTCATCATAATTATCATCGTCCAGAAGAATGTGTAACATACCACCTGCATTACATCCTTCTAAATTATAGAGACAACCAATATATTCCCGTATTACATCAAGGTGTTTGTTATAATATTTACAAACCATTTTATCACTCCAATTACTTTTTATAGATAGTTTAATTCAATTTTTAATCCTCTTGTTAATACTTGAATCATTTGAAGAACATCGTTATTGTCATATACTCTAAATAAAGAGTCATCTTTATATTCTTCTATATTCCAATCAAAATCAAATATCTCTCCGTCTACCGGACTAACATATGTCGCTCCAAAACTTCCGTCTGTAACCATAATTGGGGTAGTGGCAATGTGTGGAATATATTCTTCAAATACAATTCCACCATCAGGAAATTCTTCCATTAAATTTTTCATTTGAATTTTTGATAAAATTTTCATTAATACTCACCCTCTTAAAAATCATATTTTTTCTTTCTTATATCTTTTAGACTTGTCAAGACATTCTTGAAGCCGAGACTTTTTCCCAAACCTCATTTTATTCTCACCTTTCTTGATTCTTGTATTCATACCAGTAGCCTTCAGTCGTTCCGGCATACCATTTTTATACGCCAACTTGCTCATATGGTCTGAGTATATATGCTCTGTTGTTTTTGCCGAATTACAAAGACCAAACTCCTTTTTGTATTCTGAGATAGTCATATGGTGGCTTTCCTTAATGTGACTACCAAGCCGTTTATAGGCTCTGCCACAAATATGACAAATAACAAAACCTCTCGAATCGTAGGCAATTTCACCGGGATTCGGAGGTTTATTTTCTGTGCCACCTTTATGAAAATACACATAACACCCTTGACACGAGTGTTCTGGGTATACTCTTCCATTGATGGTTTTCCCACATTTGCGACAAATACTCATATATTTCACCCTCTCAATATCATATTATATTAGAGCTAAACACATCAAGATATATGCAGCGTTTACAATTCAATGTTCATCCATCGCTTATTTTTACAGTATTTCCACTGAATTTCATCGCTAAAGCTTCGCACTTCGATGTCCTCTACTTTTTCACGCTCTAATATCCAGTCCCTATACGCTTTCTTTTCTTTGTCAGATATTTCATTTCTCTTAGCCCACATATCTAATACCCTATCTATTTGCTCAACCGACCAATCATAATCAGAGAGATTAGCCTGCCTTTCCAGTTCGGCGTAGTAATCGTCAACCACTCTTTGAGCGTCTTCGTATGTTGTGTAAACCTCGTGACAATTAACGGAAATGTAACATTTTTCCGTTTTGTCGTATTTGCGAATGATACGCCAACCATTCTCTCTGCTTATTTCTGCTTCAATTTTAGCGTGGTCATTATCTTGAACATTTACAAAAATACCATTTTCATAGAGCCATAGAATATCATCTGGATTTTCTATCTTGCGAGATTTCAACTCTTCTTGGAGAGGCAAGAACGAAATTTCAAACAGTTGCGTGTTATACGAATAACCTTTTGGAAGTTTTTTCCACGCAGTCGGCGTTTCAAATTCTTTCCTCGGAATACCGTTTATCAGCATCCTGTCGGCAAGCTCTACTAATTGTAGGCAAATTGCAGATACATAATGTTCTTTTACTATACCAAAGTCAACACACCAATCGTTACCTCTCTTTTTTACATAATACCCCACACTCCCAATAGGGATTTCTTTTCCATTTAAATTCAAGCCTCGTGACTTAAAGAAATCCTCTTTTTCTTTGTCAGAAATTAATCCTGCCATTTTTTATCCTCCTTATATATCTCGTCACTGTCTTTTGAAGCAACAAGCAAAGATGTTATCACAATTCCAATACAAGCACCCACGACAAGACCAATTACAAATCCAAGCAAAAATATCACTCCTATATTTTTTATTTTTGGCTGAGCTGGTGGGAATTGAACCCACGATAACGGAGTCAAAGTCCGTTGCCTTACCTCTTGGCTACAGCTCAATATTAATGCTCTTTTAACTTTGCATAGAGAGCTAACTATGCGGTCAATCACCTTTATCCTCTGCGTTCTTTATAAATATTTTGCCAGAAAACCCATGGTCTTTAGACCGTGGGATGAATGTCATTATACCACTTTTACATTTTGCAGCATTTGCGTTGTTCTTGCCGTAATTCGCTTGCAATTACATAACTTCGGCGTTTTGTATCCTTTTGGCATATTTGAAAAATCAACTTTTTTCCCATCTATATCCATTAGGATTGCATAGCCAGATGACATTCTGCCTTTAATAAAATATTCTTTTCCGAGATATTTGACCTTATCGAATTTTTTGAAACCACATATTTTACCGGTAGTTATGTGTCGCTCTGAGCGTACGCCTTTCGTTTTTTGAAAATCACCATCTGGAACACACTTTTTCTTATAAAGTTCACTCTTTAGTTTAAACATATTGCCCTGCGTTGATATAACACAGGCATCATAAAAATGTTCTTTTTCTACGCCAATCTGTAAACGGTTTGCTTTGGTTATATATCCAAATGTTTCAATAGCGTTTGGATATAACGCAAATAGCCGCTTACGGATAATATTCATCTGTGTGGCATATTTAAGATTGCCTTTCACCTTACCGCTTAAATTTAATTTAATCATTCCATTATGTAATTTCTTATGACAAGTGCTGCAAAGTGTTATTAGATTTTCTTCGTTATCTGAACCGCCCTGACTGCGAAAAATAATATGGTGAACCTCTAACTTGCTATCCTTATGTTTTCCCTTACAATGCTGACAAGTATAATTATCACGATTAAGAACCATTGCTTTTGTATTCTCAAAACCATAATTCTTACCTTTCTGATAACCCCAATGTCTTATTTTTGGATTTGCAAGATTTGGGTTTTGCATAAGATTTGTATCAAATTGACCCGTTTCAAAAACCATAGTTGTTATTGGAAGAATAGATTTAATATACTCTATTTCTTTAATGTGACTATGCAGCTTGCTTTGCATAGTTGGATTAAACCTGTTCACTCTTATAGAATTTCTTCGATTTAAAAACCTTGGCTTTCTATAACGTGTTTTACGGTTTCGTCTGCTTCTGCGATATTTTGCTCGTTGTTCCATTTTGTTTGAAATATCATCTCTGACAGTAACTTCCGATGTATAGACAATGTTCCCATTACTATCGCTAACAGCAGTGCCTATAACTCCACTACCAGTATCTACACCAAGAGTTAGACTTTGAGTATAATTAGTAGTTTCATAAATTAATTTAATTGTAAACGGCTCACGCTTTTTAACTTTTGCCTTATTTTGTTTAAGTAATAATCTTGCGATTGTATTACTACAAGGCATCAATGGTTTGTTATCTTTTGAGATTACATAAACCATAAATAAGTCACTCCTTATAAATGCTTTGTCAAACGACAAGTTATGCGTACTACACTGTACTGTTACCATACAGTTGTTCCGACTTCAACTCGACAATGATATATAGGCTTTTTAGGCACATATCACAAGGCTGTTCTTATTCCGACCTAACTTAAATATGTGCGATAGAGCAATAATCTGTTGCGTCAATTAAGGGTATCATGACCTATATATCGTAGCTACCTTTTCAGATAACTCAGTCTGGTAAACTATTTAACGGAAGCCCACTACCTTTAGGTGGTGGGTAGTTCACATACCGCCATAATGCAATGCGATTTCGTAGGCTGTGCGCACTATTTCGCTATATTGCAATAGCTTAGCACCTACTAAGGCTCTCTGGGTTTACAAACTCAGGTTGCCTTATTCAAAACTAAAGTGACCAAAACAATAATCAATTTATTTGAAGCTTAGCAGTGTTAAGTCTAACAAACTTGCAGACCCTACTACCCTACTAAACGCAAATGCTTTATCATTATATTTTTTATCTATCTTCTCTGGCGAAACATAGTTTGAGTGTTTGAATTTTTGATTAGTAGAAAGTACGAGCTTTTGAATTCACAATGGTTGATTGGTGTCAACTATTTAGCGTATTAGCATTAACGACCATTAATCTTCTGCACTCCAAAGCTGGTGGAAACAAAAAACTATATACTTTTTCTTACTAAAATTTCAAATTCTCAATGGAAAGATAATCTTTCATTAGAATTGTGTTTCGCAGCGTTACACTTCATCTGCGACTGAAGCAACTACTGTTCTGAATCACTTTAGTTCTGAAGAAGACAACCTAAGCGGTTGCCTTAATCTATCTTACTCTTATCTAAGAACGCTTCTATTACGTCCTCATATGAATCGTTCACATTAAAAACATAAGTAAAACACCTCTTTTGTTAATCTAAATATTCTAATTTTGCGAATATATCTGACGGAATATTGTTTTTCCAAACATAGCTATTTTTGAGAATGTAGTTGTTATATGTGCTGGCAGTCTTATTCGCTCGCATTTTAGCTTGCTCTGCCCAGCTTTGTTTTTCTTCGCTTTCACTGTCTTTATATTGTTCGTATGTGAGTTTATCTGTATTATATGAAGAAATCATTGAGCGGCAAGTATCTTCTACCTTTTTTAGAGTGTCATAGTTTGTATTATCGTCTGCTTTCTGAACAGCGTGAAACCAATTGTTCCAAATAGCCTTGCCACTTGGTGTGGCTGTGAAGAATATACTCGCAAAGAGTATAACAACTAAAAATACGCATATAACAATTGCATTAATTTTACTCATTTCTTATCGCTCCTTTGCTGTTTTAAGTACAGGTTCATCTACTTCAAACGGAATATCACTATACAGATAGTCTCCGCTCCACTCGATGTATTTGCCGTCAGTTGTAAAGAAGAAAATACCATTGTCATTTGCTCCATAAGAGCCATCAACATCAGGCAGCCACTTATTATCTCTAATACCCGAAGCATTCATATCTCTCTCGTAATACTCGCTGTCGGGCGTTAAGAAACTATTAAGACTTGAAACCTTGCCGTCCACAACAAAATTTCCTACTGCGACATTGCCGCTGAACAAAACGATATACCCGAGAGGCTTATCTACTTCACAAGGAAGTGAGTTTGCCTTTTCTCTTTGTCCGTTTACCCAATATGCTCGGCGAATAAGATTGTAGCGTTCGAGCGAATATTCAATATCTGAGGGAGTTGGTTGATTTTCCTGCAAGGTGTTACCAGCATCAGCCGTGCGAGCGACATCTGCCTTTGAGCCACTTGTGGGACTTTTTTCACAACCCATTAAGAATAAACCGCATAAGCTAATCGCTAAAAAAATTGATATAATTTTCTTTTTCATTTATTTCCTCCTTAATTTACACATTGATTTACACATTCGGCTTTCATTTGTTTGCTTACAACATCATATAATTGACGAGCAGTTTGCTTGTACTGCTCTAAGAGATTACAGTAGTTTGAAATATTTTGCAAAAAATCACCTAATGAACTCCCAGTGTCTATACAAAACCAATGGCTTTTTCCGTCATTAAGATTTTTCTCAAATATACAGTAGTTTTCTATTGATGGAGAGATTGAAAAATTCGCCTCTTTAATTTTGTTAAATAAATCCTCATTCATTTTCGCTCACAGTCCTTTCGTCGTGCCATTCAATCCCTCTTTTCTTGTATAAAGGAATCCAGTGGCTTTCGTAAAAGTCATATCCTCCACCATCAATACCGAACCAATAGCCAAACTCTCCAGATTCGTAGATTCGGAATCCACACTCAGACATTATTTTGATACCGTCACCATTTTCCAACCAACCATCATCAATCTGATTCCCAAATGACCACATTGTTACCCACATTGGCAAGAAATCATCGTATCCAACTACTTCAAATTTATCCTGAGACACTAAAACAACAGAATTTTCATCGTCAATATCAATTCCATATAAGGTCTCGCCACCGTAATCAGCAATATTACTTATGCAACCTGTTTCGCCACTGTCAAGATATACTCTGTCACCGCAAGACGGAAAAGTTACTTCCGTCCAGTCGTCAATATCAGCTTGCATTACCTTCGCAATCATATCTCGTGGAATTGCATTGAACTCTCGCACCCACAACTCGGTTGCCTCTCTAATCGTCAAGCCTTCTTTAATCATTATCGTATCTCCTTTCCTGCACTTATAGAAATAGTGCAAAGCACCCAGTTAATCCCTATATTTCGGGATTAACTGGGTGCGTCTAAATCGAAGTGTATTAAATTTATTGGTATTTATGTTCTGAATTTAGGGCGTAACTTAGTATATTTATTAACGAATTATAGTTGTTCTTTGTTAGTTCCCTACTTGAGATGCCCTCTAACTGGGAATATTTCCTCTGGCGAGCGATGATTACTCTTTTAATAATTATATTCGAGCGTAATAGGATTAGCATAATATATTTCCTCTTCGTAGCTTTCAATGTCGCCATCTTCGTCGTATTCAATTTCCTGAAGAGTTGCGAAATCGAGAAAGCCCTTATATGTCCTACCCGTAATCTCCGCAAACGGCTTTCCTTCGTTTTTTACATTTCTTATGTCAAAGGTAGCGGTTTTCAAAAAATTCTGAATTTCAGCCTCGGCTTCGTCAAGCGTGTCAAAGCTCTTGCGTTCTCCGTGTTCATATGCATCTGAATTGCTTTCCCTTGCTTCTTCTAATACTGAAGAAACAATCTCTTCTGATTCCAACTCTTTGATGTTGCCGTTTTCATCGGCTTCACACGCTGAGAAGTAGAAACCTGCCCAATAATGCGGAATTTCGTAAACGATATATTTTGTCATTTTAATTACCTCTCTCAAATCTCTTATTTTTTATTTAATTATACGAAAACAATTATTAAATGTCAATATATTGTTACTTATTTAATCGTTACTATTTGTTGTTTTCGCTAAAAACTTTGTACCTATATGTTCTCAATTTCATATTTTCTTCAACCTTTCTCGTCTTCCCAAGAATTTTTTTCATTGCATTCATCATACTTTTGCCCTCTCCGCTCTCCAAAAATTGAATGAGTGGGTCGAGAACTGCAACAGTATCTTTTGACTCTCTCCGTTCTTGCCGACAACGAGCCAGTTTTGTGGCAACTTTAGCTCTTTCGCCATAGTCAAGACCGTTCAGTTCTAACATATGTAAATAGTCTTGAGTGAGTTTGTCAAGGCGACTAATTTCACTGCAATTCCATTGATAATCCTCCTGTATTCCGCTAATCATCTTACAAAAGTCACTGATATTCTCAGAAAATTGAGGATTTTGCTGTTTTGGCGACAATATTTATCACATCCTCTGCATAAAATCACTCTTTTATTTCTACAAACTCCCCATTTTTGAGAGTATAAAAAGTGTCTGCCTTGAGTTTAACTCCGTCAATTATTGCGGCTTTAATATCAATAAGCGAATAGCAAGTGCCGTCCCACTCGCCTCTTTCAGCAATTACTATCGCACTGCCAATATTGGCTTTAGCTTTAGATTTATAGCCTGTTACTATGGCGACTGAACCTTTACCTCTAACCTCTGAAGCTGAGCGATAGCCTGTGTTTGTTGAAACTGAGCAATCGCCTGTGTTTGTTGAGGCTGAGCAATCGCCTGTGTTTGTTGAGGCTGAGCGATTGCCTGTGTTTGTTGAAACTGAGCGATTGCCTGTGTTTGTTGAAACTGAGCAATCGCCTGTGTTTGTTGAGACTGAGCGATAGCCTGTGTTTGTTGAAACTGAGCAATCGCCTGTGTTTGTTGAGGCTGAGCAATCGCCTGTGTTTGTTGAGGCTGAGCGATTGCCTGTGTTTGTTGAAACTGAGCGATTGCCTGTGTTTGTTGAAACTGAGCAATCGCCTGTGTTTGTTGAGACTGAGCGATTGCCTGTGTTTGTTGAGACTGGATTAGAATCTGTTTTGTCAAGAACAAATTTGACTCCAGCTTCAATAAGCCCAGACAGTCCTATGGTATAAAAGTATTCACGCATTGACGGAAGTTTTTCCGCTAATAGTCTTTTATCTCCGACAAATTCCATAAATTTCTGATGCGGTACTCGGTCAAGGATTTTTCCGTACTGCTCGACCTCTGGGAGACTTTCAAAACGTTTCATAAATTCCTCTTTGTCTCTGTTCGCAATTGATTTGATTTTTTCCATTTCGGCGGCTGGGATGTAAGACTCGGCAATATATAACTGGATGTTTCCACACTCTGAAATATGGGCAATCATCTTATAATCGCCGTTTTCCAATACCGCCTTATTATATACTGTTGTACCGTTTCCAAGGCAACCACAAAACAATTCAAATTTTCCTGCCATTGCTTTTGCCTCCTTTATCTGAATGATACTTTGTAACCATAGTCATACAGTTCACGAATTTTGTTTATCAAAGTATAATGCACGAAGTTATTTTTTTCGTGTTTGTCTGCCCCATCTCTTTTGACGAGCGGATAGAATGAATCAAGTCCCCATTCGCTATCTGTAAAAATTTCAACCGCATAACCTTCCTGACCGTTGAAATCCTCGTAGTATCTTATTCTTGCCTTTTTAGGTTTCATTTTTTGAGTCCTCCTTTGATAGTTTTAAATGCAAGTAGAATAAGTTTTTCCGTTATGCTCCATCCATAAGTGTAAGCCGCTGGTAGTCTTATTTATAATTGCGTTTTTGTCTTTACACTTTAAATTTAAAGTGTATCTCATTTTTGACAATGCTTCATAACCTGTTTTCGCATCAAAGTAAAAAGTGCGTCCATCTTCTAAACATTCAACTCTTTTCATAATGTTATCCCTCCATTATTATTTTATATTTTCCGGTTTGATTGAATATAATTTTATTATCTAAAAACTACCCAACCAACACCTTTCTCTTTTGTCTTGAGTCCTAAACTCTCAAGCAACGATTTAATTTTTTCGTTGATAAATTCCGATTGTCTTTTAAGCAATAAATCTTCATAGATTATTTCAATTACCCGAAAATCATAAAGCGTCATTCCTTTTGGAAGTTTGCCATAATAATAAGCCTCGATAATTATGTTTCTTAATTTTTTCACACTTATCTACCTTTCTTTATTTTTGTTGTAAACTGTAGAATACTATGTAAGCCGGCATCTCCGCTCGTTGGCTCGTGTGACGCACATCTGGAGATGTCTACCGTTATCTTTCGTAGAAGTTTTTTTGTCGCCGTTTCTTGGGTTTTTTCTTGTTGACAGTTTCTTCTGCTTGGTTTTATGTCTCCTTTTCTTCTTTTTGATTTGACCAGCGAGTATTCTTCTTGCTGGAAGCTCCGTTCTTACTGGCTGCCTCTCCTACATCGGGGCTTCTTTCCCTATCAAACCTTTACTTTGGCGAAACGCACAAAGTATTCAGTATTTTTACTGAATAATGCTTTACAACAAATTATGAATTAGTTATCAGAACGCATCGACTGTATGTCCAAATGCGTCCATTAGAATTAACTTTTTTATACTTCCATTTTTACAGAAATTTATAAAATTTGAAACCCCATATGCTACAATCGCTCTGACGGTAGGGACAACCGATAAAGCAATGTTACAAGCCGACACAGGAGTTTCCGTTTTAGCTTCATCGTGCGAGAACGCCATAGATTTAATAAAATCTTCTACCATCTTCTTGTTTTTCCAGTCAGCGGCATAATGCTGTGCATCAGTAAGACGCATACGGAAATCAAACATTGCTTTCACATATGGGTTATCCTTGCAAGCCGTTGCAATGTCACGCCTTAAATCAATATTGTCCACACACAAGAACACATAGCCAGATAACTTCTGACCGACATAGCCCTTTTCGACCAATTTAATATCATTTTTTATCTCAGGGTTAATGTCGTATAAAATGTCTGCTAAAGCCTGAACTTTTAGCTTCCCAATATCAATCTGCCTAAACATTTGGTTGGCAATATTATGAGGCTCAACATAGTCAAAATCGTAAAGCGTGATTTTTGTCAACCCAAACCTTACGAGGTTTTCGGCTACTGTAGAGCCGATTGCTCCGCAACCTATTATGTGTATGCGTGAATTACACATTTCTGGCTGAAAGAAATCATATGATTTTGCTAAATCCATAACATTCACTCCTTCTTAAATACTGTGGTAACCATACAAATCTTCATCGTATATTGTGTTGCCCGATACTTTTGTTTTTGTTTCGCAAGGCAAATACGAATATGGATAGTTTGTTGTTTTTGCTTTTGGGGACTGTTTAATTTTTACGCTTTTCTTTGCTGAACTTAAAAACTCGTCAAAGTCGAAGCTCTCGCCTTCAATTTCGTAGCTAATATCCTTATCGTCGTAAAGGATATTATTTTGCAAATCGTATATTCTTGATGTGTGCTCAAGCTTTTTGTTCCAGATTACAAATATGTAAAACATATCGTCTGAAAGCTGCGATAGAATATCTTCCTGATGCTTAATGTCTACCGCTGACGGAGTTGTGCCAAAATTAACGTGACTATGCCCTTGCATTATAATATTATCAAAACGCTCATCTTCGTCATTTTCCATCAGCCACTTCGCATAATTCTCAGTATCCATTTCAACTGTTGAGCCAGAAACCTGTTGAGGATACACAAGAATATCGGATATAAGGAATTTTGATTTATCAACTCTCTTGCCAACTCCGTGCCAAGCAACCTCAGTGTCAAAATTCATAATTAAGGCAATCATTTTTGTGTATGCAAGCGGGGTGAAGGAGATTGTAGCTCTAACCTCTCCTTTATAAGTGAAATTTTTGTTGTAAGAAAACTTGCCGTCAGACATTTTTGCTGCATTAAGCACTTTAGCAAATTCCTCCAACGCCTGAGCCTTAAGCTTTTCTGTAAGTTTTATCGGTTTTGACATTATTCTTTACCCTCCTCATTGTTTATCAACCACTTATACGCTTCTTCTGGCGAGCACGAAGAGCTATCAGGCAACTGAATTACTGCTCTGTCTGTAGAAAATAATATCTCCAGAAACGGGGCAACGGTTTGTGCTCCTTCAGCTAAATTGATATTCTTAGCAGAAGAAACACACTGCTCAATAGCAGTAATATACTCTCCTTCTCTAAGATAGCTCTCTATAATTGGCTTATTGTTGCCAATACAAGCGTAGAAATCAAGGTGCGGGTTTGAAAGATAATCATTGTACTCTAATGGGAAACGATAGCGTTGAAGCGTACTCACCACGCCTTCAAGCCAAAGTTTATAATAGGCACGAATCTTAATTTTCAATACAGGCTCATCGCCAAAACACGCATCAAGAAATTTTTTTCTTATATTACTGTCCTTAAAAATTTCTATCTCTTGACTGTAACCACAGTAGAGATAACTTTTTGGGTTATTCCGTATTGTCTCATATATTTCTGGGTCATAATTATCAAGTGTCGTGTCAATAATTATTTCGATACAGTTATCATTTGCTGAAATTAGATTGACGTGTTTGTTACATAAAAAATAATCAACTATTTCAGAATCATCGCTTCCTTCATTAATCTGATATATCAAACCGCTTTCTTTAAGCTTTAATCCCTCAAGTTCTTCAATTAACGCTCTGTAACTTTTAATGTTGTCGTCAATATAAGACTTATAGTTGCTTATCGAATCTCTAATTTCATCAAGCTGCTTCTGCTTACAGCGAGACTCAAATCCTCCGAGTAATTTTTTGATTTTTTCGCTCCTAAAATCATATTTTTGAGCAAACAATGCAATTAGCCTTTTGTATTCAGAAGAATCGGTGTAAGTCAAAGATTTGAGAAGCTCTTTTTCTTCGTCGTTAAGTGGTTTGTCTTTAAACCACCAAGGGCATATGCGAGAAATCAACGATTGCAAAAGATGCCAAGTCTTAAGATTTAGATTTCTTACAAATACTACCGATGTCTTGATTCCTTCGTTTATGTAAAAGTAAGCTTCTGTTTGCTTTGTAACAAAAGCAGACAGGTCTTTTAATTCCTTAAAACCTTTGGTGTATTGTAAGTAATCGTTTTTTACCATTGTCAATAATTCGGTAACTGCCTCTGTATTGCCTTTTACATTGATTATGGAAACTCCATTAACATATGTGTAATACTTTTCGATTTTACAAATAAACTCTTTACTGTTAGTTTTCCCTATAGCATCTTTTGTGCGGGTACAATCAAAAGTGTTTACAGTAATGTTGTCATTATTCCCGATTCTTTGCGGCAATAAAGCTCGCAAAGTTGAAATAAAAGAAACATCGCATTTAAAATCATCGGCTCTGATATTTGTAAAAAAACCATCTACTGTTATGTCCGTAAAAGCGGTTTTTTCAATGGCTTCATCAAACAATTCTATAACCTCCTTTGTTAAGTACATTGGAGGCTACGGAACGATTGTAGCCTCCTTGCTTACATCACAGTTAAGGTTATTAAGCATTATCAGCCTTAACCACATTGAGAAGATAACACTTCTCTTTAATTCCAAAATCAGCAAATGTCTTGTCGAGGGCACCGGGATTGAGCGAAGAGCCGTCAAGGTGCATAATGCCGGTTGTATAGTCAATGCCGTTGTCTTCAAGTGTTTTACGAAGGGTTGTGTTTTCGTCGATAATGATACTCTCTCTCTTTACATTGTTGCCGATTGTTACCTTAATCATAAATCAAAACTCCTTTAATGTAATTTTTAATTTTGGTGACTTAAAATTGTGCGGCGAGCATTGCCCGCCGTTGACTACAATTACAGAACTGTGATGTTATTACGGATTTCTGTCTTTTCCTGACGAACACTTGCCAAAGCTTCTTCAAGTTTTGCCTCAACACGATTGAGGTTGATAATAGCAACTCCAACCGTATCTTCTGCATAAGCCTCTGCGTCTGAGACATCTACTGGAATTTCCATTGTGATTGTCGCCTTTGCTTCGCCGTTCTTACTTGCGGAACTAAAAGAAGCCCCATATGTGCTGATACTACCCTTGCCTATTGTTGTACCAACTCTGAAAATCTCCTCGCCGTCATCGTCAAAGAGAGCCAAAGCCTTTGGGCGGTACTTTTCGAGTGTCTTGATTTCCTCTAAAGTGCGTGAGGATTCAATGACCATTGCGTCGCCTGCGATAAGAATTCTTGCCATAAAAATCTTCCTTTCTGTTTTTTAAAATGTGAATTTTATTGTCACGAAAACTATGGTTTTCGGTAAGACAACAGCGTACATTTCTTTGAGTGCTCAAGTTTATTAATGAAATTTTTAGCCTTGTAATACGACGGAATGAATTTTTCGATAACAACGCCAGAATTGTTAATGACATATCTTACATACATCAGTAAACCTCCTCTAACGGATATTCAGCAAGTATCTTCTTGCCTTCAATATCTACAATTTTTGGGCGATAGATAGACAAGCCAAACTCCTCAAAGAGCATATCCTGCAAGGCATTAATAATATCTTCAATCTCTTCGTCGTAAAGTTCAACGGCTTCATCTTGCTCAACATTCATAACAGCACTCAAAAAACTGATAGTCGCATTTTGCAACTCAATTTCCCTGTCGTTGACTAACTTATAGTCTTCATATGTAGCCTCCTCATCAAAGGTAGTTTCTTCGTCAGCGTAATAGCTTTCAGCGACTTTATATAGCCTTGCTACAACTGAGGTGCAGTCATTGCAGGTGACTGCACAATCTCTATCAATAACTATTGAGTCGCTTTCTACTGTTATTTCTGGATAGTCATACTCATTGGTTAAATAAACCTTGAGAAAACTTCCGTCGCCCGTTTCATCGGATGCAATTTCCTGCATATGGTCTTTGAGATACTCTTTGTTATTTTGGAAATATCTCCAAACCTTTTCGGGGGCTAAATATTTTGTAAGCATCGTTTCACCTCTTATCTTCTAAGTAACGCTCTTTTGCTGAAGATTAAATACAAAGACACCGGAATTACAAATACCAAAAAAGTGCAATCCTTATCGGCATTTGTTAGTGCTGAAGCATTTACAAACATAACTACGAACACACAACAAGCAAGGAGCAATATTCCCACAACCTTTTGAAGTATCACAATTTTTTTGTTCACGCCGAAACCTCCTCCGCCTTTACGGGCTTAACCGACATCTTAATAGACAATTCGTACTCAAACCCTTGCTTTATAGCGTTATGTGCCAGTGCTATTGGACATCTGTCACAATCACCACTCGAAAAACCTTTAGCTGAGCAAATCTCGCAAGAATGCTTAAATCTGCGGTCTAATATTTCTGGTGAGCGAGAGTCTTCCTGAAGGTCAACCCCAAATTTTTCAAAGTTTGTCACAACTACCACTCCTTTACTTTTAAATTTTTGCAAAGAAAAAGAACTACCACTTTTTATGGTAGTTCTCACTGTCGAAATATTTTTTACTTTTGTTTCGGAATAAATACATTTGGCACTGTTATGGACAAGCAAATACCGTCATTTGTGCTGTCAATGCTAAACGCCGATGCGTGTTGCATTACATCGCAGAATTTCTTTACACTATCTCCCCAAATGTCAAGAACAGTGAAGTATGCGTTTATTCCTCCGCATACCTCACTGGGTATAAGAACAGATTTATCAACTTTTCCTCCGCATTTCTTTGCAGTTTCAAGAAGAAAACCGTAAATATCGCAAAATTTTTCCATTTGCGGCTGATTTATAACATAATCTTCATCTTTCTGCAATTTCAAGGAATCATAATAAATCTGCCCCATACGCCTAACAAATTCTTCATCGCTCAAAAAATCACCTCCTTCACTCAATCACTCCTTTCTTGTGGTATTTTACCACAATAGTATTTTGTTTACAAGCTTTCTATAAAAGCTTGAACATTTTTCATATTTACTTCAACGCCCCTTTCTCTCATCAGCGAACTTAAATTTACAATACTTTCGCTGTGATATTCTTTCCACGAATTATGACCGAGAGAGTAAAACTCATCAGTCCATAACTCACCATCGGATTTATCATACATTAAAACCCCATAACGGGGACTGTATGCACCCTCAGAATTTGCCCTCTGATAATCGCCAACAGCCTTTTTTAGCCCTTTAACCATTGAAAAACCTCCAATTAATTACTGGATTTCCCTTAATTCTTCCATCTGCTCTTCTGTGAAAATACGGCAGAGGTCTCGGTATTCTTTTTGTACTGCATTATATGTAAATATGAAATTTGACATATCTGTTGCGGATTTAATTTCATAGCCAAATTCCGCCATAAAATCATCCATTGTGCCTACATCGTATTTCTCCAAACAGGCAAGAATATCGTATTCAGTCGGTTTTTCTTTGGGATTTTTCCTTGTGTTATAGATACTGTCCCAGAACACTCCTTCCATTTTGCCTTTAGGTGTTGTGATTGTAAACCTATACTTATTCCTCGGCTCTGAGTCGTTCCAACGGCTATTCACTTCAGTGCCGATAAACGCAATTTTCATTTCGGCATTTGCCGATTTAAGAAAGTTTCTTGCTTGCTCTGTATACTTACTCACTAAAAAACCTCCTTTCAGTGGATTTAAACCTCAACAATCGCATCTTTAAATACAAGGTTGTCAAGGGCTTTATTGATAAACCTTACGTGCTGCTCATCGGTGAAAATTTCAAAGTGCAAAAAATCACCGGCAGCACTCACTTCATACTTCACAAAAGCATCAGTAAGCCAAGACTTAAAATTTTCAGCTCTTCTTATTGCTTCCCTTGTATTGTACGGGATTTCTATGTTATACCACTTCACAATTAAAAACCTCCTTTAAGCTGCATTATTATCAGCTTCAACCTCAACCTTTTCAGGCTCAGGTTTAACCTCAGTTTTTGGCTTTTCTTCGGTAGTCTTTACAGACTCAGTTTTCACGGGATTTTTGGTCATCTGGTATTCAAGGTCATAAACCTTGCCTGTGAGAATACGGTGCATTACATCAAGCACCAACTTATGCATATAGCTATTTTTAGCTACACGCACAGAGCAAACCTTCTTATTATTCCTCTGAGTGTAAACCATCAAGAGGTATGCAACATCGTGATTGTTTACTCTGTAGAGATTTTTACCCTTGCCATTATCCTCGTAAATAATGGCATCAACAACCATCTGCAACTGCTTGCAGATTTGCGTGTTGCTGTCGGGCGTTCCTCCAAGGTCGATTTCCCTTGAGAGCTTGTTCATATAGAAACTATCGCATATATCCTTTATTTTTGCTTTCGGCAGCTTCAGGTCATTAGCTGTTCTCAGTGCAAGTAACTGATTAAACTTCTCAACCTTATACTGCCACGCAGTTGGCAGGTCGCAATACTTGCAAAACTTTAAAAGGTCAATCTGTCTGAGCCTGTCTGTCACAAGCTCAAAGCCGACAATTTCACCGTTCTCACGGTTTACCTTATGGGTCACAACATTATATGAATGTTCAACAATTGCCGCCTTAACAGGGTTTTCCTCAGCCTTCAAGACTTCAAAAACCTCTTCTTCCTTTGTTTTGGCATAGTTAGTTTCAGCCGCCTTTAAAGCGGTTTCAGCCTGCGACATTTTGACAAAATTGTTTTCATCTAACGCCGCATTGTATTCGGCGATGCTTTTCTCAACATCACCTTTGTACTCTTCAAGTTCCTTGCGGATTTCTTCAATTTTTGACATACAAAAAACCTCCATTATATTTTTTCAATGCAAATTTTGAAACCTTTCAAGCCAAATACAGACGGTTTCATAAAAACCCTCACGACTTCTAAGACTTCACTCATATCAGTAACCTCGGATTCGCATACTGTTTCGCCGTGCGAATTTAACACATAGACGCGCATAATTAAAAACCTCCTTTCGGGCAAATAAACCCATAAGAAAGCACACTGCCGTGCATCTCATAACTACAGGACAGTGTGCTTGATTTATAGGTTTATGAGGTTAAAAACCTCATTTTATTTCATTTCCAATCACGCTCAGAATAAAAAACCTCTGTAACAAGCTACTCCTCCCGTTGGAAGTCCTCACCTCATCCCATTTGGTAAATTTTTGCCCATCCTTGGATGGCTCAAAAAATCAAAAACCTCATAGGAAGCAACTTTGGTTTTAAAAACCTCACGCTTAGCACCGTTGCTCAAGCCGAGTTTAGGTTTAGCGCATACCTGTTGCCATTTTCACTAACTGACAACCGCCGCCTTGATAGGTTAGATTTTCGGCAATCAGTAAAAACCTCATACCGAATTGGGATAGTGTATCGTCATCAATATCATAACAACAACTATATTCAATCCAACTATTGTTAGTCCCTTTGAGATATTGCCCCACTGCCTTATATATTGCAACACAATGATTATAGATTGTCGCCTGTGTTGCCGTGCTGCATGCCTTTTCAGCTGATTTTTTAGCGATGTGAGTTGCTGCATATAATAGAGCCGTATAACTTGACTTGACGTTAACAATTAGTTTTTCGTCGCCTATATAATTCTCAATCGCCGTTTTATAATCCGTTGTATAGATATTGTTTATTTCGTCCTCGGTTACAAATTCTATAAGCATTATTTATCCTCCTCAAAATGTAAAAATAATATAATCATATTTCCGTTTACAGAAACATAAAATCCCACTTTTGCAAGCCCGGCGGCTAAAACGCTACACATAACATCCATAATATCAAGATACAACTGTACTTTATCGGATCGGTATGTGGGGACAGTATAGTCAGTGACCATGTCCATTACAATATCGGATATATGGTCATCGTTTAAGTCATACACGGGTTGCGTGTCGTATGGGTCTATTTCGGCGTTTAGCCTGTCTGTGATTTGCTGCAATTTAATTTTTAACATTGTAATACCTCCATTTTTTGTGTGTGTTGTGTGTGTGTGTTGTGTGTGTGCTTGTGTGTAGCCTCCCTTCATTTTTTAGCGCTTGTTTTTTCTTACAAGCTCATTTTAACCGATTTTTCCGTCGCTGTCAATACACATTTTTAATTTTTTACTCCCGCAGCTATACATATTATATGCGTTTTTTATTCAACGTTGCAATTTCACGCAATGCAACCTTGTATCCGGCTATATTTCCATATTTACCACCATTTACCATTTCCTGTTTTTTACAAGTTGCTTCATCACACCCTCACCATCTCCATTTCCCCACTCCCGACTTTTTCCCCATTCTCAAGCCATTTTTACACTCGTATCATACCCAGTAAATGCTTGTTAAGTTGTGTAAGATTATATGTTTATAGATATTATTAAAGTTAATTTACTCACCAAAAACAGAACTTTATATCATTAAATAAAAATTCACAAATTTCGTGTTGACACTTACCTATGAGCGTGATATTATAATATTAGTCAATACACAGTTTTCGTTAGGAGGTTATCGTATGAATAACATTATTAAGGTAGATTTTAAAGCAAAGAATTACAGACACATACAGCAAGGTCTGATAGCCCCGGCTACCGAAGACACATCACGAGTTCTTGCCAAAGAACACACCAGTAGTCCGATAAAAAGCGTAGAAGACCTGATGTCTGTTGCGAACTATTTCCTCTCCAGAGGAAGATACAGAGACAATATGTTGTTTATAGTGGGCATAAACTTCGGCTTACGAGTAAGCGACCTGCTCACATTAAGGTTTTCAGACCTTATTGAATCTTCTGGTGAGGACACTTACCGTTTCAAAACAACATTTGCTATTTTAGAAAAGAAGACTTCAAAAACTCGTAAGGTTCAAAAGAATAGATATATCTCAATCAATGAAGCTGTGGTAAACGCAGTGACTTTGTATTTACAACATACAGACAACGTATGTTTAAGTGATTATCTATTCAGAAGTGAAAGCAATAACGGTAAAGTCGCCAACAAACCAATGCACAGGAATTCTGTTGAAAGAATTCTTAAAGAAGCTGGTCAAGCTCTTGGCTTGGATATACATATAGCTACCCATACTTTAAGAAAGACTTTTGCTTATCACCAAATGTTGATGAGCAATAATGACCCAAGAAAGCTTCTTCTTTTACAGAAGATGTTTGGACACAGCACTTCTGCTCAGACTCTTGATTATATAGGTATCACCAATGAAGAGATAGAAGATGCTTATATGAACCTCAATCTTGGGTTAAGAGATACACATTTGATAGACAGTATTTTAGAGGAGAAAACAATATGCTAAAAAGCCTATGTGGAACAATAGGAACATCTTTCTCATTTGACTCATCTTAATTTATCTTTCTGGTGAGTTAAAGTTTTTGATTTTGGCTCTTTTAAAGAGCCTCAGCACCTTGAAAATTGAATACGAAAATAAAAAATGCAAATCAAACGTGCAGAAATGGCAAAATTGACCCTACTTAAGCCCTGAATTTCCAGTCTTTAATTTTCAGTCCTAATATAGAGAAATAGTAAAATAATAGCTATGAAAACAAAGCAAAAGAAAAGAAGAAAACAATAGTAATAATGAAACACAAGTGGAGATTGCGCAAAAACGTGCAGAAATTTAAACACTTGTAAATTTTCAAAAAGGAGAGATTTTTATCGAAATTAAAGTAATTGACGCTATGATGGGGCAAGGAAAGACCTCAGCAATGATAAATTTCATCAAAAAATCAGATGAAAACACTCATTTTCTCTTTATTACCCCATATTTGGAAGAGGTAGACAGAATAATTGAAAACTGTCCAAATAAACAATTTAAGCAGCCGGAGAAGTTTGGAACTAAATTAAAAGGTATTAAGCACTTGCTGAGAAATAAACAAAACATTGTTTCAACACACGTTTTGTTCTCTTATTTTGACGATGAAGTGGCAAAACTAATTAAAGACGGAAATTATATATTAATAATGGACGAGGTTGCCAATGTTGTTGATAAGTGCGTTATAACAGAGTATGATTCAGCAACAATTCTTGATAGGTACGCTTCTATTGGCGATGACGGTAAGGTTAATTGGGAGGTTAATGATTATACCGGTAAATTGTCAGAATATAAGGCAGCGGCGAAGTCGGGATGTTTGAGGTATTACAACGGAAATACTTGGCTTTGGATTTTTCCCATTGATGTCTTTAAGGCTTTTGAAGACATTTACATAATGACCTATATGTTTGAGGCTCAGATACAAAAATACTACTTTGACTTGTTTGGTATAAAATACAAGAAGGTTTATGTTTCTGGCGACAACATAGATAACTACCACATAACAGACGAAGAGGTCAAATACAATTACCGAGACTTACGAAGTCTCATACATATTTGCGACAACCAAAAAATGAATGAGATTGGCGATAATAAATTCGCACTGTCAAAGAGATGGTATGAGAAAAGTGCAAAAACAAAATATATGCAAGAGCTAAAAAAACACTGTTATAACTTTTTTAGAACTCACTCTAAAACTAAGTCAGAATACAACTTATGGACAACATTTAAAGAGTACCAAAAAAAGTTATCGGGTTCAGGGTATGCAAAAGGCTTTTTGAGCTGTAATTCAAGGGCTACTAACAAATACAAGGAAAGAGTTGCTGTAGCGTACTTAATAAATAGATTTCTTGACCCCAATGTAAAGCAATACTTTACAGAAAGAGGAATTGAAGTCAATGAGGACAAGTATGCCTTGTCCGAAATGCTTCAGTTTATCTGGCGAAGTGCAGTGCGTGACGGTCAGGAAATATGGCTGTATATCCCCAGTAGAAGAATGAGGAACTTATTGATTGATTGGTTGGATGAAAGGGGGGTAGAAAATTGATAGCCATACAGGAAGGTAATGACGATAAGGGACTGTATTTAAATATTGACAGTTCATACGATGAGGAAGACTCATACAATGCCGTTAAAAAGATATATCAAGAGTATAACAAGCAAGTACAAGACTATAAGAAGCATATGCAAAAAGAGCGAATTGACGAGTATGACGCTTCTGATATGCGCCAAATTATGATTGAAGGCTTTGTGTCTAAGTGCTTTGAAGTTTGTTCTAATGCAGATAAACTGTGCGACATCTTGTTGGATTTGCTATATACAAGTGAACGCTCTAAGCAGTTTGTCTGGGATGTTACTGGAGATGTAATAATTAACAATTTATTAAAAAACAACGAGCAGTGCTTTTTGTTTCCTCAAAAAGATTTAAACGGAGAAATTGATTTTGCAGGAGAAAAATTTTCAATGTCGAAGAAAGAAGTTAAGGTGATTGAATGAATATTATTTTAAACGAAAAGAACTATATAGAAGATGTAATTAGCAACCATAAAATGAGTCAAAAGCCAACAGAGACCATCAGTAGAGTCGCCAGATATTATTGTTCTGAAGGATATAAGTTTTCCGAGGCGGTCAACAAAGTTGAAGAATTTATGTTAAGGTGTAATCCAAGCGTAAATATAACGAAATGGCAGAACATAATTGAACACTATGTAAAGAACGCCAAGAAATATCCGTTGATTGATATAGATAGCATACCTGTAACACAGAAAGAACTCAATGTATGTGAAGAGCTAAACGGGAAACAGCGGAAAAGACTAATGTTTACATTGATATGTCTCGCAAAGTTTGGCAATAAGATAAATAGCAAAAACAACAATTGGGTCAACCAAGAAGATAAGCAAATATTCAAGCTCGCCAACATAAAAACATCTATAAAAAACCAGTCTTTTCTTCTTGGTGATTTAAAAAATAAGGGTCTTATTAAATTCAGCAAGAAGGTTGACAATATAAACATATGTGTCCAGTGTATTGACAATGAGGGGGCTGCTATTTTAAATATTTCTGATTTTAGAAACCTTGGGTATCAGTATATGAAGCATTGTGGAGAGCCGTATTTTGAGTGTAACTCTTGCGGAATTGTAAGTCCGAGAATGTCTTTAAGGCAAAAATACTGTAAGCAATGTGCCGAGGAAATAGACAGAAAGAAAAGTTTAGATAGGTGGAAAAATTCTAAAACCGCATAATTTTCGTTTTACTTCGATTTAGGTACACCCAGTTAAGCCCGAAGTGCAGGGCTTAACTGGGTGCTTTGCACTATACCTTATAATGAGGGATAAATGCAAAGATAATCCCTAAATTTCAATGAAAGAAAGGAAGTTTTGTTTGATTTTAATCAACAAAGAAGAAAAGAAAATTATTGCAAGTGCATTGCCAGATGTGCATATTCGCAGGACTATGAAACAAAAGTCAAAGCGACATAAGTATTATCTGGAAGAGAGCAGGTCAGCGATGAAGCTCCTTAATCAAATCCGAACAGGGGGAATTCAGTGAGCGAGCTGACAAGAAAGTCCGGCGAGACTGATTTGGGCTATCATAAAAGGCTGGTTTACGGAAAACTTGTAGATAAAACACTGGCTGATTATGATTACTCTGAGTTAGCACCATATGTTTACGGCAAAGACTATAGCACGGATGTCGCCAGAAGAATGTTCTACGGAAGTTGTCGTACACTCAAATTATTAGACGGTTCAAAAGAATCTGATGGAGTGTCAGAAAACATATTGAGTGAAATTGATAGTAAAATATTTGAAATCAAGAAAGAGCGTCAAAAGCTGTCTGACGAAAGAGTAGCACTTAATAAGGTAATAAGAGAAAGAGCAAGACAAGAGGAACTTAACGAAATAATTACAAATGCCGTCTCTCAGCTACCTCTCCCGTCTTTACCTCAAACAGACTATGCACCTCAAAGAGTGATTACAAACTCTGATAATGACATATTGGTAAGCCTAAATGACATTCATTACGGGGCAAACTATAAAAACTACTGGGGTGAGTATAACTCTGAAATTTGCGCTCAAATGCTCAAAAAGTATTTAGACAAAATTATTGCCATTGGAAAATTGCATAACAGTGAAAACTGTATTGTGTGGGAAAACGGCGACGCTATCAGTGGCAACATACATAATTCAATAGCTGTGACTAACAAAGAGAATGTTAAGCAGCAAATTTTTGGCGTATCAGAACTTATTGCTCAGTTTTTATCTGCATTGAGTTTGAACTTTAAGAAGGTGAGTTTTATAAGTGTATCAGGAAACCACTCAAGAATTGATACAAAAGAACGAGCCTTAAAGGACGAGCGATTAGACGATATGATAGAGTGGTACTTAGAAGCTAGATTAAAGAATGAGGAATCTATTGTTATTGGTGACTGTGAAAAAATTGATGAAACAATTTACCTGTTAAATATTCGAGGTAAAACATATGCTGGCGTACACGGCGACTACGATTTAACGCCAACAAAAATTCAAGATTTACAGACTATGGTAGGAAAACCGCTATATGGCGTACTGATGGGGCATTTACACCATAACAAAGTTGATACAGTACAGGGTATTAAAACAATAATGTCAGGCTCATTCTTAGGTATGGATGACTATTGCGTATCGAAGAGAATTGTCGGCAGACCAGAGCAGTTAGTATGTATTTGCGACAGTAGCGGTATTAAATGCTCATACGATATTGATTTAAGGTTGTAGGTTAGACTACAGCCTATTTTGTTATAAAACGGAAAGGAGGCAGGTAGTATGGCAAGAAAAACTAAGAAAAACAATTTGACAAATCAAGAGTTGCTTTCCAAAGTCAATAGTGAAAATTTGCGATTAAAGCAAGATTTTCTCGATTATCTTAATTCCTTACAGCGGAGCCAAGGTACTATTTACAATTACAGTAATGACCTTGATATTTTCTTTGTGTACTGTCTCCAGCGTTTAGGCAATAAGAAATTTTCAGAGGTCACAAAGAGAGATTTGATTTCATTTCAGAACTGGTTGATACACGAAAATAAAAATTCTCCAGCCAGAGTATGTCGCATTAAATCTACTTTGTCGTCTTTAAGTAATTACATAGAGTCAATTCTTGACGATGAGCCAGAATATAAAAACTTCAAGCCTATAATTAAGAGAATTGAATCGCCAGTAAAGCAACCAGTCAGAGAAAAGACAATATTCTCGGATGAAGAACTTGACTCTTTGCTTGAAGTTCTTACAGAGAAAGAGCAATACGAAAAAGCCTGTGCCGTTGCATTGGCTATGTGTTCTGGTAGGCGAAAATCTGAACTTGTTAGGTTTAGGGTAGATGACTTTAAGGACGAAAATCTTATTTGCGGCGGTGCACTTTACAAGACAAGCGACAAAATTAAAACTAAAGGCTTTGGTCTTGGCAAATACATATATTGTTATACATTAGCAAAAAAGTTCAAACCGTATTTTGACAGGTGGTTGGATTATCGAAAAGAGCAAGGTATTGAAAGTGAGTGGTTATTCCCAGACAAGGAAGATTTTACAAAACAATTAAAACCAGAAACGCTTAATAGTTGGGCGGTTACTTTTACAAATATAGTTGGCAAGGATTTTTATTGGCACTCACTAAGACACTATTTTACTACAAGTCTAGCGAGGTCAGGATTGCCTGACGGTGTAATTCAAGAAATAGTCGGTTGGACTTCCTCTGATATGGTCAAAATTTACAAGGATTTGTCCACTGAGGAACAATTAGACCAATATTTTGACGAAAACGGAATTAAAGAAGTAAAAACAAAAAAATTAAGTGATTTATAAGTAGAATGGAAGGGAGATTATATGATACAAAGGGAAGATTTTATAGATAGATTTTCAAAAAAGAACTACACAAAGCGTGACGCAAGAGTTATTCTTGATGATTTTATAGAAACAGTAGAAGAGATTCTTTCAGAGGGTGAGTCCATACAATTTAGGGGTTTCGGCTCCTTTATTGTTAAAGAAGCGGCTCCGAGAGAATGTACTTCTCCGACAACAGGAGAGAGAATTAAGGTTCCCGCTCAAAAGGTAGTGAGATTCGCTCCGGGACAGATTTTAAAGAAAGCCGTGAAAGAAGGTAAGATAGACAGCTAAAGGAGGACTAAATGCCAAAGCAAAGTAAAATTAAAAGCTCTAAGCCCGGCAAAGCCACTCCAGTTAGAGAACGAGAAGCAGATAGATTTTATTGTACTCGCTGTACTCGTAGTTTTAATCGCCAGAGAAATAACTTTCCTGCTTCTCAAAGTCCTATTTTCAAAGAAAACAGCGGCTATCTGCCAGTGTGTAGACACTGTATAGACGAGATGTATGAACATTATAAATCTGTTCTTAAAGACGAAAAAGCGGCTATTAGAAGAATCTGTATGAAATTTGACATATATTGGAGCGACAGAGTGTATGACGCTATCTCCAAGACAAGCACAACGAACTCAAGAGTATTGAGCTACATAAGCAAGTCTAACCTAAGACAGTTTGAGGGACAAACATACGACGATACTTTAGACGAAGAGTTGCAGAAAAAGCTTGACGAACAGAAAAATTATCAAATTTCAATAGATAGCTCCTTAATTAGTGACGATGACGAAGAAGGCGAAACAGAAAAAATAATCATACCCAAAGAAAGTATTGATTTTTGGGGTGAGGGACTGCCGTTAGGTTACTATCCAGAGTTAGATAAGAGGTACAAATACTGGTGTGGGGAGTCTGACGGAGAAAGAGACGTTGGCGAAATGGCAGTAATTAAGCAAATCTGTATGCTTGAGGTGACTATAAATCACGACACTGCTATGGGTAAGCCTATTGACAGAAATGTAAATGCATTAAACACTCTGCTTGGCAGTGCAAACTTAAAGCCAAGCCAGAAAAAGACAGAAGAAGAAACCGATACTGATTTTGACAAAACACCATTTGGTGTGGGTATCAAAATGTATGAGAACTCTCACCCTATCCCCCAGCCTGACCCTGAGTTACAAGACGCTGACGGCATAGTGAAGAAAATACACATTTGGTTTCTCGGACACCTCTGTTCTATGGTGGGAATTAAAAATAAATACTCAAAAATGTATGACGACGAGTTAGAAAAATTGCGTGTTGAAAATCCAGAATTAGATGACGAAGATGACGAAGTGTTCTTCGATAACATTTTTGGAGATGATGATAGTGGCACGTAAATCAAACGCCTCTACTCTTATAGAATTTGAAGACAGACCAGAAAGACAGCAACGAATATTGAGAAGCGTTGCTGAATGGGCTGGATATTATCGTTGTAATCCCCATCGCTTTGTAAAGGATTTTCTACACATTGACTTACATTTCTTTCAAAAAATATTAATAGTCATGATGAACATATGCATGACTTTTGTTTTTATAGCGTGTCGTGGTATAGGTAAGACCTATCTAAGTGCAATTTTCTGTTGTGTGCGGGCTGTTCTTTACCCCGGCAGTAAAATCTGCATTGCTTCCGGTACACGAGGGCAAAGTTTAGTTGTACTTGAAAAAATAATGACTGAACTCAAACCCAACTCACCAGAACTTGCGGCAGAAATTGACGAAAAGGGAACAAAGATAAGCGGAAACAATGCAATTATTATGTTTAAAAACGGCTCGTTTATCAAGGTAGTAACGGCAAGTGACAGTAGCCGAGGTAATAGAGCACACATACTCATTATTGATGAGTTCAGAATGGTGAAGAAAGATGTTATTGATACCATTCTTAAGAAATTTTTGTCTACGCCGAGGCATCCTAAATTTATGGATAAGCCTCAATATAGGCATAAAAAAGAATATAAAGAGTCATTAAAGACCCTTTACTTATCGTCAGCCTACTATAAAGACCACTGGTCTTACACAAAAACAAAAGACACTTGTAAATTTATGCTTGACGACAGACGCAAAGATTTTGTCTGTGGATTCCCATATCAGCTTGCTCTTCAAGAAGGCTTACTTAGCGAAGAGCGTGTTATTGAGGATATGACTGAATCTGATTTTAGTGAAATTAAATGGTCTATAAATATTTCTGTAGACCTTAAACCCATTGAACGTATGCAAAAACGGTGTAATGTCAGCCTTTTGGTAATAGCAGTAAATGGCTATTTATGGCATTGCTAACAGGGGAACTCTGACTGCCGTATATTAACGGTAAAAGACAATCCTGTGCTTTATATTAACATTCCGTAAATCCTGCCACTCTTTGTGGGCAATTAAACGGTCGTCAAAAAACTTGTAAAGGGACGGCATTTTGAGTATTTTAGTTAATATGGAGTGCAACGACTATCTCGTAAGAGGGTACACCAGAGATTAGCACTGGTGGGAGCGATGGGGCTTATTCGTAGAATAGGTATGATATAGTCTAAACCCTATGCAAATATCGGGAAACCGAGGGTACATATTAGGAAATGGAAGCTCGCTTCTGGGGAGACTCAGATGGAGCCTTTTTTAATTTTGAATCAATTGCGAAAAATAGGAAAATTCAATATCCAATGTTGCCAGATTCACTATCGGCAAAGCTGAGCAACAACAGTAAGGTTCGTGTTCAACCCAAACAAAACGGAGAAAAAAGAATTTTGTCAGCAGATATTGCTTTGATGGCAAGCACTAAACACCAAAACGACGCTTCGGCAATTTTCATTAATCAACTTTTACCTACAAAAGCAAACAGGTATATGAACAACATCATTTATACAGAAAACACAGAGGGTGTTCATACGGAAGATATGGCACTCATAATTAGACGGCTCTACGAAGAATATCGTTGTGATTATATAGTGTTAGATACACGAGGAGTAGGTCTTGGCGTGTACGATGTACTCGTACGAGACATAACTGACCCTGATTCTGGAGAAATTTATCCAGCGTTGTCTTGCTGTAACAACCCAGAAATGGCGGCTCGTTGCACTGATAGAAATGCTGAGAAAGTTATATGGGCTATCAACGCCTCTACACGCTTTAATTCAGATTGTGCTGTTTTGCTCAGAGAGGGTTTTAAAAGCGGCAAAATCCGTCTTTTAGCTACCGAATACGACGGTGAAGTATTAATGAAAAGCATTAAGGGATTTAATTCTCTTTCGTCTGAAGACCAGACAAAATTCACTTTGCCATATATCAACACGACTCTGCTTATAAGCGAACTTATCAACCTAAAATATGACGATTCTGGTGGTTTTATTAAAATCTCAGAAAAAAGCGGTATGAGAAAAGACCGCTATTCAAGTTTAAGCTATAACTATTGGGTAGCTTGCCAACTTGAAAACAAAATTAAGAGAAAGAGTCGTTCTGAAGTTATTAACAATAATGATTTATTTATGTATAGAGCACCTAAAATCAAATAGTCAGAATGGGGGTGAAATTATATTTGAACGAAAAAGAAGTTAAAGTTACCGATGGCAAGATTGAAAATACAAAAAAATTCGATGCGACAGAAATGTTTCGTATGCCAACACGCTTTGCCCAAATCAATAGGTTGGTTATGCGTGACCTTAATAATAATCAATCAAGCCCATCGTTTTACAAATACACAAAAGACCAGATTGCTGAATACCTAAAAAATCCATATCGTTACCAGAAGCAATTAAGAGACGCTGCTATTTACATATATGGAGCAAGTTCGCACTTTAGACGATTAATCCAATATTTTACTGGACTATCAGATTTATCCTATATTATTTCTCCTTGTGGAATTGACACTTCAACAGCAAAGCCAACCACTATTGGTAAGCAATTTAGAAAGACTTTAAATTTACTTTCTTTAATGAATATAAAAAGTCAGTTTCGTAAGGTATTAACCGTTTGCTTAAGAGAAGATACATTTTATGGAACAATGCTTGTTACAAATAATAGTATAACAATTCAGCAACTACCTTCTGATTATTGTGACATTGAGGTAATTGAAGACAATGTATTTAATGTATCGTTTAATTTTTCATATTTCGATACAAACCAAAAGCTCCTTGACTTGTATCCTGATGAGTTTAGAAAAAAGTATCAAATATATAAGAGCGATACAGTTAATTTTAAGTGGCAAGAACTCGACTCGCCGAACTCATTTGCAATTAAATGTAATGACGATATAGCAAATTATTCCCTTCCCCCATTTGTAGGAATCTTTAGAGAAGTATATGACCTTGAAGATTACAAAGCCTTGAAAATGACTAAGACAGAACTTGAAAACTATGCGATGCTTGTAATGAATCTTGGCACCAACAAAGAGGGCGACTGGACAATGGATTATGAAAAAGCTAAGGACTTTTACCATAATCTTGATAATGTCCTGCCTGAAGAAATTGGTTCGGTTCTATCTCCAATGCCAATAGATAAAATAAGTTTTGAACGCAACAGCAACGGTGATAAAGATACTATTGCAGAAGCAGAGCAACAGCTTTATACAGCAGCAGGCGTTTCTTCGTTGCTCTTTAATAATGAAAAAGCAAGTAGCAATGCTTTGTTACTTTCAATCAAGGCTGACCAAGCAATAACATTTGGCATTGTGAAAAGCATTGAAAATGCCATTAATCGTTTTATACATAGTTATTCATACGGAAAGAATTTTAGAGTCACATTTCTTGATTGTAGCCCTTATAACCGCAAGGAAATGGGCGATATGTACCTAAAGGCGTGTCAGTACGGACTTCCTATGGTTTCGTATTATTGTGCTTCACAGGGATTATCTCAGTCAGAAATGGACTGCTTGAATTTCTTGGAAGATGATGTGTTGCAGATTAAAGGTCGGTTTGTTCCTTTGCAAAGTTCTGCCCAACAGAGTGCAAATTCAAATATAGATTCTGAGGCGGGAAGACCAACGAAAGATATAGGAGACCTCTCCGACTCTGGTGAGTTATCTCAAGAAACTGAAGATGGTGATAATAATTAAAACTATGAAGAAAAGGAATGAAACAATGTTTATATATGTTATGGACACAGAAAGTAGAGATGCGCTTTTAGAGCTTGGATATGTATTATTAAAAAAGAACAAAAATCAAAATGTTTGGGTTTTTATTAATAAGCCTGACCATCAATTTGATTCAATAAATGTTCCTTATGTTGTATCTGACACTCTTACTTTCTGAGTAAAAATTACTCAAAAGGCGGTGGTGAACAATTAGTAGGGATACCATTAATATCATATACGAGTCTGCTGTTGAAAAACTAACAGAAGTTAATTCCTCTTTTGATAGAGGCATTTTGAGAGTCGCATATGTTGGAAAAAATAGAAATAAATCATACATCAGCAAAGAAACTTTTGAGAAGTGCATTGATACAATTTATAACTGCCCAATTGTATGTAACTATAATCGTGAAACTAATTCTATTGGGGCACACGATGTTGATATTGTAAAAACCGATAATGGAGTGCAGTTTGTAAATATCACGCAACCAATTGGAATAGTGCCAGAATCAGCAAAGATTTGGTTTGAAACAATTGAGGAGGATAATGGCGAAACACACGAATACTTATGTGCCGAGGTCTTAATTTGGAAAAGACAGGAAGCATACCAGAAAATTAAAGAAAACGGTATTACAGATGAGTCTATGGAGATTAACGTCAAGAGTGGCAAAACAATTGACGGATTTTATCACATAGACTCTTTTGAATTTACGGCTTTTTGTTTACTGGAGAGTGCAGAACCGTGTTATGAATCAGCCTGCGTAGAAATGTTCTCTCTTAGTTCATTCCGCAGTGAATACACAAAAATGATGGTTGATTTTAAAAATAGTTTTTTAAATATCAATACCTTAACTGAGGATGATATAAATCAAAAAAATCTCTTGAAAGGAGGAAATAGTTCATTGGATAAAATGAAGCTTTTATCTGAATATGGTTTGACTGTTGAAAGCCTTGATTTTAATATAGATGACTTTACCATTGAGGAACTTAAGGCAAAGTTTGAGGAAATTAAAGGCAAGGGTAGCGACAACGGCGAAGAACCAGAGGGTAAGACTGAAGTGCAAGAAACTAAAGACGACGGCACTGACGACAATCAAGTTAATACAGGAGAGGATACGTATTCTCTCACAGGTCAGCAGTTTTTATCTGAACTGACAAAATCGCTGTCACAGGAAACATATTCAGACCCATACTGGGGTGACATTCCAAAGTATATGTATGCAGACCACGATACTGATATTTCAGAGGTTTACTGTTACGACTTGGAAGACGGTAAGTTGTACGGATTTAAGTACACTATGAATGGAGACAATGTAGTAATTGATTTTGTCTGTAAAAAGAGAAAGAAGTGTTCGTTTGTAGATTTTGACGAGGGTAGTGTTGATTTTGACTACAAATATGGATTTGAAAACTTCAAGAAGTCAATTAAGGAATTAAAGGACGCTGAGCTAAGTAATGTCAAAGCTAAGTATTCGCAGACAATTGAGGTTTTGCAGAATGAGTTGTGCGAACTTAAGAAATACAAGAAGTCAAAGCTGGATGAGGAGCGCAAGAATTCTGAGGACAAGCTTTTTGCTAAGTTCAGTGAGTTAAACGGAATTGAAGCATTTGAACAGCTTCGCAATAATTGTTCTAAATTAACCATAGAGGAAATTGAAAATAAGTGTTTTGAAATTAAAGGACGCAACTATTGTTCTTTGGAATTCTCTACATCAAAGCCAAGCGGCACAAGAATGATTATTGATAAAAACAACCACGAAGACGAACCATACGGCGGTTTATTTATTGAATTCCCGCCAGAGAAATAACAAAAAACAGGAGGTATTAAGATATGGCTTATACAGTTTTTAGAAGCGATTTGCTCTCAGGCACAGACGTAGCAGCAGACCTTGTTTCTGTGAGAGTTTATGATGGCAGCAATCCCATTGCTGTTGAGAATGGCACAATTGTTGAGATTACCGGACAAGAGGAAGGTAACAGAGATGTATTTAAGGCAAAGCTTGCAACGAATGCAAGTGAAGTAGGCAAGTGTGCGATTGTTGGTTCTAATGAAACAATGTACGATGAAAGAAAGAAAAACTTTGATGAGTTTATCAATGAAGCAGGTACTATTGCGAGAGGTTATATTCCGAGAAGCAGAAATATGTTCTCTATCACAAAAGAGGGCTTTGCAAGCGGCAAAGCACCTACAGGCACAGGTGTTGCTGTAGGCATTGGTGCAAATGGCAAGCTTGATACTGCTGGTACGGGTTTTGGTACAGTTGTAGCCATTGAAAAGACTCGCAGATATACATATTACGTTATCAAAATTGACTAATTGAGGAGGTATGAAATATGGCTGAAATGAATGAAATTGTAAGACTTGCTGTTGACGCATATCACGGTTCTACCACTAAGTATTCAGTAGACGAGTCTCTTGAGTCTTTGCGTAAGGCTTTGGTTGCGGCAAACAATGGTTCTACAACTTTGAATTATAAAGATATTCGTGACGGTAAGTGCGCTGGTCTTTTCTCTCTTGTAGAGGAAATTCTCTCCCGTACCGTTGCAGAGGGCTTTCAGGGTTAAAGATTTCTGGAATATTAATTCCAGTTACAATAGCTCACGTACATAGAAATATGTTCGCAAAGAAACCCATTGAATTGCTGGAAACCCCTAAAGCTATTTGAACTACAACGTAATGCCTTAAATGGTATAAGCGTGAATGTTACGAAAGTAGAAAAAATCAAATAGATGGCATAAGGTTAAATCCTAAGTGCTATATAATGGGCAATCAGCAGCTAAGACCGAAAGGTAAAGTTCAACGACCATCTCCGTAGGGAGAGTAGGACTGCAAGCGATTGGCAGTTCGAAGTGGTGGGCATCCGAAAGGATGAAGATATGGTCTGTGCTTTATTGAAAAATAAAGAAGTATTAGATACTGGTTAGGTTTAGCAAACCTTTTTATTTGGTTGATAAAATTAAATATAAAAAATGAGGTACAAAGTAGTTTTATGGGAATCGCACTTAACTTAAAAGGACAAAGATTCGGAAGATTAGTTGTGCTTGAACAAACTGCAAACAGTAGCTCTGGAAAACGAATGTGGAAGTGTATTTGCGACTGTGGAAATACAATTATCACCTCAACACAAAATCTCCGTAAGGGGGACACTAAGTCATGTGGGTGTCTAAAACGCGATTCTGCACTTAATCGCGCTTATAAACACGGTGGTAAAGGCACTCATTTATACAAGAGTAACACTGCACTTGTTGAAGAAAGCAAAAAACAATTTGAGAAAATAAAAAACGAACTTAATAACTTCTTTAGTTATGCTGGTGTTAAAGGGAAAGTTAATGCTTCGTATGGCACAAAAAATGAGCAAACTCCAACAGGAGGCACTTATGTAACAACCCCGTATGAAACGGGTACGGTATCTTATGAAATCAAATGGGACTCCAAAACTCGTAGCGAACTAATTGAAGAGTACAGCAAGCTTCTTGAAGACCTACAAAATTATAAAGCTATTAACCCAGAGGTTGACCTAACTTTTTTTGAAGATGAATTAAGAAAAAAGTACAACGAAATAAACGACAGCAACTATCAAACACAGAAAAGTAACTATGAGCAGTACGGCAAATACCTTGCTATGACTACTGGGACATATCAAAGTGCCTATGGCAAAATTCTTAAACTCCAAAAAGATTATGATGAAGCAATGTCTATGGACGCTGGCGATTCTAAGAATAATAAGCTTAACCAAATATTCCAAGATGTAGAGTCTCTTAATGAAGAAGTTGACGGTATAGACAATGTAGCCGTAAAAGATTATTTAAGTGGAGTTATTGCTGACTTTAAAACTCTTAGTAGTATGGATAAGGCTCAGTTAGAACTTGAGCTTAACACAAACGGAGTACAAGATTCTGTTAAGGGTATTCTGAATATACTCGTTGATAAAAATGGAAACCCTCTTACCGATAAAGGTATCCTTGATATTGGGAATAAGATAGACTTAAATGAAGTTGGGGCAAAAATCCCCGGCACAGATATTTATGTTGATAAGCAAGCATCGGCGTTTCAAGGGTTAAAAGCATTGGCTGACGAAGCAAATATATCAATAGAAGAATATATCAATACACTTGTTAAATTAGGACTGGTAACTCAAGAGGCTGAGCCAGCACCCGATTTTAATATCTCTGAATACAAAGAGAGGATTAACAACATAGTCCTCTATAAACCAGCTCAAATCGGGAAAACTCCAGAGATGGACAATCCCGAGGGTAAGTCTTATATGTTAAATAAATGTGTGAAATTTTAATTAAAAATGAAAGTATAAATTAAAAAAAGCTGCTCAAAGAGCAGCCTAAAATGCGTTTTGTTTATATGATTTATTACAGGTGTGTACTACACATATTGTAAGCGTGCATATCGCTATCCACTCAAACAGCCTTCTGAACATATTGATGTAAAAAACTCCGTCTGTAAATGATTGAATTATAGGGTAGATAGCTGTGTTGGTAGCTATTAATACTATAGAGAACGCTAAACCAAAAATTGTGGCTTTATATGATATTATATTAAATAAAAATAAAAAAATTAGTATTGCAAATATAATATACGCTAAGTATTCAAATATGCCAAGTATTACGCTAATTTTTGATGTAAAGTCATATACATTACAAAAAGTGACTATACCATTTATCGTGTCAATGAAACTTGGAATTGACACAAGAAAATAAGTAGCATAAAGAATACCGGTTGCAATAAGTGCAACTTTGGTTTTATTCATTAATGTAGAAACCAGAATTACAGTCATAGCTATCTCTGGCGGTATTAGATGAACAAGAGTTGTAATATCGTATGCAACCCCGTAGTTGGCGAAAAAATCAAAATACCATATTATCTCACAAACAAAGCAGACAATAGTTGATATTATAACAGCCAATTTAAATGGATTTTTCTTAATGCTCATAGTGTACCCCCAATTGAAAAATATATATCTTGACATAATCTTACAACTTTTAACAAATAATGTCAACAAATTTCACACAAACACATTAACATACAAGAATCCCGTAACGACCATAGCCTAAAAGGTAACGATTAGGCATACGCTGGCAGAGCTACTGGACAGTAGCCAGATGGTATGGTCTGCTCTGCAAATATAATCGGACAATAAAATTGCAGAGGTAGGCAGAAATGACCTACCCCTTTTTGTTGTGTAAACAAAAAGAGTAACAACAAGGTGATAGTTTAAATTCAAGCGTAAGCGACTACAACGAAGCTATCAAAAAAATCGAAGACAATTCAATTACAAATTCAGATTTGCTGGAATTAGCTACAAATCACAAAGAGCTTGCCCCCTATATTAACGATTTAGGTGCTTTAAAGGGCAAACTCATAGAATTAAAAAGCACAAGTATCAAGCCTCTTATAGAAGAATTAGAGGGTATAGATAAATCCCAATATTCCGAGGAAGAGAAAAAGTCAGTAGAAAATCTCATACAAACACTCAAAACTCTTGGCAGCAGTTATACTGAAGTAAATAATGAACTAACAAGCACAGATTTATTAAGCCATATTGACTCTTTAAAATCCGCATATTCTTCAGTTGCTTCTGTTATTAAGGACTATAATAAAAACGGTTTTTTGTCAATAGACAACTGGAAAACACTTATTAGTTTAGACCCAAAATATAGGTCGGTATTATTTAACGAACAAGGACAGTTAGTTCTTAATAGAGATGCGTACATAAAGCTTGGCAAGGCTCAGCTTGAACAGCTCAAGATTGAGAAAATGAAAGAGTCTATAGATACGCTCAAAAATCTCAGTAGCGAAGCAGATGCTATAAAGTATTTGGCTGATATGCAAGGCAAATACAACGAGGTTAGTGCTGACTTTGTAGAGCAAGAATGGAAAGACATAGCCTTTAAAATGGCAGTTAAGGACGCTGAAGAAGGTACTACAAAGTTTTCTGATGCACTTAGAGCTACTTTTAATGACTGGAAAAACTATTCTGCTCTGGTAGATGCTGCAAGCAATGCTCTTGAAACAAATACAGATGTGACACTTGGTGCTAAAGACGCAACAGAAGCGTTAGAAGAAGAAAAGAAAGCACTTGAAGATACTAAATCTGCGCTTGAAGACACTAAATCCGCACTTGAAGATACTAAATCTGCAAGAGAGGAAGATATACAATCTATTGAAGATTTAATCGACCTTACTGTTGAAATGGTTACAAAGGGTTATGAAAATCAAAAGGAGGCACTTGAAGACGCAAAAGAATCTCGTTCTGACTATATCGACAAAATCAGAGATGAGCTTAAAGCCGAGCAAGACTTAAATGATTATCGTAAATCTTTGAGTGAAAAAACTCAAGCTGTAACTAACATTGAACAGCAAATTTCGGCTCTCAGCGGCAACAATAGTGCGTCAGCACAGAAACGCCGTTTAGAGCTTCAGAAAGAGCTGTCAAAGGCACAATCAGACCTTAACGACTTAACTTCCGACCACGAATATGAAGTTCGTGATGAGGCTCTGGAGAAAGAACAGGAGCTATCTGACGCTTTTTACGATAAACAAATTGAAAAGATTGAAGAGCATTTAGATAACGAAAGGGCTTTACGAGAAGAGTCAATGAAGTTAATTGAGGGTAGGACTGATGGGTTCTATAATAACCTCAGAAACTATATGTATCGCTACACGACAATGACCAATGCAGAATTCCAGAATATGTGGGACACAGCATACAGAGCTATGGACAAGTATATGTCCGGCAATCACGATTTAATATGGTTAATGGAGTATTTACAGGGCGACATTATCACTCTGGAGGCAAATATTAAAAACACAGACCTTGCTCTTGACGGCGTAAATAACCAGATTGATACTGTCTCACAGCGAATTGACACAATGTCAAATTCTATATACAATTATGCCAACTCTATTAACTCATTAAATACTGCCGCTAATAATGTGTCTTTACCAGAATTAGAAGAGAGAGAAAAAAATACTTATTGGTCATATTATTGGCACGGGATTGATAATGCCTTTACTTCTAAAGCTACAACAAGAGAAGTAGCTGCGCTTGAAATTCAAAAGAAACTCAAAATAAATGGAGATAATACAAGTCTTGAAGATATTATAAATAGCCTCGAATTAAGACATTACGCAAGTGGCACGCAAAAAGCTCCTCGTGGCTTTGCTATAACTGACGAAAAAGGCAAGGAAGCCATAATGAGAACCTCAAAAGACGGAACAATTCGTTGGTTTGAGGGGGGCGAAACCGTATTTACACATTCTCAAACTGAAAATCTCCGTAAGATGGCTTCGATACCAAATTTCTATGAAAAAATATTCGGCACAAGTACAACTCCAAGTCTTGGATTAACAGCATTAATTGAGCAAAACAATGAGAATTTCAATAAGGCAGCCTCACTATTAAATCCATCTATTAACAACAGAGTTATAAATCAAACTAATAAAACCGATATTAATGTCAACGGCGTTTTAGACGACAATGCAATAGATAAGCTTTATAGCACATTTGAAAGGCGTATGTTTGAACGCTTCAGACAAATTGGAAATATGTAAATACCTACGGGCGTACAAATAAGTACGCCCTTAATTATATCCAGATAGGGGTGATAAAAATAAATATTTTCACAATTGAATATGACGGCATATTGTCTTGTGACTTTGGACTGCACCTTGCCACAGTTGATAACGATGGATTTGAGGTTGAATCGGGTGTTGACCCAGAGGTTATATCAGCAGAAATTCCTCGCTATGAGGGAAAACTGATTTACGGCGTTAAGCAAAATGGAGAATTTGAGTTTCCCCTTTCTCTTATGTCGGAAAAGACTATTGATTTTGAATCAATGAAAAAGATTAAGGATTGGCTATTTCATCACAATAAACCGTGTAAATTTAGATTTATTGGTGACGGATATTCCGACTGGTTTTATTATGCCTTTATCTCCTATGACAAAGACTATATTGACGGGAATGGTTTTAGAGGAATTAAAGTCAAGGTCAAGTCTGTTTCTCCATATGCATATGGAAACATAGTGACCTATTCGTATAACTTACTTGAGTTAGCAAAAGGGCAACACGATAAATACGAGAGATATGATTCTGACCATAACATAGTGAGAAATGTCAACATAACAATTCCTTATGTAGAAACAGCAAACGTGTATGGCGTTAAACCAATTGTCACAATAACAAGTATAGTTCCAACATCGCAACAATTTAGCGACCAAGCACTTGAAAACACTCATCTTTCTGAGGCTGATGGTGGCTCTGTTTTTAATTCATTTACAAACGTGGCTACAGGAGAATCTCTTTGGTACACAATAAAAAACCGAAGCGACTTAGGCACCTCATCTAATCCCACTGTTATAAGAATAGATTGTCATAAAGGAATTATTGAAGCTAAAAGCGGAGATACGAAAATTAATTTCTATAACAACTTTAAGGAAGGAATTCACTCTGCTATGGCAACAAATAGCGGCAGCACTATAAGCACATTCCCCTCTTTGGTAAAGGGAGAAAATAATTTTGTTTTCTACGGGTATATGCAATCCGTGAAAATAGAATATATACCATCAATTCGATTAGGAGCGTGGTAATTTGGCGACATTGTTTAAAACGAATTACTTCGATAATCTAAATAGAATTCTCGGTACTTCTGACAGCCAGCCAATGATATTCTTGGCTAATCCGACAGGAGAAACGCTTTCGTGTATTAAGGTGTTTAATAATTGTAAATCTCAACTCTCTTTCTTAGACAAGGACACACTCACATTTACTGTGCCGGAACACTATTTTGATATCTTCACAGGTGACTATGTTAGAACCTCAAATTATGATGATATAGTTAAATACAGATTATTATTCACAAACGGCATTGGCTACTATGTAATAACAGAAGTCACTGACTCTGGTGACGGATTAAGCAGAAGCAAAGAGGTTACAGCCTACTCGTATGAATATTCCCTATCATTCAAGCCGACAGACATTTTTTCAACAGTATCTTCTGAAGAAGGAACAATGGAACTTAAACTATCTGAGATTTTAGAAGCGTGTAAATCTCAAAACGGATGGAATTATGTAATTAGCGATACTCTATCAAAAATACAGCGCACCTTTGATAATGAAATAAAGGAAAACTGGTGGGATTTTCTAACTTCAACTGTTAGCGAAGCTTTTGATTGCTTCTTTATTTTTGACAACGAAAGTAAAAAAATATATGCCTACACACAAACAGAATTTGAAGAAAATTATAAGAGCGACTTGTATCTTACACACGATTATTTACTCAACGAGATTAAGGTCACTGAGATTTCTGACAATATCACAACCGTACTTAAGGTTGAAGGGGCAGACTTTGATATAAGTTTAGTCAACCCGCTGGGGAGTTACATATATAATTTTGACTATTTTATGAACACCAAATGGATGTCTCAAAGCTTGATTGATAAAATCAAAGCTTGGCAAAGCAAGGTTAGTAGCTTAAGAGGAATGTATTACGACCTAATGATGATTAAGAACTATCTTATTGAGAAGAAAAATGATTGTGTTTCTCAGGCTTCAATTTACAAAGCAAAAAAAGAAGCGACAGCAGACAGGCTTTCTTGCATTACTGACAGTCAAGTTATAATTAAGGATTTTGGAGAGCATTATGGTAAGGTTTCGTACAGCGGAGCATTGCAGAGCACTTGGACAGCCCACCACACAAGAGAGCGAATGTACTATAATAGCGAAGACGAAACAATGCCAAGTAACTATAAAGATATAGTAGATATGATAAATATTCTTGACAAATCTACTGCTTCTCCGGGAGGAACACCAAGCGAACCAATAGTGGTTTACACAAGCATTGCAGATAAAATTCTAATTTTACCTACAAGAGTATGGAGTATAAATTCTGGAACACCAAACCCAACGGATTTTCAAAATCAAATAATATATGATTTCACCGTGGACTCAAACGGTATTACTTGGACAATTAGCCCACCATATCAATTAGAAAATGGAACTTATGCTTATGGGTATTATGCTCGTCTATATAATACATCTGATAACGAAACGGAGTCCAGAATAACACAATCACATCTTTATTATGCCTACAATATTGTAACACCAGTCAGTGACAGCGACGGCAATTTTGTAAAGTTTGAGAATAAAACCGATGAAAACAACCAGAAAATTTCGGTTTGGAGCCTTGCTGATATTCGGCATAAATGTTCATTTGAGCAAAATTTTACAAGCGAAGAAATTGCAGAACTCCAGAAATTTATGATTTACGACACCTACAGTGACGATAACTATTCCCAAGAGGATTTGACTGACGGAGGCATTTTGCCCACCAAGAAACGTAATTTAGCAAATCAACTTTATGAAGTTGGCGTGTCGGAACTTCGCAGAAAATCATTCCCAAAATATAAATATGACATCAACGTAAACAACTTTATATCGCTTAATGAATATAGAGAGTTCTGTAAACAGCTTTCTATGGGGCATACGGTCAACATCGAAATGCCAAGTGGTGAATTTGTTACACCGTCTTTAGGTACTTGTGATGTTGAATTTGACAATATAAATACACTATCTCTTCAGTTTGTAAACTCAAGAGATGTTAAAACAGACGAAATGACGTTCAATACGTTATTTAGAAATACAAGATAAGGAGGTAACAATGGCTTTAGTATATAAAACAATAAACTTATGGGCGTTCAGAGACAATAATGTTCATATTCTATGTTTTGCAGGAGAAAACCTCGGCAAAGAAATAAGGTTTAAATTAATCAATTCTGATGGCTCAGTATTGAAACTTAGTAGTGCCGATAAGATAAATTTCTATTGGCACCCAGAGGGCTATAGCCAATCTAACTACATTAAAGGTACTGTAGGCACAGGAGAAAGTGGCGTGGTTTCTGTGCCAATAACGAAAGAAATATGTTCTGTTACGGGTCGTATTTCTTGTGTGCTTGAAGTAAACAATTCTGGTATGACAACTAAATTTGGCTCTATTGACATAGAGGTTGTAGAAGGTATCGGAAGCGTTGATGTATCTAAATTAAATCCAGCAGAATACGATTTGATAATGTCAATGCAAGGAGATATTGGACTTTTACAAAAGAAGTTGAATGAATTGGCATTAAATAATGACCCAAATGTTGAAATCGTTGAGGCTAAAGGAACATCTCCAACACTTAAATCTAAACTGGAAAATTACGACACATTTGCCGCTTTCCCCAACCACACCGACAACCTCGTCAAAAACCACATCAATTTCTCAGATACGAGCGATTGGGAAACCGTAAACACAGGCACCTTAACCGCAGCGAGTACGCTTTTGAAAGCCGTGTCGGAAACAAACTTGATTATTTACGGTGTCCTCGAGAAAACAATCAGCCTTAATGCGAGTGCAAGCATTTTAATTAAAATCCGAGCGAGGTGTACATCAGGCGGCACTGCGACTGTCAAACCCGTATGGCGCAAAACCACAAACGGTGTGTATATTACAAGTGACTATATAGCTGCAGGAAACATTGACACAATATCGGGCAGCTGGACGGTAGGCTCAGCGTTTACGGATATGTGGCTAATAGCTAAAGACGGCTCAGCTGCAACAACTATTAATCAAGTGGGAATTGCAATCAGCAGTGGAGCGACGGTAGAGATAGCACATTTTGAGGTCTACTACAGCACTGACGATATTGAGAATACGATAAGTGCATTGAAGTCAGATTTGTCACAGAGTCAGTCGGATATAACAGCTCTGCAATCAACCGTCAACGGCTCAGCCGACACAGACGGCACTGTGAAAAATCAGATTGCAACAGCTAAAACCGAGGTTGTCGAGGAAAGCGTAAATCCGCTTGCGGAGCGTGTAAAGGCAACAGAGAATCATGTCTCTACGCTACAAACGGAGGTTAGCACATTAAATACATACGCTACTCAAATTGGCGAGATTACGGATGTCACCGGGGGACTAATAGCTGGTTTTGTCAACGCAAACACAGGAATTTTAGGCACAGGTGGAAATTATCAGCGAACGGATTACATCCCTGTGTCCAGTAATGCAGTTGTATATTACAGCGGAAGAATTTTTGGCTGGGCTGGTGTTGCTGGATTTGACAAGAATAAAAAATATGTGACAGCAATTCTTAAAAACGACGATGGTGTTGGTCGGACTTATGATAAGCACATTCTTAACATCCCTGATAATGTCAAATATATTATTGCTACTACAATGGCCAAAAGTTTTGGTCTTGAAATAATCACGCATAAAAAAATTGTTGATTTTAAAATTGAGCCTGATAGCAACATCGTGCCCAACTTAAACCATTTTGCTGTGTTCAAAAGCTTTTCAGCGATAGGTGACTCGATTACCGAGGGTTTATACCCATCAACTTTTAATGAGGACGGCTCCGTCAAAAAATGGGCAGCAAATAAATCGTTCTCGTGGGTGAGGTATTTAGGCGCATTAACGGGAGCTTCGAATTATAATTACGGCGTGAGCGGAGCTACGGCGAAAACTTGGTTCACGAATCAATACGGCTACAGCATGATGGTTAATAACAATAAAAGAACACAAGCGTACATTATCGGACTTGGCGTTAATGATGTTATTTCCGCTGATTATCCAATAGGTAGCGTTGCTGATGTTGATTTCGATGATTGCTCAAACAACGCAGAAACATTTATTGGGTGCTATGCAAAAATAATCCAGTCTGTTATATTATTAAACCCTACCGCTAAAATATTCTGCTTGATACCACCGAATATAAGCGCAAGTACTGCCCCAAAATATGATTCGTTAAAAACTTTGATAGCTGATGAGCATTTTGTTGGGACTGTATTCTGTGTCGACTTATCTTCTCAGGATTATGCAGGATATTATCAAACAAAAGCTGTAACAAAATTTAAATTCGGAGTGCATTATTCAGCACCCGGATACGCACAACTGGCGAAAATATTGTTATATGCATTATCAAAAACCATGATTGACAACTCGGAGCATTTTAATCAAATTTCTGAAATTGTATATGATGCTTAATGATATTCAAAAAAATAGAAAGTGGTGATACATAATGGCAACACAGCAGGAAATTTTTGTAAACAAGGCTCTGTCCTATGTCGGTTACGGTTGTACGCACTTTATCAACACGATGAAACCGTACGGCGCAACCTACGGCGACGCTTGGTGTGCGTGGTTTGTTAGTACAATCGCAAAAGAGTGCGGATTGACTGACATTATACCGATAACGGGCGGTGCAGGGTGTTTTCCCCGTGAGGGTGTGCCGAGGGGAATGGGTACTTGGCACGAGGGGCATAACAGCGTACCTAAAAAGGGCGATATCATCGTGTTTACTTGGAACGGCTTAGGCTCTTACGAGTCAAGCGGGCAGGACAAGTATTTTTCCGACCACGTCGGCATTGTCGTCAAGGTTGCTAACGGCTATGTACACACCGTCGAGGGCAACGCAAACGGCACAAACACAAGCTCAACGGTTTGTGAAAAAAGTTATCCGCTGTATAGCGGCAAAATTAACGGCTACTACAGACCAAAATATAAGTCAGGAGATGATGAGATGAATTTTAAAAAGGGTGACAAGAGCGACGGTGTACTTGCGTATAAGTCGCTAATCAGAGTAGCTAACAGCTTGGGAATGGTAAAGGCAACTGTTGACACGTCAAACAGCTTCGGTGACGGCACATACAAGGCTACAATTGAGATACAGAAGAAGTACAAGCTTGAGGTTGACGGTATCGCAGGTGTTAAGACAATTACCGCATTAATTAACGGTATCCTCACTCAACTCAAAACCTTAATTACGTCAAAAGGAACAAGTAAAAACTCTATTCTTGATGAAGCAATAACCGCAATTGGTAAATTGAAAGTGTAAAACAAAAAGCCGAGTAGGAACTTAACCCTACTCGGCACATAAAAATAAGGTGGTGTAAAATGAAAGATAATGTTATTACGGGCGTTATAGCCACAATTATTGCGGGAGTTTCAGCTTATTTTCAGGTCATTGCTATTCCTATCATTATGCTTATTGTTGTAATGGTAATTGATTGGGTGACGGGAATATCTGCCGCCTATGTTACTTCTACAATGTCAAGCAGAACAGGAATAATAGGAATTATTAAGAAAGTTGGTTATGTAGCCTTGGTTTGTGTAGGTATAGGAATAGACTACATAATTCACTCGGCTTTAACACAAATTGGCTTAGACACAAAGGTTACAATGATATTCGGGCTTATTGTAACTATCTGGTTAATAATTAATGAGCTGATTTCAATTCTTGAAAACCTTGCTCATATCGGTGTCCCGATACCTAAATTTTTAACGAAAATAATTGGCAAACTTAAAGTGGCGGTTGAAAGCCGAGCTGATACTGATAAAGAAGATAAAACTGATGAATAATAACATACCCCTAAGACGGTCTTGGTTGACTATCTTAGGGGTATTTTTTTTTGCGCTATAAAATCCCTAATTTATTTCTTCATAATTAGGCTACTTCTCTTTTAGTGAATTGTACCACTCCAAAAAATCTCCGAACATCTCTTGTTCTGCTTTTTTGCGAGCGTTAATACACTCTTGTAAATTTGTTGAGCTTTTAAGGTGATATTGCTTGCCTTGGAATCCGATTGTTGCAATATATAAGCCTTGTGTTTTTGAGTAATATACTCCCTTTATTCCGAGGGAGCTGTTAGACAAAGCTTCTTTACGCTTTATATTCCCAACATTTGTCCCTTGGACAAAGTTGGCTTTATTCGCTGCGTCAAGGTTGACAATACACCCGCACGACTTTGTTGCTTTTTCTGTACGACAAAGATTACTCTGAGATACATAACATATATTACCACAATCACACCTACATTGCCAGAGATACCTGTCTCCCCTTTTTACTCGTTTCTGAGCTACTAATTTGCCGAAACGCTTGCCTGTTAAATCCTTGAGGCTTTTTCGCCCATTTAAGACAGCCTGCTCCTTGGCGATACACCCACACGACTTAGTGTGACCACTTTTTAAGTTATATGATTTTACATTCTTGGTATTTCCACACTCGCATCTACATTCCCAGCAACTATTGCCAAGGTATTTGATTGCTGTTAATTTTCCAAAAACTTGACCCGTTAAATCTACACGAGGCTTGTTCATATCTATCAACGAACCCTTATATTAACTCGCTCAGGTGCAATGTTAGCCGCCTCAATGCCCTTGTCTCTTAATTTATTCTCAATAGAGATTGCTGTAGCACCTGACGATGCTTTTATTTGTATTGCTGTAAAGCCGACCTTTACGGACTCTCCATAAACCCCGCCTTTGGTGTCTACGAACTCGCCAGAAATATCATCTTCGGCAAGATTATACTCCCGAACTAATTCTGATAATTCATCGTTGGTAATTGCCCTACCTATCTCAACCTTAAATCCGCCTCTTGGAACACAGCCAAACATAAGGTAGTTGTGTTGAGGTAATTTTTTAGATGCTACACTCAATTTCTTAAGCATTGGACGGAGTTGTTCTTTCGTTATTGGTTTTGACGAGTTCTCTAAAAAAGTATAGAAAGTCGGTGCGATAAAATAATCTCCGTCTATTTCTATAATTCTATTATTCGGCAGAACTGGGTCATACCACAAATTATCTACAATTAACCTATCTTCGTTATCATATTCAAATTTCGCCAAAACAATTAAATCATCTATATTGCAATTAAGTGCAGCACAAATACGCTGAATTGTATCTTGTCTTAGGCGGCGAATATCTCTATCGCCGTTCTCTAACTGAGATATATACTGCTTACTACTTCCTATCATTTGTGCAAGCTGTTCCTGTGTTAGCCCTGCCTCTATTCTTTTTTCTCTTAATTTGTTTGTCATATTTAATCCCTCTTTTTGCGGTTATGCTTTATGTGATTAATATAACATAATTAAACTATCTTGTCAAGCAAGTAGATGACTTTTATTAGATAACTTTTAGTAAAAAAAATAAGGACAAGTCCAAATTAATGAACCTGTCCTTATTTCTGCATTATTATGTTTTTGCACTCAAGTTGTTGAACCGCCGTGTATCGAACGGTACGTCTCGATTAAAAATTAATAACATCAAGTAACCCCACGGCTTTTGCTTTTTGCTCTTTTATTAAATGCACATAAGTGTTGTAAGTTATAGTAATGGAGGAGTGTCCTAATAGCTCACTTACAATTTTCACATCGACATCTTTGTGGAACAACATAGAAGCGAATGTGTGTCTCAAAGAATGGATGCTATAATCCGTGCTTATTCCTGCCCCTTTGAGCATACCCTTAAGCATCCTATTCATATTGGAATAGTCCCCGATATTACCCTTTGAATTTGCCATTACATAAGGCTTATCTCCGTTATATTTTTGTATATTTTTTAATGCTTTTTCTGCCATAGCCGCCATAGGGATTACCCTTGTACTACTTTCAGTTTTTGTGCTGTTTTGAGTAATGTGTCTTGTCTTATATGGTTTATTTGTATTGGGGTTAATTAATTTTTTGTCTCTGTTAATAGCGATTGTGGCGTTTTTATTGATATTAATGGTTTTATGCGTAAAGTCAATATCGTTCCAAGTTAATGCCAAAGCCTCTCCAATTCTCATTCCAGTATAAAGCAACAAAATAATAAAGTCTCCTCTTGGATAAATCGGTGTGCCATTAGGGTACTTTTTATTTGCCTGTTCGACAAGGAGTTTAACTTCATTTTCATTTAGAGCAAATCCTTCATTACTTGAATTAGATTGGTTTTCTTTTGGCAAAACTACTCCTAAAGCTGGGTTATAAAATACTTCTCTTTCTAATATGCCGTGCTTATATCTTTGACTAATAGTGTTATGAACTTTGTGAATTTGAGAATATGAATATCCTTCTTTTACCATTTTGTTAATAAGTCGCTGAACATCATTCACAGTAACCTCTGTTATTTTCATATTCCCCAATTCGGGTATTATAAATTTATCAACACATCTTTCTTTTGCGTCGTAACTTTTTGGTTTAAGGGAAATTTTCATTTTATTCTCAAGCCACTCGCTAAACCATTTTTTTACCGAAATATTTCTTTCAATCACATTATTATTCTTTATATACTCATCCCTCTTATTCTTTAGTTTTCTTTTAACTTCAGCCTCACTTTTACCATAAACATAAACTCTTTTAGGCTTTCCGTTTCCATCAAACCCTAATTGTAACGACCCCATCCATCTGCCGTCAGCTCTTTTTACGATAGTGCCAGCCCCATTGTCTCTTCGTGAAGTGTTTTGATTGTTAGATTTTTGCATTTTTATACATCTCCATTTGTTTATTTTTTGACAATAGTAATATGTAAAAAGTCAGCCTATTAAAACAGCCGAACTTTGCTATAAAAATTCTATCACGACTAAAAATTTTTGACAACAGTTTTGACAACAGTTTATTTGGTACTCAATGGTATTTATTGCGAAAAACTGACTTTATTAATTCTAAATAAGAATAATATCAGTAATTAAAACAAAAAGCAAAAACCCCAGAAAAGCCAGTGTTTAAGCCGTTTCTGAGGTTTTACTTTAAAAAAATATCTGGCGCGCCAAAAGGGACTCGAACCCCTGACCTACTGCTTAGAAGGCAGTTGCTCTATCCAGCTGAGCTATTGGCGCATATGGAGCGGATGATGGGAATCGAACCCACACGATCAGCTTGGAAGGCTGAAGTTCTACCACTAAACTACATCCGCATTTTTAAATTCTCTGAACAACGATTAATATTATATCATATGAAGCAATCAAAAGTCAAGACCTAAAGTAAAAAAATTTAAAAAACTGCTGCATCGTTTAACAGCAGTACTGTTTCACGATGCAGCCGAGTATCTTAACCCTTAAAACCAGACACGCATTTTAAAATCCTGTTTGCATTTCGGGCAGGCTACAGTGTGCTTTCCCCTTTTTCTCGGCAATCTCAGCTTTGCTTTGCAATGAGGACAAGTGTGAAAGCAGTATGTTTTACTCTGGACAGCTCTGGTTCTTATTGTAGAGAAAAAGTATTTTATGCGCGTGAATATGTTGTCAAAAAAGCGCGCTTCTTTTTGCCTTTGGGCAATATTTCGGGAAAGTGTTCTGTATATTGCAAAAGCGGCGATCAGCAGGGCAATTAAGGTGATAATTACCGAACGGACAAAAATATTAACCATACACAGCAGGCAATAAATAATTATCAGAAAGTAACAAAACTTATCTATACCGTACCGTCCCTGAAAAAACTGCGCAAGCCTATACATAAAATTCATAACACTGCACCTCTCTTTGCCTATAATTATACTAAATAAGAAAGAAAAATAAAGTAGATTTTTGAAAGTTAATACAAAATTTTCAAAAAATTAATACACTAAATTATATCTAACAGAATTGCGTGACTGCCGAAAAAACTAATCTAAAATTGTGTAAACAAGATTTTCCCATTTCAGATTGGTGTTTACGTCAATGTCCTGTGGAAGTAATGCTCTTGCTACAATCATCTCTTCATTGTCAGTTATGTCGGTGCGCATCAGATATGCATAATCACCGTCTATTCTGTTTACTTTGTAATAATAAGGTCCCATATTTTCCTCCTGCAAATTAACATTAAAAATATTTCTTTATTTCACTTTCAATAAATTGTTTTACACTTTCCGGCTGTAAGCTCGTATCAATCAGAAAAGATATATTCGAAGATTTAAAAATGTTCTTCGCACATATTTCTAAATCTTCAATTTTTATGCTCTCATATTTTTTCCTCCGTTGCGACGGTTCAGAAATTGTCAAGCCAAGAACAAAATCACATAGAACATAGTTGCGGTTTATTTCACGCGGATAGTCATAGTCCATTAATTGGTCCTTTGTAAAAAAGCAAATTGATGAGTCGTAATCAGATTTGCTGATTTTCTGCTTTACACTTTTAATTGTTTCAAATAATATTTTAAAACTTTTGTAAAAATCACAGTTATTTACCGTATAAGATATTGCAAGTAAGTTGAAGCCGTAAAATGACTTCAATTCTGTTGCGATATCATCCGTAAGGGCGTATTTCTCACGCAATTCAAGTCCGAGTCTGCTGCCGCAGCCTTCACCGAGAATTGACGAAAGAAGCCTGACAGTTTCATAATCCGTATCAGGACCGATATCAACAAATAGGACTAAATCACATAGTTCGGAATCACTATCGAATATTGAGTAACGATTGTTATAATTTCTGTCGGCAAATCCAACCGGTAAGACCTTGGGTATTTCATATGTGTTTCCTGTTGAATTAATCAAGCTGAGTTTTTCACAAGCGTATTTATAGTCACTTGTAGTAAAGTTACCTGTAATTGCTACACACGAATTTTGCGGACACAGGTATTTTTCTTTCCACGCCTCAACACTGTCAATCGTTAAATTCTCCACTGACTCCTCAGTGCCCATAATCGGCAGTTCATACTGTGTTTCCCGAAGATAATTTTCGTCTATCCATTGCGAAAAGCTTTGGTAATCATTTTCGATCTGCTTCAGAACCACTTTTTTCTCAGAGTCGAATTCGTCCTCGCTGAACGAAAAGGAGTTGAAATATCTTAACATTATTTCAAATGCCGGAATAAAATTTTCAGGAACGACAGATATTTCAAAGCTCAGGAAACCGTTAAAAGTTTTGCCTATTATTTCTGCACCCAAGCATTGCATACGGTAATAAAGCTGCTTCTGCGTTAAATCATCTAATCTTCTGAACAGCAGATGCTCCAACAAATGCGTTATACCGTTGTTTTCGGCTGTTTCAAATAAAGAGCCGACCTTGAAATTGACACTGACCGTAACACTGTGAACATTGTCAAGCCTGTGTGATATCAGCATAATACCATTGTTTAATTTCTGAATTCGTTTGTTCATTACATCACCCGACTTTCTGACTTCATATTGCATTTATCATTTAATCCGTGTTCTGATTATTATAATACTTCATAAAGCCGTCAAATATTGCAAGTGCAAGCTTGCTTTGGTATTCGTCGTTTTTGAGCATTTTTAACTCGTCGCCGTTTGAAAGAAATCCACATTCAACAATAACAGCAGGATTTTCAGAATTATACAACAAAAAAATATTCTTATCTGCCGCCTTACATTCTCTTGTATTTTCGGGTTGAATATTGGAAATCACAGAACTTTTAATGCTTTCTGCAAGCTCGCAGCTGAGCGGATTGTTTTTTGAGTAAAAAATCTGAGTACCGCTGTATTTGCTCTGTTCAAACTTGTTCTGATGTATGCTTATTATAATATTATCAGATGAAGCGTTAAAAATCTTAAGACGGTTTTTCATATCGGAGGTTTTGCGGCCTTTTAACGTGTCAATGCCCTCATCGCAGATCGAGGTGTCGCTGTTCCTTGTCATTACAACATTTATTCCGTTCTGATGAAAAATGGATCTGAGCTTTAACGCAATTGAGAGGTTTATGTCTTTCTCCATAGTTCCGTCGGGAGCAACCGCACCACCGTCTTCTCCCCCGTGTCCTGCGTCAATGACAACTGTAACATTATTTTCGCTCGCCTCGGCTATTGTTGAAAGACTGCTGTACGCAGAACAGGTTGATAGTATAAACAAAACAGCACAAACGATCAAAAGAAAAAGACACACAAGCTTTTTCAGGCTTATTACCATTATACCACCGCCAAATATCAGTGGTAAATTCTATGCTTTTTATTTTAAGCTTATGTTATTTTGTCTTGTCAGTAATAATTATGCTATCTGATTGATTAAATGAATGTTACGTTCATTTCCTTTCAGCTTAGATTTCGTGACAGCCGCCAATATCTGATACACTCCCGGTTGACGGTTGCGTTTTTTTACTGTCATTACCCCAGAAACAAATATTTACTATAAAACAGTATATCCAATGAAATATAATACGTCAATGGTTTTTGTATTATCCACACGGTTTATCTCTGTTAAAAAAAGTCTGAAGTTTTGCAGATAATATAAAAAAGCTATATTCCGCCGTAAAAATAAACAGCGGAATATAGCTGTTGTTCCTCCTTTAACATTGAATGCTTTTTTATGCGTTGTGTTTTTCTTTGTGTTATCAGAGAGTATCAACAACCGCCGACAGATAGGTGGCTGATACCGAGCCGTAAAGAAAATTGTCGATAAGTCCGTCTTTTTTTGCTCGGCGAACCTTATCGGCTAATTTTTTCTCGGTGTTTTCATCTACCACGAGAACGATTTTACAATCGGGGCAATACGCTTTTACTTCGTCACGGATTTTCATTCGCTCCTCAATTTTCCACGGCGTGTAGGCTGTGACCTCCATTATAAGGACTTTCGCTTGTATATCGGCGCACATATCCGCTGTTTTGTCTGCTCCTTTAGCTTTAAATTCTTTTCGTAAAGCTCGGTAACATCGGAAAATATTACTTCGGTATATACACCACCGCCAGACGCCGTCCTCAAAATAGCCATTTTCTGCAAGCTGATAAAAATCCGAAAGATGACTGTCGCACTCAACCTCCAGATTAAAGCTTACATAATCGGTAAAGCTTCGCCCTTTCAGCCAGACAGAGTGCAGATTATACATTGCTGCCTCCGTTACCGTTTCAAAGAAATCATAAACACGGATAGCGTCCTTTGTGAAAATCGTGTTGCTGCTCGGTATATCAATTGCGCAGTCAACACCCATAAGCTCAAGATTTGCAAAGGATTCCTCAAGGCACAGCGACAGCCCCGCCGTGTCGGTAGTTTCAGATTTTTCTCCGATAAACATTAAGTTTCCTCGGCGTTTTATGAATGCTCCTATTACCGATATTTTTGCAAGCAGAGTGCGGCGTTTTTCTTTTTTCCGTTGCGGTATTATACTGTGCCAAAAGGCTATCAAGCAAGTCGATTTGATGCGCAGTCTGATCCTACAAAAGATCATACAGTCGATTCTTTTCACGAAGGGTATTTATTTTAAGCTATGTGCGATAGTTTTCCCGCTCAAGCAGGTTGCTTTCCGCAATAGCCGCTTAATTCTCCTCAAGTTCATTGAGCAAATCGGCTATTTCAGATATATCCTCCAGCCAGAGGATATGACCGCCTTCGATTGGTATGGTAGGGATATATAACTATATTGTCCATTTAGGCAGACGGTAGTTTTCCGGCTTTCCAAGCGACATTGAAACAAATACGGCAATCAGAGGAATAAAAAGCATAGGTAAATAATACCAATACCATAGCTGTCGTGACACTCCCGGGTCGGATACGAAATAATATTTCATCGACCTTATGACAAACTAAAACACATTCAGGAAAGCCACAGCAACCAAATGGCGGCGCACCTGAGTATGAATTATGCGTTTACTGACCGAAATCCCCCACCCGATATACAGACTGATATAGATGAAAGTGCGTAAAAGTCCGCAAGTCACGGGGCAAATATCAGAATTTCCTAAGACACGGAAAACAACGGCGCAGACAATCAACGACACAACAATGATTGCGGTATTTAAACTCCTTTTTTGGAGCTTTGACGTATATCTCACATCACTTTTTCTCAGGATTAAAAATCTGTTAAATAATATCATTCTTCTCGTCTGTCAGCCCTTATTATGCTTTCCATCGCCTTTACGGCTGAAATAATTGCAGGCGTTGTGTCAAGTGAGTCAGAATCATTATAGCCATTGTTTGCTCGTTCCTGATTCCATATCACCTTTAACACCGCTCCCGCTCTGATACCTCGAACAGATGACACAACAAAAAGCGTTGAACATTCCATTTCGGATACAAGCACGCCGCATCTTTTCCAAGCTTCCCATTTGCTGATGATGCTGTCCGCAACTGCAGTGCTTTCGGGGGCGTGCTGACCGTAAAACGAATCCTTTGACTGAACAACTCCGACTTTATAATTATAGCCTTCGTTACTGCACGCATCACAAAGCGCACTGGTAACGGTGAAATCGGCAACGGCAGGGAATTCTATAGGTGCGTATTCTTTGGTTGTACCGTCCATTCTTACAGCGGCTGAAGCCACAACAAGCTCTCCCGAAGGAACATCAAGCTGAATTCCGCCGCAGGTTCCGACCCGTATTATTGTGTCAACTCCGACATTATGCAGCTCCTCAACAGCAATAGCCGCCGACGGGCCTCCTATTCCCGTTGAAGAAACCAAAACTCTTTCACCCGACAAATATCCGCTGTATGTTAAAAATTCCCTGTTCTGTGCAACGAATTGAGGATTATCAAGATATTGCGCTATTGACTCAACCCTCTCGGGCGCTCCGCAAATTATGGCGTATTTTGCGCCGTCGGCTTTTGTAACATCAATATGAAATTGCTTATTCTCGTTCATAAGGCTCATCTCCTGTTTGATAAGTATATTATAACATATTTTTTGCAAGCTTGGAAACAATAAATTTGAGGTGATTAAAATGACAAAAATTGACAGCTTAGACAGCAGCGCAAGAGAATACTTTAACTCTCTGCCGAGTATGATTAAGGAGCAGATAATCGAAAGCGGAGTTACTTTCTCGTCAAAACAGGATCTTGAAAACTACTATAACGCCGTTACAAGTCACAATCAGATAAAATAGCGATAGGCAGAGCCGCCTGAAATCTATCAGCGATATGCACACCGTGTCAGAGATGCAATTAATGCATATGATAATAGTGATATACAAAGAATTGAGATGATAATATTGGACAAAGAAGTCAGATTGCTCAGTTCACTAAAGGCAGGCGAAAAATGCACTGTAGATTATTTAAAAATGGATGGAAAAGAAAAACGACGAATGCTCGATTTAGGCTTGATAAGGGACACAAAGGTTGAAGCTGTTCTCGTGAGTCCGTCAGGCGGTCTGACCGCATATTATATAAGAGGTGCTCTGCTTGCAATACGTTCCGAGGACGCCTCAAGAGTTGTAGTATCATTAAGCTGATATATCATGATTATTGTCCACAGTTCTTAAGGGTACTGTGGACATTTTGTAACTTAATTCATTTTTCTGAATAAGCTATTATAAGAGATTTGCTGAAAACGGAGGTGTTTGCTTGACTGAAAAAAAATATACCGTTGCTTTTGCGGGAAATCCAAACGTAGGCAAAAGCACTGTATTTAATAATCTGACCGGCCTTAACCAGCATACCGGTAACTGGACGGGAAAAACTGTATCAAATGCTTTTGGGTGTATGCGCTACAAAGGCATACACTACACACTTGTTGATTTGCCGGGAACATATTCACTGCTTTCAAGCTCAAAAGAAGAAGCTGTGGCAAGGGATTATATCTGCTTTGAGCATCCAGACCTTGTTGTTGTGATAATCGACGCTACCTGTATTGAACGCAATCTTAACCTTGTTTTACAGATTCTTGAGATTACGGACCGGGTTATCGTATGCGTCAATCTGATGGACGAGGCGAGCAAAAAGTCTATAAGCGTTGACATCAAAAAGCTGTCCGAAAATCTGGGTGTTCCTGTGCTGGAGTCAAGCGCAAGAAGCGGAAGAGGAATGGATGAGTTGAAAGAAATGATATACAAAATGACGGTATATGAGAAAAAAACTTATCCGATAGATATTCAATACAGCAAAGAGATCGAGAAAAATGCAAAGGATATATATCAGAACGTCCGGGTAAAATGCGATAGCGACAGGCAGGCAAGGTTCTGCTCCTTAAGACTGCTTGAAAATGACGAGGAATTCAACGAATGTATTAAAGAAAATATCGGGATAATTGCTGATTATAACAGATTACATACGAAAAATTACAGAGATGAGATTGCACAGACAATCGTCAAAAAGGCGGAAGATATCTTTCTTAAAACTGTTGTGTTCAACCGGACAGATTACAACAAGCGTGACAGGCGTCTTGATAAGCTCTTCACCTCAAAGCTTACGGGAATCCCGATTATGCTTTTATTGCTGGGGCTTATATTCTGGATAACCATTGTCGGGGCAAATTATCCGTCACAATGGCTGTCTGTGCTGTTTGAAAAGATGAATGAATGGCTCAGAATCGGACTTGATTTTATAGGAACACCGGAGTTTCTGACATCTCTTATCTGCGACGGAATGTTTAAGACAACGGCTTGGGTTGTGTCGGTTATGCTGCCGCCAATGGCAATTTTCTTCCCCTTGTTCACCATTCTTGAGGATTTCGGATACTTGCCGAGGGTTGCGTTTAATCTCGACAAATACTTCAAAAAAGCAGGTGCTCACGGAAAACAAAGTCTTTGTATGTGTATGGGGCTTGGATGCAATGCGTGCGGTGTGACCGGCTGCAGGATTATTGATTCACCGAGGGAAAGGCTGATAGCTGTTCTGACAAATGCCTTTATGCCGTGTAACGGGCGTTTTCCGGGGTTGATTGCGCTTATCACAATTTTTATTGCCGCACCTCTTGCGCTGCCGTTTCAGTCACTGCTTTCGGCATTGATTCTGTTGGCTGCCATTGTTCTGTCTGTCGTAACAACCATGCTTGCTTCAAAGCTGTTATCCGTCACGGTTTTAAAGGGAGAAAAATCATCATTTGTTCTTGAGCTTCCGCCCTATCGTGTTCCTCAGATTGGGAAAGTTATAGTTCACTCGGTTAAAGACAGAATCTTGTTTGTGCTTTGGAGAGCAATTGCCGTCGCTCTGCCGGCAGGAATCATAATATGGTTACTCGCAAACATAAACATAGGCGGCAGTTCGATACTCGATTATTTTACCGGTGCGCTCGACGGATTCGGACATCTGCTGGGAATGGACGGAGTAATTCTGGCTGCATTTATACTCGGTTTTCCCGCCAACGAAATTGTAATTCCGATAATGATGATGGCATACACAGCAAACTCCTCACTGACAGAATACGAAAGTCTGCTGCAGCTTCAGCAGCTTTTTACCGCAAACGGCTGGGACATTGTAACGGCAATTTGTGTAATAATTTTTATGCTGTTTCATTTTCCGTGTTCAACGACCTGTATTACAATATACAAAGAAACAAAGAGCTTGAAATGGACTGTTCTTGGATTTTTACTCCCGACAGGCATAGGCATACTGTTGTGTATGCTCGTTTCAGCTTTGCTGAGGGTATTTATTTAATAAAACAGGGTATGCTGTGCAATAAGAAGATGCTGCATACCCGTTATTTTTTTATTTATCAAAAAAGATTATTTTATGCCGCTTTTATATTTTATCCTATATCCTGTCGGCGTGCAATTGTAAACACTTTTGCACATACGGATAAAGGATTTGACGTTTGCAAAGCAGTTTATATTTACGCAAGCATAAAAAAGCTTACAGATACGGTTTGTATCTGTAAGCCGGATATGTCTGTTTCGGTGTATCACCTGTTGTTTACTGTTGATGTATTCTTTTCTCTTAAATATGTTGATTCAAGGTCCGCAAGATGAAGCTTCACGGCAAGGGGATATTTCTGATATGCAACACTGATTGTAAAGCCGCCGCCATCGTCAAAGCCTCCCATATGCCAGCGTATAGCCATGGCTTCTTCAATTCGGAGCTTCATAAAGCGTTCAATAAGAAACACGGATTTTTCACCGTGACCGTAAGGGAACACATCGTCAACCGCATAAAACGGTACTTTCTCCCAGTTGCCTGTTTCTTCGTTTTTGACGTTTCTTGTTGAAACCTTATAGAATTGAGCTTTACACAAATCGTGAAGCAAGGCGCAGATTGTGAAACTCTCAAGACTGTCGGTTTCCTCGTCGAAATGCTTTTCAAGCAGCACATCATAAACACTAAGGCTGTGCATAACGAGTCCGTTTGTGCAGGCACAGTGATATTTTGTGCTTGCAGGCGCTGTGAAAAAGTCGGTTTTGCAAAGCCAGTCCAGCAGCTCCTTTGCGCCGTGCCGCTTGACATTTTCTGAAAATATTCTGCAGAATTCTTCTTTGTAGTCAATATTTTTATCCATTACAATAATCCCTCGTCATACTTTGCCCGTACTCCGCCGATAAACGGCGGTCTTGTCCTTGCGCAAACAAGATGCGCCTGCCCTATCTGATTGATTGAAATCCTCACGGGAACGGCTGTTCTTTTCAGATGCATTCCTATGAGAACATCACCGATGTCAATTCCTGCCGAAGCCTTAATCTCCTGCACGGCAACCGGGTGTTCAAAGCGCTCATATGCCCTTGTTGACAGCGAGCCGCCTGCCTTTGGCTGAGGCACTACATTGACAATATCATATCCGTACAGCTTGGCACATTCTTTTTCAATTATAAGCGCCCTGTTGAGGTGTTCACAGCACTGTGTGGCAAGATACAGTCCGTTTGCCTTAACTACTTCATATATTGTGTCAAAAACCGTGTTTGCAACCTCAACGCTTGAATTTGTGCCGAGCTTACTGCCGATAATCTCGCTGCTTGAACAGCCTACAACAAATATATCGTCCTTTTCAAGTCTTGCGACCTCTAATAATTCAGTTACCGCCTGTCTTGATTGAGCGGCTATTTCTTCTAAATCTTTCATTTTTAACACCAGCCTTTAACTTATTATAGCTTTTTTTCGCCGCTTTATCAATACTCAAACCAAAATGAAATACGCTCTTTTTTATATGATGCGCCGTATTTAAAACGGTGAAGCTCAAAAATGCGCTTTACGATTGCAAGACCGAGTCCGTGACCCGGTTCTGAACTATGCTCTGCCAATCTGTGATACGGCTGCCACAGTTTATCAATGTCAGATTCAGAAAGCATTTTGCACGGATTGCTAACAGTAAATTTTTTAGGCATAATTGTTATTTTAATTTCATTTTTATCAGTCGAGTATTTTATCGCATTATCGACAAAATTTTCTACTGCTGATTTAATCAGACGTTTGTCAGCGCATATAAAAACATCTTCTGTATATTCGGCAGAAATCCGAACATCATAGCCGGCGATAATATCTTTAACAAGCTGCGTCAAATTAACCTTTTCTGTCTGAATTTTATCATATCCGCTGTCAAGCCTTGAATAGTCGAGCATTCTTTCAACCAACCCGTTGACGTCATTCGATTTCTGCAATATAACCTGTGCGTAATGCTCCTGCTTATCGGTGTTGATGTTGTCAAGCAAATTTTCAGCATAGCCGCCGATAACAAACAGGGGTGTTTTCAGCTCGTGCGCCATTGCATTTGTCGTGATTCGCAGCATTTCCTCCTGCTCAAGCTGTTTTTTCATAGCGTGCCAGATTACAGCGGCGAGAATTACTCCGACTATCGTAAAGATAACGAAGATGTATATTAATATAAAGGCTATGCGGTTAAAGCAGCTTTCAAGCACATTCAGGCGTTTTACATATGTGCCTGAGTATATTTTCACATCACCGTTATCATCACGCACAGAAAAAGATGTGTAACCTGTTACAGTGGCTATGATAAATGCTATATAGACAGCATTTGCTATGACAATGCATCTATTTCAGCACCGCTTATAGAGCAGATGAATTTAAGTCAATATTACGCAACAGACTGCTCGGAAAAACACAAGGTGATTGAGAATTTCAGGCATATAATACTCCTGCTCTTGTTTGCGGCGTTTTGCGTTATTGCGCTAAAAGTGTGGGTAACTCTGTGCAGATGGTCAGTACATAGAATTCGTGAAGATTTAAAAGAACACTACCTTTTCAAATCTTTAAAGTCAATCCCGATGAAGTATATCATTCTGATTCTTGTCGGGTTGGGAATTCCTGCCATTTTGCTGACTGTATTTTTTCTTGCTGATTTCAGTATTTTCATACCGTCGCAATATATACCGTATGACAACATATTTGATTTTTCGTATTACCTTGAAAAAATAATTGAAAACGCAAGTACTATAAATTCACTCGCACTGACAGGTGACACACACCTGATAAAACTTTATTCAAATACCTTTGCAATATTAATACCACACATCGTCGCTATCATTATTTTTCTTGTACGTGCTACGGTTTATGTCAATAACGCTTTCATAAATCATCTTAAAGCTTTCCTTGAATAAGCAAGCAGCCATACTACCTCTTAATAAAAAGCATATTCAAAACTCTCTCGGTAATCCGGATTTCATCATCGGCAATTCTTACATTATAGCCTGACACAATTGATTGGTCCGACTTATTAATCAGTTCGATGTATTTATCAGAATATTTACGGGGAAATGTTATTGAGGTTTCAGCGTTTGAGATAAACTCAAATCCGATTTCGCTTAGCATTTTCCTGTACTCGCTTAATCGGTAGAATTTTATATGTCCGTCGGGCTTTATTTTCATATATTCATCGACGAAGGAAGTGTTATCATCTTCATTCAGCGTCGGGTCTGAGATAATAAGTCTGCCGTCCGGCTTAAGCACACGGTATATTTCTTTAAAGCTGCCTGAGATATTTGTTCAAAGCTCTCCCTTGTTTTTTCTATACTTTCGTTAATATTCATACATTCATCTCTTTCCTGTCAGATAATACACAGCAAGCTGAGTTCTGTGTTCAAGCTGAGCCTTTTCGAGAATATTGCTTATGTAGTTCTTGACCGTACCTTCGCTTAAAAACAGCTTTTCGGCACTGCTGTCTATCGAATTTTTAAGTTTCATTTCCTGCTGTTCGTAGTTCTCTGCTGATTTTCGATAGACATCTATAATACCGTAATGCTGATAATATATTATTTCGGTGAGAATACAAAGCAGAAAAAATACAAATTTATCCTCGACAAAAATCACACCGACAAGGCTTGAAAGGAAGAACACATATGCTCCGTCCTGATTTTTCATTATCATCTCCGAGCATATCATAACCCAGCGCTGAGGGGTTAAAAGTGACGCTTTTTCCCACCAATCGGGGGTTGTGCCGAAATTGAAATACACCTTTGCAAGAAGATTTGTGAAAACCCAGACGCCGAATGCAGTATAAACAGCGGTGAGAACATTTTTTCCGAACATCCCCATAAGCACGCAGAAAAGGTTAAATATTATTCCGACTGTGCCGATAAAGACTAAGTATGCGGCAAACGGTATGCCAATCCACGATATAGAAAACAGCGGAGTGCAGATTGCAACGGAAACGCCTATCAGCAAAATGATTACTATGCTTGTCGGGACAAAGTAGCCGAAATACTGCTTTATTGACGAAGCAGGCGAACAGCGATATCTCAAGCCTATTCTGTTTTTCCTCTCGCTCGAAGGTACAATACCAAGCACAATCATAGCGCACCAGATAAAATACACTGTATATGCTATTGTGTAGTAAAGCTCCGAATCGGGCATCGGGTCAGCATTGATTTCATATTCGTTTAAGTAGCTTCCGACCTGAACTCCGGCGGACTGCGAAATAATAGAGTAGGCTGTAATTTTTATTACGCCTGCTTCATTTTTGTATTCCTTGCCGGAATAAACAGTGCAGCCTTCATCGTCAATCTCAATAAAAACATCAGCAGAACCGTTTTCCACAAGCTTTTCTGCATCTACCTGCGGATAATAAATCAAATCAATATCATTATCCTCAAATACCTTTTCAAAAACTGGCTTCATCGGCTCATATTTACAATCTGAGCTGAATGTATATCCCACATTACAATCCTTAATCTCAAAGCTGTCGGTCATTAAATCCTTGAACACTGCCGACAACAAGCCTGTGACAAGAACCATCACAAGCACGATAAGGATAAGTGCCTTACATCTTAAAAGCAATTTAATATTATTTTTTATCAAGGTCACAGGTAATCGCCTCCTGCATAATCACGAAGCTTTTTACCCGTCACGGTGAGGAACACCTCTTCAAGCGAAATATTGCTATTCGGGTCGTCTGTTACAAGGCGAACAAGCTCCTCTCTTGTTCCGACTGCGATAATTCTTCCGTTATCCATTATGGCGATACGGGTGCAGATCGCCTCAACTTCCTCCATATAATGGCTCGTGTAAATTATCGTTTCGCCCTGACTGTTTGCAGTCCTGATTTTCTCCAGAATAAAATTCCTCGACTGCGGGTCAATGCCGACTGTCGGTTCGTCAAAAATCATAAACTTCGGCTTGTGACCGATTGCACAGGCGATATTCAATCGGCGCTTCATACCGCCCGAAAAATTCTTTGTGTAATCATTTTTTCTGTCGAGAAGTCCGACAAATTCAAGCGAATCATCAATTGCCGCTTTCAGCTCCTTGCCCTTTATTCCGTACAGCGAGGTAAACAGCTCAACATTTTCCCACGCTTTCAGATTCCCGTGAATTGCAAGCTCCTGCGGAATATATCCTATCTGCTTTTTGATTTTCTTCATACCGTCTTTAACATTCAGTCCGAATATCTCAATGTCACCCGAGGTCGGCTTGAGAAGCGAGCAAATCATATTCAGAGTAGTGCTTTTGCCTGCTCCGTTAGGACCGAGCAATCCGAAAATTTCACCCTCTTTAATTTCAAGCGAAATGTGATCCACCACTGTTTTATCTCCGAACTTTTTGCTTAAGCCCTGAAGCCTGAGTATAGTTTTATCTTCCATCACTTTTTCTCCTCTCGTCTTTTTCTGCAATAATATTAGCATTTCATCGGGGACTTAAAAAGTGAATTAAGAAATATTTTGATTATGACTTTAGTCACATCTGTATAAGCGTGTTAAAATCAGAAATTATGAGATAACCGGATTACCGCAAGGTATCGGATGAAAACGAATTTTATACTCTTTACAGCAACAGTCAGAAACTAAGGCCGAAACAAAAAACAGGTATCAATGGTCTGGCGCTTGCAGATGATTACACCTTAACTTCATCATTTGCAACAATGGAGAGCTCTGTAATATCAGGCAAGAAAGCCGCTAACTGCGTTTTGGGTAATTATAATAATATGCAGTAAAAAGCACTGAACCGTTTTTGTTGGTTCAGTGCTTCAATTTAGTTAATCAAATTCAATTACAGAATATCCATAACAAGACCGTTATCATCAGCCGAAATAGCGATTGCCTGAACTTCGCCCTCGCGGTGCGAAATAATCGCAGAAGCTATCTTGTCTTCTACCTCACGGCGGATTGTATTGCGCAGATCTCTTGCACCGCTTTTGCCGCCGCAAGCCTTATCAGCAAGATAAGCCTGTGCTTTTTCGTCATAAGTAAACTTTATGCTCTTCTCGGCAAGTGTATCTACATATTCCGAAAGCATAAGTCCTGCTATTTTTATGAAGTTTTGTCTGTCAAGCTCATTAAATACTATTATCTCATCAATACGGCTTATAAACTCAGGACGCAGGAACTCCGACAACGCCTTAGTTACTCTTTCCTTGTCGGCTGCCTGCTGGGTTTTGCCAAAGCCGAGCGCGCCCGCCTGCTTGTTGCTGCCGGCATTGGAGGTCATAATGATAACCGTATTTTCAAAATTGACGTCACGGCCGTGAGCGTCGGTCAAACGGCCTTCGTCAAGAATCTGAAGAAGAATGTTCAGCACATCCGGATGAGCCTTTTCTATTTCATCAAACAGAAGAACGCTGTAGGGACGGCGGCGAACCTTCTCGGTAACCTGTCCTGCTTCGTCATAACCCACATATCCCGGAGGAGAACCGATAATCTTTGACACCGAATGTTTCTCCATAAACTCTGACATATCAAGTCTTATCAGTGTTTCCGGCGTGTCAAAAAGCTCTTCTGAAAGCACCTTTACAAGCTCTGTCTTACCGACGCCTGTCGGTCCGACAAATATAAACGACGCAGGACGTCTGCGAGGACTTATCTGAACACGGCTGCGGCGAATTGCTGCGGCAACAGCTTCAACAGCCTCGTCCTGACCTATAATCTTTTCCTTCAGCTTATCTTCAATATCCGCAAGCTTCTTGAGCTCATTCTCCTGCACTCTGCTTGCCGGAATTCCCGTCCAAAGCTCGATAACCTTTGACAAATCCTCTTCATCAACCTGAGCGCCCAAAGCCTCATCCTGAATTTCTGCGGCTTTCTGCTGAATTACTGCAAGCTCGGAGCGAACCTTTGCAAGCTTTTCATAGTCAATTTTATCCGGCTCGGCTGTAAGCTTCTCCTGCTGATATATAAGCTGTTTTTCCTGAGCTTTGTAGCTGTCATACTCTTCCATTTTTTTGTTTTTAAGAGCTGCACAGGCGCACGCCTCGTCAAGAAGATCGATAGCCTTATCGGGAAGGAAGCGGTCATTGATATATCTTTCAGACAAAACAACGGCACGGCGGACTATCATATCTGGAACGGTTACTCTGTGGTGCTTTTCATAATATGACTTAACACCGGTGAGTACCTCTATGGTTTCGGCAATTGACGGCTCGCCGACCTTGACAGGCTGGAATCTTCTTTCAAGAGCCGCATCTTTTTCTATATATTTTCTGTACTCGTTAAAGGTTGTAGCACCGATAACCTGAATTTCTCCTCTTGAAAGTGACGGCTTCAGAATATTTGCTGCGTTCATAGTGCCCTCTGAGTCGCCTGTTCCGACAAGGTTGTGAACCTCGTCAATAAAGAGGATAATATTTCCTGCCGCCTTGACCTCCTCGGTAAGTCCCTTTATTCTGCTCTCAAACTGTCCTCTGAACTGCGTTCCTGCAACAAGGGCCGCTAAGTCGAGCAGATAAATCTCTTTGTCCTGAAGTCTGTACGGAACATCGCCTGCTGCAATGCGCAGAGCAAGTCCCTCTGCTATTGCTGTCTTGCCGACACCCGGTTCACCGATAAGGCAGGGGTTGTTTTTGCTTCTTCTGCAAAGAATCTGAATTACTCTGGCTATTTCCTTGTTTCTGCCGATGACCGTGTCAATTTTTCCGGCTCTTGCCTTTGCGGTCAGGTTCTCGCAGTACGCCTCTATATTACGGCGCTTCTTATTTGACTTTTTGTCCTTTTTATTATTCTGCTGGTTATTCTCTTCTTTTTTGCCGTCAAAATAGTTCTGGAAGAACGGGAAGGTCGGTGCTCCGCCCGGCGAAAAGTCGCCGTCTTCATTTTCACCGTCAGCTTCCGAAAGCTGACCCATCATTTCAGAGAAATTGGGCATATCACCGTTTTCTGACATTCCCATAAGTGCGTCAACCTGTTCCTGAACATTGTCAATATCATCATCGGAAATTCCCATTTTTTCCATCATATCCGTTACCGGCTTTATACCAAGCTCTCTTGCACACGACAGGCAATAGCCCTGCGGCTCAGCCGATGCGTTTGATGACACAAACACAACCGCCGGTCTTTTTTTACATTTACAACAAAGCATAAATCAATCTCCTTTAACTTTAAAAAGGGTATTTGCATATTTTATTTTTTATTTTTTCTGTTTTCTTTAAGAAGCTGAAAAAAGAGTATTGCATACATAACAAGTGCAAAAATCATAACCAAGGAGGTAACGGTCAGCAAGGTTGTTATCAGCACAGACAGCTGTGCCGCCAACTGAGCGCCGCCGAAAACCTCGATACCGACAATAGCGGTCACTGAAATATAAAACACAACCGTTGCAATTTTGCCATACCATTTTGCAGCAGGCGGCGTAATTCCACGGTGAATAAGGTACGCACCGCCAATCAACATCAGAATATCCTTTGCAGCCAAAATAATAACAAGAAGCCTGAGGTTGGGAATCAAAATGCCGATACAAATTATAACAGCAACAAGAGTAAGCTTGTCGGCAATCGGGTCAAGCATTTTGCCAAGCTTTGAAATCTGGTTAAACCGTCTTGCAATCATTCCGTCAAACATATCGCTCAGTCCTGAAATAACTATGCAGATAACAGCGCCTATATAATTTTTGGACAGGAAAAATACAATCATAGGTATAATCAATACAATACGGAACATAGAAAGCAGATTCGGAATTGTAAAAATCTTGTCCTCGCCGTCTTTAGAAACTCCCATTTCTTCCCCTCCTGATTTTTCGGCTTAAACCGCATTAATGAAACAAAAAGCCGAAAAGGTTATAATTATAAAATAATCTGAATAAAACCGTGTTATCTATCGTTTGCCGATAAGATGTCGTGAATTCTTCGGATAAAGAAAGCAGCGAAACCGCAAGCATAACAATGACAACGCCCATAAGCATTCCCAACACACCGCCAAGAGTCCTGTTTACTCCCAAAAGCACCGGCACACGGCATACCCTTGTGATACTGCGTGATATAAATCTGACCAGAACAGAGAATAAAGCAAACAAAACAACCGTAAGAGCAACCGAAAGAATACCGGTAATTATAGGACAAACAAGCTGCTCAACCACAGCAGAAACAGAATCAATACCTTCATATAATACATTCTGAAGCTGTGCCGAGTTTTCAATACCGGGCATAATGGCTTTCAAAAAGCCGGGCAGATTGTCCGCTATTTCGCTCACGGAGGTAATTGCACCCTGACCCACGGTACTTTCAAGCGAATCGGAAACAGAGTTAATAACACTCTGCCTGATAAAAGAATCGTATATCGAAAGCGCAAATACTTTTGCCAAAATAGCGGAAAAATACGCAGACAACAGCGTTCCGAAAAAATTGACAGCACTTCTGATTAATCCTTTACGGACTCCGCTTATCACAAATAACACGAGAATCAAAAGTATTAATCCGTCTAAAAACACACTCATATGTAACCTCGCTTGGGGCGATTTTGCTTCTTAGGCTACAATATATCACAATTCAAACAAAAATACAACAACAAATTGTGAACAACTCAGCCTGCACTTGCCTCTCTGATCTCTGAAATTCCAAGAACATAGACGCTGTTTTCGCCATACATACTGATACTCTGCGCATCAATGCCCGAATCGGCAGTGCCGGCTTCATCCCCTGACGTTGTATAAAACGCCGTTATACCGCCGTCGCAAAGCGCCGCTATCTTGCCGCCGTATATGTCTATTGAGGAAATTCTGTACTGAGTATCAGTGATTTTATCGAGCGAACCGTTTTTATTCAGATAAACAATATGGCAGTTGCCGCCGTCACTCGACGGTGAAAGCGATATAACGCCGCCTTGTGAGCGGTCATATGAAAAAGCAGTCAATGTAAGCCCGTCATAACTATATCTGTCGATATCTCTGTAGTTTGATTTAACCATAAAAGCCTGATTATCGCCTATTACGGCAATTGAGCCGTTATCCATAAATTCACAGCTATATATCAATGTTTTGCCCATATCAATGGTAGCCACAGGCTCTTCCTTTGTGAAATCAAGAACATACAACACAGATTTAAAGTCGCCGTCGCTTGATGTAACAGCGGCAACAGCAGCCTGAGTGCCGCTTTGATTTACAGTCATTGAGGTGGCATAATAATCGGCAAAATAATATGAGTATATCTGCTTGTTTGAGGAATTTAAAACAGTAAGCTTCGACAGATATCCGTCAGCGGTTGTAATAAATGCATACACGCCGTTATTTGCAATATCGCCTTGAATAATAGCGCTTTCAAGCTCATTTTTTATTTTTGTTTCGCCGGCTGAATCAACCTGAAAGCCTTTGCCGTTTACATTATACGTCAATATGTTGTCGCCTGAAATCTTAAGCGCAGGCTGAGAAAAGCTTATCGGTCTGTCAACAACCTTGCCGGCAGATTTATTAAGGCAGATAAGCGAAGTATCGCTGACATATGTAAGATAGCCGCTTTCGTACTGAAAGTTGCCGTTGCTGATTTTTTTGCCTGCAATGGCTGTTGGGAAATCCTCGCCGTTGTTGCCTGAAAGTCCTTTTTGAATACTGTTTATAAGCTTATCGGGCGCAATATAATTCCACCCCGTAGCAATGATAACCGACAAAAGACAAACAAGCAGAATAAGCACCGCAGTCTTAGCCTTTGAAGAGATTATATCTTTAGTTATCGGTGTTTCACTCTTTTCCTCTTCAATAGTATGCGAAAAGGTATATTCCATAGGCGCTGACGGTTTTTTAGCCTGTTTATCGTCTGACTTAAATCTTTTTTTCTTTGTTATCTTTTTTTCTTTTTTATCTTCCTTATCTTTTTTATCCTTAGCCATATAAATCCCCTTAATAATTAACCTTGTTGAGATACAAGCCGCAGGCAGGAGCCGTTGGCCCTGCAAATTTTCTGTTGAGTGCGTTTATAATATCAGGTATTCCGTCTTCTTTTATTTTCCCCTGGGCAATTCTGAGCAATGTTCCGACCATAATCCTTACCATATTGTAAAGAAAGCCGTCTGCCTCTACCCTCATTTCAACCAAATTTCCGTTTCTTGTGACCGAAAAAGCCTTTACCGTTCTCGTAAAGTCGCCCTTTTCACGTTTATCCAACGTGCAGAAAGATGTAAAATCGTGTGTTCCGACATAAGCCTGCGCCGCTTTATCAAGCATCTTCTCATCAAGTGCATATCTGTAGTGAAGTGCATAACCGTTTAAAAACGGGTTTCGTTCTTCGCTGTTCCAGATTTTATATACATATTCCTTGCTTTTGCAGGAATACCTCGCGTGAAAATCCGGCTCCGCTTCTTTACTGTCAAGTACAACTATGTCAAGTGGCAAAAAACGGTTCATTGCACATTTAAGTCGCTCGGCAGGAATCCTGTGAGATGTTTTTACGCTTATGCAATACATATTGGCGTGAACGCCCGAGTCGGTCCTGCTGCAGCCTTTGACGGAATAATCATTTCCTATAATTTTCTCAAGCGCAGACTGAAAAACCTCCTGAACCGTAAGTGCGTTTTGCTGTACCTGCCAGCCGTGATAGGCTTTGCCGTCGTATGATATTGTTAAAAGTATATTTCTTATCTGACCGTCGCCGGCAGGAATATGTTGCATAAAATCACTCCCGTAAGCAGCACAAGGCATATGAGTGCGGCGAAAATGTCTGTTTTGCCGTAGTGCAGGGTTTTCATTCTTGTTCTGCCGTTTCCGCCCTGATAACAGCGGCACTCCATAGCTGTTGCAAGATCAAATGCACGTCTGAATGCAGAAACAAACAACGGTATCAGAACCGGTATAAGCGCTTTGACGCGTTTAATCAGATTGCCGCTTTCCATATCGGCTCCTCTTGCCTTCTGTGCAGACATAATCTTGTCGGTTTCCTCAAGCAGGGTCGGAACAAAACGCAGAGCAATAGTCATCATCATTGCAACCTCGTGAACCTTGATATGAAAGAATGTAAGGGGTTTAAGCAGGCGTTCAATAGCGTCTGTTAAATCGGTAGGTGATGTTGTAAACGTCAGCACCGAGCTTGCCAATATCAACAGGGCAATTCGCACCGCCACAAAAACGGCGTTGTTAAGTCCTGCTTCGGTTATCGTCAGAAATCCGAGCTGAAACTGCCAGCAGCCCTCATATGCTTTGCCGTAGAAAAGGTTTATAATGCCCGTAAACAAGACGATGAACAAAATCATCTTCATACTTTTAAGATACATTTTGACGGAAATTTTTGTTGAAAAAATAACAGCAAAAATAAACACTGCGACCAAAGCAAGTGAAACATAGTTGCCTGTTATAAAAATAAAAACAATGACTGCAATCAGCAGCAGTATTTTGGCACGAGGGTCAATTTTGTGCACAGGCGAGCTGCCCGGTAAGAACTGACCTAATGTTACATCCTTAAGCAAATAATCATCCCTTATACAATCAATATATCAAAAAATATTTTTATCAATAAGCGTCTGAAGCTCATTCGCCGCCTGCTCAACGGTTAGAATTCCCGACGGCAGATTATAACCCATTTTCTGCAGTCTTGCCATAATCTTAGTTACCTGCGGAACTCTGAGTCCCATTTTTTCAAGCTCTTCTCCCCTTGAGAACACGGTTTTCGTGTCGTCAAACATTGCCGCCTTGCCCTTGTTCATCACAAGTATGCGGTCGGCTGTTCTTGCAATATCCTCCATACTGTGCGAAACAAGCAATACTGTGTTTTTTCTTTCCTTGTGATACTGCCTTATCTGTGCAAGCAGGACATCCCTGCCTGCCGGGTCAAGTCCGGCTGTCGGCTCATCAAGTATAAGAACGTCCGGGTCCATTGCAATAACTCCGGCGATAGCCGCCCTGCGCTTTTCGCCGCCCGAGAGATCAAAAGGAGATTTTGAGAGCAGCTCGTCTTTAAGACCCGCAAAGCGTGCCGCAGAGCGAACTCTCTCTTTAATCTGCTCCTCGGAAAGTCCCATATTGCCCGGACCGAATGCGATGTCCTTTTCAACGGTTTCTTCAAAAAGCTGATATTCCGGATACTGAAAAACAAGCCCGACCTTGAAGCGCACCTTGCGGATTTCCTTCGGAGCTGCCCAGATATTCTGTCCGTTCAATTTAACAGTGCCGCTTGTCGGCTTTATAAGTCCGTTGAGCATCTGAACAAGCGTTGATTTGCCCGAACCCGTGTGGCCTATTATACCGACAAATTCGCCCTCTTTAATTTGTATATTCAGCTTATCGTTAGCTTTTTTTTCAAACGGAGTTCCTTGTCCGTAAACAAACGATAAGTCCTCGGTTTCAATAATATTCATACTTTTCCTCTGCTTTTTGCTTCTTTGAAGATTTTATCAATAGCATCTATACATTCATCGCTGTCAAGAGGCAGATACCGGTCATTATCCGACAGAGAAAAACCCCTGCCTCTCAGCCGATACATCAGCTCAGCCGCCTGCGGAACATCAAGGCGATGCCGCTTTAACAGCTCAACCTGCGAAAAAACCTCGTGCGGCGTTCCCTGAACAAGCACCTTGCCGCCGTCCATTACAATAACCCTGTCCGCCTGAACAGCCTCGTCCATATAGTGGGTTATCAAAACTATTGTAATGCCCTTTTCTTTGTTCAGCTTTTTTATCGTCGCCATAACCTCATCTCTGCCCTTCGGATCGAGCATTGCGGTCGGCTCATCAAGCACAAGGCACAGCGGCTGCATTGCGATTATCCCGGCAATTGCAACACGCTGTTTTTGTCCTCCCGACAGCTTGAACGGCGCGTGGGTTCTGTATTCATACATATCAACTGCCTTTAACGCCTCGTCAACTCTTGTTCTAATTTCCTTTGGGTCTATTCCGAGGTTTTCGGGTCCGAAAGCGACGTCCTCCTCAACAATGCTTGCAACAAGCTGATTGTCGGGGTTCTGCAGAACAAGACCGACAGTTTTTCTTATGTCGTATCTTTTTTCCTCGTCAGCCGTGTCAAGACCGTTGACAAAAACCTTGCCCTGCTGTGGGAGCAGCATAGCGTTTAAGAGCTTTGCCATAGTCGATTTACCGCAGCCGTTATGACCGAGCAACGCTACGAACTCACCCTTTTGTATATCAATTGAAATATCCTTGAGTACGTTGACGGCTGTTAACGGCTCGTCCTCGGCATCGTTGACGTATTGAAAGCTTACATTTTCAACTTTAATAAAATCTTCCATTTTATCCCCTAATAACATCAATAACAAAGTGGCGTGAATTTAAATTAAATTAAATAAAATTTATGATTGCCATATTGCGGTTGAACCGCACGGCAGGACAAGCCCCGTTTCGGTGGCTTTTAGTCCGATTTCATCGGAGCTTAGCGTGCCGCCGTATTTCTTTTGTACCAAAACGCCGAGCAGATACTGCATAACTGCAGGCGAAAGCCCCGTTGTGTAGGAATTCAAAAGAAAGAACTCGGGGTTATCACTCAAAACGCCTGTGCAAAGCTCGACAAGCGAGAAGAGCTGTTCTTCAAGCTTCCAGACCTCGCCGCCCGGTCCTCTGCCGTATGACGGGGGGTCCATAATGATTCCGTCATACTTATTGCCCCTGCGTATCTCACGCTGAACAAATTTCACGCAGTCGTCAACTATCCAACGCACAGGCTTATCGGAAAGTCCCGATACAGCGGCGTTCTCCTTTGCCCACTGCACCATACCCTTAGACGCATCAACGTGACAAACCTTCGCCCCTGCATTTGCACAGGCAAGCGTTGCGCCGCCTGTATAGGCAAACAGATTCAACACATTGAGCTGTCGCTTGCTGCGGCGGATTTTTTCATCTACGAAAAGCCAGTTTACAGCCTGCTCCGGGAAAACGCCCGTGTGCTTGAAGCCCATCGGCTTTATCTGAAAGCACAAATCATTGAAATTTATCTTCCACACATCGGGATGCTTTTTATAAACCTCCCACTTACCGCCGCCGCTTGAGCTGCGGTGATAACGTGCGTGCGCCTTGCGCCACAGCGGATTGTTTTTGGGTGTGCTCCAGATAATCTGAGGGTCGGGTCTGATAAGAACAATGTTGCCCCAACGCTCAAGTCTTTCTCCGCCTGAGCAGTCGATAACCTCATAATCCTGCCAGTCTGCAAAACGCATAGTAAATATCCTCCGAATTAAACAAGTCTTTCTCTTACAAGCTCAGCCGCCTGATTTGCAATGCTTGTAATTTCGCTTGAGTCCTCGCCCTCAACCATTACTCTGATAAGCGGCTCTGTGCCCGAGGCTCTTACAAGAATTCTTCCTCTGTCGCCAAGACGCTCGTCAGCCTCGGCAATCTCCTTTTTGATTTCTTTATCGGTGTAAAATCTAAGCTTTCCCTCGTTAGACACCTTAACATTTATCATAACCTGTGGAAAACGGCTCATAAGCTTAGCCATATCCGACAGCTTTTCTTTTCTTCTGTTCATCATACTGAGAAGCTGAGCCGCAGTCATCTGACCGTCACCGGTTGTGCAGTAGTCAAGGAAGATAACGTGACCGGACTGTTCGCCGCCGAGGTTATAGCCCTCTGCACGCATAGCTTCGAGAACATATCTGTCGCCGACCTTTGTCGAAACGAAATTGATTTTCTCTCTTTCACAGAATTTATTGAAGCCCATATTGGTGAGAATTGTGCCGACTACAGCATCCTTCTTAAGCTTTCCCCTTGACTTTAAATCCTGAGCGCAGATTGCGATAATAAAATCGCCGTCAACAAGGTTGCCTTTTTCGTCAACAGCAAGGCATCTGTCGGCATCACCGTCAAAAGCCATTCCTGCGTCAAGCTTGTGCTCCTTGACATATTTCATAAGATTATCCATATGAGTTGAGCCGCAGTCATCGTTGATATTTATTCCGTCAGGCTTATCAAAAAGCATATGGCATTTTGCACCGAGTGCGGTAAACAGCTTTTCTGCTGTTCTGGACGATGATCCATTGGAGCAGTCAAGGGCAATTCCCATACCGTCGAGTCTGTATTCTACATTTTCAACAACGTGATTTATATAATCGTCAACAGCCGTTTCGGCACCAATAACGCAGCCGAGCTTTTCGTCCGAATATGCAGGATAAGGCTGTGCGTGGTCAAGGACGATTGATTCAATCTGTTCCTCAAGCTCGTCGGGCAGCTTGTAGCCGTCCATATTGAAAATTTTAATTCCGTTGAATTCAAACGGGTTGTGTGATGCAGAAATCATAATGCCTGCATCTGCGCTGTACTTGCCGATTAAGTAAGCCACAGCCGGGGTAGGAACAACGCCGAGCTTTACGACATTTGCGCCCACAGAACAAAGTCCTGCAATCAGAGCGCCTTCAAGCATATCGGAGCTTAAGCGTGTGTCCTTGCCGATTAAAACCTTGGGATGCTCCGTTTCTTTATTAATAAGCACCATAGCCGCCGCTCTGCCTATATTCATTGCAAGCTCGGGAGTAAGCTCGGTATTAGCAACTCCTCTTGCACCGTCAGTACCAAATAATCTTCCCATATTGTCCTCCTGAAAGTAAATTATAATTCACATAAATCTATTAGTTATCAAACAGAGTAGGCTGTGAAACAACCTCCACCCCGTCAAAATCATATCCAAGATGCTTGCACGCCGCCTTTGTTACGCATCTTCCTCTCGGCGTTCTGTTAAGGAAGCCAATCTGCATAAGATAAGGTTCATAAACATCCTCAATCGTTACTGCCTCTTCGCCGATAGCCGCCGCCAGAGTTTCAAGTCCGACAGGACCGCCCTTGTAGAATTTTATCATTGCCTCCAGCATACGCCTGTCGTTGGCGTCAAGTCCGAGTCCGTCAATTTCAAGCTTATCAAGAGCTGTTTTTGCCGACTGAGCGTCTATAACACCGTCGCTGATAACCTGAGCAAAATCACGCACACGCTTTAAAAGTCTGTTTGCAATTCTCGGTGTTCCTCTTGAACGTGAAGCAATCTCAAGCGCACCCTCCTCATCAATAGGCATATTTAAAATGCCTGCACTTCGCTTGACGATTCTTGATAGCTGTTCGGGAGTATATAGCTCAAGGCGCAATATAACGCCGAAACGGTCCCTTAACGGCGCTGTTAGCTGTCCTGCCCTTGTTGTTGCGCCGACAAGCGTAAACTTCTGAAGCGGCAGATGATATGAAGCCGCCATCTGTCCTTTGCCGGTAACGATATCTATCGCAAAGTCCTCCATTGAGGGATATAATATCTCCTCAACAGAACGGGACAGACGGTGAATTTCGTCAATAAAGAGTACGTCACCCTCATTAAGACTTGTGAGAAGCGCCGCCAGATCGCCCGGCTTTTCAATAGCAGGCCCCGATGTTATCCTCAGATTTGTTCCAAGCTCGTTGGCGATTATTCCTGCAAGAGTAGTTTTTCCGAGTCCCGGAGGACCGTATAGTAAAACGTGGTCAAGAGCCTCTCCTCTTTGCAAAGCCGCCTGAATAAAGACGGACAAATTCTCTTTGACCTTCTCCTGCCCTATATACTCATCGAGTGATTGAGGTCTTAACGGGTTGTCGTCGCCGTTTAAATCGCACGGTATCTCCGAGGGGCTTAATATTCTGTTTTCGTAGTCCATTTCCATTTATGTTTCCTCCGAATTTATCGAGCCGCCATTTCCCTGAGCACTGCCGAAATCAAATCCTCTACACTTTTGCCTGAATCAAGCTTTGAGAGTATCGGCATAACCTCACTGCTGTCATAGCCGAGCACTGCAAGAGCTTCAACAGCTTTCTGAGTGTTGCCGAAAGACACCTGCGCAGCCGCACCGTTCACAGCTTGTGTATCAGCACCCGATGTATCAAACACCTTAAGCTTATCCTTAAGCTCCAGAATAATCCTCTGAGCAAGCTTCAAGCCGACGCCGTTGGCTCTTGTTATTGACTTGCTGTCGGAGGAGGCTATCGCAATTGCGAGCTGTTCGGGCGAAAGCTCCGAAAGGATTGAAATTGCCGCCTTTGGACCGACCTTGCTGACGCTTGTCAAAAGCTTGAAGCAGGAAAGCTCTGATGTTGAAATAAAGCCGTAAAGCTCCGCCGCATCCTCACGCACAACAAGCTGAGTGTAAAGCATTGCTTCTCCGCTGAGCTTCGGCAATTGTCTTTGGGTATTCATTGATGTAAAGCATTTGTACCCGACACCGGCACATTCAATGACAACGAATGTCGGCTCAGTATGAATCAAATTTCCTCTTATACTGTATATCATTGATAAATACAAACTCCTTTGTTAAAAACAAATCGGCATTTCATTGCTGTTGATTCCTTTTAAAAATCATAGCCTTAAGATTTGTTCCTGCCGCCTGAGTATGGGTTATCGCCATTGCAAGAGCATCCGCCGTGTCGTCGGGTTTCGGAACTTCTTTAAGCTTCAACAGCCGTCTTGTCATCTCCATAATCTGCGGCTTTTTCGCCTGACCGTAGCCTGTTACAGCCATTTTCACCTGAAGCGGAGTATATTCAAAAACAGGCACATTGTTTTTTTGCGCCGCAAGAAGTATAACTCCCCTTGCCTGAGCAACATTAATTGCTGTTTTCTGATTGTTCTGAAAATACAGCTTTTCAATCGCCATAGCGTCGGGCTTTGCCTGCTTGATTATCAGGTCAAGCTCATCGTAGATATGCTCCAGCCGCAGGTTGAAGTTCACTCCCGCATCGGTTGTAACTGCACCAAAGCCAAGTGGAGCATAATTTACGCCGTTAAAGCTTATGACGCCCCAGCCGACTATTGCATATCCGGGATCGATCCCCAAAACAACCAAAAAACTCATCCTTCCGCCATATTACACTTAATCTATCATAAGATTATATCACACATATCAGATTCGGGCAAGAATCACAGAGAGAATATTCAAAATTTTTATATATGAAATTATATAGGAAAACGGCTGCGCAAATGCACGCAGCCGTAATAATGTTATTATCAATAACTTTTATCTTTGATAAGTCTTTGAATTTCAAGCGCCTTGCCAAGGTCGCCCTCAATTTTAAGCTTTCCGAGTGTAAAAGCAAGTACGGGATCAAGCTTGCCGTGAACGATTTTTAAGAAAACCTTTGAATCAACAATAAACAAAACATCTCTATCATTGTAATCATACGGTTCAACTCTCAGCACGCCGTTGTCAAGCTCCGCATAAAAAATACCCTCGCCCTCACCTGTCAGATTTACCTGCAGAGCAAGATGTCCTTTATAATCGCTTACGTCAGCTTTCATAAAGTTATCCCTTACCTCAGCAAATATCTCCTGATAAGTCATAATAAGCCCTCCGATGCAAAATTAATATTTGCGTTTGATTTTACCTGAAGCGGTTTTTTTAAACTCCTCATCTCTTATTATAACCTTTATTATTCTTTTGTAAAGGGGCAAATCTTCATTTATTTGCGCAACCTTAGCCTTTACTACCGCTTCAACGTCGCTTATCTGCATTGCCGCAACAACATCGGCGTTCGGATACATCTCAAAAACAATTACGCCGTTTTCGGCATAAACCATCAGTTCCTTTGCAAGCAGCCAGCCGCTGAAGCAGTATGCGTGATGAATAGGAAGAACCGTAAGAGAAACCGTGCCCTCGCTCTCACCCATATCCATACAGGTTGCATTGTCTGCAAGGCTTTTGTGGCTGAGCATAACACCCTTGCTTTTGCCTGTTGTGCCGGAAGTAAAGAGGATAGAGCACATTTTTCCGGGTCAATATCCGTGTGGAATTCACCCTCGTTGCTTACGCCGTCATTGACTGCGGCACGCAGGTTCGGGTTGCCGCTTTCCTCTCTCTGCTGCTGCAAACGCAGCTGACCCTGAATGTCGTATATATAGGTTCGGAGGATTCGATAACCTCTTTCAAGTATGCTCTGTCACGGTTGAGAGCTTTAGAATTAGCTTCGTACTTAAGATCCTTTTCAAGCTGCTCTATGTAGGAAACAAGCGGCTTCGGATAGTCATAGCCGTACATTTTGTGGCAGTAGATTGTAATAACATCCTTGAAGAAAAGCACGATAGACTGTGCGTCCATTGTCATATGGTCAACAAGGAGATAAATACCCTTATAGCCGTCAGGCTTTGAAATCATTACAACCTTATTCATAGGTGAGTCGAAACGCTCAAACGGCACTCTTGACCACTTTTTCATCTCGTTTTCGGCGTCCTCAAATTTCCAGTGTGAAAACTCGAAGTAAGGAATATCCCTTTCCTCGTGTGGAACAACATACTGCATAACCTCGCCGTTTTCGTCCCGGCAAAAACGCAGTCGCATTGATTCATAGCGGTCATAAACCTCGTAAATGCTCTGCTTAAGCACACCGAAGTCAATATCCGCTTCAATGGTAAGGCTTGTAGCAATGTTCAGCACCTGCTTCATCGGACAGTACTGAATTGTAAAATAATGCATTTTCTGTGATGCAGTCAATGGATGAAGCTTTCTTTCACTACTCATTTTTTAATCTCCATAAACCTTTCAATTAATTTGCATATTTCTCTATAAATCTTGAAACAGCAGCTTCATAAGCCGCAGGATTCACATAATAAGACTATGGTACTGCTTTTTCGTTGATTTTTTTTACTCATTATTTTCTATTGACAAGGCTAAAAGGCTTTAATAGAATGTATTTATAAGAAATACGGAGGATTAATTATGCTGAAAATTGAGCACTTAACAAAAACCTATGGTGACAAAAAAGCGGTTGATGACCTGTCGCTGCACATTAAGCCCGGTGAAATCTACGGCTTTATCGGCCATAACGGAGCCGGAAAGACAACAACGATAAAATCCTGCTGCGGCATTCTGAGTTTTGACGGCGGCGAAATTTATGTTGACGGCACATCTATCAAAACCAATCCGATTGAGTGTAAGTCAAAAATAGCCTATATCCCGGATAACCCCGATTTGTATGAATTTATGACCGGAATTCAGTACTTGAATTTTGTAGCCGACATTTTCGGCGTGAGCGCTGAGGACCGTCAGAGCAGAATTCACAAATATGCCGATGCATTTGAGATTACCAAAGACCTTGCTCAGCCTGTGAGCGCATATTCTCACGGTATGAAGCAAAAGCTCGCCATCATTTCTGCGCTTATACATAATCCGAAGCTTGTTATTATGGACGAGCCGTTTGTCGGACTTGACCCGAAAGCTTCTCACCTGTTAAAAGGATATATGCGTGACATTTGCGACAACGGCGGTGCGATTTTCTTCTCAACCCATGTTCTTGAGGTCGCCGAAAAGCTCTGCGACAAGGTGGCAATTATAAAAGGCGGAAAGCTTATAAAGTCCGGCTCAATGGAAGAGGTTAAGGGCGATGACTCGCTTGAAGATGTATTTCTTGAATTGGAGGACGAAAAATGCTGAAAACATTACTGAAAAAAGAGCTTTTGGGTCTGTTTGCTTCTGTCACGCAAAACAAGAAAACCAAAGAGCGCCGCAGTATCGGCGCTATCGTAGGATATTGCATTTTATTTGTCGTACTTTTCGTTATGCTCGGCTCTATTATTTCGGTTTTCAGCGGTATGCTTTGCTTCAGGCTGGTTCAAAACGGCGACGACTGGCTCTATTTCGCACTGATCGGACTTCTGTCAATATTTTTGGGCGTATTCGGCAGCGTTTTTTCAACATATTCAAGCTTATACCGTGCAAAGGACAACGAACAGCTGCTTGCAATGCCGATCCCGCCGTCAAAGATATTATTTGCCAGAATGCTTGCCGTCTGGCTTATGGGATTTTTGTTTGAGGCAGTCGTCTTTGTACCGTCACTTATCATCTATTGGATAGCCGCACCGCAGACTGCAGCGTCGGTAATTTTCTCTTTGCTTGTAATGCTTCTGATATCATTCTTTATCCTGACGTTGTCATGCATACTCGGCTGGGTAGTGGCTCTGATTGCCTCAAAGCTCAAGCACAAAAACATTATCACTGTTATAATCTCTCTTGGATTTTTAGCTGCGTATTACTATTTCTACTCTCAGGCATACACCCTGATTGAATCACTTGTAAATAACAGCAAGGTTATCGGTGACGCAATAAAATCAACACTTTTTCCGATATATCATCTCGGACTGGCCGCAACCGAAAATCCGGTTTCTATGCTTATAACAGCTGCAATAGTAGTTCCACTGTTCGCCTTGGTTTATTGGGTTTTATCACACAGCTTTTTGAAAATAACAACCGCCAACAAAGGAACAGCAAAAGTAAAATACAAAGAAAGACAGTTGACACGCAGCAGCATGAGCAGAGCATTGCTGCGCAAGGAATTCAAGCGTTTTACCGGCAGTGCTACATATATGCTAAACTGCGGCTTAGGCAGTGTGTTTATTCTTGTAGCCGTAGTGTATATGATTTTCAACAGAAATAATATTAACAGCATTTTCGAGATTAATCCCTTTTTAAACAGTTTAAAGGCACTTGCAGCCGGTGTAATAATTTCATTTATTGCTTCGATGAACGACATTACGGCTCCATCGATTTCTCTTGAGGGAAAAAACATATGGATTTTACAGTCAATGCCAGTTCCTGCATGGCAGGTTCTTGTGGCAAAGTTGAAGCTTCATATGTATGTATCGGCAATACCTGCACTCATATTTGCAATATGCGTTGACATTGTGTTTACACCGGATATCGTGTCTGCAATTGTGCTGCCGGTTTTCTCTGTTTTGTTTGTTTTGTTCACCGCCTGCTTAGGCTTGATGCTGAACTTAAAAATGCCGAATATCAACTTTACAAACGAAACGGCGGCTGTAAAGCAGAACATCGGCGTAATTCTTACAATGTTCATCGGCTGGGCATCGGTTGTTGTTCTGGCACTTCCTTATATGCTTGTAGCTTTGTTTATACCTGCCTGGCTTTATCTGCTCATCTGCACAATTATTGTTGCCGCTGTATCGGGACTGATGCTTCACTGGCTGAAAAAGAAGGGCACAAGAATTTTTGAAAATTTATAATCGGAGAAAAATATGAAATTCTGTATAATTATGGGCAGTCCAAGACTTGCCGGCAACACAGCGGAGCTTTGCAAGCCTTTTATTGCCGAGCTTGAAGAAAATAACGCAGAAGTAAAATATATCACACTCGCTGACAAAAGCATTAAGCCTTGCAAGGGCTGTTATGCCTGTCAGGACATTGACGGCGAATACGGCTGTGTTCAGAAGGACGATATGCAATCCGTTGTCGATGAAATAATCAAGTCCGACTGCATTGTGCTTGCAACACCGATTTATTCCTGGTATTGCGCCGCAGATATGAAATCGCTTCTTGACCGTCATTACGGACTAAACAAATATTACGGAAGTGCCGACGGCTCTTTATGGGCAGGCAAAAGCCTTGCCTTGCTGCTCACACACGGATATGACCGTGAATACGCAACCGAGCCTTTTGTAATGGGTATAAAGCGGCTGTGTATTCATTCAAACCTCAATTACCTCGGTATGTACTCAGTGCAGGACGAGGACAATCTTGCGTCCTTTCAGACAGAGGAAGCAATAAGCGGCGCAAGAGAATTTGCGCGCTCACTTATAAAAGATATGAATAAAGAATGATAACCGTCAGAATGTTTTACGGCAAGAAAAGTCGAATTATTTCTTTCACGCCTTGATAAAATGTAGTCAAAAATGAATTTCAAAAAATGCGTCTGTGCAGGTGATGCCGTGTTTGTTCCGGCAGGCACATGGCACAACATAATAAATACCGACTGCTGTCCGCTCAAGCTATACTCAATATACGCTCCGCCCAAGCATCCGCACGGGACAGTCCACAGGACAAAAGCAATCGCTGAGGCTTCGGAGGATTAAATCACAAAACTGTTATAAAACACAATAATTTACCGCCCACGGATCAATTTCGTGGGCTTTTTCAGCTCCCTTAACTCTGAGCGTCAAGGGAGCTGAAACAATTATTTACATTCATCCTTGTCGCACATATCATCGTGCTTCTTATTTTTCTTTTCCGGTTTTTCTTTCTTGCTGTTCGCCGCACATTTATTGCAAATATCAAATTCAGGATTAAATGCATAGAAATTTTTGCTGTCAAGATTATCTGTAGCAATTCTTAATCCCTCGCCGAATCGCTGATAATGAACTACCTCACGGGCACGCAAAAATCTTATCGGGTCTGCGACATCTCTGTCATCACAGAACCTGAGAATGTTGTCATAGGTTGTGCGTGCTTTTTGCTCCGGTGCATACTTAAAATCGGGGTAAAATAATACCTCCCGTAATTATTATAATACGCATTGTCATTGCAATATACTTATATATTCCATAAAATATCAATTTTTCTATCTAGCTTGCAACCGGAAATATAAATTTTATCTATCATTTTTTCAACAAGAGAGGGAGATAAATCTGTAATCTCAAGACACTCTTGTAGTATATCCTCAACATTTTTTGATTTTTCTTTCTCGTATTCTATTTGAGAAATATTATTCATTATTCTTGTTTTATCATTTAAAAGTTTTTGAGCTTCTATTGAAAATTGATTTGATAAATCTAAAAATTGTTCTTCGCTAATAATATTTCTGAGCTTGTCGATATAAATATTTTTAATGACTAAACTATTTTCAGCAATTTTTGACTCAACCGAAGATAATTCCCGTTCTGCTTTTTTTAATTTATCTTCAAGAAGAGAACGCAGTTTAATTTGATTGAATTGCTGCTTATCAAAATATTTATCTTTAATCTTGTTAAGTTCATTTAAGACTATTTTTTTCAGTGTACTCTCAAACACAGTAACTCCCCGACATTCATTAGTATCATAAAGCTTTGTCGAACAGCGATAATATCGTATTTTTCGTTTATATGCTACTCTACATACGCTATTACAATATTTGCAATAAACTTTTCGTGAAAAAATATGTTGAGAATTATATCCCGTTTGTTTCTTAGTTGATTGTTCTGTCGCTTTTGATAAACACTCATTTCTGACTCTTGACCAAGTGCCGTAGTCGATAATAGGTTCATGCGTGTTTTCAACTCTAATCCAATGTTCTTTAGGCGACGGTACAGACCGATGTGATTTATAAGTAGGATTGTAGGTTCTCGCCTGTACGAGATTTCCGATATACACTTCATTATTAAGTATATTTGTTATGGTACTATATCTCCATAAATGACTGGAACCTTTGTGTGAAAGCCCAATCTTGACTCCACGCTGTAGTTTACTGTGCGATGGATTTGGAATTCCTCGTTCATTGAGAATTCTTGCTATTTTCGTTTTACCGTTCCCCTCGAGATAAAGCTCAAAAATCTCTTTGACTATTTTTGCTTCATCATCATTAATTATTAGCTTGCCTTTGTTATTTGGATCTTTATCGTACCCATAAGGAGGCATTGAACCAATAAAAAAGCCTGCCTTCATTCTTGCAGTTAACGCAGCTTTAATACTGTCGGACATATCCTCTAAATACCATTCATTTACAAGCCCGTTAATTTGCCTTGCTTTTTTGTTTTGACGAACGTCGGTATCAACATTATCTACAATACTGACAAATCTTATGCCCCAAACAAGGAAAAGTCCATTAATATATTTTTCGACAAGCTCCAGTTCTCGTGTAAATCGTGATTGAGTTTTGCAAAGAACAATATCAAATTTCTTTTTTTTTGCATCTCGGATAAGTTCGCAAAAGGCCGGCCTGTTCCTATCAGAACCGGAATAATCATCATCAGAATATATTTTGCATATTATCCAATTTTTATTTTTAGCATAGTCTGCCAACATTAGTTTTTGGTTAACAATACTTTCACTATCATCCTCCTTAAACTTTTTATCTCTGTCCTCCTGAGAAAGTCGGCAATAAATCGCAACCCGATTGTTCATGGCAATCCTCCTTATAACCGGAAAATCACAAAAAACGAAATGCTGTATTAACTTGCAAATTAATTTAATTTTTCTAATTTTTCTTTTCAATATTGTTGATTAATTTTATTTCGATATTTTTATTAGCCTTTAACTCACACACTGTGTATTCAAAAAATTTTTCATTAAATGCTTTCTTTATTTCCTCTTGGTTTTTACCTTTGAATATATTCATTATCTCAATCATAACATTACCTCCGTTACTACTTTGTATGTTGTTGTATAAATAAAGTTGCAAGTACATTTTTGAATAAAAATACTCCCTTCCAAGCACATCTCTGACTTGGATAGGGGTTAAGCTGTTATCTTAACTTTCTTAATTCCATTTCACTGCATTACCGTAGTACGGACAATATGGCTCATAATTTCCGTATTCGCCAATTGAAGTTCTTCGGGTTTCTCACTTTCGTATGCACTCACCCACTTGTGTAACAACGGTTGAATTTATATACAAAAAGGACAGCGCTCTTAACCGTTTGCAATAAAGAAGGATTGCAAGCTTTCGCCTGAGCTTATACGTTCGGCAAATTGGTTTAAGGTAACTGTCCTTGAAATTTCAATAAAAAAAGAGCAGAATACACTCTGCTCTCAAATTATGAATACGCATTAACAACGTTTTTCATTAACTCATAGCTATATATATCCATAAAATTACCGACCTCAAATTGTCAGAGTTTTAGTCTAACCTTTTGGGGTCGATACGAAAAATCGCTTGGCGCTTATGTTGTTTCAGACTCCAGGATTTCAGGTGTAATTTCCGCTGGAATCGGGCAATGATACGGATGATTCCCTGTCTTCTCTTTTAGCTGTCTCCATGCGGTTTCGATGATTTCGGGGTTATTGCAAACATCAATAGCCGTTGCAGCGATAATCTGACCGGCATACAACATCCCCTTGTGCGCAAAATCACTCTTGCCGCAGGCTACAGCCTGCCAACTGTGGGCGGCAGTTCCAACCGGCCAAGTGCTTGTGCCGCACTGCGAAACAGGACAAACCCAGCTCACATCTCCGACATCGGACGAACCCGGAATCGGAACGTTTCCAGACTTGTTCCAATTCCTGGGCTTTAAATCAAATACATTTTCAGGAATTCTGTCGGCAGGCATCTGCGTTTTGACGATTTCACGAGCAAACGCAATATCGTCCGCACGCTCAACAGGGTTTGGAATTTCGCACATATTATTGTACATTACCTCATCCAGCGCAGGAATCAGCACTGTATTGCTGGTACCTTTCAGGAATTTGATTTCTACCTGTGTATCGGTCATCATGGCCGCGCCTTTTGCTATATTATTGACACGCTCATAAAGATCAGAAAGTAAGGGTGCAAAGGGCGCTCTGATCTGATACAGTGCCGATGCATAGGCCTGAACAATATTAGGCGAAATTCCTCCGGCATTCGTTATGGCATAATGAATTCTTGCAGTTGAGGGAATATGCTCTCTGAGAAATTGAACCCCTATATTCATCAGCTCAAGCGCATCAAGTGCGCTTCTTCCCGCCTCCGGCGCCGCAGCAGCATGAGACGCTTTACCGGTAAAGCTATAACGGATAGCATCATTAGCCAAAACCGGTCCGGGAGGCATCATATTGCAATCGTTAGGATGCCAGCTTAATGCCAGATCAAGATGATCAAAGCAGCCCTCCCGAGCCATAAATGTTTTTCCGCTTCCGCCCTCCTCTGCCGGGCATCCGAAAAACACCACGGTTCCGGTTTTCCCTTCCGTTTCCAGATAATGCTTAAAGCCGACTGCTCCCATCAGTGCACCGACTCCAAGAAGATTATGACCGCAGCCATGTCCGTTTCCACCACTTACCAAAGACTCCTTAACGGCAACGCCCGCCTTTTGACTCAGCCCCGGAAGTGCGTCATACTCTCCCAAAAATCCAATCACAGGCTTTCCGCTTCCCCATTCGGCATGGAATCCCGTCTTCAGACCAGCCTCTCCAACGGTTATTGAAAAGCCTTCATTTTTCAGAAAAGCAACATAATCCTTTACCGATTGCTTCTCTTTGAATCGAATTTCAGCATTTTCCCAGATTTTATCACTCAGCTTATAAAAGTCCTCAGCTCTTCTCTCCAGATACTGAATCACCGACCACTTATCCATTTATAAATCTCCTCTCTTTGATTTGTTCGACAGTTTATGTTATCCCTGTTTTTCTCATAATGAATCCTTCGTTTTCCTGAAAAACACGCTATCATGGCAACAAAAAGCAGAGCTTATACCTTCTTACCTATTAGATTATCATAATTCTTTACCCTCTACAATAGAATTTTTAAAAAACCTTGATAATCAAATTTGCAAAACAATATTACAAAAGTGCGTGACATCTGAATAATTTTATGTTATAATGGTACAAATTAACAGATTAACAAGTTAAAGCATTAAAATATAAAGTATTTTACTAACAAAGCAAAATTCAGGAGGTTTAATCAATGGAAGAGAAGAAAATCCCATACAAGATTTATCTTGACGAAAAAGAGATTCCGACAAAATGGTATAATGTCAGAGCTGATATGAAAAACAAGCCTGCTCCCCTGCTCAATCCCGCAACACTTGAGCCGATGAAGGCTGAGGAGCTTTATCCGGTATTCTGCGAGGAGCTTGTTTCACAGGAGCTTAACGACACCGACGCATACATTGATATTCCCGAAGAAATTCAGAATTTTTATAAAATGTACCGTCCGTCTCCGCTTGTCAGAGCATATTTCCTTGAAAAAGCCTTGGACACACCCGCAAAGATTTACTACAAATTTGAAGGCAACAATACCAGCGGAAGTCACAAGCTTAACAGCGCAATAGCTCAGGCATATTACGCAAAAAAGCAGGGGCTGAAGGGTGTTACTACCGAAACAGGCGCTGGTCAGTGGGGTACCGCACTTTCAATGGCTTGTTCTTACTTTGGGCTTGACTGTAAGGTATATATGGTTAAGGTGTCCTATGAACAAAAGCCTTTCAGAAGAGAGGTTATGAGAACCTACGGAGCAAGCGTTACACCGTCGCCTTCAGCATCCACAGCAATCGGAAGAAAGATTTTAGAGGCACATCCCGGTACAACAGGAAGCCTTGGATGTGCTATTTCTGAGGCTGTTGAGGTTGCAACCTCAACAGAGGGCTATCGCTATGTTTTGGGAAGCGTGTTAAATCAGGTTTTACTTCACCAGTCGATTATCGGTCTTGAGGCAAAGGCTGCTATGGATAAATTCGGAATCAAGCCCGATATTATCATCGGCTGCGCCGGCGGCGGCTCCAACCTGGGAGGACTAATCGCTCCGTTTATGGGAGAGAAGCTCAGAGGCGAGGCTGACTATCGCATTATTGCCGTTGAGCCTGCTTCCTGTCCGAGCTTCACAAGAGGTAAGTATGCTTACGACTTCTGCGACACCGGAATGGTTTGCCCTCTCGCCAAGATGTACACCCTCGGCAGCGGATTTATCCCTTCTGCTAACCACGCAGGCGGACTGCGTTATCACGGAATGAGCTCTACACTTTCTCAGCTCTATGATGACGGACTTATGGAGGCAACATCGGTTGAGCAGACCTCAGTTTTTGCTGCTGCTGAACAGTTTGCAAGAGTTGAGGGTATTTTACCTGCTCCCGAAAGCAGCCACGCTATCAGAGTTGCTATTGACGAGGCATTAAAATGTAAGGAAACAGGAGAGGAAAAAACTATTCTGTTCGGTCTTACAGGCACGGGATACTTTGATATGGTAGCATATCAAAAGTATAATGACGGCGAGATGAGCGACTACATCCCAACCGATGAAGATCTTGAAAAGGGATTTGCCGGACTCCCAAAGGTTGATAAATAATATTTCTGACTGAAGCCTGAGAAACCCGGTGTTTATCAGGCTTCTTTGTTATTTTGGCGGAGGTGAGGTTTGTCGTTTGGTGCAAAATACACTTTACCAAAACTACCAAGATATAATGCGTTCCGAACGCACACAAAAAGCTCTTTCAAAGTGCGATAGTTCAGAATTTTTCTCGGCAGATTGTTTATCTTATCAGCAAAATACATTATGTCGTCTGCACTGTAATCTTCTATACTTTTTTCTTAGGGAAACACTGATTAAATCGCTTGTGCATATTGCATTACTACTCCAATTTTTTGCGGAGAGATTTTAAATCTATGGTTGACAAATCCTTGCCGTCATAATATACCGCTCACGGGGTTTGATACTCATACATAATCATTAAGCTGTTCCGGCGATGAAACCTTATCAATACTATTTTTTCTGAAAATCCGGTTATTCATAGCTGTCACCTTACTCAAATATTCTTTTTAATAGTCAGTATATTCTGTCCGTCCTTATATTCATAAGTAATTTCATCCATACTTTTTTTAACAATATATATTCCGAGTCCGCCGATTTTGCGCTCCTCCGCCGAAAGTGTTGTGTCGGGGTCCTCAGTTGCAAGCGGGTCATACTGCACACCGTGGTCGATAAAGGTGACAATAACCGCAAGAGGATTTTCTTTTACCTCAACACGGACAGTCGCAGGACCGATATCAGGATTGTAGGCATAATGAGTAATATTGCCGAAAAGCTCATCAATGGCAATATCAATCTGCAATAGCTGATACTTGATTGATAAAAAATCAGACGTCGGCTCAATGTTCCTTTCTGTTGGATTTATATTTCCATTTACATACTAAACCACTATAATAATAACCGAAAACAATAATTTTTCAACACTTTGTGCAAAACTGGGCAAAAAAACGGCTTGATTGGTCATTCTGAAGCGCTGATACAAGTTGACACTTTGCAATAATACCTTTATACTAAAATTGTAATTTTGAAATGAGGTTTTAGTATGAAACGGTCACTTAAAATATGTATTTCAATAATACTATCTATTGCTATCTTTGCAGTGTCCGCATTTGCAGTATTTTACTATTCCAAACCGATGGAAGATAAATCCTACAATCTTTCTCTGCTTGCGGAAGACGGTCAGGAATGGGAAGGAGAAAAAGGCTGGAGCGTTTATACAAATCAACAAGGTAAGCGAAATGAGCTTATCTCTGACGGAACAGGCGGATACAACGGTCTGGACTACGCAGGACAGACCTTCTATTTTTCGCGGAATATGACCGAACAGCTTGACAGTCCTGCCCTGCGAATCGGGACTGTAAACCGCTGTGTCAGTGTATTTCTTGATGACACATTGATTTACACCGACTGCCCCGAAGCCGATAATCGCATCGGTTATCTTGAGCTGCCAATGCTTGAATATGACAAAACAGAGCCGGTTGTTGTATCTCTCCCCCATGACTATCAGGGACGCACTCTGACAATAGCGCAATCAAGTCCTGCTTATTCGGAAAAACCGGGTTACGCCGACACGGTCTATCCTTGTGAAGTAACGCTTTATTGCGGCTATTCCTACGAGAGCGAGCTTATTGCAGATACATCGCAGACAATGATTCCTGCCGTGTTGCTGTTTGCGCTTGAAATTCTTCTTCTGATTGCTTTTATATGGAATTCGACATCAGGAAACACGAATTTGGAACTGCCGACACTTGCACTCGCCACATTCTTTCAGGCTTCAGGCATACTTGCACAGGCTCCGTTTTTCTATCAGTATTTCAACACCCTGCCGATTGACCCGGTGTGGCTGAGCTTTCATCTTTCCGTCGGCGCATTGCTTATATTCATTACAATCAAGTCCACAAAAAAGCTGCGCTTGTTTTTCATTATCGCTACGATTTTGCAATGGTGCGCCGTCGCTTTGTATTGCATAGTCCGGTGCAGCTCACTTGTTGAATACGGTGATCTTTATTTATTCTTTTCTGACCTGCCGCAGTGTATCGGATTTGCGGCGATGATTGCCGTGCTTGTCTACTCATTTTTGCAATGGAGAAAGAGAAACCAATTTTTCCGTCGCTTCTCGCAGGCTTCAATTGTAATAACGTGCGGATATTTGCTTTTCGTTGCGGCAAGCTTTATATTCTCGCCTGGTTACCACAAATCGGTTTTAGAGCGCATTTGTTCGGATTTTTCTAATCTTCTCCCCAACTTCACATTAAAGCTGATGTGGAATCTCTGCCTGTTTTCAGCCATTGCTGCAATTATTTTTGAGCTTGTGGAAAAGGAAGCGGCAAGACGAACAGAAAATGCCGTTCTGTCATCAAGAAACGAGCTTGCTATGGAAAGCTACAGCAATCTGTGCCGACAAACCGAAGAAATTATGATCCTCAGACACGACACAATGAAGCATTATTCTCTTTTGCACACAATGGCAAAAGAAAGTCCCGAAAAGGTGTCCGATTATTTAGAGCAATTAATTGGACAGATGAACGAGATTCGTCCGATTGTGCAAAGCGGAAATCAAATACTTGACATTATAATAAACGGGAAACTCAGCATCTCAGTGGAAAAAGGAATAAATGTCGAAATTGTCCGTTCACAGGCACCCGATAAGCTGCCGATCAGCGATGACCGCCTTTGTTCACTTATTACAAATATTCTTGACAATGCGATTACAGCGGCAAGCTCATCTGCGATTGAAAAACCGTATATCACGCTTGATTTTCACTGCAAAAACAATAATTTTATCTTCTCCTGCGAAAACAGTATGAATCCTGAAGAATGTCGGTATACGAAAAATTCTTGTTTGAACAAATCCGATGCTGAGTTGAAACAAAAAACGCCCGTGTCAAGCCACGGATACGGCTTGAAAATTATTAAACGAATTATGAGCAATTATAATGATATGCTTTCGATTGCAGCTGAGGGAAACGTGTTCAAGCTTTCAATAATTCTTCCGGTTGAGTGACCCTGCTTTTGATTAAATATTGCTCTTTATCAATATCAAAGCGTCTGCCTGCGTTTGTATATCTGTGATGTATGAATGCAGGCTTTTTGCGGTATTAATAACACGTTTCATACCGATATTGCAGTCAGCATTGTAAATCACACTATCAATTCATATAATCTTTAATTAATATTTATAAATAAATACAGCACCTATTATTTGTGGTTCTATTGGTCTGGTAGTATTTTAAACACGCTTCATCTGCCGCCAAATCCTCATGCAAATCGGTAATCATATCGCCCTTGGACTGTATATAAGCAGCTGTAAACGGGTTGCCCGACGCCGAGCTTGGGTAAACGCCGGTTGTGTGGTCAACAAAATAAGCATCAAACCCCGACTCCTTTATTTCTTCCATTGAAAGATTCCGCGTCAGCTGATAAACTATAGCACCTATCATTTCAAGATGCGCAAGCTCCTCGGTACCTGACGAGTCCCCTCGGTTGGAAGTTTTACCGTTTAAAAGTTATAAATTCATATCATACGGAAAGCTTGATAAACGCACAATAAAGCCTGCTACAGACTCGGACAAGCACAGAAGAAAATACTTTACAGCAAGGCTGTATCTGATATAAAACAACCCTCAAAAACTAAGGGAACACCGAATAAATCTGTCGCCTTAATATGCTCAAATGATTTAATCAGTGTTCCCTTGAATTTCATTCTATTTCTTTTTTACCGGAATCCAAATTTCGCAATAGTAATTTTCATCCGCTGTTCCGTTTGGGTATTTTTTAGGGTCATCATAGTATTCAACACAATAGCCTGAGGCAAACTCGTATTTTGTGTCCCGACAATCTCTGCTTTGTTTTGTCTGAATTTAGATTTTAACTTCTTTTAACTTGCTTGACAAACTGAAATCTGTCGAGTTCTTCGCATATAAAAATAGCAATTTTATTCTATAGAAATTCTCAATTCTACATCTCCGTTGCTCAACAATTCTACAGCTTCATGCTCCGGAATATCCATTTTCCCCAGTCTTGTATATGACCATGAATTTGAACCATAGAATAAAACAATACTATTTTCATTATACAGAACAATATCGCCCTTATGCGTAGTTGTTGGCTTATCATTACTTGTATAATTTCTTCCTAAAGAACCAACCTGTTCATTGTCACTATACATTGACATTGATACATTAATATCCCCTAATTTGACCTGCTCCACCAATTCTGCAATAGTGTCATTATCTTCCCAAGAAACAGGAACCTCTGCATCATTTATATATAATTTCATACCAACATTCTCACCTACATCATCGTTATTATCAATGTTAGATGTAATCTTCGTGTATTTATCAGACCGGTTGATATCACTCTGAATTTCCGCCTGGGATTCAGAAATCATATTCTCGAGCTTTGAGGTATCATTTATTTCCTGTGATTTTATTAAATATACATCCCTTCATTCTTATACTTCGGTTCCCATATCATATGCTTCTTTCAACTTAGTATTTTCTGAAATTTCTCCACCCATGGTTACACCACCACAGAAAACATATCCTTTAAGTTCCGCCTTATCAAAGCAATCAATCCAACCATTTAATCCTGACAAAGCTTTTTCATATACATGTTCTCCGTCCTCGGCTGCTGTGGCAAGGAAATAAACATCCCTAAATTTATAATCCATAGAAAACATAGGATTTAATCGGTCAATAAGTACTTTCATCTGACCGGACATCTCATAGTAATAAATAGGTGTTGCCCATACCACAATATCAGAGTCAATGACCTTATCCATTATCTTTGTAACATCATCTTTGATTACACATTTACCGGTCTGCTGGCATACAAGACAACCCTTGCAAAAACTAATCTGATTATCCTTTAATGTAATGAAATCCACTTCATTTCCTGCAAATGTCGCACCATCTGCAAAACTTTTTGCAAGATCTTCCGAATTACTGTTTGCCCTTATACTTGTTGAAATCACTACAACCTTCTTGCTCATATTATTATTCCTTTCTGTGTTTCCTTAGAAACTCTCTCTGAAAATCTGTTCAATCTCATCCTCATCAAGCAGCTTGTAACCACCTGTAAGGACTATCGTACCCTTTACAAGATCCTTAATCATATCCTCTGTTGCACCTAGTTCAGTAATGTTCAATACAAGTCCAAGCTCCTTCATCCAGTTTTCCATTGCTGTAAGACCTTCAGATGCAATCTGTTCATCTGTCTTTCCTGTCGCATCAACATCCCATACATTCTTGGCGAAACGAACAAACTTTGCAAGTCCATAAGGCATAATATGCCTATAATATGGTAATGAAACTGCAGCCAGCGTCATACCATGGGTTGCGTCTGTACACGCTCCCACAGACTGACCAAGCATATGTACCATCCAATCTGTTGACTTTGCCTTGGCAACCAATGTATTAAGCGCCCATGTCGCAGACCACATAATATTGCTCCTTGCTTCATAGTCCTGTGGATTTTTATTCGCAATACGACTTGAATGTATTACAGATTTCATCAGCCCTTCACTGATGTAGTCGCTGGTATTATCATCTTCTCCGGAAAAGTACTGCTCACAGATATGATTGAAAATATCATAAATCCCTGAAATCATCTGATAATGAGGGAGTGTCAGTGTGTACTTCGGATTTAAAATAGAGAATTTAGGCATAATTTTTTCATCAGCAAAAACATGACCTATTTTCAGCTTAGCAGAATGATTGGTAATGACTGCTCCTGCATTCATCTCAGAACCTGTACCAACCATCGTCAGCACACAGCCTACCGGAATTATCTCACAAGAAGGCTCGTCAAATTTAAGATAATACTTTTCCCAAGGGTCTTCCTCACAATTAACAGATACGGAAACTGCCTTAGCATAATCACATACAGACCCGCCGCCTACTGCAAGGAGAAAATCCGCTTTATGATTTCTTGCAATTTCAACACCTTCATACAATTTTTCAAGTGTGGGATTTGGCATTACACCTGCAATCTCTGTGATATTCTTACCCTCTTCTTTGAGAATAGCCATTACTTCGTCATAAATTCCGTTTTTCTTAATAGAACCAGCACCATATATTAACACTACATTCTGACCATATTTTTTAAGCTCTGTCCCTAAATTTGAGAGTGAATCCTCTCCGAAATATAATTTTGTTGGATTACAATAAGTAAAATTTCCTAACATAATTTGCTCCTTTCTCTTTACACAAAATTATTTTTTTGTTATTCTTATATTAATACCTAAACCTGACTTTAGGTCAAGTGCTTTTTTAAATTTTTTATGTAAAGAGAGGTTATTATGAATACAATCGGTGAAATTTCAAAAATGTTTGGTTTACCCATTTCTACACTAAGATACTACGATAAAGAAGGACTTTTTCCAAATATGAAACGCTCATCCGGCATTCGTATATTTTCAGAGTCTGAAATAGAGGCTCTTCGTGTGATTGAATGTCTTAAAAAGACAGGTATGGAAATCAAGGATATCAAACAGTTTATGGACTGGTGTGCTGAAGGACCTTCAACTTATTCCAACCGAAAAAAACTATTTGAGGACAGAAAGAAAGCCCTTGAAAAACAACTTCAAGAGCTTGAAAAAAATATGGCAATGATTAAGTTCAAATGTTGGTATTATGAACAGGCTATTTCTGATGGTAACGAAGAACGCCTAAATACAATAATCCCCGATAATCTTCCTGCTGATATAAAATCTATATACGAATTGGCTCATTCGTAGAAAATAATAATGAGCATCTACATAAATTGGAATTTATAAAACACAATGCTCAAGTATCTGCTTTTTTATATCGAAATAATAAACAATCTGTCGGATAGTTTCTTCAACCTGTTGAATTCCAATTTCTTTTTCATCGACTCCACAGTCTATTCCTAAAATTCGTTTAATATTATATTCCAACCATTCCAATCTGCCATTATTGCAATCATATAATATTTCCCACTCTACGGGCATTTCACCGCCCGCGTTTTTATATCCCTGCAAAAAAGATTGAAACAACTGAAAGTCAATTTTGCACTGCTCATATCCCGACCAACATAACGCCATTTCAAACAATTCCATAAATGGATTATTGTAGGATAAACATTCTAAATCAATAATTCGATAATCTTTCCCTGACCAAAGAATATTTTTGCAATCCATATCGTTATGACAAATCGATACAACTGGCGGGAGCTTTTTCCTTGATAAGTTGCCTTTGATTTGACTGCTTTCAATTATAGGAAATGCGTCGTTCAATAGTTCATGCAACCTTATATCGACTTTCTTTAATCCGGTAAGATAAAACTCCCAATCAATAGACATATCACAACAGCTTCTGCTCTCGTATTTCTTGTCTATGTTATGGATTTTCGCAAGAATCTTTCCCATTTCGGTGCAATTGTAGTCTGTGATCTCACCGACTTTCAAAGCTTTTCCTGAAAAATAATCAAAGATGTAGTAATAATTGCCGTCTATCTCTTGCATTTTTCTTCCGTCAAAAGATAACGCAGGGAGTATGGGGATACCTTCTTGTTCCAACAAGCGCTCTATCTGTTCTGCATGAGTAAAGTTTTCCAGAGCAGTTTTTCGCTGCATAACAAACGGATTCAGTAATTTAAGAGCGTAGGTACCCTGCTTAGTGTTAACCTTATACATCTTGTGCATAAAACCACCATTTAGACGGACTGGATCACCCTTTAAATCCCAATGATGTTTTTGTGCTATAAGCTCAAATATTGACACAAGAATTCCTCCAAATTCAAGTTTATCAATGAGCTAATTATATCATACCGCTTAATAAATCTCAATCCTTTTCAGAATAATCAAATCCCATACGGAATAATATCATCAATCGTCAAATCCCTTTTCGGCTTTGCAAGGCCGTTGTACTGCTTATGACATTCAAGCAAGTCAAGGAGCAGTCCGAGGGGCATTAGCGTTGTTTCGTCAATGTTTACTGTCAGGTCGTCGCTCAATGTTATGTCAAACATATTTTTCTCCTTTGGGGCAAAGCTTTTTCCAAGTGATATTGTTGTCGCCGAATTTAAACCAGATAGAGTCGTTGTAGCTTACGCCAAAGGTCCTTTTAACGATTTCAATAGGGTCATACTCGTCAAGACCTATTTTATTAAGCAGATCCTTTATATCTGCACGACCACGCTCCCAACAGCGTGTTTCCAACAGCTCGCTGAGCTTGGCGATATCAATTTTGTCAAAAGCAAGAAAAAATTGCTTCATCGGATTGTCGGTGAACTTCTTGATAAATACTTCGTTGTTTTGGATATTCACCAAAGCAGACAGTTCATCTTTCCAGTAAACCGAGATTTTACAGCCGTCCCATTTATTTTTCAGCTTATCTTCAAGCTGAATATTGCAGTTGAGCTTTTCAGCCATAACAGATATAGTTTCAAGCTGAGGTGAAATCTGATGCGTTTCTATTCTTGCAATTGTAGATTGAGGCATATTGCACCGTTTAGCCAGCTCACGCTGAGACATTTTTAATCCTTTGCGTTTATCAGCCAGTTCATCAACTATATTATATTCATTCATAACATCACCTCTTGCAAATAAATGATAGCATATAAGCTATCATATGTCAATGAGATTACTGACACAACTTTTAAATTTCTGTAATCTGTGATTTTATCAAATTATATATGTTTTGGAATATTCAGGACGGACATCATCCGATTATTTTTTGCAATGCGGTCCGATAAGATACAAGGTAGATGCAAGAATACAGGCTGAAAAAAGAGCTTTTTCGCATTATATGATTCCGAGATTTACTGAATTCAGAGTTGCTGAAAACGACATTGATTATCAGACTGTCTGCACAAAAGTCTGTACGGATGAAATGCGAAATAATATGATTGTTAATGATGTTCTAAAGGCGGTACGGTCTGGCCGGACGAGCTGACCGACGCAGCGGTGGAGATATTCGCCTCAGAAAAAAACAATTGCGAAAAGCGCGAGGAACGCGAGAAGAAAGGTGGTTGAAAAATTCCGAGAATTGTAATTAACACACAGAATTATATGTTTGCGGATATGATTAAGCGGACGCTTGAAAGCGACGACTTCAGTGTAACTTTGGCAGAAAAACCCGAAAAGTTTTTGCAGGAATTTAACCGCACAGCGGCAAATATCGTGCTGATGGAGGTGACCGGATATACGCCGTGGAAGATTGAAGAACGTATGAAACTTCGAAATCAGATAAAGCAAATTGATCCGGAATGTAAGATTGCATTTTTGGTGGACGAAAAGGCAGAGCCTGTCGTTGCCCAAAAGGTACGGCGAGCAAAAACCGACGGTCTGATTGATCAATTTATTTACACTTCTATTTCAGCAAGCTATCTGCTTGGTGTGATGGAAACAATTTAACTAAGGAGGAATTTTATGAGTTATGTTGGAAAATGGGTGTTTCATTCCATTGGTATGGTGAATGATTCGGATGAAGTGGTGTTCCTAAGCGCAGAGGAATATCTGAAGGCGCCGATGCCGTACATCGACGAATCGGACGAGGAAGCAGTAGCAGACGAACTGAAGTAAAGACAGCAGATGATCGGTGGGCGGATTGCCGTGTGTGAGGACGGCAAGCTGTGATGCTGATGTCCCTGACAGCCTGTGGCCGTGGGGATAAGCCTGCAAATTCTGAACCCGGCACCACTCCTTCCGGCGCAAGCGATACAACCGACAATACAACGGAAAAGGCTTCTGAGCCACAGGGGGCATCGGCGGAAATCAAGTCCGCTGTGGACGGTATCTTGACGATTGATATTGGTAAAGCTGCCATCGTGGTGAACGAAACGGCGGTGCCTATGCCATACCGCCTCGGGGAGCTGGAGGCTGCCGGCGTCCCCGGTGATGAATCCCGAAAAGAAATCGAATTGGCTCCTGGCGACTTTTTCTCTGTAAACCTCTATTTGGATGAAAATGAGGATTATTTGATCAGCCCGGCATACCACAACGGGGAGAATGATACTATCAACATCGCCGACGCTAAGGCGGAGCAGATCACTATGATCACATATTCCGGTGAACCTGTGGATCAGGGCGTTTCACTTTTCGGCTTAACATTCGGTATGACAAAGAGCGACGTCAAGGCGTTGCTCGGCGAACCTATGAGTGATAATGGCGATTATTTTGAGTGGCAGGTAGCTGCGTCTGACGTCGGTTATGAGGGTAGCTTCTCTATCTATTTTACCGATGATGCGGACGATGCCGGTGCATCGCAGATCGACCCGTCACTTATTGAAAAATAATTCGAACTTTGGTGAACAAGGCGCAATGAGCGCATTACTTTTTAAGTTAATTCACAAGAATTATCAGAAGAAATAATTCACATTACCATCAAAGATTATTATTTATTGAAAAGTTTGCACTAAAGTACATTGTGAAAGAGAAACAAAACTATTAAAATTATATTAGGGATAACTAATTTCACAAATGTTTGATAAAAGGTCGCTAAATCATCAGGCACTCTGTTTGTAATTGTATTTATCGGCAGCGATCCTGAGCTTAATGATATAAATATGCTTGTGTGACAAATTAAGGTGTACAATCATACAGATGTGATAAATGCGGTTGGATACCGAGCGACACACAGAACATCCCTAAATTCTGTCCGCAGTGCGGTGATGTTTTTGATTTTAATGATGTAAAATAAAAATGAAATTAGTTGTTAAGAATATAATTATTATGTGCTTATTATCAGTTGTATTTTCATTGTTTGGTTGTTCGCCTCAGCCTGTAAAAACCGATTCGGAAATTTCTTCAATCTCAATTACGCAAAACCATATGAACAGAGCATATTGCTATGCCTTCTCAGCATATGAAGATAACGATAAATATTTTTTTAATGCTTGGTGTGTTTTAAAAGACGGCGAAAATAGTTCAAAAGAGGTTGATATTCAAAACATCAAGATAACCGAAGCTGAGTTTTCTGAGTTTGCAAGGCTTAACGAAAAATACGGTTTTGCAGATTACGCTAAAAGGGATAATAACAAAAAACATAATATTTCTGACAAAACAACAAACAGCTTCACGGTGTGCTTTGGTGGCGAATCATTAACGCTCGAAACAGACAACGAGTGCTATGATGCAGTTTATGATTATTTTATAACCCTTACAACTAAGGAAACACTGAATAAATCACGCTGAAAGCTGTTTGCACATCTTGCTTGCATATTTTCCGTCAGCCTGACCAAAAAATCCTCGTAATGCGACAGCATTACTGCGGTTTATTTGTCCAACCTGACGAAAAATCTGACGGCGCAATATGCACAAACGATTTAATCAGTGTTCCCTAATACCTTGTTTAGAGGTGAAATAATAGTATGTTAAGATTTTTTAAAAAAATGGATATGAATGAAGAGGACGGCGGAATTGTAAAAAAAGTCAATGTTGATGCCCCGAAGATTATTACGTCTACGCAGATTGTGATATTTGAATGTAAATTTTCAACCTTTGCGTTTTTAGATTCGGATGAAGAAATAGGAAATCGTGTTTACATATTGGAAGCAAGGCTTGAAAATGAATTTGTAAACGGCAGATATCGCCATCGTTCTCGTTTCGAAAATAATGTAGATGTTAAATTTAAAGCAGAGCAATCTTTTATGGAGCGTTTACAAAGAATAATTGAGGAGCATAATCTTGCAAAAAATAACGGCGTATGCGTTGAAGTTAAGGGACTGCCTGATATGTATGGAGCAAAGCTAAGGGTGGATTATGAATCAGGTGAAAGAATCTATACTTCGAACAATCAAGATAATTTCCTTTCCGTCAGTGCTATAAAAGCGATGCTCAGGTTCTTTCGTACACAATTATCATAATAAAAGATGTCGCTCTTTTGGGGCGGCATTTTTTATAATTATTAATTCCAAAACAAACAGCAGAGGATTGTAATTTGACTTTAATGTGTTAAAATATATTTAATATTAAAAAGAAATCGAGGTGTGGCTGTGACTAAGATTAACCGAAAAAATGTAATATATGCGATTGGTGTCGCTTCTTTGCTTGTAATAGCGTATTATTCCCGAGCGTTCCATACTCAGGTAGATGAACCTATTGTTAAAATGCTTTTGGTAATGATTAGAAGCGTTATTCAGATTTCCCTTGTTATCGGTTGGTGCTTGTCCGTCGGAACAAGAATTATCAATAAACAGGTTAGACATTATCTTATAGCGGTTGGGATATTGCTGGCATTTTGGCTTATTCTGAGAACCTGCAAATGGGAGTTTATTGCTCAAAACGGCACACATTTAGGGCGTTACCTATGGTATGGCTATTATATACCGATGGTGTTTGTCCCTCTTTTTGGTGTGTTCATTATCGACCATATCGGAAAGACTGAAAACTATAAAACGCCACGCTATATGAAATATCTATACATACCTGCGGTATTGCTTGTGCTTTCGGTATTTACAAACGACTTGCATCAGTATGTTTTTTCCTTTCCAAACGGAATTGAATACAGTGAATCCGATTATAATTATCAGGTGTTGTATTTCATAACGATGGCTTGGTTTATCCTTCTGGGTATCTACTTTGTGGTAATGCTGATTAAAAAGAGCCGAGTACCCGCAAGCAAGAGCTTTCAAAAGCTCCCTGCAGTCATTCTGGGCATTTCCATAATATTTTGGGTGATGTATTGTATGCAGATAGTCGGCGGTGATCTGGCGGCTATTGACTGCATAATGATTATTTCGCTTTTGGAAAGCGCAATCCAAAGCGGACTTATTCCGTCCAATACAAGTTATAATGAGCTGTTCCGCAGTTCAACGGTATCCGCACAGATTGTTGATACCAATTATCAGCCATGTATGGTTTCAGGTACTGCAACGCCACTGACCGAGAATGTGATGAGAAGCGCCAAAGCCGAACCTGTTGACTTGGGAGATACCATACTGCACAGTAAAGCAATTACAGGCGGTTATGTCCTTTGGCAGGACGATGTAAAACAAATTAAAGAGCTTATAGAGGAACTCCGTTACACACAGGAAAGACTCGGAGAAAACAACGAATTACTGAGAGCTGAGCTTGAATTGAAAGAAAACCGTGCAGGAACGGAAGAAAAAAGCCGTTTATACGACCGAATTGCCAAAGAAGTCGCACCTCAGCTTGCAAAAGCAGAGGAACTATTGAAGCTTGCAGAGTCCGAGCCTGAGTATAACAAAAGCGTAATTGCAAAGGTATCCGTAATTTGTGCGTACATAAAACGGAGAGGTAATCTTCTTTTGCTTGAAGAGGAAAACAATATTATTCCTGCAAGGGAGCTTGAATACTGTATCAGAGAGTCGCTTGACAATTTACGGCTTGGGGAAATTTTCACATCCTTTGACCGTAAATGCGACGGAGTACTTAAGTTGGAACACGCAGTTGTTGCATTCGATTTTTATGAAAATATTGTTGAAAGATTACTTGACGATGCAACCGCTATGCTGATACACCTTGACTGCAATGACGGTATCATAAAAATGCGGTTGCAGATAGGATGTAATCAAGATATTGCCGAGCATACATTGTCAGAGTTGTCCGTAACCTGCGGAAAATTTGAATGGGATATTCAAGAAGAGGATGTAACCGTTACTCTGATTATTTCAGAGGGAGGTGACGGCAAATGATAGGCTTTTGTGATTTGCATTATGCAGTAAAGTCAATTTTCCTTGTGGTAACATTCGTTACAGTTTGTTTAAGCGCCTGCCTGTTGCCTCGTGCTTTCCTTAGAAAAAAGCTGATGCCGAAGCTGCTTGTACCTCTTTGCTTTTTGCTTGGCGGAGCAATGCTGATTATGTTTGCTGCTCAGGTAAAATCCGCACACCCTGCTTGGAGGACTTCGCCGATTGTTGAAGGTGTAACGGAATTGCCGATTATACTTCCAATTCTGCTTTTGCTTGCTATTATTGCAGTGCTTTTGATTATTGTAGTAAAGGAATGGCGGTTTGAAAGGAATTCCATCACTCGCTCGTCAGTAAAGGAAAGTCTTGATTATCTTAACACAGGTCTTTGCTTTGCTCACAAAAACGGTATGGTAATGCTTATAAATCACAGAATGAATAATCTAAGCCATACGATATTCGGCAGAGATTTACAGAATGCCAATGCGTTTTGGGAAAGCTTGAGTAACTGCGAAATACAGTCAGGTGTAACAAGGTTGTCTATGGGGGCAAATCCGTCTTTGCGCTTGCCGGATAAAACGGTGTGGACCTTCACCCGTGAAGTGATTGACGGTATTATCCAGCTTACGGCGGCAGAAACGACACAACTGAATAAACTTACGGAAGAACTGAAAGAAAAGAACGCAGAGCTTTCTGTTATGAATGAGCGTCTGCGAAAGTACGGCGAGAATGTTGATGAGCTAACACGAGAAAAAGAGCGTTTGGAAACAAAAGCCCGTATTCACAGAGAGCTTGGTCAGGCGTTGCTCTCAACACGCCGCTATTTGCGCAGCGAGAGTGACAATCCTCAGGAGCTGCTGAATATGTTAAAGCGCAATATTGCAATGCTTCGTATGGAATCGGAAATGCCGAAAAATGATGAGCCGCTGGATATGCTTATGAAAGCCGCACACTCTGCCGGAATTAAAGTTGAAATTGCAGGGCAGATGCCAAAGCAGGAGGATGCAAATCGACTGTTTTTTGAAGCTGCCACAGAAGCGCTTACCAATGCAGTACGGCACGCCGATGCAAAAATGCTTCGTATTGCGTTCTCGGAAGATAATACGGCATATTCCGTTTGCTTTACGAATGACGGCAATCAACCGCAGAATAAGATTGTTGAGGGCGGCGGTCTTGGCTCTCTCAGACAAAAAACAGAACAAATCGGTGGAACAATGGAATTGTTGTATCAACCTGAATTTGTTCTCAAACTAACCGTTCCAAAGAAAAGAGGTGACAACCTGTGATAAATGTTCTGATTGTTGAAGATGATCCTATGGCAAGACAGCTACTTGAAATCTACATAAACACAAGTGAAAAGTACAACCATATTCAGTCCGTTGAAAGTGCGGCGCTGGCTGAGTTCTGCTGTCGTACAAATAAGGTGGATGTCATTCTGATGGATGTATGTACGGCTATGAACGCAAGTGGATTGGACGCTGCTGAAAAAATCAAAAAGAGTTTTCCTGACACGAAGGTCATTATTATTACAAGTCAGCCTGAGTGCAGTTTTATTGACAGAGCGCACAAAGTGGGCGTTGACAGCTTTTGGTACAAGAGCTCCAAAGCAGAAGAAATACTGTCGGTCATAGACCGTACCGTGGCAGGAGAACAGGTATATCCCGAATCTACCCCGTCCCTTAAGCTGGGAGATACATTCAGCGAAAACCTTACCAACCGTGAACTTGAGGTTCTTCGGGAATTGGTTGCAGGCGAGTCTGACGCCGCTATTGCCGAAAAGCTGTTTATGTCACTTCGCACAGTAAAAGGGCACATTCAGAGTATGAGGGAAAAAACAGGATTCAGAAACCGCACCGAGCTTGCCGTCCGAGCAAGGGAAAGCGGTTTGGTAATAAACAATAAATAATCAAATTTTTCACATTAAGTGTCGTCTGAAAAGGCGGCACTTTTTCTTTTTCCTGTATAGTTTGCACTAAAGTACGATGTTGTGGACTATATAAATCTGTATAATAAAATGTGTAAAGTGATTTAATCGGTGTTGCCCTATAAAACCCATAAGTATTTTGCGGTAATCGGTGAAATAGTTATTCGGGAGGCTTTGAATGGAAATAATTATCTTTTTGTTGTCGGTCTTTTTGATGTTGGTATGTATTGCCGTTTTCTGTTATATAGGTCACAATGCAAAGGAAAATCCGAGATATACAGGCATGCCCGACCCGGAGTTTGTTCGCAGACAGAAGACTGTTAATCAGGTTAATATGGTGTATGGTACAGACAAATTTCCGATAACGCTTTATAAGCCGGATGATGCCTACTTTACTATTCCACCCGGGATTGCCCTTAATGCAGGAGAAAGAGTATGGCTTCGGGCGAATGATTCGTCTTGGAGTGCAGAGGTTTTTGGCGTGGTATGTTTTGAGAATAGTTTACAAAGCGAAGCTTTCGTGGAGTATTACTATAAAGGTGAGTTGAGCAATTCTGATGAAGAGCTTGAATATTTCCGTCAGGAAGTAACTGACCTTGGTATTACATATATGAACAAACCGGTAAAGCGGATAAAAAGCACATATAAAAAATCAAATGAAAAAAAGACAAACGAGGCGTGTTTTGTCGGATTTGAATTTGACAATACAAGCAACGGTGTTCCCTTTGGCAGAGGTCTTATGGGATTTAAGATATACAGTATCAAAAAAGAAATTTCAGCCGGTTACATCAAAGGTATGTTTTGCGAGCTGTTCTATCCCGAAAGATAATTTGTAAGGAAGTTCTTTTATAATTATATAAATAACACACAGGAGGTTTAGTTATGAATTATATTGGAAAATGGGTTTTTGATTCTATAGGAATGCATGATGATGAAAAGGGTATGATTTACTTAAACGCTGATGAATATCTTGCATCACCTATGCCCTATATTGATGAAACTGATGAAGAAGCAGTTGCCGATGAAATGGACGAAAGAAAGAAAACTATCGGTATGCAGGTGAAAATCTGTGATGACAGCAAACTGTATTTTCTTATACCTGTACCTGACGGAGTATCAGAAGCAGAGCTTAAAGAGGTGATAAACACGGGAGAGCTTATGCTTATTGACGATATGCTGACCGATAAAGCAATAGCTTGGGAAGAAAGAGACGGCGAGCTTTGGTATGATACCGGTATAGGAGACGATTCGTGGGCAAAGGCAATAGACGAAAACGGTTTTTTCACAATTATAACAATGAGATTTAAAAAGATTGATTAACGGAGGTTTTGTTATGGGAATTTTTGATTCGCTAATGAAAGCAGCAGAAAACACGATTAAAAAAGAGGCTACAAAAGTAGTAACCGGTGCGGCTCAATCTATAGGAAAGGGCAAAAATCGTTCTGAACGCTTTACCTTTTCTTCTCTTCCGACAAGCTTGAGTAAACTGCAGGCTCTGCCCGAAGCAACGCTTGATTCGCCTTTCAAAACAGTGGCCTTAACTCTTGCTGTACTTTGCAGATATGAAGAGGATTGTAATGCAACATTTGAAATGCTTGATTTTCTCAAAGGACCCGAAAATGTAAGTGCATACGAAAAGCAGTTTATCAAAGAACGGCTTGAAGATAAATTCTATAAGCCTTTCTCGTTTTTTAACGGTGCAACTCCCGAAAACGGATATAAGCCATCAACACCATATACCATAGCCATATACGAAAACCCATATTCGTTTGACAATGAAAATTGGGCAACTCTCTGGGTTAAAAGCGGTGGCGGTGATAATATGAGGTCTATAAAGCTTCGCAAAAAGCCATCTACAGGACAATGGTTTTTAAACGAAATTCAATGCCTTTCTGATATAAGAGTGCCTGTAAGTGAAGATCCATGGGCGTAACTAAAAAATATGCTGCCGAAAGTTTTTTTGACGGCAGCATATAGTTTACCTGAAATATTTACACTAAAGTACGATGTGCCGGACTGTATAAATCTGTATAATAAAATGCGTAAAGGTATCACAAGGAGATAAAAAGAGATGAAAAACATCGTTGTCTGCATCGGAAACGGTCTGCTATCCGAGGCAATTATTAATATGCTCAAAAACAGTGGCGAATTTAAGCCTTTTCGTGTTCTGATTCAGAAAAAGAGCAATATAGCAAATGACTGTGAAGCCCTATCTGCCGACATCCTTCTGTTGGATGTGTCTTATGCTTCCGGCACGACTATGGAGACACGATTAAATGAAGTAAAGCAAGTAAGGGAAAAAACTCCTTCGTGTAAACTCGTAATGCTGTGCGATGAAAACTCAGCACCCGACATTGCCCGAGAGGTAGCCAATGCGAAAAAAGATGGGCTGATAGACGCTTTCTTTTATTCATCATCTGTAACCGAAAAATATCTGACAGCGGCGCTATCTACCCTTTAACGAAAAAATGAACGGCTGTCCCAATGGTTTTATTAAGAGGCGGTGGTATATATTGACAAGATATCTCTATTATACCACTTCTTTGTAAACTTTTCTACCTATTTGCTCTGTGCGGTATCACCTTATATCTTAGTGAAGGAGAATATTTATGAAAAATAATTTTCACAAAAAGCTTTTAAGCATTATTTTGACGGCAATGCTGATTTTAGCCACAATTCCTTTTAGCTGTATTTCCGTGCTTGCTGAGGAAGCTGAAGCGACCGTTTTGTATGCGAGTCAAATCTCAAATGGCACACACCTTACCCTTAACTCGGATACTGAGCTTATAATGGATAAGGAGCTTTACATTAAATCCATTACAGGAGACTACAACCTTACAGTAACCGGTAGTGAGTCCCTGAATATTACAAACGCTGAGCGAACTATTGAGGTTCATGATTTCATCTGCCATGCTCCGCTAATTGTTACTTCTACATCTAAAAAATATGATGAACCAACAATTAAAGTTTTTAGATTTTCTGTATACGGTTCTAAGCTTGTGATTTACGGTAATTATCCTCTTGACGCCACTTATATAACTATAAAGTCAAAAGCCGTTAACATAAGGGCACTTAAAGAATGCGGAATGACTGCTTTTTATGACACTTATATTAACTGTGAAACTATGGAAATTAATTCCGAAAATACTGCTATACGTTCACGAAATTGTGTAACCGTTATAGCTTCAAAATACTGCATAATTAATTCCAATATGGACGGTATTGCTACATCAGTGTCTCTTATGCCGGACAATAATATCTACCTTGGCGGAAGAATAATCATAAACGCTGAAAGATTTGGTTTAAGTACCAATAATGGCAGTATTTATTCAAAGGGCTCACCAAGCGGTGATGCAAGGCAGCTTCCCGCCTTGGAGCAGCTTCATATTACTGCCGATGAACCAATATCAGCAGAGGGTGCAATTAATTTACGTTGCGCTGATGCTAAAATTACTGCAACAGGAAATGATGAGCCTGCTATTAAAGGTCGTTCAACCTATCTTGGCGGTGTTTATGATATTAAAACCAACGGCGGTCACGGTGTATTTGGACAACGGGGTATAAGTCATTTTTATAGCGGATATTTTAAAATGTCAGGACCTAAAGGGGACTATTCAGCAGTTAAATGTATAGAACTGATAATTGATGAAGGATTATCGGTTCATACCCCTCAAGGAGCTACTTATGATTCGGAGGGTATATATGACAGTAACGGCAATCCCGCAAAAGAGGTGGAAATTTACAGCATTATGGATTCAATGGAAATTGAAATGCATAAGCCTGTTGCAGGAATGAAGCCTGTCAGTGATATCAGAGTGCTTATTGGTGCTTTTCCCTTGCCGAGTAACTGTAGATTATCAGAAATTAAATGGTATGAAAACGATAACCGTATGACAGAGGGTATGGTTTTCACAGCAGGAAAAGAATACCGTGCCGAGGTTGTAATATACACTACAAATTATTTATGTTTCCCCAGTGGTTATATGGGAAAGGTTAACGGAAAAAAAGTAGGCACAGGTCTTTCCAATCATAATATGACAATCCACCTAAGACCTAACTTTGGTACCTGCCCCAAAGCAGTTGAAGAGGTAGCTTTAAATATCGCCACCCCTGTTCAAAACAATAAGCCTTCAACAGCAGTTACTGCTTCAAGCAGTGCATATTATGTACCCGCTAACAGTGTTGAATGGGAAGTATTCAGTTCTCAAACTCAAACCTATATCCCCATGATAACCTCTACATTTAAAGGCGGAAGGCATTATAAGGTTTCCTTTGATGTTGTTGCTAATAGCGGTTACGGTTTCCCTGTTGAATTAATTAATCCTTTTGACTTTGATTCCTGCGTTACTGCTACAGTTAACGGCAAACCTGCTTATGTTTATGCTGTTGAGGAGGCTTCAACCTCTAAAATACGAGTATCTATGCTCTTTGGCGAATGTAATGATACTATTATTGAGTATATTAGAATTGAGGTAACACCGCCAAAAGCAGGCGAACACCCTGACTATACTGCAAGAGCTCTCGGCACAGGATACAGTATTGATACAAGCCACAACAGTTATTATGATGCTTATTGGGCAAATCAAAAGTGGTACTATGTTAAAAACGGTGTTTCCTGGTGGGATGTAACCAACGGCCGTTATGATTATGTTTATGAAAAAGATGTATTTTTACCCGACCATAATTATCAGTGTGAGGTTTATGTTAGGAGGGATGGCGAGTATGAGTTTGTAAACGACACTTCCACAAATCCTACAACCTTCCCTACTGTTACAGTAAACGAAGGAATCGGTTACCCTACCACAGAAGGTTCAGGCCTTCAATTTGAACAAAAGGTTAAACGTGCATTCAGTTGTTCAGAGCAAACGTTAAGTAAAGTTGGTGTTATAGAGCTTTCTCAACCAATAGCAGGCGGCACACCCGATTATGTTGCCACCACCCTTGCACCTCATCTTTACGAAGTTACTAAAATAACCTGGTATGATGCATTAGGCGAAGAACTACCTGCCAATACAACCTTTATCGCCGGTATGGTTTATAGGGTAGATGTGCAAATTGAAACAAACATTGTTGTGGATAATAACATAGACTATCGGGTTGCTTATTTCGATTGCTTTACAGGTAAAACAAAAACATCGTTAAACGGCGTAGAGCTTGAAATGATTAACTCTAAGGATGCCAATAAAGAAGATTTAGAAGAATATTTTAACCATGCATATTATACTTTTGCTAACAAACCTATAAACCTGTGCTACACCTTTAAGCCCGCACCGCGACCCACTACCGGCGATATTACCGTTTCCGGCACAGCCACCAGCTTCGGCAGCAATACCAATGATGTGACCATTCAGCTTATCAAGAGTGGCGAACCCGAGGCATCTTACGAGACTGTTGTCAAGGGCAAAATCGCTGAGTATTCCATCGAAGGCGTTTCCGCCGGTACCTACACCATGAAGGTGATGAAGAACAACCACGTCACCCGTGAGTACACCGTAGTTGTCGGTAACAGCTCCGTTATTCAGGATGTGAAGATTTGCCTGTTGGGTGATGTTAATATGGATGGAAAGATTAGTGTGCTTGATGCGATCATGGTTCAAAAGGCGGCTTTAAGCTCAATGTCGCTTGACGATTACCGAAGTGAGCTTGCAAGCGTCAGGGGCGAGTCAAGCCTCGGTGTGCTTGATGCAATCTTGATTCAAAAGCACGCATTAGGTCTTATTGATAAGTTTTAAATATTAGTCAAAATAAATTAGAATTCTCAGGAGGAATTAAATCATGAAAAAATTAGCAGTAATCTTTATGGCACTTATTATGACAGCTTCTCTTGCAGCCTGTAGCGGCAACGGCGGTGAAACATCCGACAACAGCTCTTCAATAAGCTCACAGTCCGGCAACAGCAGTTCAAATGAAAGTTCCTCAGGGGCAAAGGCAGACCTTTCAAACCCTTCTGTTGTGGTTGAGTTCGGCGATTTTGATGCTGTTGAGAAGTTAGCAAAAGATATGCAGAATTTCGCAGTTGAAGAAAATACGGTAATTAAAATCACCGGCTTGTATTCCTGCCCGGGTACTACTCCGAGCATTGTTGAAGATGACGGTACAGGGAAAACTAAAAAAGGAATTAGTATGTTCCTTGAAGACGGAATTGAAAAGCCTGCTGACGGTACAAAAATTGAGGCTGTAGGCGTTGCCGTTAAGGGAGAATACTTTATGGAATTCCACGTGTCTGCTGACGGATTTAAGGTGTTGGAATAAGCTTTTAGTCCGGACAGATAAAGACAAGAAATCCGGTCAAAATTTCATCATAAATTTAGGTAGGTAAAAACAGACACCGACACGCTGAATCAACAGCCGGTCGGTGTCTGATTTATTTACATAAATTATTCAAGATTTTTGCCCGTCATTATATCCCTTTTCAAATAGCCGATGCAAGGCTTTTTTATCCTTTTACAAAGCATCGATACCACAGGTATCATCCGGAGATTAATCGGAACACGAGAACACGTAGGAACAGCAAATTCCTATTTCTCTAAATATTTTACATATTTTTATTTCGCAGATTGTACTTGGAAAATGACTGCAGACAGTGCAGAGAATCCGAATATGCTTTTGCCTGATGAAATGAACTTGCTCATTGAGATGATAAAATCAGAAAAATATTTCAACGGAAGCAATGCAGAATTACTTGAACGCTACAATGCTTATTCAGGCAAAAATCTTTCGGCTCGTATTCTCAAGAGGATGTTGAACAAGTGGAAGTATGATCTGAATGACAATCACATTTATTTCAAATCGTATAAGGAAAACAACATTAGAAAGGTTGAAGTAAAGTATGATTGTGAGATTGATGATTCGGACAGTGAGTACGTCAGGTGCGATAAGTACGATGAAAATATAGCTGTCTGATTCATCGTTTTTATTGTCCTTATCGTCCACGACGCAGATGTTGGGCAGAATTTGGCGGTTTGTCCGACTTTCAAGAGAAAACGGATAAAGTACCCGACTGTAAGTAAAAATCAAAATTTGGGCGAATTTACAGCAGAGAGATAAACAGCTTCTACAAGCAGTTTTTTCAATATCAGCCTGTGATTTACCGGGTAGGTAGTTAAGCAGGATAAAGGCGTATTCCGTGCAAGCACGATTGCGCCGAAATACACCGTCCGGCAGTGCCGTTCGGGAAATATAAAATGTGTTACTTTTTTCTAAAAGTGTTACTAAATGTATCCCGCAATATCTTAAGGTTCGGTGTTCAAGCCAAAAAGCACGGAACAAAAATGTATGGCGAGGAGATAATATGCTGATAATATAATCATTAATCAAATCAACAGAGAAAGTATGATGAAAGAATATAGACAATCTGCTACTGCATAGTTTTTACCGAGGTGTTTAAGGTGAAAACAAAAATCATCTTTGAAAACCGAAATGAAAATGCAGAGCAGAATTATGTCAGTAAAGAATTTGAAAATGAAATTAAAAAATCAATCTTCATTTTACTAAAAGAGCGAGGTTATCTTACTCAATATCAGTATGAGGAATGTCTTAAGAAATTGAAAACTTAATTCGATAACAGAAAATTAATAATAAACTTTTGCCGCAAAGCAGGTGTAACAATGCTAAACAAATTTGTAAACGAAGTCAGAAAGGTTGCCGCTTACTGCCGAGTGTCAACCGACAATCTCGAGCAGGCAAATTCACTTGAGAGTCAGCAAAGATATTTCAATGAGTATATAAAACGCAATTCGTTGTGGGAGCTTTACGAAATTTATGTTGACGAGGGAATCAGCGGAACGAGTACAAAAAAGCGAGCGTCATTCAACCGAATGATAGAAGATGCAAAAGCAAAAAAGTTTGATTTGATTATCACAAAGGAAATCAGCCGCTTTGCCAGAAACACTCTTGATAGCATTGGCTACACAAGAGAACTTAAAAGCTACGGCATAGGCGTGATTTTTATGAATGACAACATCAACACGCTTGACGCTGACTCAGAGCTTCGACTGACGATTATGTCCTCAATAGCTCAGGAGGAGAGCCGCAAAACCTCCGACAGAGTAAAGTGGGGACAACGCAGAATGATGGAGCAGGGCGTTGTGTTCGGCAGAGATATGCTGGGCTACGATGTTCGTGATGGAAAGCTGTACATAAATAAAGAGGGAGCAGAAACCGTCAGATTAATCTATCATAAATTTCTCAACGAGGGCAAAGGAACTCACGTTATTGCAAAGGAGTTGAGGGATGCAGGAATCAAAACTTCAACCTATATGAAAGACTGGTCGTACACGCTGATATTGCGAATTCTAAAAAATGAAAAGTACTGCGGTGATTTGATTCAGCAGAAAACCTACACACCTGATTATCTGTCACATAATAAAAAGTACAACAAGGGTGAGGTTGAGTATGTGACAATCCGAAATCATCACGAGCCGATTGTTTCAAGAGAGATGTTTGAAGCAACGCAACGAGAGCTTGAACGCCGAAAAAATCTTCACGGAGCAAAAAACGGCTTTGCAAACCGATACGCTCTGTCGGGAAAAATAATCTGTGCCCAGTGCGGTTCAACCTTTATCCACCGAAAAAAGACTTCGTCGAATGGAAATCAAAATGAAAGCTGGGCCTGTATTCAGAATCAGAAATACGGCAAGGAGCGAACTAACAAAAATAATGAAAAGGTAGGCTGCTCAAATGTTTCAATAAATGAAAAGGACATTCGTTCAATCCTGCAACATATTATCTCCGATGTTCTGAAAGATAGAAATAAAATTTTAGAAAGCGTACTGCAAATCGTGTCCGACGTTCTGAAATCCGATAAAGAGAAAGACAACATAACTTATTTTGAAAACGAGCTTGAAAAGATAGAAAACAAAAAGCAAAAGCTGCTTGATATGTGCCTGTCGGGTGATATTGAAACCTCGGATTACCGCAAAGCCTGCGAACGCCTCAAAGCAGAATACGAAACAATATCCGAAAAACTGCAAAAAGAAAAAGCCCACAGCAATATGCTTGCGGACAAGGAAAAAATAATAAGTGAAATTAGAGCTTATGTAAATTCAATCATAATTGGCGAAGAGTGGAGCGATACGTTCTACCGCAACATAGTAGATAAAATCGTAGTCAACAAAAATCGTGAGCTTGACATTCACCTGAAATTCATTCCCGACAAGTGGAGTGCAAAAATCCTCTGCGGTAAGGCTGACATTGACCGATATAGTGAAAAATTTTCCAACCAAGGCACTTCAGAGCCTATATCAGTCAGTATCGCTTTCAATTCGGGATAGGGCATTGTAAAGCGTTGACTTAAATATCGCAGTGAGGCACCGAGTTCACCATCGGGTCCGCCGTACTGGCTAATTATAATTTTCGCAAGCTTTGGGTTTGGCGTTTTGATGTTTACGGGGTACTGGAGTTTTTTCTCATAAATCCACATCGCACTTTTCCTCCTTTATATCCCACGGCCATGGAGCAGATATCCATGCCCAACGGTTTCCGTTTTCATCTCTCGGCGTTATGGGACCGTATTTGCTCTCATATTCTTTGCGAAGAATTGAGCTTTTAATCTCATATTCTCTTATCTTTTCGGCAATCTGGCGGTTGTTTGGGTGTGTATCGAGAAAAAGGTGCAAATCAACCAACGCAAAATCATTAGTCGCAATTTTTCTCATTAATATTTCTCGTTCAGTCATCTTTCCGCCTGCCTCCCATTCCACACTTAAACGGCTTGTCAAGCACCGGGAACATCGTTCCTGTTACAATACCGTGTTCTGCTGAATACAGCTTGTCATTATTCTGAAAAGGAATATACGCCATTGCGGGCACAGGGTTATCCGGCAGTGTAGATATCCCATATTCAGGCAATTTCATTTTAAATATATCGTTGTCCAATTTTCATTCTCCCTTCATTTGCACCTTTAACCTATTCTATTCCGCTCCTGCTAAATCGGTTACTTTGAAAGGAAGAAAATCAAAAACCGAATCTACCGCAATCAATAATCCGGCAGTATAAAAAACAGCACCAAAAAGCGAATGCCGTTTGGTGCTGTAATTAAAAGTCGTAGCGAAGAATCTGACAGTTTTTTATTCCGAAAGCCGCATATTCATCGTTGCTCATATCGTGGAAATACGAATTTACTACTCTTGCAATTCCGTTGTGCGCTACTAAAAGATAATTCTTGCTACCGGCTTGCGATTTAATATCATCAAGGAGATTATAAATTCTCTGCGCCAATCTTAGCATTGACTCTCCGCCCTGATAGCTGTTGACAAACTGTGCTTTTGCCGCTTTGAACTCTTCCCCATCCCTTGCGGTTGACTCATATTTGCCGAAATTCTGCTCAGTTAAGCGCATTTCTATTCGCATCGGTATTCCCGTTACTTCGGAAATATGCTCTGCTGTCTTCCGGGCGCGGATAAGCGGAGAGGACAGAATTTCATCTATCTTATACCCTTTTTCTAATATTATATTGCCCAATTCAATCGCTTGCTGATGCCCTGAATCAGTTAAATCAATATCTGTTGCACCGCAGATTTTGTTTTCAACATTCCATACTGTCTGACCGTGTCGTGTAAAGTACAAAGTCGCCATAATCTTTTTCGCCTGCCAATCAAAATCTTTTTTAAGGAAACACCGATTTAATCGTTTGTGCATATTGTGTCGTCAGATTTTTCGTCAGATCGGATAAACAAACCGCAGTAATGCTGCCGCATTACGAGGATTTTTGGGTCAGGCTGACGAAAATATGCAAGTAAGTTGTGCAAACAGCTTTCAGCGTGATTAATTCAGTGTTTCTTTAAGTATAGAAAATCAGCACCAAGCAGTGTTAAACTGATTTGGTGCTGAAATTAATTATATGATTGTAAAATCAGAATTAAATATCTTCCTCGTCATGGTCGTGGTCACAGCCACAGCCGCAATCACAGTCGTCCATAACATCGGCAAAGTCAAACTCCAGAGCCTCGCCGCATTTCGGACAATTGGTTTCTCCGCAAAGAAGAACATCTTCCTGAAGATTGATAACCTCGCCGCAGGTCGGGCAGGTTACTTCATAATAAATGTCATCGCAGTCACAGTCATCATCACAGCAATCACAATCATCATAATCCTCGTAATCGTCGCCGTAAAGCTCGTCCTCAACATCGGCAAGAGCCTCGTCAATCTCGTCAACCTCATCGGTGAGCTCGCCTACTGCGTCGTCGATATCCTCAACGGTCATAGCCATATCGCTGAGCAAGTCGATAATAGCCTTGATAACCTTTGTTTCGTCCTTGCTTTCATCAAGCTTAAGTCCGTCTGTCAAGCCCTTGATATATGCTGCCTTTTCAATTAAAGTCATATCGTTTCTCCTTAAAATCAAGCACGGGACATATATTCGCCTGTGCGTGTGTCAATTTCAATCTTGTCGCCCTCGTTGATGAAGATAGGAACCTTGATTTCTGCTCCTGTTTCAACAATAGCCGGCTTTGTAACATTGGTAGCTGTGTCGCCCTTTACTCCCGGCTCGGTTTCTGTAACCTCAAGTGTAACAAAGTTTGGCGGCTCAACACCGAAAACATTGCCCTTGTATGAAAGAACCTTGCAAACCATATTCTCTTTAACAAACTTGAAGTTGTCGCCGAGAACAGTGCTGCCGATAGGTGTCTGCTCATAGGTTTCGTTATCCATAAAATAATAAAGATCGCCGTCGTTGTAAAGATACTCCATATCCTTTCTCTCAATGAAAGCGGTCGGGTACTTATCGTTAGGGTTAAAGGTTTTTTCAACCACAGCACCTGTGATTACGTTTCTGATCTTTGTACGAACAAAGGCAGCGCCCTTGCCCGGCTTAACGTGCTGGAACTCGATAATTGAAACAACCTGTCCGTCCATTTCAAAAGTTACGCCGTTTCTGAAATCGCCTGCTGAAATCATATTAAAATCCTCCTGTGTCTTGTTGGTAAGTTACATTTCATACCAGTGTTGATTTGATTATACTAAATTTGCAAGAAAAAATCAACCGTTTGCACCCAATATCTTACAAAATAATAAGCTCTTTCGGTACTGTAGTGAAATTTTTTGCACCGTCAGCCGTTACCAGAACCATATCCTCAATTCTTACGCCGAATTTATCGGGAAGATATATCCCCGGCTCGCAGGTAATAACCATACCCTGACTTAAAATTCGTTTATCGTTTACAGTCACCGTCGGCTGCTCGTGAATATCAAGACCGACACCGTGACCGGTTGAGTGACCGAAGCAATCGCCGTAGCCCTCAGCCTTAATAACATCTCTTGCCGCCGCATCAACAGCACCGCAGCTGACGCCGGGTTTTATCTGCGATAAAGCCGTGGTCTGGGCTTTCAGTACAATATCGTATATTTTTTTCTGCTCGTCGCTTATCTGCCCCACTGCGACAGTTCTTGTCATATCGCTGTGATAGCCGTCAAACAGCACGCCTATGTCCATTGTGAAGAAGTCGCCCTTTTTGATAATGGTGTTGCCCGGCACGCCGTGAGGCTTCGAGGTATTGAGGCCGGTGATAGTAATCAGGTCAAAGGCTATGCCGTCGGCACCCTTTTTGCGCATAAGATATTCAAGCTCAAGGGCAACATCACGTTCACTGACACCAGGTCTGATATAGTTCAATATTTCAAGATAAGCTTCCTGTGTTATGCGCTGAGCAATTTCAAGCTTCTCAACCTCGTCCTGTGTTTTTATTATTCTCAGGTTTTCTAATATTTTATCAAGGTAATTTGTAAAGGCACATTTTACCTCGGACTCTTTCAGAAGCTTTTTGTAATTATCAGCCTGCCTGAGAGTTATCCCCTCGTTTTCAAAATAAATCTTTTTAACACGATGCTTTTTGCAAAGCGTTGTGAGCGTTTCGGAAAGCTTGCTGTAAACGATAACGTCAATATGACTAACGTTTTTCTGCGCCGCTTCGCCGTATCTGAAATCGACAATCAGATACGCCGTACTTCTTGTGATAAACACAAGCCCTGCCGATGATTTAAAGCCGCTGAGATAAAGCCTGTTTTGCTGAGAAAGTATTATCGCCGCTTCGCCTGCCTGAGTCAGACTGGAACGGATTTTCTTTATTCTGTGTTCAAGATAGCCTGATTGTTCCATAATCTCCTCACATCATTAACAGCGCATCAATAGCCAAAAAGTAAACATTCTTGCCGAAGCCTGCTATCTGTCCGACGCACTCGGGTGCGATAACCGACTTGTGGCGGAATTCGTCCCTTGCGTGAATATTTGACATATGAACCTCAACGAACGGTACGGATTTAACACAGTTGATGGCATCACGCAGAGCGTAGCTGTAGTGAGTATATGCGCCTGCGTTGATAACAACACCGTCATAGCAGCCGAGAACGGAGTGTATTTTATCAATCAATGCACCCTCGCTGTTGCTTTGAAAAATATCAAGCTCAACACCTTTTTTCGCGGCGTATGCCTTGACATCGCTGTTGATGCTTTCGGCTGTTTCCTCGCCGTAAATGCCTTTTTCACGTATGCCGACCATATTGAGGTTCGGTCCTAAAATCAAAAGAATTTTCTTCAATTTATTCTGCCTCCTGAAACGGATTAATATTATCGAGGATTCTGTCTTCAAACGGTTTGAACATTCTGCGTCTTGCCGTTACTGTTGACGGCTCGTTTTCACTGTCGATCGGCGAAACAAGCATCGTCTTGAAAAACATAAGCTTTCCGGCAAGGATATCGTTAAAAAGCTGATCGCCCACAACCATAATCCGGCTGTGGCGTGTGCCCGATTTTATCCACGCACGAAGCATACCAAACGGCGACGGCTTGAGAGAAAAGCCGACAAAGGGACAATCAAGCTGTCCGGCGTAGCTTTTGACAGATTTTTTAAAGTTATTGGAACACAAAATTACCGTAATCCCGCACGACTTTAAATATTCAATAAACGAACGTGTTTTTTTGTCGGGCGAAAGCTCGCCGTATTTTCTTATAGTATTGTCAACATCAAGGAACAAACACGTCACACCGATTGTATCGAGTATTTCTTTTGTCAGTTCATACACGCTTGAAAGATGAAAAGTTTTCATTAAGTATCCTCATATTCAAAAAAGCAGGCATACAGCCTGCTTTTTGATTTGTAAGTATTAGCAACTAAAGGAAGCATTATTTGTATTTACGCTTACGAGCTGCCTCAGACTTCTTCTTACGCTTTACAGAAGGTTTTTCATAAGCTTCTCTTTTGCGAACTTCAGCGATGACACCGGCTCTTGCGCACTGCTTCTTAAATCTTCTAAGAGCACTCTCCAGAGATTCGTTGTCCTTAATTCTGATTTCTGCCATTTATCTTCCCTCCCATCCGCCAATCGGCAGGGGTTAATCGCATAATTGCAAAATAAATTATACTATATTTATCCTGCAAATGTCAAGTAATTTATTCACAAATCGACTATAATTTGCAGAATTTTATTTAGCGACGATATTTACAAGCTTTCCGGGTACATATATTTCTTTTATGACATTTTTACCGTCAATTAACGGCGCAACCTTTTCATCGGCTTTTGCCTGTGACAAAACGTCGTTCTTGTCGGCATCAACCGCAATGGTAAGTCTTGTTTTGATTTTGCCGTTTACCTGCACAGCAATTTCAACAGTGTCGTCCTTGCATTTGCTCTCGTCATACTCAGGCCATGACTGCTGTGCAACCATACCCTCGCCGAGCTTGCATATGCTCCAGATTTCCTCGGTGATATGCGGTGCAAACGGGTTCAAGAGAAGTGTAAAGGTTGCAAGCTCTTTTCTGTTGATTTTGCCCTGTGCGGCAACATCGTTCATCAAAGCCATAAGCGCCGCAATAGCGGTGTTAAACTTTATATTCTCTATATCATCAGAAACCTTTTTGATTGTTTTGTGGAAGGCGCTTTCAAGCTCCTTGCTGTATTCGTCGCCGTCAACAAGAATATCCTGAAGTGAGAAATATCTCTCGAGGAAGCGGCGGCAGCCCTTGATGCTCTTCGGGCTCCACGGCGCTGCTTTTTCAAAGTCGCCGATGAACATTTCATAAAGGCGCATTGTGTCGGCGCCGTATTCATTTACAATATCATCGGGGTTTACTACATTGCCTCTTGACTTGCTCATCTTCTCGCCGTTTTCGCCCAGAATCATACCGTGGCTTGTACGCTTTGCATACGGCTCTTTTGTCGGAACAACGCCGAGGTCATAGAGGAATTTATGCCAAAAACGGCTGTAAAGCAGGTGGAGAGTTGTGTGCTCCATACCGCCGTTGTACCAGTCAACAGGCGACCAGTAATCCAAAGCCTCTTTTGAAGCAAGAGCCTCTTTGTTGTGTGGGTCCATATATCTCAGGTAATACCACGACGATCCTGCCCACTGAGGCATTGTGTCGGTTTCACGGTGAGCCTTGCCGCCGCACTTCGGGCAGGTTGTTTCAACCCAGTCGGTAATATTTGCAAGCGGAGATTCGCCGTTTTCTGTCGGCTCGTAGGACTCAACCATTGGGAGCTTCAGCGGAAGCTCGCTCTCGTCAAGCGGAACATAGCCGCATTTATCGCAGCGAACAACCGGGATAGGCTCGCCCCAATAGCGCTGACGAGAGAACACCCAGTCACGAAGCTTGTAGTTGACCTTCTGCTTGCCTACTCCCTTTTCGGTCAGCCATTCAACGATTTTAACCTTAGCTTCTTCAACGCTCAAGCCGTCAAGCATACCGGAGTTTATCATAACGCCTGTTGCGCAGTCGGTGAAGGCTTCGTTCTGAACATCGCCGCCCTTGACAACCTCAATTATCGGCAAATCAAACTTCTTTGCGAACTCCCAGTCACGGGTATCGTGCGCAGGAACAGCCATAATAGCACCTGTGCCGTAGGAAACGAGAACATAGTCGGAGATGAAGATTGGGATCTCTCTGCCGTTTACCGGGTTAATAGCCGTAACGCCGTCAAGCTTAACGCCTGTCTTATCCTTGGCAACCTCTGTACGCTCAAAGTCGGACTTCCTTGCAGCCTCCTGCTGGTAGGCTCTGATTTCGTCCATATTCTTAAGAGTATCGCTCCACTTTTCGATCAGAGGATGCTCCGGTGAAATAACCATATATGTAGCGCCGAAGAGTGTGTCCGGTCTTGTTGTATAGATTGTCAGCTTGTCGCCTGTTGAGGTTTCAAAGTCAACCTCTGCGCCTGTTGAGCGGCCTATCCAGTTCTTCTGCTGAGCCTTTACTCTTTCCGGGTAGTCAACAAGGTCAAGGTCGTCGATAAGTCTGTCTGCGTATGCCGTGATTTTGAGCATCCACTGTGACTTTACCTTTCGTACAACCTCACTGCCGCAGCGCTCGCAAACGCCGTTGACAACCTCCTCGTTAGCCAGAACGCACTTACAGGAGGTGCACCAGTTTACAGCCATCTCCTTTTTATAGGCAAGACCCTTTTTGAGAAGCTGGAGGAAAATCCACTGCGTCCACTTGTAGTATTCGGGGTCGGTAGTGTTGATTTCACGGCTCCAGTCAAAGGAAATGCCGAGAGATTGAATCTGCTCCTTGAAGTGAGCTATATTATTCTTTGTGACAATTTCAGGATGAATATGGTTTTTGATTGCGTAATTCTCGGTCGGGAGTCCGAAAGCGTCCCAGCCGATCGGATAAAGCACATTGTAGCCCTGAAGTCTGCGCTTTCTTGCGACGGTATCAAGCGCCGTGTAGGGTCTTGGATGACCGACATGAAGTCCCTGACCCGACGGATAAGGGAATTCGATGAGAGCGAAGAACTTTTCTTTATCGCTGTTTTCTTCGGCGTGAAAAACACCTGCGTCCTCCCACGCCTTCTGCCATTTTGGTTCAATAGATTTGTGATCGTATTTCAAAAAAATCCCTCCGAATTTTGATACTTAATTTTATTTCAGAATGTCGGAAATATCAACGTCCGTGCCGTCCTGCCACAGTCTTTCAAGGTCATAAAATTCACGGGCTTCTTCAGAGAAAACGTGAACGATGACGTCAACATAGTCGAGCAGAATCCAGCTGTCGTTGCGGTGTCCCTCGATATGGCTTACGGATACGCCTGCCTCGTCAAGCTTGTATTCAACCTCTTCAGCCATAGCCTTTATCTGTGTGCTGTTTGTTCCGGCGGCGATAACCATGTAGTCAGCCAGCGTTGAAACAGCGTCAATTTTAATCAGCCTTATATCCTGACCCTTTTTTCCGTCAAGCGCCTTTACGGCAATTTTTGCAGTTTCTAATGATGTCAAATTATTCACCTCAAAACGTGTAGTTAATTGTTATATCGTTATAGCAGTCTATGGCGTTCGGGTCGATAACACGTTCACGCTTGACCAAGTCCGATATCGTAAACGAAAGACCGTAATGCATAGCCTCCTCTAAGCTTTTTCTTGATTTTTTGCGCATTATTTCAACGCCGTCATAATTTCGCTCTTCGCTTGTGAAATCAGCGACAAAAATTATTTTTTCAAGCGTACTCATTCCGGCTCTGCCCGATGTGTGATATCTGACGGCATTGATGATATCCTCATCGGTAATTCCAAGCTCTGATTGAATAAAAGCCGCACCAGACATTGAGTGCCACAGCTTTGGCGATGAAAGCTGCAATTTTGTGAGTATTATACCATTTTTCTCCATGATTTGCAACTGCTCTTCATTGGGAGTTTCCTTGGTAATATCGTGCAAAATTCCAGCAAGCGCTGCTTTTTCGGGGTCTTCACCGTATAGCTTTGCGAGCTTCACTGCTTCTTTTGACACATTCTCGCTGTGGGTAAAGCGTTTTTCGCCCATTCTTGACTTAACGAGCTTTTTATAATCCTTGAAAGTCATAAATATACCTCCTTGCAAAAGCCGGAATTAATCAATATACAAGCCGTTTTCGGCAATATAATCATATACCTCGGGAAGAACAAGATTTTCAACCGATTCCCCCGATTTTAAGGATTGTCTGACCTGCGTTGAGGACACTGTCATCACCTTTTCGCTGAGAATAACTGCTTCACACCCGAACCTTTTTAAAAAACGGGAATGATTTTTGAGCATCATAACATCGTCACTGTTGCGTGAAACGGTGCATATCTTTGCAAGAGAGCAGATTTCCTCCGGATTGCGCCAGCTTTGCAGCGACATAAACATATCCGCACCGATAATGAGGTGCAGTATGCTGTCGGGATAAAGCTTTTTTAATGCTCTGAGAGTATCAACGGTGTAGCTGCTGCCGCCGCGCTTTATTTCAATATCACTCGCCGTAATTTTCGGGTTGTATTTTTCAAGCAATCTGCACATATTGAGCCTGTGTTGGGGCGACGCCATATCACGCCCTGTTTTGTGCGGAGGAGTAAACACGGGAATGAGCAGCAATTTATCAAGCTTAAGCTCCCGTATGAATTTCTCTGCAAGCTCAAGATGTCCCATATGCGGCGGATTAAAGCTGCCGCCGAACATTGCGATTTTTTTCATATTATTTTTTCTTCGCCTTTGGAAGTTCAATCTTCGGTTCTTTTTCGTTGCGCTTATACAATACAAATTTTGTGCCGATAACCTGAACAACGTCGGCATTTATTTTGTCTGCAATTTCTTCTGCCGCTTCTCTGGGAGTGATGCCTGCACTTTCAAGCACCTTGCCCTTGATAAGCTCTCTCTTTTTTATTGCATCTGAAGCCTGCTTTATTATCTGTTCGTTCATACCGCCTTTGCCGACCATCACAATTGTGTCTTCGCTTGTGGCAAGTGAACGAAGAAATGCTCTTTGTTTGCTGTTTAACATATATTGTCCTCATTTCAGTTCATTTTAAACGTTTTATCAGTTCTTCTTTAAGCGCTCTGAGCGCATTTCCCCTGTGGCTTATTTTATCCTTGTCGCTGTCCGAAAGCTGCGCAAAGCTTACGCCGCCGTCAACAATAAACACCGGGTCATAGCCGAAGCCGCCCTCGCCTTTCGGTTCAAAGGCGATCATGCCTGGGCATTTTCCGCTGACCTCAATCATACTGCCGTCCTCTAAAATGCAGCAGATTGAGCAGACAAATGTTGCTGTTCTGTCCTTTTCGGGAACACCCTGAAGCTCGGATAAAAGCTTATTGATTTTATCGCTGTCTGACGCACCATCGCCGGCGTATCTTGCCGAATATACTCCCGGTGCGCCATTCAAGGCATCCACACTCAAGCCCGAATCATCGGCAATAGAGGGCATATTGCACCTTTCAAACGCTGCCTTTGCCTTGAGCCTTGCATTTTCGGCAAAGGTTGTGCCTGTTTCTTCAACATCTCCCAAATCAATTCCCGCCTGGTTTGCTGTGAGTGCGGAAACGCCGAGCGGATTCAATATTCTTTCAAGCTCCGAAACCTTATGAGCATTGTTTGAGGCTATAATAAAGCTTTTCATGGTTACAGGTCCTTTCGGGGTTTACTTATCATCTCTTGCAAAAAGAGCCTTGGCGAAATCGTCGCTGTCAAACGGCTGCAAATCGTCGATCTGCTCGCCCACGCCGATATATTTTACCGGGACATCAAGCTCCTCCTTGATTGAAAGCACAACGCCGCCCTTGGCTGTTCCGTCAAGCTTTGTCAGCACTATGCCGGTGATGCCTGCTGCGTTTTTGAATTCTCTTGCCTGATTGACTGCGTTCTGTCCCGTTGTTGCGTCAAGAACAAGAAGATATTCCTTGTCTGCATCAGGCAGCTCACGGTCGATGATTCTGCTGATTTTTGAAAGCTCGTCCATCAGGTATTTCTTATTGTGAAGTCTGCCTGCCGTGTCACAGATTATCACGTCTGCGCCCTTAGCCTTGGCAGATGAAATTGCGTCAAAAACAACCGCCGCCGGGTCTGAGCCTTCGTTCTGCTTGACAATTTCACACCTGCAGCGGTCAGCCCAGATTTCAAGCTGATCAATCGCCGCTGCACGGAAGGTATCTGCCGCCGCAAGCAAAACCTTTTTGCCCTGCATACGCAGGTTGTTGGCAAGCTTGCCAATTGTTGTTGTTTTGCCGACGCCGTTTACGCCGATCACAAGGATAATTGACGGTTTAGTGTTGAGATTGAGTCCCTCGCCGCCTCTGAGCATTTCGGCGACTGTTTCTTCCAGAAGACGGTGTATTTCGTTAGGGTCTTTTATGCCCTGCTTTTTGACCTTTTTTCTGAGTTCATCTGTTATTTTTGTTGCAGTTGCAACACCGACATCGCCCATAACGAGCAATTCCTCAAGCTCTTCAAAAAGCTCCTCGTCAATTTTTGTAAAAGACTTAAGCATTGAGTCAATCTGACCCACAACGGTATCTCTTGTCTTTTTAAGTCCCTCTTTTATTTTACTGAAAAAGCCCATTTATATCATTCCTTTTTTATTTTACTCCTGTTGCCTGCGAAATCTCGGTAGAGTGCATTTCAAGAAGCTTTGACACGCCCTTGTCCTGCATTGTTACGCCGTAAAGCACATCGGCCTCTTCCATTGTGCCTCGTCTGTGCGTAATCAGAATAAACTGTGTTCTGTCATTCATATTTCTTAAATATGAAGCAAAGCGGTAAACATTGACATCGTCGAGAGCCGCTTCGATCTCGTCCATAACGCAGAAAGGCGCAGGACTTACTTTCATTATAGCAAAGTACAGCGCAATTGCAACAAGAGCTTTTTCGCCGCCCGATAAAGCCTCAAGATGCATAACGATTTTTCCCGGCGGATGCACGTTGATGTCTATTCCGCTTTGCAGGATATCGTCGGGATTTGAAAGCTCAAGAAAAGCATCTCCGCCTCCGAAAAGCTCTTTGAACGTCGCCTTGAAATGCTCGTTGATTTTGTGAAAGCGGTCAACAAAAAGCTCCTGCATCTGCTTTGTAAGGTCGTTGATAAGCCTCAGAATCTCGCTTCTTGATTTTTCAACGTCGCTTACCTGAGCGCTTAAAAACTCATAACGCTCTGATACTTCTTTGTACTCCTCTATTGCACCGACGTTGACCGAACCGAGAGCCTTGATTTTACTTTTCAGCTCGTTCAGACATTTTCTTGCCGCATTGACGTCGTCAAGCGGCTTTACTGTCTGTTCAGCCTCTCGCCTTGTAAGCTCATATTCCTCCCAAAGCTTTGAGATGATATCGTCATACTGCTTCTGAAGATTTGCCTTTCTCTCCTCAAGACGTGCAAGCTCACGGCCCGAAAGCTCTTTTTCGTTTATCTTTTCCTTTTCAAGACGTCTTAAATCAGCGCTCGCCTTTTCAAGGTTCATTCTCTCCTGATTAAGAGAATTTATCTTTTCGTTCCTGATTTTTATGTCTTCAGCTATCTGCTCTATTGCGGCGGTCAGCTCGTCAATCTGACGCTGAATACCGACGTTATTTTCTTTATACAGCTCAATATCGGAAAGCAGGTTTTTCTTTCTTGCCTCCTGCGTATTTCCTGTGCTTAACGCAAGGTTGATTTCAGAGCGAAGAAGCTCGATATCCTTGTCAAGAGTGACCCTTTGCAGATTCAATTCCTGAAGCTTTGCAGAGATTTCCTCTCTCTGCTTTGTATATTGCTCGCCTGTCCCTGCAATTTCCTTTGATTTTTCTTCAATCTCGCTTATCTGCCTGTTAATTTCTTCAAGTTCCGCCGCCGCATTGTCGGTATTGCTGAGCAAGGTTTTTGCGTTGCTTTTGCGGGTTTTAAGCTCGGCTTCATAATCGGACAGTGTGCGAAGTGAGCCTTCATACTCATTTTTGCAGGCTGATAATTCCGCCTCAAGTCTGATCTGCTGTTCTTTAAGCTTTGCAATCTGATCAAGATATACCGTTATGTCGGCTTCGTCCTTCTGAATTTCGGACACAGTCTGATTATACCTGCTTGTGGCTTCGTCCTGTTTTTTTGTCAGGTCAATGTCGTGCTGTTTAAGACTTTCAATCTCGCTTACACGGCTTAAAAGCCCCGACTTCTTCGCAAGCGAGCCGCCTGTGAGCGAGCCGCCTGCATTGACAACCTGACCGTCAAGTGTGACAACCTTGAATCTGTAAGAATACTGCTTGGCAATTCTGACAGCGCAGTTCAGGTCCTCCGCAACAACTATCCTGCCGAGCAGGGAGCTTAAAATTCCGTTATATTCCGGACTGCACGAACAAAGAGTCTGCGCAATGCCGATAAAGCCGTCGCATCGTTCAAGGCCGTTTTCGTTGAGCGATTTACCCTTGATTGTTGTCATAGGCAGGAATGTGCAGCGTCCGCCGTCACGCTTTTTCAGCATATTTATAGCGGACTTTGCATCGTTTTCTGTTCCGGTTACTATGTTCTGCATCGCTGCACCCAAGGCTGTTTCAATCGCTACAGTGTACTGCTTCGGCACCTGAATAACTCTTGAAACAGGTCCGTGAATACCGCCGAGAGTTCCACTCTCGCTTTCCTTCATCACTATCTTTACACTGTGATTAAAGCCCTCAAGATTTTTCTCAAGATCCTCAAGAAGCTTGATTCTCCGGCGGTTTTCAAGCGTGTCAAGCACAAGCTTGTCCGCAAGCTTTTTCTCCTCGTCAGCTTTTTTCTTCTTTGTATCTATCCTGAGCTTCAAGCCGCTGCACGAATTATTGAGCGATACAAGCTTTGCGGCATAATCTTTTTCACGCTTTCCGTAACCGCTGAGCATATCCGATAGTTCGTCAATTGCCTTTTTTGCATCGGCTATATCACCGTTAAGGCGGCTGATTTTCTCTTCGTTTTCAGCCGCAGACGATGCGCTTGTCATATGCCTGACCTTGATATCGGCGGCTTCCGATGTCAGCCTTGTAAGCGAAATGCTGAGCTGCTGCATAAGCTGTGAATTCTCGCCTGTTACAAGATTAAGCTCACCGAGCTGCTGTGCAAGGCTGTCGTACTGCCTCTTTACATTTTCTATTGTCTGATTTTTTTCTTCTATCTGAGCTTTTTTGCTCGCTATTTCTTTCTCTAAATTTGAAAAAGAGGAATCAAGCGCAAGTATTTCGCCCTCTATTCTCTTTATATTTTCATTGTTGTGGAATATATTGTTTTCGGCAACAGAGATAAACGAGCGCTTTTCCGAGCTTTTCTCTTCAAGAGATGAAATCTCACCTCTCACCTGCTCAATCTTGCCCGAGTATTCTCCGCCTTTGAGATAATATTCCTCTGTCTGCGCAGAGATTTTATCAAGCTCGTCTGCGGCGGCTTCGTTCTGGCTTCTTGCTATCTCAATTTTTTCTTCGTGCTCACGCAGAACACCGGCAGATTTTTCGAGCGTATCAAGCCACAGGGCAATCTCAATCTCTTTTTTCTCTGAAGAATACTCAAGAAATGCAGTTGCTTTTTCAGACTGCTTTCTGAGCGGTTCAACACGCTCTTCAAGCTCCGATACTATATCACGCAGACGCACAAGATTTTCCTCTGCGCTTTTAAGCTTTCTCTCCGCCTCTATCTTACGGTAGCGGTAACGGGAAATTCCTGCGGCTTCCTCAAATATTTCACGTCTGTCCTCACTCTTTGATGCTACAATGCTGTCGATTTTGCCCTGACCTATCATCGAATAGCCGTCTCTGCCAAGGCCCGTATCCATAAAAAGCTCGTGAATGTCTTTAAGTCTGACCGAAGCACGGTTGATGAGGTATTCGCTGTCGCCGCTTCTGTAATATCTTCTTGTAACGGCAATCTCGTCACCGTCAAATTCAAGCGCGCGGTCCTTGTTGTCTATTGTCAGCGTAACCTCGGCGTAGCCCTGCTTTTTTCGCTGATCAGTTCCGTTAAAGACAACATCCTCCATTTTTGAGCATCTAAGCGCCTTTGGCGACTGTTCGCCCAGAACCCAGCGGATTGCGTCGCTTATGTTGCTTTTACCGCTTCCGTTAGGTCCGACAACGGCTGTAATTCCTTTGTCAAAGCTTAATTTTGTTTTATCGGGAAAGGTTTTGAAACCCTGTATTTCAAGTGATTTTAGTAGCACTGTTTCACCTCGTTGCTATGTAATTTCATTCAATCGGTGTTAGCTTTATTTTATCAGCTTCAAGCTGCTGATTCTGCGTTATATGCACATTATAACCCTGCTTGGCAAAATACTCAAGATTTGCTCTTTTCTGCCCGACAGCCTTTGAGATATAGCATGGGCTGACCTCGACGAGAAACGATTTTATGTTACCGTCCCTGTCACAGTCCTTTATCATTTCAAGAACACGTTCGGCAAATCTTCTGCTTTCGCAAAGCTCACGGAATGCCGGATGATACGGCCCGCCGAGATATTCGCTCTTAAGCGACGGGCTGTCGTGCAGTCCCAGCCTTATGACACTGATATTCATATGGTCAAAAAAATCAAGCAGCTTTGCACAAAGCTCAACTGCCTGTTCAAGTGTCTGAGGAAAATACTTTGCGTTCAGGTAAAGTATAGCAAGGTCAGTGTATTTCAGAACTATTGTCGGATAAATGCGGACTGTGTCCGGCTGGAGCAGAGATAACTGCTGTGCAGTATATATATCCTTTTTGTCGTCGCTTTTATAAAGTCCGGTCATCATCTGCAGTCCGAGTGAAAAGCCGTTTTCTTTTATCAGCTGTGAGGCTGTGACAACATCTTGTGCTGTATGCCCCCTCTTGTTTGCTTTAAGCACATCATCATCCATACTCTGTGCGCCAAGCTCAATTGATGTGACGCCGTACTTTTTTAAAATATCAAGAATTTCCTGATTTATATAATCGGGTCTTGTTGAAATTCTGATACCCTTAAATAAACCCTTTGAAACATATTCATATGCCGTACTTAAAAGCATCTGCATATATTCAGGCTCAATGCCGGTAAAGCTGCCGCCGAAGAAAGCTATCTCGGCGTCATCCGTGTAACCTCTTGAATGTAAGGCGGTTTCAACAGCCGATATGACATCTTCTCTTGTCACCGTCGTATTACAGCCTGTTATCCCGTTCTGATTGCAGAAGCTGCACTGATTTGGACAGCCGTTGTGCGGCACAAAAATAGCTACGTTAGTGTGTTTCAATATCCCATCAGCTCCAGTGCTTCTCTTGCCGCCTGCTGTTCAGCTTCTTTCTTGCTTCTGCCGCCGCCCCGACCGACAACATTGCTGTTCAAGTGAACCTCAACCGTAAAGTGCTTGTCGTGGTCAGGTCCCGATTCTCCTGTGAGAACATATGAAATTTTTTCTTCGGGATTTTTCTGCACAATCTCCTGAAGCTTTGTTTTATAATCGTTGAAATTCTTTGTTCTGTGATTTTTGATATCGTCAACAACAAAGCGCAGAACAAATTCTCTTGCAGGCTCTATTCCGCCGTCAAGATAAATTGCGGCGATAACCGACTCAAACGCATCTGCAAGAATTGACGAACGGTTTCTGCCGCCGTTTTTACATTCACCTCGGCTTAACAGCAGATGCTTGCCCAGCTCGATTGAACGGGCATAAACCGCAAGCGTCTTTTCGCACACAAGCGAGGCTCTGAGCTTTGTCAGCTCACCCTCGGGCAAATCGGGACAGTTTTTGAAAATATAATCGGACACAATTATACTTAAAACAGAATCTCCCAGAAATTCCTGCCTTTCATTGCAGACAACCTCTCCTTTTCGCTCGTTTGCGTAAGAAGAATGAGTAAGCGCAATTTTTAAGTATTCAATATTTTTGAAATCATATTGCAGCATTTTGCAGAATTGTTCCAATTTATTCACCTTAAATCCTTGAAAAATAATATGTATTATAAATTGATGTTTTCAGCTATCTCGTTCACGACATTGTTCTTGACAAATTGAACGGTCAGTCCGACTGCACTTTTGATTGTGCGAGCCTTTGAGCTGCCGTGAGCCTTGAACACAGGCTTTGAAACACCGAGTATCGGCGAGCCGCCGTATTCGTTATAATCAAACTGCTTTTTCATCTCTTTCATATCTGAAAGCACAAGAGCCGCCGCAAGCTTATTTTTGACATTTTTTGTGAAAATGCCCTTAATTTTTCCCATAAGAGCGCCTGCAACGCCCTCATACATTTTGAGAATGATATTTCCGGTGAAGCCGTCGGCTACAACAACGTCGCTGTCACCCTCGGGAACACCTCTGCCCTCAATATTGCCGACAAAATTCAGGTTTGACGATTTTAAAAGCTGATAAGCCTCCTGATAAAGCGGAGTGCCCTTGTGTTCCTCGGCTCCGCAGTTGGCAAGACCGATTTTCGGGTTATCCACGCCGATGACCTTGTTCATATATATCGAACCCATAAGTCCGAACTGCACAAGCATTTCGGGTCGGCACTCAACATTTGCGCCGCCGTCAATCAGCATTGAGCAGCCTTTTAAAGTGGGCAAAACAGGTGCAAACGCAGGACGCTTGACGCCTTTTATACGCTTGACAATCATTGTAGCGCCCATAACAAGAGCGCCGCTGTTGCCTGCCGATATAAACGCATCGCCCTCTCCCTGCGCAAGAAGGTTGAATCCGAGCGCCATTGAGGAGTTCTTTTTTGTCTTGATAACAGCTGACGGGTCGTCCTCCATTGTGATAACCTCGGGCGCATCGGCAATCTGCATATCGTCAATTTTTATGTCATTCTCAGCGGCAGCCTTGCGTATTTTACTCTCACTGCCGGTAAGTATGATGTCAATATTGTATTCATCCTTTGCCATACGGGCACCTTTGATTATTTCAACAGGTGCGTTATCACCGCCAAAGGCATCTATAATTATCTTCATAAAATTACTCCTATATATCAAGTCTGTTCTCAACAATAAAATTGTTCAGACTTTCAAACGAACGATTTGCGTGCTTTTCGGCTTTAAGCCTTTTATCCCTGATTTTTTCACCAAGCGGCGGCAGTATGCCGAGATTAGCTCCCATCGGCTGAAATTTCTTAACGCTTTCATCGGTGATATACCTGCTCAAAGCGCCAATCATCGTGTTCTCGGGCAGTGTGACTGTATCAAGCCCATTACAAAGTCTTGCGGCATTTATTCCTGCGATAAGCCCCGAGGACGCCGATTCCATATATCCCTCAACGCCTGTGAGCTGACCCGCAAAGAACAAGCGTCTGTTGGCTTTGCTGCTGTAATCGGAGCAGAGAACCCTCGGCGAGTCGATAAACGTATTGCGGTGCATAACGCCGTAGCGAACAAAGTCTGCATTTTCAAGTGCAGGAATCATAGAGAAAACACGTTTTTGCTCCGGGAACTTCAGGTTGGTCTGGAACCCGACAAGGTTATAAAGCGTTCCGCCGGAATTTTCACGCCGCAGTTGAAGCACCGCCCAGGGTCTGTGCCCTGTGTTCGGGTCAACCAAGCCGACAGGCTTCATCGGGCCGAAACGTATTGTGCCCTTGCCCCTTTGCGCCATAATCTCAATCGGCATACAGCCCTCATACACCTTTGGGTTTGAAACGTCAAAGTCGTGCAAAGGCGCTCTTTCGGCTGAAATAAGCGCATCCTCAAAGCGTTCAAACTCCTCTTTGTTCATCGGGCAGTTTATATAATCATCTTCGCCGCCCTTATCGTACCTTGATGCGGTAAAAGCACGGCTCATATCAATGCTTTCCGCCGTAACAATCGGAGCGGCAGCGTCAAAGAAGCTGAGTGAACCGCCGAACAGCTCCTTAATTTTTTCCGACAATGGCTGCGATGTAAGCGGACCGGTTGCAATGACTGTTATATCATCAAAGTTGAGGTCGGTAATTTCGCTCTCAACGATTTCTATATTTGAATTATTCTTTATCTGTTCGGTTACAAGCGACGAGAAAATATCTCTGTCAACCGCCAGAGCGCCGCCGGCAGGAACGGTGCATTTATCAGCGCACTGCATCAAAAGAGAATCGAGCATTCTCATCTCCTGCTTGAGCATACCTGCGGCACTTGCAAACCTTGCGGCTTTCAATGAGTTTGAACAGACAAGCTCGGCAAAATTATCCGACTTGTGCGCAGGGGATTTCTTGTGCGGCTTCATATCATAAAGACGGACATTTATCCCTCGCTTTGAAATTTGCCAAGCCGCCTCACATCCTGCAAGACCTGCCCCGATAACATTGACTGTCATATTAAAGCTCTGAGCTCCTTCCGCATAATCAGGAACAAACGCTCTTGCAGATTACTCTTGTCACAACACTTATACTCTTAGTCGGATTAAATTCCGTTACGAGTAAAAAGCAAGGAGCATTTTTTCGGATTATTCTTCCTCTATCGTTTTCTGATAGCCGCAGCCCTCTTTTGCGCAGAAAAGCGTCGGCTTTTTGCCCTTTTTCTTGTAAAGGATTTCTCCGCACAGAGGACATTTTTCGTTTACAGGCTCATTCCATGAAACAAAATCACAGTCCGGATAATTGCTGCAGCCATAGAAGATTCTGCCCTTTTTGGTTTTTCTTACGATTACGTTTCCGCCGCACTTAGGGCATTTTACGCCTGTTTCCTGTACGAATTTCTTGATATTCTTACACTCCGGATATCCGGGGCAGGCGATAAATTTGCCGTATCTGCCGACCTTTACAACCATTCTTCTGCCGCAGAATTCACAGATATAGTCAGTTTCGTCCTCTTTAAGCTGGATTTTAACGCCCTGCATTTCTTCCTTAGCCTTTTTAAGGGTCTTGTCAAAATCGCCGTAGAAATTGTCAAGAACAGCAACCCATTCCTCCTGTCCTCTTTCAATCTTGTCGAGATCCTGCTCCATCTGCGCCGTGAATTTCACGTTGACAATCTTCGGAAAACGCTCCTGCATAAGCTTTGTCATAACCTCGCCAAGCTCTGTCGGCTTAAAGGTTTTGTTCTCTCTTGTGACATATTCACGCTGAGTTATTGTCGTTATAGTCGGCGCATAGGTTGACGGTCTGCCGATGCCGTTTTCTTCGAGAGCCTTGATAAGCGAGGCTTCCGAATATCTTGCAGGCGGCTGGGTGAAATGCTGAGCCGGAACAAGCTCTTTAAGCTTTAACGGCATATCCTGCTCAAGCGGAGGAAGCTGCTTCTCTTTCTCCTCCTCAACGTCCTTGCCCTCAACATACAATGCTGTGAAGCCGTCAAAATCGACAATATATCCCGAGGCTTTGAAAAGATAGTCGCCTGCCTCAATATCTGCCTGCGTTGTTTTCTGGATGCAGTCAGCCATCTGACAAGCCGTGAAACGCTCCCAGATGAGCTTATACAGCTTATACTGGTCTGATGTAAGGCTTGACTTGACCTTAGCAGGGTCAAGTGACACCATAGTCGGTCTGATTGCCTCGTGACCGTCCTGTGCGTTTGCACGGGATTTGAAGAATCTCGGCTTTGACGGCAGGTATTTTTCGCCCCATCTGCCCTTTATATATTCGCTTACGTCATTAATTGCGTCATTTGAGATACGAAGTGAGTCGGTTCTCATATATGTTATAAGACCGACGGCGCCGAGCTCCGGAATTTCGACGCCCTCATAAAGCTCCTGAGCGACTTTCATTGTTCTTCTTGACTGGAAGCCGAGCTTTCTTGACGCTTCCTGCTGCAAGGTAGAAGTGATAAACGGCGGTGCAGGCGATTTTTTGCGTCTGCCGTGCTTTACCTTTGCAACCTTATACTCGGCATTTTCAAGCTCGGAGATTATTTTGTCGGACTGCTCCTTGTTTTCAACCTTGAGCTTGCCGTTTTTATCGCCGTAAAGTGACGCAGTCAGAATTCTGCGGCTGCCCTTTGGTATAAGCTTTGCGTCAATGCTCCAGTATTCCTCGGGCTTGAACGCGCGGATTTCATTCTCTCTGTCAACAATAATCTTTACTGCAACAGACTGAACACGTCCTGCCGATAGTCCTCTTCTTATCTTCTGTGACAGGAACGGGCTGAGCTTGTAGCCCACAAGTCGGTCAAGAATTCTTCTTGCCTGCTGGGCGTTCACAAGGTTCCGGTCGATTGCCCTGGGGTGGCTCATTCCGTTTTCTATACCGGTTTTTGTGATTTCGTTAAATTCTACTCTGTTCTGCTCATTTGTATCAAGGCCGAGCAGATATGCAAGATGCCACGAAATCGCCTCTCCCTCACGGTCCGGGTCGGTCGCAAGAATAACGCTTTCGCTGTTTTCGGCTGCCTCTTTAAGCTCTTCAACAAGCTTTTCCTTGCCCTTGATTACTGCATATTTCGGTTCAAAGTGCTTTTTTATATCAACGCTGAGTCTTGCCGCAGGCAGGTCACGGACGTGACCCTTTGAAGCGATAACATTGTATCCCTTGCCGAGATACTTTTTTATCGTTTTTGCCTTGGACGGTGACTCAACTATTACTAATTTTGACATATTTTTCCCTCCGTTATTTGCGAATGTATCTGCCGCCCGAAACAGCTTCTGCAGCGCCGAAAATTTCAAGCTCGGTCAGGGACGACATAACCGCCTGCGGCGGCAGGTTGAGCTTATCGGCTATTTCGTCAATATAATGCGGTGTAGAGCTGAGAGCGTCAAAAACACGCCCGGCTTCTTCGGATACTCCGACAGGACATACTGACACATTCCGGATTTGTTTATTATTTTGTCGGTCGGCTGAATCAATATTCAGCTTTTCTCTTTTAGTTTTATCAGAATTAAGCTTAATCGTCTGTTGTTTTGGTTTTCCTGCAACGGGAACGTCTTCAATTTCGGCTTCGTCAGCCAAAACCGATTCATGCTCAATTATAAGCTCATATCTTTGTGCATATTCTTCTACAATATCCTTATATGAGGTTACGGTAATTGCGCCCTGCTTAAGCAGTGAGTTCGTTCCCTTTGCTTTTGCGTTTATAAGACTTCCCGGAACAGAGAAAACATCACGGTTCTGTTCAAGCGCAAGACGTGCCGTGATAAGCGAACCGCTCCTGACGCCTGCTTCGATAACAAGAATACCGTTGGAAAGGCCAGAAATTATCCTGTTTCTCTGCGGGAATGTGTAATTTGACGGCGGATAGTCGGGAGGATATTCCGATATTACTGCACCTTTATTTGCAATAAGCTTGCGCATTGATGCATTTTCGGAAAGATAGTTGTAATTAATACCGCATCCGAGAACACAGACTGTAACACCGTCATTTTGCAGCACACCTCTGTGAGAAGCGCAGTCAATACCAAGTGCGCCTCCGCTGACTACTATTGCACCGCACATTGACAAATCCCTGCCGAATGTAAAGGAATTTCTTATTCCCTCGCTCGTTGCCGTGCGCGTGCCGACAATACCGATTGTAAGCGTGTTGTCAACATCGGGCATTCTGCCGTGAACATACAGCACACACGGCGGATTTGAAATTTCGTAAAGACGCTTCGGATAAGCTTCGTCTTCAATTGATAAAACAGTGTAATTTAATTTTTCGCATTTGTCTATTATATCACAAGCGTTGTCAAGTGTATATGCCGAAAAACGATTTATTTGATTTTGTGTAAAAAAACCGCTTTCACGACGTTGCTGTGGTGAGGCTTTATATATTTCTTCGGCAGAGCCGAAAAATTCAATAACCTCTTTGATTTTTTGAAAGTTATAACCGACACACTGCTGAAGCCATACCGAATAAAGAGAGCTGTTCAATCCATATTCCCCCTTACCATTTCCCACATAGCAACCGATGCTGCAACAGCAGCATTCAGCGACTCTGCGTTGCCGATCATACGGATAGTAATTTTATCGCTGCAAAGATGAATAGCCTTTTCGGTCAGGCCGTTGCCCTCGTTGCCGATAAGCGTGCAGCACCTTGACGAGAAATCAGCAGAAACAATGTCAACACCGTTTCTCGGTACAGCCGCATATGTCTTTACGCCGTCATTATTGAGTTGTGTAAGCGTAGAATAAAAATCTTCGGCTATAAAAAATTTCTGACGAAAAACTGCTCCCATACTTCCCCTTAACACCTTGGGGCTGAAAATATCGCAGCAGTCTTTTGACAAAATAACGCAGTCAATGCCAAAAGCCTCGGCACTTCGCAGGACTGTGCCCATATTCTGAGGGTCCTGTATTGCTTCAAGAGCAACGGCACGGTCAAAATCAAGGCGGCAATCCTCATGCCTCGGCATATAGCAGACCAGAATAACGCCCTGCGGCGTCTGAGTCTGCGCAACGGCTTTGAACAGATTGTCCGAAAGAGAGAAACATTCGACACTGCTGTCAAGAGAATTTATAAGCTCCTGACATTTATCAAAAGCCACAGGAACAAAGCAGGCGGCTTTGACCTTTATGCCGCTTCTGACTGCGTCCGCACAAAGACGCACGCCCTCGCAGACAAAGCAGCCCTCTTTTCTTCTGAAAGACGTGCTTGTGTTAAGGCGTGATATGTATTTTATCAGTTTGTTGTCCTTGCTGTTAATCTCTCTCACGGATATCACCATTCAATTTAAACACTATGCGAAAAGAGCGTTTGGGATATTCCCAAACGCAGCTTCAGCTTTTTTATTGGGCGTTTTTAGCCTGCTCAACAAGCTTTGTAAATGCAGCCGGGTCTGAAATTGCAATCTCGGAAAGCATTTTTCTGTTAAGAGTCACGCCAGCTTTTTTAAGGCCGTTCATAAATGATGAATAGTTTGTATCATTCATACGGCAAGCGGCAGAAATACGGGTGATCCAGAGTCTTCTGAAATCTCTCTTCTTCTGCTTACGGCCGATATAAGCGTAGTTGCCGCTCTTCATTACAGCCTGCTTAGCCATCTTGAAGTGCTTACTCTTGGCACCCCAATAACCCTTGGCAAGCTTTAAAGTCTTTTTTCTTCTTTTGCGAGTCATCATCGCACCTTTTATACGAGCCATTATATATTACCTCCGTTATATACTTGTTTGCAGTGATTATTTGTAAGGAATAAGTCTTTTGATCTGTGCTGTATTTGTCTTGTCGGTAACAGTTGTCTGTCTTAAACCTCTTTTACGCTTTGTAGTCTTTTTGTTAAGGATGTGGCTCTTGTTAGCGTGAGCACGGATAACCTTACCATTTTTTGAAAGCTTAAAGCGCTTTTTTGCACCACTGTGTGTTTTAATCTTCGGCATTTGTATTTCCTCCTTGAAATTTTACTTAAGCGGTTTTGGAGCAAGGAACATTATCATACTGCGTCCTTCGAGCTTTGCAGGCTTTTCAACGTTGGCAACGTCCTCACAACTGCTTGCAAATTTTTTCATAATTTCAGTACCGATTTCGGGATGGCCCATTTCACGTCCTCTGAAGCGGATAGAAACCTTGACCTTGTTTCCCGATGCTATAAACTTTTTGGCATGAGAAAGCTTTGTGTTGAAATCGTGCGTGTCGATATTCAAGGACAAACGAATCTCCTTGATATCAATGACCTTCTGATTCTTTTTTGCTTCTTTCTCACGTTTTGCCTGTTCGAAACGATACTTGCCATAGTCCATAATTTTGCATACAGGCGGCTTAGCCTGCGGTGCAATCTTGACCAGATCAAGATTTTGCTCGGCAGCCATATTCAAAGCGTTGTTAAGCGCCATAATGCCAAGCTGTGTACCGTCTGAATTGATAACCCTCAATTCTTTGTCTCGAATTTCCTCGTTAATCTGAAGTTCCTGTTTGCTAATTGTCAAGCACCTCCAAAATGCACATTTAAAAGCATAAAAACAAAAGCGGACAGAATACTCCGTCCGCAACAATACAAAGTCAAAATAACAAAAATTATAATGATAAAAGTATTGACCCATAGCAGACGAAACCCTATAGGTGAAAGCATTACTGCCTTGCTTTATTGTTCGCAAAATATTATATCAAAGGTTTTGCATAATGTCAATATGTTTTTTGAACCTTTTTCAGTTTTTTCTTATATTTTATATTCCGAAAAATCGCCTGCCGGGATTTATCGGCAGACGATTATCAATACACATTATATTACAATCAAACCGGATGAATCTGCTTTTCTTCGTCAAGGTTTGCTCTGTCGATGCCGACCTGAGCGTCACGGCGCTTTTTGAAGAAGTCAACAGCTACCTTCGGGAACATAGCATAGGACAGCACGTCCTCCTCCTGCTGTGTCCACTGTGCACACTCTGCCTTGAGCGACTCAAGCTCAGGCTCAAGTAAATCTGCCGGACGGCAGGTAACAGGCTTTTCGTCGCCGATAATCTTCTTTCTGAAGTCAGCGTCAACCGGAACAGGAGTTGTGCCGTATTTGCCTGCAACCAGATCCTTAAACTCGTTTGTGCACATCTTGTAGCGCTCGCCTGTGATAACATTGAACACAGCCTGAGTGCCGACAATCTGAGATGTAGGAGTAACAAGCGGCGGATAACCGGCGTCTTTTCTTACTCTCGGCACTTCTTCAAGAACCTGGGTAAACTGGTCCTCTTTGCCTGCCTGCTTAAGCTGTGAGAGCAGGTTTGAGAGCATTCCGCCCGGAACCTGATACATCAGCGCATTTGTGTCTGTTGCAAGCATTTTCGGGTCGAGAAGACCGGACGCAATATATTTTTCTCTTAAACCCATAAAGTAGGTTCTTATTTCGTTCAAGAGCTTAAGGTCAAGACCTGTGTCATAATCTGTGCCCTGAAGAGCCGCAACCATTGACTCGGTCGGGGCGTGTGATGTGCCGAGTGCAAGCGGTGAAATAGCAGTGTCGATTATGTCGGCGCCTGCTTCAACGCCCTTGAGCAGGCACATTGACGCAAGACCCGAGGTGTAGTGGGTGTGCAAATCAATCGGAAGATTAACAGCCTTCTTGAGAGCCTTTACAAGCTCAACTGTTTTGTTCGGCGTAAGAAGAGCCGCCATATCCTTGATGCAGATTGAATCTGCGCCTGCCTCTGCGATTTTCTTGGCGTACTTAACATAGTAGTCGGTTGTGAAAACAGGGCCGGTTGTGTACGAAATTGCAACCTGAACATGAGCACCCTCTTTTTTTGCCGCCTTGATTGCTGTTTTGAGGTTTTTTATATCGTTGAGAGCGTCAAAAATTCTGATTATATCAATACCGTTTGCACAGGATTTCTGAACAAAGTACTCAAGCACGTCATCGGCATAGTGACGGTAGCCGAGCATATTCTGACCTCTGAAAAGCATCTGAAGCTTGGTGTTCGGGCAGTTCTTTCTGATTGTTCTGAGTCTTTCCCACGGGTCCTCGTTTAAGAATCTCAGACAAGAGTCAAACGTAGCGCCGCCCCAGCACTCAAGGGAATGATAACCAACCTTATCGAGCATAGGCAATATCGGAAGCATATCCTCGGTTGACATTCTTGTTGCAATCAAAGACTGATGTGCGTCTCTAAGCGCGGTTTCGGTTACAAGGATTTTTTTCTTTGCCATTTTTGTCAGTCCTTTCTGATAAGCTTTCCGTATTACTGAATTGTAACAAGAACAGCTCCTGATGCAACGCTCTCGCCCTTTGAAACAGAAACAGAGGTGATTGTGCCAGACTTAGGAGCCATAATCTCGTTCTCCATCTTCATAGCCTCAAGAACAACAACAACATCGCCCTCGTTTACCTTCTGACCTGCAGAAACATTAACAGATACTATAGTACCCGGCATCGGAGCCTTTAACGGTTCGCCTGCGCCTGCCGGAGCCGCAGGAGCAGCAGGAGCTGCTGCCGGTGCGGGAGCTGCCGCGGGTGCCGGTGCTGCCGCCGGAGCAGAAGATACAGCGCCGCCAAGCTCTTCAACCTGAACATCATATGCTGTGCCATTTACAGTAATTCTCAAATTTTTCATTATTATCATTCCTTTATGCAAAATTTCTTATATAAATAACAGTATGAAATTAAATTGTGCTGTGCTTCTTCGGCAGAGTGGAAACTCTCTTGCCGGCGAGCATATCAAGCGCTGCAAAAAGCTTTGCCCTTGTATCCTCAGGGTTGATTACATCCTCGACATAGCCTTTGGCTGCTGCTGCAAATGCGCTGCACTCGGTAGCCTTGAATTCGTCAACAACTGCCTGCTGCTGAGCTACCGGAACAGCCATTTTGTCTGCCCAGAGAATATTTGCGCCTGTTACCGGAGGAAGCGGAGCGATGCTTGCGTCTGCCCATGCAAATGTGATATCGGCATTAGCGCCTGTGCCTGCAAGTGCTACATAGAACGGACCGTAAGCCTGACCCGTAACAACGGTAGCCTTGACGGTTGTTGCCTGTGCATAAACAGCGGCAAGCTTTGATGCCGACTTAAGGCACTTGAAGCCTGTGCTGTCGGCAAATGTAACAACAGGAATTGCGAAGCTGTCGCACAGGGTAACAAAATCTGCAATTTTTTTGCAGGACTTGCAATCAAGCTCTTCGCCGTTTGTTGAAACCACAGCGGCTGTACTGCCGTAAATTCTTGCAAAGCCTACCTTTGCGTTTTTGCCGCTGCCTGCTTTAAGCTCAAAAAAAGTACCTGCATCAACAGTGAGCTTTATTGCGTCTGTGCCTGTTGCGGTTTCAGCGTCAATGCCGTCTGCAATAGGAGCCATACAAAGGTTATTTGACGGAAGATAAGTAATAAGCTCACGGGTTTTTGTGATAGCATCGGCTTCGCCGTCAGCCAGAACATCAACAAGTCCGCACTCGTATGCGCTGTCGGCATCACCGTCTGTGCCGTTTGTTGCAACCGTGAATTTAGCATCCTTTGTCATAATAATTATATCTGCATTTGCCGCATTAAGCGCGCCTGCGCCGAAGCAATTGCCGAGAACAACAGAAATCTGCGGAACAACACCCGAAAGATTGCTGATACTGTTAAGAATTTTGCCGTATCCGCCAAGCATATCAACGCCCTCATTGAGTCTTGCGCCGTTTGAGTCATAAAGACCGATTACCGGACTGCCTGTTTTAACCGCCAAATCATAAATCTTCTCAAGCTTTGAAGCCTGTGCCTTTGACATTGCGCCGCTTGCAAAATCGCTGTTCTGTGCAAAAGCGTATGCAGGGCAGCCGTTGACCGCACCGTAGCCTGCAACAACCTCGGCATAGCAATCGCTGCTCTTTACAAAAGCATCAATTTCAGTGAATGTTCCATCATCAAAAAGAGTAGAAAGTCTTTTATAGGCAACAGAATTGGCAATCTCCTGCTTTGCCTGAGAAATGACCTCTTTATTGTTGACTGTACTCATTCTTATTCCTCCGTTTCATACTGCAAAATCTTTAAAAATACACAAATTTATTATAAGATAAACCGACGAAAACTACAAGTGTTAATGCCCCGATAAACAATTTTCGCACTTTTTAAACAATACTTTAATATCAAGCTGAAATTTATTGTCTATTTCCTCAAAGGCAAATCGGCTTAAAATCGGCTTGTATTGCAAATCATCAAAGCTTAATGTTGACATTAGCCTGTTGTAGGCATAATTTGCTGCTGCCCTGACAAGATATTCGGCAAGCTCAAAGTCATCCTTGCCCGGATTTTCAGGATCGAGCATTGACGGGATATTCAGGCTCGCAATCCTTATATCGGAGCCTATAGGGTCAAGCACGGCATAACCGACAAGTTTTTCGTTTTCGATTGCAGTCAGCAGCACCGGATTATCACCGATAATCCGGGTTGTGCCGATTAGCTCTTTATTCAGTTTTTCATCGTATGATGGTTTTACACAAAGCATTGTAATTCTCCGTTTATTCGTGAACAAAGTTTGCTACGATATCGTTGACAGCCATTATTGCCTCGTCAACCTTGGTAACGTCCTTTGCGCCTGCCATTGCAATGTCCGGCTTGCCTCCGCCGTTGCCGCCGGCAATTTTTGCTACCTCTTTTACAATTTTACCTGCATTTGCACCGTGAAGCTCCCTTGCCTCTTTGCCGCAGCAGCAGGCAAAGGTAGCCTTGCCGTCCATCATTCCTGCAAGAACGACAACGCACTTCGGCGTTTTTTCTATCGCATTGTGGCACATTGACCTGAGCATCTCTGCATTGACATTATTAAACGCAGCAGAAACAACCTTAACGCCTTTAACCTTATATGCATTCTCAAACAGCACACCCATACGCATTGACGCCATGGTGTCGTTGAGTCTTTCGATTTCTTTTGCCATTTCCTTGTTGTCGCTTACAAGCTGCTCACAGGCTCTTGCAAGCTCAGAAGGATTATTGATTTTTGCAACCTCTACAGCCTTGCGGATAAGAGCTTTGTAGCTGTTGATAGTTTTTAACACACCGTGTCCTGTAACAGCTTCTATTCTTCTGACGCCCGAAGCAACAGAGGATTCGCTGATAATTTTAAACAGACCGAGCTTTGCGGTGTTGTCCTCGTGTGTGCCGCCGCAGAATTCAACCGAGAAGTCGCCGGCTTTTACAACTCTTACTATATCGCCGTATTTCTCGCCGAACAAAGCCATTGCACCGAGCTTCTGCGCTTCTTCTATCGGCATTTCACTTGTGACAACTTCCTCAGCCTTGAGAATTTCTTCGTTGACCAAATCCTCGACCTTGGAAATTTCCTCCGCTGTAAGCGGTGAAAAATGGGTAAAGTCAAAACGGATTCTGTCGTCGTTAACAAGCTGACCTGCCTGCTGAACGTGTGTGCCGAGAACCTGACGCAGAGCCGCCTGAAGAAGATGAGCGCCTGTGTGGTTTCTCATTGTATCGTTACGCTTTTCAACGTCAATCTCTGCGTTAACCGTATCGCCGACTGAAAGCATACCGCTTGTAAGCAGGATACCGTGCATAAACACGCCGTCGTGATTTTTGGTTACGGAGGTTACGTCGGCACTTGCGTTGCCATTGGCAATAACACCCGTATCAGCCGCCTGTCCGCCGCTCTCGGCATAGAACGGAGTTTTGTTGAGAACGACAACAGCCTCGTCGCCCTGATAAATAGTATCCACTCTCTTGCCGTCTTTGATAATTGCGGCAACCTCTGCATCAGCGCTGTAATCTGTGTAGCCGACAAAGTCGGTTTTTTCAACACCGCTCAGATCTGCGCTTTCACTCAGCCATGCCTCGGAGCCTGCCTTTTCTCTTGCATTTTTTGAGTTTTTCTTCTGCTCCGCCAGAAGCTCATTATATCTTTCTTCGTCAACGGCAATTCCACGCTCTGCAAGAATTTCTTTTGTCAGGTCAATCGGGAAGCCGTAGGTATCACTAAGCTTGAAGGCTCTTTCGCCCGAGAATACCTCGCAGTCGTTTTTATCCATAAAGTCATTGAGAATAGCAAAGCCCTGTTCAACTGTTTTGTTGAAGTTCTCTTCCTCGACTCTTATAAGACGCTCGATAAAGTCCTTTTTCTCCAGAAGCTCCGGGTAAGCAGACTTGTTCTCCTCGATAACGGTTGAGCATACCTTATAAAGGAACGGCTCTGTTACACCCAACATTCTGCCGTGACGTGAAGCTCTTCTAAGCAATCTTCTTAAAACGTAGCCTCTGCCCTCGTTGCTCGGCATTACGCCGTCGCTGATCATAAATGTTGTGCTTCTAATATGGTCGGTTATTACACGCAGGGAAATATCGTTCTTATCGTTCTCGCCGTAGCTTACTCCCGTAAGCTCGCTGATTTTCTTCATAATATTCTGAACCGTATCAACAAGGAAAAGATTGTCAACGCCCTGCATTACGCAGGCAAGTCTTTCAAGTCCCATACCGGTATCAATATTCGGGTGGTCAAGCGGAGCATAGTTGCCGTTGCCGTCGCTGTCGAACTGAGTGAAAACAAGGTTCCACACCTCAACATATCTGTCGCAGTCACAGCCTACTGCACAGTCGGGCTTGCCGCAGCCCTTTTCCGGTCCTCTGTCAAAATATATTTCAGAGCAAGGACCGCAAGGACCTGTGCCGTGCTCCCAGAAGTTGTCCTCTTTGCCGAGTCTTACCATATGGTCGGGAGAAACGCCGACCTCTTTTGTCCAGATGTCAAATGCCTGGTCGTCATTTTCATAGATTGAAACATAAAGCTTTTCTTCGGGAATTTCAAGAACCTTTGTAAAGAATTCCCATGCCCATGCTGTAGCCTCGTGCTTGAAGTAATCGCCGAACGAGAAGTTGCCGAGCATTTCAAAGAATGTACCGTGACGTGCCGTGATACCTACTCTTTCGATATCGGGTGTTCTGATACATTTCTGGCAGGTAGTAACTCTCTTTCTCGGCGGAGTAATCTCACCCGTAAAATACTTTTTCATCGGCGCCATACCGGAATTGATAAGCAAAAGGCTCTTGTCGTTCTTCGGAATCAACGAAAAACTCGGCAAACGAAGATGACCCTTGCTTTCAAAAAAAGAAAGATACTTTTCTCTGAGTTCATTTAGTCCTGTCCACTGCATTTCAAAAATCTCCTTAAGAAATAAATTATCTGCGAAACAAAAAAACTCCTGCCCCCGATATGGGGCAAGAGTATTATCCTGCGGTACCACCCAAATTGCACAACGTGTTGTGCCGCTTTAACGCCGTTAACGCCGACATACGTGCGGTTCGTCGCCGCAGACTCGGGGATGGCTCAGACCGTTTTGCAGAAAAGCCTTTCAGCCGGGGGCTTTCTCTCTGAACAGCAAAACACGGTAATTTGTCCCGTCACAGCCGTTGTTTCGTATTCACATTGAGTTAATTATACATTTTTCGCAGAATTGTGTCAATATCTTAAAATGAAAAAATTTGCATTTTGCTTGACAAAACAAACTCAATATGATATCATACTAAGCGTTGAAAACAAATGGGAGCATAGCTCAGCTGGGAGAGCATCTGCCTTACAAGCAGAGGGTCATAGGTTCGAGCCCTATTGTTCCCACCACTAACACGCTTTTGTCATATGGCAGAAGCGTGTTTTTTATATCTTTTTGAAAAAACGCATATAATATTGTAAAGCAATAACTTGATATCTGCTTTACAATATGCTATACTAAATGAAAGAAAGGGTGATTTTAATGGCACAAACTATGGTTAACTTTCGTATGGACGCCGATTTAAAGGCAAGCATGGAAAAGGTCTGCAAGGAAATGGGTATGAGTATGACTACGGCTTTCACAATATTTGCAACTAAAGTGAGCCGTGAAAAAAGAATACCGTTTGAGATTTCTGCCGATCCGTTTTATTCAGAAAAGAATATGAACTATCTGCAAAGCGTAATTTCTGACATTGAGTCAGGTAAGTCCGTTCTTACCGAACATGACCTCATAGAGGATTGATCGTATGAAATTATTATGGGAAGAACGTGCTTGGGAAGAATACTGCTACTGGCAATCACAGGACAAAAAAACTCTTAAACGGATTAACGCGCTGATAAAAGACATACAGCGCAACACCTTTGATGGGTTAGGAAAACCCGAAGCATTGAAAGAAAACCTGAGCGGTTGGTGGAGCAGACGAATAGACGATAAACACAGGATAGTCTATTGTGAAAAAGACGGAGCAATAATTATCGCTTCGTGCAAAGGTCATTATGACGATTAAGCACAATAAATAAAGCCTCGTTTCTATTGAAGCGAGGCTGATTTTTTATTTTTCCTGCAAGAGCTTGTTAAGCTCCTCCATAAAGGTGTTGATATCCTTAAACTGGCGATAGACCGATGCAAAACGGACATATGCAACCTCGTCAACATTTTTGAGGTGCTCCATAACATACTCACCGATTGCCTTAGAGGTAACCTCTCTGTCGAGTGAGTTCTGCAGTTTTGTTTCAATGTCGGTCACTATCTGCTCTATCGACTCAAGCGAAACCGGACGCTTTTCGCACGCCCTTAAAATTCCTGCGGTAAGCTTGTTTCTGTCAAAGGTTTCTCTTGATTTGTCACGCTTGACAACGATTATCGGAACCGTTTCGATAACCTCGTGCGTCGTAAAGCGCTTATTGCAGCCAAGACATTCTCTGCGTCTGCGAATTCTTTCGCCGTCGTCAGCAGGTCTTGAATCTATAACCTTACTTTCTTCATATCCGCAATATGGACATTTCATAAAAAATTCCTCCAACAGAATATCATTTTGATAATTATAACACATTTAGAGGATAAATTGCAAGGAATTACAACATATTGATTTCAACAAGCTTTTAATATAATTTTTATCAATTTTAACCACAGTGCGTTTCCAAAAGATTTTTAACAAACCCGTATGAGCTGATAAGCTGCGACAGCTCAGAAAAATTTGACCGATAAACCTCTACAATAAAGTCGCCCTTGTAACCGTTTGTACTCAGCTTCGCTAAAATTCTGCCATAGTCCGTCAAGCCTGCGCCGGGCAAAAGGCAGTCGTTGGTTTTATCGTTATCGTTGATATGGACGTGCACAAGACGGTTTCCCATTGCGTCGCACATTTCAAGCGGATCGTTATGCGAACGGACAGCCTGTTTGATATCAAAAACAAAGCTTGCTTCATCGCCAAGATATTCTCTCATTTTTCTGATAAAAGCAGGATTCTGACTTCTGAACGCATTTACATTCTCCTGTGCAAGCAAAACACCATACTCTTTTCCGATTTTTGAAAGCTCGGCGAATCTCTCGAAATACTCCTCGTCACTTATGCCGTTAAGTGCAGTTTTTCTGTCGCCGTGAAGCACTACAATTTTTGCACCGAGATATGCGGCGCAGTCAAAATATCGCCTGTAAAATTCACAGGTTTCTCTGTAGCGCTTTTCATAATCGGAAAAAATCAGATATGGCTCATAGCCTGATGTAAACGGGTGAATTGATTTTATTGTCGCACCATATTCGTTTAATATACTGCGAAGCTCAGACGCATAAGGCTTTTGAATTTCACTATAGGTATTAAAGAAAATCTCAACGCACTTTACCCCGTTTTTGAGCAGGGCTTTTAGCGCATCGGTTGTTTCCATAGGATACAAGCAGGCTGTTGATACCCCGGCTTTCATTATATCACCGCTTTAAGCTGATTTTTTATTTAAGAATTTCTGTCCTCTGATTTTGCCGATTATCACATATATTAACGCTGCGGCAAATATCACAAGGCTTATCCACTGTGAAGTGGAAAGCGGGCCCCAGAATCCCCTGATTTCATCGCCTCTGAAAAATTCATCAATAAAGCGAACAACGGGATAAGTGAAGCAATAAACTAAAATCAGATGACCCTTTTTCATTATATTCTTATTATAGCACACAAGCAACAGAATAAAAATGAGTATATTGAAGAAAGCCTCGATAAGCGGAATCGGCAACCTGCACACACCGTTTGCCGCCTCAACAACAGAATTCGTATAGGTAAAGCCTATCGGATATTCTATACCGTAGCAGCAGCCGCCAAGGAAACAGCCTATTCTGCCGAAAAAATGGAACAATGGTATGCACGGAACAAGAAAATCACAATACAGCCCCACATCCTTTTTTGTAAGCTTGAAATACAAAAAAGCCGCTATCGCACCGCCGATAAGTCCGCCGTAAAAAACCATTCCGCCGACGAGAGTACCGAGGGCAGAAATTCCAAGAGAAAAATCCTCGAAATATATTTCGGCATTGCTTAACAGCTTGACGATTTTAGAAAAATTGGTTATACCGTACAGAATATGAGAGCCGACAAAAATGCCGAGGGCTATCCACAGTGCGGCAAAGATAATATTGACGTAATTAATCCCGGGGTGTCTTTTATACTGAATATACACATACAGAATACACGTCACAACACCCAGCGCAACCATTAAGCCGTAGCTTGAGATGGGATATCCGAAAAAATCAATATATGATAACATATTTCCTCCAAAAGAAAAGAGGCGCTGCAAAACCAAAAGCAAAGCAAAACAGATTTAAAAAGGTTCAGGTTAAGCTTGGCTTTATGTAGTTTTGCGGCGACCCCAAAAATTAAAATATCACTTTTTATGAAAGAGCTTTAAGAAGGCGGTTTACATCTGAAGAACTTGCTGACGCACCGCAAGCGCATGTGCAAGTGCAAACGATGAGTAAGATGAATGTAAGAACCGCACCCACTATTGACAGGACAAGACCGGCTGTCAGCAACGGATCAGTGCTTGTTTTCTTGCCCAAAGCCGCAAAAACGATACCGACCACTGCGGCTGCTGCAGCGATGAAAATAAGAATTCCGCTGACAACAATTGCAGCTGACAGGCTTTCATATGCACTGTAGCTAAACGGGTTGTTTGTTACATTACAGGTACAGCTGCAAACAGCAATCATTGCGATAAGATTGAGCAAAATGCTGACTGCACCGCATATTGTTGAAATAATGCCCTTTGTATGAGCTGCCGGATCACTGCCCGGAACATAATTGTTTGTAGTCATAAACGGGTTATTCGGCTGTGTATTGAAGTTATGTCCGCCGTTATTTGCAGAAAACGGGTTGTTCTGCGGCTGAGCGTTAAACGGCTGCTGCGGCTGAGCATTGAACGGTTGCTGCGGCTGAGCGTTAAACGGCTGCTGCGGCTGAGCATTGAACGGCTGCTGCGGCTGAGCATTGAACGGCTGCTGCGGCTGCTGATTAAACGGCTGCTGCGGCTGCTGATTGTTATTCTGGTTCAGATTCGGATCCTGCGGGAAATTGTTATTGTCCATTAATATATCCTCCTAATGTAATAAGTAATTTTAGTTTATCATTCACACTGCTCTTTGTCAAGAAAACTATAGTAAATTTTTAACAAATTGTAAATATATTTTTTAAAATTCGACAAATTTAATAATATGTCAAGAGATAAAACGGATAATAAATCAAGATTATTTGACGATATCCGCCGTTTTTGCACCTGTCAGAGCAATTAAATCAGCAGGTGCAAGCTCAATCTGATAGCCTATCTTCCCTGCGCTGACTATTATCTTCTCAATGCTAAGGCTGGAATCGTGAATTACAGTTTTATACTGCTTTTTCATACCAATAGGCGAACAGCCGCCGCGTATATATCCCGTAACCTTGTTGATGTCCTTGACGTGAATCATTTCTACAGACTTTTCGCCGACTGCTTTCGCCGCTTTTTTAAGGTCCAGCTCTTCTGCAACAGGAACAACAAAGACAAAATACCCGTTGCCGCCGTGTGTTACAAGAGTTTTGAAAACACAATCGGGATTTTGATTTAAAAGCTTCGCCACGCTTACGCCGTCAACTGCTTCTTTTCCGTGCGGATACTCATAATGATTGTATTGTATTTTCTCCTTGTCGAGTATTCTCATAACATTTGTTTTATTCTCAGCCATTGTATCACCCTTTAAATGTCAATATCAAGCTCAATCGGACAATGATCCGAGCCGAAAACATCGGTATGGATTTTCGCGTCCCGAAGCTTATCATCAAGCGATTCTGAAGTGCAGAAATAGTCAATGCGCCAGCCTGCATTCTTCTCTCTGGCTTTGAATCGGTAGGACCACCACGAATATACACCCTCTTTATCGGGATAAAAATAACGGAAAGTATCGGTAAAGCCCGAATCAAGCAAAGCAGTCATTTTTGCTCTTTCCTCATTGGTAAAGCCTGCGTTATTCCTGTTTGTTTTTGGATTTTTAAGGTCGATTTCATTGTGGGCAACATTCAGGTCGCCGCAGAAAATAACCGGCTTTGAACTTTCAAGCTGCTTGAGATATTTAAGAAAATCGTCCTCCCATTGCATACGGTACGACAGTCTTTTAAGCTCATTCTGTGAATTCGGAGTATATACGGTTACAAAATAGAAGTCGTTATACTCAAGCGTTATCACCCTGCCCTCGGTATCGTGCTCCTCGATATTAATTCCGTAGCTTACCGACAAAGGCTCTGTCTTTGTGAAAATGGCAGTGCCCGAATAACCCTTTTTCTCGGCGTAATTCCAGTATTGGTAATAACCGTCAAGCTGTAGGTCGATTTGCCCCTGCTGAAGCTTTGTTTCCTGAACACAAAAAATGTCGGCATTTATTTCATTAAAAAAATCTAAAAACCCTTTCTGAACGCACGCACGCAGTCCGTTGACGTTCCACGAAACCATCTTCATTCTATCACTTCCCGAAAATATTTTTTCATATTGCGTTATCTCTCATTTTTTCAAGCTCATCGCAGATTGCGTTTGCAAGGCGCATATTTTTTTCGTATTCGATTGAGCCTTCCTGCGTTTTTGAATTACCGACAGGAATATTGACAAATTGCTGTAAATTGTCATCGACAATTACCACAACAACAATTCTTTCAAAGGTATTGCAGCGTTTTGCGGCAAGCTCCGGCATATCTCCGCCGTATTGTGAAAAACCGAATTTCTTTTTTAATGATATGCCGTCTGCCTGAATATCAAAATCTATAATCTGAGAATAATCAAACAGCCATTGTGCAGTTTTACATCCCCATTTTTTATTCTTTTCGTCTATCCACAATGATCCTATCTTTTTTGTCGGCGAGCATTTATACATACCGAAAAGCTTTAAAAGCCTGTAATTAGCCGCAAAATCACCGTAAGACATTATTATTAATGCAATCAGCAATACGGCTGTGATAATCAATACAACGGTAATAATGCCGTGATAAGGCATACAAATCCCCCCGAGAGAATCAAAAAAGGAACAAGCTGTGTTTAATCGTTCTTTATATGCACATCAATCTGATTAAAGGGTATATTTATGCCCGCCTTGTCAAATTCAAGCTTTACCTGCTCCTGCATAAAAAAGTAAAGGTCCCAGTAATCGCAGGTATTGCACCACACCCTTACGGTTATTTCAACTGCGCTGTCCTTGTGGCCTGATACAACTACCAGCGGCTCAGGCGTTTTAAGAAATTTTTCATCAGAATTAATTATGCTGTGAATTACGTTTTTTGCTGTATGTATATCATCGGAATATGATATCTGATACACCATATCAATACGGCGCATATCCTGTGCCGTATAGTTGACAAGATTGTTACTTGTAAGACGGGAGTTCGGAATAATAACCTCTTTGTTGTCAATCGTGAGCAAATAGGTGTTGGTAATAAGTATTTTTTCAACCGTTCCCTCAAGTCCCTCAAACTGAATATACTCGCCTGCCTTAAACGGCTTATTAATAATTATCATTACGCCGCTTGCAATATTCTTCATCGTGTCCTGCAGCGCAAGTCCGATTGTGACAGTAGCCGCACCGATTGCAGTAAGCAGTGCCGTCACATCAACGCCAAGCTGTGCTATTGCGGAAATAATGATGATAATACGCAGTGCGCAAAGTGTGGCTGAATAGATAAACGAGATAGCCGCAGGGTCGATTTTGCCCTTGACAAGCGCCTTTTTCATCAGCCTGCATACAAGCTTTGACCCCCACCAGCCGAGAATAAAAATTACCAAAGCGATAATAAGGTGCGGAAGAAAAGCCAGAAAAGCATCGATAAGATTGCCGAACCATGTCTGAACCTCTTCAACCGAGATTTCCTCAGTCGCTTTTTCAAATAACTGTAAATTCACTTTATGACCGTAAACTCCTTTCAGGCTTCTTCGCCGTCGGCGATAACATAATAAACAGCATCGGCAAATCTGACCGACTGTGTATCTTCCGACGGCTTCTGAACAAACTCACCCTTAAGCTCCTTGCCGTCGCCGAAATACAATATGCCAAAGCCGCCGGGCTTTCCGTTTTTGAAAGAACCGGTATATCTGTGGTCGGTATAAAGCATTGTGCCGCAGCCGTTGGGTTTTCCGTTATTAAGCGAGCCGGAATAAATACCGCTGCCTATAAGCTGTTCGGAAACAAATTCCGGCGGAATGATATAGCTGTGATATACGGTGTCCTTGAGCTTATCGCAATAATCAAGCTGCGGTATGCTCTTTGGAATAACACGCATCGCCTTGTATGGCTCGCCGTACTTGAAAATACCCTCAAACTGCTTTTCGCCGTATTCAGAATAGGCACAGCCCATTCCCTCTCTTACACCGTCAGATGAACTGCCCTCATAAACAACACAGCCGTTTTCGTCATATTCACGCATATATGTTGCTTTGCCGTTTTCATATATACATTCCTTTACAAGGCGTTTTCCGTCAAGTATATTTATTCTTCCGCACATAACGCCGTTTTTAAAAGTGCCTGCATAATAAAGGTTGTTGTCGGGATTGTGCAGAACACCTTGTCCGTCATATTTATCATCAAGCCAGAAGCCTGTGTAAACGGCAGAATTGTTCTTGTAGCTTACGCCGAAGCCGCATCTCTTGTCCGACTCGAAGTTGCCCATATACTCGCACAAATTGTCGCTGTAGCTTCTGCCCATACCGCTCTTTTTGCCGTCTGCAAAGCCGCCCTCATAAACCTTTGTACCGCCCGAGTACAACGTGCCTTTGCCGCTGTACTCGCCGTTTTTAAGACCGCCTTTATACAAAAGCTCGCCGCTTTTGGCGTAAACCGAGATTGCTCCCTTTTCAATACCGTTTTCAAAGGTGGTTGAATAGAACGAGCCGTCGCTCTTATATATAGTTCCCTTGCCGTTATATTCGCCGTCCTTGAAGCCGCCTTTATACAGCAGCGTTCCGTTGCTGAGCCTGTGGACCGCCTCGCCCTTTATCTGACCGTTCAGAAATTCGCCGCTTACAAACGAATTATCGTCAAGATACAGTGTGCCTGTGCCGTTGTAAAGTCCGTTTTTGAACTCACCGGAATATTTAAGGGTACCGTTTTTATCAAAAAGTCGTCCGCTGCCGTTAAACTTTCCGTCCGACATTTCGCCGTTATATATAATATTGCCCGACATATCAAGAACGGTAGCAGGGTTCTTGATTTTGCCGCTGTCGCATTTCTGAATAAAAATGCGGTTGTTTTCCCTGTCCACATTTATTGCGGCGCCGTGCGGCTCGTCGTTTTTATAGCATAAAACGGAAGAAAGATTGCCGTCGGAGTCAAAGCGTGCAGACGCAGACTTTTTTCTGTCGTTTTCATATCCTCCGGCGCTGATAGTTCCGTCGCTTAAAAAAGCAATTCCGAACCCGTTCTTTTTGTCATCACACCACTTGCCGACATGGCTTATTTTGCCGTTTTTAAAAAACTGTGCGCCGAAGCCGCTGCGGTTGTCATTTTCATATCCGCCGCAGTATATAACCGAGCCTTTCGGGGTTAAGGTTACTCCGCTGCCGTTCCTTTTGCCTGTTTTGCTGAGTGAACCAAAATAATAATATTTTTCGTTCGAAGAATTTTCGATAATCTTATCGGGCGAAGTCACCTGTTCCATATCACTGCTGTCACTGCTCAAATCATCGTCAGCAGCTTTGTCCGATGCCTCGTTATCTTCAATATCATCATCGGCAATTTTGGTTTTCTCTTCTTCCTGTTCCTCAAGAAGTGATTGAATTTTCTCATCGGTTTCTTCTATAATTTCAGGCTCTTCATCATTATCTGCGGTATCCGCCTGCTTTGTTTCGCCTTTTTTGATATTGAGCGTTGTGAAATCGCCGTATATAAGCGACGCATCAAAGAAAAAGCCTTTGCGGTTTATGTTGTCCTCCGCCGAGGTGTTATTTTTCGTCAGAGCTTCTTCAACAGGAACGGAAAAGAAAAACTCGCCGTTTGAGGTCTGCGCAGTTACAACGGTTTCGGTTTCAGCGTCGCTTTTATCGGAATACGCAGTCAACACCTGTGCCGGCTTGCCCGGATACTGAACAGCAATGCTAAGACCGTTATCGGCACGGCAGGCTGTCAGGGTAACATTCACCGCACCGTGAGAGTAATATTCGCTTTTTTGCCATATGTTTGCATTTGAAAAATACAGTTTCTTTGTAACATCGCCGCTCATATCCGTACATACAACCGTATAGCTGCCTGAGGAGTCGGGTATTGACACCTGTGATGTTTTACCGTTGACTTCCTTGAGCCACTTCATCGGCTTTGATGCGTCAATCTGATAGCGGCAGCGTACACTGTCAATTCCGGCTGTAAAGAAAGCCTTGTCTTTTGTTCTTTTGCGTGTGGTGAAGTACCTGCGACGGGCATCCATCAGGATATCGCCGTTTTTTTCGCTGTCGTCCTCACCGCTTAAATAAGCCGCAAAAATAATTGTATTTTCAGAAAGGCATTTTTGCTGATCCAATTTCTCTGCTCCTTCTTTGACAAAATAACACGGAAATGCGGCAGTTTACGCTGCCGCAATAAAATCATCTGTTTGTTTTTCTATCGTTGTTCGGTACGTTTATTCGTTCATCCTCTTTAACAAACGTAGCCGCATCGAACCTTTGACATATACTTGAAATATATTCTGCAATGATTGCCGATATAATAAGAAGCAGACCGCCGAGCAGGAAAGCGACAGGCAACACCGCAGAAAAGCTGTTCCACATAACAAGCTTCATAATGAGCGTTACGATGCCGACAATCAACGACAACGCACCGCATAGAAATCCGAGCATCGAGGCAAGCCTTATTGTACCCTTGGGATATGTAGTCATTGACGCCATTGCACAGTCGTACTTCTGCGCAAAGGAAGCCTGCGGGGCAGACTTTGACGGAACAAAAGGCAAAACCATATAGCTTAAGCCGAGTGTGTTGATAACGCTTCTTATCTGTATATTCTTATAAGCCTTGCTTGTTACGGTTTTGACAAAGCTTTTGTCGTACAAGCAGTAGTCGGTGAACTGCTTCATCGTTTTTGTGCCAGTGACAGAAAAAAGAATATTGCAATAAAGATTGCGAAGTCCGTTGAAAATCGGGTTTGTGCCGCCCTTTGATTTTGCGCCGATAATTATTTTGCTGCCGTTCTCCCAAAGCTCAACAAGCTTAGGAATAGCTGCAACAGGATGTGAACGGTCGGGCTTCATTGTGATAACGCAATCACCGTCCGATATCGTCATTCCGTATTTTGCGGCAAGCTCAAAGCCGTAATCTGCGACAGTATAAACACACTTGACTTTCTGTGTGATTTCGCAAAGACGTGCAAGATAGGATTTGGTCTGGTCGCTTGAATTATTATCGACAAAAATTATTTCGTAGTCATGACCCGAAATTTTTGTTTCGCAAGCGTCAATAAGCTCCTTTGCAAAGCTTAAAACTGTATCCTGGTTATTATGCGTTGGTACGATAACACTTATTTTACTCATAGCTTACTCCTTTTGACTGTCATAAAATATGTTTTTCATCTTCTCAATTCTATGAATATAAGTCCGAGTTTATTATAACCTAAAACAATATTTTTTTCAACGAAATGCGCAAACTTTGACAGAAAAATATTTATTTTTCAGCCTATATAAAAAATCAGCCCGCCCGGAATGATATCGGCAGGCAAATTAAGGAAACACTGATTAAATCGTTTGTGCATATTGCGCCGTCAGATTTTTCGTCAGGTTGGACAAATAAACCGCAGTAATGCTGTCGCATTACGAGGATTTTTTGGTCAGGCTGACGGAAAATATGCAAGCAAGATGTGCAAACAGCTTTCAGCGTGATTTATTCAGTGTTTCCTTAAATGTTTATTTTTCGGTCAGTATTTTATAACAGTGCGGTCTGCGGTCACGGAATATTCCCCAGCCGAGGCGGTTTTCAAAGACTTCATCAAGATCAAATTCAGCGGAAATTACGACTTCCTCATCACGGGAAGCTTCGGCTATAATTTCGCCCGTTTCGTCGGCGATGAAGGAACTGCCGTAAAACAAGAGAGATGAGCTTTGATTGCCGTTTTCGTCACACGGCGTTACATCCTCTTTGCCGATTCTGTTGGCGGCTATTACGGGGATAACATTGGCAACGGCGTGACCCTGCATACACCTTTGCCAGCGTCGCATACTGTCGCACTCTAAAATAGGCTCGGAGCCGATTGCCGTAGGATAGAAAATCATCTCGGCGCCGTTCAAGCTGAGCGCTCTTGCCGTTTCCGGGAACCACTGATCCCAGCAGATGCCGACTCCGATAGTTGCGTACTTCGTTTTAAATGTAACAAAGCCTGTGTCACCCGGAATGAAATAGAACTTCTCCTGATAATAGTGGTCGTCGGGAATATGGGTTTTGCGGTAAACACCCAAGACCTCGCCGTCTGCATCTATCACGGCAACGGAATTGAAAAGCCTGTTACCGTCACGCTCATAAAAGCTTACGATTATAACGGCAGAAAGCTCATTCGCTACCTCTTTGAAATGAAGCACCGCATCGTTTTCACTCAGCGGCTTTGCAAAGGCGTAATAATCATAACGCCGTTCCTGGCAGAAATACTGCCGCTCAAAAAGCTCGGGCAGTAAAATTATATTTGCACCGTTAGCGGCGGCGGCTCTGACCAGTGCTTCGGCGTTAGCTATATTCTCTTTTACATCGGTTGTGCATTTCATCTGCACAGCCGCAACCTTAACCTTTCTCATACAGAACAATATCCCCTTTCTTGTATTGCCGTTAATGCCATCAACTTAAAGATTTTTTGTTAAAGTGGTGTTTGCTCTTATCCAACATTCAACAGAGCGAACCGGAACGGTCAAGACCGTTCCCTACGAGCATTTTCGGACTACAATTTCTTAAGTTAACAGCATTTATCTGTCTGCGGAATCTGCTGGGTTATACAGTGAATATTTCCGCCGCCGAGAATTATATCTCCGGCGTTAATCGGCACAATTTCTCTGTCGGGACAAGCGGACCTTAGAATTTCGGCTGCCGCTCGGTCGCTGTCTATATTTTCTCCGCCGAACTGCGGCAGGATAATTGCATTATTGCAGAAATAGAAATTCACATATGACGCCGCCAATCGTTCTCCTGCTTCACGCATATCCTCGCCCGGCTCAAAATCATAGCCGAGCAAATCTTCCTGCGATACGCAAACAGGCTTCGTCGGGACAGGCAGCTTGTGAACCTTTATCTTTCTGCCCTTAGCGTCAACCGAGCTTTCGAGTACATCAAGACAAGCCTTGGATATTTCATACTGCGGGTCGGTTTTGTCCTCACACCACGCAAGTACAACCTCCGAGGGTGCTGTAAAGGCGCAGATATTGTCGATATGGCCGTTTGTTTCGTCATTGTATATTCCCTTTGGCAGCCAGATGATTTTTGAAACGCCGAGATAGGCTTTCAGCTTTTCCTCAATTTCACCTTTGGAAAGCTGTGGGTTTCTGCCGGGGCTGAGCAAACATTCCTCGGTCGTGATGAGCGTACCCTCTCCGTCTGTGTGGATTGAGCCGCCCTCAAGCACAAAGGGATGTGCGTTGTAAAGGTCGATGCCCTTTATTTTACAGAGCTGATATGGGATTTTATCGTCATTTTCCCACGATGCGTAAAGTCCGTCATATTCGCCGCCCCAGGCGTTGAATTGCCAGTCAACCGCCCTTAATGCTCCTGTGTCGTTTACCAAAAAGGTCGGCGCTGTATCTCTTGCCCATGCATCGTCGGAGCTGATATTGAGAATTTCAACATTATTCAGGTGCGAAAGCGCATTTTTAGCCGACTCAAGCTGATTATCCCCTGCAAGGACTAACACCTTTTCGTGCTTTGATATTTCGCTTATTATCTCGGCAAAAACACGTCGGGCGGCTTTTGCGCCGTAGCACCACGAACCGGGTCGATACGGCCAGATCATAATTGTTGCGGCGTGTTTTGAAAACTCGGCAGGCATATAAAAGCCGTCATTAACGGGCAGTCGGTTTTTATCTATATAATTAAATTCAGCCATTACGATAATCTCTCTTTAAAATCGTTATAGGAAAACTGCCTGATTATTTCGCAGTTGTCGTCATCGTGCATAAGAACAATCGATGGCAGCGGCATACCGTTGAAGGTGTTGTTCTTGACCATTGAATAAATCGCCATATCCTCAAAAATCAGCCTGTCGCCTATCTTTATTTCTTCATCAAAGCTGTAGTCCCCGATAACATCGCCTGCAAGACAGGTGCAGGAGGACAGACGGTAGGTGTGCTTTTTCTCATTCGGCTTGCCGCTGTTTTTAAGCGGCGGTCTGTACGGCATTTCAAGCACATCGGGCATATGACAGGCGGCTGAGGTATCAAGTATTAAAATATCAAGTCCGTTACGGACTATATCCATAACCTCTGTAACAAGATAGCCCGCATTGAGAGCGACAGCCTCGCCCGGCTCAAGGTAAACCTCGACATCATATTGTTGCTTGATATTTATTATCAAATCTTCAAGCGCTTTAATATCATAATCATCTCTTGTTATGTGATGACCGCCGCCGAGATTCAACCACTTTGCGTTGTAAAAATACTCGCCGAAGCTTTGCTCGACCGCCGCAAAGGTTTTTACCAAATCGTCGGAGTTCTGCTCGCACAGAGTATGAAAATGGAAACCGTCAACATTTTTGAGCAGTTCGGGTCTGAAGTTCGCCCTTGTAACGCCGAGGCGTGAGCCGTAGGCGCACGGGTCGTAAATTTCGTGTCCCTCCTGCGTTGAAAACTCTGGGTTTAAGCGGATTCCCACACTTATTTTATTCTTTTCCCAAACGGGTCTGAATTTTTCAAGCTGTGAAAACGAGTTAAAAACAATATGATTGCAGATTTTTGCTAGCTCGTCAAACTCGCTGTCCTTAAAAGCAGGAGCAAACACATGGGTTTCCTTGCCGAAGCACTCATACCCGAGCCTTGCTTCATAAAGTCCGCTTGCGGTTGTGCCGCTTAGATATCTGCTTATCAGCGGATAGGTGCAGAACGCCGAAAAAGCCTTTTGTGCGAGCAGGATTTTACAGCCTGTCCTGTCCTGGACGCCTTTAAGGATTTCAAGATTTTTGATAAGCGCCTGTTCGTCAATAACATAGCACGGGGTCGGTAATTCTGAAAATTTCATAATATCACTCTACAGTAACGGGGTTTTCGTCAACAATCCACGGAAGTCCGAACTTGTTAAGCGCCTCCATATACGGGTCGGGGTCGAACTCCTCTACGTTATACACGCCCGGCTTTTTCCACTGTCCTGTCAGCACAAGCGATGCGCCTATCATAGCAGGAACACCTGTTGTATAGGAAACAGCCTGTGAGCCTACCTCCTTGTAGCACTCCTGATGGTCGCACATATTGTAGATATAAATTGTCTTTTCCTTGCCGTCCTTTATTCCGGTAAAGATACAGCCGATGTTTGTTTTGCCCTTTGTTCTCGGTCCGAGTGACGCAGGGTCGGGCAGGAGCTGCTTCAAGAACTGGATAGGCACTATCTCTCTGCCCTCGTACATAACAGGCTCGGTTGAGAGCATACCGACATTTTCAAGGCACTGCATATGTGTGAGATAGCTCTGACCGAAGGTCATAAAGAAGCGGATGCGCTTTACATTCGGGATATTCTTTGCAAGCGACTCAATCTCCTCGTGGTGCAGTAGATACATATCCTTTTGTCCTACACCGTCAAAGTTGTATTCTCTCTTAATCTCCATCGGCTTAGTTTCAACCCACTTGCCGTTTTCCCAGTATGAGCCGTTTGCTGATACCTCACGCAGATTTATTTCGGGATTGAAGTTTGTGGCGAACGGATAGCCGTGGTCGCCGCCGTTGCAGTCCAAAATATCTATATAATGAATTTCGTCAAAATAGTGCTTCAGAGCATAAGCTGTAAATACGCTTGTAACACCGGGGTCAAAGCCTGTGCCGAGGAGTGCGGTTATTCCTGCCTTTTCGAACTTCTCTTTATATGCCCACTGATAGGAATAGTCAAAATAAGCCGTGAAGCCAAGCTCCTTACAGCGCTTTTCATAATTCTCTCTCCACTGCGGCTCGGTTATATCCTCAGGCTCGTAATTTGCGGTGTCAATATAATCAACCTTTGTTTCAAGGCAGGCGTCCATAATTGTAAGATCCTGATAAGGAAGCGCAAGGTTCAATACAGCCTGCGGCTTGTAATCGTTTATGAGCTTTACAAGCTCGTCCTTGTTGTCTGCATCAACCTGAGCGGTTGTGATTATAGTCTTTGTTGTACCCTCAAGCTTTTCCTTGAGTGCATCGCACTTTGATTTTGTTCTGCTCGCTATGCATATCTCGGTGAATACCTCACTGTTCTGACAGCATTTGTGAATTGCAACGCCTGCAACACCGCCACAGCCGATAATTAAAAGTCTGCTCATATTATATCAGTCCTTTCTGTTTTCCTTTCCCTCTTCCTGCTCAAGCAGGTCCTCAACATACTTTGGGAGCATAAATGCGCCGAGGTGAAGGTTTGTTGAATAATACCAGGTTTCTATATTTCTTTTATTCCACCGCTTTGCGTTAAAATCCTTAAGCGGATGATATTTTTTTGAAGCGAAGCCAAACAGCCAGTAGCCTGCCGCACAGGTCGGTATATGCGCCTGGTACACACGGCTTATCGGGAAGCTTTTGAACACTCGCTTATGCATTGCACGGCAAGCCTCCTCGTCCTCGTCATAGAACGGACTGCCGTGCTGATAAACCATTATTCCATCGTCCTTAAGAGCCTTGTAGCAGCTGCCGTAAAACTCCTTTGTAAAAAGTCCCTCGGTGTGTCCGAACGGGTCAGTCGCATCGTTAATTATGAGGTCATATTCACCGTGACAGCCTCGCAGAAAGCGTAAGCCGTCCTGATAGTAGATATTAACTCTCTCATCGTCAAGACCCTTTGAGTTATCGGGGAAATACTTTTTGCAGACCTCGACAAACATTTCGTCAGGCTCGACAACGTCTATAACCTCGATTTCATCATAGTGAGAAAGCTCTCTCGCTACGCCGCCGTCACCGCCGCCGATTACAAGCACCTTTTTCACATCAGGGTGAACAGCCATAGGAACGTGGACTATCATTTCATCGTAGGTGAACTCATCCTTTTCTGAGAAAATCACGTTGCCGTCGGAGGTAAGAAACCGCCCGAACTCCGCCGACTCGAAAACATCTATTCTTTGAAAATCGCTTTTACCGCTGAAAAGCTGTTTATCAACTCTTATTGAAAGCTCCACATTGTCAGTGTGTCTTTCAGAAAACCAAAATTCCATAATATCACCGGCTTAATTTTTTTAGTTTAGAGTTTTGAGTTAAATTAATACGCTTATCCCGGAACGGTCAAGACCGTTCCCTACGACTTCGTTTCGCTGTTTCTGTCCACTGCCCACTGAATACTGTCCACTCAAAGCTCAAAACCCAAAACTCAATTCTCAAAACTCAATTCATTTTAATACATTCAGATGTTCAATATACGGGTCCTCTGTACCCTGCATTGAACAGCCCTTTTCCTTTGCATAATTAATATACTCGATAATCTCGTCTGTTATCATCTCACCGGGAGATAAAATCGGGATTCCCGGCGGATAGCACATTACAAATTCACTGCATATTCTGCCCGAGGTCTGAGCAATCGGCAGAGATTCCTTCTCGGCGTAAAATGCATCCCTCGGTGTTGCGGCGACAATCGGGGCGATGTATTCCATACTCAGCATTTTTTCGTTGCTCTTGGAATACAGCCGCTTAATATCCGCAAGCGCTCCCACAAGACGTTCAATATCCTGTATTCTGTCGCCGATAGAAATATACGCAAGGATATTGCCGATATCGCCGAACTCAATCTGAATATCGTATTCATCACGCAAGAGGTCATAAACCTCAATGCCTGCAAGACCGATATCTCGGGTATAGACCGACAGCTTTGTGACATCATAGGCGAAAACACTCTTTCCGTTTGTCAGCTCCTGCCCGTAGGCGTAGTAGCCGCCGATTTCGTTGATTTCATTTCTGGCGTACTGCGCCATTCTGATAACCTTTTCAAAAGACTCCTTGCCCTTTAAGGCAAGGTTACGGCGTGAAATGTCAAGGCTTGAAAGCAGAAGATATGATGCGCTGGTAGTCTGTGTGAGGTTAATTATCTGCGAAACATACTCCCACTTCACACCCGTATTTGTGAGCAGGAATGAGCTTTGCGTAAGGCTTCCGCCCGATTTGTGCATTGAAACAGCCGCTAAATCTGCGCCTGCCTCCATAGCCGACACGGGAAGCTCGTCCGAAAAATAAAAATGCGTTCCGTGTGCTTCATCGACAAGCACCTTCATACCGTGTTCGTGTGCTACCTTTACAATCGCCCTTAAATCGGAGCAGATGCCGTAATATGTCGGGTTGTTGACGAAAACCGCAACGGCGTCGGGGTTTTCCTTTATTGCCTGTTCAATTTGGGAAATGTCCATTCCGAGTGAAATTCCTATTTTTGAATCAACCTCGGGATTGACATAAGCCGGAACACCGCCGCACAGCACAAGCGCATTGATAACGCTTTTGTGAACATTTCTCGGCAGAATTATCTTGTCGCCTGCCTTGCAGACAGACCATATCATACTCTGTACGGACGAGGTTGTTCCGCCGACCATAAAAAAGGCGTGAGCCGCACCGAATGCGTCTGCGGCAAGCTCCTCGGCTTCCATTATGACCGACACGGGATGGCAAAGGTTGTCAAGCGGCTTCATCGAATTGACGTCAAGTCCGACGCATTTTTCACCGAGAAGCTCGACAAGCTCACGGTTTCCCCTGCCCCGCTTATGCCCCGGAACATCAAACGGAACCACACGCTGCTTTCTGAATTTTTGCAAAGCCTCGTATATCGGGGCTTTTTTCTGAGCATCTATATTCATCTGTTTTCCTTTCAGCTTTACATACACTCGCCTTAAACAACAAAAAGGCGGTGCAATGCACCGCCTGTGAGTCTAAAAATACGCTCCGCTTCTGTCTGCCGAGCTTGTAATTATGAGGTTTCCGTTTTCAGCCTTTGGGCAAATATACGTTACTACTCTTATTGACCGTTTCACAAGTGATGTGTGCAAAGCACTGATTAATTATAAAGTAATCAACTTATAAAATTTGAGCTTTTAACTCAATCAATAATGTGGCTTTCGCCACCCTCGGCAGCTGACCCGCCCGAGCCGCTTGGGCTTGACTTGCAGTGCAAGTGGTCATATATTTGCATGAAAACAGAAACACTATTTATCACGCTATATCACCGAACTATTCGGTTACGATAGTAATGATATAGCAATTTTGCGCTTTTGTCAAGACAGAGTGTTAAGGAACACTGCTGACTTCTAAGCACGGGTATGAGAGGACGGCTGCTCAACTCATGGGCTGCCGCCTGCTCGATGTGGAACTTTAATTCAGTCCTATGATTTTGTATTATTAATTATTATTTGCGTTTTTTACTCTTGCTGCTGCTTTTATGAGTAACCTCTTTTTCAAAGTTCATTGCATCTGCTGCGTTCTTACTGTCAAATTTAAAATCCTTGCCCGGGAAAACAGCATTCAGAATAATACCTGCAAGAGATGCTACCGCAAGCGGAGAAAGCGTTATTACAGCACTGCCGATTGCAAAGCTTACTGTATTGCTTGAAAGGCCGAGCGCACAAACAAGAATTACAGCGGCAACAATAAGGTTGCGCGATTTAGTAAAGTCAACCTTGTTTTCAACAACATTTCTTACACCTATTGCAGAAATCATTCCGTAAAGAACAAATGAAATGCCGCCGATGATACAGCCCGGAATTGAACCGATAACTGAGCTGACAATCGGGAAGAAAGAAACGCACGCCGCAAAAACAGCCGCAATTCTTATTACCTTGGGGTCATAAACTCTTGTAAGCGCAAGCACGCCTGTATTTTCGCCGTATGTTGTGTTTGCCGGGCCGCCGAACAATGAAGCCATTGTTGTTGCAAGGCCGTCACCGATAAGAGTTCTGTGCAGGCCGGGGTCCTGAATATAGTTTTTGCCGGTTGTTGAACCGATAGCACATATGTCGCCGATATGCTCCATCATAGTTGCAAGGGCAATCGGAACAATAGCTATAATTGAAGAAGCAATGAGTGCACCGTTTGAAAAATCAACGCCGCCGAATACTGTTTTATCCCAGATTACAGGTATTCCGATAAGTCCCTGACTGCCGAAAATATTGCCCTGCGAGATATTTGTGAATATTGTGTTTAAGCTGGAGAAATCGAAAATAGCTGTATATTGACCTGTTGCTTCGTTAAAGCCGCCTGCGAACAGCCACGGTAAATCCTGGATAAGCTGTGGGTTACCTTGACCGATAAAGAACAGAATCAGGCCAACTGCATAAGAAATTAAAAGTCCTAAAATGATAGGAATGATTTTTGCCATTCCCTTGCCCCAGATATTGAACACTACAATTACGGCAAGAGCAACAAGTGCAAGCACCCAGTTTGTTGAGCAGTTGCTTACAGCCGACGGTGCAAGGCCCAAACCGATTGCAATGATGATTGGTCCTGTTACAACAGGCGGGAAAAATCTCATTACCTTGTCAATTCCAACAGCCTTTATAATCGCCGCAAGAACGAAGTATAAAAGACCTGCGCATGCAACGCCGAGGCACGCATACGGAAGCATAGACTCAGGATTTTCGGGATTTAAAGCCTTTATTGCCGCATATCCGCCCAAAAATGCAAATGATGAACCGAGAAAAGCAGGAACCTTGAATTTCGTGAGGAAGTGGAACAAAAGTGTTCCCAAGCCCGCCATAAGCAATGTTGTTGAAATATCAAGTCCTGTGATGATCGGAACCAGTATTGTTGCACCGAACATTGCAAACATATGCTGAATGCCCAGAACAATCATTTTCGGTCTGCCGAGTTTTCTGGCGTCATAAATGGCGCCGTTGTTTTTGTCCATTGTAATCCCTCTTTCTGATAAAGTAATTACATTATATAATTTAACTATGCTAAAAGCAATATTTTTTCAGATATCTTGTTAAAATTTAGAGAATAATTGACAAAGATGTTTCTTTTTAGTATTATAAAAGAAAGACTTTTTGGAGGAATTTAATATGTCAGTTAGTTATATGACTCATCCGCTTATTAAGCATAAAATCACTTTGATGCGCAAGGAAGAAACAACAACACAGGAGTTCCGCAGTCTTGTGGAAGAGGTTGCAATGCTTATGGCGTATGAGGCTTTGTCCGATTTGGAAATGACCGAAATCAGCGTAAAAACTCCGATTGAAGAGTCGATACAGCCGGTTATAGCAGGAAAAAAGCTCACCATTGTTCCTATTCTTCGTGCAGGTCTTGGAATGGTAAGCGGTGTTCAGGCGCTTGTACCCTCGGCAAGAATCGGTCATATCGGTCTTTACCGTGATCCCGAAACTCACGAGCCGCACGAATATTACTGCAAGCTTCCTGACCCGATTGACGAGCGTCAGATTGTTGTTGTTGACCCTATGCTTGCAACAGGCGGTTCGGCGGTTGCCGCAGTGAACTTCATCAAACAGCACGGCGGAACGAGAATTAAGTTTATGTCTATAATTGCCGCTCCCGAGGGAGTAAAGGCACTTACACAGGCACATCCAGATGTTCAGCTTTATGTCGGCTGTCTTGACCGCTGTTTAAACGAAAATGCTTATATCTGCCCCGGACTCGGCGATGCAGGCGACAGAATATTCGGAACAAAATAATCTAATATAAAAATAAACGCAAAAAAGGATTGACTGAGTTTGTACTCCGTCAATCCTTTTTGTGTGATGTGGTTTCATAATATAAAGTTACAATGAGGTTAGAATTTCTCTGTTAGGGCAATGCCGTCAACTTAAGAAATTGCGGATGAAAAATGTTCGTAGGGAACGGTCTTGACCGTTCCGGGATATTCACAGTTATTACGATTTTAGGCAAAATCCGTATAGGATATTACATTCATCAGAACGAGCCGGAACAGGCAAGCCTGTTCCCTACGACCTCGTTTATAGCTTTCGTGTTTAATTCCGCTCAATTTCATCAATATCCGTGAGCTTCCTTGAGCATCATATCCTTGACCTTCATCAGGCGGATCTGTGTGCTTCGCTCGTTTTCGTCAAGCTTCATCGTTATATATCGTATGCTCTCCTGAGTTTCGGGAATCATAACGTGCTCAAGAGCGTTTACACGGCGTCTTGTCTTTTCAATCTCGCTTGCAAGCAAAGCGCAGGATTTTTCACATTCGGCAAGACGGAGCAAGTCGGGCAGAACTCCTGCAAGTGATTTTACCGCATCGTCAAGGTCTGATGATGTAAACGCAAAGCCGTAGGAATAAATATCGTTTTCGTCAGATGTTCTCGTCTTCGTGTTGAAAACGGGAATATCAACGCTCATAACATTTTTTGTGTCAACCTCAACAGATACCTCCTGCTTTGGTGCAAGCAAAGCGGCGTTAAGAGCTTCGTCACTCATTGAGGCTCTGGCTAACACAAAATTCTTGTTAGCCTCCTCAATGCTCTTTTCAACCTTTTCACGCAGCTCCTTGTTTTCTCTTACCATATCAAGGAACTGCCGCATAAGCTCGTCACGCTTATCCTTGAGCAGCTTATGTCCTCTCATCGCAGTGACAAGCTTTTTCTTAAGCCTTGTAAGCTCCATTCTGGTGGGGTTTACCGTTTTATTAGCCAAGGCTGTTCACCTCTTTAATTATTCTTTGCCGTAATATTTATCAAGGTACTCGTCCTTGATTCTCTTAAGCTCGCTTCTCGGCAGGATTGAAAGCAGCTTCCAGCCGATTTCAAGAGTTTCTTCAATATCACGGTTTGCATTATAGCCCTGTGAAACATACTGCTTTTCAAATTCATCGGCAAACTTAGCATAAAGCTTATCAATATCCGTGAGGGCGGCTTCGCCGAGAACAACCATAAGCTCCTTGGCATCCTTACCTCTTGAATACGCCGCAAAGAGCTGGTTCATTGTGTTGGCGTGGTCAGCTCTTGTTTTGCCCTCGCCTATACCCTTATCCTTAAGACGGCTGAGCGACGGAAGAACGTCAATCGGCGGAGCAATATTCTTGCGGTAAAGCTCACGGCTCAAAATAATCTGTCCCTCTGTGATATAACCGGTAAGGTCGGGAATCGGGTGGGTTTTGTCGTCCTCGGGCATTGTGAGAATCGGAATAAGAGTAATACTGCCGTTTTTGCCCTTTTGTCTGCCTGCTCTCTCATAGAGCGAAGCAAGGTCGGTGTACATATATCCGGGATAGCCTCGTCTGCCGGGAACTTCCTTTCTTGCGGCGGAAACCTCACGCAGAGCGTCGGCGTAGTTTGTGATATCGGTCATAATAACGAGAACGTGCATACCTGCATCAAATGCAAGGTATTCGGCAGCTGTAAGCGCCATTCTCGGGGTTGCTATACGCTCGATTGCCGGGTCGTTCGCAAGGTTCACGAACATAACGGTTCTGTCGATAGCGCCTGTTTCCTTAAAGCTTTCAACAAAGAAGTTTGATTCCTCAAAGGTGATACCCATTGCGGCGAAAACAACGGCGAAAGGCTCGCTTGTTCCTCTTACCTTTGCCTGTCTTGCAATCTGCGCCGCAAGCTGTGCGTGCGGCAAGCCTGATGCCGAGAATATCGGCAGCTTCTGACCTCTTACAAGAGTGTTCAGTCCGTCAATAGCCGAAATACCTGTCTGTATAAACTCCTGCGGATAGTTTCTTGCCGCAGGATTCATCGGCAATCCGTTGATGTCCATTCTCTTTTCGGGCAGGATATCGGGGCCGCCGTCAATCGGTCTGCCGAGTCCGTCAAAAACACGGCTGAGCATATCCTCGCTTACGCCGAGCTCCATACTTCTGCCGAGAAATCTGACCTTGCTGTTTGAAAGGTTAATTCCTGCGCTGTTTTCAAAAAGCTGAACCAGCGCATCGGTGCCGTTGATTTCAAGAACCTTACAGCGGCGTTTTTCTCCGCTTGCAAGCTCGATCTCGCCAAGCTCGTTATAGCAAACGCCGTCAACTCCCTTTACAAGCATCAAGGGACCTGCGACCTCTTCAATTGTTCTGTACTCCTTTGGCATTACAGCTCGCCTCCCTTGTCAATCTGCTCGTTAATCTGCTCCTCGAGCTTTTCAAGAATAGCCTTGTATTCCTCGTCAACCTTTTCGATGACTGTATATTTATATCTGCCTATCTGCTCACGGACAGGGAGCGAAACAAGCGAATTTACGCCTGCGCCCTGATTCAACGCATCAAGAGCAAGATCATAATAAGCAAGAATCAAAAGCATCATAAGGTGCTGCTTTTTAAGCGGTGTGTAGGTGTCAACCTCGTGGAATGCGTCCTGATGCAGGAAGTCCTCACGGATTGAACGTGCGGCTTCAAGCTTGATTCTGTCGGGAGCCGAAAGTGCGTCCATACCGACAAGCTTTACAATTTCGTCAAGCTCTGCCTCCTCCTGAAGAATTCCCATCATCTTGTGGCGACATTCCATCCAGTCGGGAGCAACTGTGTCGTTGTACCAGTCAGCCATTGTATCTACATAAAGCGAGTAGCTGTTGAGCCAGTTTATAGCCGGGAAGTGACGCTTGTAGGCAAGCGCAGAGTCAAGACCCCAGAACACCTTGACGATACGCAGTGTTGCCTGTGAAACAGGCTCGGAAATATCGCCGCCCGGAGGAGATACCGCACCGATAACGGACAATGCGCCCTCCTGCTCGTCACTGCCGAGCGTGATTACACGTCCTGCACGCTCATAGAACTGAGCAAGACGGCTGCCGAGGTATGCAGGGTAACCCTCTTCACCGGGCATTTCTTCAAGTCTGCCCGACATTTCACGCAGAGCCTCTGCCCAGCGTGAGGTTGAGTCGCCCATAAGCGCAACCGAATAACCCATATCACGGAAATACTCGGCTATTGTGATACCGGTATAAATAGAAGCCTCACGAGCCGCAACAGGCATATCGGATGTATTGGCAATAAGCACAGTTCTCTCCATAAGTGAATGACCTGTTTTCGGGTCGATAAGCTCTGGGAATTCGTTCAGAACGTCTGTCATCTCGTTGCCGCGTTCGCCGCAGCCGATATATACAACAATGTCAGCCTCTGCCCATTTTGCAAGCTGATGCTGAACAACTGTTTTGCCGCTTCCGAAAGGTCCCGGAACAGCCGCAACGCCGCCCTTTGCTATCGGGAAAAAGGTGTCGATAACACGCTGACCCGTTACAAGCGGCATATCGGGAGAGAGCTTTTTCTTGTATGGTCTGCCGACACGGACAGGCCATTTCTGCATCATTGTTATTTCACGGTCTGCGCCGTTTTCGTCCGTTACAACCGCTATAACGCTGTCAACGGTAAATTCGCCGCTCTTGATTGATTTTACAGTTCCGCTGACCTTATTGGGAACCATAATTTTCTGAACGACAATCTGTGTTTCCTGAACAGTGCCGAGCACATCGCCCGACTGAACCTTATCGCCGACCCTTGCAGTCGGCACAAAGCTCCACTTTTTCTCTCTGTTAAGCGATGGAACCTCAACACCTCTTTCAAGGTTGTTGCCGGACACACGCATAATTTCGTCAAGCGGTCTTTGGATACCGTCGTAAATACTGCCGATAAGTCCGGGGCCAAGCTCAACGCTCAAGGGTGAACCGGTGGATTCAACCGGCTCGCCGGGTCCCAGTCCCGAGGTTTCCTCATAAACCTGTATTGACGCCTTGTCGCCGTGCATTTCGATGATTTCACCGATGAGCCTTTGCTCGCTTACACGGACAACGTCAAACATATTTGCGTCACGCATACCCTCTGCTACAACAAGGGGACCCGCAACCTTTTGTATAATACCTTTGCTCATTTTTATCTTTCATTCCCTTCAGGTGGGTTAATCGTTAAATATAATATCTGAACCGACTGCCTTTTCAACATACTTTTTTACATTGGCGATTCCGATTCCGTTGTTGTCCTTAACGCCCGGAATAGGAATAACCGCCGGCAGCGGATGCTGCGACAGCCTGTCTATTTCAGCTTCAAGCTGCAAAGCCAGTGATTCTGTAATATATATCACAGCATACTCGCCGTTTGCAATGCGCCTGAATTTTTCGGTCGGGTCTTCCCCGTATTCAATTGCGACAACGTCAATGCCGAGTACGCCAAAGCCATACACACTGTCACGGTCGCCGATTGCTGCAATCCTATACATACATATCCCTCAGTCTTTCGTTTACTGCGCCCGGGTCAAGGCCATTGAGCTTTGCCGACAATATCAGCCTTACAGCCTTGATTTCGTTCTCTCTGGCTATTATATAAGCTGCAAGAGGACCGATAGTAAAAGGCTCGCTCTTCTGCGGCTTTATGCTGTCGATAAGCTTGTCATCACACCACTTTTCAAAGGCTGACGGTGAGGTTTTCAACGCTTCAACCGCAGTTGAATAAGAGGTGGTTGAAAGATAATTGAAAATTTCGTCAAGTGATTTTGACGCCGCCTTTGCAAGCAGATTTACATTCAAGCTTTCACACGGAGCCAGCGCCCTTGTGATGAAGTCAAGGCTTTTGCCTGTTTTTTCGCATCTGACAGCCGTTTTAATGTCAGCGCTTGCAACCGTAAGCTCTGCATAAAGCCCGATAACCTCGCTGTCGGTTTCAAAGGCTTTTTCATATATACAATTCAGGCAGTCGTGATCAATGATAATGTCACAAAGCTGACCGTCGCCTGTCTGCAAAAGCGTTGTCATAGCCTGCTGTGCGGTATTCTGAAGCAGCTCGGGCAGATTTTTGTAGTTGTGCGACTTTATCGCATCATATATTTTTTCGCCCGATACGGTGCCGTTTTGCATAAACATTCCGTTGGGGTTCACATCACGGGTGACAGCCTTTACCGAAACCTTGAGATTGTGAAAATCATCGGAATAACGGAACACATCGAAGGGCGACATATCGTCGGTAAGCTCAGCCATAAGCTCCCACAGCTTTTTTCTCTCTGCCGCCAGCAGTGCCGAAACATCGGTTTCCTGCTCATCTGTTCCAAAGCCCTTGTCATAGAGATATTGCAAACAATCGTCGTAGCTTTTTGAATTGATAAGATTGTCGATATCCTGACGTGACAGAAGCGAAAGCTCCCTTGACCGTATCCGCGCAACTGCGTAGGTGTAGTCCTTACTCAAATTAACACCTCCGATTATGAAAACAGCATTGAATAAACCTCGTCCTGAAGCTCATCATACTTTTCACTGAAAATTGCGTCAAAGGAACAGTTTTCTTCAATTCCGCCGTAAACAAGAACAAATCCGCCGTCAATGTCCGACGTTTCGTCCGACAGAGTAAGCATACCGCCCGACAAGTCGGAAAGCTTTTTGCCAAAATCAGACGGAAGTCTTGATTTATCGCTTTTATTGAAAGAAATTTTGCCTTGTTCGTTTTTGTGAGCATTTTTCGCTATCATCTTATAAATAACGTCAAAATACTCGTTTGCGGGAAGTGAAACCAAATGCTTGTGTGCCGCTTTGATAAAGTCTGATATTATGCTCTGCTTTGTATTGAGCATCGACTGCTTTTTTGCAAGAGCTGCCGACGATTCTCCCCTTGCCTTGATGTCCTCGCACTCAGACTTCGTCTTTGCTTTTATGGCTTCAACATTCTTTTCGGTTTCCTTTAATATTTTTTGCTTATTTTCAAATGCAGATTTTTCAGCTTCGCCCTTGATTTTTGCAACCGCAGCGTCGCTGTCGTCCTTAATCTGCTGTAGAATTTTTTCTAAGCCGTTCATCTGTCATTCTCCGTTCCAATAGGATCATATTAGTATTCAGCTTACAGCTTAAGACCCGGAATGCTGAATACTGCAAGCATTGAAATAAGGAGAGCGAGAATTGCGTATGTTTCAACCATTGCAGGGAGCAGGATAGTTTTACCGAACTGGTCGGGTCTTTTTGAAATTGTGCCGATACCTGCTACCGAGCACTTGCCCTGATAGATTGCAGAGAACAGTCCCGAGAATGCAATCGGAAGGCTTGCGGCGAAATAAAGCAGACCCTTGGTAGCCGAGATGTTGGGGTCGCCGCCGAGAATGCCGATGTTTGAGAGAATAAGGAAGGCTACAAGCAAGCCGTAAATACCCTGTGTTGCAGGAAGAAGCTGGAAGATAAGAACCTTACCGAATTTTGACGGGTCCTCCGCCAGAACGCCCGAAGCCGCAACGCCTGCCTTGCCAACGCCGATAGCCGAGCCTATGCCTGCCATAAAGGTAGCGAGTGCCGCACCAATAAGTCCGAAAATTATACCTAAATTATCCATTTTTAATGTCCTCCTTGATATTGTAGTGTTTTGTATTAATTTTAAAGGGAGCGAACTTTTCTCCGCCGCCCTCATAAAATTTGCCGAAGAATTCAACAAACTGCAAACGGTTTGTGTGAACGTATGCGCCCAGAGCATTGATGCCGATATTGAGCGTGTGTCCAATAAGGAACACGATTGTAAACGGTATTACGCCGAGTCCGCCGCCGAACATACTGCCTATCTGGTTGAAAACCTGAGCGATAACACCTGTTGCAAGACCGAGCGCAAGAAGTCTTGAATATGAAAGAATATCGCTTAAATAGCTTGTTACGCCATAAACGCCGTAAATACCTTTCAGCAGACGCTTGACGGGCTTGGAGCCTCTGCCGCTGAAGAACAGTATTATAACTGCGCCGACAAGCGCACAGACACCGCCGATTGTCAGGAATATTGGCGGAAGTGTAAAGCCTGTCATCGACTTGAGCATATCCATTGAAAGCAGGGCGAGTATGCCGCCGCCGACAAGCAGATACCAGCTCAGGACATCATACACAGCGTCAAGCGGTTTGCCGTTTTTGATTGACATATAGCCGCTTATGCCTAGTCCGACAAAGATATGAATGATGCCGAACAGGAAGCAATACATCAGAAGCGTCATAGAGTTTGTGCCCTGTATCGGGTCAAACCACAGCGGCGGGAACTTCCAGTCGGCGTTAAAGAAGGTTTTTCCGATAACGGTAATTGCGTCGCCGAAAAAGCTGCCGTACATTGCGCCCCAGAAGGTTGTGGAGATGCCGCAGAAAAAGAACATTTTAACGCTCTTTTTAAGACCCTCCTCCATATTTTTGAATTTCTTCAATATAACGGCGCAGGCGATTGTCATAACCAGACCGTAGCCGGCGTCCGAGAACATCATACCGAAGAAAATATAATAGAAAATTGCCATAATGCCTGTCGGGTCAAATTCGTACCGTTTTGGCAGGCTGTAGGTTTCAAGCACGCTTTCAACAGGCCTTGAAAAAGCGTTGTTCTGAAGAGCTATCGGGATTTCCTCGTTTTCGGGAATATCCTGACATTCGACAACAGCGTCAAATTTTTCGCCTAAATACCGCGTCAGCGGCTGTGCGTCCTTTTCGGCGATATAGCCCTTGAGGAAGAACGTGTGCTTTGTGTTCTCAAGCTTTTCAAGCTCGCCGTATTTTTCGGCTCGCATAACATAGTAGTCTTCCATAAATTTAAAGGAATCACGGCTGTTTTCAAAAGCTTTGATTTTTTCTTCGTCATCTTCAATTCCTTTTTCAAGGTTCTTTATCCGCTCCTCAAGCTGGCGTATTCTGTCGGCAGGCGGATATTTTGAAACAACGCTCGGGGCGCTGTAGCCCATTTTTCTCAGAGCCTCCTCAACCAAGGGCTGTTCGTCCCTTTTGCAGATGATGAAAACACAGGTCATTTCCTTAGACGAGCTTATAACCTCGACCTCGACCGATGAAATTTCGGGATTCTGCTCAACAATTTTAAGCAATATCTGCTCATAGCTCAGCTGCTCGGGAAATGTGCCGATAAAGGCGGAGCTTGAATCGGTGCCCTTGAACCTCATTGAAATATCAAGGCTTTGCCATGGGAGCAATGATTCAATCTGATACTCATATTTTGCGATATCGGCTTTTTTGTCAGACAAGCCTTTATCAAGCGCAATCACGTCATTAGCACTGCGCATAATGTCTATTGACTTTGATACACGGCTGTAATACTCGTCTGCCGACAGCAGATCTCTGCCCTTGAACATATCAAGCATTGATGATTTCTCGGGGAAATAGCGAAGCATAATTTCATAGGCTTTTGCGGCTGTCGCTGAGTTTTTCATAAAAAGCGATTGCTGCTGGGCGGTTTCTTCTTTTGTAAAAACGCTGCCCTCGTATTCAAGCGGAGTAATCTCTATCACGCCCCGGCGCTGGAGTGCCTCCATAATCGCTTTTCGGTTTTTTCTTAATGCGCAAATGCTGATTTGCTGCATTTTTACTACCGGCAAGGTTTAACACCTCCGTTACTGAATAATCTTTTGTATAACCTTTTTGATAACCTCGTCTTTTCTCGCCGCACAAGCTTTGTTAAGCTTTTGTGCATCGGCATCGGCTTCTTTCTTTGCGGCGTCAAGCACATTCTGTGCCTGCCTGTGTGCTTCCTGAAGCTTTGCTGCTCGGTCTTTTTCTGCCTGTGCAATATCTGCCGCAGCCTTTGTGCGAGCTTCTTCGTCAGAATTTTTTATATATTCCTCTGCCTGCCTCCTTGCCAGAGCTTCATCATCAGTTGATTTTTGCTCGGCATTTTTTATTTTATTTACTGTGTCGAGTGCCATCTGACCACCCTCCATATTGATATTAAGTATTATTTTACACATAATTACCGTCCCTGTCAATGTCATTTTATTAAAATTCAACACTTATGAAGATTTGACCGATAAGCTTGCATATTTATAAACATTTATCACTAAAAATGACAATAATAAACACAATTTTCCTTTGCTTTGCGAAGGACTGATGATTTTAAAAAAACTATCACGCTTTATCACGCTTTTTCTGACAAGAAATATTAAGCGGATATGAGATAATATCCATATGCAAGCGAGGTGATATTATTAAACGGGTTGTATATATTGATGTGCTGATATGTCTTAACCTTATTATCAATTATTTCATTCTGCTTTCGGTTTCAAGGCTGTTAAACCGCAAATCACGGCAATTAAGATTGATTTTGGGTGCATTATTCGGCGCATTATGCTCACTCATCATTCTTCTGCCGCCTATGAACGGCGCATTAAGCCTTTTGGTAAAGCTTATTGTTTCCGCACTCATTTGTCTTATCAGCTTCAGGTTCAACGGATTTAAGGGCTTTGTCAGAAACACCGCCGCATTTTTTATGATGAGCTTTTTATTCTGCGGTGTGATGATTGCATTATGGTTTGTCTTTACACCGAAGGGAATGGTGATAAACAACAGCACTGTGTATTTTAATATTTCTCCGCTTGTTCTGATTATTTCTTCACTTATTACATACTTTACCGTGAGGATTATATGCCGCATAACAGGAAGAAGCAAAGCAAAGGAGCTTTACTATGACATTAAAATCTGCCGCAAAAATTCAAGCGTGACAATAAAAGGCAAGCTTGACACAGGCTGCAGCCTTGTTGAACCGTTCAGCGGCAGTCCCGTGATAGTATGCTGCAAAGACAAAATCAAGAGTATTATACCCGAAAATATTCTTGAATATGAAAATAATCCCGACTGCCCCGATATGCCGCAAAAAATACGGCTGATACCGTACAACACGATAAGCGGAGCAGGACTTCTGCCCTGCTTTAAGCCGGACAGAATTTTTATAGGCGACAGTCTTTGCCTTAACGAGATTTATATTGCAGTGGCAGACAGAGGAGCCATTGACAGTGAGCTTGGATGCATCATCAATCCGGAGTGTTTAGATACGACATAAAAAATTCTGAAAGGAGTCAACGGACAAATGAAAGAGAAAATCAAATATCTTATCTTCCTGCTGCTGAAATCGGCAGGAATAGTAAAAGACGTGCATTACATCAACGGGTCGCAGACACTTCCCCCGCCCTTGTCAAAGGAAGAAGAAGCCGAGGTGATGAAAAAAATTGAAAACGGCGACAAGGACGCACGCGAACCCTTGATTACACACAATCTGCGGCTGGTGGTTTACATAGCAAAAAAATTTGAAACAGCAGGCGCAGGCGTTGAGGACCTGATATCAATCGGAACAATCGGACTTATTAAAGCGGTTAACACGTTCTGCCCCGAAAAAAACATCAAGCTTGCCACATATGCATCACGCTGTATAGAAAATGAAATATTGATGTACCTGCGAAAAAGCTCACAGCTTAAAAATGAAATATCAATTGACGAACCGCTTAATGTTGACTGGGACGGCAACGAACTGCTTTTAAGCGACATTCTCGGCAGTGACGGCGACGCTATCAACACAAGCGTTGAGCAGGAAGCAGACATTGTATTATTAAACGAAGCCGTGAGCCGACTTTGTGAACGAGAAAAAATGATAATGCAGCTGCGGTTCGGTCTGCTGGGCTGTAAGGAGCACACGCAAAAGGAGGTTGCCGATATGATGGGGATTTCGCAGTCCTATATTTCAAGGCTTGAAAAGAAAATTATAAAAAAGCTGAAAAAAGAGCTTGGCAACGTGATATGATATAATCAGCATACCGTGTCAGCAAACTATGGAAACACTGATTAAATCGTTTGTGCATATTACGCCGTCAGATTTTTCGTCAGGTTGGACAAATAAACCGCAGTAACGCTGTCGTGTTACAAGGATTTTTTGGTCAGGCTGACGGAAAATATGGGGGCAAGATGTGGAAACAGCTTTTAAGCGTGATTTATTCAGTGTTTTCCTATGTATAAATTGATAAATTCAGGCAACAAATACTATTGTTCCTGTGAGAGGAAATATTTTGTGAAAGGAATATTTAAATGAAAAAAATACTGACAGCAATAGTAAGCGCTGTGTTGTGTCTTGTTGTTTTTGCAAGCTGCAGCGGCGACAACGGCAAGATTGGAAACGGCAACAACGGCACAGTCAACGACAACAAGAAAGCAACAGAGAATGTAACCTCGGCTACATCGTCGCTGGATAACGAAAAAGCAACCAACGCTCCGACCAACAATAACAATAATAATAACAACGACAGAACAGACAACAACGGCGACAACCCCGCTGAGGATATTGTTGACGGAGCAGGCAACATTGTCAGTGACGCAGGTGATGTTGTGAGTGACGCCGCAAGCGGAGTCGGCGACATAGTATCCGATGGAGCGTCAGCCATTGACGACGCTGTTCACGGCAATGATAACAACAACAACAGCGACAACAGATAAATTCTCCTTAATTTAATGAAAAGCGGACCGAATCAATGGGGCTTCGGTCCGCTTGTTTTTTTATATATTGTTTTGGCGATGATAAAATATCCGTGCCGTCATAATCCAAGAATTTCCTTTTGAAGCTTCTTGCTCAGACCGTGAAGAACCAAATCATAGGATTTGTCGAGCAGCTCCCTCATCAGCTCGTCGGGGACATTTCCATCGGGGTTGATTGAATTCCAGTGAACCTTATTCATATAATACCCGGGAATAATATCCTCGTACTGCTGTCTTAAAAACTCACCCTCCATCGGTTCCAATTTCAGTGTTATGTAATAAGGCAGATTTGTGTCGTCATCAAGACAAATTGCGGCAAACATTTTACCGCCGATAAAATACCTTATCCAGTTCCACTCCTCTTTAAAGTCCTTGGTAACGCCCTTTTTATTTAAAAGATATCCGTCAATCCATTCGTATTTCATATTCTTTGCACCCTTTTTTTATTAAGATATTCTCATATATTATCAACTTAAAAAATTGTGTCCGAAAATGTTCGTAGGGAACGGTCTTGACCGTTCCGGGATAAGCATATTTACTGCAACACTCTACAAAATCAGAATAAAAAATCATTCTCTGCGGCTCGAACCGGAACAGGCAAGCCAGTTCCCTACAACCTCGTTTTCGCTTTAGCATTAAGGTTGGCGATATTGACAACACTTCCTCTCGGGTAAGGCTTTAGCCTAACTAACTCTTAAAAATCATTAAGCTGATAACACTGCAAATCAATTAATTATTCAACAGCGTTGTCCTTCGGACCCCATGCCTTGCCGCTTATTTTGCCGGCTATTTTCAGCACTGAACGTCTTGGCGCAAAGCGGTGAGCCGTTGACTGCAGCTTTGACAGCGCTCCGTCCGTTACGGCAACCTTTTTGCTTTTATCAAGTGCTTTAAGCGCAGTGCGGACAACATTTGCAGGGGTTCTCATATTGTCGGTGACGTTGCCGCTTTTATCAAAAAAGTGAGTCTGTGTTGGACCCGGACACACCGCAAGCACACGGATACCGCTGTTTCTGTATTCATAGCTTATGCTTTCGGAAAATGACAGGACATAAGCCTTTGTCGCCGCATACACGGCGGAATACGGAAACGGAGTAAACGAAACGCAGGAGCCGAGATTGATTATTGTTCCGCTTTTTCTGCCGCACATATCCTTGATGAACAGATAAGTAAGCTCTGTCATTGTTGTAACATTGAGCATAATTTCCTCATGCTGCTTCTGATAGTCGGTTGTATGCAGCAGGCCGGTTGTTGCAAAGCCTGCGTCATTGACAAGGGTATCGACCGTGAGATTGCGGCTCACTACCTCCTCATAGAGCGTTTTTGCGATATGCTCAAGCGACAAATCAAGTGCTATAACCTCTACCGCTACCTTGTGTTTTTCGTGCAGATTGTGTGCCAATGCCTGAAGCTTGTCGGCTGACCTTGACACCAGAATCAGATTTTTTCCACGCTGTGCAAAAGCCTTGGCAAATTCTTTGCCGATGCCTGACGATGCGCCCGTTATCAGAGTATATTCGTTCATTTTTTTGCTCCTTCAGGTGAATATTTTTAGAATCCGATAAGAATATTATATCCAAAATAAACCAAAACAGCTCCGGCTGAACACTCAACCGAGAGCTGAATAAAAACTATGCTTTTCGCTTTAAAAAACGCTTAATGCCGTATTTATACAAGAGTACAACAATCAAAGCCCACGCCGCACCGAGAATTGCTCCGCACAAAACATCGGTGGGATAATGGACATACAAGTACATTCTTGAAAAAGCTATCAGCACGGCAAGCGCATAAGCGCCTGTTCCGAATTTTTTATTAAAGCAGAAAATCACCGTTGCACTCGCAAACGAAACAGCGCTGTGACTTGACGGAAACGAATATCCGCTCGGCGGCGAAATCAGAAGCTGAACGTCGGGATTCGCCAAAAAAGGTCTTGGGCGGCAGACAAGGTTCTTAATAAGAAGCTCGCCGCTGACAAATGTAAGCACCAAGGCTATAAGCACCATAACGCCGACCTTGCGGTATTTTTTTGTTATGAGCATAATTACAGCGGCTAAAATCCAGATTTCGCCGTGTTCTACTATTCTTGTGCAAAAAATCATTATTGCACTGAGCACGGGGTTGACGAGGTTCTGCTGAATAAAATTAAGAATTTCTATTTCCATTTTTATTTTTTCCTGTCTGAGAAATATATAAGCTGTAATAAATACGCTTCGTTATCTCGTCTGTGTTATCTATTTCACCGAGAAATGTAAGCTGTAAGCTGAACATTTCATAACCTTCATTGACAAGGACAAACACCCTTTTTACCAGTCGCTCATCGCTCTTCCTGAAGGTTACAATAATCGCTTTGGCAAAATCAAGCTGTGCAGTTTCAATCGTTCCGCCGATAAGCTCCGCTGCATTCTGCTGACGGATAAAAAATTCTTCTTCGGTAAACGGTGTCAACAGCCCGGTTCTTGCAAGCTCAATCACAAGCGGCGAGGCGTCAACATCAGCAGCGCAGTCCTTGGAATACGCCGTAAAATCACGCCCGTTCATACCGCATTTCCACTCAAACGCATCAGGTATCGTTATTACATAATCGGGCATATGTATCTGTATTCCTGCACCGAAATTCAGATAGACTGAATCCCTCTTCTGCTCAATTTCAAGCTCCTCGGTTTGTTTCTCGGCTTGTTTCTCGGTTTGTTTCTCGGTTTGTTTCTCGGCTTGCTTTTCGGCTTGCTTCTCGGTTTGCTTCTCAGCTCGTTTCTCGGTTTGTTTCTCGGTTTGCTTTTCAGCTGATTTCTCGATTTGATTCTCGCCTTGCATCTCTGCTTGTTTCTCTACCGGTTTCTTTATCATAAATAAGCTGTAATAAATACGCTTTGTTATTTCGTCTATGTTATCTATTCTGCGCAGGAAAGTAAGCTTTAGGCTGAAAATTTCAAATCCGCCATTGACAAGGACGAAAACCCTCTTTACCAGCCGTTCATCGCTCAGCTTGTCGGTTACAATAATTGCTTCGGAATAATCGAGCGGCGCAGTTTCAATAGTTCCGCCGATAAGCTTCGCTGCATTCTGCTGACGGATAAACAGTTCCTCCTGAGCAAGCGGCTTCATAAGCTTGATTCTTTCAAGCTCAAGCACAAGCGGCGAGGTGTCAATATCATCTGCGCAATCCCTTGAATAAGCAACAACGTCACAGGCACGGAAGTCGGTTTTCCACTCAAACGCAGTAGGTATTGTTATTACATAATCGGGCATATGTATCTGTATTCCTGCGCCAAAATTCAGGTAACCCGATTTCTGCTTAAGGTCAATGCCAAGCTCCTTAGCCTGCTTTTTCATCTCCTCGGAAATGCAGTTTGCCGCATCACGTATCTCAGGCGCAACATAGCTGCCCTCACAATAGCCGCCGCCGTAACGCTCGCTGTAGCCGCCCGTTGTGACCTTCGGCATATTAATTTTATCACCGCTGTCGGCGTCAATATTCTTTTTTTCCTCTGACAAATTGATCACCTCCGGTTATCAATGGGTATATTATACAATAGAATTTGAACAATTGCAATGAAAATCACCGTCTGAAAGATTACATTACTTGTTATTTTTGTTAAAATTCTGATGCTTTTTTATAAAATCCGACAAAAGCGACAAATAGTCAAAAAATTTTTCACCGCATTTATTATGCCAAAAGCTGCACGACGGAGTAAATCGTGCAGCTTTCGGATATATATATAATTTTGTATGTGGGTGGCAAATTTAAGGAAACACTGATTAAATCGTTTGTGCATATTGCGCCGACAGATTTTTCGTCAGGTTGGACAAATAAACCGCAGTAATGCTGTCGCATTACGAGGATTTTTTGGTCAGGCTGACGGAAAATATGCAAGCAAGATGTGCAAACAGCTTTTAAGCGTGATTTATTCAGTGTTTCATTAAGTAAAGACTGTTTCAATACACCTTTTGCAGTCTGTCGGCGAGTACAGGAAAGAGTCAAGGTGGTCGCCGTTAAAATAATATTTCGGCTTTTCGGGACGTATCTTATAATCAAACGCATCTATAATAATAAGCTTGATTTTCATACGCTCCGGTATGATACTTTTTATATATACGCTCGCCTGCTGACCTGTCTTGATATTCTCCTTAAGCTCGGCAAGTCCTGCAAGGTTCGGCGTAAGCTCCACAAATGCGCCGTATTCCTCCACCGACCTTATTATACCGGCAACGGTTTCGCCTGCTTTGAAGTCTTTCACGTTTTCGCTCCACGTTCCGAGCAGCTCCTTGTGCGACAGGCTTATTCTGCCGTTCTCAATGTTTTTTACAATTACCCGTATATCCATACCGACGTTGAACCTCTCGCCCGGATGCTCTATGCGTGAAACGGAAATGCTGTCTATCGGCAGCAGGGCAATAATGCCGCAGCCGATATCGACAAAAGCTCCGAAGCTTTCAAGGTGAGTGACCTTGCCGCTTGTTATGTCGCCGTTTCTCAATTTGCTTATCTTGGCGCTGACGCATTTCTCCTGCGCTTTTCTGCGTGACAGAAGCGCACACGGATTGCCCATTGCGTCATTTTCTATTTTTTCAACAACAAAACAAACGGGTCGGTTAACACGAGAAATAACCGCAATATCCTTGACTGTTCCCTCTCTTATGCCGATTGCACCCTCTTCACGCGGTATTATACCTTTCATACAGCCCATATCCACAATAAGGTTATGCTCGCTGTCGCATATTATCGCCCTCGCCTCTAATATTCTGTTTTCCGCACAAGCCTCGGCGATATTCATTTTTGAGCGTAAAGCGGCTATATTTCCTGCGGTTTCGATTAATCTGCCCTCAGGATAAAATTCTGTCATTTTTCTTCCTCCCGTAATATAGGTTTTCTATGCCATTATATTAATCCGTACATTAAAATATTACACGGCAGGAAGTGCAGGAATACTGATCAGCGTAAACATTTATCGCCTGCAGTCAAATTATGAATAAACTGTGCTTGCGATTTTTCTTCAAATGATATAGAATAGAAAAAACAATATAATAAAGGCGTTCGGGGCATCTTCCTGTTCATCGGATTAACCCTTATATGCCTGAAAGGAATGTTTAATTTGAAAAAACGCAACCTTAAAGCTATTATCTGTGCAGGTCTTGCTGCGGTTTGCGTCACTGCCGTAGTAAGCGGCTGTGATTCATCTTCATCAAGCTCTTCCTCAAAGCCTGCAGCCTCGTCCTCCGCATCTTCGGAAACTCAGGCGGCAACAAACGCCGAGCTTGTAAAATGGGACGACATCGACATTGAGCGTAAAATTTATGATGACAAGGACCACGAAATCGGCTACCAGCTTGACAAGCCGAGTGTCGGTGAAGAGGTCGCCATAATGCACACCTCGCAGGGCGATATCTGTATGAGATTCTTCCCCGAGGCGGCGCCGAAGTCTGTAGAAAACTTTATAACCCACGCCAAAGAGGGATATTACGACGGACTGACCTTTCACCGTGTTATCAACAACTTTATGATTCAGGGCGGTGACCCCAAGGGTGACGGAACAGGCGGCGAAAGCATATACGGCAAGAACTTTGAGGACGAGTTCAGCAACAAGCTGTTCAACATCAGGGGCAGTGTTGCAATGGCGAACAGCGGAGCCGACACAAACGGAAGCCAGTTCTTCATCAACCAGGGCAAGCCCGAAGCATTCAGCGGCTGGAGCAACCTTGAGGCACAGTGGGCTCAGGTTCACCAGGAAATTTCAAACTACATCGCACAAGGCGATCTCGACACTGTTATTCAGGGTCTGAGCTATATTTACGGTCTTGATACCGATGTAATCCCCGACGAAGCAAAAAAGCTTTATGAAGAAAACGGCGGCAACCCGACTCTTGACGGCGCTTTCAATATAATCGACAGAGGTCACACTGTTTTTGCTCAGGTTTATGAGGGAATGGATATTGTTGACAAGATTGCAGGCTGCGAAGTTGACTCAAACAACAAGCCGACAAAGGACATCACGATTGACAGCATCGAAATTACAACCTACAGCGAATAAATCTGACATTATTGCTCATACTAATTTCTGAAAGGACGGTATATCATGGCTATTTTACATCCAAGCGAAAGCGAATTTAATGACCTTATCAAAAGCGGCGTCACTTTAGTTGATTTTTATGCGGATTGGTGCGGACCGTGCAAAATGCTCTCACCGTTTATCGAGCAGATTGCAAACGAATACGACGGCAGGATAAAGGTCGCAAAAATTAATGTTGACGAGTCGCCTGCCCTCGCCGGGAGCTTCGGCGTGGCAAGTATTCCGACGGTTATCATTTTCAAGGACGGCGTTAACAAGGCGGTTGAAGTTGGCTTCAAGCCTATTGACAGCTACACCGGAATTATTGACAGCCTGATTTAAATTAATGGTTGACAAAAATTACCTTTTACATTATAATACTAATATAATATTGTTTGAATAAAAGGGAGTAGCCGGCAGATAGCTGTAATATGCTGCGTCAGTACAATTGCCTTTGGCAATTCGCTCATATTTTAAATGGCAAGACTTTTATCACTTAGGGTATTTATGACCTTTTGTGGTAAAAGTCTTTTATTTTTGCCTGCTCTTCCCCGATTTGAACAGAGGAGGAATTTATATGGAGCCTTGGTATATGATACCGAAAAAAGAAATCCTTAGCCGCCTGAAGTCAGACAAGAACGGTCTTTCAAAGCAGCAGGCAGAAGCCCTGCTGAAAGAAAAGGGCGAGAACGCTTTGCAGGAGGGAAAACGCAAAAGCATTCTTCGTGTATTTCTTGAGCAATTCCTCGACCTGCTGGTAATTATACTCATCGCCGCCGCAATCGTATCGGCAATAACAGGCGACGTTGAAAGTATGCTCGTTATTGTTGCGGTAATCGTTCTTAACGCAATACTCGGAACGGTTCAGCACCAGAAAGCCGCAAAATCCCTTGAAAGCCTTAAAAGCCTCTCCTCCCCCAATGCAAAGGTTATCCGTGACGGCGTTAAAATTGAAATCCCGTCAAAGCTTGTTGTGCCGGGCGATATTCTGATTTTAGAGGCAGGCGACCTTGTTGCTGCTGACGGCAGAATACTTAACAACTTCTCTTTGCAGGTCAACGAAAGCTCGCTTACGGGTGAATCGACAAACGTTGACAAATCCGATGCGGATATAAGCAGCGAAACTCCACTTGCAGAGAGAGCAAATATGGTTTATTCGGGCAGCCTTGTAACCTACGGCAGAGCCGTTGTTGCCGTTACCTCAACGGGAATGGACACCGAAATCGGCAAAATTGCAAGCCTGATGAACGCAACCAAGGAAAAGAAAACGCCGCTTCAGGTGAGCCTTGACAAATTCAGCAGTAACCTTGCAATTGTAATTATGGTGATTTGCGCTCTTGTTTTCGGTCTTAACTACTGGCAGACGGGCGAAATTCTCAACTCCCTGCTGTTTGCGATTGCTCTTGCGGTTGCCGCTATACCTGAGGCTTTAAGCTCGATTGTCACAATAGTTCAGGCTATGGGCACACAGAAGATGGCTAAGGAACAGGCTATTATAAAGGACCTGAAGGCTGTTGAAAGCCTTGGCTGTGTATCGGTAATCTGCTCTGACAAGACAGGCACACTCACACAAAACAAGATGACCGTTCAGCAGCTTTACATTGACGGCAGGGTTATAAATCCACAGGAAATCGACCTTAAAAATCAGCTCCACCGATATATGCTTTACGACGCAATTCTGTCGAACGATTCGTCTATCGTTGACGGAAGCGGCATCGGCGACCCGACTGAATTCTGCCTGCTTGAAATGGCGGATAAAATTGACCTTGACTACAACTTTGTGCGCGATGCGCTCGACCGCCTTGAGGAAATACCGTTTGACTCAGACAGAAAGCTGATGAGCACAAAGTACAGACTGCACGGAACTCCCACTGTTCTTACAAAGGGCGCACTTGATGTATTGCTCGGCAGAACCACTCATATACGCACCTCTGACGGTGTAAGGGCAATAACAAAAGAGGACATTGACAGCATAACAAGACAGAACTACGAATTTTCAAACAACGGCTTGCGTGTTCTTGCCTTTGCGTATAAAGAGGTTGACGACAACTTCACACTGTCGCTTGAAAGCGAGAACGACTTCACCTTTATCGGTCTTATTTCTATGATTGATCCGCCGAGAGAAGAGTCTATAGAAGCTGTTGCCGATGCAAAGCGTGCAGGAATAAAGCCAGTTATGATAACGGGCGACCACAAAATCACGGCTACCGCAATCGCAAAGCAGATAGGCATTTTCAGCGACGGCGATATTGCCGTAACAGGCACCGAGCTTGATGCTATGAGCGAGGAGGAGCTTAACGATAAGATAGAAACAATCTCCGTATATGCAAGGGTTTCGCCCGAAAACAAGATAAGAATAGTAAACGCATGGCAGAACAAGGGCAACATCGTTGCAATGACAGGCGACGGAGTAAACGACGCTCCTGCGCTGAAAAAGGCAGACATCGGCGTTGCAATGGGAATAACAGGCACGGAGGTTTCCAAGGACGCCGCTTCAATGATTCTTGCTGACGATAATTTCGCAACCATAATCAAGGCTGTGACAAACGGCAGAAACGTTTACAGAAACATTAAGAACTCAATCAAGTTCCTGCTGTCGGGCAATATGGCGGCTATTCTGTCAGTGCTTTATACCTCAATTTTTGCTCTGCCTATCCCCTTTGCCCCAACGCATCTTTTGTTTATCAACCTGCTTACCGACTCACTCCCTGCTATTGCAATAGGTATGGAGCCTGCCGAAAAGGGTCTGCTCGACCAGAAGCCGAGGAGTCCCAAGGAGGGCATACTGACCAAGGACTTTATGCTGAAGCTTCTGGCTCTCGGCACACTTATTGCAATCTGCACTATGAGCAGCTACCACATCGGACTTTTCACGGGCAACAAAATGGTTGCTATGACAATGGCTTTTGCCACACTGACTTTGGCAAGACTGTTCCACGGCTTCAACTGCCGCAGCAGTAAGTCTATATTCAAGCTTGGCTTAAAGAGCAACCCGTGGAGCTTAGCCGCATTCGGACTCGGCGTTATATTGCTGTCGCTTGTGCTGTTTGTTCCGCCGCTTCAGTCAATCTTTACCGTTGAGCCGCTCAACGCAACGCAGCTGCTATTCGTCCTCCTGTTCGCATTGATTCCTACAATTATCATACAGATTTGCAAGGTTGTAAGGGACTTTATTAAAAAATAATATCCGATAAATTTGCCGCACACAGAGTCTTGTTGTTTTAATCCGGACAATATGTTAAAATGTTCGTATATTAAAATGAAAGGCGTGGCGTTAATGCTGAGCTTCAGCTGCCCTGTGTGCGGCAAAATTCTGTTTATTGAGCAAAAAAATTATAAATGCGAAAACGGTCACTGCTTTGACATTGCAAAGCAGGGCTATGTCAATCTGCTGCAAAATCAGCAGTCACACCTCAAGCGGCACGGCGATGATAAGCTGATGATAAAGGCAAGGTATGACTTTCTGAATCGAGGATACTACGAGCCGCTAATGAAAGCGCTGTGCAGTGCTGTTGACAAATATCTGCCCGACAATGCGTCAATCATTGACGCAGGCTGCGGCGACTGCTATTACAGCTTTTCAATCAGCGACAATCTTTCAGGCAGGGCTTTCGACATTGCCGGTGTTGATATTTCAAAGGACGCCGTAATTTTCGGTGCAAAGCGAAAAAGCAGGCTGAAGCTTGCCGTTGCAAGCGTGTTTTCGATGCCGTTTAGCAACGAGTGTGCAGACGGAATTTTAAACGTCTTTTCCCCATTTGCGCTTGATGAATACTATCGCATTTTAAAGGACGGAGGATTTTTGTTCAGGGTAATTCCGCTTGAAAACCATTTATTCGGCTTAAAGGAAAAGGTGTATGACAAGCCGTATAAAAATCCTGCCGAGGAGCTTAATATTAACGGCTTTAAGCTTATAGAGAACACGGAAGTAAAATACACGCTTGATCTTCACGACAGCGAGAGCATCGACAATCTTTTCAAGATGACGCCGTACTACTACAAGACGTCAAAGCAGGACCAGGAAAAGCTTTTGCGGCTTGACAGCCTGCAAACGCCGGTTGAATTCTCTGTATTAATCTATCAAAAGCACCGAGGTATCAAATGATTGACTTTTTAAAGAACGAAGCTTCTTCTTGGGAATATATCGCAGAATGTGGCTTGCCCGTTGTAATTTACGGTATGGGCAACGGCGCAGATGTTATAATAAGCCGCCTTGAAAAACACGGCGTGAGCGTGTCTGATTTTTTCGCTAGCGACGATTTTGTCAGAGGTCAGAGCTTTCACGGCAAAAAAGTTATGCGGCTGAGCGAAATTGAGCAGAAATACGATGATTTTCTTGTTATCGTCGCCTTTGGAACACAAATTAAAGAGGTTATGGACAACATAAAGCGCATAGCCGAAAAGCACAGAGTGATTGTCCCGACAGTTCCCGTATTCGGCGATAACTTTTTTGACAGGGATTTTGCGGAAAAGCATTGCGGCGAATTACAAAAGGCTTATGGGCTATTTGAGGAAGAAAAATCCCGAAGGGTATTTGAAGATATAGTACGCTTTAACTACACCGGTAGGCTCGAATATCTTTTTAAGGCTGAAAGCGGCAAGGACGAGGTTTTTGATAACATATTAAAGCTTAATCAGAACGAGGATTACCTCGACTTAGGCGCATACCGGGGCGACACTGTTGACGAATTCCTGAATTTCAGCGGCGGAAAATACGGCAGTATCACCGCGCTTGAGCCTGACGGTAAGACGTATAAAAAGCTTCTGGAGCATTGCGGCGATCTGGAACGCTTTGAAGCAATAAATGCCGCTGTATGGAGCAATGACGGTGAAATTTTCTTTGACAAAAAGGGCGGCAGAATGTCGGCTGTGTCGGACACGGGAGTGAAAATTAAAGCCGTATCAGTTGATTCGCTCTTTTCGGGCAAAGCAGTTTCATATTTAAAGGCAGATGTTGAGGGCTGCGAGAATGAAATGCTGCTCGGTGCGCAAAACACGATAAGGCGATGCAAGCCGAAACTTAATATTGCACTGTATCACCGCGGGGAGGACATTTTTAAGCTGCCGCTTATGATTAAAGAAATTCGTCCCGACTATAAATTTTATCTGCGGCATCACCCGTATATCCCTGCATGGGACACAAATTTATACTGCATCTGATTAAGTCACTCCGCCGTACAGACGGGGTGATTGCCGTTTATCGGCGAAATACAACCACTTATCGCATTATTATAGAAAACAAAATTGATTTGTCATATACTGTAGGCACAGGAGGAGGAAAGACAATGGATATTGAAATCAAGCTTGAAGAAAGCAGAAAAACGCCAAAGGTCATAATACTTACCGACAAAATCACAGACGAGGTAAGTGAGCTTGTGCAAAGGCTTAAGACAAGCAACCGTGAAATTGTCAGCGGAATCAAGGACGGGTGCGTTGAGATTATCAACGTAGCATCACTTGTCAGAATCTACTCGGCAGACAAAAAGGTGATGATACGCACCGACAGCGGAGAGTTTTTGTCAAGGCAAAGGCTTTATGAATTTGAAGAAATACTCGACAGCTCAAACTTTGTCAGAATTTCAAATTCGGAGATTGTCAATCTAAAGAAAATAAAAAATCTTGACTTAAGCCTTTCGGGTACAATCTGCGTAAAATTTTTAAACGGCGAAACAACCTTTGCCTCACGGCGGTATGTTGCAAGACTGAAAAACATCTTAGGTATATAAGAGGAGAATAACAATGGTTAAAAAGTTTTTTCAAAGAGGTACACTCGGTTTTCTGATGGGAGTATTTATTACGGTATTGATTCCTGTTTTAATCTCATTCACAATAGGCGACGGAAAATATTACGCAATCGTTCCTGCCTTTACCGAGCAGTGCGGCAACGAAATAAATGCGGCGGCTATTCAATATCTGCTCGGCGGCGTACTCGGATTTATGTGTGCGGCAAGCTCTATACTGTTTGAGATTGAAAAATTCGGAATACTGAAGCAGTTTATTTTACACTTCCTGTGCATTTCTGTTTCAATGCTGCCGATAGCGTATATCTGTCACTGGATGGAGCACAGCTTCTGGGGCGTTCTTTCTTATTTTGCAATATTCACATTCATTTATCTGATAATCTTCATTTCGCAGTTGATATTCTGGAAGATAAAAATAAAGAAAATGAACGAGAAACTTGCGAAAACAGGTAAATAAGCAGTAAAGCCGGACGGCGATTCGTCCGGCTTGAATTTTATTTAAGAAGTTCAAATTTGTCAACGTCAACAACGCCGAGGGTTGTCAGCTTTATATGCGGTATAACGGGCAGACTGACAAACGAAAGCGTCATAAACGGGTCGATATTCTTATTAACCCCGAGGGAATAAGCCGCCTGCTTTAAGCTGTCTATCTTGCCGTTGACATAATCTATATCCGCATCGGTCATAAGTCCTGCGATTTCAAGCGGCAGGCTTTCAACCACACTGCCGTTATTTACAACAACCATACCGCCGCCCATATCTATTATTGTATTGACGGCTGTTACAATATCGCTGTCGTTTGTGCCGACAGCAATAATATTGTGCGAGTCGTGCGCTATGCTTGTGGCGACAGCGCCGCTCTTCAAGCCGTAGCCCTTGATATAGCAACGCCCGATATGACCCGTGTTTTTGTGGCGTTCAACAACGCATACCTTTAGTATATCGTTCTGGATATCTATGCTTTCAGCCTCTCCCTCATCGGTTGTGACAATCTGACCGTTGATTAAGCCAATCACCTTTTCACTGCTCTTGGTTATTCCGATAGATTTCTCGGTGATTTTTGCGGTGTTCATCGTGCGTCTTGCTCTTGCGTTCAATGCGCTGTCAACGTCCGAATTTTCTTTCACGGTCAGTTCAGGCATTTTTCCGTTTTTATATACAGCGGAAATTTCGACATTCTGAATATCGTCAAGCAAAACCATATCCGCAATATAACCCGGCGCAATCGCACCTCTTTGCGGAAGGTTAAAATACTGCGCCGCATTGAATGAGGCAACCTTATAGGCGATTTCGGGCTTTACTCCGCTTGAAATTGCCTTTTTGATGATATAGTCGATATGTCCGTTTTCGCTCAGCTCACCGGGGTGCTTGTCGTCCGTTGCGAACAGGCATCTTGTGTAAGCGTCGCCATTGAGCAAAGGAACAAGCGCTTCAAGGTTTCTGCCTGCCGTACCCTGTCTTATCATAATGTACTGACCGAGCGACAGCTTTTCAAGCGCTTCCTCTGCAGTGGTACATTCGTGGTCGGACATTACGCCTGCGGCGGCATAGGCATTAAGGCTTTTTCCGCTTAGTCCCGGTGCGTGGCCGTCAGTAACCTTGCCGATGTTTTCGGCTGATAAAATCATCTTTATGATTTCACCATCGCCGCCGACAGTACCAGGGAAATTCATCATCTCGGCAAGACCGAGGACACGCGGATTATCCATATATTTTTCGGTATCGAGATGATTTATCACCGCTCCGTTTTCGTCAAACAGACTTGCGGGAACGCAGGACGGAATGACAAAGAACACGTCAATCGGCAAATTTTCGGTCGCCTTGAGCATATATTCAATACCGTCTGCTCCGAGGACATTTGTTATCTCGTGAGGGTCGGTGACGACAGCCGTTGTGCCGTGAGCCGAAACCACCCGTGAAAATGTTTTTGGCGATACGATTGAGCTTTCAAGGTGAATGTGGCTGTCGATAAAGCCCGGCACAAGGTATCTGCCTGTGCAGTCGATTTCATTTTCACCGTTATAGTCGCCGATTCCTGCGACATAACCGCTTGTAATCGCAACATCAGCCGTTACAAATCGGTTTGTAAAGACATTGAGATATTTTACGTTTTTAAACACAAGCTCCGCCTTGTCACGCCCTGCGGCAACGTCAATCAGCTTCTTTTTTAATGTTTCATTCTTCATAACTGTCACACCTCTATTGTATCATTCAGGGTAAAGGAGTAAATAACGCATTTTGCAACGTCAAGACCTGTTGAAAGCTTCATAGCGTAGCTGTAAAGCCGCAGTTGCTCTGCGTATCTGCCTTTAAGCTCCTGCATACTCTTAACCCTGTCTGTTTTATAATCTATTATAACAAGCTTTCCGTCTTTTTCAAACGCACAGTCAACTGCACCCTGGAGCATAAGCTCGTCGCTGTCGGCAAGCTGTGGGTCATCGTAAATATCCGCCGCCTTTATCTTTACGGCGAAGCGGTATTCACGAAAGGTTTTTTCCGCCTGCAAAAAGCTTTGCATAATCGGTGAATTCAGGCAATCCTTAACCTTTTGTATATCGACAATTTCCGCTTGCTTTGTGTTTAAGAACCTGCCGTTTACCAGACGGTTTATTTCTCTGTCCGGGTCATTTAAAAAGGCTTTGTAATCGGCAAACTGCATAAGCGTGTGAATCGCTGTGCCTTTCTGCGCCGCTGTCATATCCTTTTCCGCCATAAATGCAGGTCGTGCGGCAAAGGAATGTGTTCTGCCCTCGTCCTTGTGCGCAAGGTCGGATACCGACACCTTAACGGGTATCTGCGTGAGCGCACTGTTTTTGTATTCAAGCGACAATCTGCGCTTGATTTCTTCAAAGGTAATGCCGACGTTTTTGCCTGTCTTTTGCGTGTCGGCAACAAGGTCAGACGATATTTCCTCGCCCATAATGATCTCGGTTTTCCAGAAATCCTCAGTCTTGCCGTCAAACGGCGTGCAGGACATTTCGAGCAAATCGCAAAGATTTTTATTTTTGCCGTACAGTATAGCACAGGCGGCAAGCCGCTGTGACGTTGTTGAAAGACTCCTGACAACATAAGGGTGGAGCTTTTTGCCGCAGATATCAAGCTTTGCGCAAAGATCGCCCAAGCTTTTCTGCGGATCGCCGCTTGAAAAGGACGAGAGGATAAAAAGCTTTTCTTTGGCTCTTGTCAGCGCAACATACAGCACCCTCAGCTCCTCTGAAACATCATCGATATCCTGTTTCATTCTGATTGCCTGCTTCTGAACGGTTTCGAGCCTGTATGGTCCGTCAATGTAATTTATCGCCGCACCTACGCCGAGCTTCGGGTGCATAAGAAGCTGTGAAGAATCGTAACGCTTCGGCGATGAAATGCCGGCGACGAAGCAGACGGGGAATTCAAGCCCCTTGGAGCCGTGAATCGTCATTATGCGCACCTTGCTTGTTTCGCCGTCAAGACGTGCCGACTTAAGCTCCACGCTCTGCTCAATCAGCTTGTCAAGATGCCGGAGATATGAGGAAAGACTGCCGCCCGATTCGTCAAAATCCGCTGTATAATTGCGGAACATACGCAGGTTATTAAGCTTTAGTTCGCCGCCGTCGGTTGAAGAAACTATCATCGGGTAGGCTGTTTTTGAGTATATTTCATCAATAAGCTCCGACAGATTGCAGGTGCTCGACATTCTTCTGAAACCTTCCAGTGCATCACAAAGCTCCTTGCAGTGCTTATCGCCGTTTTTGGCGCTTCTGCGCACCGAGGTGTAAAGCGGCTCTCGGCGGTTATCGGCACGCAGTGCCGCAAGCTCTGTCGGAGTAAAGGCGAAAATCGGGCTTGTCATTACATTCAGAAGAGCAACGTCCTGAAGCGGATTGCTGATGACCTTGAGCAGAGAAATAATAATTGAGATTTCAACAGTGTCAAGGAAATTGTCTGTGGAGCTACACTGAGCAGGAATTCCTGCTTCGTTAAGGACATTCAAAAAGTCAAGTGCATGCGTATTGTTGCGCAGCAGGATTGCAAAATCGCTGTATTTTATCGCCCTTTTTTCGCTATCTTTCCCGATTTGAAAATTCTCCTGCAGCATCTGCAGAATTTTATTTGCTATAAATCTCGCTTCGGCTGTGTGGGCGGAAATTTCAGACCTTTGCGGCGTAAAAATCATATCAAGGGTACAGTCGGGCGTATCGGAGTCGGTGTACTTTGCGCCGCAGACAAGCTTATCCTCGTCAAGATAATACATATCGCCTGCCTGCGGCGACATAAGCTTTGAGAAGATAAAATTGACCGTTTGCGCAATACCGCTGCGGCTTCTGAAATTCATATCAAGAACAATCTTTGCCGGGTAGTTGTCTATTTTGCGATCATACGGCTGATATGCGTTCTTGCGCCGCAGGAAAAGCTCGGGGTTTGCCTGTCGGAAGCGGTATATACTCTGCTTGACATCGCCGACTACAAAGAGCTTTCTGCCGTTATCGCTGACGCTTGTAAAAATCAGGTCCTGAACCTCGTTTGCGTCCTGATATTCATCGACCATAACCTCACAAAACGAGTCCGAAAGCTTTTTTGCAAGGTCTGTTGTCTTTCCGTCGTTATAAAGCAGGCGCATTGTCCAGCGTTCAAGGTCAGAAAAATCGGCTAAGCTTTCCTCCGCCTTAAGCCTTGAATATTCCTGCGAAAAAAGCCTTACTGTTCTGAACAGGGCTGAAACCGCAGGACGGACAATTTCTGTGGTATCACAGTAATCATCGCTGTCGCAGATAAAAAGTGCGGGGATATTTTCCGAAATTTCCTTTTTTATCATATTGCAGATAGCGACAATCCTGATTTTTGCCGGGTGCTGTGCATAGCCTCTTGCCGCCGTCAATCTGCCGAAATCGTGCTTGCGGCGGGCAAATTCATACAAGCCGTCCCAATTGCCGCAATCGACAAGAGCCGAAAACTCATCGACAACAGCTTTGTATCTGTTCTGTATTGTTTCGCCCAAGCTCTTGCCTATTTCGCTGTTAAGCTCAAAAATCTGAGTACATTCCTCAATTTTCCCGTTCAGAAAATCAGCCGCAAGCCTTGCTTCGGAAAGTATCGCCTTGCCCCATATGCTGTCCGAAACATTTTTAACCGGGTATTCCTCCTCAACATCGTCCATCCATTTTTCGGGGAACGGCTGTGAGCATAAAAACTCATAAATATCAAGAACCGTTGCTTTAAGCTTGTATTCGCCCTTGGCGGTGGAAAAGCAGTCCGCCATATAGCTGAACTCGGCGTCCTCGCTTTCATAAAGGCTCTCAATAACATTCTCAACGGCTTGATTTTTAATGACCGCAAGGGTGCTTTCATCGCCGATTTTATAATCGGACGGGATATCGTCAAGGAGATAGAAATTCTCTTTTATCACATTTCCGCAGAAGCTGTGGATTGTGCTGATATTCGCCCTTGAAAGCAGCATAAGCTGTTGGCGGTAATACACCTCATCGGGGAAGTTTTTTGAAAGCAGCTCAAGCGCCCTTGAAATTCTCTCTCTCATTTCTGCCGCAGCCGCCTTTGTATAGGTGACGATAAGCAGCTTATCAATATCAATCCTGTTGTCGGGGTCTGTTATACGGCTTATTACACGTTCAACAAGCACCGATGTTTTGCCCGAGCCTGCCGCCGCCGAAACTATCACGGCGCCGCCCTTTGCATTTATTGCGTCCCTTTGTGCATCTGTCCATTTTTCCGCCATAATCACACCTCCTCGCCGTTATATACAGGTGACTGCGATTTGTCCTTTAAATCAATACTTTCCATTCCGTTTTCATATCCGCAGGAGTTTGAATAAGGGCAATATCTGCACGCATCGCTGTCGTATGACTTGACAGGCTTTGCGCAGACCTCGCCGTTCACAAGTGATTTGACCATATGGATAATCAGCGTATCTATTTTGTCAAAGCAGGCTTTAAGATCACCGCTTGTCATAACGGTTTTGGCTTTTACAAAATTATTTTTCTTTGTCATAGTCTGTATAATTTCGGTGCCGTCATCAACAATCACACCGTCCATTGCGTACGATTTGTCGATTTCGTTCTTTCCCTGCGTGTTTGAAACAAGGTTCGGTGCGGCAGGCATATACAAAACGCCTGCAGGAGTTATTTTATGCTCAAACCTGCTTTCTCCGTTCTGCGTTATCGCCTTCAGATATATCAGCATCTGCAGGTTCAGGCCGAAATTAATGTCATTTATCTTGAAATCCTTTTTGCCCGATTTGTAATCGACAATCCTTATATAAAAGTTGCCGTCCCTTTCAAGCTTGTCAACACGGTCAACCTTTCCCCTGACGCTGACTGATGTGCCGTCGGAAAGAGTGAGCGTCATAGGCTCGATATCGCCGTCGTTAGCTTTGTAATCAATTTTAAGCTCACAGCAAAGCGGGTCAAAACCGCAGGACATAAGCTCGGAAATAATATGCCCGACAAGTATTTCCGCACCCTTCTGAATACGGTTAAGACCGTATAAAAAGCGTTTTGTTTTGTCCTGCTTACCGCCGAGGTAGCACTCAAGATATTCGGCGATTATCGCCTTTATTTCTTCGCCGAGCTTTTTTTCTTCAATCAATTTGTGAAGCTGAGAAACCGTGAACTTGCCGAGCAGGACCTCAAGGATATAATGGACAAGAGTTCCGAATTCTGCGGCGTTGATTTCCGCTTTTTTGCGCTCCTTGATATTCAGTCCGTAGGTGCAGAAATACTGATAAGGGCAAAGATAGAACTTTTCTATCTGCGAAGCCGACAAATTGACGTTATTGCCGCCGAATAGCTTTCTTGCAAGGGATTGCGATTCAATCTGCATCGGCTCTTTTTTCAGCATAGCGTCAATCCTGCGGACAACCGGCGCTTTGTCGCTGTCAAGAAAATATTTCTTCAAATCGTTGATAACCTCGTTGTCGTTATTGAAGCCTGACGCCATAAATTCGAACGCAGACATACTGCTGCGGATAAATGCTCCGTCGTGCTTTTCAATTATATAATTGTCCTTTTCGGTTATTTTCAGGATTGCGACGATTTCACGGATAATTGACGAGGAAGCAAATTCCTCGCCCGAAAGAGCTTGCTTATAAAAGCTTGCATAGAGCCTCTCGCTCGGCGCTGAAACAGACGTATAGACATAGAACAGCTCATTTGACGCAAGCTGTCTGACAGAATCATAAAGACCAAGCCCACGGTCACGCAGAATACACCTTTCGTTGTCGGTGAAAATTCCTGCGGCTGTCGGCACTTTCGGAAATTCGTCCTGAATACACCCCAGCATAAACACGGCTTTCGGGCTGTCTGTTCTGATTCTGTCGGCAGTGCCGATTGTCACCTCGTCAAGGCTTTGTGGAATGTATGAAATATCGACTGAATTTATATACAGCTTGAAAAGCTCGGTATATTCACGCAGGCTTAGCTTTATTTCTTCTAAAGCAAAATAAACCTGATCAAGGCTGTCTATTAGCATATCCCATATTCTGTCAAGCTCCTGCAATCGCACTGTGTCGTTTTTTTCAATGAAAATCTGCTCCTGTGCTTTCAATGCGGCTTTGACGCTGCGGCTGTCAAGAATGAGGTAAAGCTGACGTGTTATCTCGCCGCCTGTTTTGTCCTTGATATTGTCACGGAATTGAAGCAACGGCTCTATGCACTTTTTTCTTGACGCTTCTATTCTTTCAAGCCGCTTTTTGTCGGCGTCGGTGAAGCCGTCCTTGAAGCCTTCGGGATTCTGAGTGAACGGAGAAAGCCATTTTGAGCCGCTGATGTTCCATATATATATATAATTTTCAAGCTCAAAAATTTCTTCATCGGTCAGGGAGGAATACCCTGTCTTGAGCATTTTGAAAATATATTCAGTCGAAAAGCTGCTGCACACCGCATCAAGAACGGATGCAACATAAACAAGCAGCGACTTGTCAGCCAGCGGCTGAGGATTTTCCATATAATACGAAATACCGTTTTTATCAAGCGCTCTGTTCAATATGCCCTTGTACGGTGCAAGGCTGCGCACAATTACCGCTATATCCGAATATCTGTACGAACATTCCGTAACAAGCCGTTTTATTTCGCTTGCGACAAAGTCGCACTCATCATACACTGTTGCGCCCTGATATATCGTAACACCGTCGGGTCTGACAATATCTGTCACGGCAGACGATTTGTATATACATCTCTCTATAGCGGAAATCGCATTATTCTTAAAGCGATAGTTTTTGTCAAGCTCAATCGGCGTTGCAATTTTAACACTGTTTCTGCGTGCAAGGTCGGTGAGCGTCTTTTTGGTTTCCTTTGTAATTCTGAATACATCGCTGTCATTTTCAAAATCAGCCTTTGTACCGCAAAGCGTCACAAACAATTCCTTTGCCGAGCATAGCAGCAGCTCGATAATCATAAGCTCCTGTCTTGTAAAGCCACTGAAGCCGTCAAGGGCGATTGTAAAGTCCTTGAAAATATTATTCTCAAGCAGTTTTTTGTATATAAGGGTGAGATTGTCAAGCGGGTCGGAGTAAGCCTGATTGACAATCGCGTTGTAGGTTGAAGAAATAAGCGCAACGTCGGACAGCTTCTGGCTTAGAGTTTCTCCGCTTACCTTTGCAGAAAAGTTCAGCACCGTTTCACTGCTGAGCGCACAGGTTTTCATCTCGTTCACCGTGTTGAGAATCACGGGAATAAAATCGGGTCTTGCGACCTGATTCTGATACAGTATTAAATTATCTTTACACTCCTTGAGCGCAAGCGACATAAAAACATTTTTCATACCGTCGCTCAATGGCCTTTGCGGAAATCCGCCGCTTTGCCTGAAAACGGCGTCAGCCATTCGCTTAAAGCTAAGCACACTGATGCTTCGGGCAAGCTGCGGTCCGATTTTATCTACAATTTTCTTCTCTGTCGCAAAGCTGTGCTGCTCCGGCACAAGCAGAACGAGTCTGTCCTCACCGTTTTTTGCAAGCGAGCAAAAATGATTGATAATAAATTCCGTTTTGCCGCTGCCGCTTCTTCCAAAAATTAATTTCAGCATTTTACCACCTTATCAAGAAATTTCAATATCCCGACTGTATTTTTATCATTATTTTATCATAAATATTTTTCACCTGCAAGCGAGCGGCAGATTAATACAATTGATGTGTAAAAACACAAACAGCATACAAATTTTACAAGAACTGCAATTATATTCCTTGATTTTTTCATTGATACATAGTATCATTATTATTATTGCCAATTGCATTTATCAGCAAAAAACTTTATTCAGCTGCGAGGGATAAAAGGTGAAAATAATTATAGTCGGATGCGGCAAAATCGGCTCTACTATTGCACGGGAACTGAATGATGAGGGACATCATATTGTTGTAATTGATAAGAACCCACAAGCCGTGGAAAACCTGACGGGTTCAATCGACATTATGGGAATCACCGGCAACGGAACGTCGTTTGAAATTCTTCAGGAAGCTGAGATTGAAAATGCTGACCTGATAATCGCCGTGACAGGAGCTGACGAGCTTAACATTTATTGCTGTCTGCTTGCAAGAAGTGCAGGTGTAAGGCACACAATAGCCCGTGTGAGGAATCCTGAATATACAAAAGACCTGCCGAGAATAAAGGACATTCTTGGTTTGTCGCTTTCCATAAACCCGGAGCTTATCTGTGCAAGGGAGATGGACAGACTTCTGAAATTCCCCGGCGCAATCGAGATTGACACGTTTGCAAAGGGTGTTGTCGAGCTGATTAAAATAAGTGTGCCGGAAAATTCTTTTCTTTCAAATGTTCAGGTCAAGTCAACCGCACACTTTTTTAAGGGCAAGGTAAGAATCTGCACCGTTGAGCGAAACGGCGAAACATTCATACCCAACGGCGACTTTGTAATACATTCCGATGACAAGATTTCTCTGCTTGCGTCCTCGTCTGACGCTACAAAGATTCTGAAAAAGCTCGGCTTGCTGTCATCACGCAGCCGCAGTGTTGTAATACTCGGCGGCAGCAAGACAGCGTTTTATCTTGCCGATTATCTGATAAGGGCAGGAGTAAAAGTAAAGATAATAGAAAAGAATAAGGAACGCTGTGAGGTGCTTGCAGAAAGGCTTCACGATGCGGTCATAATAAACGGCAACTGTATGGACCTTGACCTTATGACGGCAGAGGGCGTTGAAAACGCAAGCGGTATTGTTGCACTGATGAACAATGATGAGGAAAACATACTGATTTCACTGTATTTAAGAAAAATTTCTGACGCAAAAATCATAACAAAAATCAACAACGAGTCCTTTGGCTCTATTGTTGACAGCCTTAAGCTTGACTCGATAATAAATCCGAAGCATCTTGCAGGCGAGCAAATCGCAAAGTATGTCCGCTCAATGCAGAATTCACTGGGCAGCAGCGTTGAAACACTTTACCATATTTCTGAAAACAACGACGTTGAGGCGCTTGAATTCAGGGTTAAGGAAGATTCCTGGGTAACAGGAATTCCTCTTAAGGACCTTAAACTGAAGGACAATCTGCAGATTGCCTGCATCAACAGAAACGGCAGGATTATCAGGCCCTCCGGTCTTGATACAATTGAGCTTCACGATACTGTTATTGTTGTCACCAAGCACACCGGGCTGTCAAAGCTTGAGGATATTCTTAAATAGAACGAAGGTAGATATAAAGTATATGAATAAACGGATTGTTTTGTATATTTTAGGTTGGATTCTGATAGTTGAGGGTGCGGCAATGCAGCTTCCGGCTCTTGTCGGGCTGATATACCGCGAAAAAAACGGACTCTATTTTTTGTTTATCGGTATTGCTCTTGTATTGCTCGGCTTGCTGATTGTGATAAAAAAGCCGAAAAAAATGAATATGTATCAAAAAGAGGGGTTTATCTCGACCGCACTTTCGTGGCTTGTTTTGTCCGTTGCGGGCTCTCTGCCGTTTTTTTTAAGCGGCGAGATACCGCATTTTGAGGACGCTTTTTTTGAAACGGTTTCCGGCTTCACCACCACAGGTGCTTCGGCACTCACTCAGGTTGAGAATTTGAGCCATTGTATGAACTTCTGGCGCTGCTTCTCAATATGGCTGGGCGGAATGGGCGTGCTGGTGTTTTTGCTGGCTATTATACCAAAGGTCGGCGGCCAGCAGAATATGTATCTGATGAAAGCAGAAAGCCCCGGACCTATATTCGGCAAGGTAACGCCCAAAATCCGTGATTATGCGGCAATTTTATACACCATATATTTCGGGCTTACGGTGCTTGAATTTATTTTGCTTGTCTGCGGCGGTATGGAGATATTTGACGCAATAAACGTCAGCCTTTCTACGGCAGGAACAGGCGGCTTCGGCATAAGAAACGCCGGAATTGCGGCATATGACAGCTATTATCTTCAGGCGGTAATAACTATTTTTATGCTGCTGTTCGGCATCAACTTCTCATTCTATCTGCTTATTCTTGCACGCAAATTCAAGCAGGCTATGCATATCACAGAGGTCTGGGTATATCTTGGAATCATAGCTGCTTCAACAATTGCAATCACGATAAATATAAGCAGTATGTTCCCGTCACTGTACGATTCATTCCATCAGAGTATTTTTTATGTTACTTCAATTCTGACTACAACAGGCTTCTCGATAACGGACGGCAATCAGCTGCCCGAATTCAGCAAGGCTGTTATACTTATTATCACATTTATCGGCGCCTGCGCAGGCAGTACCGGCGGCGGCTTTAAGATTTCAAGAATTATTCTTCTGCTTAAAGAGGTCAAAAAGGAGCTTTCGCTTATCGTTCATCCGCACACCGTACACGCCGTTAAAATGGACGGAAAAAGGATTACGCACGAAACACTCCGCAGCGTTTCTGTTTTCTTTGTAATTTATGTCGTGCTGTTCTTTGCTGCGTTTCTTGTCATTTCGTTTGATAATTTTGATTTCATGACAAACTTCACGGCTGTTGCGGCAACCATCAACAACACCGGTCCGGGCTTCTCACTTGTAGGCACAACGGGAAACTATGCGGCGTTTTCTCCGCTGTCAAAGTACGTTCTGTCGTTCACTATGATTGCAGGCAGGCTGGAGCTTTTCCCGATTCTTCTGCTCTTCTTCCCTGCCGCATGGAAGAAAAACGGCTGACAATATTCCCCATACAGCGTTTTATCTGCCGCTGTATGGGGATAATTTTTTCAGAACAACGATTTTACATAGTCAAACACCTCAACCACCTTGAAGCGGAATTCGTATTCCGCACCGTTGTTCAGTATTTCCTCGTCCTCCTCGCTGAAAACCTCTTTTTCTTCAACAGCACCGCTTAAGCATATCGGCGGGAACAAAACGCACCACCAGTTTTTTCCCTCTCCCTTGCCTATTGTTATCCTCAGAGCGTCGTAAAACCCGGCAGGCATTGTGCCGCTGTCGTATGTTCTTGTGTTGAAATACATATTTGTTATTTCACAATGCGCACTGTAATTGCAGCCCATTTTTTTAAGCTCGCCGTTGCAGAACTTCTCAATTTTATCTATGCTTTCTTCGGCACAGTAGATTGCGTCACTCTTGCTTGCGGGATAACCCAAAAGCTCTTCTGAACTTTCAAGCAGTCTGTCACGCAGCTTAAGCTTTATGCTCTGGTCGGCGTCACTGTCGGAATTCGCAAGAATATGCAGTCGCAGAACCTTATCGGAGATTTCAACGCACTGCGCTGAAAACTGAACACAGCTTGTAAGCAGACAAAAAATAAACACGGTTATGACTGCTTTTGAAAAAAGATGCGATGAAAATATTTTTCTCATAAAAAAATCTGCCCTTTCAAGAAAATTTATCTTGATTATGGGCAGATATTTTTTATTTATTCAGTTATTATGTTACAGCCGTTGCTTGTCGGCACAGCCGTATATACCATTTCGAAGTTTTCCTCAAGCTTTGATTTGCACATATCAAACGGAATTTTGTCCTCAGGCTTAAATATACCGTAAACAGTAGGACCGCTGCCGCTCATCAATGCACCCATTGCGCCGTAGAGAAGCATTATCTCTTTTATTTTTCTGACAGGGCGCAGATTGAGAACCTCTTCAAACTTGTTATACAGATTGGACGTTATCATATAAAGACTGCCTGTGTTCAAGCCGTCGATAATGTTTTTTGTGTTAAGGCGTTCCTCGTCAAAGCCGAATTCATCGCATAGCTTATACGCTGTCGGCGTTGAAACATTGATATCAGGCTTACAGATAAGAATATTGCACTGCGGCAAATCGACAAGCCGTTCAAGGTCTGTGCCCGTTCCGCTTGCCTTGCAGGTGCCGCCCATAATACAGAACGGCACATCTGCGCCGACCTGCTTACTCATTTCGCAAAGCTGTTCGGTTGAAAACGGAGAGCCGCAAAGCTTATTCAAGCCTACAAACACAGCCGCAGCGTCTGCACTGCCGCCGGCTATGCCTGCCTGTGACGGAATGTGCTTTTTAATGTCGATTTTGACAGCCTTTTCAACGGCGGCTTCACGCAGAAAAATCTGCGCCGCCTTGTATGCGGTGTTTCGCTCGTCTGTGGGAATCTCCTGCCTGTCAACACTGAGAGCTATGCCCGAACCGTCAAGCAGCTCGACATACACATCATCTGCAAGCGACACAGACTGCATAACCATATCAACGCTGTGATAGCCGCTTTCAAGCTTGCCTGTTATGTTGAGCGTTAAATTTATTTTAGCATTCCCTTGTACGAGCATATTATCACCTAATTATTTTTTAATTTCGTTCAGATATTCTTCTATCCTGTTGAGAGCCTCGCCGAGATGATTGAGCGAATAGGAATATGATACTCTTATATATCCCTCGCCGCATTCGCCGAAGGCGTTGCCCGGCACAACCGCAACGTGTTTTGAATTGATAAGTCCAAGACAAAACTGCTCGGACGTAAGTCCCGTGCTTTTTATGCTCGGGAAGCAATAAAACGCACCGTGAGGCTCAAAGCAGTCAAGACCCATTTTCTGGAAGCTGCCGACAACAAGACGGCGGCGCATATCATACTGCTTTTTCATATTTTCTATGTCGCTGTCACCGTTTTTAAGCGCTTCTATGGCGGCATATTGTGCGGTGGTCGGCGCACTCATAATTGCAAACTGGTGCAGCTTTGTCATCTGGTCAAGCACAGGCGCAGGTCCGAGAGCATAGCCAAGACGCCAGCCTGTCATTGCATATGTTTTTGAAAAGCCGCTGATAACCACTGTGCGCTCTTTCATACCCTCGATTTCCGCAAACGAAACATGGCTTTCGTTGCCGTATGTAAGCTCGCCGTAGATTTCGTCGGACAGAACAAACAGATTATGCTTTTCAACAATCTTTGCGATTTCCTCTAAATCGGACCTGCGCATAACAGCGCCTGTCGGATTGTTCGGAAACGGCAGAATTAACAGCTTTGATTTCGGCGTAATGTGGCTTTCCAGCTCCTCGGGAGTCAAGCGGAAATTATTTTCCGCCTTGGTTTCGATAATCACAGTCTTTGCGTCAGCCATCTGTGCGAGCGGCTCATAGCAGACAAAGCTCGGCTGAGGGATAAGAACCTCTTCCCCCTCCTCGACAACGCATCTTATGCAGGCGTCAATCGCCTCACTGCCGCCTACTGTCACAAGCACCTCGCTGTCGGGGTTATATTCCACGTTGAATCGCCTTTTAAAATATCTGCTTATTTCGTTGCGCAGATTGGCAAAGCCCCTGTTCGGGCTGTACCAGGTTTTGCCCTTTTCAAGGCTTCTTATGCCCTCTTCTCTGACGTGCCACGGAGTTTTGAAGTCAGGCTCGCCGATGCTAAGCGATATAACGTGGTCCATTTCGTTGGCGATATCAAAAAATCTTCTTATGCCAGACGGCTTGATTTTTTGAATTTTTGAGTTCAGTATCTTATCGTAATCCACCATTACAGCACCAGGCTCCTTTTATCCTCTTCGGAATCGTCCTCGTAGAAGTTGATGCCTGATTCCTTGTATTTTTTAAGCAGGAAATGCGTTGACGTTGCTATAACAGACTCAATTGTTGACAGACGTCTTGACACAAACATTGCAACCTCCTGCATTGTCTTGCCCGTGACATATGCGGCAAAATCGTAAGAGCCTGCCATAAGATAAAGGCTTTCAACCTCGTCAAAGCTCATAATCTTGGCGGCTATGTCGTCAAAGCCCTTATCCTTTTCAGGTGTAACCTTGATTTCAATCATCGCCTTGACATCGGCGTGCGGAACCTTATCCCAATCGACAATAGCCTGATAGCCTTTGATTACACCGGTCACTTCATATTCGGCTATTTGTTTGTCAAGATAGTCAACCGGCTCGTCAAGTATCATTGACAGCTCCTCTGTTGTAAACTTTGAATTAGAGCTTAAAAGCTTTAATAATTCGTCCATATCTTTCTCCTCCTTAATCTTTTTATCATTATATAATGAATACACAAAAAAGTCCACAGAATTTTATTTAATCGGTCATATTTTCAAGGTCATCAAGCCACAGCCTTACGCTTGCGTCACTCGGCATTCTGAAATCGCCCCTCGGCGAGAGAGTGACAGAACCGACCTTTGGTCCGTCAGGCAGACAGCTGCGCTTGAACTGCTGTGTGAAAAAGCGTCTTACAAAGACCTTGAGCCACGACAATATCGTTTTATCGTCATATTCGCCGTTGAAAGCACTTTTTGCGATACGGTAAATCTTTGACGGCGGAAAACCGAACCTGACAAAATAATAAAGGAAAAAGTCGTGCAGCTCATATGGCCCTACAATTTCTTCCGTCTTCTGCGAAATATCGCCGTCCTTCGGCGGCAGAAGCTCGGGACTTACCGGCGTGTTGAGAATATCATACAGAACCTCGCTGAGAATACCCGAGCTATTGTCAGCCTCATATTTTGTGATATAGCGCACAAGCGTTTTCGGGATTGAGCTGTTTATAGCATACATAGACATATGGTCGCCGTTGTAGGTTGCCCAGCCAAGCGCAAGCTCGGACAAGTCGCCCGTTCCGATAACGAGGGCGTTGTTTTTGTTGGCTATATCCATCAGAACCTGTGTTCTCTCACGAGCCTGAGAGTTTTCATAGGTCACGTCAAGCTTGTCGGGGTCCTGCCCGATATCGGAAAAATGCTGATTTACAGCCTTTGTAATGTCGATATCAAGAAAAGTCACGCCGTATGCCTCGCTGAGCTTTTCTGCGTTGCTCTTGGTGCGCTTTGTAGTGCCGAAGCACGGCATAGTGACGGCGGTGATGTTTTTGCGGGGCAGCTTAAGCATATCAAATGCGTGGACGACTGCTATGAGCGCAAGGGTAGAATCAAGACCGCCCGAAAGACCGATTACTGCGTTCTTAATTCCCGTGTGCTTGAGCCTTGTTGCAAGTCCCGTCGCCTGCAAGGACAATATTTCATTACAGCGCTTGTTTACGCTGTCATTATCGGAGGGAACAAAGGGATTTTTGCCAAATGTGCGCTCAAGGCGTGTTTCGGAAACATCAAGGTCAAAATAAATCTGCTCGGCGCCGGCGTCGTCGGTCGGCGGATAGGTGTTCATTCTTCTGCGCTCGGAATCAAGCTTATACACGTCGATATCGGCATAGGTTATATTTTCACAGAAGCGTGGCGATTCGGCAAGCACAGTACCGTTTTCGGCGATTATATTGTGAGATGAGAAAACAAGGTCGGTTGTTGATTCGCCGAAGCCACAGTCAGAATAAATATAGGCTGAAATGAGCCTTGCCGACTGCATCTGAACAAGCGACTTTCTGTATTCACGCTTGCCTATGGTTTCATCGCTTGCCGACGGATTTATTATCACATTTGCGCCTGCAATGCTCAAGCGCTCCGACGGAGGAGAAACACCCCACAAATCCTCGCAGATTTCAACTCCGACACGGAGCTGCGGCACGGATTCGCAGACAAAAACAGCCTTAGGCAGAATTGCGGTTTCATAGCCGGCAAAATTGAGGATAATTTCCTTATCGCCCGGGGTAAAATGGCGAGCCTCGTAAAATTCGGAATAATTGGGGATATGAAGCTTCGGCACAAGTCCGAGCAGCTCTCCCCTGCATATTACAGCCGCACAGTTGTAAAGCGAGGAACGGTATCTGACCGGCACGCCTACAACAGCAAGGATATTCAGATTCTCGGTTTCTTCAATTATTTTTTTAAGGCACTGCTCTGCCTTATCAAGCAAAGCCTGCTGCAAAAATAGGTCTGAGCAGGTGTAGCCTGTTATTGCAAGCTCGGGTAATGCGGCAATAACTGCGCCGTTGTTTTCAGCCTTTTTAATGCAGGCTGTGATTTGCTCGGCATTATATTCGCAGTCGGCAACACGCATTGCCGGCGTTATAGAGGCGACCTTAATAAATCCATCGTTCATAGTATTTCATCTCCAATTTATTCATCAATATTTTCTATTTCACTCGGAGCGTCATATATATCCGTATCGACCTCTCCCTTATGCCTGAACAGCTTTATTTCAATCGGGTCGGTCAGATGGTCGAACTTGAGCATATAAACCGAGGCATATCCAAGTAAAGCCCAGAAAACCAGAACCATAAAGCTCTGCTCATATAACAGTGTTTTTTCAAATAGCGCATATATGCAGTATGAAAACAGAAAAGAAAACAGACACGGGAAGATTGTTTTTCTCATATTTTTCTTTTCGATAAATAAGCTCTTTATCATATGCCTTGCAATATGAAAGGCAAGTCCGAGAAAGATTATAAAACCGACAATTCCCGATGAAACAAGTATTGTAAGATAGCCGTTGTGCAGGTCGGAAAAATGCAGTCCGCCCTCAATATACTTCTGTGAATAAGGCACGAGATTTGCACTGCCCGTACCGAAAATCGGGTAGTTTGCAAAAAGTGTTGCAGCCTCAACAAAAAGCCTTATTCTGCCGCTGTCGATATTTTTGTTGACGTGCTTGAACGAAACAGGCTTTTCAGGCTTAGCTTCAATAATATCATCGGGCGAAACAGGCTGTGTAACGCTGTCCGGCAGCTTGACCTGCGTCATTGACGCAAGCTGCGAAACCGCATATCCCGTTGCAAACCTTGCGCTGAACATCAGAATGCATACGGCAAGTGCCGTTGCGGTAAACCTGACGACCTTAAGCAAAAGCTGTTTAAGGCTGATTTCGGTGCGGTGCTTGAAGATGCAGAACATACTGTAGGAGCAGAGATAAAGTATCAGGAACAGGAACGACGCATTTGAATCGCACAAAAACAGGCAGATAAGGTTGAAGCCCGACACGGTGTATAACAGCCATTTCGGGAATATTCTGCCTCGGGCACGGGTAATGAATGACGGCTTGGTCAGAAAATGTGCAAATACTATTGAAACGACCGATGAAAAGCCGAGCAGATTGGGGTTTGTGAAAAACCCCGTAAATCTGTTTTCATAAATTATAAACAGGTAGTCCATCCACTCAAAACGGATATTGAGACAGGCAAACGGAAACGCCGCAAGATTTAAAATAAAAGTAATTGAAATAACCGAAACGGCAAGAATATATATCTCACGGTAAATGCGCTTTTTATTTTTTTCCGTATGCATACCGTAAAAAACAAAAAAGCATATTGCAATGTGCGCCGCCATCAACATATTGAGCCAGAAATTGCTTGTTATATTGATAAGCGCAGTTACGGTTATGCTGACAAGGTACATCATAAGATATTTGCTGTATTTTATTTTTAGTATTCTTCCGTTTTTTATATAATAGAAGAATATAATCAGCGCCGCCCAGAACATAAGAACATACTGAAAAAAAACGGCTCCCGTTCTTATCACACATACATTTGCAAAAAAAAGCGTCAGCAAATAAGTTATTCTGAAATTTGACGGGTTAAGAAAAAAATTCTTAACCGTTTTAATGGCTTTACTTAACAAAGGAATACCTCAATTCATAATCAGCCAAAGGCTACACCTGTGACTGTTTTTATCATAATTCTGATGTCGGATAAAACAGAAAATCTCTTTATATACTCAAGGTTAAGCTCCATTTTTTTCGGCAGAAGAACATTTATATAATCGTCATCAGCATTTCCGGACTTCAAAAACTCGCTCTCGTCCTTATAGGTTATGCTGGCAAGCGAGGTTATCCCCGCCGGCATTAAAAGCGTTGCGTACATCTCGGGAGTATATGCTCTGACATACTTCGGCACCTCGGGTCTTGTGCCGACAAAGCTCATCTGCCCCAAGAGGACGTTAAAAAGCTGAGGTAATTCGTCAAGGCGGTATTTACGCAGGAAAGCGCCGCATTTTGTCACTCTTGCATCGTTGCTGAGCGTTACCTGAGAGGAATTTTTATCCTGCTTATTGACCATAGTGCGGAATTTGAGTATTCTGAATTCTTTTGCGCCTGTTGTAATTCTTGTCTGCCTGAAGATTATCGGTCCGCTTGAGGTCGCCTTGACAACAACCGCTATTATCGCCATAGGCAGCAGCAGAACATGGATAAGCACCAGCGACAGCACTATGTCGGCTATTCGTTTTATCACAAGGCTTACTCTTTTTTTGCGCAGAATATTATAGTATTCCTCAACCTGAGGCGTTTTCATATACGCAGGCAGCTTGTCAAAATTAATCATATAATAAATGCTCCTACTTACTCCGTAAATGACTTTAAATTCTATTTATCTATTTAACTGATTATACACTATCACGGCGAATAATTCAATACGGCGGATAAGAGTTAGCTGTGATATTACTTGGGAAACACTGAATAAATCACGCTGAAAGCTGTTTGCACATCTTGCTTGCATATTTTCCGTCAGCCTGACCAAAAAATCTGACGGCGCAATATGCACAAACGATTTAATCAGTGTTTCCCTTGAAAATAAGGCTATTCAATGATAGAATAAAGACAGAATATCGAAACGTATAATCAACTAAAAAATCAGTAGCCCGAAAATGTTCGTAGGGAACGGTTTTGACCGCTCCGGGATAGGTGCAGTTACCGCTGTGTTAAACAATACTATAAATAGTATAACATTCATCAGCCCGAACCGGAACACTCAAGAGTGTTCCCTACAACCTCGTTATCAATTTCGTGCTTAAGTTGATGACCTTACCGCAAAACGGAGATTTCTATGATTTACGATTTTATACATCTTGACAGCTCCTCCCCTATCCCTTTATACAAACAGCTATACTCATCAATACGCAAGGCGATTGAAAACAACGGCCTTACAAAGGGCGACAAGCTTGTATCAATCCGTGCATTGTCAAAGGCTCTCGGCATAAGCAAAACTACGGTTGAGGCGGCATACAGCCAGCTTTGCGCCGAGGGATATATCAAGAACAGTCCGCAGAGAGGATTTTTTATTCAGGGGCAGGTTCTGACTCTGAAAGAAAAAAACAGCGACAACGGCACTGCGCAAAAAAACAGCTCCGCCGGTTTTATCAGGTATGATTTCAGCAGTAAAAGCGTTACCGTTGACAGCACCGGAATAAAGCTGTGGCGAAAGTATGTCAAGGCATACCTCAACAAGGACTATATCATCTCATCATACGGCGACCCTCAGGGCGAATACAGCCTGCGCAGAGCGCTCAGCTTTTACAGCTACAGCGTAAGAAGCGTTGTCGCAACCGAGGACGATATTGTTATCGGCGCAGGAACACAATCACTGCTATATCTTTTATGCGGCTTACTGAGAGGAATCGGCACGAAAATTGCCGTTGAGAAAGATGCGTCAAGGCATTTTATAAGGGTATTCAACGATTGCGGCTTTGAGGTTATAAAAATCGGAAGTGATGACAAAGGGATAAGCCTTGACAAGATAAAAGACGAAGATCCCGATTTTCTGCTGATTAACCCGTCAGGCTCACTGAAAAGCGGCGACAGAATGAAAATGGAGCGGCGATATGAGCTTATTGAATGGGCGGAAAAAAACAACAAATTTATTATCGAGGACGACTACAACGGCGAGCTTGTTTACAACTCTCACTCTGTTCCTGCTTTGCAGTGCAGTGCGGCACAGTCGGTTATTTATTTAGGCTCGTTTTCAAAGCTTCTTCTGCCGTCCGTTCGTATCGGTTATATGGTGCTGCCCGAAATGCTCAAGGAGATTTACCAAAAATTCAAGCCTGATCTTAACCAGACCGCTTCTAAAATTGAGCAGCTTGCGCTTGCCGATTATATCCGTGACGGACAGCTTGAGCGGCACCTGCGGCGGCTGAAAAAAAGCTACTGTGAAAAGAGCATTGCTATTATGCAGATGCTTACGGATAATCTCAAGCCGAGCGAGGAGTATAAAATCAAGCTGTTTGAAACCTCGCTCGCCTATGAAATCACAATAAACACACAGCTTGTAATTGACAGACTTAAGCAAAGTCTTAAGGACGAGCAAATAGCAATAATAAGCGCAGAAGCTGAAAACGGCAAAGCAACTGTTAAAATCGGTTTTTCGGGTATTGAAAGCGAAAACATTGAATATGCAGTGAAGAAGCTTTGCAGTATAATTTCAGAGTGCAAAGCGTAAAAATGCTGATAGCCTGTGAGCGTTAATGCTCAGGACTATCAGCATTTTTATTCTCCAGTTTAACTAGAACAAGCTCGGGACTGTTGTTGATTCTGAACGGGAAGCTGCTGTTCCCTATTCCTCGGCTTACTATCGTTATTTTACCGTCTGTTTCATAAAGTCCGCAGGTATATTTCGGGAACAAGCCCTGACTCGGAGAAAAAACTCCGCCTATATACGGCAGTCTGAACTGACCGCCGTGAGCGTGACCGCACAGCGCCAAATCAACTCCCAAATCAGCGTAAAGCTCTGCCAGTTCGGGTCTGTGCGAAAGCAAAACAGTGTAGCTTTCGCCTGTCTGCAAAAGCGACTTAAGCTTTTCGGACAGTATATCTATTCTACATTCAGGTGCAGGCTCATATTCCTTATAAAAGTAAGGGTCTTTCACGCCGACAATATCTATTTTATCGTTACCCCTGACAACAGAAACAAGGCAGTCATCAAGCGTCTTTGCACCGAGCCTTTCGGCACTTGAGCAAAACTTCGGATACTCATCAATTCTCGCCTCGTGATTTCCCGTTATGTAATACACAGGCGCAACAAGAATCAGGCGGCGCAAAAATTCAAGTGAAATATCGGTATCTGTCCTGTAATAATCGATAAAGTCGCCTGTGAGAACAATAATGTCAGGCTCGCTTTCAAGCAAAGCTGATATAATCTGCTCCTGAACCGCCTTTGAGCGTGTGTTGTGAAAATCGGAGATCTGAGCTATCAGAAATCCGTCAAACGATTTCGGGATATTCTTATCCGAAACAGAGTATCTCGTTATATCAAGTTTTATATTTGAACGGTAAATCAAAAAAACAAGCACCGCTAAAATCAACAATATAATTACAGCTATAATCAATTCCATATTATTCAGTAATAAAGCCTGTATAATCTGTGATGTGTAAAAGCCTTTGGGCGTTTGCGATGCTCTCTTTACTTGGAGAACGAAGTCCTGCAAGAGGGTATTTTATGCCGAGATCCTCATATTTGAACTCGCCCAAATTATGGTACGGCAGTATCTCTACACGCTGAACATTTTTAAGCGTTTTTATGAATTTATGCAGCTTATTGAGCGAAAAATCATCGTCATTAATACCCGGTACAAGAACGTGCCTTATCCATACCGGCACATTCTTTTCGGAAAGATACTGCGCCAGATCGAGTATATTTTCGTTACCAAAGCCTGTCAGAGCCTTGTGGTCCTTGCTGTCAATATGCTTTAAGTCGAGCATTATCAGATCTGTGTATTTCAAAAGCTCGTTGAATTTTGAGAAGAACGGCTCTTCCCTTGTAAACGGCTTGCCTGCCGTGTCAATTACAGTGCTTATTCCCTGCTCCCTGCATTTTTTGCAAAGCTCAATCAAAAAATCGGGCTGCAACAGCGGTTCGCCGCCGCTGATTGTTATGCCGCCCTTTTTGCCCCAGTAGGTACGGTAGCGAAGCGCAGTTTTGATAACCTCGTCGGCTGTTACCTCTCTGCCGCCGTTTTTGTCCCAAGTGTCGGGATTGTGGCAATATTTGCAGCGCATATTGCAGCCCTGCATAAAAACAATAAAGCGCACTCCCGGCCCGTCAACCGAGCCGAAGCTTTCGGTTGAATGAATATAACCTTTTACCATTTCAAGCCTCCTCAAGAAAAAGACCTCCCCGGATATTCTGCGGAGAGGTCGTATTATTTATTCGGGTAATCAGATTACGCCGTGGCAGGTTCTTGCGATAACATCAAGCTGCTGTTCACGGGTAAGGTCGATGAACTTAACGGCATAGCCTGAAACTCTGATTGTGAAGTTTGCGTACTCTTCCTTCTCCGGATGCTCCATGCAGTCGATAAGCTTTTCTGTGCCGAACACGTTTACATTGAGGTGATGAGCGCCCTGATCGAAGTAACCGTCCATAATCTGAACAAGGTTCTGAACACGCTCGCCGTCAGTGTGGCCAAGTGCGTCCGGGTTGATTGTCTGTGTATTTGAAATACCGTCAAGAGCATACTCGTACGGAAGCTTTGCAACAGAGTTGAGCGATGCAAGCAGACCGTTCTTCTCTGCGCCGTAGCTCGGGTTTGCACCCGGTGAAAGCGGCTCGCCTGCTTTTCTTCCGTCAGGAAGTGAGCCTGTAGCCTTGCCGTAAACAACATTTGAGGTGATTGTGAGGATAGAGGTTGTAGCCTCTGAACGGCGGTAGGTGTGGTGCTTCTTGATCTTTGAAAGGAAGGTCTTGAGCAGCCATACTGCAATGTCGTCTGCTCTGTCGTCGTCGTTGCCGTAGCGCGGGAAATCTCCCTCTACATCATAGTCAACAGCGATGCCGTTTTCGTCACGGACAACCTTAACCTTAGCATACTTGATAGCAGAGATAGAGTCAACGACATGTGAGAAGCCTGCGATACCTGTTGCAAAGGTTCTTCTTACATTTGTGTCTATAAGAGCCATCTCGGCAGCCTCGTAATAATACTTATCGTGCATATAGTGGATAAGGTTCAGTGCGTTTACATAGATGTCTGCAAGCCAGTCCATCATAGCGTCATACTTGTCGATAACCTCGTCATAGTCGAGATAATCTGATGTGATAGGTGCGTACTTAGGCGCAACCTGAACCTTTGTTACCTCGTCAACACCGCCGTTGATAGCATAAAGCAGGCACTTTGCAAGGTTTGCACGAGCACCGAAGAACTGCATCTCTTTACCAGTCTGAGTAGCGGATACACAACAGCAGATTGAGTAGTCGTCGCCCCATACAAGGCGCATAACGTCGTCGTTTTCATACTGAACAGAGCTTGTCTTGATTGAAATCAATGAAGCGTAATTCTTGAAGTTCTTCGGAAGTCTTGAGGAATAAAGAACGGTGAGGTTCGGCTCCGGTGCAGGACCCATATTCTCAAGTGTGTGGAGGAAACGGAAGTCGTTCTTTGTAACCATTGAACGGCCGTCAATACCAAGACCTGCAACCTCAAGAGTAGCCCATACCGGGTCGCCAGAGAACAGCTCGTTATAGGACGGAATTCTTGCGAACTTAACCATTCTGAACTTCATAACCATATGGTCGATGATTTCCTGTGCTTCCTTTTCTGTGAGTGTACCTTCTTCGAGGTCACGCTGGATGTAGATATCGAGGAAGGTTGATATTCTGCCGACACTCATTGCAGCGCCGTTCTGAGTTTTGATAGCTGCAAGATAGCCGAAATAGAGCCACTGGGCAGCCTCGCGGGCATTGTTAGCCGGCTGAGAAATATCGTAGCCGTAGATTTCAGCCATCTTCTTCATCTCGGCAAGAGCGTTGTACTGCTCTGTGATTTCCTCTCTGAGTCTGATGATTTCACCCTTCATTGAGCCTGAACCGCAGGCGTTGAAGTCTTCCTTCTTCTTCTGCATAAGATAGTCGATACCGTAAAGAGCAACACGGCGATAGTCGCCCACGATTCTGCCTCTGCCGTAGGTATCCGGAAGACCTGTGATAATCTTGTTGTGACGAGCCTTTTTGATTTCGGGTGTGTAAGCGTCAAATACACCCTGGTTGTGTGTCTTGTGATACTGTGTGAAAATCTTGTGAAGCTCCGGGTTCGGTGTGTAGCCGTGAGTCCTGAGAGCGTCCTCAGCCATCTTGATACCGCCGAAAGGCATAAATGCACGCTTGAGCGGCTTATCTGTCTGCAAGCCTACAACCTTTTCAAGGTCCTTGTACTCCTCACTGATGTATCCGGGACCGTGTGATGTAAGAGTAGAAACGATGTCGGTGTCCATATCAAGAACGCCGCCCTTTGCTCTCTCTTCTTTCTGGAGCTTCTGAAGCTCACCCCAGAGAATATTTGTAGCCTCTGTCGGGCCCTCTAAGAAAGATTCGTCACCGTCATAAACTGTGTAGTTGTTCTGGATAAAATCTCTCGTATCAATTTCTTCCTGCCAGCGTCTGCCTTTAAAGCCTCTCCACTGTACCTTCTGTTCCATTAAACAGTCCTCCTCCAATAAATAATGATGATAGAATAAAAAATATATAATCTTCTTTGAGATTATGTCGGAATGTAAAAAACAAGTAAAAAACGTACCGTTAAAACCAAAGTCGAAATTATGTCTTAAAAAAATAATCATTCACAAATTTTTTGTTTATTTTTAACAACTACATCTTGTAGCGAATTTTTAATTTTCCAAATTCAGCCACAAGATATGCCATTTCTCGCTTGCTGCATAAACAGTATATAACAAACGTCGAAAAAAATCAACATATATTTCAACAAAACCAAAAAATTACTGCGGCGAAACATTCACCGCAGTAATCCGTAATTTATGAGTTAATGCACAATTAAGAATGCATAATGCATAATTTTGGTTGTCGCCGCTGTGCGGCTCTTTTAATTAAAAAATGCTCGTTACAAGGCAAAGCGTTCGTAGGGAACGGTCTTGACCGTTCCGGGATAGGCGTATTAACTGCCGTGTTAAACAATACTATAAATAGTATAACATTCATCAGCCCGAACCGGAACAGGCAAGCCTGTTCCCTACGACCTTGTTTCACTTTTCTGTCCACTCAACTCTAAACTCAAAACTCAAAACTGCTTACTAATGGGGATAACCATATAAAAAATTAATGCGGCGATAATCCGCCGCATTAATCCATAATTTAGTTCAGAGTTGCAGAATTTAGGTTTATAGTAAGAACTCAATGCTCAAAACTGAAAACTCACAAAAATCACTCTGCTTCAGGCGCATCTGCGTCAACAAATGTGCCTTCCATAACCTTTTCAAAGGTTTCGCCGTCCATCTTTTCATGCTTGATAAGGTACTTTGCAACCTCGTGCAGCTTATCCATATATTTTTTGAGAATTTCTTCTGCCTTATTATAGCCCTCTTTAACAAGGCTCAGTACCTCTGCGTCGATAATTGCGGCTGTAGATTCGGAGAAATCTCTGCCGTGACCCATATCTCTGCCGAGGAACACCTCGCTGCTGCCTGAGGTGTAGTTGATAGGTCCGAGCTTTTCGCTCATACCGTATCTTGTGACCATATCTCGTGCTGTTTTTGTCGCCTTTTCGATATCGTTTGACGCACCTGTTGAAATATCGTCAAGCACAAGTGCCTCTGCTACACGTCCGCCAAGGCAAACAACGATGTCCTCTTCCATCTCCTGCTTGGAGCGGTAGGATTTATCCTCGCTCGGCAACGGCATTGTATAGCCGCCTGCCATACCGCGCGGTATAATTGAAATCTGGTGAACGGGGTCCTGAGTTTCGCAGGCGAAGAATGTGATGGCGTGACCTGCTTCGTGATAAGCGGTGAGGAGCTTTTCCTTTTCGCTCATAACCTTTGACTTCTTCTCTGCGCCCACAACAACCTTAATTGTCGCCTCTTCTATCTCCTCCATTGTAATGGCTTTTCTGCCCTTGCGTGCGGCAAGAAGCGCCGCTTCGTTGAGGAGGTTTTCAAGGTCTGCGCCCGTGAAGCCTGCTGTTGATTTTGCGATAACGGAAAGCTCAACATCGGGTGCAAGAGGTTTCTTTCTTGAATGAACCTTCAGAATTGCCTCTCTGCCCTTGACGTCCGGATAACCGACAACAACCTGTCTGTCAAATCTGCCCGGTCGCATAAGCGCAGGGTCGAGAATGTCGGGTCTGTTTGTTGCGGCAAGGATAATTATACCCTCGTTTACGCCGAAGCCGTCCATCTCAACAAGGAGCTGGTTCAAGGTCTGCTCTCTCTCGTCGTGACCGCCGCCAAGGCCTGTGCCTCTCTGTCTGCCGACAGCGTCTATTTCGTCGATAAATATAATACAAGGCGAATTTTTCTTTGCCTGGTCGAACAAATCTCTTACTCTTGACGCACCGACGCCGACAAACATTTCGACAAAGTCGGAGCCCGACATCGAGAAGAACGGAACGCCTGCTTCGCCTGCAACGGCTCTTGCAAGAAGTGTTTTACCTGTTCCCGGAGGGCCGACAAGCAAAACGCCCTTAGGAATCTTTGCGCCAAGCTCGTTGAACTTCTTCGGCTCCTTGAGGAACTCGACAATTTCCTCAAGCTCTTCCTTTTCTTCATCTGCACCCGCAACGTCGTCAAAGGTTGCACGATGCTTTTCTTCGTTCATATTTTTTATCTTCGTCTTGCCGAAGCTGCCCTGCCTTGTCGGGTCGCCGCCAATTCCGCCGGACATCTTCTTCATAATATAGATATAGAAAACAACAAGCAAAACAAGCATCAAAAGGCTTGGAACCATACTGATAATCCACGAATTGTCGCTTGACTTGCTGTAGTCGTAAACAATCGGATTATCCTTATTGCCGTTGTTGTACGCCTGAACATACTCCTTGATATCCTCATAAATAAGGCTTGCGCTCGGTGCGGTATATTCTATTGTTATTCCCTTATCCTCTGAGGTCTGCTTCGGCGGCTTGGGAGCCTTGTCGGGTTCGTCCGGTGTGATTGTTTCGCCGGGCTTAAGGGTAATCTCCATCTTGCCGCTGCCGAGGTCAAGCTTATATTCCTCAACCTTATTTTCGGCAAAAAGAGTTACAATGTCGGAATATTTATAGGAATAGCTTGGCTTTAACTGAAAAATAAACACGGCAGCCAAAATTACGGCTATGCATATTCCGATACCGAGAATTATGTTTCTGGTATTTTTCTTATTGTCCATTTTTACACCTCTTTGTAATCATAAATATATTGTTTCAATATCCTTATTGATTATCTTTCGCTTTGGAAATTTCATTTACGGATATAAGCAAAACCCTTTCCGTCCTGCCGGTAACCTGCGCCCTGTGCGACACGCCGAAGCCCTCAAGCCAGAAAACCTCGTTTTGCTGTGCCATTAGCAGAAGCTTATCTCTTTTTTCGGAAAGCACCTTTTCGTCAATAAGAAATTTTTTGAGCTTTTTTGTCCAGCCGCGATTTTTCGGGGTGAACATATCGCCTGTTTTGCGGGTTCTTATTACCGTAACAGCGTTTATTATATCATAATCAACTGCGTTTTTAAATAACAAATTGTTAAATTTTGCAATACTGTCAAACTCTTTTTTTGTAAGCAGCCTGAATTCAACCGTTTTATCAAGCACTTCTGCCTTTTCAGTGCCGAGGACGGGAATCGGACTTACGTCTGACGTTTGCGGATTTTCCGCAATTTTATACAGCCGCAAGACACCGCTGTTCGCATCAACACAAATCCCGTTTTTTATTCTCACCCTTGACCCTGCGTTTATTGCATTGCAGATTGACATAACGGTGTCATAGTCGGGCTTGATATTACACTCCCTTTCAAGCAGAATAATGACTGTTCGTGAGAGGATAGAAATATCAAGGCTCTGAAGCTTTTTCAAATCATAGCCGCCGCCCTTACTTGCTCTTTGAAGCTCTTTTTCCGCAAGGCTCGAAAGAAAGCTTTCGTCATTTCTGAGCATTTCTCCGTTTCGTGTTATGCTTTGCTCAAACGACGGATTAATCTGCCTTAGTACGGGAATGACGTTGTGGCGGATTTTGTTGCGTGTGTAATCGTCGGTAAGATTTGTGCTGTCGGTTACATATTGCAGGCTGCTTTTGCGGCAGTATTCCTCAATTTCCTGTCTTGTGCAGCGAATAAGCGGTCTGACAATGTAATCTCTTTTCGGCGGTATGCCGCACAGACCTTTAAGCGCAGTTCCACGTGAAAGATTGTAGATAACGGTTTCGGCGTTGTCGTCTGCATTGTGAGCCGTTGCGACAGCGGCGTTATGCTTTTGCGCAAGCGTTTTGAAAAAATCATATCTCACCCGTCTTGCGGTTTCTTCCGTTCCGAGTCTGTATTCCTTTGACAGCTTCGGTATATCAATATCAAGGAGTTCAAACGGTATATCGTGACTGTCGCAGAAGCTTTTTACAAAAAGCTCGTCACGCTTTGCCTCAGTCCCCCTGATGTTGTGGTTCACATGAGCCGCCGTCAGCGTGTTTATTTTAAGCTCGGATTTGTTTTCACAAAGAAAATGAAGCAGACACATTGAATCTGCTCCACCTGAAACGGCGACAACGATATTTCTGCCGCCGCCAAGCATATTATATTTTTTTATGGTTTCAATAATTTTATTCCTCACGATTAACCTCCGGAGAAGTAAAACGCATAAATTCGCCCTGCCAATGAAGCTTTATGCTGCCCGTTTCGCCGTGTCTGTTTTTTGCAACAAGGCACTCGCCGCTGTTCTGGTCGCTCTTGGCGTCATCGTCGTCGCCGGCTTTATCGTAATAGCCCTCACGGTAGAGGAAAAGCACGATATCGGCGTCCTGCTCGATTGAACCCGAATCACGCAAATCGGAAAGCTGGGGTCTGTGGTCGGCTCTTTTTTCGCTTTCACGGGAAAGCTGCGAAAGCGTTATGACAGGCACGTTGATTTCCTTAGCCATAATTTTGAGGTTTCTTGTAATCTCGGAAATCTCCTGCACGCGGTTATCGGTTCGCCTTGCGCCGCTCATAAGCTGAAGATAGTCGATAATAACAAGGTCAACGTCCTTAAGACGTCTGAGCTTTGCCTTCATAGCCGGAACGGTAAGACCCGGAGTGTCGTCAAGATACATTTCGGTTGAGCCAAGCACATCGGACGCAGGAATCAATCTTTCCCACTCATCATCGGAAAGCTTGCCGGTTCTGAGCGTAGTACCGCTTATCAGCGCTTCTGATGACAAAAGACGTGAGGCAAGCTGTTCCCTTGACATTTCAAGCGAGAAAAACACAACCCTTTTTTTGCATTTTACCGCCGCGTGCTTCGCGATATTGAGTGCAAAGCTTGTTTTACCCATACCGGGTCGGGCGGCAAGAAGGATAAGGTCGCTTCTGTTGAGTCCCGTTATTGTTCTGTCAAGGTCGCCGATACCTGTTGAAATCGGCTTAGCCAAGTCGCTCTCGGGTGAATTGAGCATATCAAGGCGGTCCATTGTTTCAAGAATAACGGCGCTGAGCCTTTTAAGACCCTTTATTTCGTTTCTGTTTCGTATATCGTAAATTTTCTGCTCGGCGCTGTCAAGCAGCTTATCGGACGAAAGCTCGCCTGACGATGATTCCTCCTGAATCTCTCGAGCGGCATATATAAGAGAACGAATCTCGTATTTCTCTTTTATAATTTCAGCGTATGCACTGACATTTGAAACAGACGGAACTATTTCGGCAAGCTGCACAAGATATGACTTTGCCGAAGCCTCGTCAAAGCCGCTGTCGGCTTTAATGGCATTAAGCACCGTGACAAAATCGGAACGCTTGCCCGAGGCAAAATTATCAAGCATTATGCTGTAGATTAATCTGTGGTTTTCAATATAAAAATAATCAGGCTGCGGCAATATCTCCGCAACGGTATCCATACAGCTGTTGTCAATCAATACCGCACCGAGAACAGACTGCTCTGCCTCTGTGCTGTAGGGCAGCGAAAAGCTGTCAATTCCGCCTGTAAATTCCGCCATTGTAATACTCCTTAATTATTCTTCCGACACCTTGACCTTGATTTTTGCAACAACACCCTGATAGAGCTTAACCTCGCAGTTATAGGTGCCAAATGCTTTTATCTCGCCGTCGATTGTCACCTTTCTTTTATCAACGTCAATGCCGAACTGCTTTTTAATCTCGGCGCTGATTTCCTTTGACGTTACCGAACCGAAAAGCTTACCGTTCTTTCCTGCTTTGGCAGTGATTGAAATTATCTTATCCTCAAGCTTTTCCTTTGATTTATTCGCATTCGCCGTGTCGGTTTCAATCTTGAAGCGGCGTGAATCCTCGGCATTCTTAATTTCGTTGATTGCCTGTGCGTTAGCCTCCTTGGCAAGCTTTCTCGGGAACAGGAAGTTTCTGGCGTATCCGTCGGACACGTTCACAAGCTCACCCTTTTTTCCGCTTCCCTTAACATCCTGTAAAAGTACTACTTTCATTTTTCATTCTCCTTGACTTTCTTAATATCTATTTTGCTGATAATATCAACAAGCTTCTCTCTTACCTCGCTCATTTTTGAGTCTTTGAGCTGAGCGCCTGCCATTGTCATATGACCTCCGCCGCCCATCTGCTCCATAATAAGCTGAACATTGATATCGCCCAAGGAACGGGCAGAAATGCAGATTGTATCGCCGTTCTGGAATATAACGAACGACGCCAAAACATCGTGCAGGCTCAGAAGCTCGTCTGCCGCCTGAGCAGCCGTTACCCTGACATCACCGCTTAATTCGTCGGTGCAGGCTATGGCGCAGCTGTTATATATTTCAGCCTGAGAAACAATCTGATATTTTGTTTTATATGAATCTATCGAATTTGAGAACAGCCGCTTAACCTCGACGGTGTCAGCACCGCACTGGCGCAGATAAGCGGCGGCTTCAAAGGTTCTGACGCCTGTTTTAAGCACAAAGTTCTTTGTGTCAAGCATAATGCCGGCAAGAAGAGCCTCCGCCTCGAGCCTTGTAAGAATATTTTCGCCCATATACTGGATAAGCTCTGTCGCCATTTCGGACGCAGACGATGCAAAGGGCTCGTGGAAAAACACAAGAGAATTGTCAATATGGTTAACCATCATACGGTGGTGGTCGATAACGACAATCTTTTTGCACCTTTCATAAAGTGCGGCACTCTCAAGAAATGTAGGCGAATGTGTATCGACAATTATTAAAAGCGTCTTATCCCCTGCCGTTGCAACAGCCTCGTCAGGCTCCATAAACATATTGCCGTTACCGGCGTTCTTCACACTCTCTATTATCGGTGTTGCGACAGACTGCTTCTGATTGACAACGATATGCGCAGGCTTCTTCTGAGCCTTTGTTATTGCGCTCCACAGTCCGATTGCCGCACCGATACAGTCAAGGTCGGAGTTGGCATGACCCATAATCAGCACGTTTTCGCACGCCTTGATGTGGTCTATGAGCGTTCCTGCGATAACTCTTGCCCTGACCTTGTCAAGCTTTGCGTAGCCGTTGGAGCCGCCGCCAAAAAAGCGATACGAATCCCCCGTTTTAACTGCCGCCTGGTCGCCGCCTCTGCCGAGTGCCATTTCAAGCGCCTTTCTTGCCTGAAGCTCGTTTTCACGAAAGCCCTTGACGCCTCTGCCGACGCCGATTGAAATCGTTGCTTCTTTGCCGCCGGGAAAGCTCAGTGACTTTATCTCGCTTAGAATTGAGAATTTGTCCTCGAGCAAATCACGGTAGTTGCGCTCCTCCATTATCACAAGATACTTGCTGCCCGAAATCTTTTTATACATCGCCTTGTTTTTCATCGCCCATTTCTGCAATGTATTTTCAACAATAACAACAGCATGGGCAAGCTGTTCATCGTCGTAATCTCTCTCGAACTCTTCCCTGTTGTCAAAGGTGAGTATGGCTACAACAGGTCGGCTGTCGGCGTATTCCTCAGCGATTTTTTTATAATTTGTATCGTCAATAAAATACAGCACTGCTCCGTCGGAAACCTCGTTGGCGATTACCGTATAGCGGCGGTCACCGTAGGAAACATTTGTCGATTCAGCCTTTACAAGACGCTCAACCGAAATACCCGAAGTGTATTGTGTCACAAAATCGCCGACAGCTTCTCTGCCCTGACAAATATTGTTTTTGAAAAGCTTGTTATACCAGACAACGTCGCCGTTTTCGCCTGCCACAACAACAGGAACAGAGAATTTCTCAAGATATGTAACATTTACTCCCTTCAGGCTTTTTGCGGCGCTTTTGACGACCGCCTTGATATAGCTTTGAAAATATTTTCCCGTTAAAAAAACAACTATTATAGAAACGATTGCAATGCTCATTTCTATGGCAAATATGTAAATATTCCACCTGTAGGAGAAAGCAGCCATAAGAAAAATGGCAATAGAAAACACAAGAAAAAACGGTGTAAGCGTCCAGGCTCTTTTTTTCATATACTACTCCTCCTCAGGGGACACAAATCAGACATCCATAATAATCGGAAGTATCATCGGTGTACGGCGTGTTTTGCCGTAAATCAGGCGTGATACATCCTCTTTGATTTTATTTTTAATTACATTCCACTCATGCACGTTGTCGTATGCGCAATCCTCAAGAACATTTGTCGCAGTCTGCTTGATTTCGTCGATAAGCACTTCAGACTCTCTGACATACACAAAGCCTCTTGAAACAATATCGGGACCTGCGATGATGTGACCGTCATAGGAATCAAGCGAGGCAACAACGATTATCAAGCCGTCCTGCCCCAGATGCTTACGGTCACGCAATACTATGCTGCCGACATCGCCGACGCCAAGGCCGTCAACAAAGACCTTGCCTGCCTTGACGGACTCAAGCTGCTTTATATAATCCTCGTTAAGCTCGACAACATTGCCTATGTCGCCGATAAACACGTTTTTGTGGTCCATACCCATCTGATATGCAAGCTCGGCGTGCTTTCTTAAGTGCTTCTGCTCGCCGTGAACGGGGATGAAATACTTCGGCTTTACTATGCCTTGAAGAATCTTCAGCTCCTCCTGACAGGCGTGACCCGAAACGTGAACCTCGTACATTGATTCGTGAATAACCTGGCAGCCGCGCTTGAGCAGCTCGTCAACAACAGCGCCGACGGTTTTTTCGTTGCCGGGAATCGGATTTGCCGAAATGATGATGAAATCCCCCGGTCCGACCTCAACCTTTCTGTGGTCGGAATAAGCCATTCTGTAAAGCGCAGACATCGGCTCGCCCTGACTGCCTGTTGTTACAAGCACTATTTTCTCCGCCGGATACTTATTGAGCAGGTCAATATCTATAATAACTCCGTCGGGAACGTCAAGATAGCCAAGCTCCATAGCAACGGTCATATAGTTTATCATACTTCTGCCCGAGAAAGCGACCTTTCTGCCGTATTTATGGGCGCAGTTGATTATCTGCTGAACTCTGTTGATATTTGAAGCAAAGGTTGCGATGATGATTCTCTGGTTTTCTGCACGCTTGAACAGATTGTCAAACGAATCACCGACTCTTCTCTCGGTCATCGTATAACCCGGACGTTCCGCATTTGTAGAATCTGCAAGCAGAGCCAGAACACCCTCGTTGCCGAGCTGGGCAAAGCGTGCAAGGTCAATCATCTGACCTGCTATCGGCGTACAGTCGATTTTGAAGTCGCCTGTGTGGACAATTGTGCCTGCCGGCGAGTGAATGGCTATGCCGACAGCATCGGGAATTGAGTGGTTTACCCTGATGAATTCGGCTGTCATACAGCCAAGCTGAACCTTGTCGCCTGCCTTGACCTCGTTAAGCTTTGTCTTGTAAAGCACATTGTGCTCCTTAAGCTTGTTTTCAACCAAGCCAATTGTCAGCGCAGTGCCGTAAATCGGCAGGCTGACCTTTTTAAGCAGAAACGGCAAGCCACCGATGTGGTCCTCGTGACCGTGAGTTATTACAATGCCCTTGATTCTGTCGATGTTTTCCTCTACATAAGAAAAATCAGGCAGAACTAAGTCAACGCCGAGCATTTCGCCGTCCGGGAAAGCCATTCCGCAGTCGAGCAGCAGCATATCGCCGTTACATTCAAACAGCGTGATATTTTTTCCGATTTCGTTCAAACCGCCGAGAAAGGCAATTTTAACAGACGGCTTTGCAAGCTTCTTTGTCTTATTTTTTGCTGTTGTCTTTTTTGCTGTGGAATATGTTTTTTTCGTTTTCTTCGCTCCCTGCTGAACATTTACCGATGAATTATTTTTGCTGTTCTTAGGCTTCGCCGGCTGTGCGGCACTCCTGCCTTGAGCGGACGGGCCGTTCTTTATCTTTTGGTAATAGCCGCCCGATGAGTTTTTTGATTTTACGGATTTTTCGTAAAACGCTTCATCCAATACTCTCTTTTTGTTTTTAAATTCTGATACCACAAATAAACCTCCGTTAAAATATATGTAGTTGTATCTGTCACTGAAAAAATTATCCTGTTAAAATCAAAATTCACAGATATATAAATAATCTGAAAATAAAACCGCCGGTCAGTTCCGGACGTCACCCGAGAGTAACAAACAGATTTGTCAGGGACAAATCGTCGGGTATAATAAAAAATCACCGAACAGGCCGCAAAAATACCTGCTCTAAGCCAAAAATCAAGGCATTTCAGACATTACCAAGTGTTGCAAACGGTGCCATACACTATTCTGTGAAAAAAATATTTTATTGAAAACCGGAGTAATCCGAACACATACTATGGGTTCATTTTATAACTTTTGTGTTGATATGTCAAGGCTGCAAAGCTCAGGCAGGGCTTTTACAGCCGCTTCTTTATTTATATTTTTCAAGAAAGACGAAAATATTACACCGATTATATATACTGTTTGTATATTTTTACAATTCGTACATATAATTTGACTTTTGTTAACAATTTGAATTCCTTATCGGAATTGTAGGTATTGTTAATTGCCAAAAAATGTGATATAATAATTTTAATTTCGGATTTGGAGGAATTTTGTTGAAAGAAGTTTTGATTTTCACCGACGGCGCCTGTTCGGGCAATCCCGGACCGGGAGGATGGGGAGCCATATTGAAATATAAATCCGTTGAAAAGGAAATATCCGGCGGTGAACGGGAAACAACTAACAACAGAATGGAGCTGACAGCCGCCATTGAGGCTTTGAAGCTGCTAAAGGAAAAATGCCGTGTCACGCTTTATTCCGATTCGCAGTATGTGTGCAACGGACTGAAGCTTGGCTGGGCAAAAAAATGGCGTGCAAACGGCTGGATGCGGAACAAAAAGGAGCCTGCGCTGAACCCCGAGCTGTGGGACGAGCTTTTGAAGCTTTATGAATACCACGACGTTGAGATTGTCTGGGTTAAGGGTCACGCCGGTCATCCCGAAAACGAACGCTGCGACCGCTTGGCTGTGGCTGAGTCCGAAAAATATAAATAATTACAGGAAAGGACAATATAAAGTGGATAAGAAAAGAATCTACGCTGACAATGCGGCGACAACAAAATTATCTCCCGCTGTTTTGCAGGATATGATGCCTTACCTTACCGATCTATACGGCAACCCGTCAAGTCTTTATTCTGTCGGCGCACAGGCAAAAAAAGCCGTTGAGCTTGCACGAGAGGATATTGCAAACGTACTGGGAGCCGCTCCGACCGAGATATTCTTTACCAGCGGCGGCTCAGAGGCCGACAACTGGGCAATAAAGGGAATCGCCGAGGTAATGGCAAAAAAAGGCAAGAAGCACATAATCTCAAGCAAATTTGAGCATCACGCAGTTCTGCACACGCTGGACGCTCTTGCAAAAAAGGGCTTTGAGATAACTCTGCTTGACGTACACGAAAACGGCATTGTACGCCCCGAGGAGCTTGAGGCGGCAATCCGTGAGGACACGGCTCTTGTAACAATAATGTATGCCAATAACGAAATCGGAACAATACAGCCGATAAGCGAAATCGGCGCAATATGCAAAAAGCACGGTGTTGTGTTCCACACCGACGCAGTACAGGCTGTCGGCAACGTAGCTATAAACGTAAAGGAGCAGAACATTGACCTTCTGTCACTGACGGGACACAAGTTTCACGGTCCAAAGGGCTGCGGCGCTTTATATGTAAGAAAGGGGCTCAGACCCGAAATTCTGATTGACGGCGGTGCTCAGGAGCGCGGCAGACGTGCCGGAACAGAGAATGTAGCCGGTATTGTGGGTCTTGCGTCTGCGCTGAAGCTTGCCGTATCGACAATGGACGAGAGAAACAAAAGGCTTACGGAGCTTCGTGATTATCTTATTGATGATCTGCTTAAGATTGAGCGTTCACGCATAAACGGCGACAGAGTTCACCGCCTGCCCGGAAACATCAATATGTGCTTTGAGGGCATCGAGGGCGAATCCCTGCTGCTTATGCTCGACTTGAACGGCGTGTGCGCTTCGTCGGGTTCAGCCTGCACATCGGGTTCACTTGACCCGAGCCACGTTCTTCTGTCAATCGGTCTGCCGCACGAAATTGCGCACGGCTCTTTACGCCTTTCGTTCAGCGACGAAACGACAAAAGAGGACGTTGAATATATAGCAAAGACTATTCCCCCGATTATCGACAGGCTCCGTGCGATGTCGCCTTTGTGGGAACATATAAAGGAAAATGAAAAGAAAGGGATTGTTTGATTATGGCATACAGCGAAAAGGTTATGGACCATTTTGCCAACCCGAGAAACGTGGGCGAAATTGAGAACGCCGACGGTATCGGCGAGGTTGGAAATTCAAAATGCGGCGATATTATGAAAATGTATATCAAGGTTGAAAACGGCATCATTTCCGATGTTAAGTTCAAGACCTTCGGATGTGGCGCCGCTATTGCAACAAGCTCAATGGCAACAGAGCTTATCAAGGGCAAGAGTATTGAGGAGGCTTTAAAGCTCACAAACAAGGCTGTTATGGAGGCACTGGACGGTTTGCCGCCGGTAAAGGTTCATTGCAGCGTGCTTGCAGAGCAGGCTATAAAAGCGGCTTTGTCGGATTATTACACACGACTCGGCGTTGACCCCGAGCCGATAGTCGGCAAAATTGAGGAATGTGACCACGAAAACGGCTGTTCCTGCGAAATGTAATTTTATACAGTGAAAAAATTACCCCTGCTTTAAAATGCGCAACGCAGATTAAGGCAGGGGTTTTTGCGGCTTGCGCCGCAGATAAAAGAGTGGAGAGTGAAGATAATTCGGAATGCGGAATTCGGAATGCGGAATTAAAGAATACTCGAAACAGGTTTGCATGTTCCCTACAAACATTTTTGACTATACTTTCTTAAGTTGATGGCATTGCGTATATCACCGAATTCCGGATAATTCAACAAGCGATTTCACATTTTTCCGATATTTATTCGGCGCACTGCCCACATTTTTCTGTTCTTTCTGTCTTTGAGAACACACAGCCGCAGTAGTCCTGACGGTATAAATTATACTGTCTTGACAGCTCGGTTGAACGCTTGAAGCCGTTTTTCTTTTTGAAGTCAGAGGAAAGATATTTTACGCTGTATTTTTCGGCAAGCGTATCACCTATGCGGTTGATTAGTCCGGCGTTTTTCAGCGGACTTATCGTCAGCGTTGTTGCGAAATAGTCAAAGTCTTTCTCCCTTGCAAGAGCGGCTGTTTTTTCAAGGCGAAGCTCAAAGCACTTTTCACAGCGTTTGCCGCCCTCTTTTTCTTTTTCAAGACCCTTTACTGCGCTGTAAAATTCGTTGGGTACAAACGGAACGTCAATATAGCTAAGCGGATACTTTGATTTATACTCGCTGATAAATCTCTTCTGCTCGCCGCTGCGTATTTCGTATTCATTATCGGGAAAGAGGTTGGGATTATAATAGAAAACAGTGATTTCAAAATAATCTGATAAATACTCAATAACATAGCTGCTGCACGGCGCACAGCAGCTATGAAGCAGCAGCCTCGGCACTATACCGAGGCTTTTATTTTTTTCAATCAGCATATCCATTTCACGCTGATAGTTTATCTTATTGTTCTGCGCCATTCATTATCACCTTATAAAGCTCGTCGGCACTTGTAACCGTTGTTTTTGCGCCCTCATTCTCAAGCTCTTCCTTGGTTCTGAAGCCCCACAGCACGCCGCAGAAGTCAAGTCCTGCGTTTCTGGCGGTTATCACGTCAACGTTGCTGTCGCCGACATACAGGCAATCCTTTTTATCTGCGGAAAGCTTATCAAGAACAGCCAAAACAGATGACGGGTCGGGCTTTGTCGGGTATTCCGCCTTTTTGCCCCAGGCTATATCAAACTTTATTCCTTTAAAAAGCTTGTCGAGCATATTTTTGACAAATTCGTCCGGCTTGTTTGAAAGCACGTTAATCTTAACGCCGTTTTGCTGAAGCTTTAAAAGCATTTCCACAATGCCGTCATACGGCTTAGTTTTGTCAAGACAGTGAATAAGGTAATCGTCATCATAGTCCTTGGTGACAAGCGCTCTGAGCTTTTCATCGCTTGCTGCATCTCCCATAGCACGCTCAATCAGCTTTGCTCTGCCGTTGCCGACAAAATACTTGTACGCATCATACGGATGCGCAGGCAAGCCGTTCTTTTCAAGCGCTTTGTTAACACTGTCGGCAAGGTCAAAAAGCGAATTGACGAGAGTTCCGTCCAAATCAAAAACTACATACTTATACATAATATTTCACCCCGAATGATTAAATGTTAAAAATTGTATCTGTCATCAAAATGCTCCTCGGGCAGTCTTTTTTGCGGCTCGGAGCTTTTCTTTTCCCTTGCGGCTTCTTTTTCGCTTTCCGCCTGCTTCTGCATAAGCTCGGCGTGCTTTTTCTCAAGCATTTTTGAGCGGTTGTTAAACACAACAATAAGCAGTACGGTCAGCAGAACAAGGAACGACGCACACACGCAGTATATTACAACGCCCTGCGGATACGGCACTGTAGCGGTGTATTTGACAGTGGTTTCGCCGCCTTTAAGGTTCAGCACATATCCGTTTTCCCTGTTGATATCAAGCGACGATATATCGCCTGAGCCGTCGGCTGTCACGCCCGAAAAGCCCGACACGCTCTCGTTGCCCTTGGTGTAAAGCGTATATACAAGCGGAACATCCTTGTTCTTGCCTGTCAGCATATATGAGATATTGATTTCGTCCGTAAAGGCTACATCGGTGACAACGCTCATATCGCCCGTGTTCTGCGAATAGGAAAGGGAATTTCCGCCGCCGAAAAGCTTGTTTATTTCTTCCGAAATCTGCTTGGACGAGCCTTTTGAGGTTATGCGGCAGATCACGCCGTCGTCGGACTTCATTCTTGTAACCGAAACGCCCTTCTTGTTCAGGAAATCATAGGCATAATCCCTGCCCTCCTGACCGTTTACGGCGTTATAGACAAAGTCAAAGCAGCGGACAAAGCTGTCATCATCGAAGCTTTCAAGCGTTACGTTGATGCCCTTTATATCATACTGAATACCGTCGGGAATTCTGATATCAAAAACAGCGTCGCTCGATTTGAGCGAATATATGCCGTCAACCCACTCGCCGTTCTTTGCCCAGACGCCGTCCTTGAGCATTACGCCCTCACCGTGAGTTGTTTTGAGCGGCAGAGAATACTTGTAGCTTAAATCTACCTTTGAATCCTTTTTAGCCACAAAAGAGAGGGTATTTATTTTTTCTTCAAACACAAGCTGTTCAGCCAAGGGCGTACTGCTGTTGTTCTGGTCGCCGTAATAAAGCGAAACCGTGTCGCAGTCAAGGAATAGCGCCGTAGCCTTCTGAAGCTCCGCCAGGGAAAGTCCGTTGTAAACAATCTGGTATTCTTGGTTGTTGCCCTGCTGAGTCCAGCCGCTGTATGCTGCGCTGTCGAGGGTTCTTTCTTTCATTATTGAGATGAGCTTTTCGCCCATATCCTCATATGTTTTCTGCGGAACGGACAGGGTGAATTTCCTGTCGTAATTGTCCTTTTTGTTGTTTGTAGTTTCAATATATATTCCCGTAACGGGATAACCCTTGACCGAATTAATCTCGGTGTTTTCGCTGCTGCAGCTCTGAATGTCGCCGTCATTGTTAATTATGTTTGAAACACAGCTTAATTCAAACTCAAGGTCGTTATATTTTTTCTCCTGAATACCGCTGCGCAGCCACGAGAACAAATCGTCTGTCTTAAAGTCCTCGACATAATGCCAGCCCTTTGCAAGAGTGCTGTTCGGATGCACAAGCGACACCTGAACCTGTCGGTCGGTGATTACCGAAAGCTTTGAAATATAATCGGCTCTTGAATCAAACGTGAGCGTAAAGATATATTTAAGAATTCCGTCGTCCTCAACCTCTTCACGCTGTAAAACAGACGGGCAGTATCCGCTTATTATTTCGTTGAATTTGTCACGCTTGTCAGAGCTGCCGATAAACTCGGAGCCTGTATTTAAGGTCAGTGTGCGAACCCCTTTGAACTGAGCATCAATTTTTATGGTGCTTTCATATTCAAAGGTTTTTTCGCCGCAGCCGTAAAATGTAAGAATAGGCAGAGCAAGCAGCAGCAAAAGCACAAAAGACGCTATTTTTTTCTTCATTTCACATCCTCCTCAAATTCCCTTTTCCTGTGCCATCAGCACCGCTCTCACAGGCGACGCTTCAAGCGCCGACAGCCTGAGAGGAAAGGCGGCAAGAATATAATCGCCGTCATCAACCGAGCTTAAATCAAGACCCTCGATAACGATAATGTCGTTTAGAAAAAGCTCACGGTGTATTTCAAAGTCGTCATCGGGCATTGCGACGGAAAGTCCGTCAACGCCTATCAGATTGACCCCGTAATCGCTCAGCACAAAAACGGCGCTCGGCGTTAAAACAGCCTCTCCCTCTCCCCTTATAAGCAGCTTTTTGCGGCAGTGCGGCAATATCTGGTCCATATCCTCGCCTGTTATTATGCCGCTGAACGTGACAACAGTGCACTGCCCGTAAAATCGTGAAAGGGGAAGCTCGCCGATTTTTTTGCCGTCGTCAAGATAGTGATAGGGTGCATCAATATGCGTTCCCGTATGAGTGCACATTGACACAGCCGACAGGTTGTATTCACCGCCGTATTCAATTTTGGAAAGCCAGCTTGACTGCGGCTTAGGGTCGCCGTCATAAACCTTTGACTTGAATATATCACGCGAAATATCATACAGAAGCATATTTACACTCCCTTTCAGAAATGAGTTTTGAGTTTTGAGTTTTGAGTTTTGAGTTTTTTATTAATTACTCTAAACCGAAAACTCAAATTAATATTCAGAAAAGAACATTATAGCACATATTTCATAAACCGTCGATAAAATATTACGGCTTAGTCCTTGTCGTCTGTAGGATTACAATTGATGTGTTACAAAAGAGCGAGGTAACAAAACCGTCGCTC
>CAUDCW010000004.1 GCA_958448165.1 uncultured Oscillospiraceae bacterium
CGACGGTTTTGTTACCTCGCTCTTTTGTAACACATCAATTGTAATCCTACAAATACACCATGGGGAATAAAAATACAAGACTTGAAATTTTGTCGATTTTGTGGTATAGTAAGTACGAAAAATAAAGAAAAATTTCATTTGCAGCTGCGGCTTTTTGTTGCAGTTGTTTTTTCTTGGCTTTTTTTCTTGGCTTTTATTGACAAAGCAAAAAAATATACTATACAATATCTAAATCTAAGGAAACACTGAATAAATCACGCTTAAAAGCTGTTTGCACATCTTGCTTGCATATTTCCCGTCAGCCTGACCAAAAAATCCTCGTAATGCGACAGCATTACTGCGGTTTATTTGTCCAACCTGACGAAAAATCTGACGGCGCAATATGCACAAACGATTTAATCAGTGTTTCCTTAGCCTATTGCAAACCCGACAGGGTGAATCACGTGCTCTGTCATCGGGTCAAAGCCCGACAGCTTTTTGTTTTCAAGCGCTATGGCAGGACGGACGGCAAATGCTCCGAACCTCTGTTTAAGCTTGTCTGTTGCAATGTCAAGCTGTTCAAGCCGCCGCTTGTCGCCGCAGTCAAACACATTCAGCTGAAGTCCGTCACACTCGGGTATCAATGCGCTCACGGAAACGCCAAGACTTCTGACAGGCTTTGTCAGCTTGTATGAGCTTTTAAACAGCATAAGAGCCGTTTCAAAAATATCCCTTGTTATATTCGTCGGGGTCAGCAGCTTGTGCTGTACCTCAAATGATGCAAGTGTATTGTCACGCACGCTGATGCTCACAACGCCGCACCGCAGATTTTGTTCTCTCAATCGGCGTGAAACGCTGTCGCACAGCGTGCTGAACACTATCTTGATGTCGTCTGTCGTTTTCAGGTCACGCACTGCGGTTGTCGAGTTGCCGATGGATTTGACGTTTCTGTTTTCGTAATATTTGCTGACGGGCGAGCTGTCAAGCCCCAAAGCATAATTCTGCAGTCTTGCTCCCCATATGCCGAGCATCTGCTTCAGCACACGTCTGTCGGCCGCGGCGAGCTGTCCTATAGTTTCTATGCCAAGCTGTCTGAGCTTGCGTGTTGTCGCACGTCCGACATATAAAAGGTCGCTTACGGGCAGAGGATACAGAATATCCCTGAAGTTTTCGCGGTTTATCACCGTGATTGCGTCCGGCTTTTTATAGTCGCTTCCGAGCTTTGCAAAAATTTTGTTAAAGCTCACGCCTATGCTCACGGTTATGCCAATCTCCTCACGCACACGCCTGTTTATTTCCCGGGCAATTTTTTCCCCGTCGCCAAACAGAAAGCGGCTGCCCGTTACATCAAGCCAAGCCTCGTCTATGCCGAAGGATTCCACATTGTCGGTGTAGTCGAGGTATATTTTTTTTACACGTTTTGAAAAGTCAAGATAGCAGCCGAAATTTGCCTTTATCAGTACAAGCGACGGACATTTCTGCCTTGCCTGCCATATCGGCTCGCCGGTTTTTACCTTGAATTTTTTTGCGACCTCGTTCTTTGTCAGAATTATTCCGTGTCGCAGTTCAATATCGCCGCAGACGGCAACAGGCTTTTCTTTAAGCTCCGGGTGAAGTGCACATTCAACCGAGGCATAAAACGAGTTGCAGTCGCTGTGAAGTATAATGCGCTCCATAAAAACACTCCGTTAATGTTTATTATAGAACAAACGTTTGTTACACACATATAATAGAACAAACGTTTGCAAATGTCAAGCCTATTTTTGCGAAAACAGCTTTCAGCGTGGTTTATTCAGTTTTTCCTTAGCTCAATATCAACCTGAACATTTACCTTTGAAAGCACAACAGACTGCTTTGGATCGTCAAGCTTTTTATAAAACCCGTAATCACGGCTGTAAAGTGTACGCTGAAGGTTGAACACATCAAGCCGCTTTTTCTTGAGAAGCTGTTCAAGGGCGTTCTCGCATAAGGTCTTTATTCTTGACTCTATTTTCGCTTCAAGCCTGCTGTCGCTTTGCACGGCATATGCCGAAGCGTGGGCTTTTACCCTGATGTCAAACTCAAGCCCGCCGTTTGTGCTTACCTCAACCTGACTTTTGCAGTCGGTGAGAGAGTAATTTATATTGCCGCTCTCATCAGACGGAAAAATATCCCATACGCTTTTTGCATCTCCCCGCAGGAGCAGTGCTGCAATGCACTGCCCGTTGTCAAGTGCTGCTCCCTTTTTGTCGCCGTCAAACGCCATAGCACCTGCAAGCACTGCGTTTTTGTTGTCAAGGTCCATAAGCGCTGTGATTGCACAGGTTTTGCCTGAGGTTAAATCAGAATACACCTCGTTGAGAGTGGAAGAAATTGTTTTGCCTGTTGAAACCTCGGTATCGGCAAAATCCTGCATCAGCCTGACGTTCATATTGTCGGCGTGCAGAATTTTGTCAGCCGACTTTTCCGAACAAAATATGTTGATATTCGGATGAAACTCGTAGTAATCGACAAAAAATTCAAGCGGCTCGGTTATGCCGCTTTTTATCAGCTCGCCGCCCAATACAATAAAAGAGCACTGACCGTAAAGCGGCTCGCGGCCTGTTTTGTCGGCGGTGTCCGTCAGTGCGTCCAGCACGCTCAAGCCGCTGCCCTCGACAAAGGACGACGTAACATCAGCCTCGCCGACCGGGTTTGCTGTGTCCATATACATCAAGGTTACCTTGTATCCGCCAGCCTTACGGTCAATGCCAATGCCCTGTATTATCAGCCGCTTGTCAAGGTTGTTTCCAATCGGTGAGCAGCCGGTGAGAAACAGCGCAAGAATCACGCCGAGAGCAAAAATACGCTTCATCTGCCAAGCCTCCTTTTTAATATCAGCACCGCAGGGAGTATGACGCAGCAGAAAACGGTTGCAAAAAACAGAATGTTCCGGTTCAATATCATATCCCTGATTGTACGGTTAAACGGAGCCGCCGCCGCAAAAACCAGTGCGGCTATACAGAAAACGGGAGGGGCAAGCTTTGATGTTTTTGTACCTATGGCATATCTTAAGCATATCGAAAGCACCCAGAGCAGAAGTGCAAGCCGCACAAAAATGCCGGCAGTCCACACAGCGATAAACAGTGAATCGAGCCTTTGCAGAACACCGAAGGACGAAAGCCTTGCCCAGGAGTAAACCGGAAAAAGCTGTGATCCGGCATAATCGCCGAGAATAGAGGTGATAAACAGCGAAAGCGAGCATATGCAGACAAATAACACAAGCAGCCACAGCACAACAGATTTTTTGACATTGTCCTTGACGTGAGGGTAGATAAAAATAACCGCAGGTATGCAGCTTTGCTCGCCAATCATAATGACAGCGTTGCTTATTATATCCGAAACCGAGTATGAGCCGACAGGCGGCAGGTTGAGCAAATCGGCTTTGGAAAAAAGCGACAGGCACAAAAGAACAAACGAAGCCGCAACCGCAAACAGTATCAGTGTGCCGCATCTTGAGATAGCCTCAATGCCCTTATACGAACCGTACAAAGCCGCCGCAGACATAAATATCGGTAAGACTATAATCGAAACTCTGAAGCCCGAGCTTTCCGGCAGCAAAACCGTGAACATTGTCATCGTTATGCATACGGCATAAAAAAAGTAGAGCGCATAAATGCCGCATATAGCCCTGCCTGTGCCGTTTTTGAGCGTTTGTGCGCCGCACTTGCCAAGATAAAGTACAGGAATTGAGATAATTATTGACGCAATAAGCGCAATCACCGCCGACAATGCGGCACAGCCGATATTGCCCGAGCCGCTGAAAGCACCGCAGGCAACGCTCAGCACACCTCTGCTTAAAAGAAGAAGTGTAAATAGCTGTGTCGATGATATTCTGTTTCTGCTGCCCACATTATTCCTCCCAATCGTCTGCTTCACTGCCTCTTTGCTTTTGCACAAGGCTTTGCTTCTTTGCAAGAACACGCCATCCTGCCCGTATTATGCTGTCACGCATACCCGAAAACGAAAACGGCGACAGCGGCGACATATACGGCACGCCAAAGCTTTTTTTGCCGCACATATTCACAAGCACTGCGCAGAACAGCAGAGTTATTCCGCACAGTCCGCCGACGCCTCCTGCGATGATAAACGAAATTCTCAGAACGGCAACGGCAGGGTAGAGGTCGGGTATGACATATGATGAAATTGCGGTTATCGCAACCACCATAAGCGTCGGTGCGCCTATAAGACCCGAGCTTACGGCGGTTTCGCCCAGCACAAGAGCGCCGACAATGCTCACGGCGTGTCCGAGAGGTCTTGGCAGGCGAAGCCCTGCCTCACGCATAATTTCGTATATAAAATGTATTATCAGTATCTCGGTGAATACCGAAAAAGGGGTCTGCGCCACAGATGCGGCAACCTTGTTGAGTATCCCCTGTGGAAAAAGCTCGGGATTGTAGCCTGCAATGGCAACATACATTCCGGGTGTGAAAACGGCAACGAAAAAGGCGATATATTTTAAAATTCTTGTAAGTGAAGCAAAATAGGCACGGTTTGAATAATCGTCGAGCGTCTGGAAATTTTCGACAAAAAGGTACGGCACAATCAGGACGCTCGGTGTTCCGTCAATCAGGACGGCAATTCTGCCCTCGCTGATTTTGCCGCATACGGTGTCCGGGCGTTCCGTTACGCCGACGCCCGAAAACAGCGATAAATCTCCCTTTCTTTCCAAAAACGGAACAAGGTAACCTGCGGCGAGAATATTTTTCAGCGGCACAGCCTCAAGCCTGCGCTTAAGCTCACTTAAAATTCCCTTTGATACGCAGGAATCAAGATAGCAAAGTGCAATGTCGGTTTTTGTGTCGGTGCCTACCTGCATTGTTTCAAAACGCAGATCGGGTGTTTTCAGCCTGCGGCGCACAAGCGTCATATTGATTCTCAGCGGTTCCGAAAAGCCCTCACGGGACCCTCTTTGCACAACGTCGGTTTCGCTCTCGCTTATACCTCTGAAGCTGAAGCCCTGCACTCCTATTGCAAGCGCAATATCACAGCCGTCGGCTAAAAACAGCGTAAACCCCGACATAACAAGCGAAAACGCCTGTGAAAAGTCGATTATCCTGACGATTTCAGATGCGGACAGAACACGGCTTTCGATAAGGGTTATTTTATTTTCGCTGTATTTTCTGAAATCGAATTCCATAATCGGGTTTGTTATCGACAGGGCAATACTCTCTTTGTTCGACATACCCTCCATTGTTATAACCGCAGCGTCGGTGCCGTCGTTGAGTATAAGCTGTCTTACTGTGAAGTCTGCGCTGCCGCCGAAACGGCTTTTCATATATGAAATATTCTTTTCAAGCTCGCTGTAAAGCAGCGGCTCACAGCGGCGGCTGTTTTGTTTTTCCTGCTTTCCGTGAAAGATAAAATCAAAAATTCCCATAATGCACCTCGCACATTATTAGCATTGGCGGAAAAAGCTGATATATGTATAAAGAATCGGCAGAGGTGCAAAATATTTCTGTACTTTAAAAATGTCAGCAGCGGGAGGAAAATATATTGGCGATTTCAATAATAAGAACACTGATTTTATATGCAGTTATCATAGTGGCGGTAAGGCTGATGGGAAAGCGGCAGATAGGAGAAATGCAGACCTCGGAGCTTGTAGTGACGCTGCTTATTTCCGACATTGCGTCCTTGCCGATGCAAAACACCGACCAATCGCTGCTCAGCGGCTTTGTGCCGATACTGATACTTATTATCTGCGAAATCGTTCTGTCGGTGCTTATGATGAAAAGGGCAAGGTTCCGCCGGCTTGTGTGCGGCTTGCCGCAGATTATAATCAAGAACGGGGAAATAGACCAGGCGCAGATGAAAAAGCTGAGGATGAGCACAGAGGATTTGTGTGAACAGCTTCGTCAGGCAGGCTGCTTTAAGCTTTCTCAGGTGGAATATGCAATTATAGAAACAAACGGAAAGCTCAGCATACTTAAAAAGCCGGAGGAGGAGTCACCGTCGTGCTCACAGCTTAACATAAAGCCTGAAAAGGGAAATATCGAAACGGTTGTTATCAGTGACGGAGAACTGTCAAAGAATTCGATTGAAATATGCGGAACAAGCGAACAGAAGATAAAAAAGATTCTTAATTCGGAAAAAACAAAGCTTGAGGATGTTTTTATTATGACCTTCAACAACAGCGGACAGTACAAAATAATAAAAAGGAAGTGCGAAAATTGAAAAGACTGTGGTCGGCGTTTGCCTGTCTTGTTCTGGCGTTGTCTCTTTGCATATTTGAGGTGATATATGCCACAAGTGCGTCTGACGAGCTTTACGGAATTGTTTCGCAGGCACGACGTGAATTTGACTGCGGCAGCGGAGATATCAAAAAAACGGTCAAGAGTATTGACAAGGCAAAAAAAGCGTGGGAAGAACGCGAAGCGATAATGAATATGTTTTTATATCATGACAATGTGGATAGAATCGGCGTTGAGCTTGAGTGTGCAAAAAGTCTTGCCAAGTGCGGAAATGAAGAAGCAGATGCCCGGCTTTTAGAGGTTCTTGACAAGCTTGCGACCATAAAAAAATCAGAACAGCCGGTAGTGGAAAATATTTTTTAGCGCGTTCAACTGTTATAGTCAATATAATCAAAGAAAGTGAAATAAAATCAGTTCAACATTGCCGAAATTTATTGGCATTGTAAACAAAAAAATCTGGTAAAGTTTGGCGTTCATAAAAGGTGCTGAGCGGCTTAAAATTCCATACAAGAAAAATAAGAAGTCGTTAATAAATTATAATGTATTTGTGTACCATTGTACGCGAAACAAAAAAACAGGAGGATGCAAAATGGTAAATGCAAAGAAACCACTCGCAGTTGTTCTGGCACTGTTGATGGCTTTGTCCGCACTTTTTGCAGTAGGCACAATCAGTGCGTCTGCAGCAAGCGGAGATGTTATCTACTTTGAAAAACCAGACAGCTGGAGCACCGTTAATTGTTACGTATGGAGCGGCAACAGCGGTGAAGCAACAGGATGGCCGGGAACGGCTATGACACAGGTAAGCGGTAATGTTTACAGCTACACAATGCCCGGAGATCAGACCAAAGTTATTTTCAACAATGGCAGCGGAGATCAGACAGGTGATTCAGTAGCAAGCTATGACGGAACAAAGAACTACTTTACTCCGTCAAACAACAGAGATGATAAGGGAAAACTTTTGGGTAGCTGGAGCGTTTATGAGGGCCCGACAAACCCGACAAACCCGACAAGCGCTACTGATCCTACTAGCGCAACTGATCCGACAAGCGCAACAAGCGCGACAGATCCGACACAGCCGTCAGGCGACGTAGCTTATGCTTACCTCAACAATGAGGCAGGCTGGTCAACGGTATATGCTCACTATTGGAACGGCAGCGGCAAAGGCACATCATGGCCTGGCATTAAGCTCACTGATGCAAACAAGACAGCTGAGGGCTATTACGAGGTTGTAATTCCTGCAGACTATATTGATAGCACAAAGTCAAAGGGCGGCGTAATCTTCAACGGCGGTTCAGACAGCCAGAAGAGTACTGACCTCAGAATCGGCCCGGGCGAGAGCATGATTTACAACAACAGCACAACATCGTGGGAGATTCACGACACAAGCCCGCTTAAGGTAACAGATTTCGGCACAAACGAGAAATCTCCTCAGTACAAAGAAACTGATATCACAATCTATGCAAGCGCAATAAGCAACACAGGTGCGGCTGTTCAGTATCAGTTCAGCGTGTCAGGCGCAGAGAACAAGGTGCTTCAGTCTTATTCTTCAAAAACAAGCGTTGTATGGAATCCGACAGTTGCCGGTAAATACAAGCTCCTTCTTGAAGTAAAGGATTCTGAAGGCAACACAAATTCAAGAAGCATTGATTATGTTGTTAAGGATGATGCAACAGAGGCAAACGCAATCCTCAAGGGCATTACACCTGCAACAGGTTCTGTTATCAAAACAAACCAGAAGACAAGCCTCACTGTAAACGCTTCCGGCGGACAGGTTGGCACAAACCTTCTTTTCTACAAGGTTGCTGTTGTTCAGCAGTCAACACAGAAGGTTGTAAACGGCGACGTTTATTATTCACTCAATAAGAACTACAGCTTCACACCTTCACAGGACGGCGCATACACAGTAACTGTTTCTGTTCAGAACTCGAACAACCACACAGTAACAAAGAGCTATGAGCTGTTTGCTTCAAGCAGCGGTGCAGACCTTGCAATTCAGAGCTTCCAGGCTTCTCCGTCAACAACGGTTAATGTCGGCACCGACGTTACATTAACAGCACTTGCAAACGGCGGCACACAGCCGTATCAGTATCAGTTTGCAGTTAACGGCACTGTAAAGCAGGCTTACTCTGACAAACAGACATATACTCTGAACGAAACAGCAGCCGGTACATACACAGTAACTGTAACTGTTAAGGACGCAAACAGCAAGACAGCAACAAGCAGCCTTGATATCACCGTCATTGATGAGGAATACACTCCGGGTGACGTTGACAAGGACGGCAGTGTTACACTCAAGGATGCACTGATGATGCAGAAATATGCAGTCCAGAGTATGAAATTTACTGATGAGCAGATAAAGATCGGCGATATTGACGGCGACGGCAAGGTTACACTTAAGGACGCTGTATTGGCTCAGAAAATTGCTCTTAAATTTTCATAATAAGCAGGAGGTAAAATATGAACAGGACTAAAAAAATAGTTGCCCTGCTTCTCGCATTATTTTTGATTGCGGGTATTGCAGTGTTCAGTACTTCTGCCGTTACTGCATCAGATACAGACAGTGCAGCAACAGATCAAATCATTGTTCACTATTATCAGCCTTCCGGCAAACCTACAATTTATTATTGGAACAGCCTGCCCGAGAATATTGAAACATCATATCCCGGCAAGGCAATGACATCAGACGGCAACGGCTGGTATTCATACACCTTCAACGGTGTAACAAAGATTAATATGGTATTTGTTACAAACGGCAAGCAGAGCAAAGAGCTTACTCGTTCAAGAACAGGTGAGTACTGGTACAAAGAAGACAAGTGGACATCTTATGACCCGGACGGCCCGATTCCGTCAAGCGACGTTGATATGCGCGAAGAGACAATCTACTTCGTTATGACAACCCGTTTTTATGACGGCGACACAGGCAACAACGTACACTGCTGGGAAGACGGCAAAGCAGGTAACCCGGATTCAGATACTCCGTGGAGAGGCGACTTCAAGGGCCTTATCGACAAGCTTGATTACATCAAGGCTCTCGGCTTCAGTGCAATCTGGATTACACCTGTTGTTACAAACGGCAGCGGCTATGACTACCACGGCTACCACGCTTTCGATTTCTCAACAGTTGATATAAGATACGAAAGCGACGGAGCTACTTTTGACGACCTTATCGACGCTGTTCACGCAAAGGGTATGAAGCTTATCCAGGACGTTGTATGGCAGCATACAGGTAACTTCGGTGAAGCTAACTTTGAGCCGCTTTTTGACAAGGTTTACGATACCGTTCAGGATTTGGCATACATTGAAACATCAATGATTCCAAATGAGAAGCTTCTCAGTGAGTACGGTCTTTCAAGCGCTGAGGAATACTACGCTCAGCCGGGTGGCACTCAGCACTACCAAAGACTCAGAATTATGAAGGACACCGATATTACGGCAAATAACCACGCTGCAAGTGACTATGCAGGCTTTGTAGCCAGCATTCCGCTTGATAAGGCTGAGTATGACAGAGTTTCTCATTCAGATAAGTACAACGCAAATAACTATTATCATAATGCTTATTGGAGAAGCTACAACTGGGACGACTATGCAACAAAGTACAGCCAGATTGCCGGCGACTGCGTTGACCTCAACACAGAAAACCCTGAAGTTCTGAACAAGATTGTTGATATTTACAGCGACTATATCAGAAGAGGTGTTGACGGCTTCCGTGTTGATACCTTAAGACATATGTCAAGACTTTCCTTGAATGCTCAGGTGCTTGACCAGCTCAATGCAGTTGGCGGATCAGGCTTCTATATGTTCGGTGAGGCTTGTACAAGACATACAGATGTATGGTACAGAGGTCTGGCAAGTGAGTCTGCTCCGTTCTATACATGGGACGAGGCTGACGATTCATTCCTTAAAAGATGGATTTACAGCGGTTCAGATCCTGACACCGTTGCTAATAATCTGGACCTCACACTTGACCACTGGATTGAAAACTATGATCCGGCAGAGCAGCCGACAAGCGACAACGCATTCCTCAACGGCAATGAATATCACGAGCCGGATTACAGCATGAATTCCGGTATGGGCGTAATCGACTTCCCGATGCACTGGAACTTCGGCAACGTAGGCGGTGCTTTCGGCGTTGCTAAATCAGGCGACAAGTATTACAACGACGCAACATGGAATGTTGTTTATGTTGACTCACACGACTATGGTCCGGGAACAGACAACAGATTCAACGGCGGCACAGACGCTTGGGCTGAAAACCTTTCATTTATGTTCACATTCCGCGGAATTCCTTGCCTCTACTACGGCAGTGAGGTTGAGTTCCAGAAGGGCGTAATTATGGATAAGGGTCCGCTGCTTCCGCTTAGCGACACAGGCCGTGCTTACTTTGGTGATTATCTTGAGGGCGACGTAACCACTACAGATTTCGGCGAATACACAGCATCAGGCACAGTAGCTGATACCCTCAGCTATCCGCTCGCAAAGCATATCACTCGTCTTAATCAGATCAGACGTGCAATCCCTGCACTCCAGAAGGGCCAGTATTCAACTCAGGGCGTTACAGGCAGCCTTGCTTACAAGCGCGGCTACACTGACTCTGAAACAGGCGAAAAGAGCTTTGTATGCGTAACCGTAACAGGCTCTGCATCATTCACGGGTATCCCGAACGGCACATACATTGATGCTGTTACAGGTACAACAAAGACTGTTACAAACGGTACATTGTCAATTGAGGCTCCCGGCAAGGGCAACCTCAGAGCTTATGTTCTCTGTGACAACGGCTACACAGGCATCAGCGGAAAAATCGGTACAGACGGAACATATCTTAAGTAATTTATCCGATTTTTAATTTATAATTCTCTTTGCGGAAACCAAGCCGGCAAATCAACATAAATTCCGGCGAGGCTTCCGCAAAGAACCAAGACTTTTATTTTAAACTAAGAAGCAGGAGGTAAAAATGAGACGAATCAAAGCAATAGTTGCCATGCTTCTTGCGTTAGCGCTGGTGGCAGGAATAGCCGTAATAAGCACTTCTGCCGCAACAACATCAGATGCTGACAGCGCGGCGACAGATCAGATTATCGTTCACTACTATCAGCCTTCCGGCACGCCGACTATTTATTATTGGAACAGCCTGCCTGAGAATATTGAAACATCATATCCCGGCAAGGCGATGACATCAGACGGCAACGGTTGGTACTCATACATATTTAACGGTGTAACAAAAATCAATATGGTATTTGTTACAAACGGCGAGCAAAGCAAAGAACTTACCCGTTCAAGAACAGGCGAGTATTGGTATAAGAACGACAAGTGGACAACTTATGACCCGGACGGTCCGATTCCGACAAGCGATGTTGATATGCGCGAAGAAACAATCTACTTCGTAATTACAACTCGTTTTTATGACGGCGACACAGGCAACAATGTACACTGCTGGGATGACGGCCAAGCCGGTAACCCTGACAGTGACCCGGCATGGAGAGGCGATTTCCAGGGCCTTATTGACAAGCTCGACTACATCAAGGCTCTCGGCTTCAGCGCAATCTGGATTACACCTGTTGTTACAAATGCCAGCGGCTATGACTACCACGGCTATCACGCATTTGACTTTTCAACAGTCGATGTAAGATATGAAAGCGCAGGAGCAACATATCAGGATCTTATTGACGCTGTCCATGCAAAGGGCATGAAGATTATACAGGACGTTGTGTGGAATCATACAAGTAACTTCGGCGAAGCTTTCCTTGGCGAAATGTTCACAAAGGTGTATAGCAGTGTTCAGGATTTGGCTAACATTAAAACATCAATGATTCCTAACCAAAGGCTTATGGACTACTGCGGTATTTCAAGTGCTGAAGAATATTATGCCCTTCTTCCGGCTGTTCAGCACAATAAGCGTCTTGCATTGATTAAGGAAGATGCTAATGACACCAATAACTATTATCACCATGAGAAGAGCATGGGCTACGGCTCATATCTTGAGCAGGTAGGTCAGATGGCCGGTGACTGTGTTGATATTAACACAGAAAATCAGGAAGTTGCTGATTATATAACATCAACTTATCTTGAGTATGCTAATATGGGTGTTGACTCTTTCCGTCTTGACACAGAGAAGCATATCAACCGCTGGACACTTAACAGTGCATATTTCCCGGCATTTTCTTCAATCGAAGGATTCTACATCTTCGGTGAGGTTTGCGCAAGATGGCATGGTGCATTTAATGAGAGCGGCTGCTCTGACTCACCGTTCTTCTACACATGGAAAGAGACTGACAGTAAGTGGCAGAATAACTGGAGTACTACTGACTGGAAGGCAAACTACACTACCGCAATGAATCACTTCAATGCACATACTGAGAAGTCCACAGACATCACAAGTGACAATGCGTTCCTTAATGGAAACGATTATCATACACCTGACTACAGCCAGGCTAACGGAACAGGTGTAATCGACTTTGGTATGCACTGGGCATACACAACTGCTGAGCAGGCTTACCATACTGGCCTGGAAGAGGACAAGTATTTCAACGATTCAACTTGGAATGTTGTTTATGTTGACTCACACGACTACTCACCGGATTCAAGCCAGACTGTTCGCTATAACGGCGGCACTGACGCTTGGGCGGAAAACCTCTCACTTATGTTCACATTCCGTGGTATTCCTTGCTTGTATTATGGCAGTGAGGTTGAATTCAAAAAGGGTATTGTAATTGATGTTGGTCCGAATGCTCCGTTGGAAAAAACGGGTCGTGCTTACTTCGGTGATTACCTTGAGGGTGATGTAACTGCAACAGACTTCAGCGAGTACACAGCTTCCGGCACAGTAGCTGATACCCTCAGCAATCCGCTTTCTAAGCACATTCAGCGTCTTAACCAGATCAGACGCGCAATCCCGGCTCTCCAGAAGGGTCAGTATTCAACTCAGGGCGTTACTGGCAATATGGCATACAAGCGCGGATATACTGACGCTGAAACAGGCGAGAAGAGCTTTGTATGCGTAACCGTAACAGGCTCTGCATCATTCACAGGTATCCCGAACGGCACATACATTGATGCTGTTACAGGTACAACAAAGACCGTTACAAATGGCACACTTTCTATTGATGCTCCCGGTAAGGGCAACCTCAGAGTTTATGTTCTCTGCACTAACGGCTACACAGGCATCAACGGAAAAATCGGTCAGGACGGAACATATCTTAGGTAATTAACTTTACTTAATTATTTCCTTTTCTAAAACGATATTAACTCCCTTTGTGAAAGACAGATTAACACTGTCCGACATAAAGGGAGTATTTTTATCAAAAATTTTTGCGCTGTTTCGGTTAAATGAGTTGAAAAAAACATCTATTTAATCTGATTTTATTATTCATTATCACCTCATATCTCTTTACAAGATAAATACAATAGTTTATAATTTGACTATAGTCAGGAGTGATAAAATGTTTGATAGTGAATTAAAAGCTTTCTGTGATAACAGGGAGCTTGTGTCAATTCACAGTGACGCAAGTGAATACGTCTCATTTACAGTCGGCTATATTGCGGGATATAATGAGGAGCATTATATACTTGCTTTAATTTCGCCATACGGCAGATATGACGGCTTTTTGGTGAAAGAAAGAAAAAGCATAGTATCTGTTGAACACGGCGGAAAGTATGAAAGCAAGATAAAAAGGCTTGCGGCTTACTACAACACAGAGCATGAGAAGCTTAATTTATCCGGAGATGATTTGCGGCTGTCAATGCTTAAATTTGCGAGTGAACGCAATTTTATTGTAGCGATTGAGCTCAATGGCAGTGGGGATCAGGATTGTATAGGTTATGTCAAAAGCATTGATACAAAAAACGATGAAATTTCCTGCACAATAAGCCTGATTGACGAGTACGGCGACAATGACGGAGAAGCAGTATTTTTACTTGACGATATAACCGAACTGTCCGTTAATACAGAGGACGAAATCATACTAAAAATTCTTCACGAAAGCTGAACGGAGGAAACAAAAATGAACCATATTGAACGCAGGGATAAGGGGCTGCCTTATATATCCGACAAAGCTGTTTTTGAACAGCAAAAGCTCTGCCGCAGGCTCACGCAGCAGCTGAACACGATTGACCGTTCTGACTTTGACGGTATCGCCGCTATTGTAAAGCAGCTTCTCGGCAAGTCGGACGGAGCGTTTATCAATCCGCCGTTTTACTGCGACTACGGCTTTAATATCGAGGTCGGCAAGCAACTGTTTGTAAACTACAACTGCACAATAATTGATGTCGCAAAGGTGATTATAGGCGACAATTGCCTGCTTGCACCTAATGTTGCAATCTACACGGCGGGACATCCCGTGCATCCCGACACAAGAAACACAGGCTACGAATACGGCGCCGAGGTTATAATCGGTGACAACGTATGGATCGGCGGCAACAGCGTAATTTGCCCCGGCGTGCATATCGGCAGTAATACGGTCATCGGCGCAGGCAGCGTTGTGACAAAGGATATTCCCGATTGGGTTGTTGCCGCAGGAAACCCGTGCAGGGTTATCCGAAAAATTACCGATGAGGATAAGAATAAATACTTCAAAAACAAAGAATTTGATGATGAAGCATGGCAGGACGCACAGCAGCGTATGCAAAACGGAGCGCCTTGGCTGCTGTAATTTACGGCGGTTTACGCCATATCGGTAAATATTCAAGAATTTACATTTTCTTTTTCCCGTGATAGTGATTGACGATATCTGATTTTTGTGATAAAGTTACAAAGGTTGAATTTACTCGGAATTCGCAATTGATATTGTCTTTTGCGTCAGATTCTGCGGCGCATATATTGGGGGAATAGAAATGCTTAAAGCTTGCGTTGATACCTTTTGGTATGCGATAATGGGCGGCTTGTGCATCGGTCTTGGCGCAACGGCGTATCTTTGCACCGAAAATGCAATTTTCGGCTCGGTGCTGTTCACGCTCGGACTTTTCACAATCTGCACAATGGGCTTCAATCTTTTCACGGGCAAGGTTGCGTATGCGCTTGAAAAAAAGCCCTACAGATTTATCGGGTTACTGTTAATCTGGCTTGGCAATCTTGTCGGGACAGTCGGTCTTGCCTTGCTGCTCAGCCTGACGAGAATAGGGGAGAGCCTTCACGAAAGGGCGGCGGCAATCTGTCAGACAAAGCTCGGCGACAGTCCGCTTAGTGTGTTCATACTCGCAGTATTCTGCAATTTGCTTATCTTTATAGCGGTTGACGGCTTCAAGAACAATCCTCATCCGCTCGGAAAGTATATCGGACTTTTTCTCGGCGTAATTGCGTTTATATTCTGCAGCTATGAACACTGTATCGCAAATATGTTTTATTTTGCGGCAGGCGGCGCATGGTCGCTGAAAACGCTTGCTTATCTTCTGATTATCACGGCAGGCAACTCTGTCGGCGGTCTGTTGATTCCGATTTTCAGACTTGTCCACAATAAGCTTACGGCATAATAATACAAAAAAGGAACGGCGAAAACCGTTCCTTTTTTATGCGCAGATATTCTTTTTATTCTATAGTAATTAATTTTACTTAATTATTTCCTTTTCTAAAACGATATTAACTCCCTTTGTGAAAGACAGATTAACACTGTCCGACATAAAGGGAGTATTTTTATCAAAAATTTTTGCGCTGTTTCGGTAAAATGAGTTGAAAAACATAAAAAATATCTATTTAATCTGACTTATTTATTCATTACAACCCCATATCTCTTTACAAGATAAATACAATAGTTTATAATTTGGATATAGTCTGGCAATAATACTTGACAAAACGGCAAGTTACAGATATAATAATAGTGGCTATTAAAATCAATAGCACAGAAAGGAGTGCCACTATGGGAAAGGAATTAGGTTCACGCATAACCGAAACTTTGCAAAGACGTGGAATGACACAAAAAGAATTGGCAGGACGCATTGGAGTAACGGAGGCAGTAATGTCCAGATATGTTTCTGGCGACAGAGAACCAAAACCGGATGTACTGGCAAATATCGCCACTGCTCTCCATACCACATCTGATTTCTTGCTTGGCATTGAATGTGAAGAATTCGACCATCCCAGAATTCGCCGTCTGATCGCACGAAATGCATCTTCAATGACTGAGCAGGAAAAAAGAGAACTGATTAACGCATTGTTCGGGGAGGAGTAATATTGGGAATTTCTTTATCACACGCAAGATATGAGGAAATCAAGCAGATTGTTGTTGATTTGTTCGTAAAATACGATGTTTCCTGTGTACCTGTTAATGGTTTTGAACTTGCAACTAAAATGGGCGTTAAGGTCATTCCTTATTCAGCGATACCAGAGAATAAACGTTGGTTGCTTTTGAAAAAGAGTGAGGACGGATTTTCGGTAGAGAAGAATATCGGAGAGTGGTACATCTATTATAACGATAAAAAAGATTATGGCCGTATCAACAATACAATCATGCACGAAATAGGTCATATCGTTTTAGACCACAGTGAGGATAGTGAACTGGCGGAAAAAGAAGTGAAATTCTTTGCAAAATACGCACTTGTTCCCCCTGTGCTTGTACACAAGTTGAAACTGGATAACCCGATGGATATTTCTGATATTTTTGAAGTGAGTTTTGAGGCTGCTTGCTATGCTTACTCCTATTATCAGAAATGGCTACAATATGGATCATCGGAGTATACCAAGTACGAACTAACGCTCTTGAATCTATTCCAGAGTGTATCATGATGGGAGGTGATTCTATTGAGGGTAAAAACAAAAACACATCTGTAAGCTGTTGGCGCAGCAAACAAATGTGTTCTCGTGCGGAATATGCTAAACATATTCATACTGGTTTGAGTATTTTAGCATAATTCTGCCATTTTGTCAATTGGCGCAGCTCAGTTTGCCGTGATATGCACCGAAATAATGACCGCATTTTAGCGGAGAAAGCAGGTATTATGTTAAAAACAAATGTTAGAAAATACGACAACTTTAAATTGTACTACTGGCACGGAGCAACATTGGTAGGCAAATACCGATTACCACAACTTGCTCCGACACAGGCAATTCCTTCAAAAGTAATATGTTTCAATGAGCGTAAGGGCATTACTAAGCCGGAGGAATATTGGGTTGATTTCTTTATCGATGACGCTTTGTTTGAGAATTTTTGGAATCATCCTGAAATGAGTTTTGAAAATCTCAAGCGTTTTGCAGGAATTATTACTACTGATTACTCTATGTTGCCGGAAATGCTGCCAGCACAGAGCCTTTGGAATTGCACCCGCAATCGAGTTATGGCATATTATCTCCAACAGCAGGGATTTAATATTATCCCCGTTGCATCTTGGTGTGTTGAGAGTGATTTTGAATGGTGCTTTGATGGTTTGCCGGAAAACAGTTCTATCGCAATTACCACCAATGGATGTATGTCAAGTCCTTATGGCAGGTGTATGCTGCTGCGCGGCGTTGAAGAACTGCAAAAGCAAAAAACGCCAACGAACCTGATCGTATGTGGCAGGCACGTTGATGAATTGGATATTTATGATAATGTTCATTATTATCCGTCCTTTTCGCAAAGATGGAAGGAGCGTGCTGTGTAATGGGTAGCAGAGGTTCTTTCCTTGAAAGCGGTGGTTTTAGCACACCCGCAAGATGGCATACTGTTGATTATATTGATGGGATTAAGGTTTTAGCACCTAAAGACCCAAAGGCAAGTATTAGCTTACCGGAGCGTTCCAATACTCCGGGAACAGCTTATGTTTCGTATCGGAAAGACGGAACTTTTGACCAGTACATTGTGTTCGATGCAAATAGAATGCCTGTTTACCGTATTGATTATGGAATGCACAGAGGCAAGAAAACTTTGCACATCCATTACTACAAAAATGGAAATGCACTACCAAATCCACCAGACTTGAAAAAAGGCGACCCATTATATGAAAAACACAAACGATTATTTAAGGGGGTTAAATGATGCAAGGAATTACAATGAATGAATTATATGAGTTAATCTCTCACTGTCATGATGCAGAATTTGAGTATAGTGGAACCACTTATGTGTTACAGCCAGAGGTTAATGACAACAAGACTTACCTTGTAATTTGGGATTGCACACCGGACGCAGCAAAATGCATCGCCAAACACGAAATCGAGGGTGAGGGTGATGTTCCGCAGTCCGTTATCGATGCAGTTCTTTCAGAAAAGTGTTTTAATGGCAAATCCTTTAAGGAAATAGAGCAAGAGATTACGGTCACTGTGATTTATTAAGCCCAAAGGGAAAAGACCACACAGCAGACTATGTAGCCTGTTGTGTGGTCTTTCTGTTGGCACCGCTTGAGGACGTCACTCAAAAATTATCGTTGCTTTCAATAATCCCTAAGTGACCGCCCCAAAAACCGTTCCTTTTTATGCGCAGATATTCTTTTTATTCTATTTCTCCGATAATTCTTTTTGCGTTTGTGCTGAATATTTTTTCAAGCTCGCTGTCGCTGAGTCCAAGGCTCATAATATCCTCAATGCTGTCCGAGGCTGTCCACATCGGGTAGTCTGTGCCGAACACAACACGGTCTGCGCCGTACATACGGATAAGCTCTTTTGCTCTTTTTCTGCCGATAAACATAACAGAGCTTGACGTGTCAACATAGCAGTTCATATCAAGCAGATATTCAAGTGCAAGATCCCACAGCGACCAGCCGCCGAAATGTGCGGCAATTACCGTAAGCTTCGGGAAGTTCTGAAGCACCTTTTTCAGCCTTTGCGGATGTGAATAGGTATAGCGATAATCGCCGCAATGCATTAACACAGGCAGCTTTCCCTGAAGCATATCGTATATCGGGAACATTCTGGGGTCGTCCATATTAAAACGCTGTGTATCCGGGTGAAGCTTGACGCCGTGAAGACCGAGATTTATTATATCCTCAATATCCTCCTGAGGATTTTCAAGGTCAGGGTGAAGCGTACCGAAGCCGATAAAGCAGCCGTGTTTTTCACATTCTGAAGCGATAAATTGGTTGATGCTTTTCACCTGGTGCGGCACAGTCGCAACTGACTGCACAAGAAAACGGCTTACTTCGCTTTCTTTGCCGTTTTTAACAAGGTTGTCTGCGGTTCCGCTGCAATCTATTTTTATGCTGTAAAATTCCCCGATGCCTTTAATTGCATTTACGGCTATTTTTTCGGGGTAAATATGTGCGTGAAAGTCGATTATTTCCATAAGCTCAGCTCCTTGTCTATATTATATTTTATCAGATGCAATTTGTAAAGAAGAGTTGTAATTTCGCAGTAAAATCAGGTGCATATAATTGACTCAATTGTGTAAATGTGATATAATTCTATATAATTGAACATTTTTTCTGTCCTCAAAAAATGGTTGCAATATTACTTTATTATGCCCCGAACCGAACAGAAAACAATGTCAAAATGATAAGAGAGAAATAATTTGAAACGAGGTGTTTTTATGAAGATCTATGTATGTGTGGGCAGCTCCTGTCACTTAAGAGGCTCTTACGACATCATTAATCTTATGAAGGAGAATATCGCTCAGAGGCAGCTTGACGACAAGGTTGAGCTTAGTGCTGCATTTTGTCTTGGAAAATGCACCGACGGTGTGTCGGTGAAATTTGACGACGAGGTAGTGTGCGGTGTGAACAAGGACAACTTTGACGATATTTTCAGCGAGTATGTATTGAACCGCTTGAATTAATTGCGTATTTCGGGAGTGTAAATTATGACCGATTGTATCCAGACTAAAAAATCAAATTGCAAAAACTGCCACAAATGCATCAGGGAATGTCCTGTCAAGGCGATTCGCTTTCAGGATAATCAGGCTTACATTTTAAAGGCAGAGTGTATTATGTGCGGTAAATGCTACACCGCCTGTCCTCAGCACGCAAAGGTAATAAGGGATGATTTGCCGTCAGTTAAGGAGCTTATAAAAAGCGGTGAACCTGTTTATGCCAGTGTTGCGCCTGCCTTTGTCGCCGATTTCAAGGGTGTGAATATCACAGAGCTTGAAAAAGCTCTTGTAAAGCTCGGCTTTGCCGGTGCGTCTGAAACAGCGATAGGCGCAACGGTGGTCAAGGACGAATACGAGAGAATTCTGCGGGATAACGACCGTGAGGTTGTAATATCCTCGTGCTGTCACAGTGTCAATACACTTATACAGAAGTATTATCCCAACGCCTTGCAGTATCTTGCAAAGGTCTTGTCGCCGATGCAGGCACACTGCACGAAAATCAAGGAACAGCACCCCAACGCAAAAACTGTTTTCATCGGACCGTGTATTGCAAAGAAGGACGAGGCTGACTCTTACCCCGGGATAGTTGACGGCGTGCTGACCTTTATCGAGCTTAAGCGCTGGTTGGACGAAGAAGGCGTTACTCCGGAGGCTACATATACAAAGGACAGCGGCGGCAGAGCAAGACTCTTCCCGACAACAGGCGGAATACTCAGAACAATGGCGACAAAGCCCGAAAACTACAGCTATATGGCGATTGACGGCGTTGAGAACTGTATGGCGGCGCTTGAAGACGTTTTGTCGGGCAAGATAACAAAGTGCTTTATCGAGATGTCAGCCTGTCCCGGAAGCTGTGTCGGCGGTCCGGCAATGAACAAGCACAGCGGACGTCCTGTTGAAGAATTTCTTGCGGTTGACCGTTATGCCGAAAGCACTGATTTTGATACAGAACAGATGACGCCGGAGCAGCTTAATAAGAATGTTAATTTTATCAATATAAAGCGCCAGATGCCGGGCGAAAAGGCTATTGAAGATATTTTAAAGAAGATGGGCAAAACAAAGCCGGAGGACGAGCTTAACTGCGGCTCCTGCGGATACAACACCTGCCGTGAAAAGGCTGTGGCTGTTTATTTCGGCAAGGCTAACATAACAATGTGCCTGCCGTATCTTGTCCAGAAGGCAGAGAGCTTTTCGGATACTATCATCAAGAACACGCCTAACGGCATTATGGTTCTCAGCGAGGATCTTACAATTCAGCAGATCAATTCCTCGGCAAGAAGAATAATGAACATTGCAAGGGCGCAGGATGTTATCGGTGAGCCTGTGGTCCGTATTCTTGACCCCCTGCCGTATATGCAGGTGTTAAGCAACGGCGTTAATGTTCACGACAAGAGAATTTATCTTGCCGAATACGATAAATATGTTGAAGAAACAATTCTTTATGACAAGAGCTACAACATACTTATCAGCATAATGCGTGATGTAACCGCCGAAGAGCAGGAAAAAGAGCAAAAGGAAAATATGGGCAGAAATACAATAGAGATTGCCGACAAGGTTATCGAAAAGCAGATGAGAGTTGTTCAGGAGATAGCTTCACTGCTCGGCGAAACAACGGCAGAAACAAAAATTGCCCTTACAAAGCTAAAGGAGTCCCTCAGCGATGAATAATCTTTGTACCGACATCAGCTTCAACAGCGTGATAAAACACGGTGAGCAGCTTTGCGGCGACAAGGTTGAACTTATTGAGCAGGGCGACAACAGCTATGTTATGGTGCTTGCCGACGGACTCGGCAGCGGCGTCAAGGCAAACATTCTTGCAACGCTCACCTCAAAAATCATCAGCACGATGATGGCAAATAATCTGAGTATTGAGGACTGCGTTGAAACCATTGCAATGACTCTGCCTGTCTGCAGCGTGCGCCAGGTTGCCTATTCGACCTTTACAATAATCCGTGTTGTCAACAGCGAAGAGGCTGAAATAATCCAATACGACAACCCTCAGGTTATCATACTGCGTGACGGCAAAAGCATTGACTACCCCAAGACAGTTACGGAGATTGAGGGCAAAACGATTTTCAAAACAAAAATAAAGCTCAAGGAAAACGATGTTTTTATAGCAATGAGCGACGGTGCAATTTATGCCGGAGTGGGAAAAACAATGAACTTCGGCTGGCAGCGTGACAATATAGTCTCCTTTATGGAGGAAATGTACGAGCCTGACTACACCGCAAAAGCACTCTGCAATCTTTTGCTTGACGAGTGCAACAGGCTTTACGGCGGCGAGCCGGGCGATGACACAACAATCGGCGCAATAAAAATCAGAAAACGTGCTCAGGTCAATCTGCTGTTCGGTCCTCCGTCAAACCCTGACGACGCACAAAAAATGCATTCGCTGTTCTTTTCTAAGGGCGGAAAGCATATTGTATGCGGCGGAACAACCTCAAGCCTTGTTGCCGAGTATCTTGGCAAGCCGATGAACACATCAATCGACTATCTTGACCCCGAGATTCCGCCGACGGCGACAATCGAAGGAGTTGACCTGGTAACTGAGGGCGTTATCACGATGAGCAAGGTTCTTGAATATGCAAAGCATTATATTGAAAGCAGCGATTTGTACTCCGAATGGAGCTTCAAAAAGGACGGAGCGTCGCAGATTGCAAGAATGTTGTTTGAGCAGGCGACCGACATTAACTTCTATGTCGGCAGAGCGATAAATCCTGCTCACCAGAATCCGAATCTTCCGATAAGCTTTAATATAAAAATGCAGATAGTGGAAGAATTGAGCGAATGTCTTAAAAAAATGGGTAAAAGAATTAAAGTTAGCTATTTTTGATTGGAGTTGATTTAAATGGCTGAATCAAATGTAAAACAGACGGCAAAGCTTAGAAAGTTTGACACAAAGGTGCAGTATCTTAAGTATAAGGTGCTCAGGGAGGTTGCCCGTCACGCCTTTGACGATACACTTATTGAAAGCTTCAATGATATAGCCAAGGTTATAGTAACCGGCAGAAAGCCGACAATGCGCTGCTGCATTTATAAGGAGCGTGCCATTATCGGCGAGAGAATAAAAATTGCAACAGGCGGCGACAGAAATAACCCTAATGTTATAGAGGTGCTTGACATAGCCTGCGATGAATGTCCGGTCGGCGGTTACATAGTCACGGACAACTGCCGAGGCTGTATTGCCCACCGTTGTGAGGATGTGTGCAAGAGGGGAGCAATCTCTTTTGACGAGAATCAGAAAGCACATATTGACAAGGAAAAGTGCGTAAACTGCGGCAAATGTGCCGAGGTTTGCCCGTACAGTGCTATTGCAAATTACAGAAGACCGTGTGAGAGAGCATGCAAGATAAAGGCTATCAGTATGAACGAGGAAACAAAGGCGGCACAGATTGACAACAGCAAGTGCATCTCCTGCGGAGCCTGCGTTTATCAGTGTCCGTTCGGCGCAATTGACGATAAGTCATATATACTTGATGTAATCAAGATGATAAAAGACAGTGACGGCGGCAAAAACTTCAAGCTTTATGCCGTTGTTGCTCCGTCAATTTCAAGCCAGTTCAGCTATGCAAAGCTTGGTCAGGTTATAACGGCTATTAAAAAACTCGGCTTCTCAAGCGTTGTCGAGGCTGCGTGGGGCGCCGATATGGTAGCCTACAAGGAGGCTGCCGAGCTTAAGGAAAAGGGCTTTTTGACAAGCTCCTGCTGTCCTGCGTTTGTAAGCTATATACAAAAGCAGTTCCCGACACTTAAGGATAACATAAGCCACAACCTTTCTCCTATGGCGGAGGTTGCAAGCTTCATCAAAGCGAATGACCCGACCTGCAAAATCGTGTTTATCGGGCCTTGCACAGCGAAGAAAATGGAGGTCAAGCTTGATACCGTAAAGCCGTATGTTGACAGTGCGATGACCTTTGAGGAGCTTCAGGCACTTATCGACAGCCGAGATATTCCTATTGCGGAGCTTGAAGAGGGTATGCTTGACAATGCCTCATATTACGGACGAATTTTCGCACGCTGCGGCGGCTTGAGTGACGCCGTTGCAGAGGCACTCAAGGAGCAGGGAGCAGAGGACTTTGATTTGAAGCCGATTTCCTGTGACGGAATAGAGGAGTGCAGAATGGCTCTGCTGAAGGCTTCTAAAAATGTATTGCCGTGTAACTTTATCGAGGGTATGGCTTGCTCGGGCGGCTGTATCGGCGGACCCGGATGTCTGACACACGGACCGAAGGATAAAAACCAGGTTGATGCCTACGGCAAGCAGGCGTTTGAAAAAACCATCACTGACGCTATCGGCGTGACGGGATTGGGGAATAAGTGATAACGGTGTATATACAATCCGGAGGTTAAAGGCTTTGGGTGAAAGATTTGAAGTTGTATTTACGACTCGTTAGAAGAGAGCTTTTTTAAAAGCTACGGAGAGGCTATTATCATCAGAGATAAGAAAACCGGAGTGTTGTATCTGGCAAATAGGTCTTGCGGTTCTTACGGAATTGGAGTAGGATTGACAGTTATGGTTGATAAGGATGGAAAGCCTCTGACTCAGTTTTAATATTCACAATTAAGCTGTATTTGTAAACGAAACGGCTGTATGATTATTTTGCAATCATACAGCCGTGAATTTTTTATGGTTAGCTATTAAGCTTTTAGTGATTCGAGCCGGAACGGTCATGATCGTTCCCTGCGAACTCGTAACGAGTAATTTCTTAATTCAAAAAGCCGCTTGCGGCGACAACCGCAACTTCACTCTCAACTCTTCAAACTCCACTCTGCGGTGCTTGCGCCGCCTTTATATTTTATCAAGATCGCACAGCACCGTTTCGCCTGATTTCAGTGATGCCTGCACATCAATTATCCTTTGGTTTGACGAACCTCGGAACTTCAGCGACGGGTTTTTAAGCGCAAGCACAAATTCTCCGTCAACAAGAATATCAATCATACTCAAAAGCTCTGAAGTAGATTTGTTTTGCTCTGCAAATTCGCCGTTCAAGTCCTTGTCAAAGTCATAGCCTGTGTAGCACCATATGTCTTTTTGGGGGAACTTTTCCTTAACCTCTTTCAAAAGCTTTATCAGTGTGCCCTGGTTGTGCGGGTCAAAAGGCTCGCCGCCAAGCAGACTAAGCCCTCTTATATATGTTTTGTCAAGACACGAGAGTATGTATTTCTGTGTTTCTTCGGTGTATAAGTCGCCGTAATCAAAATCCCACGCCTCACTGTTAAAGCAGCCCTTGCACCTGTGTGTGCAGCCGCTGACAAAAAGCGAAACTCTGACTCCCGTTCCGTTTGCAACGTCAACCGGCTTTATGCTTGCATAATTCATAGCTGTATATCAGCTCCATTCATTTTATTGCCAAAAAATGCTCTGTATTGATATACAAGAGCATTTTTGATTTTTGTTATTTTTTTATGGTTATCCTATTTTGTAAGCTAAACCTTAAACTTTTTATTAAAACTGAAAACTCAAAACTACAAACTCATATTACAGGTGCAAAACTCTTGATTTAATCTCCTTTGTTTTGCCGACATTCCAGTAGTTTTCGCCAAGATAACCGCAGGTGCGTCGTGTAACGCTCATTTTTGCGTGGTCCTTGTTGCCGCAGTTCGGGCATTCCCACTCATAGTGGTCATTTACCTGAATTTCGCCGTCAAATCCGCAGCAGGAGCAGTAGTCGCTCTTAGTGTTGAACTCGGCATACTGAATGTTGTCATATATAAATTTAACTACCTCGGAAAGCGCCGACAGGTTGTTTGAGATGTTCGGAATCTCAACATAGCTTATCGCACCGCCGCTTGAAATCTTCTGGAACTGGCTTTCAAAGGTGAATTTTTCAAAGGCGTCAATCTTTTCTCTTACATCAACATGATATGAGTTTGTGTAATAGCCCTTGTCGGTAACGTCGGGAATAGAGCCGAAACGCTCTTTGTCAATGCGTGCAAAGCGATAGCAGAGTGACTCGGCAGGTGTGCCGTAAAGAGCAAAGCCGATGTTTGTTTCTTTCTTCCATCTTTCGCAGGTGTCACGCAGATAATTCATCAGCTTAAGCGCAAATTCCTTGCCCTCCTTGCTTGTGTGGCTCTTGCCTGTCATAAGCTTTGTTACCTCATACACACCGATGTAGCCAAGCGAAATGCTCGAATATCCGCCGTAAAGGAATTTGTCAATCGTTTCGCCCTGCTCAAGACGTGCAATCGCACCGTACTGCCAGTGAACCGGGCTTACGTCCGACTTAACGCCCTTTAATGCGTTGTGACGGCACATCAGAGCCTCAAAGCAAAGCTCAAGTCTTTCGTCAAGAAGCTTCCAGAATTTATCCATATTGCCGTTTGCGATTATGCCGATTTGCGGAAGATTGATTGATACAACACCCTGGTTGAAGCGGCCCTCGAATTTGTAGTTGCCGTTTTCGTCCTTCCACGGTGAGAGGAACGAGCGGCAGCCCATCGGTGAGAATACATTGCCCTCATAGTTTTCCTTCATCTTTTTGGCGGAAATATAGTCCGGGTACATTCTCTTTGCCGAGCATCTTACGGCAAGGTCTGTTATGTAGTCATACTTGCCGCCCTTGAGGCAGTTGTTCTCGTCAAGCACATAAACGAGCTTCGGGAACGCAGGTGTGATATATACGCCCTGTGCATTCTTGATGCCCTCAAGACGCTGTCTTAAAATCTCTTCAATAATCATTGCGTTCTCTTCGATATACGGGTCGTCGTCACGCAGATAGAGGAAGAGTGTCACAAACGGCGACTGACCGTTTGTTGTCATAAGTGTGTTTATCTGATACTGAATTGTCTGAACGCCTGACTTAAGCTCCTCGTTCAGCCTTTCGCTGACAAGCTTGTCGATAATTTCAGCGGAAACCTGACCGGCACATTCACGCTCGATATTTCTGCGGAATTTGTCGTGGCTGCGGCGCAGATAACGGCCGAGGTGAGAAATATCAACCGACTGACCGCCGTACTGGTTGGACGCAACATTTGCTATAATCTGTGTCATAACATTGCAGGCAACCTGAAAGCTCTTTGGTGTTTCGATAAGCTTGCCGTTTATCATTGTGCCGTTTTCAAGCATATCGCCGATGTTGATAAGGCAGCAGTTAAAGATAGGCTGAACGAAGTAGTCAGCGTCGTGGAAGTGCAGTACGCCGTCATCGTGAGCCTTTGAGATTTTCTCCGGCAGGAGAATTCTTCTTGTCAGGTCGCGCGAAACCTCGCCTGCTATGTAATCGCGCTGTGTTGCGGCGATGGCGGTGTTCTTGTTGCTGTTTTCCTCGGCAAGCTCCTTGTTTTCGTTGTTAAGAAGCTGAAGTATGCTTTCGTCTGTTGTATTCTGCTTGCGCACGAGTGCTCTTGTATAGCGATAGATAATGTATGTTTTTGCAAGAACATACTTGTTAAGCTCAACAAGCTTTGATTCAATTATATCCTGAATCTGTTCAACAGCCATTGTGTCTGTGGCGTTCTGCTCAACATAAGAGATGATGTCCTCTACAGTCTGCTCGCTGATGCGTTCGCTCTCAACAACCTCGGCATTAGCCTTTAAAATAGCCTGGCGGATTTTGTCCGCCTCATAATCGACCATCCTGCCGTCTCTTTTCTGAACTAACATATAAATACTCTCCCAATTCTTATTCTTATTTTTGATTTACCAATATACGATAAAATCCAAAGTGTTGTATATATATTGTACCTTGAATTTTGAAAATGTCAATATATTGTGCTATATTTGCAGACAAAAAAGAAAAGTGCCTGAGCCGCTTTTGAGATATATGCTATAATCGCTCAAAACGCTTTTCGCTGTCTGCCCGACTGCTTTCCTTGAATATCATATCACAAAATAAGGCTGTATTAATTGATTAAAGAATTATAGCTCAAATTTTTACAATTTCGCTGCCAAAAATACCAACAATATTTTGTGTATTAGTGCCAATGGCTGTCAACATATTGTATTATAATGCAAAATATCCGCCGTATATATACAAAACGGCGGATATTATTTCATCAGCTGTTATTCAATTAAGCCTTATTTGAATTCCGGCATAATCTTCTGCACCTTGCTAAGCAGTCCGATTCTCGGCTTGTCCGGGTCGGGAAGCTGCGGAAAATCATAAGCAGGGAAATCGTTGCCCTCAACAATCGCCGGTCCGTTTTCGGTGAAGCAAACGTCCCAGCCGACATATTTTATCTCCGGCACAACCATAGCCGCTTTTTTTACAAGCTGTTTTATCTCTTCACAGAACGGAAGCTTATATCCGATGAATTTAATACCCGTATATGGGTGAGCGTCATAATTAACAAGCGCCGATGTGTGTCCCTGACCGTTCACAACGCCGTTGTCAAGGTCAAAGCTGCACGCAAGACCGCCGTTTTCAAGGTTGTCAACAAACTTGCCGTTGTTGCCCATTTTGAATACGGCATAAAGAATGTGCGGCTGATTGTTGTGAACCATTGTGACAATTCGCAGACAGTTGAGTGAGCAAGGGTAAATCTTTGCCGCCTGCGGGTGCTGAACAATGACCTCCTCAATAACGCCGAAGTTTTTCTCTTTGCTTGTTACATATTCATAAAGCGCCTTTGTGCTTTCAAAGTCAGACACCTTGATTTTTTCAATGCCCTTGCCGCTTTCGCCAATATACGGCTTTGCAAAGAAATATTCCTTGCCCTTTACAAAGGCTTCAAATTCGCTGTAGCCGATGTCGGCAAGGTCAATAACCTCTCTGCCCAGAAAATCCTTGAAACGCTTGTCGAACACGTTTTTCTGGTCAAAAATGTATGAGAAGCTCTCGTCGTTGAGCAGAGAAATAAGCTTTTTGTTTTTGACTCTCGTCATATATGTTTTTCTCTGCTTTGCGTTCATATTGTAAAACTCAAATATAAGATAATCATAGTAGCCAGCGCCGTAACGAAGTGAGCACTGAGCAATGTCAAAAAATGTTGCAATTCTGTTTTTGCCGCTCTTTTCGTGAACACGGTCGATACATTCCTTCATTTTTCCGAAGGTTGCACCGCCGAGCATCCTCGTAATGTCTTTAAATCCCATTGTCCTCATCCTTTGCAAAATAAAAACAGGGAGCCGCAGCACAACCGGACCTGTTGCAGTTTATAAATTTACCGTAACAGCAGTTGTGTTTCAGCCACAGCTCCCGAAATGCTTTTGATTTATTCAGCGTTTCCTTAATTACTTAAGACATTCTGCAATTGATTTCTTGAGAATCTCAAGTCCCTCAAGCAGAATATTGTCCTCAATAACAAGAGGCGGCATAAGCTTTACTACCGAGTTCTTTCTGCCTGCTCCCTCGATGACAAGCTTGTTTTTAAAGCAGGTGTGAATGACCTTTTCGCTGAGTTCGTCATCGTCAAAGTCTGCAAAATCAATACCCCAGATAAGTCCCATTCCTCTGTATTCAAGGCGGCTGTCAAGCGGAAGAATTTCGTTTTCGATAAAGTTCTTTACAATTTCGCCCTTGCGTCTTGTTTCAGCCTCAACGTTATTTTCAAGCATATAGTCAAGTCCTGCTTTTGCGGCAACAAACGAAAGCTGGTTGCCTCTGAAGGTTCCGTTGTGCTCGCCCGGCTTCCACAAATCCATATCCGGGTTCAGAAGAGCGATAGCCATCGGCATACCGTAGCCGCCGATTGACTTTGACATTGTCACGATATCAGGCTTGATACCGGCACGCTCAAACGAGAAGAAGCTTCCGCTGCGGCAGCAGCCAACCTGAACCTCGTCACATACAAGCACAATGCCGTATTTGTCGCAGAGCGCACGGCAGCGTCTGAGCCATTCGTCGCTCAGTACCATAACGCCGCCCTCAGCCTGAATTGTTTCGATAAAAATAGCTGCCGGTGTGTCAACGCCCGAGTGGTCGTCTGTTATAAGGCGCTCCATATACTCTATTGTGTCAAGCTCGGGGAACATATAAGGAGCCGGAATGTGCGTTACGTCATGCAGAGGAATTCCTGCGCCCTTACGGTCGGTTTCGTCTGTTGTCAGTGCAAGTGCGCCAAGCGTCATACCGTGGAAAGCACCCATCAGAGCAAAGACGTTTGTTCTGCCCGTAACCTTTCTGGCAAGCTTCAGAGCCGCCTCGTTTGCGTTTGTACCGGTAGGACCGCAGAACTGGATTTTATAGTTGTATCCGCGCGGCTTTAAAACCTTGTTCTCAAATGTTTCGATAAACTCTCTTTTCGGAACGGTGTACATATCAAGTGCATGAAGTATGCCGTCACTGCGTAAATAATCTATAAGCTTTGCCTTAATTGTTTCGTTGTTGTGACCGTAGTTTACAGCGCCGGCTCCGCAGAAGAAATCAACATATCTTTCTCCGTTCTCATCGGTAAACTCGGCACCCTTTGCCTTTACGAAAACAGTTGGGAAGTGTCTGCAATATGACCTGACTTCGGATTCATATACTTCAAAAGGTTTTGTGTTCAAGGCTTTACGCTCCTTTGCTTTATCGGCTACTGATTTTCCGGCGGAACATTAAATTAACGGCATATTCCGACCCGAAATTCAGTATTAATATAATTATGCTTATTCTGCTATGCACATTTTACATTCTTCTTTCGTTTTAGTCAAGCGTTAAAGACCCAAAACAACAAATGATATAAAAGTAATATTTGAATATAATATATTTTTGGTATTAGGTTGTATAATAAAGGCAGGCAGAGCGGCTTCGGTGTGATTGTGCAATTTCCGAAAAAATTATTGCAAATTTGTTGAATAGTAATTATTGTCATTTACCATATGCTGTGGTATAATTTTTGTGATTAAATTGTATATTATTGTTGAAATATAGATTTTCTAAAGGAGGGTATATGTGAAGCACATTAAAAGAACTGCTGCGTTTTTGCTTTGTGCGGCAATTGCACTGTCGTTTTCTTCCTGCTTTTCTGGAAAAAGCATCAGCGAGATCGAGGATTCTGCACGCAGTGCGCTTGAAAGCATTTATATGCCGAAGATCGAAACCCCGTCCCTTATCAAACCTGACGGCAATACCGATGTCGGTGATTTCTCGTCTATTGATGAAATAAACGCAAACAGCAAAAATTACACAAAGCTCGATATAACAACAGGCTATGATTCGCTCGAAAACGAGGCGCAGAGAAGTCTTTATAAGCGTATGGCGATTGATGTATATATCATCGGCAGCAATGAGTCTGACAAAGGGCTTTATTCTGTCGAAAAAATATATATTGACGAACCGATAAGCGAGAAGGACATAAGAGTTGCGATGTCGGCTTTTAAAAATGATTATCCCGAGATATTCTGGCTTTCCAACCGTTTCTCATACGTTGCCGGCAATACAACCGAGGTTCAGCTTTATTCGGTTCTTTCCCCGTCCGAAATCAAAACAAAGAGCGAGAAGCTTATAACAGCCATAACAGATTTAATAAATCAGGTTCCCGCAGGGCTCAGCGAGTTTGAACGTGAGCTTGCAATCCACGATTTGCTTCTCGGCGAATGCTTTTATAACGATGAGGTCGAGTCAACAAGCGAGGACTGGGTTCCGTTTTCCGTTTACGGCGCAATCGTCAGCGGCAGTGCTGTGTGTGAGGGCTACAGCAAGGCTATTCAGTATCTTCTGAGCATATTCGGCATTGAGTGCAATACGATAAGCGGTACGGGTAACGGCAATCTTCACCAGTGGAATGTTGTGAAAATCGACGGCAAATGGTATCACCTTGACGCCACATGGAACGACACAACCGACGACGATATTTTCTATGATTATTTTAACGTAAGTGACGAAGCTATTTCATATGACCATGAGATAGCAAAGCTTTATTCCGAGATGACATCGGAGGAAATCTGCGGAACCGATGACAGCGGCAGCGATTCGCAGCTTTTTAACCTGTTTGTTCCCGAGTGCTGTTCAGATGACGCGAATTTCTATACAAGAAGCTCCGCTCTGTTTGACGGCGACAACGATGCATCGGCGCTCGGGATTGAAGAAAAGCTTCAGGAATGCATCACAAGCGGCAAGGATACCGTGTATATTCTGGTTGACAGCTCGCTTGATTATGACGAGGCGCTGAATATGCTGTTCTATGAGCCGCCGTATCTGTTTTTTAAATATATTGAAAAAGTCAATTTTAGTATGGGCCAACTGATAAATGACGAGGAGGTTTCTGTTTTAAAGAGTGAACGCCGGTCAATTTTTGAGGTGCATATCAAGTTTAATTAAAACCAATAGATGTTTATATAAAAATCGAAAGGATGTAACAGATGAAAAGATACGATTCACAGCCCTTTGAGCTTGTTGAGAAAAAGGAGCTTGCGAAAGGAATTTTCGATTTCGTTCTAAAAAACAGCGAGCTTGCAAAAATCACAAAGCCGGGTCAGTTTGTGCATGTTGCCGTGCCGGGCAAAACTCTGCGCCGGCCGATTTCGGTATGCGATGTCATTGACGACTGCATAAGAATTGTGTTCCGCATAAAAGGGGAGGGCACACAGATTTTGTCACAGGCAAAAATCGGCGATATGCTCGACGTTATCGCACCGCTGGGAAGCGGGTTTGATATCAGGAAGAACAGAACGTACGCTTTTATCGGCGGAGGAATAGGCACGCCGCCGATGCTTTACAGCGCAAAGCAGGCGGATAAATCATATGCCATCCTCGGCTTTGCAAATAAGGACGCCGTTATTCTGTGCGACGATTTCAAGGCGGCAGGCTGCGAAACGGTTGTCACAACAGATGACGGCAGCTTTGGTATTCACGGCTTTGTTACCGACGCATTAAAGGATATCATAGACAAGGTTGACGAGGTTTGCGCCTGCGGACCTACACCGATGCTCAAGGCTGTGGCTGCTGTGTGCCGTGACAACGGCAAGCCGTGTCAGGTTTCGCTTGAAGAGAGAATGGGCTGCGGAATCGGCGCCTGCCTAGTGTGCGCCTGCAAGACAAAGAACAAAGACGGGGACGAGGAGTACACCCATGTGTGCAAAAAAGGACCCGTATTCAACGCTGAGGAGGTAGTTTGGAATGGCTGATTTATCACTCAATATCTGCGGCGTAAAGCTTAACAATCCGCTTATTGCCGCATCGGGAACCTTCGGCTTCGGTCACGAATACAGCGAGTTTTACCCGCTCAGCACACTCGGAGGAATTTCCTGCAAGGGCATAACGCTTGCTCCAAGGCTGGGCAATCCGCCGCCGAGAATCGCAGAATGCAGCTCGGGTATTCTGAACTCTGTAGGACTGCAAAATCCCGGTGTTGACCATTTTATAGAAAAAGACCTGCCTTGGCTGTCACAGCAGGGAACGGCTGTTATAGCAAACATAGCAGGAAACACAGTTGAAGATTACTGCAAAATGGCTGAAAAGCTGTCGGACAGCGCAGTTGATATGATAGAGCTGAATATATCCTGTCCGAACGTCAAGCACGGCGGCGTTGCTTTCGGCACATCGTGCGAGTCAGTCGGCAATATAACAAAGGCGGTCAGAGAGCACTGCAAAAAGCCGCTTATCGTAAAGCTTTCGCCAAATGTCGCCGATATTGCCGAGATAGCAAAAAGCGCCGAGGCTAACGGTGCGGACGCAGTGTCGCTGATAAACACCCTCACAGGAATGAGGATTGACATTGACACCGCAAGACCTATTTTAAGAAACAATACGGGCGGAATGAGCGGTGCCGCAGTGTTTCCGGTTGCGGTGAGAATGGTATGGCAGGTCAAGAACGCCGTTAAAATTCCCGTTATCGGTATGGGCGGCATATCAACATGGCAGGACGCCGTGGAAATGCTAATTGCAGGCGCAGACGCACTGCAAATCGGAACGGTATTTTTTAATGACCCGTATGCACCGATTAAGATTTGCAAGGGCTTGAACGATTACCTTGATAAAAAGGGAATGAAGAGCGTTACGGAGCTTACCGCAACGGTTAAGCCTTGGTGATTTATTAGAGTTTGGAGTTTTGAGTTTGAAGTTTGGAGCTATTAATATAAAACTTTCTGATTATCCCTTTAAATAAGCAGGTTTGATTTAATGCATAATTCAGAATGCAGAATTATGGTTGTCGCCGCTTTGCGGCTCTTTTAATTAAGAAATGCTCGTTACAAAATTCATCTTCAATCTCAACTCTAAACTAAATTATCGCTTAGCTTACTTAAGGGGATAACCATATAAAACTTAAGGAAACACTGAATAAATCACGCTGAAAGCTGTTTGCACATCTTGCTTGCATCTTTTCCGTCAGTCTGACCAAAAAATCCTCGTAATGCGTCAGCATTACTGCGGTTTATTTGTCCAACCTGACGAAAAATCTGACGGCGCAATATGCACAAACAATTTAATCAGTGTTTCCTTAAATCTTACAATCTAAAGGGGATAATCATAAAATTAAATTAATAAATAAATCAAGCGATAATGCCGTTCTGAAACAGGACGGATAACAATATACGCAAAATTAAGTTTGAGGTGGTAAAATTGGAAATTTTTGAACAAATCGTCGGTGTGATTGACGATTTTATGTGGGGCTGGCCGATGATTATTCTTCTGCTCGGCACACACATTTTCACGACAGTCAGAACAGGCGTTATTCAAAGAAAACTGCCAAAGGCAATTAAGCTGTCTGTTACAAAGGACCCCGACTCATCGGGTGACGTAAGCCAGTTTCAGGCGCTTACAACGGCTCTTGCGTCAACAATAGGCACCGGCAATATCATCGGCGTCGGCACTGCAATTGCTCTTGGCGGCTACGGTGCGGTGTTCTGGTGCTGGATTACGGGTGTGCTCGGCATAGCAACAAAGTATGCTGAATCTTTTATAGGCGTAAAATACAGAGTAAAAACAAAGGACGGCTCAATGGTCGGCGGCGCAATGTATGCCCTTGAAAGAGGACTGAATATGAAGTGGCTGGGCATTATATTCGCAGTGCTTGCCGCTCTGGCTGCATTCGGTATCGGCAACGGCGTTCAGATTAACGCTATTTCCGGTATCCTGACAGAAACCTTCGACCCCAATCAAGCGCTCAACCTGAACATCTTCGGTCTTACTTTGCCGGTAATTCCGCTTGCCTGCGGTCTGATTGCTGCTGTGCTTACGGGCATTGTCCTGTTCGGCGGTGTTAAGTCGATATCAAGAGTTTGCGAAAAGCTTGTTCCGATAATGGCGATTTTATATGTCGGCGGCTGTATTTACATACTCTGCTACAACTGGCAGTTTCTCGGTCAGGCAGTGCAGGCTATTTTGTCTGAAGCATTTTCGCTTAAGTCTGTTGCCGGCGGCTTTATGGGTACTGCTTTGATGATGGGCTGCAGATATGGTATCGCAAGAGGCTTGTTTTCAAATGAATCAGGTATGGGCTCTGCGCCTATAGTTGCGGCGGCTGCAAAAACAAGAAACCCGGTCAGACAGGCGCTTGTTTCGTCAACCGGCACATTCTGGGATACAGTTGTTGTCTGCCTTATGACAGGTCTTGTTATCGTGAGCAGCTGCATTGCTAACCCGTCGATTGACACAGTGCAGATTGATGGAGAAAAGCTTACGCATGCGGCTTTCGGTCAGATACCTTATATCGGTATGATAATTATTGTTGTCGGCATCGTGACCTTTGCATATTCAACCATTCTCGGCTGGTCATATTATGCTGAGCGTTGTATTGTATATCTTTTCGGTCTGAAGGCGCTGCCGATATACAGGGTAGTATGGCTTGTTGTTCTGGCAATAGCTCCTATGCTTGCGGTTGATATTGTGTGGAATATCGCAGATATTCTCAACGCATGTATGGCTCTGCCGAATATATTTGCCGTGTGGATGCTGTCGGGCGATATGCGGAAGGACACAAAGTATTATCTTGACCGTATTGATGAATATGACGACACCCCGATTCCGGTGGTGGATAAATAAATTATATTTCCTTAGTATCAGGAGCGGCACTTCGTTAAGAAGCAGTCGCTCTTTTTATATAAAAAAACGCCCGTTGCAGTTGCGACAGGCAGCATTATAATTTCCTGAAAAATAATCCGGAATAAAAACTGAGGCACCCTTTTAAACAAGAGTGCCTCAATTATCAGTCCGTGTGTATGTACGGATTACTCCTGAGAAGGAGCTCCTACAGGACATGTGTCTGCGCATGAGCCGCACTCTGTGCAAGCATCAGCGTCGATAACATATTTGCCGTCACCCTCTGAAATAGCACCAACAGGGCACTCAGCCTCACATGCACCACATGCGATACAATCGTCACTAATTACATATGCCATTATCAATAGCACCTCCTTATCTTTCTTTATATAATTGTATCATTCTTTAAAAAAAAAGCAACTGTTTTTCAGAAAAAAACAAAAATTCCGGATATGGAAAAGTAAAAACTTGTGCAAAATTAAGGTAAAATTAAAAGTCAAAAAAGTCAAAAGATATAGAAAAAAAGAGTATAACCGAGAAAACAAGAGAAAACCAACTCTGACAGCGAAAAAACAGGCAAAAATCAAGTTTGACTATCTTTGACCAAATGCATATAATATAATCACAAGGTCAAAGAAAGTCAAAGACAAATCCGAAAAGTCAAAAACAATCGGCAGCTATCGACGACTTTTACAGACCTGTTAAGATAAAATCGGAGGTGAGGATATGAGAATTTCGGATATAGTCGCAAGCTATATTCAGAATATGCTTGACGAAAGCGACGGCAACGCCGAAATCAGGCGCAACGAGCTTGCCGACTCAATCGGCTGTGTACCAAGCCAGATCAACTATGTTCTGACGTCGCGTTTCACACCCGAGCAGGGGTATATAGTCGAGAGCAGACGCGGAGGTGGCGGTTTTATAAGAATCACAAGGATTCATACCGACAAAAATTCTGCGCTGATGCACATTGTAAATTCAATCGGCAAAGAGCTTGATTATAACGACGCAAGGCTGATGACAGACAATCTTCGCTGCGCCGGAGCAATAAGCGAGCAATGCGCCGCCCTCATCAACGCAGCGACCTCAGAACGGAACTTTGTCGGACTGCCAAAGTCTGTTGCAAATTCGGTCAGAGCCGCAATAGTCAAGAATATGCTATTAACTCAAATATAATATCAAATGGGAGGAATAATTATGTTATGTCAGTCATGCAAGAAAAATGAAGCTACAACCCATGTAAAAAAGATAGTCAACGGTCAGATTGAAGAATACGATTTATGCCATGAATGTGCAAAAAAGATGGGCTACACCAACCTGTTTTCAAACTTTCAGAATGAATGGAACAGTATGCTCGGCAGCTTTTTCGGCGGCGGCTTGCCGTCAAGAACAAGCGCAACACGCTGCAAGGGTTGCGGCTCGTCTTTTGCCGAAATTGCAAAAAGAGGTATGGTAGGCTGTCCGGAGTGCTACGATACGTTTATTGACGAGCTGATGCCGTCAATCAAGAAGATTCACGGCAACACACAGCACAACGGCAAGTTCCCTGCAAGCGCAGGTAAGCAGCTTGCAATAGTCAACGAGCTTGAGTCAATGCAGGAGCAGCTCAACGAGGCTGTCGCAAGACAGGAATTTGAAAAGGCAGCACAGCTTCGTGACAAGATAAAAATGCTTAAGGAGGGAAATAAAAATGTCTGAAAAGTGGTATGAAAAAGCAGGTCAGCAGGGCGGAATTGTTGTAAGCTCAAGAATTCGCCTTGCAAGAAATCTGAAAAATTATCCGTTCCCGAATAAGGCGAGTCTTGAACAGAAAAAAGAGATTGCACAGAAAGTAAAGCTTGCCTTAGAGGAAAGCAACAGCACGCTTGCAAACAGCTTCAGCTTTATCTCAATGGAGGAGCTTAGCCAGATTCAGGCTGTATCGCTTGTAGAAAAGCATCTGATAAGCCCCGAATTTGCCTCAGACCGCAAGGGCAGATATCTGATGCTGTCAAAGGACGAGTCGATAAGCATAATGATTAACGAGGAGGACCACATCAGAATTCAGGTTCTGGGCAGCGGCTTGAGCCTTAACGAATGTTATGACACCGCGAACAACCTTGACACGCTGCTTGACAACGCTCTTGGCTTTGCGTTCAACAACAAGCTCGGTTATCTTACCCAGTGCCCGACAAACCTCGGCACAGGTATGAGAGCGTCGCTTATGCTGCACGTTCCGGCTATTGAAAAGAACCGCTCGATAAACAGAATTTCGGGCAACCTTACAAAGCTCGGTATGGAACTGAGAGGAACCTTCGGCGAAGGTAGTGACGCAAAGGGTTCGCTTTATCAGCTTTCAAATCAGATAACGCTTGGACTGTCCGAGCATAACGCTATAGAGAACCTGAAAAATATAGCTTCTCAGCTTATTGAGCAGGAGGAAAAAAGCCTTGCTGAAATGGCAAAATCAATTGAAACACAGGATGTTATATACCGCAGTCTTGCACTGCTCAAGAGTGCAAAGCTGATGTCAAACGACGAGGCGATGAAGCTTATCTCAAATGTAAGAGCAGGTATGTTTACGGGTGTTATAAAGAACACCGACTATGCAATGCTCAACCGACTGAACGAACAGATTCAGCCGGCAACACTGATGACGGCTGAGGGCAAGGAGCTTTCGCCGCAGCAAAGGGATATTAAGAGAGCCGAGATTCTTAACAGGGAATTCGGCAGAATATAAAAATGAGTTTTTCCTGACTGCAAGTGAATCGGAAAAAATAAAGACCGCAATTCGTGCTTAATCAGCGAATAAATTCATTTATAATCAGGGAGGTATGTTTTATGTATAATTTCAGAGGTTTTACACAGAAGGCTAACGACGCCCTTAACCTTGCAATAGAAAAAGCCGAGCAGCTCGGCCACACATATATCGGCACAGAGCATATTCTGCTCGGACTGCTCGGCACAGAAAGCAGTGTGGCAGCCACCGCACTTGAGTCGGCAGGAGTTACTGCGCAGGAAATTGAAAGCCAGATAAAAACGCAGATAGGCTCAGGCTCAAAAACAACGCTCTCACCGTCGGATTTCACCCCGAGGACAAAAAGAGTTGTTCAGGGCGCAATTACCGTTGCCGCACGCTACGGCCACAACTATGTCGGCAGCGAGCATCTTCTGATTGCCTTGCTTTCCGAGGACGACAGCTACGCCGTTCACTTCATTTACGGCTGCGGCGCACGACCCAACGAGATTTTGCAGAGCCTTGCAAGCCAGCTTAACTCATCTGTTGAAAACGGTGAGCAGGGCGGATATGCAGGCTATGACGGCGGTGCAAAAGGCGGCGGCAAGGGCGGCACAAAGACGCTTGAAAAATTCGGCGAGGATCTGACCGAAAAGGCAAAAAAGGGTGGTATCGACCCTGTCATCGGGCGTGAAAAAGAAATAAACCGTGTTATCCAGATTCTTTCAAGAAGAACCAAAAACAATCCCTGTCTTATCGGTGAACCGGGCGTCGGCAAAACAGCCGTTGCCGAGGGTCTTGCACTCAGAATTGCAAACGGCGACGTTCCGGATTTGCTGAAGAATAAGAGGGTGTTTGCACTTGACCTTACAGGTATGGTTGCAGGCTCAAAGTACAGGGGCGATTTTGAGGAACGTATAAAGGCGGCGATGGACGAGGTTAAAAATGACGGTAACATCATCCTCTTCATCGACGAGCTGCATACGATTGTCGGCGCAGGCAGTGCCGAGGGCAGCGCAGACGCTGCCAACATACTGAAGCCGGCTCTTGCAAGAGGTGATTTGCAGGTTATCGGCGCAACGACAATCAACGAATACAGAAAGCACATCGAAAAGGATGCGGCTCTTGAAAGACGTTTTCAGCCAGTAACGGTCGGCGAGCCTACAACCGAAGAAACAGTTCAGATTTTAAAGGGACTGCGTGACCGCTACGAGGCTCACCACAAGGTTTCAATCCCCGATGAGGCAATCAATGCAGCCGTTGATTTGTCTTCAAGATATATCACAGACAGATTTTTGCCTGATAAGGCGATTGACCTTATCGACGAGGCGGCGTCAAAGGTTCGCCTGAGCGCTCACACTCAGCCGTCGGGACTCAAGGAGCTTGAGGACAGGATAAACAGACTTGAGCAGGAAAAGTCAGCCGCAATCAATGCGCAGGAATTTGAGCAGGCGGCAAAGCTGCGTGACGAGCAGAATGAGGCAAAAGCGCAGCTTGAAAAGGCAAAGGAAGAGTGGAAGCAGAACACTGACAATTCCTCAGGAACAGTCACCGAGGAGGACATTGCGAATATCGTGTCGCAGTGGACAGGTATCCCTGTGTCAAAGCTTACTCAGGAGGAAAGTCAGAAGCTGCTTAATATGGAGGAGATACTCCATAGAAGAGTTGTCGGACAGAACGAGGCTGTTGACAGCGTAGCAAGGGCAATCCGCCGCGGCAGAGTAGGACTTAAGGACCCGAAAAGACCGCAGGGCTCGTTTATCTTCTTAGGTCCTACCGGCGTAGGTAAAACCGAGCTGTGCAAGGCACTTGCCGAGGCTGTGTTCGGCGATGAAAACGCAATGATAAGGCTTGATATGTCCGAGTATATGGAAAAGCACACGGTGTCAAAGCTTGTCGGTTCACCTCCGGGATACGTTGGCTATGACGAGGGCGGACAGCTGACCGATAGGGTAAGAAGTCATCCGTATTCGGTTGTGCTGTTTGATGAAATCGAGAAAGCACATCCCGATGTGTTCAATATGCTGCTTCAGATTCTTGAGGACGGCAGACTTACCGACTCTCAGGGCAGACTTGTTGACTTCAAGAACACCGTTATCATTATGACCTCAAACGTCGGCGCAAGGCTCATCACAGACGCCGAAAACGGCAAGCTCGGCTTTGCCTTTGAGGATAAAGACGGCGAAAAGAAAGCGGAGCGTGAAAACGCAAATGTAAAAGAGCTTGTTATGGGTGAGCTTAAAAAGGTTTTCCGTCCCGAGTTTTTAAACCGTGTTGACGATATTATCGTGTTCAACAAGCTCAGCGAAAGCGAAATCGAACAGATTTCGGGCAAAATGCTTGATAACCTTAAAACACGTCTTAAGGCGCTTGAGATAAATATTAATTTCACCGATGCGGCAATAAAAGCCGTTGCAAAGGAAGACTATGACCCGGTTTACGGCGCAAGACCGCTTCGCCGTGCAATCCGCCAGAAGATTGAGGATTCGCTTTCACAGCAGATTCTTGAGGAAAAAATCAAGAGCGGCGACAGCGTTACCTGCGATTACCGTGACAACGCTTTCACGTTCAGCCATACGGCGGAGGTAGAATAACCCTCAAAGCGTTCTCATTATTAAGTGAGAACGTCTGCACAACGGCAGATACCTGTCGGTTGAAAACCGGACTTCTCCAATAAATACACATAAATCAGGGAGCCTGTCGGAATTTCCGGCAGGCTCTCCGCTTTTTCGGCTTTTTGCTCTGTATATTTGATTTGCAGAGGATATGGTGATATAATAAAGCTGTGCAACAAGACGAAAGGAGTGGGGAATCTGATAAAGCAAAGGCACTCTTTTTATATAGCGGCGTGCGACGATGAACCGCAGGAAATTGAAAAAATAACAGAAATGATATATAAGGTATGTGAAGCAGAGAGCATTGAGCCGCATCTTTCTTGCTTTAACAGCGGAAAAGACCTGATTGATACAATCGAAAGCGGCAAAACATTTGATTTGATTCTGCTTGATGTAATGATGCAGCAGGAAAACGGAATGGAGCTTGCCAAGCTTTTGCGGGACGGTTCTTTTACAGGTCATATTGTTTTTATATCGAGCAATAAGGAAATGGCGCTCAGGGGTTATGAGGTGTCTGCCACACGTTATCTGGCAAAGCCTGTGGAGGAGGAACGCCTGCGAGAGGCTATTCTTTATTGCTTCAACAGAACAAAGATGAACAGGGCTATTCTGATTCCCGTCAACGGCGGAACGCAGATGCTACATCCGGAAGAAATAATGTATATTGAAACACAGGGGAGAGGCTGTCATATTGTTCTGGAGAACAAAGAATGTTATACCGTAATGCGGATTTCGGAGCTTGAAGCGGAGCTGACAAATCAGGGATTTGTTCGCTGTCATCAGAGTTTTCTTGTCAATATGCGGTTTATCCGTGTTGTCCGTACCTCCGAGCTTGAGCTGATGAACGGGCTTCATATCCCTGTCAGCAAACACCGTATTCACGAGGTGCGCAAGCAGTTTTTCTCATGGATGGAACAGTGATTTTACTAAACAGCAGTATCAAATTCTGCACTCAATATTTTATTTTTTGACCTCCGTTCAAGAATATATTTCATAATAAAAGACCAAGGGCAGCACCGAAGCTTTGTATCAGCGGTGCTGCCCTCGCTTTTTAGCAAAGTTAAAAGAAAAATCAATAATCGTCAAGCATAAAATCAGCCCAGTAATACTGCGACATATATTCGCTTGAATATGCGTTGACTGCGCCTGCGTCAAGCTCGGCAAAACGGTAGTAGTCACAGTCAAGCATGCTTACGTCAACCTACAGGCTGTTGTATTTTTTGAAAACTGCGTCGCCTGCGCCGCACTTCTTGAGGATCTTCATCATTGCGGAAATGATTTTCTGGATATACGCCTGCTGCTTTAAGTCATATGGCTCGTCCCCGAAACGCATCTTTTCAAGCGAAAGATAGGTTTCAAGGTGCTTTAGCTCGCTTTCAAACGGAACAGGAGCTTTTTCTTTAAGCGAATTCATATTTCGCCTGAGATATTCCGAAAATTCAATAGTGGCTTTTTCGCCTTTGACGGCTCCTTTTCACAAAGCTGTGCTATAGATGTGAGCGAGTTGTAAAGAAAATGCGGCTGTATCTGCGAAACCATTATCGACACTCTCATTTGCAGCATTTCGTTCTGCATTTCCTGATATCGCAGAAGCTCCCGCTGATGCTGTCTTGTTTCACGGAAGAGCAGATATAGCTGCATCACAACGGTGAGCAGCAATCCAAGCCGCATATTGCAAGGCTTACTATTATTGCCGATGTGTTGTTTTTGAGCAAATCAACATACAATGCGTCCTTATGACCAATGCAAAGTCCATTCAGCGTGTTTTCAATCGGGCTCAGACTGCGGAACACGGCGTAAGGGTTGGTTACGGTCAGCTCAAGCACAGCATTGTCGGGAATGTCGTCCGATGATATGTACGCAATTTAATTTCCGGGTGTGTCGGTGCTTGCTCCCGGACCGTCAAGGTTTGAGGCAACAGTTTTTCCGTTTACCTTTAGCTCTGTCCACGCGTCGCACATTGAAATTATCAGCCATTGGTTTTTCGGAACATTCTGTGACAGCCTGCACCTGAAAACAACCTTCTCATAGTTCTTGTTCTCAAAGTCGTCGGATGACTGCATTTGAATCCAACTTTCTCCGTCAGCTGAGTATTCTCCTGTGATTGATACGCTCTTCATTCCATAGTTATTATGCGAACCGTTGAAATTCAAAGCAGTCCACACGAATAAAACAGCAAAAAGCAGAAGCACATCAACTATTCCGAATAAAATATACGGCTTTGCACTTTTCTTTTGCATAAAAACACCTCTTTTACTGTTTTAGTATATAATACTTATATTTTGCTAACAAGAAAATTGAATAATTTTAAATTTTGTCCCTATTTTGTCATAGTCTGTTCTTTATAATATAAACACAATCAAACGAAAACAAATTCAGATATTCAATACAGGAGGTAAGTTATGAATATGTTGACAAATCAGACTCAGACCAAAAATAAGAGCAGGGGACTTTTTGATAATCCGATTATGAAGCAACTCGGTGAAGTAAAGGAAAAAAGTGAAAACTGCGTTTCCTACAAGGGCGTTGCGCTGAAATGCGTGTTCTTCATACTGACAATAGTTTCGGGAGTCGCTCTTGCGCTTTTGCTTCATATGCTGCCTTTGGCAAACATTATCTCGCAGGACGGCATTTCGTTCAATTATGCCGAAGCTGTTGCGGCGGCAATTGCGCTGGGAATGTTCATTGTTGCGCCGTTTGTTGCTATGTTTGCAAAACGGACCATTCCCGTCAGCGGCGCAATTTACTGTGCAAGCGTGGGTTATCTTTATGCGTTTATCGGCAACCTTTTATCTGCGGTCAGAGGTCAGATTTTTCTTGCAATGATAATTACGCTTGCACTGTTTTTTGCAATAATGCTTGTGTATATGACAGGCAGGATAAACGTGAACAAGAGGTTTTCGTCTGTTTTGCGTGTGCTTTTCATAACAATGATAGTCAGCACAGTTTTGCTTGCGGTGTCGTATTTTATTCCGGGTCTTAACGTGGCTTCGATGTTTGTTATCTCAAATCCGTTAATCAGCATCGGATTGTCTGTTGTCGGTATCGTCATAGTATCTTTGTTTTTGCTTGTCGATTTCAAAACAGTCAAAGACGCCGTTGACAATAAGCTGCCGAAAAAATATGAGTGGGCAGGCGCTTTCGGAATAATGTTTTCCGTAATATGGCTTTTCATTGAGGTGTTAAGCCTGATTTCAAAGGTTAAGGATCTGGGATAATTACACTGAAATCTTATTTGAATAACACCGCTAAGTCTGCATTTGGCATATCTGTATATTATGATATATGTTTATCCCCTTAAGTAAGCTAAGCGATAATTTAGTTTAGAGTTGAGATTGAAGATGAATTTCGTAACGAGGTCGTAGGGAACAGGCTTGCCTGTTCCGGCTTGAGCCGCAGAGTGTTATACTCTATTCTGATTTTGTAAAGCGTTGCAGTTAATATGCCTATCCTGGAACGGTCAAGACCGTTCCCTACGAACTCTCTGCTTTGTAACTAGCATTTCTTAATTAATAGAGCCGCAAAGCGGCGATAACCATAATTCTGCATTAAATCAAACCTGCTTATTTAAAGGGGTAATCAGATTATTATAAATCACGAAGTGCAACAAAAGTGCAACAAAATTAAATGTAATCTTAAATTTAAAAATATTTTATACAAAAAAGCACCGTGCGACGTATGTGAGAAATCACATCGGCACGGTGCTTCTGTCGGTTTATTGATCGTTGCTATATTTGCGCATATTCAAGGATTATATCGTGCAAATCAACGCCGCTGTTCTTCATATCAAGCATTTTCCATGCAGGGCTTGTCCTTGATTCTATCCTTTGATAAAGCGGCTCAAGAAGCTTTTCTTCGTTCAGACCGCGCTGTGCAAGTCCGTCATATGCAAGTTCAACAACTTGCCTTGCCAGAGCATACAGTCCGTCTTTATCAATAAAATCGGGCAATTCACGGCGGATAAGCATTTTTCTAAGCTCCCCTGCCGTATAGCCGTGATGATACAGTATGCGATCGTGTTCAAATATCTGCGCCAGCTTCTCAACCCTGCTGATAAGACCGAGGTGAAAAGCCGCAACACAAAGGCTGTCCATAATAGGCTGACAGCATATACTGCGGAATTCAATTGTTCCCCGGAAGGTGAGATCAATAAATTTGAAGGTGCGAAGATATTCAATATCCTCGGTTCTTGGGGTGAATTCTGTCTTTGAGTACTTTTCGCCGTCAAACAGATTTTCCTCTTTACCGAATGAGAGTTCAAGGTTGTTATACGAGCAGTCATACGACAGAATATCGCCTTTTTCGGGGCTTGCTGCACAATAGACGTTCCCGTCGTCGTATGTTCCCGAAACAGTAAATCCGAAATGCTTTAAAAGCTGTCGGTTATACTGTGCACGACCCTGAAATCAACAGCTTGGTCCGAGAGATTTACTATCGGCATTTCAAATTCAACGCCGATATATTTTCGCCGCTTCTTCTTTGTCGGCTCTATGTATCGCCTGTAAAGCTGCTCTCTTATAAACTGTAAATCCATAGCTGCCTCCTTATAGGTCAGAGAATATCTGGTAAAGATACTTCAGAGATTCCTGATTGTCAGCAAATTCGTTTTTGTGGTTTGTTCCGCTGAAGCACAGCTTGCCGTCCCTGTAAGCATAAAGCGTGGTCATCGGCAGCTTTTGCCAGTCGTCGCCTGTCAGAGGCAGAGTTGAAAATATAATTCCGTTTTCGCGCTCAAGATAGTGCAAAGAGTCACAGTAATTTGTGTGGGCATACATATACTCACCGTCAAAAATCAGCAGATTCAGCTTGTTGCCCTTTGACATATCAGACACAATGCTGTCGAGCAGAGAAAATCTTTCTCTTGCGTCAAGCGGCTTGCGCAGTATTCTTTGCATATTGTTAACCTGCTCAATAATATAAAAAAGTATGCGTTCGCTGTCGGTGTCGCCGTTTTGCACCTTAACAAACTTGTTAAGAGGGGAGTAGTCAAAAATTGTTCCGTTGTGAATCAGTGTCCAGCGGCGTGCGCTGTTGTCTTTTATGGAATACGGATGGCAGTTCTTGTATTCTATATTGCCGATAGTAGCATAGCGTATGTGAGCTAATACCGTTTTTGAAATAATCGGCATTGAAAGGCGATTTTTGAGGTAGTAGCTTTTTGAAGCTTGCTGCGGCTCTTTTTCTATATAGAGGTTCTGACCGTCTGTGTGGGCAAGGCCCCACCCGTGAGGGTGGTTGTTGCTGTGGCTGTAGAAGATTTTCAGATAGTCGTTTATGCAGCACTCACGTTCAAAGCTTGCTCCGAATATCTCACACATTTTGGTCGCCCTCCTTTTTTATTTTGTCGGCATAGCTCAGTGAAAGCGCAACGCCGTTTTTGACATAGTCTTTGCCAAATTTTTCACGTATTATATTTACATAGCGATTGCTGTTTATTATGATTTTATTCTTCTGAGCGTTAATTATTCTGGCGGCGTTTTCCTGACCGTATTTTTCAAAAAAATCCTGAATATCGCAAAGCACCTTTACAGCCGCCGATTTTACGGCTATTCTCTCGCCGCCGAAGTCTATCAGAGTATTATCGTCATATTTTGCGGCGCTCCTGACGTTTCTGACTGCGACTGTCTGTTCGCTTTCAGGAAAATCACAGTCGTCAAGCGACATCAGGTAGATGATAAGTGCGTGAATAAAGTCGATATCCTCCTTGAAAATTCCGACAGGCGACAGTGGATTGAGGTCGAGCATACGCAGCTCAATGTGGTTTACCCCGCTTTGCTCAAGGTTTTCAAGTGAGTTTTCGCCGCAAGGCTTCAGCCTTGTCGGGTAATAAAGCTCCGAAGCGGATTTCAGCAGACCCTCGTCTATATACCGTCTGATACTGTCGGTATAGCTTTTGATAGAGTCGTACTTTAAAACAGGGATAAAGTCATTCCAATATCCGATTTCACTGCATCTTGCGGAGGAAAAAGGCGTTATAACGTCCTTGCCGAGTGCCTCGTCGTCAAAAAATGAACCGTCCGTCACAGGGCTTGCGGCTGTGAGATATACGATAAGCCAGCTGTATCTTGTGATTTTTTTTGCAAGCTCAAGATAAAGCTTGTTTTTATAATCTGCATAAGAACCGTATCTGCTTTTTCTGAAGCTGTGCTCGATAAGTGCATCGTCAAACGAAAAGTTAAAATGAATACCCGAAAAAAGCATTTTTTTCTTTCCGTACTTTTGGGCAAGATATTTTCTGTATATTTCCTTGCCGTGCAATCTGCCCTTGAAGCTTGCAATCGGTATATCGCTTTCACCCTTGACATACGGCGGATTTGAAAACATCCATAAAATCTCCTCGCCTGACTGCAGGGTACTCAGTCGCCTGATAACCGTATTGTGAAGCTTTTTAAGAGCGTCATATACGGCGTCTGAACTGTCGTAAACGTCGGTTACAATTTCAACCTGGTTTTCGCAGAAATCTCTGTCAATATTTGGGTTGTTTTCAAAAGGATGGCTTGTATGCGAAAGGTAGCCGCCTGTGTTCACACGCAGGCTTTCTTTTTCGATACCGAAGCTTGCCTTGAACATATTGTTTTTTATATATGAATCATCATAATTTAAGCTCATATCATCATCTCGGTTCTGTTATTTGAAAATTCAGAATTTGTTTATCGGTTCAGTATAAGTAATCACAATATCAAGATATTCTTTTTGCCGATAATTGCTCCTGTCTGATAGCCGTATTTATTCCCTTCGCTCCTTTTGTCAGATGAAATGTAAAAGCATATAATATACAAAACCTATAAATTTAATATGTATTATGTTACACGCAAGCTGTCGTTTTGTCAAGCTAAAAAGGAGAAATACAGAAAAATGAAAAATTCTGTTGACAGGAAAGGGAAACAGTGATATAATAAAGCCTACAAAACAAGTAGGTTTAATAAGTGATTACTGAATCGAGGTTGATTTTGATGAACAATATAAAATTGTCACGGCGATGTTGCTGCTGAGCATAGTAAAACACTGAATAAATTTATTATGAACAGGAGCGATTGCCATGAAAACATTTGAAAAAATTACCGACCTTATAGGTGGAACGCCTCTTTTGGAGCTTAAAAATTATGAAAAGGAAAATAATCTGTCTGCAACAATACTTGCAAAGCTTGAATATTTTAATCCGGCAGGCAGTGTTAAGGACAGAATCGCAAAGGCGATGATTGATGATGCGGAAGCCAAGGGACTGCTCAACAGTGAATCTGTTATCATCGAGCCGACAAGCGGCAACACAGGCATCGGGCTTGCGGCTGTTGCGGCGTCCAGAGGCTACCGTATTATACTGACAATGCCCGAAACAATGAGTATCGAACGCCGCAATCTGCTCAGAGCATACGGCGCAGAGCTTGTCCTGACAGAGGGTGTAAAGGGTATGAAGGGCGCAATAGCCAAGGCGCAGGAGCTTGCGTCAGAGATTCCTCACAGCTTTATTACCAGCCAGTTTACAAACACCGCAAACCCCACTGCTCACCGCAATTCAACCGGTCCTGAAATATGGGAGGATACCGACGGCAAGGTCGATATATTTGTTGCAGGCGTCGGCACAGGCGGAACGGTGTCGGGTGTCGGCGAGTATCTGAAGGAGCAGAACCCTGATGTCAGAGTTGTGGCTGTTGAGCCTGCCGGTTCGCCTGTTTTGTCAAAGGGAACACCCGGTCCGCACAAAATTCAGGGCATCGGCGCAGGCTTTGTGCCTGATACTCTTGACACAGAAATTTACGATGAGGTTATCGCAGTAGAAAATGAGGACGCCTTTGAAACAGGCAGAATACTTGCAAAAAAAGAGGGTGTGCTTGTCGGCATTTCCTCCGGCGCAGCAGTATTTGCGGCGACACAGCTTGCCAAGCGCCCTGAAAATAAAGGCAAAATCATTGTTGCGCTCTTGCCCGACACAGGCGAACGCTATCTTTCTACACCGATGTTCTCGGAATAATAGTAATACTTCGGAAAGCGAGGAAATCACAATGAATAACAATATCGCAATTAAAACTGAAAATATTGTGACAGCCGAAAAAGCAAATGTGTTTTTCGGCGGCTTTGCTGTGCTTTCCGGGTGTTGCTGTTTCGCTTGTTGTTGTAAAAACAAAGGCGGAGCATTTTTGGTGTGCTGATTAATATTTAATCAGAATATATTACCCCGCCTTAGCTGATTCTTTATTATATTATAAAGAGCAGATAGGCGGGTTTTTTTTTAGTTCAGAAAGGGTTTTGTTATATGATAAACAAGCAAGAGAGTATTACGGCAAAGCTTTGCTCATTTGCAAGAGCATATCATTCAAATTACGGCAGAGATAAGATTTTTGACGATTATCTTGCCTACGATATGATGGGCAAGCAGGAATATGAGGAAATAGGACAGCTTATTGAAAATGACTTCAAATTAAAGGTATATGACCCTAACGCTGTTTTTAAAACCGTAAGGATAAATTCTAAGCTCAACAAATATATTTCCCCTATTCCGCTGTCAAGGATAGCATACGCCGAGGAGCGGCTCACACAGTTTGCCGACAGGCACGGCGAATGTCAGTATGTCATCTGCGGTGCAGGAATGGACACCTTTGCATTTCGCAATGACAATGAAAATATTACTGTTTTTGAGCTTGACCACCCTGACACACAAAGGTATAAGCTTGAAAAAATACGCAGGCTTGAATGGAACATACCGCACAACGCAAAATATGTGCCGATTGATTTTTCGGTTGATAATATGGAGAAGGTGTTAAAGAGCAGCGGATTCAGGACCTCGGTCCCGACATTCTTTTCAATACTCGGCGTAACATATTATCTGACGCTTCCCGTTTTTGCAGAAACCGTCAGTCATATTGCTCATCTGTCTGATGAATATACCGAGCTTGTTTTTGACTACCCCGATGAAACAACCTTTCAGCAGAATAAAAAGTCAAGGGTAAGCGAGCTGTCGGGCATTACAGCCCAGCTCGGCGAGCCGATGAAACACGGCTACGGTTTTTCAGAGCTTGAAAAAACACTTGAAAATCACGGCTTTTCGGTAACATCGCATATGACGCCGCAAAAAATACAGAAAAGCTATTTCAAAAACAGGCATGACGGACAATATGCTTTTGAAAACATACATTTTATTCTGGCGGCTAAAGGAGAGAGTATATGAAAACTATAGCAAGCTTTCAGGTGAATCATGATTTGCTTGATAAAGGAATGTATATATCAAGAATTGACGGCGACGTTGTTACATATGACATTCGTATGAAAAAGCCAAACGGCGGCGATTATCTTTCAAATGCGTCGCTTCACACGTTTGAACATCTTTTTGCAACATACGCACGCAACAGCGAACGCTCGGACGAGGTTGTATATGTAGGTCCGATGGGCTGTCGAACGGGGTTTTATATTCTGATAAGGGACAGCGTTCCATATGTGCAGGCGATAGAGCTTGTTAAATCGTCGTTTGAGTATATTCTGAACTTTAACGGCGAGATACCGGGCAGCAGACGTCAGGAATGCGGCAACTACAGAGAGCACGATTTGCAAGGGGCGAAAGAAACTACCGCCGATATGCTGAAGGTGCTCGAAGAGTGGAAAATAACCGATTTAAGCTATAAGGAATAATAATTGTTGACAACAAGGAGAGATTAAAATGGCTAATTATAAAAATATTGAATCTGCATTGATTCACGGCGGATTTTACGGTGATAAACAAACAGGAGCGGTTAATGTTCCTATTTATCAGACCTCAACCTATGAGCAGGAGAGCCTTGGACATCACAAGGGATATGAATATTCAAGAACGGGCAACCCCACCAGAGCGTCGCTTGAGGCATTGATAGCAGAGCTTGAAGGCGGAAGGGCAGGCTTTGCCTTTGCCTCCGGTATGGCGGCAATCACTGCGGTGCTTAGCTTGTTTAAAGCCGGTGATAAAGTCATAATTTCAAGCAATGTTTACGGCGGCACGTTCCGTGTGCTTGACAAGGTGTTCAATAATTTCAATATATCGTATTCCATTGAGGACACAACAAATATTGAAACGCTTGATACAAAAATAACGCCCGACGTCAAGGCGATTCTTGTTGAAAGTCTGGCAAACCCGCTGCTCACCGTAACTGATTTAGGGGCAATTGCCGACCTTGCAAAAAAGCACAAGATACTGTCAATTGTTGACAACACCTTTATGACGCCGTATCTGCAGCGCCCGATAGAGCTGGGTGTTGACATTGTCGTTCACAGCGCAACAAAATATCTGGGCGGACACAGCGACGTTGTGTCGGGTCTTGTGGTTGTAAATGATGATGAGCTGGCACAACGCCTTGCGTTTATACAGAATTCAACAGGAGGAGTGTTGGGACCGTTTGATTCATTCCTGCTTATACGGGGTATCAAAACCCTCGGCGTTCGTATGGACAGACACGTTGAAAACGCCGTTAAGGCGGTTGAATTTCTGCAAAAACATAAAGCGGTAAAAAAGGTTTATTATCCCGGTCTTGAAAGTGCACAGGGCTATGAAATAAACAAAAAGCAGGCTAAAAACGGCGGCGCAATGATATCTTTTGAGCTGCATGAAAACTACGATATCGAAAAGTTCTTTTCCTCACTCAAGCTTATTGCGCTTGCCGAGAGCCTTGGCGGTGTTGAGTCGCTTGTGTGCCATCCTGCAAGTATGACCCATGCATCAATCCCGTATGAAACACGTCAGAAAGTGGGCATAACAGATGGATTGATACGTTTGTCAATCGGCATTGAAAATATAGACGATCTGCTTGATGATTTAAAACAGGCAATCGCAGAAAGTGAGAAGTGATTATGAGTTACTATAATTCTATGCAGGAGCTTATCGGCAACACTCCGATTGTAAAGCTGAATAATATAGGAATCCCGTCCGACGTTAACCTGTTCGCAAAGCTTGAGCTTTACAATCCGTCGGGCAGTGTCAAGGACAGAATCGGAAAATATATGATAAAGGACGCAGAAAACAAGGGCTTGCTGAAAAAGGGCGGAACAATAGTTGAGGCTACCGCAGGCAACACGGGACTCGGCATTGCCTTTGCGGCGCTTAACAAGGGTTATCGCATCATCTTTGTTGTTCCCACAAAGTTTTCGCAGGAAAAGCAGACGCTTTTAAAGGCGTTGGGAGCAGAGATAATCAACACGCCCCGTGAGGGCGGAATGCTCGGTGCGTCAGAAAAAGCCGAGGAGCTAAGACGCGTACTATCCCGGGTGCAATTTCACTGGAGCAGTTCAAAAATCAAAGCAATCCTCAGGCGCATTATGAAACGACAGGTGCAGAAATTTACAGGGATCTGGACGGTAGAATTGACTATCTTGTCGCAGGCGCAGGCAGCGGCGGTACATATACGGGTGTGGTAAGATATCTGAAAGAACATAATCCCGATATTCAGGGTGTTCTTGCCGACCCGGTCAGTTCAACAATGGGCGGCGGCGAACACGGCGATTATGACATAGAGGGGATAGGCAACGATTTTATCGCCGACACAATGGATATGTCGCTTGTTGACAGGGTTGTAAAAATCACAGACGACGACGCTTTTTACGGCGCTCGGCTTCTTGCGAAAAAGGAGGGGATTTTTGCAGGCTCTTCGTCGGGTGCAGCTCTGATAGCGGCTAAAAAGCTGATTGACAGCGGTGCTAAGGGGAATATCGTTGTGATTTTCCCCGACAGAGGAGATCGCTATTTTACAAAGAATTTATACATATAAAACAAAAGGTGTTATGATGTGATTCATAGCGCCTTTTTAATACATTAATTAACTTTAAATAACATAATCGTTCATATATCTGTCCCTTTGCATATCAAGAATATCCTGAAGCGTTATTCCGTCCAGATAATCACAGACAGCCTTTTTCAGTCCCTGCCAGACCGGCAGAGTAATACATTCAGCACTTCGGGGACATTCTATCGGCTCACGGTCAAGGCAGGGAACAGGCGATAAAGTTCCCTCGGTAAGCCGCAAAATCTCACCTACCGTATATTTAGACGGCGATTTTGCCAGCCTGTATCCGCCCTGATAGCCTCTGTTTGTGTTGAGAATGTCGGATTTGTTAAGAACAGGGACAATCTGTTCAAGATATTTTTTAGAGATATTCTGCCGTGCGGCAATATCCTTCAGTGCGATGTATCCGTCGTTCTGATGCTCCGCTAAATCAAGGAGCATCCTAAGCGCATATCTTCCTTTAGTTGAAATTTTCATTTATAATACCACCTTCGTTCAATAACCTAATAATAACATATACTTAATAGGTTTTCAAGTCGAAACTTTGTAATGATAAAATTTGTCGGTTTGCATTTGCTGTCAGGTTAAACAATAAAAATCAACAGAAAAGGCACAAAACCTACAAAACTAATACAAATAGTAGAAAATGGAAAAATTCTCATTAATTTCGTTGACAATTGTGTTTTGATGTGGTATGCTTTTAGCACAGTAAAACCTACAAAACAGATAGGAAAACTGTATTAATGAAATTTATCCGAAATGAGAGGAGAATGTAAAATGAAACACTCAAAAGTAACAATCAAAAATATGATATGCATGTGCCGAATGGGTATGTGTTGTCAATTTGCGTTCTCCAAAGAAAAGTGCTGATTTTTTACTGCTTTTTTGCCGGAGAGCCAAACGCTTTCCGGCTTTTATTTTGCAAAATTGCCGATCAGCTCGGCGGTTTTATATATCAGGAGGAAAAAATGCAACTATTGTTTGAAGCCTTATTGAGGTCAAATTTGAGGTTTGGGCGAATGTGCAGCTGATATATGTAACACATTCAAATCAAACTGTGAAAGGAAAACTAAGGAAACACTGAATAAATCACGCTGAAAGCTGTTTGCACATCTTCCCCCCATATTTTCCGTCAGCCTGACCAAAAAATCCTCGCAATGCGTCAGCATTACTGCGGTTTGTTTGTCCAACCTGACGAAAAATCTGACGGCGCTATATGCACAAACAATTTATTCAGTGTTTCCTTAAGGTACTGTTGTGACTAAAAAAATAATTTTGTTCGCACTCGCCCTGACTTTGCTGTGTGCACTTTTTGCAGGGTGTTCGGCTAATGCGACAGAAAATACACAGACACATTTGGCGGCAAGCGAAAGTCAGGTTCCCGATTGCTGCAAGGCTGACACATAAGGTGTCAATATTCTCTTTTTGATATAAAGACAGAAAGGAAAAGCAAAATTGCTTTTACGGTGAAATATTATGAATAAAAAAATTATATCAGGTGCTGCGGCACTGCCGCAGATTTTCATCGGCTGCAATCAGGGGTTGAGCGTTTCGTTCATACTGCTTACCTCCGCCGAGATGATAGGCGCACAAAGCGGTCTTGGATATTATGTCAAGAATTATTCCGACCTCGGGGATTACACAAGAACTATCGTGGGACTTCTCGTTATAGGAATTGTGGTTGTTGTGATTTCGTTTTTGTTTAACAAATTGCAGAAAAGTCTGCTTAAATGGAAAGCTTGAAAGGAAGATGCTTTATGAAAGAATTTCTGTGGCACGGCAGAGGAGGACAGGGCGCATTTACTGCGGCAAAGCTTCTTGGTGCGGCTTATGCCTTGTCGGGTGAGAATAAGTATGCACTCGCTTTCCCGTCCTTCGGACCCGAAAGACGAGGAGCGCCGATAAGAGCCTTTACAAAGCTTGACGATAAACCGATAGGCAACAGGAGCGAGGTTCTGAAGGCGGACTACAGCATTTTCCTTGACGATACGCTGTTTTCACCCGATGCGTTCTCGGAGATTAAAGAAAAAGGAAAAATTCTTATCAATACAAAAAAGGATTTTTCTGACAGCCGGATTATTTCAATCGACGCCGACAAAATTGCGCTCGAGGTCCTGAAACGCCCTATAACAAACACGATAATGCTCGGTGCTCTTTCGTATGTCTTTGATGATATAGCCTTTGACGATATCAGGCTTGCGATAGAGCAGTATATGCCGCAGAAAATTCAAAGCAAAAATACGGCTGCTGCACAACAGGCTGTAAAGACGCTTGAGGAGGGAAAATGATGAAACCGTATTTAAGAGCTTTTGTTCCGGATAAGCTTAAGGATATTCCCACTGCAACGGCTTACGAAGCAGGCTATCTGGTGACTAAAAATTCAGGCTGGCGCAATGTCCGCCCGGTTATCAATCCCGAAAAATGCGTCGGCTGTCTGCAATGCTACCTTTATTGTCCCGACGGAGTTGTTTTTGAAAAGGACGGCAAGGTGGATATTGACTATGATTTCTGCAAGGGCTGCGGAATATGCAAAAAGATTTGCAGACCCGGTGCGATAGAAATGGAGGCGGAAAAGTAATGACTAAAAAGTTTTTGTCAGGCAACGACGCTTTTGCATACGGCGTCCGCCTTGCAAGACCGCAGGTTATCTCGGCTTATCCGATAACTCCGCAGACAATAGTTGTCGAGCGACTTTCAGAGATGGTGGAGGACAAGAGCCTTGACAGCGAGTTTATCCATGTTGAGTCTGAGCACTCGGCGCTGTCCTGTGCAATGGGCGCAAGCGCAGTGGGAGCAAGAGCCTTTACGGCAACCTCATCACAGGGGCTTTTGTATATGGCTGAGTGCCTTACATATGCCTCCGGAGGAAGATTCCCGATAGTTATGATGAACGCAAACCGTTCAACAGCGCTGCCGTGGAACATCTACGGCGACCAGCGTGATTCTTTATCTCAGCTTGACTGCGGATGGATTCAGGCGTATGCCGAAAATGCACAGGAAAGCCTTGACCTCGCCCTGATGAGCTATTATATTGCAGAGAAAAAGGAAGTTCAGACACCGTTTATGGTCAATCTTGACGGCTTTGTTTTAACGCATACCTATGAGGTGGTCGATGTTCCGACGCAGCAGCAGGCAGACAGCTTTCTTCCGCCGTTTGAAACCAACAATAAAATGGATCTGAGCAGTCCGAAGAACTTAGGCTTTTCGGCAGGACCGCAGCACAACACTTTTTTCAAGTACAACGAGCATATAGGCTTGCTCAACGCAAGAAATGCAGTGAAAGAAGCGGAAGCAAGGTTTGAAAAAATCTTCGGCAGAAGATACACGGGACTAACGGAAAGCTACAAGACACAGGACGCCGATTATATCATAATAACGCTCGGCAGTATTTCGGGGCTGATAAAGGAAACTGTCGATAAATTGAGGGAAAAAGGCGATAAGGTCGGACTGCTCAGGATAAGATATATGCGGCCGTTCCCGAATGAAGAAATATCGCAGGCGGTAAAGAACGCAAAGGCTTTGGCTGTGCTTGAAAAGGATATTTCCTTCGGCAACGAGGGCACTGTTTATACAAATGTCAATTCCGCATTGCAAAAGGCAGAAATAAATATTCCGACGGTGAACTTCGTGGGCGGTCTTGGCGGAAAGAACATCTCACAGCAGGAGATCGAAGGTATTTTTGAAAGTCTGAAAGTAAAACCGGTCGGTGTAAAATTTCTTGGAATAGAGGTGAGTGATGATGAGTAAACCGCTTAATGCAAAAACGATAAGCAGAGATGAATTTTTCTACGGTCACAAAGCCTGTGCAGGCTGCGGCGGCAGTCTTGCAGTGAGAATAGCTCTTAAAACTCTCGGCAAAAATGCGGTGGCAGTCCTGCCGGCAGGCTGTATGTCGGCGGTGGGCTTCAACTTTCCTCAGCTTTGCTTTGCAAACAACGCTATAATCTCAACCTTTGCCGGCACAGCCTCAATGCTGACGGGCGTTGAAGCAGGACTCCGGGCACAGGGGATAAAAGATTTTACAGCCGTCGGGTTTGCCGGTGACGGCGGAACGGCAGATATAGGAATACAGGCATTATCCGGTGCAATTGACCGCAACGACGATATTATCTACATCTGTTACGACAACGAGGCGTATATGAACACAGGTATTCAAAAAAGCTCGCTTACCCCTTTCGGCGCAAAAACAACGACAACGCCGGCAGGCAAAAATATAAGGGGAAATCTAAGACCCAAAAAGAATATGTTTGAAATTGTCGCAGCACACGGAATACCCTATGCCGCAACCGCAAGCGTCGGCTATCTGAACGATTTTATCAACAAGGTTCACAAGGCGTCAACAATCCGAGGTACAAAGTATATTCACATCATCGCACCTTGCCCGACAGGCTGGGGGATTGAAACCGACGAAACGGTTGAGATTGCAAAAGAAGTTGTTGATAACGGTCTGTGGTATCTTGCAGAGTACGAAAACGGCGAGTTCACTCTTAATCATAAGCCGAAAGAATTTACCGATATAAAAGCCTATCTAAAAAAGCAGGGAAGATTCAGACACCTGACGGATGAGGATATAGAATATATTGAAGAGTCAAGAGATAAAAAGTGGGAATACATAAATAAAAATTTTATTTATAAGTAATAAACGGAGGTAATTATTATGGCAAAGAAAAACCCGAACGATAAATACTGGAACGAAGAGCTTGAAACAATGCCCAGAGAAGAGCTTGAAAAGCACCAGCTTGAGGACCTGAAAGAAATTGTTAAGTTTGCATATGAAAATGCGCCGTATTACAAGCGCTCGTTTGACGCAGCAGGCGTTAAGCCGGAGGACATCAAGCAGCTTTCCGATATTCAGAAGTTTCCGTTTGTCGATAAAAAAACACAGCGTGAAACACAGGGCGTCGGCTCTTTCCTCGGCGAGCTTTGCGCAGTGCCGGAGGAGGACGTTATTTTCATTTCGACCTCATCGGGTTCAACAGGCGTTCCGACGATGAGCCCGTTTACCAAGAAAGACTTTGACGAATTTCAGGACACCGAAAGCCGATGGTTCTGGCAGGTGGGAATGAGACCAAACGACAGATATGTTCACGCTCTCAACTTCTCACTCTATGTCGGCGGTCCGGACGTTATCGGTGCGCAGAATCTGGGCGCTTTGTGCATATGGGGCGGAACGCTCCCGAGCGAAAGACTTCTGTTTATTCTTAAAACATATCAGCCGACAATCATCTGGACAAGTCCGTCATACGCATGGCAGCTTGGTGAAAAAGCCTTAAAAGCAGGCATTGACCCCAAAAAGGATTTGTCGATAAAAAAGATTATCGTTGCAGGCGAGCTTGGCGGCTCAATAGACTCAACAAGAAAAGCCATTGAGGATTTGTGGGGAGCAGAGGTTTATGACTTTTACGGTCTGTCCGACATTTTCGGTGCCTGCGCCGCAATGTGCGAGGCTAAGGACGGCTTGCATATCGCCGAAAACCACATTCTTGTCGAAACGGTTGATATTCACACCGGCGAAATCCTGAAGCCGGGCGAGGTCGGCGAGCTTGTGTTCACAACACTTCGCAAGCACGCAAGACCGCTTATCCGTTTCCGCACAGGCGATATCGGCTGGATTGACAATACACCTTGCTCTTGCGGCAGAACTCATGGTAGAATACATATAAACGGAAGAAAGGACGATATGTTCATCGTTTCAGCCGTTAACGTGTTCCCGAGCGATATCGAGGCGGTTATCCGTGAGCTTTCGGGCATTACGGGCGAGTATCTTATCAGGGTGTTCGAAAAGGACTTCACCTGCAAATATTCTGTTGAAATAGAGAAAAACTCCGATAACGCCGAAAGCGATGAATCTGTTGCATCAAGAGTATCGGCGGCGCTAAAGGCAAGAATAGGCGTAAAGCCTTATACGGTTGTCGTTCATCCCGACGGCGGTCTTGACACACGTTCAGAGCATAAGTCAAGAAGAATTATTGACGAGAGAAAATTAGACTACAGCATTTAATGGAGGGAGCAAAATGCCCGAGCTTTCAAAAAGAACAGAAACCTTTACCGACTCCGTGATAAGAAGAATGACAAGGGTGTCGCTTAGATACAATGCGGTCAACCTGTCGCAGGGCTTTCCTGATTTTGACCCGCCAAAGGAGATTCTTAACAGGCTTGCCGAGGTAACAAACGAGGACTTTCACCAGTATTCAATCACATGGGGTGCGCAGAATTTCAGAGAGGCACTTGCTGAAAAGCAGTCAAGGCTGATGGGCAGAAAAATTGACCCCAACAGTGAAATAGTTGTGACCTGCGGCAGCACCGAGGCGATGATGGCGGCAATGATGACCGTTGCAAACCCCGGAGATAAGGTGATAGTTTTCTCACCTTTCTATGAAAACTACGGTGCAGACACAATCCTTTCCGGCGCACAGCCGATATATGTTCCGCTTTATCCGCCGCAGTTCAATTTTAACCCCGAGGAGCTTGAAAACGCATTCAGACAGCATCCTAAGGCACTGATTCTGTGTAACCCGTCAAACCCCTGCGGTAAAGTGTTTACATACGACGAGCTTAAAATAATTGCTGATTTAGCACAGAAGTATGATACCTTTGTTATCACCGACGAGGTTTACGAGCATATTGTCTATGAGCCGAACAGGCACATATATTTTGCATCCCTGCCCGGAATGTGGGAAAGAACAATATCGTGCAGCTCTTTGTCAAAAACGTATTCAATAACAGGCTGGCGACTTGGTTATATTATTGCTCCGCCGGATATAATTGACGTTGCAAAAAAGGTCCACGATTTTCTCACCGTCGGCGCAGCGGCACCGCTTCAGGAGGCGGCTGTCACGGGACTAAAGTTCGGGGACGACTACTACAAATGGCTTCAGGACAAATATACAAGAAAGAGAGATTTGTTCATAAACGGACTTGACGCAATCGGTATTCCACATACAACACCGCAGGGAGCTTACTATATTCTTCTTGATATATCCGAATTCGGCTATGAAAGCGACCTCGAATTTTGCGAGGTGCTTGCCCGTGAAGTCGGCGTCGGTGCTGTTCCGGGTTCAAGCTTTTTCAGAGAGAATGTCAATAATCTGATTCGCTTGCATTTTGCAAAGAAAGATGAAACCCTGAACGAAGCCCTCAACAGGCTTGAGAATATCCGCAGGAAAATAAAACCAAGAAGATGAGCGAAAAGTCTGGCGGTGTAAGCACCGCAGTCTTGAGCTTGAAGGGTGGAGAGCGCAGTTGCGGTTGTCGCAGCTTCGCTGCTCCTTAATAAAAAGCTTGGTCGGAAAAAATTAAGGAAACACTGACTAAATCACGCTTAATCAGTGTTTCCTTAGCAAACATAATTCATCTCACGGTCGATTTTACAGAAATGTAAAATCGGCTTTTTGTTTTTGCCGCCTGATTTTAATCCGTATGTTGCACTTCCGGTTGTATTATGATAATATTTCGATGTAGATTATATTTTTACTTGAGTTACAGAGCAAGTCTTAATTTGACCGGGGTTTTTGCAGTGTGTATAATTTAATGCAGTATTGAAAATTTTGAGAGGGGGAATAATAATGTCATTACCAAACGACCCGATAATTCTGTTGTCATATATAAATACACAGCTCAGGGATTTTTATCCGTCGCTTGAAGAGCTTGGCAAGGCACTGTGTGCTGACACCGAGGAGATAAAAATGAAGCTTGCGTCAATAGACTATGAGTATGACGAAAAGCTGAACCGTTTTGTTTGATACGGGAATTTTTGTAAAAATTTTTATTCAGTGTTTCCTTAGCTTTACTCAACCTTCATCATACGGTATCCGATGCCTATGTGTGTTTGTATATACTGCGGCGAGTCGGGTTCGGATTCTATTTTTTTACGCAGGGTCGCCATAAACACCCGCAGGGAAGCAACGTCCTTCGCCCAGCTGCTGCCCCATACCTTTTGCGTGATATATGTGTGCGTCAGCACCTTGCCGACATTTTTAGCCATAAGACACAGCAGCTTGTATTCGATAGGTGTCAGATGAAGCTCGCTGTCGCCGAGATAAGCGCAGCCTGCGGCAAAGTCAACCTTAAGTCTGCCGTTTGTAAAAACCGAATCGGCAGATGAGTTTGACTGCATAACGGCAAGTCGGCGCTGAGTGGCCCTGATCCTTGCAAGCAGCTCTTCAACCGAAAAAGGCTTTGTCAGATAGTCGTCTGCGCCTGCGTCAAGAGCCTCAATTTTGTCGCTGTCCTCGCTTCTTGCGCTGATAACGATGATAGGCGTGTTCGACCAGGTGCGTATGCGTTTAATTACGTCAACGCCGTCAATATCGGGCAGACCGAGGTCGAGCAGAATAATGTCGGGGTTGTGCGAGGACGCCGCCATTATCGCGCTTTCGCCGTCGGACGCTACAATGAATTTATAATCGTGTGTTTTCAGCGTGGTTGTGATGAGGTTGCGGATAGGAGCGTCGTCCTCAACTACAAGTATAAGAGCTTTATTCATAAATTTTCACCTCGCCTGACGGTAACGTAAAGGTAAAGATACACCCGTGAGGAGTGTTGTCTGAAACATATATTTCGCCGCCGTGAGCATTGATTACTGATTTGCACAAGGACAGACCAAGCTCCAGACTGCGGCGGCTGCCATTCTGGCGGCAGTGCGCACAATTTTTGCGTTTGTCGGCGAAGGCGACAGACACACCAGAATGTGTTCATCTGCTGTAGAGCTGTGTTTTTCGCTGTCGAGCTTTTTCATTTGATTTACCGCCTTATCAATTGCTGATAAAACATTATATCACAAATTTATGTGCTTATCTACCTCTTGTGCTTGGCACCGCTTTGCAAGGCTTGTGCAAAATTGTGGTGGCGGCAATCGCATATGATTACGGTTATATCATCGTGGCTATTGCGGAATCCGTGAATTTCATCAAGAATTTCCTCGTCCGAAGCTTCTTTGTCGAGTATAACGCAGCAGGGCTGCTGCGCCTCGCTTTCTTTTTCAATTGACTTCCTGTTTTTATCAAGAAATCGGTCAAGACGCTTCATAAGGAAAAAACCGGCAGCAAATACTGCCGCCGCACAGCATATAATCAGAAGCACTGCCGCCATTATACTCACCTCTTTCACGAATTATTCAGAACCAGTATTTCGTAACGGCTGTTTCCGTTATTCAGTATGCATTATATATGAAAACACTTTTGCAATGCCTTGTATTCTCCAAGCACAAGCAGGGTCTTGTCCTCTGTCATTACTGCGTCAGGTGTGACTGCAACGTCAATTTTGCCGCCGTGCTTTAGCCCCATAATGTTGATGTTGTATTTCTTTCTTATGTCAATTTCACCGATACTCTTGCCGACCCATGACTTCGGCACGGTGACCTCAAGAATTGCGTTGTCGCCGTCAAGCTCAATATAGTCTAAAATATGGTCAGCGCTGTATCTTATAGCTGCCCATTTTGCTATCTGCTTTTCGGGGTAAAGCACCTCGTCGGCGCCGTTGCGCAGAAGGAACTTTGCTTGCACGTCACGGGCGGCACGGGATACAACCGTTTTTGCGCCAAGCTCCTTAAGCAGGGAGGTTGTTTCCAGCGAGCTTTGAAAATCGGTTCCGATAGCGACAATGCACACGTCAAAATTGTTGATGCCGAGCGAATGTAAAAATTCCTCGCTTGTGCTGTCGCCGATCTGAGCGTTCGTAACAAACGGAAGAATATCGTTGACGCGTTCTTCTCTGTGGTCAATCGCCATTACCTGATGACCAAGCTCGTTGAGCTGCAGTGCAATGTGCTTGCCGAATCGACCAAGTCCTATAAGCAAAATAGATTTCATTTTGATTTCTCCTTAACCAACTGTAATTTTTTCCTGTGGAAGTCTTGATACGTTTTTGTTTACTCCTGCGAGCGCCGCATAAATCAGCGTCAGTCCGCCGACTCTGCCGAAGAACATAAGGATAATTAAAACGCTCTGCGACAAAAGACCGAGCGACGGTGTGATGCCAAGCGAAAGTCCTACAGTGCCGATAGCCGAGGCTGTTTCAAACAAACAGCTTGACATCGGGATTCCCTCGGCAATGTTTATTATAAGTGCGCCGGCGAAGAAAAGTGAAATATACATCATCAGAATTGTGGCGGCGTGCTTGACAATGCTTCCGTCAATTCTGCGCTTGAAGAAATGTGAGTCCTCATTACGGCGGAACACAGCCAGAGCGTTTGAAAACAGCACCGCAACGGTTGTTGTTTTCATACCGCCGGCGGTAGAGCCGGGTGAGCCGCCGATGAGCATAAGCACGATTATTATGCTCTGTCCTGCACCGCTGATTGCATTGAGGTCAGCGGTGTTGAAGCCTGCCGTTCTCGGCGTGACTGCCTGAAAAAGAGAGGTGAGTATCCTGCTGACCATAGGCTCGTCGCTGTATTGGAAGAAAAAGAAATACAGCGCAGGAACAGCGATAAGAATAGCCGATATAGTCAGGATAACCTTGCTCTGCATACGGTACTGCCGCAAGTGGAAACGGTGAGTTTTGATGTCCTCCCAGGTAAGAAAACCGATGCCGCCGACGATAATAAGCAGAATAACCGTGATGTTGATAACAGGGTCGTTGACATAAGAGGTGAGGGACTGGTATTGGTTGTCCGGTGTTCCCATAATATCAAAGCCAGCGTTGCAGAAAGCCGAGATAGAGTGAAAAACAGCCATCCATATGCCCCTTAGTCCGTAATCCCTGCAAAAAACGGGAGCCATCGCAACTGCGCCGATAAGCTCAATTGCAACAGTCAGCTTGATGATAAAGCCGGTGAGTTTGACAATACCGCCAACCTTAGGTGCGGAAATTGCCTCCTGCATTGTGCTTCTCTGCATAAGAGTTATTTTTCTGCCCGATATGAGGGCGATTGACGCCGCAACCGTAACAACGCCCATACCGCCTATCTGAATCAGTATAAGAATAACGGCTTGACCGAATGACGACCAGTAGCTTGCGGTGTCGTGAACAATAAGTCCCGTTACGCATACCGCCGAGGTCGAGGTGAATAAGGCTTCGTTAAACGGCGTCACGCTTCCGTTCTGCGCCGAAATCGGAAGCATCAGCAAAAGTGTGCCGAGTAGAATAACGCCGGCAAACCCGAATATGATAATCTGAAAAGAGGTCAGATGCCTCCTCCTGTGCAAAGCATTTAACATAATGTTCTCCTTGATAGCTTTGATATAATTTTCATTATATGGTAATTGATTTTAAGAGTGCGTAAAACTATTATCGTCCGTATTAAGATGATATAAAGATTTTGTGAAAAGATGTATTCTTAAGGAAACACTGATTAAATCGTTTGTGCATATTGCGCTGTCAGGTTTTTCGTTAGATTGGACAAATAAACCGCAGTAATGCTGCCGCATTACGAGAATTTTTTGGTCAGGCTGACGGAAAATATGGGGGGAAGATGTGCAAACAGCTTTCATCGTGATTTATTCAGTGTTTCCTTAATAATAACACGGCAGAAAAAATTTTGCAATTCAGTTTATCTGTCACTTTAAAGTCACTTTGAGCCTTTATAATGACTTTGTAGTTGAAAGATCTTTTACAAATAATAATTTCGGAGGTAATGATATGGAAATTTTAAGAGTAGAAAACCTGACAAAAACCTACGGCTCGGGTGCAAACACGGTGAACGCCGTTGATGATGTTTCATTCACTGTCGGGCAGGGCGAGTTCGTCGCCATTGTCGGCGCAAGCGGCAGCGGCAAATCAACGCTTTTACATATGATAGGCGGCGTTGACAGACCGACAAAGGGTCAGATTTTTATTGACGGCAACGAAATCAACACAATGAACAACGACAAGCTTGCAATCTTCCGCCGCAGGCAGATTGGCATTGTTTATCAGTTTTACAACCTGATACCTATTCTGACGGTCGAGGAGAATATCACTCTGCCGTGTGACCTCGACGGCTGTGCGGTTGACAAGCAGCGGCTTGACGAAATGCTTGTCACCTTCGGACTGAAATCAAGGCGGAACGCACTGCCGAACCAGCTTTCAGGCGGCCAGCAGCAGAGAACCTCAATCGCCAGGGCGCTCATAAACCGTCCGGCGCTTCTGCTTGCAGACGAGCCGACAGGCAACCTTGACTCAAAGGCGTCTGAGGAGATAATGAGCGTACTCAAGCTGTCCAACAAAAGCTATAATCAGACGATAATAATGATAACGCACGACCCGGATCTGGCAAATCAGGCTGATCGTGTTATAACAATAAATGACGGTAAAATTGTGGGGGAGGCGTAAGGAATGAAAATTCTGAATAAGCTCACCCTGAAAAACCTCAGGCTCAATAAAAGCCGTACAATAGTGACGGTCATCGGCATTATGCTCTCAACGGCACTTATTACGTTTGTTGCGGGAATAGCCTCAAGCGCACAGCAGACGCTTGTTAATATGCAGATTTACAGCGTCGGCGACTATGAATTCCGCTTTTCGGGAAATGTAAACAACAAGAATATCGAAACAACGCAGAACAACCGCAATGTTGGAACGGTCTATTTTACCGACTCAATAGGCTGTGCAAAAATGCCAAGTCCTGAGCTGAAGAATAAGCCTTATGTGTTCATTAAGGCGTTGAGTACAAATTCCTTTGAAAACTGCTTCAAAACAAAGCTTTCCGAGGGCAGATATCCGCAAAACGAAAACGAGCTTTTAGTGTCGTACGATTATGTCAAATGGTCAAAGGACAAGCCGAAAATCGGCGACACGATAACGCTCGAAATCGGCGACCGTGTGTCTGAAAACGGCGATGCTATTGACTATAATTCGATTTATGGTTTTTCGTATAAGACGAATGAAAGCATTGAGGAAAATATAAAGGTCAGACTGCAAAGAACATACAAGATTGTCGGTGTTCTTGCAGAGGACTCTACAAACGCCGTTATGGTTGAACAGAACTCCGCCTGCATATCCGTATTCACAGCCGCAGATATAAACAAGCTGTCGGAAAATGCTGAAATGTATGTTGACCTGACGCCGGACGGCGAGAAAAACTATATTTCTGCGGCGGCTGAAATCTCGGGCCTTGACGAGGAGCAGGTGAGCGCATATCTAAGTCAAAGCACTGATTTCAGCGAAGAGGAATGGAAGGAATTTTATCAAAAGCTGACTTATGAATTCTTTTCCGTTAACAGTACCCTGCTTTCCTACAAGGGCATAGGAATGAGCGACGTTAACATGCGAATGGTTACATTTATAGCAATTATTGTCATAGCAATAATCATTATAGCAAGTGTGTTTACGATACGCAACAGCTTTGCAATATCAATAACAGAAAAAACAAGGCTTTACGGTATGATAGCGTCAGTCGGCGCAACCTCAAAGCAGATAAGGAAAAATGTGCTGTTCGAGGGCTTTGTACTCGGCTTAATCGGCATACCTCTCGGCTTGTTGCTCGGCGTTGGTGTTGCGGCACTTATTTTGCTTTTCCTCAATATGATACTGAAAGACGGTTTAAACGGTATGGCGCTTATTTATTCAATGCCGATTTTAGCTGTATTGCTGTCTGTGCTTCTGTCGGCGGCGACAATATTCTTCTCGACAATTTCAAGCGCAATCCGTGCGTCAAGAATTGCCCCGATTGACGCTATAAGAAGCAGTAACGATGTTAAGCTCGGCAAGAAACAGAGAAGTCTGCGCTCGCCGAAGCTTATCAAAAAGCTTTTCGGCGTAGGCGGCGATGTAGCGTATAAAAACCTCAAGCGAAGCAGAAAGAAATACCGCACAACGGTAATATCAATAATTGTCAGCGTTGCACTGTTCATCTCTATTTCCTGCTTTATGGACTACGGCACAAGGGAGATTGATGAGCATTATCAGACAGTTGATTATAATATGAGTGTTAACTCCAATGGGGATTATCAATATGAGAATGTTAAGAAGTCGTTAGAAAGCATCAGCAGGCTTGAGGGGGTTAAATCGTCACGGTTATATACCTCAGCAGGCTATGAGGTCAGAACAGACAGTTTAGCTTTTTCAGAAGAAGCAAAAAATCAGACAGCGCCGGATATTGACGGGTATTATTTCGGCGAGTTTTTCGGAATTACAGACGATGAATTTAAAGAATATACCGATAAGCTCGGCTTGAATTACGATGATGTCAAGGACAAGGGAATACTTTATAATGTATTTGAGTATAAGGACGCAGACGGAAAATCCCACAAAGCAAAATACTTCGATATTGAAAAGGGCACTGTATTTGAGTGTGTTTCAACATTTGAAGAAAGCGACCCTGATTACTCGGAAATGAGTATTGAAATTGCCTGCGATACCGATATGCTCCCATATGACATTCCCTATACAATGCAAAGCGTAACAGTGTTTGTCAGACAGGAATGGATGGAGAAGAACTGTGAAAACGGCGGTATATCGCTTTCGCTTAATATCAACGCCGAAAACGCCGACAAGCTGGAGCAGAATATACTCGACCTCGGATATACGGGCATATCTGTGTTTAATATGGACAAAACAGCACGAATTATGAATTCTATGTATCTTGCAATCTCTATCTTTATTTACGGCTTTATCATCGTTATAACGCTGATAGGCGTGACAAATATATTCAACACAATAACAACCAATATGCGCCTGAGAAGCAAGGAGTTTGCTATGCTCAAATCAATCGGTATGACAAAGCGTGAGTTCAACCGTATGGTTCGCCTTGAAAGCATATTCTACGGACTTAAATCGCTGATTATCGGCATACCGCTCGGTACAATCGGCGGCTATTTGATTTTTCTTGCGTTCAATGCCAACAATCGGAAATATGAATTTATCTTCCCGTGGCTTGCGATACTCATCAGCATTGTGTTCGTGTTTGCGATAGTCTGGCTTATTATGCGCTTCTCGATTGCAAAGGTTCAGAAGCAGAATATCATCGAAACCATCAGAAAAGACAATATATGACCGGGCTTGTTGACAAGCACACTGCCGATGATATAATTTAAGAGAGTAAAGAGGTGCGGCTGCGCCGCAGTTTTGAGTTTTGAGTGGGCAGTGGTTAGTGATTAGTGATTAGTGATTAGTGGATAGAGAGTGGTTGTAGGGAACGGTCTTGACCGTTCCGGCTCGCTGTGCTGAACACAAATTTATCACCCAAATGGAGAACCGTATGAAAATCTTGCTTGTTGAGGACAACAAAACAATATCAAAGGGTCTTGTATATACTCTGTCACAAAACGGCTATGAGGTCACGCTTTGCGAAAGCTGTGAGGCGGTGCTTGCCGCCGCACCGTTTGAGTTTGATTTATCCGTTATTGATATTTCACTGCCGGACGGCAACGGCTTTGAGCTTTATACACAGATAAAACACATGTCGGTTTTTCCGACGGTGTTTTTGACAGCGTGTGACGACGAGGACAGCGTTGTAAAGGCTTTTGACCTCGGCGCAGACGACTACATAACAAAACCGTTTTCAATGCGTGAGCTGCTTGCAAGAATACGGCGGCTTGTCGCAAACGGCAAAGGCTCTGCGGTAAAAATCGGCGATATTGAGGTTGACCTTGACAAAAAAACGGTGCTGAAAAGCGGAGAGCCGGTGGAGCTCACTGCGCTTGAATACAGAATTTTTTCAATGCTTGTGCAGAATGCAGGCAAAACCGTAACCCGTGAGCTTATCCTCGAAAGGATATGGGATTTAGCCGGGAATTATGTCAACGATAACACGCTGACCGTATATATCAGGCGCATCAGAAAAAAGCTGGGAAGCGACTGTATTAAAACGGTCAAGGGTCTTGGCTACAGACTGGAGGATGTATGAAACGCTCATATAAATTTCTCGTTGCCTTTCTTGTGCTTGCACTGCTGTTTTCATCGGCGGCTGCTGCCGTAACTGCTTTTGAGCTTAACAGTATCCGCAGAAGTGCTAACGAGAGCATTATGGCTGTAATTTCGGCTGTAAAGCAAAAATACCCCGAGGTAAGCGACAATGAAATTGCACGGATTTTAAACAGTAAGGACAGCGGCGAGAGTTACGGCGACAGCCTTAAAAAATACGGAATATCGATTGACAGCGATTGGGCGCTTTACAAAAACGAGGAACAGGAAAGGCTCATAACAGTCGCAAACACCGTCCTGTGCGCTGCTTGTTGCCTTGTTATATGCGCAGTGTTTGTGCTGTATTGCAAAATGCGGAAGAAAGAAACAAAACGGCTCACGCAGTATGTTGAGAGAATCAACAAAAAGGACTACGATTTGATGATTGAGGAAAACAGCGAGGACGAAATGTCGCTGCTGCGCAATGAGATATACAAAACCACCGTTATGCTCAAGGAACAGCGTGACAGCTCACAAAGGGACAAGGAAAGCCTCAAGGACTCGCTTTCTGATATTTCGCATCAGCTCAAAACTCCGCTAACGTCAATTCTTGTAATGCTCGACACGATTCTTGACGATGACAATATGCCGCCCGAAATTCGCCGTGAATTTCTCTGCGACATACGCAGGAGCGCCGCCTCAATGGGCTTTCACATTCAGTCAATTCTTACGCTTTCAAAGCTTGACGCTGATTCGATAATACTAAAGTCAAACGAAGAGGACATTAGACGGATTTTAGACGAATGTGTGCAAAACACCGAGGTGTTGTCGGAGCTTAAGGGTGTATCGGTGAGCGTTGAGGTCGATGATGATTTTACGCTTTTGTGTGATTTCAAATGGCTTTGCGAGGCTCGGACGAATATTGTGAAAAACTGTATTGAACACACAGAAAGCGGAGGAGTTGTCAGCGTTAAAGCCGCTAAAACAAAGCTTTATTCAAAAATCACCGTAAGCGACAACGGAGAGGGAATGTCACCCGAGGATTTGCCGCACATTTTTGAACGCTTTTATAAATGCCGGAATTCGAGCGATGAAAGCGTTGGAATCGGTCTTGCGATTACAAAAGCAATCATTGATAAGACAGGAGGAATTATATCCGTTTATTCAACGGTCGGAAGCGGCACGACCTTTGATATACGCTTTTTTGATAACCGCCTGTGAGCAATTTAAACACCCCGTTTATCGGACCTGATAAACGGGGTGAAGCTTTATAATTTCTTTTCCATATGGATATGTTCGCAGTATTCGTCAAAGTATGTTTCGCCGCTTGCGGAAAAGCCGAGTTTTTCGTAGAATTCCTTTACTCTTAGCTGTGCCGACAGCGACAGTGTGTTTCCGCCGAGCGACCTGATATATCTTTCAGCCTCGTTCATCATCAGAGAACCAAGCTGTCTGCCGCGGTGCTCTTTCAGCACTGCAAGCCTGCCGATGATAAATTCGTCCGGCGACTCGCCCTTGAAAAAGCGGCAGCAGGCAATCGGCGTTTCTTCATCGTAAACCACCAGATGCCATGCATGTGCATCAATATCGTCAAATTCATTTACAAACCCCTGCTCTTTTACAAAAACCTCCTGACGGATATCCTTTGCGCATTGCGGCAGGGCAGAGCATATTTCAACCTTTATCAAGCGTATTCCCCCACAGAAATCTTGTTATTCATCAACGGTGAATCTGTAATTGTGCAGCAGCGGACCGCTGCCCTTTCCGATATTGAAATTGACCCTCAATGCTCCGTTGATATATTTTTTTGCGTTCTGAACGCTGTCGTATATATTGCAGCCGCCGGCAAGACCGCAGGCTATCGCCGATGACAAAGTGCAGCCTGTGCCGTGGGTGTTGCTGTTGTCAATTTTCGGCGAATAGAACCACTTTAATTTGTTTCCGTCAAAAAGCAGGTCGTTGGCGTCGCCGACACTGTGACCGCCCTTTATCAGAACGGCAGAGCCGCACAGTTCAAATATCTTTTTTGCCGCAAGCTCGGTGTCGTCTTTGGTTCGGATTTTTATCCCGCTCAACACCTCAGCCTCAGGAATATTCGGTGTTACAACGGCTGCAAGCGGCAATAGGGAAGAGGTCAGCTCGTCAATGGCGTCCTGCTGTAAAAGCGGACTGCCGCTGGTTGAAATCATAACGGGGTCAACGACAATATTCTTGGCGTTGTGCTTTTTAAGGCACTGCGCAATTGTTTTGATTATATCGGCGTTTGACACCATGCCTATTTTCACGCTGTCAGGTACTATGTCGTCAAATACACAGTCAATCTGCTTTGCGACAAATTCGGGGTCTGTGTCGGCAACGCCGTAAACTCCTGTGGTGTTCTGTGCCGTAAGCGAGGTTATGGCGCTCATAGCGTACATACCGAAGCAGGTTATAGTCTTGATGTCAGCCTGAATTCCTGCTCCGCCGCTTGAGTCTGAGCCTGCAATTGTAAGCACTGCTTTAATCATAAATTTTCTTCCATTCTTTCATCGAGTTAAGATACACGTCGGCTGTCTTTTCAAGCTCGCTTATGTGTTCGGCTGAATATTCATCATATACAGCCGCAACCCTGAAGCCGCCCGATTTTGCGGATTTTACCGCAAAGATTGAATCCTCAAAAACCCATGTGTTTTCTTTCTTTGTTCCGAGATGCTCAAGCGCAAGCTCATAAATTCTTGGCGTGTCTTTGTTTATATCCAGCTCTGTTCCCGAAAAATAAGCGGAAAAATACCTGTCAAGTCCGCATCTTTGCGCCGCCGCCCTGACAAGAAATGTGACGTTGGTTGTTGCAACACACATTTTTATTCCTTGCCTGTGCATTTCCTCCAAGGCTTCAATGACGCCGCATTTCGGCTGAACCTTGTCCGTGTATTCAACCTGAGCCATCCGGTTGATATCATTTATTATTTCGGGAACGGTTCGGTCTATTCCGTAGCTTGTTTTTAAATACTCTGCCGCCTGTCTGATGTTCATGGCGGCGACCTCTTGGTTCAATGTTTTGCTTGGTTCCTTGGACAAGCTGATAAGATAGTTGCTTGCGGCACAATACCAGACATACATTGAGTCGAAAAGCGTGCCGTCAAAGTCGAATATTATTCCGTCAACACTCATACCGTTCTCCGCATTATTCATCAAAGATAGATACGATTTCGCCGTCGAGTATGCGGTTCATATTCTTAACGGCGCAGAAGTTACCGCACATACTGCAGGTGTCCTCTTTTTCGGGCTTAGCCTCGGCTCTGTATCGCCTTGCTTTCTCGGGGTCTATTGATATGTCAAACATCTTCTCCCAGTCAAGCTTCTTTCTCGCCTTGTCCATTTCAAGATCCCAGTCGATAGCGCCCTTGATGCCTTTTGCAATGTCGGCTGAATGTGCGGCGATTCTTGTTGCGATGATGCCTTCCTTAACGTCGTTTACGTCAGGCAGTCTTAAATGCTCGGCAGGCGTTACATAGCACAGGAAAGAAGCTCCGTTTGATGCGGCTATAGCGCCGCCGATTGCAGATGTGATGTGGTCGTAGCCCGGCGCAATATCGGTGACTATCGGACCGAGAACATAAAACGGTGCGCCGTGGCACAGTGTTTTCTGAATTTCCATATTTGCCGCAATCTGGTTTATCGGCATATGACCCGGACCCTCAATCATAACCTGAACGTCCTTTTCCCATGCTCTTTTTGTCAGCTCGCCGAGGGTGATAAGCTCCTCAATCTGTGAAGCGTCTGTTGCGTCCATAAGGCATCCCGGACGGCAGGCGTCGCCAAGACTTATTGTAACATCATATTCACGGCAGATGTCGAGGATTTCGTCATAGTACTGATAAAACGGGTTCTCTTCGCCTGTCATCTCCATCCATGCGAAGATGATAGAGCCGCCTCTTGACACGATATTCATAAGCCTTTTGTTCTTCTTGAACTTCTTTGCGGTTTCCTTGTTGATGCCGCAGTGTATTGTCATAAAGTCAACGCCGTCCTCAGCGTGCATACGAACAATGTCGATCCACTGTCTTGCGGTTATCGCCTTGAGAGCCTTGTGATAATATACAACAGCGTCATAAATCGGCACTGTTCCTATCATTGCAGGACACTCTGCGGTGAGCTTTCTTCTGAATTTCTGTGTGTCGCCGTATGAGCTTAAGTCCATAATAGCCTCTGCACCCATATCAACCGCACTTTTAACCTTTTCAAGCTCCATGTCAAGGTCGGTCCAGTCACGGGATGTACCGAGGTTTACGTTGATTTTTGTTTTAAGCATCGAGCCAAGACCGTTCGGGTCGATACACTTGTGGTTTTTGTTGCAGGGGATAATAACCTTACCCTCGGACATAAGCTTCAAAAGCTCGTCACGTTCCATATGCTCCTTGTCTGCGACAGCTTGCATTTCTTTTGTGAAGATGCCTTTTCTTGCGGCATCCATCTGAGTTGTGTATTGCATAAAAGACCTCCTGAAAAAATAAGGTATGCATACCTGATATGCATACCTAAAGTTTACATTAATTCCTACGTTGGCATTATCCAAATCAGGTTTATGGGTCGAAGCCGAACTTCCTCTCAGCCAAAAAAGCTCCCCGTATTCTATTTATTCTTACTCTATCATTTTAGTATGAATTTGTCAATAAAAAAAGACTGCGGCAAAGCGGATTGACCGCAATTGCCGCAGGAAAGAACTGCTAATATCCGTATTCTTCGGGTGTGTCGCTGCTGTAATAGTCGGTTGAGCTATCGTAGTCATAATTGCCGTCACTGTCAGAGGATGTGTAGTCGGGCGAATAATCCGATGTGTCGCCGTCGGGGTCGTCATAGTCGCTTGGCTGCGAATCAGTCGCTATTATGGTGTCAGGCGTAGTTTCAAGCTCATACCCGTTGTCGCCTGCCGAATAGTAGCTCTGCACAGAGCCGCTGATAACTACCGGAGTGCCGATTGAGATGTTCTCGTATATTTTTTTCATTGCGTCAAGCGGTGTGTTGATGCAGCCGTTTGAACCGCTGTAGGTGTAAATATCGCCGCCGTAGCCGGTGTCGCGCCAAGGGGAATCGTGCATACCGATGTCGTTTGAAAGGTTGATTCCGACCCAGTATTCGGTTGTTACGTCCCATGTCGGGCCGACAAGATGTGCGGGAGCAGCCATTGTCCTGACTTCAAAATAACCCGTCGGGGTGTCGCAGGCGCCGGCTGTGCCGGTAACAACCGGTGTTTCTACAATCAGCTTGTTGTTTTTATAGAACCAGAGCGTCTGCTTGTCAATGTCAATGTGAACATAAGTATCGCCGACGTCATAACCGTCAATCTGCTGGCTTTCAATGCAGGTTACGGATTTGTCGGTTGATTCGCCGTAAACGGTCTTACAGCCTGCCCTAGAATTATAGGGCTTTATCCTGAAATAGTATGTATCGCCCGGGGTAAGCTCCTGTGTTTCGTATTCAAGCTGGTTTGTTGATACAAGGTGGTCATAGCCTGAGCCGTCCTTTGACATATACACCTCGTAACCCGTTGCATTTTCCGCCTTGCTCCAGCTCAGCTTGATTTTTCTTTTGTCCGAGCTTAAATCAAGCTTAACGGCAGACGGTGCCGCAAGCTCCTCTCCGTCAGAATTTACCGAGTTTGAAGCCACCATGATAGCGCCCTCGTTCTGAGTGCTGCAGCAGGCGGTCAGCAAAACGGTAAAAGAAATAACGGCTATCAGCAAAAAAAGAGTCCGAAAAACAGCTGCGGATTTTTTGCCGCCGAAATAAAAAACCTTCCTATCCTTCTTCATAAAATTCACCAAGATGCTTTCGTTAAATAATAGTTAGATTATAGCATATGTTTTTTGCAAATAAAAGCATAATTTTAAGATTTATGGAAAATATATGAATTAATTTGTCGCTTGACTGTCCGCAAGCGCAAAATACCGAAAAAGAGAATTCCGCAATGTCGGCGGGACATTACGGAAGCTTGTCTTAGATTATTATTTTAAGTTTGTTATATCGAATAGTTGTCAAAGCCGGATTCGTTCTGCCTGTCAATCAGATCCTGCAGGGTAATGCCGTCCAGATAGTCTGTCATTACCTTATAAAGACCCTTCCACATATCAAGCGTAATACATTCTCCGCTTCTTTCGCAGCGGTTAGGCTCCTGCTCAAGACAGGCAACAGGGGCAATGCCGCCCTCGGTTGTGCGGAGAATATCGCCGACGGTATAGCAGTCAGGCGATTTTGAGAGCATATATCCGCCCTGATATCCTCTGTTGGTTTGCAGAAAGTCGGCGCTGTTCAGAAGCGGTACAATCTGCTCAAGATATTTTTTTGAAACTCCCTGTCTTTTTGCAACATCCTTTAAAGCCACATATCCGCTGTTTCCGTGTATTGCAAGGTCAAGCATCATTCGCAGTGCATAACGACCTTTTGTTGAAATCTTCATTGGATTCACCTCTTTTTACATTATATCACATATTTTGCAGTAAAAGCAACATATTTTGTTCTGCGCTTACGGTTAAATTGTGTATATTAAGTCGATATTGACGGAATTGCTGTTTAAAGCTCATTTTTAAATTTGACGGCGCACGGTACGGTGTTATATTATTTGTATAGAAAAATTCGTTTGTCTGAACACAAAATACTTTTGAATTTTACAACTCTGTAACAACCGTGTTGAAATAAAAAGCAGTGACGAGCTTGGTCAGCTTGCAAAAAGCTTTAATCATATGGCTGAGTCGGTTGAGAAAAATATGATAAGCCTGAAAAAATCGGCGGAGGACAAGCAACAGTTTATAGATGATCTGGCGCACGAGATGAAAACGCCGATTACGTCGGTCATAGGCTATTCGGAGTACCTTAAAAATACCAACAGCAGCAAGGAAAATCAGATTATTGCACTGGAACATCTGAGCGATTCAATGCATAGATTGCAGAACCTTTCCTCGCAACTGCTTAAATTAACGCTTCTCAGAGAGAAAGAAGTTGAATTCAAGCGGATAGAAGCCGCTCACTTGCTTGATGAGCTGTCGGCAACAATGAAGCCAAGCCTTGATACACGCAATATAAAATTGCGGACAGAAGCAACGATTGAATATATCGTCGGTGACGAAGCCCTGCTGTTATCCTTGCTTACAAATCTTGTCGAAAATGCGGCGAGAGCGTCAAAAAGCGGAGATTGTGTTACAGTCAGAGTGTATAAAGGCGGGTCTGCTGTTATAGAAGTTGAGGACTGCGGAATCGGAATGGAGCAGGAGGAAATAGAAAAAATAACCGCCCCGTTTTACAGAATTGATAAGTCCCGTTCACGTCAGTTCGGCGGAGTAGGACTCGGAATGAGCATTGTCAGCAGAATTGCGGCACTGCACAATGCACGTCTTGAAATCAAGTCTGAAAAAGGAAAAGGAACGGTTGTGAGAATAATTTTTACAACTTTATAATAAGTCAGTAGCCACTGCAAAACATTTCGGCTTTATTATGATTGCAAAATGAAAGGTGGTTTTATTAATGAAAAAGACTGTTGCAGTGTCAGTGTTTGTTCTTGTGTTGGGTTTGGCGGCGGTTTTGAACTTTGTCGTGTTTCCCAATATATTAAGTGCGGCACCGGAATCGGGCAAAATCAAAAGCGTTCCGAATGAGTCTGTAAATATTGAAAAAACAAACGAGTTACTCAACAATGTTATTTCTGAAAAGAAAGCAATTCAGCTTGCGCTTGATAAAGCGCACGATTTGCCCGGGGTAAGCGAGGATTTCGACTTTGAAAGCGCATCGGTTCACGCCGAATATATGAACGGAGAAGCCCCGACTGATACGCCGAAATGGTATGTCGTTTTCCTGATAAGGCAAGAGGATTATATCGAGCAAATGCCCAACGAAATTACACCCGATATGATTGATGAGCTTGCGTGGGAAAAGGGCTTGGTATGGATGCAGGACGGCAAAATCTTTGCGCACTATGATTTTAAGGATGATTTTGTTGTCGTCGGTATTAATGCAATTTCGGGTGAAATTATATATAATAAATATTTATGTTCATATGACGAGCACGATGAAATGGATATATTTGAGAAGTGGAAAGAGGTTTACGGTGTGGATATTCAGTTGAGCGATTTTGAAAATGCGGAAGATACATCAGAGTAATCAGGCTTTTTCTGCATCTTTTCAAGCTTCCTCTTAAGCTCTGCAATCGGTAAGCCGACTACATTGTAGTAATCGCCGGTTATCCCTTTGACAAGCACAGCGCCCTTCCCCTGAATACCGTATGCGCCTGCCTTGTCCATCGGCTCGCCTGTTTCAACATATGCCTTGATTTCGTCCTTTGTCAGAGTGTAAAACTCGACCTCTGTTTCCTGCGAAAAGGATAAAACCCTGTCCTTATAAAATATCGCACAGCCTGTGATAACCTTGTGCTTTCTGCCCGAGAGCATTTCAAGGATTTCGCAGGCTTCATCTTTTGTTTTTGGCTTGCCGAGCATAAGACTGTCAATAAACACGCCTGTGTCACAGCCGATGACAATATCGTCATAGTGCTTGCAGTGTATGTGTCCTGCCTTTTTAAGCGCAAGATATCCGGGTGTTTTTTCAAGCGGAATATCCTCGGTTACTGCCTCGTCTATGTCGGCAGGCTCAACTGTAAAGCTGTCACAGATTAGCGACAAAAGCTCCTGCCTGCGAGGAGATGCCGATGCAAGAATTATCATATTAACCCTCCGTAATATTACTTCATCACAAAATGAACGTTCTCAGCCTCAAATTCCCTGCCGTTTAAATAGTCAAGCACACCGCCGCTTTCCTTAAAATCAAACTTAAGCTTATAAGCATACAGCGCCTGATACTTGTACGGACTGTTTTCGTTCTCTTTTTTGCCGTACTTTAAGTCGCCGCAAAGAGGGTGATTTATGCTTGCAAGGTGCGCTCTTATCTGGTGCGTTCTGCCTGTGATTAGCTCAACCTCTAAAAGCGAGGTGTTATCGGGGAGTTCCTCTAAAACACGGTACTTTGTTATCATACTTTTACTGCCATCGACAGGCTTTTTCAGCACCTTGACCTTGTTCTGCTTTTCGTTCTTAACCATATAGCCGCTTAGGGTGTCCTCTTTAACGTCAAAAATCCCGTGAGCCACACAGAGATACAGCTTGATAATTTCACGGTTCTTGATTTTAAGGTTAAGCTCACGCAGTGCCTCGGCGTTCTTTGCGCCGATAACAAGTCCGCCTGTGTTTCTGTCAATCCTGTTTGCAAAAGCAGGGGAGAAGCTCTGCTCGCTTTCGGGGTCGTATTCGCCCTTGCTGTAGAGATAGTGCTTCAGCCTTGTAACAAGGCTGTCAAAATGGTAGCTCTCGTCAGGGTGAACTATCACGCCCTGCTTTTTGTCAACGATTATTATATTCTCGTCCTCATAAATTATGTCGAGCTGCTTTGGCGCTTTCATAAAGTCATACTGCTTTTTCTTCGGCTTCGCATCAAAGAATTCGTCCTTGATATACAGCGTGATAACGTCGCCCTCACAAAGCTTCAGCGCAATATCCGGCTTTTTGCCGTTTACCTTTATGCACTTTTTTCTTATATACATATACATCATCGACTTGGGCATTGTCGTAAAATGCTTTGACAGGAATTTGTCAAGCCGCTGTCCCGAGTCGTTTTTATTTATTATAATTTCTCTCATAATCACCGTAAAAAGGCGAGTGCAGAAGCACTCGCCGCATTTTGTTTATCAGTCTTCCATTTCCCAGTTGTGCCAAACATTCTGCACGTCGTCGTTGTCCTCAAGCATATCAAGAAGCTTCTGCATCTTTGTCTGCTGCTCTTCATCGGCAAGCTTTGTGTATGTGTTCGGCACCATCTCGACCTCCGCTGACGCAAAGGTGTAGCCCTTGCCGCTTAAGTCTTCGTTTACACCCGAGAAATCGTCAGGCTCGGTGAAGATTTCAAATACATCGTCGTCAGCCTGAAAATCAGCCGCACCTGCCTCAAGTGCGTCCTCCATAACCTTGTCCTCGTCAAGGTCACATTCCTCACGGTCAATAACAAGAACACCCTTTTGCTCAAACATAAAGGTAACACAGCCCGGTGTGCCCATGTTGCCGCCGTTCTTGTCAAAGTAGTGGCGAACGTCAGCCGCTGTTCTGTTCTTGTTGTCTGTCAGAGTTTCAACTATAACGGCAATTCCGCCCGGACCGTAGCCTTCATATGTAATAGCCTCATAGTTGTTTGCGTTGCCCTCGCCGGACGCTTTCTTGATGATTCTTTCAATGTTGTCGTTAGGCACATTGTTAGCCTTTGCTTTTGCAATGCAGTCACGAAGCTTTGAATTTACCGTCGGGTCTGCACTGCCGCCGTCACGAACCGCAACGGCAAGCTCTCTGCCGATTTTTGTAAAAATCTTTGCTCTTGCGGCATCGTTCTTGCCTTTCTTCTGTTTGATTGTACTCCATTTATTATGTCCTGACATATATGTTAATCCTCCCGAAAAATTGTCACTGATTATTTTATCACATATTTTTTATCTTTGCAACTGTTGAAAAGTGTTGATTAAAGCGTTTTACAGCGTTCCGATTTCGCCGCATATGTTCATTGTGAACAATCGGCGTGTTCTTTCCTTATCCTTGCTGACGCTGAGAAGCCACAAAAGCTTGCAGTATGCGCTTTCAAGCGTCATATCGCAGGCAGGGATAATTCCAAGCCGCTCAATTCCGCTTGCGACTGCATATCTCGACGGAATTATAACACCGTGTCGGCATTGCGAGGTCATAACAAGCAACACGCCTTTTTGCGCGGCATATTCAACTGCGTTTTCCCATTCCTTGTCCGGCAGTCCTCCTGTGCCGTATGCACACAGCACAATGCCGTCATAGCCGCAGTCGGCACATTGTTTTATGATAGTGCCGTCGTCGCCTGGAGTGATGTTGACTGATGCGACTTTTGCGTTCAGCTTTGCGTCTGTAATAAGCGGCAAGCCGTCAATAAATAAAGCGGTGCGGCTTTCGCAAAAGAAATTTACCTTGCCGTCCTTTATCTGTCCTGCATATTCACGGTTTGCGGATATAAAGCCGTCGCTTATGCCTGTTTCCTCCTTGTATCCTCTTGTTCCGTAAATTATCCGTGTGCCGAACAGAATATATACTCCTGCAATATCACAGCAGGCGGCTTTTATTGCGTTTGAAAGGTTTGTCTGTGCGTCGCTGTTTTCTTCAAACATAGTTTTCTGCGAGCCTGTGATGATAATCGGCTTATTGATACGGCACAGCAGAAAAGACAGCATCGCTGCGGTGTATGCAAGAGTGTCTGTGCCGTGTGTTATGACAAAGCCGTCATAAATATCCGCCTTGTCCGTTATCTCCTTGGCGATAAGCTCCCAGTGCTGCGGCTTTACGGAGGTGCTGTCGATGAATAAAAGGTCACTGCACTCAATGCTGACTTCGTTTTCAATTGATATAAAATTAAGAAGCTCCTTGCCGTAAAGAGCGGGAGAAAGAGAGAGCGTACCGCTGCCGCACGAAATTGTGCCGCCGGTTGTAATAAGCAGTATTTTTTTCATACAACACCTCGCTGAAAAAAGCATAATACCATAATACAGGATTAAAGAGGTTTTATCAATATTTATTTTGCCCCGACGGAAAAATGTTAACACTTTTCCCTGCGAACAGCCCTTGCATTTGTTGTTAAGAAGTGATAAAATTATCGTATATAAATTGGTGTACTGCGCCATAACGATAGGGATGATAAAATGGTAAGGAGTATGACGGGCTTCGGCAGAAGTGAGCAGAAAGTTGACGGACGTGAAATTACGGTTGAAATCAAGTCGGTTAATCACCGGTATTTTGAATTCGGCTGCCGTGTGTCAAGGGGTTATGCTTTTCTGGAGGAAAAATTAAAGGCGCATATTCAAAAGGCGGTTGCAAGGGGAAAGATTGATGTTTATGTATCTATAAGCGACTGCGATGAAAAGCAAGCTGAGGTGACGGTCAATCATTCGCTTGCGGCAGGTTATGTTGCCGCGCTCAAGGAGCTTAAAGATACCTATGCACTCTCCGGCGAAATATCCGTAAGCGATATTACACGCTTTAACGATATTTTCACCGTCCACAGAACCCCCGAGGACGAGGACGCAGTGTGGGCAAGTGTTCGCACCGTTCTTGACAGCGCACTCGAAAGCTTTATTGCAATGCGTGAGCAAGAGGGCGTCAAAATGAAGGAGGATATTCTTCTTCGCAGCAAAAGTATTCTGTCGCTTGTGTCAAGCGTTGAAGAAAAGTCGCCCGAAACCGTTGCTAAATACCGCCAGAAGCTTGAAGAAAGGCTTAAGGAGGTTTTAAACGGATTCAATATAGACGAGCAGAGGCTCCTCACCGAGGCGGCTATTTTTGCCGATAAGGTTGCCGTGGCAGAAGAAACGGTAAGACTTCGCAGTCATTTTGACCAGATGTTTCAGATGCTTGAAAGCGGCGAGGCAATAGGACGAAAGCTTGACTTTATTCTGCAGGAGATGAACCGTGAAACAAACACGATCGGCTCAAAGGTTCAGGACGCCGAGCTTGCACATATTGTTGTTGAAATCAAGGGCGAGCTTGAAAAAATCAGGGAACAGCTTCAGAACATTGAATAATCCGGGGTGAATTTATGAGGCTAATTAATATCGGCTTTGGCAATCTCGTTTCCGCAGATAAAATAGTGGCTATTGTTTCGCCAGATTCCGCACCGATCAAGCGAATGGTGCAGGACGCAAAGGAGCAGGGAACGCTGGTTGACGCAACCTACGGCAGAAAGACAAAATCGGTTATTATAACCGACTGCGATATGATTGTTCTGTCGGCAAAAACTGCGGAAAGCTTTGAAAATAAAAGTGCAAAGGTGGTAGATGACAATGGATAAAAAGGGTCGGGCAATTATCATTTCCGGTCCGTCGGGCTCGGGCAAGGGTACAACCGTAAAGGCACTGCTTGAAGCAAGAGAGAATCTGAGGCTTTCAATTTCTGCGACAACACGCCTGCCAAGACCCGGCGAAGAGGACGGAGTGAATTATTTTTATATCACCCGTGAGGAATTCAATAATAAGATAGAAAACGGCGATATGCTCGAATATGCCGCGTACTGCGACAATCTTTACGGTACGCCGAGGGAATATATCGAGCAGTGCATAAATAACGGCGAGGACATTATTCTTGAAATCGAGGTTCAGGGCGGTTCGCAGGTTAAAGCAAAAATGCCCGATGCAATTTCGATTTTCCTGATTCCGCCTGACAGAAAGTCGCTTGAAAAACGTCTGAGAGGCAGAGGAACAGAGCCCGAGGAGGTTATTCTTGATCGCCTTGCCCGATCCTATGAAGAGCTGGAATACGCCGACAAATACGACTATGTTGTTATCTGCGGCGAAATGGGTAAATGTGTAAGCGATATTCTGAATATCATAGACAGCGAAAAACTTAAAAGCGAATATATGCAGGATTATATAAAGGAGAATTTTTAATATGAATATGATAAGACCTTCAATTGACGATATGCTGGCAAACAGAACAACAAGATACGCACTCGTTGTGGGTGTGGCAAAAAGAGCAAGAGAAATTGCCGCAGAGTTTGAAGCGGACGGCATTGTAACCGATAAAAAGCCTGTTCTGATGGCTGTTGAGGATTTCAAACAGCATCGCTACAGCATCCTTGAGCCGGACGTAGATGACTGATATCAATAAGATGATTTGCAAGGTGGCGGTTGAAAACGCCGCCTTTGGCTTTGATAAGCTGTTTGATTATGAATTTGAATGTAAAACAGAAGCACAGGCCGACAAAGAAATGCTCGTCGGCTGCCGTGTGTTGATACCGTTTGGTAATTCAAAAAAACAGCGGCAGGGAATTGTCTTTGACGTTTACAACAGCGATTACGGCGGTACAAAGCGGCTGAAGAAGATTTCTACTGTTCTTGACCGTGAACCCCTGCTGTCAAAAGAAATGCTGAATCTTGCCTGTTTTATGAAATCGCAGTATTTCTGCACATATTATGAGGCGGCAAGGACAATGCTTCCGGCAGGGTTTAATTATAAAATCAAAGAGGTTTACAATGCCTGTGCTGATTTTAAGGATATCGGGCAGCTTGACGAAACGGAAAAGGCGGTTTTTTCATTCGTCAATTCCGCCGTCCATCCGCTTTCAAGGCAGGAAATATGCTCTGCCTTTGAGCTTGACTTCAACACCAAGCTGCTTGACGGACTGTGCGCTAAGGGCGCTCTTGAATCAAGCGAAAGCGCAGTAAGACGTGTGGGCGATTTGAGCGAAAAAATGGTTGAGCTGTGCGATGACGGTGACGGTGCATCTCTGACCCCAAAGCAGAAAGAGGTTCTGGAGCTTCTGAAAATGGCAGGTGAAATTTCTTTAAAGGAAATAACATATTTCACCGGCTACACAAAAGCCGTTGTTGACGCTCTTGTAAAAAAAGGTATTGTGCGTTATTTTGACCGTGAGGTCATAAGGCACGCCGAGGTGGCGGCTGATTGTGAAAGCGCAAGGGAAATCCGCCTGACGGAGGAGCAGAATACGGCTTATCACGGTCTGTGCGAAAAATACGAAAGCGGAAAGCCCTGTGTATCTCTGCTTTACGGCGTCACCGGCTCGGGTAAAACGTCCGTCTTTATGAAGCTTATCGACCGTGTGTCGGGTGACGGCAAGGGTATAATTGTGATGGTGCCCGAAATTGCCCTTACTCCGCAGATTATCAATATTTTCAAGGCACGCTACGGCGGCGATGTCGCTGTTTTTCACAGTGCATTGTCGCTTGGCGAGCGCCTGAACGAATGGAAAAGGGTCCGCAGCGGCGAGGCTAAGATTGCCATAGGCACAAGGAGTGCGGTTTTTGCACCCGTTGCGAATTTAGGACTTATTATAATTGACGAGGAGCAGGAATATACCTATAAATCCGAGGGAGCACCGAGGTATCACGCTCGTGAGGTTGCGAAGTTCAGATGCAATGAAAATTCGTGTATGCTGCTCTTGTCCTCTGCAACGCCGAGCATAGAAAGCTACTATAAGGCTCAGACAGGCGTGTATTCACTGTTTACTCTCAGCAAACGCTACGGCAGGGCACAGCTTCCGCCTGTGCTTGTGGCTGATATGAATATTGAGCAGGAGCAAGGCAACAAAACAGTTGTATCATCTGTTCTTCTTCAGAGTCTGCAGGAGAACTTAGCCGACGGAAAACAGTCGATACTGCTTCTGAACCGACGGGGTTATAACACATTTGTCGCCTGCCGCCATTGCAAAGAGGTCGTGAGCTGTCCCAACTGTTCAATTTCGCTTACTTATCATTCGGCTAACAACCGTCTTATGTGCCACTACTGCGGTTATTCGATAAGTATGACCGATGAATGCCCAAGCTGTCACGAGCACGGACTCCGTTTTTCGGGTACAGGCACACAGAAAGCGGAGGAAACGCTGGCGGCGCTTCTTCCCGGAGCAAAAATACTTCGCCTTGACGCTGACGCAACGATGAGAAAAAATTCCCACGAAATGCTTCTCGGTGCTTTTAAAAGGGGGGAGTATGATATCCTCGTTGGCACTCAGATGGTGGCAAAGGGACTTGATTTTCCGAATGTTACTCTCGTCGGCGTTTTGTCGGCGGACCAGATTTTATACAGCGACGATTACAGAAGCTTTGAGCGCAGCTTTTCTCTGCTGACGCAGGTTGTCGGCAGAGCCGGCAGGGGCGATTGCCCCGGCAGAGCCGTTATACAGACCTTCACTCCCGACAGCCACGTTATTAACCTTGCGGCTATGCAGGATTATATTGCGTTTTATAATACCGAGATTGCAATGCGCAAGGGGCTTTTATATCCGCCTTTTTCCGATATATGTATGCTGGGCTTTGTCGGTGATAACGAGCTTTTAACGGCAAACGCCGCAAGGGAGTTCACTCGCCTTTTGTGCAGAAACGCCGGCGAAAATTATTCTCATCTGCCGCTTCGGGTTCTCGGACCGACTGCGGCAACGGTTAAAAAGGTGAGCAATAAATTCAGATACAAAACGGTTTTAAAATATAAAAACAGCAGGGAATTCCGCAAAATGCTGTCGCAGCTGCTTATCGACTTCGGTAAAATAAGCAAATATTCCCGTGTGACGGTGTATGTTGACGTGAATCCCGATTCAATATTGTAAGGATGTGATTTGATTGGCTATAAGAAATATTGTAAAAGAGGGCGACAGTGTACTCACCAAAAAGTGCCGTACGGTTGAAAAGTATGACGCACGGCTTTTTGAATTGCTCGACGATATGAAAGAAACATTGATCAAGTCCGGCGGAGTCGGTCTTGCCGCACCGCAGGTCGGTGTTCTGAAAAGAGCTGTCGTTATAGATACGGGAGAGAAAATTGTTGAGTTCATCAACCCCGAAATTATAAAAACAAAGGGAACACAGCAGTCTATCGAGGGTTGTCTTTCCTGCCCCGATGTGTGGGGAATTACAAACAGACCGATGTATGCGACGATAAAAGCACAGGACAGGCACGGCAATGAATTCACAATGAACGGCGAGGGACTTCTTGCCAAGGCGTTTTGCCACGAATGTGACCATCTTGACGGAATACTGTTTACAAAATATATCATCAAAAAGGTTAATCCTGCCGAGCTTTCGGGAAAGTGAGGATAAAGATGAAGATTGTTTTTATGGGTACGCCCGATTTTGCAGTGCCGTGTCTTGAAGCGCTCATAAAATCAGGCTATGACGTATGCGGCGTTTTCACTCAGCCGGATAAGCCAAAGGGCAGGGGCTATGCGCTTGCACCGCCGCCTGTCAAGGTTACGGCTCTTGAGAATAATATCCCGGTGTATCAGCCGACAACGCTCAAGGACGGCGAGGCTTTGAAAATTCTTAATGAGCTTTCGCCCGACTGCATAGTTGTTGTGGCTTACGGAAAAATACTTCCAAAGGATATTCTTGATTTGCCAAGGTACGGCTGTATCAATGTTCACGCATCACTGCTGCCGAAGTATCGCGGCGCCGCACCTATCCAGTGGAGTGTGATAAACGGCGAAACGGAAACAGGCGTAACAACAATGTATATGGACGTCGGTCTTGATACCGGCGATATGATAATGAAACGCACCTGTGAAATCGGCGAAAACGAAACCGCAGGACAGCTTCACGACAAGCTGTCCTCCTTGGGAGCACAGCTTATTGTTGACACTCTCAAAGCGCTTGAAAACGGCAGTGCGACACGAGAAAAGCAGGATGACAGCCAATCGTGCTACTCACCGATGCTTGATAAGAGCCTGTGCAGAATTGACTGGAATCAGACGGCACAGCAGGTGCATAATAAGGTGAGGGGATTAAGCCCGTGGCCTGTTGCGGTTGCATCAATAAACGGTAAGAAGGTGAAAATACATCAGACCGTCAAGTGTGCTGACAGCGGCACACCGGGCGAGATAATTTCTCTTTCGCCGCTTACTGTGGCGTGCGGCTGCGGCAGTGTTATTATAAATGAGCTTCAGCTTGAGGGCAAAAAAAGAATGGACAGCGGTTCGTTTCTGAACGGACACAAGCTAAGTATAGGAGATAAATTTGAATAAGAGGTGTTTGTATGAGCCTTTATTATTTTGACATAACCTATCTGATTTTTATTGTTCCGGCTATTATCATTTCGTTTATAGCGTCAGCAAGAGTCAATTCTGCCTTCGACAAGTATTCCAAAATCGGCAACCGCAGAGCAATAACGGGCGCACAGGCGGCTTATAATCTTCTTGCGGCACACGGCATTACAAATGTGCGTATTGAACACGTCAGCGGCAAGCTTACCGACCACTATGACCCAAGGACTAATACGATAAGACTTTCCGACGCTGTTTATAACTGCACAACAATAGCGGCAGTCGGCGTTGCCTGCCATGAGGCAGGTCATGCCGTGCAGCACGCCGTCGGATATGTTCCCAACAAGATACGCAGTGCAATTGTGCCGGTTGTCAATATAGGGTCAAAGCTTTCGTGGATTGTTATTTTGGTAGGCCTTTTTCTGCCGGTTCAGTACGATTTTGTTCTCTATATCGGCATTGCACTTTTCTCACTGACCGTTGTGTTTTCACTTGTAACTCTTCCTGTTGAGTTCAACGCCAGCAGACGAGCATTGCAGACGATAAAATCGACCAATATGCTCAGCGCAGACGACGAATATTCGGGTGCAAAATCCGTTCTTTCGGCAGCGGCTATGACTTATGTTGCGTCTGCGTTCTCGTCAATAATGAGCCTTCTGCGCCTGCTTGTCATAGCGGCAGGCAGATCAAGAAGAGATTGACTTGCAATAAACTAAAAAGGAGCTTGCACCTAAATGGCAGACAGCAGAAAAACGTCTTTCAAGGCACTTTATAATGTGCTGTATAACAAAGCTTATTCAAATATAGAGATTAACAGAGCTATAAAAGCGTCACAGCTTGACCGCCGTGACGCTGCTCTTGCGTCTGCCATATTTTACGGCGTGCTTGAGCGTAAACTCACTCTTGACAGGATAATAAGGCAGTATTCAAGCCTACCGATAAGAAAAATTGAGGACAAGGTGCTGATATTGCTTGAGCAGGCGCTTTATCAGATTTTGTATCTTGATAAAATCCCGGACAGCGCCGCAGTGAACGAGGCTGTTAACCTCTGCAAAAAGCTGAGGCTTTCAAAATCCTCAGGCTTTGTCAACGGAGTCCTGCGCTCTTTTCTGCGTGCGGACAAAGCATATAAAGCTCCGGATATAAGTCAGAACCGTGAGGAAAGTCTGTCTTTTACATATTCCTGCCCGCTTGAGATAATCAGAATTCTTGATAAATCCTACGGCAAGAAACACACCGAGGATATATTAAAATCTCTTTTCGGCAGACCTCCTGTGACTGCGGCGGTGAATACGCTGAAAACAACGCCCGACAAGCTGATTGAAGCCTTGTCACAGCAGGGCGTTAAAGCGGTGAAATCTGCGATTGCAGGCAATTCCGTCGGGCTGTTCGACACAGGCTCTATTGAAGAGCTTGACTCATTCAGACAGGGTCTTTTTTATGTTCAGGATGAAGCCTCTCAGATAGCAATAGAGCTTTTAAATCCGCAAAGCGGCGAAACAGTGATTGATGTTTGCTCTGCCCCCGGCGGCAAAAGCTTCAAAGCCGCCGTGATGATGGGCAATAAGGGGGAAATTTATTCCTATGACCTGCATCCTCACAAAATTGAGCTTATTTTAAAAACAGCTAAAAGGCTCGGTATTGATATCATAAGTGCGTCGGTGAGGGACGCTTTATCGGACGAAAAAACACCCTTGGCAGACAAGGTAATCTGCGATGTTCCGTGTTCGGGACTCGGTGTTATCAGGCGCAAGCCTGAGATAAGATATAAAAATACGGACGATTTTGAAGAATTGACGGACGTTCAGTACAAAATCCTAATAAAAACTTCACAGCTTGTTAAAAAATATGGAGTATTATTATACTCTACCTGTACGCTCAACAAGGCGGAAAATAACGATATTGCAGAAAAATTTCTCCGTGAGAATAAAAGCTTCAAGCCGCTTCCGCTTAAATTGCCCGAAAATATCAAAAGGGTAATTGAGGAAAACGATAACTGTCTGACGCTTCTGCCGAGTGAACACAACACGGACGGCTTTTTTGTCAGCGCATTTGTAAGGTGTGAATGATTTGCAGGATATTAAATCGCTCAGCTTAAATGAGCTTGAACAGGCGCTCGCAGATATAGGCGAGCCGAAATACAGGGCGAAACAGATTTTTCAGTGGCTTCATAAAAAATATGTAAATTCTTTTGATGAAATGCTTAATTTATCCAAGGATTTAAGGCAGAAACTCAAAGAAAATTACTATATATCGTGTTCAGCTATTGAAAAAAAGTTGATTTCTTGTTATGATAGTACAGTAAAGTATCTTTTTTCGCTGAATGACGGGGAATATGTCGAGGCTGTGCTTATGAGCTATCATCACGGCTATTCGGCGTGTATTTCGACTCAGGCGGGCTGCAAAATGGGCTGTACCTTCTGTGCAACAGGGCAGGGCGGCTTCAGACGCAACCTGACGGCAGGCGAAATGCTCTCTCAGCTTCAGACGATGGAGAAAGACCGGGGCGTGCGCATTTCAAACGTTGTTTTAATGGGAATGGGCGAGCCGCTTGATAATTTTGACAATGTTGTCAGGTTTTTAAGGCTTGTGTCAAGCGCCGACGGTATGAATATCGGTATGCGCCACCTTGCTTTGTCAAGCTGCGGGCTTGCCGATAAAATAAGGCAGCTTGCTGAGCTGAAGCTTCAGATTACGCTTTCGATTTCTCTCCATGCGCCTAACGACGAAATAAGAAACAGAACAATGCCGGTGAACAAGCGCTTCCCGATAGACGAGCTTCTGAGCGCCTGCAGGGAATATATAGAAAAAACCGGCAGAAGAATAACCTTTGAATATGCAATGATAGACGGCGTCAACGACTCGATTGACTGTGCCCGACAGCTTGCTTCAAGGCTTCGGGGAATGCTTTGTCACATTAACCTTATCCCGGTAAACGAGGTTGACAAAACCGGCTACAAAAAAAGCGGCAAAAAAAGCCTCAACGCTTTTTGCGCCTATCTTAACAACCACGGCATAACGGCGACAATACGCCGCACCCTTGGTTCGGATATAAACGCCTCGTGCGGTCAGCTCAGGGGTAAAGCAAAGGAAACAACAGATTAAAATAGAAATACTGTTTAACCAAAAGGAGGTAACAGCTTGGAAGTATTTTTAAAAAGCGATATAGGGCTTGTGAGGTCAACAAATCAGGACGCCTGCACAGGCGGAGTCTTTTCGGGTGATGCTGCTTGGGCTGTTGTATGTGACGGTATGGGCGGCGCAAACGGCGGCAACGTTGCAAGCTCTGTTGCGGTTAAAGAAATATCACGCAGACTTAAAAGAGGATACAGGGACAGCTTAACCGACGATGAGATTGTTGACCTGCTCACCGAAATCGTTCAGAAAGCCAACAGCAAGCTCTATAAGATTCAGAAAAACGATCCCGAGCTTCGCGGTATGGGCACAACGGTTGAGCTTGTATTGGTAAAGGGGAATAAGCTTCATGTTGTTCATGCGGGCGACAGCCGTGTTTACAGTATTCGCGGCAGACGCATAAAGCAGCTTACAATTGACCATTCCGTTGTTCAGGAAATGGTCGAAAAGGGTGAGATCACCTCTGAACAGGCGATGGCTCATCCTAACAAAAACATCATCACCCGTGCTCTCGGCATTGTTCCCGAGATACATCTTGACTATATCGAGAGTGACTTTAAAGAGAACGATTATGTTGTTATATGCACAGACGGGCTTTCAAACTACATAAAGCCTGCTGAATTTGTCAGAATGGCAAGAACAAACTACGGCGAGCAATACACCCAGGCGCTTGTGGACTCTGCCAAGGAGTTGGGCGGCAGTGATAACATCACGGTCGCAGTAATTGCAAATTCATCAGAAGTGGGAGAAGATTAATCTATGGATAAATATTCGGGCAAAAAGCTTGACGGAAGATATGAAATACACGAGCTTATCGGCGCCGGCGGAATGGCGATGGTTTACCGTGCTTATGATACGCTTGACGACAGAACGGTTGCGATAAAGATTTTGAAGGATGAGTTTTCTGCAAACGACGAATTCATCCGCAGATTTAAAAATGAATCCAAGGCAATTGCCGTGCTCAATCATCCTAACATTGTTAAGGTTTACGATGTCAGCTTCGGCGATGTTATACAGTATATCGTAATGGAATATATCGACGGCATCACGCTTAAGGAATATATTGAATTACAGGACAATAAAATAAGCTGGAAAGAGGCAGTACTCTTTACAACACAGATTCTGCAGGCTCTTGAGCACGCACACAGCAAGGGCATTGTTCACCGTGACATAAAGCCGCAGAACATTATGCTTTTGCAGGACGGCACAATAAAAGTAACGGATTTCGGCATTGCACGCTTCAGCAGCGTTGAAACAAGAACAATGACCGACAAGGCGATAGGCTCTGTTCACTATATTGCGCCCGAGCAGGCTAAGGGTGAGCTGACCGACGGCAAAACCGACATATATTCGGTCGGCGTTATGCTGTATGAAATGCTTGCAGGCAGACTTCCGTTTGAGGCAGACAACGCCGTGTCGGTTGCCATTATGCAGCTTCAGGAGGCACCCAAGCCGATAAAAGAGGTTAACCCCGACGTTCCCGACGGACTTGCCGAAATAACAATAAAGGCAATGCAGAAGGACCCGTCACTGCGCTATCAGAGTGCAAAGGAAATGCTTGATGATATCGAGCTTTTCAAGCAGAATCCGTCAATAGTATTTGAATATAAATATATGACGCCGAATTCCGGCGGCGACGACGACACCAAGGTGTTTGACGACAACGGCGGCTCTGTTGCCGACAATGCTTATAAGGACGAATACGGCAAATATGCCGCAGACGCAGAAAAAGCAAAGTCACCGGCCGGCTCGGTTATAGCAGGTATAATCTCTGCCTTTGTGCTTGTTGCCATAGTGTGCTGTATTCTCGGCGCATTCCGGGCGTGCCAGAGTCAGAACACAATTTCCGTTGATATACCGAACTTTGTCGGTATGAACTCCGACGAGGTTATCAACAACGACAAGTATGACTTTAAATTTGAAACAGTCAATTCGTTTGACCCGAACCAGGCTATCGGCACTATATTGAAGCAGTCGCCTGAGTCCGGCTCAAAGCAGATAAAAGAGGGCTCAACAATTACTCTTACGGTCAACAGCACAAGTACGGTTGTTTCTGTGCCGTATGTAAACGGCTATTCTGCGGATAACGCCCTCACAAAGATGAACGACAAGAACCTCAAAGCTCAGATTGTTTATGTTGAGGACGAGAACACCGCCGTTGATATGGTTCTTGACACATCGCCAAAGGCGGGTTCAGAGGTTGAGGTTGACTCTCCTATCAAGATTTTTGTCAGCCGTGAGCGCACAACAGACACTGTGACACTGCCGAATGTTGTCGGTCAGTCGCTTGACGAAGCAAAATACACTCTCGAATCGCTCGGATTTGAGGTGGATTACGAATACAACGAAAAGGTTGATAAAGAGAAAGACACTGTCATGGCACAGAGTCCGGGATATGACGTTGAATATAAGACGGGAGAAAAGGTAAAGCTTATTGTAGCAAAGGGTCTTGATAAGACAAGAACCTGCACGCTCAATATTGACCTTCCGGCTGATGTCGAAAAAGAAGTATTTGTCCGCGTAACCGTTGACGGCGTTGTGGATGAAGAATACTCGCAGAACGTCATTCCGAAATATAACAGCACATATAAGGTTAAGCTTACCGCAGAAGGAACGGTTTATGTTCAGGTATCAATAAACGATAACCTTTACCGTGAATATCAGATTGACTTTACAAAGGGTGAGATTGTCAACTCGGCAAAATATGACTATGTACCCGATTCGACACTTCCGACCGAGGATGAGCCTGAAACCGAACCGGAGTCCGAAACTCAGGAGGAAACCTGGTGGACGGACCCTGAGGATTATTCGTGGTAATTATATGACAATAATAAATCTTGGGTGATTTTGTGGTAACTGAAAAGGGCATTATAACAAAATTAATCGGCGGCTTCTATTATGTGGAAGCCGCCGAAAAGGTATATGAGTGTAAGGCGAGAGGTGCGTTCAGAATCAAGGGCAGCTCTCCGTGTGTCGGAGATTATGTTGAAATCGGTGTTCCGGACGATGGCTACTGCGTTATAGAGAAGGTTTTGCCGAGGAAGAACAGTATTGTCCGTCCTGCCTTGGCGAATATCGACAGGCTTGTCATCGTTTCGTCAATAATCTCACCGTCGCCGAACACACTGATAATTGATAAAATGATTGCGACAGCCGTCAAGAAGAATATTGAACCTATGCTGGTGATAAGCAAAACGGATTTAGAATCCCCGGACGGGCTTTATAAAATCTATTCAAACTCAGGCATAAATACGTTTTGCTTTTCATCAAAGGACTTTAACGCTGATGAGCTGAAAAGTCGCATTTTAACAAACGGCATCACAGCCTTCACCGGCAATTCCGGCGTCGGCAAGTCAACTCTGCTCAACGCAATGTTCCCGGGTATTGCCGCCGAAACGGGCGATATAAGCAAAAAGCTCGGCAGGGGACGCCACACAACAAGAACCGTTGAGCTTTATAAAACCGATTCGGGTTATGTTGCAGACACGCCGGGATTTTCTACCGTTGATCTGCAGAGATACGAAATAATAAAAAAAGACGAGCTGGCAGGCTGTTTTACTGAATTTGAGCCGTATCTTGACGACTGCCGTTTTACCTCCTGCTCACACACAAAGGAGATTGGCTGTGCTGTGCTTAGGGCGGTTGAAGAGGGCAAAATTGAAAAGTCAAGACATCAGAGCTATGTGACAATGTATAACGAGGTCAAAGACCTTAAGGAATGGGAGTTGAAATGAATCGCTGTGTAATAATTTCAGGAGCGCCGTCTGCTGATATAGCTTTTTTTAAAAACCGCATATCCGATGATGATTTTGTCATCTGTGCCGACGCAGGCTATGTTTACGCCGTGAACGCAGGGATCACGCCTGATTTGATTGTGGGTGATTTTGATTCCTCACCTGTACCGGATAACGATATTGAAACAATCATTCTGCCTGTGCATAAGGACGACACCGACACGATGTCTGCCGTGCGTGAGGGGATAAAAAGAGGCTGCGACCGTTTTGTTTTTCTTGCCGCAACAGGCGGCAGGGAGGACCACACCTTTGCTAACCTTTCTATTCTTCTTTATTTAAAGCACCGCAATTGTTCAGGTGAAATTCTTACGGATAAAACAAGGATTTTCATTGTCGAAAACGAGCAGGTAACCATTGAAAATCAGAAGGACAGGACCTTTTCAATTTTTCCTTTTGCCTGCAAAAGCTGCGGAGTTTCTCTTTCCGGCTTTTATTATCCTCTGTCTTGCTACACCTTAACGGCTGAATTTCCTCTTGGCGTAAGCAATGTTATAACATCGGACAAAGCGTCTGTAAATGTCAGCGGCGGAGCCGCAATAATCTGTATAACCGACCTGTGATATTATTTATTACTTGTGGTAACGGAGGTGAAAAAATGTTTCTGCGTGTTTCAACAAAAAATATCAATAAATCTGATACGTTTTTCATTGAATGTGAGGGCAAGAAAAGACCGATAGACAGATATTCTCCCACGGCTTCTTTTGACTGCGGCGAGCAGATAAACTGTCACGCAAATATTGAATTTGTTCCGCAAAATCTCACAATGCGACCGATAAACCGTGTGATGTTTGTGCTTAAAGAGATAATAACCGCAATTTTGTTCTTCCTTGTTTTTGACAAGGGCGCATGGTACGAAAATATTGACCCGATAAGAATAAAGAAAAAAATTGCATTCAAGCCTTCGTCACCGCAGACAGGTGAGATGAGCTTTGAATTCAGCCGCAGCGTTTTTGATAAAGAAAAGGGCAGATACACACTGCCGCAGCTTTTCGTGAGCACAAACGGCGTTATACTGACAGAGGAAATAGGGTATCTGCCGAACCTCGGCGGAGTTCAGCTTGGCTTTATCCACTATGTTTTTCAGATATCGGTGCCGTGTGCGGTGCTGTTTGCTCTTTGTGTAATCGGCATTATTTCTGCAATACAGCCAATGAATATGCCGCTGCTTGTTCTGCTTTCGGCTTGCAGCCTTGTTATCATCGGATTTGCCGTTGTTATGCTGTACCGCGGCTCAAAAATGAAGAAAAGTGTCGAAAACATAATTCTCCTGCAAATCAGAAAGCTAAGAAATAATTCCTGAATTTGCAATACGGACAGTATGTTGATATAATATATACATTGCTCAGAGAACAAGGAGGTTTTAAATGAAGTATTATTGCAATAAATGCCACAGGCTTTATGAGGACAAAAGAACTTGTCCGTCGTGCAAGAATGAAATTTTAACAAAGAAGATAAGCAATTCAAGCCCGGTTACAACGGTAACTGCCTTTGGCATTGAAAAGGATAGAATAACTGCGGCGCTTGAGGACGCCGATATCCCATATGCAACAAGAGCCGACAAGAAGGAATCTTCTGCAAAGGCGGTAACCGGTGTTGACAACGCAAGATACCGCATTGAGGTGCCTTATTCATATTACGGCAAGGCTATGGAAATACTTATCGGCATAAACGCTGCCAATCCCGACGAAACGGCGCCGGAGGATGAGCTTGAAATCGAGAACACGCCCGAAGCCGAGGAGTTTGAAGAAATGTCCTCGGGCAAGCGTATTGCCGTGAGAATAGTTTCGATAGTTCTCTTTATTCTTCTTGTTGCACTTGTTGTCGGCGGCGTTGATTTTATAACAGGTGCAATTAAAAATCTTTTCGTATGAATATAAATAACTTGGAAATGAGGTTGAAATAATGGACAAAAAATTAAGCACAATATGTGTGCAGGGCTGTTATGAGCCGGGTGACGGTGAACCGCGCGTAATACCGATTGTGCAAAGCACAACATATAAATACAACAGCGCAGAAACAATGGGAAAGCTTTTTGACCTTGAAACAGACGGCTTTTTCTATACAAGGCTTGCCAACCCTACTCTTGATGCGGTGGAAAAGAAAATCGCCGCTCTTGAGGGCGGCGTGGGCGCAATGCTCACAGCATCGGGTCAGGCGGCTTCGATGATGTCGATAACAAACATCTGTAAGGCAGGCGACCATGTTGTATGCGCCAGTGCAATCTACGGCGGCACATTCAATCTGTTCAACAAAACCCTTCGTGACTTGGGCATAGAATTTACATTTATGAGCCCGACAGCCACAGAGGAAGAAATTATGGCGGCGTTCAAGGATAACACAAGAGCTGTTTTTACAGAGAGCCTTGCAAATCCGTCACTTGTCGTAACCGACATTGAGATGTACGCACGCTGTGCGCACGCTCACAACGTACCTCTCATTGTTGACAACACCTTCCCGACGCCGATAAACTGCCGTCCGATTGAGTTCGGCGCAGACATTGTTGTTCACTCGACCACAAAGTATATGGACGGTCACGCAGTTGCGCTCGGCGGAGTAATTGTTGACAGCGGCAAGTTCGACTGGGTAAAGGGCGGCTACGAAATGCTGACAACGCCTGACGAAACCTACCACGGCGTTGTTTATACCGACACCTTCGGCAATGCGGCTTATATTGTTAAGGCGAGAGTGCATCTTATGAGGGATATGGGCGCACAGGCGGCTCCGATGAACGCATTTTTGCTGAATATCGGGCTTGAAACTCTGCACCTCAGAGTTCCCCGTCACTGTGACAATGCGCTTACACTTGCAAAGTTCCTTGATGAGAACGATAAAATAGAGTGGGTAAATTACCCCGGACTGGAGAATAATGAATATTACAGCCTCGCTCAGAAATATATGCCGAACGGAAGCAGCGGTGTTGTTTCCTTCGGCGTCAGGGGCGGAAGAAAAGCCGCAGAAAAGCTGATGGAATCGCTCGAGCTTGCGGCGATGGTGGTTCACGTTGCCGACGCAAGAACAAGCGTTTTGCACCCGGCAAGCACAACACACAGGCAGATGACAGACGAGCAGCTTCACGAATGTGGTATAAGCCCGAATATGATAAGACTGTCCGTCGGAATTGAAGATATTGACGATATACTTGCTGATTTCAAGCAGGCTCTGGAAAAGATTTGATTTAATGATTGATTTTAAACGTTTAACAATAGTGCTTGGGCATTACGGCTGCGGCAAAACAAATTTGTCGCTCAATATTGCCCTCGATTTAGCCGCAAGAGGTAAAAGGGTGACGATAGCCGACCTTGACGTTGTCAACCCTTACTTCCGCACAGGCGACTATAAAGAGCTTTTGCAGGCGAAGGGGATAAAGGTTGTCGCTCCTGTGTTTGTTTCGACAAACCTTGACAATCCGTCACTGCCTGCCTCTATGGACTCGATATTTGAAAATCGTGATGATTATGTTGTTGTCGATGTCGGCGGCGACGATGCCGGTGCATACGCACTGGGCAGGTATGCCAAAAAAATCAATGCGCATCCCGACAAGGATATTTTCTATGTTGTCAACAAGTTCCGTTCACTTACATCAACCCCGTCTGAATGTGCGGAAATCCTGTATGAGATAGAAAACGCCGCAAGGATAAAAGCAACGGCAGTTGTCAACAATTCTCATCTTCAGCATCTCACGACAAAAGAGGATATCTTGTCCTCAATGAATTTTGCAAGGCAGACAGCCGATATTCTGAAGCTGCCGCTTGCTTTTACAACTGCCAAGTCAGAAATTTTCAGCGAACTTAACTCTGAACGCCTTTATAAGGTGGAGCAGATTGTTAAGCCTCCGTTTTGAAAAATATAATTATTAATGTGATTGGAGGTAAAGTGTTATGGCAAAAATTACCGTTAATGAAAATCTTTGCAAGGGTTGTGAGCTTTGTGTAAACTCATGTCCGAAGCATATCATTGCGCTTAAGCTTGATGTAATCAACGCCAAGGGCTATCATCCCGCTTCTCTAATTAACGAGGAGGAATGTATAGGCTGCAAGGCGTGCGCTACAATGTGCCCCGATCTTGCAATAACGGTTGAAAGATAATCAGGAGGTATCTGAAAACTCAGAAAGCATTTTTCTATTTTCAGATGTTTCCAAACGAAAGGAAAGGTTACAATGGCAGAAAGATTTTTAATGAAGGGTAACGAAGCTCTTGCCGAAGCCGCCATTCAGGCAGGCTGCCGCCATTTCTTCGGTTATCCTATAACTCCTCAGACAGAGCTTGCCGCCTATATGTCAAAGAAAATGCCAAAAATCGGCGGTACATATCTTCAGGCTGAGTCTGAGCTTGCGGCTGCAAATATGGTTCTGGGCTGTGCAAGCGCAGGCTGCAGAGCGATGACATCGTCAAGCTCGCCGGGAATCAGCCTTAAAACAGAGGCTATTTCTTATATGGCAGGCTCGGACGTACCGGCGCTTATCATAAATGTTCAGAGAGGCGGTCCGGGTCTTGGCGGAATTCAGCCGTCACAGGCTGACTACTGGCAGGCTACAAAGGCAACAGGTCACGGCGATTTCCAGATTCTTGTTTTTGCTCCTGCAACTGTTCAGGAAATGGTAAACCTTGTCGGCAAGGCTTTTGATCTCGGCGACAAATACAGAATGCCGGCTATGATTTTAGCCGACGGTATGCTCGGTCAGATGATGGAGCCTGTTGAAATTCCCGACGGCAGCAATATCGAGCTTCCCGAAAAGCCTTGGGCAACCAACGGACATCAGAACAAGAGAAAGCACAATATCATAAATTCGCTTTATCTCACACCGCAGGCGCTTGAACAGCTTGTTAAAGAGAGATTTGAGAGATACGAGATTATAAAGCAGAACGAGCAGATGGCAGAGGAATATCTCGCAGATGACGCCGATATCATTGTTGTGGCATACGGTGCGTCTGCAAGAGTTTCGCACAGTGCCGTTGACGCTGCAAGAGCACAGGGCATCAAGGCAGGTCTTATCCGCCCGATAACACTCTGGCCGTTCCCGACCGACGTTATCAGCAAGGCGGCAACGCACGCAAAGGCATTTTTAAGCGTTGAAATGTCAATGGGACAGATGGTTGACGACGTTAAGCTTGCAATCAACTGCTCAAAGCCGGTATCTTTCTACGGCAGAACAGGCGGTATGATCCCGACGCCTGATGAGATTTTACAAGAGATTATTAAGCTTGGAGGCGAAAAATAATGGCAGTTGTTTTTGAAAAGCCGCACGCACTTACAGATGCTCCGTTTCATTACTGCCCCGGCTGCACACACGGCATTATTCACCGTCTTGTTGCCGAGGTTATTGACGAGCTGGGCGTTGAGGGCAAAACAGTCGGTGTTTCACCGGTTGGCTGCGCCGTTATGAACTATGATTATTTTAACTGTGATATGGTCGAGGCTCCGCACGGCAGAGCGCCGGCTGTTGCAACGGGTCTTAAAAGAGCAAAGCCCGACAACGTAATCTTTACATATCAGGGCGATGGCGACCTTGCCGCTATCGGTACGGCTGAAACGGTTCACGCCGCCACAAGAGGCGAGAATATCACCGTTATATTTGTAAACAACACAATCTACGGTATGACAGGCGGTCAGATGGCTCCGACATCACTGCCGGGTCAGGTAACGCAGACAACTCCTTACGGACGTGACGTCAACACAGCCGGCTACCCGGTAAGAGTGTGTGAGATGCTCTCAACACTTGACGGTGTTGCACTTGCACAGCGTGTTGCCGTTGACTGCGTAAAGAATGTAAACGCCGCAAAAAAAGCTATCAAGAAGGCGTTCCAGAATCAGATAGACAAAAAGGGCTTCTCAATTGTCGAGGTGCTTTCAACCTGCCCGACAAACTGGGGCTTGTCGCCTGTTGAGGCTCTTGACTGGCTCAGAGAAAAGATGATTCCGTATTATCCTCTCGGAGTTTATAAAGACGGGGAGAAGGGAGACAGACTGAAATGAGCAAAAATTATAATATGATTCTTGCCGGCTTCGGCGGACAGGGCATACTCTTTGCAGGAAAGGTTATAGCCTACGGCGGACTTTTTGACGAAAAGGAAATTTCGTGGCTTCCGTCATACGGTCCGGAGATGAGAGGCGGCACTGCAAACTGCAGCGTTTGTATATCCGACAAGGCAATCGGTTCTCCGCTTGTTACGGCTCCCGATACACTTATCGCAATGAATCTTCCGTCATTTGATAAATTTATCGACAGCGTTAAGCCGGGCGGCACGGTTGTTGTTGACAGCTTCCTTATCGACAAAAAGGTCGAGCGTGACGATGTGAATGTTTATTATGTTCCTGCAACAAAGCTTGCAGAGGAAAACGGACTCAAGGGCCTTGCAAACATCATTCTTGTCGGCAAGCTGTTCAAGGAAACAGGCTTCTGCACAGAGGAGTCGCTTTACAAGGCGATTGAGAAGTGTGTTCCGGCACGAAAAGCCAATATGCTTGATGCAAACAAAAATGCAATAAAGCTTGGTATGGAGCAATAAAATGATAAAGCCATCCTGTGTGTTATGGGATTATAACGGCACTCTTATTGACGATGTAGGCACTGCGCTTGAATCTGTCAACGATATGCTCAGAAAAAGAGATATGCCGTGTATCAATATGGAACAGTATAAAAGCTATATCGACACACCGATATCAAAGTTCTACGAGCATCTTTTTGATTTGAACGAGATTCCTTTTGATATCATAGCAAATGAATTTGCTGTCGGCTATGAAAAGCACATCGCCGCCGACCCGGTGATGGATGGTGCAAAGGAGCTTCTTGGATATTTCTCGGCACAAGGCGCTTTTCAGGCGATTGTTTCAGGCTCACAGCAAAGTGTTATTGAAAACGGCGCAAAGCGATACGGCTTGTATGATTATTTTGATTTGATTTCCGGCGCAGACGACCGCTACGTTCACAGCAAGGTTAAAAGAGCAGAAAATATAGCAAGACTCCGCTGTAAGAGCAGTGACGAGATTCTCGTTATCGGCGACTGTGTTCAGGATTTTGAGGTGTCAAAGGCTCTTGGAGCACAGTGTATATTGCTGACGGCAGGCCACCAGAGCCGCAGCGATTTGCAACAGACAGGAGCAACGGTTGTTGACAGCCTCTTGGAGATCAAGGATATCATTGGAAGAGGAAAAATAATATAAACTTTTATCACCGCACAGACTGCTTGTGCGGTGATTTGCTGTGCATATACAGTGCTTTTCGACAGATTTGCGGCAGTGCTTGAAAAAGCCATATTGTAATGCTAAAATAATATGGGTGATTATGATGAATCTTAACCTGAAAAAGCATATATACACGATAAGGGATTTTTCCCTTGCTTTTTTAAAGTGGGTGCTTGTTGCGGCTCTGTGCGGAGCAATCGGCGGTCTTATCGGTGCGGCGTTTGACAAAAGCGTAGGCTTTGTTTCAGACCTTTTCGGCACATATTCATGGCTGCTTTACCTGCTGCCGCTCGGCGGTGTTGTTATAGTGTTTTTGTACCGCATTTGCAAAATGGACGAAAGCGTGGGTACAAATAATATCATCAATTCTGTAAGAACAGGCAACGGCGTGCCTATAATTTTAGCACCGCTGATTTTTGTCAGCACAGTTATCACTCATCTTTTCGGCGGCTCGGCAGGACGTGAGGGTGCGGCTTTGCAGCTTGGCGGTACGCTCGGCGCAAAAATCGGCACTCAGCTTAAAATGAAGCAGAAGGATGAGAATATAGCCATAATGTGCGGTATGAGCGCAGTTTTTTCGGCTTTGTTCGGTACTCCGGTTACGGCGTCGGTATTGGCGATGGAGGTTACAAGCGTAGGCGTTATGTATTACGCAGGCTTTCTGCCGTGTGTGTTTTCGTCGGTTATCTCCGTCAGCGTGTCCTCGTTTTTCGGTGTGAAGCCGTTTGCACTCAGAATTATGTCTGTGCCCGACTTTAATATTATTGCGGCGCTTCAGGTTCTTGCGATAGCCGCAGTGTGCGCCGGAGTGAGCATTGTGTTCTGCTTTGTTATGAAAACGGCTCACAAATATGCAGTGCGTTATTTGAAAAATCAGTATATTCGAGCCATAGTAGGCGGCTGTGTGATAATTTTGCTGACGCTCATTCTGAATACAAGAGATTATAACGGCATCGGCGTGAGTGTTATCGAGCAAGCTGTAAATCTGGGTCAGGTCAGGCCCGAGGCTTTTGCGCTGAAGCTGATATTTACCGTGATAACAATCAGCAGCGGCTACAAGGGCGGCGAAATTGTCCCGACATTTTTCATCGGCGCAACACTCGGCGGTCTTGTCGGCTCTCTTATCGGCGCTGATATCAGCTTTGCCGCCGCAATCGGCTTGATTTCGCTTTTCTGCGGCGTCACAAACTGTCCGATAGCGTCACTGATTTTAAGCGTTGAAATTTTCGGTGCGCAGGGCATACTTTATTTCGTCCTCGCCTGTGCAGTCAGCTATATGCTGTCGGGTTATTACGGGCTTTACAGCAGTCAGAAAATTATGTATTCAAAGCTCAGAGCGGAGCTTATCAATATCAACACAAAGTAATTCAAGGGGGTTGCTGCAATGAAGTATATTAATTTCGGCGGTAAAAGCGTTTCATCGGTTGTTATGGGTTGTATGCGGATTAATCAGATGAACCGCAGTGAGGCTTTTTCTCTGATTGATGCGGCGGTGGAGCTTGGTATAAATCACTTTGACCATGCGGATATTTACGGCGGCGGAGAGTGTGAAAGCATCTTCGGCGAGTATATGCTAAGAAACCCGTCAAATAGGGATAAGCTTTTTATCCAGAGTAAATGCGGAATAAGAGAAGGGTACTATGATTTTTCGGGAGAGCATATTTTAAAAAGCGTGGAGCAAAGCCTGAACCGGCTTCATATCGACAGCCTTGACTGCCTTTTGCTGCACCGTCCCGACGCCCTTTTTGAGCCTGAGGAAATCGCACAGACCTTTGAACGTCTTTTCACGGACGGCAAGGTGAAAGCCTTTGGTGTCAGCAATATGAATTCAATGCAGCTTGAGCTGCTCCGAAAATACGTCAAGGCTCCAATAATTGCAAATCAGCTTCAATTCGGACCGATGTTCGCCGGTATGATTGACTTTGCCTTAAATGAAAATATGACAAAGCCGGAGTCTGTTGACCGGGACGGAATGATACTTGACTATTGCCGCTTGAACAATATCACAATACAGGCGTGGTCGCCGTTTCAGTACGGCTTCTTTGAGGGCGTATTTGTTGATAACGATAAGTTCCCACTTCTTAACGAATGCCTTGGGAATATCGCCGAGATTTACGGCGTGACGAAAAACGCCGTGGTTAGTGCATGGGTTCTTCGCCATCCGGCGAATATGCAGATAATCGCCGGTACAACAAAAATCAACAGGCTTGCGGAGATTGCACAGGGAGCAGACATCACCCTGACGAGGAAGCAATGGTACGAAATATACACCGCAACGGGAAAAACACTGCCGTAATACGCCTTGACTGTGCCTTTTTGACAATTTACTTTTTTACGGCTATGTGATATAATACGACAGGCTGAAAAACAATAAAGTCAAAGCAAAAGCAGATATGCGATAATTTATGTATATATGAGGCGATTATAATATGAGAGAACTCAAAGAAAAAGAAGTGACCGCTGTTATTATTGCGGATGACGATAGTGTTATGAAGCTTCAAAAAACAATTTCATCTGTCGAAGCCTGCAGCACACCCGGCTGTGCGCTGACAAAAATATTTGTTATTGACGCTACATCAAAGGGCTTTACCTCGGCAGAATCAAAAGTGAATTATGAGATAATAAAAAAACATCAGGATGAGTTTACCGGTGCGGCTCTGAACAGGGCAGTGGATATGCTCTCGACTGAGTATGTAACCTTTTTTGACAGCGGTGATTTTGTTACTCCGGGATTTTTCGGTAAAGCCGCTCAGAATATAAAAAAGAACGGCGTCAGCTTTGCCTGCTGCAGCTCGGCTTGCTTTATTCCGTCGCTCGACCGTGAGGAGCAAAGCGCACTTAACAAAGCCGGCAGATTTTTAAAGGACGGCACCGTATCGGTTGAGGAAAACTGCAATTATATTCAGCCGAGCGCAAATGCCTGCCTTTTCCTTTCTGATGTGTTCAATACTCGTATGTTTAATTCCAACATCAAGTATGAGTACTATCAGGATTATATGATGAAGCTTCTGCTTGATAACCCTGTTTACGGTGTTGTTGCAGACGAGCAGTATAACTTCTTTAAGCCGCAGGAGGACAACGCTCTTTATCACATCAATGCGATTTACAAGGATTGGTATATTGACTCGATTGTTGATTTTCTCATTCCGTTAATGGAATACACACAGCAGCAAAAGGGTGAAATACCGCTTTTTATCAGCTTTTATTTTATGTACTATTTTCAGGCGAGATTCCTGTCAAATATGAATAACCGCAACAAGCGTGCAATGACAGACAATGAGCTGAAAGCGTATTTTGTTATGGTTCGCCATGTGCTGAAAAACACAAATGACGGAATTATTCTGAACAAAAACAGGTTCCCTGCAATTATGTACAGCCTTGAGTGCGCTTTGATGTTCAAGGAGCTTAAAAACGGAACATCTGAGCTTAACCGTGTTCTTGTCGAGGATAAAAACGACGCAATTCTCAGCATTAACGAAACAGACAGCAACGTGTTTGTATCCCGCCTGTCAAGTATGCATATAGGTATTCATGTGCTTGACTACAGCGACGGAAGGCTCTTGCTTGACGGCTCGTTCAGAAATGTGTTTATCGCCGAAAAGCTCAGTCTTTATGCGCAGTTCAACGGCAAGAAGTATTATCTTGAGAACAACGACCGTTATTCGCTGACTAAGTATTTCGGCATAAGTGCCTACAAGAAGTTCACCTTCCATCTGGAGCTGCCGCTTAACAGCTCAAAACCGGAGCAGAAGCTTCGCTTCTTTGCGCAGGTCGGCTCAACGCTTGTGCCGCTCAATTTTTCATTCCTGCATCACTGGGCTAAGCTTGCTGTTAAACCAAAGGACAGCTATTGGTGCTTTAATCAGTACATCGCAAAACACAATGCATATGAAAAGGCGATTGTCATTGAAAGGGCAAGCCGTCTGAAAAAGCTTAAATCCGAGCTTAAGTATCTTCCGCAGCTTTTCTGCGAGAGCAAAAAGTATTTTCTGTTCCGCCTTTTATATGATGTTACCATTCCTTTCTTCAAAAACAAGAAGATATGGCTTATGTATGATAAGCTTTACAAGGGCGGCGACAGCTGTGAATATCTGTACCGTGCAACGGCAAAGAACAACGACGGAATAACAAAGTATTATATCATCGACAAAAACACTCCCGACTATAAGTCGCTTAAGGCAGACGGTTATAAGCCTGTTGCGACCCGTTCGCTCAAGCACCGCCTTGCGTTTTTACACTCTGATATTGTGCTTATCACAAATTCAAACCTTTTCCCGTTCAACGGTTACAATATGGACCGCTCACGCTTCATCAGGGGACTTTGCAACTTCGGCTCAATGTGCCTGCAGCACGGCCTTACTGTGCAGAAATGCGCAATGGCACAGCAAAGAATTATTGATAATACGAAGATGTATTTTATTGCGTCAAAGTATGAAAAGGGCAATCTGGAGCATCACGCATACAACTACAAGGGCTTTGACATTATCAGGCTCACGGGTATAGGAAGATATGACGGATTGAAGAACAATGACCGCAAGCAGATCCTGCTTTCTCCGACATGGCGAATGTATAACGCAATGCCGGTTACATCAAGCGAGGGCGTTCAGCGTGAATATAATCCCGAATTCAAGCATACCGTTTATTACAAGATATATAATGACCTGATCAACAACGAAAAGCTTTTAAGCTGTGCAAAGAAAAACGGATATAAGATAAAATACCTGCTGCACCCGATTTTAAGCGCCCAGCTAAAGGACTTTACACCGGGCGACGGGGTAGAGGTAATAGCCTCTGTCGGGAACCTTAGCTATGAAAAAATCCTTACCGAGTCAAGCCTTATGGTGACTGACTACTCAGGCGTTCAGTTTGACTTTGCCTATATGAAAAAGCCGCTCGTGTATTTTCACCCGTCACAGCTTCCGGCGCACTATGACGACGGCTGCTTCTTCTATGACACGATGGGCTTCGGCGAAATCTGCACCGAAAGCGAGCAGCTTGTGAATACGCTTTGCGCTTACATGGAAAACGGCTGCAAAATGAGCCAAAAGTATATTGACAGGGTAGATGATTTTTATAACTATCACGACCACAACAACTGCGAAAGAATCTACAAGGAAATTCTTTCTTTCCAGAAGCAGGTTGACCGTGATAAGATGAGAAAAAAATAATCCACTGATCATCAGGTGAGTTCACGAATTACTTGATATTGTTTTAATAATATATTGACAAATTGTTAATTTTGTGGTATCATTTTAACATCTTAAAAAATGGAGGTATATCTTATGGTTCAGCAGAGAAGTATTGCACTTTATATCGTATTGTCAATTGTTACATGCGGCATCTTCGGACTTGTTTGGTTTGTTATGATTACAAACGACCTGAGAGCTCTTTCAGGCGACCAGTCATCAACTTCCGGCGGCGTTGCATTGCTGTTGACAATTGTAACTTGCGGTATTTATGGCCTTTATTGGGCTTATAAATGCGGTGAGACTCTTGACAACATCAAGACATCTCGCGGTATTCCTGCAAGCAACGGCGGTGTGCTGTATCTCATTCTTTACTTGTTTGCAGGCATTATTACATATGCACTTGTTCAGAATGAAATTAACAAGCTCGTTCAGCAGTAATTTTATTTGATGAAGAAGAGAGCAAAAAATGTTCTGATTCTGTTTGGAATCATTATTGCGGTCGGCATAATATACATTATCTTCAATTCTCTGACGGGAATAGGAATACCGTGTGTGTTCCACCTTATAACCGGACTTAACTGTCCGGGATGCGGAGTGTCAAGGATGATTATTTCAATAATTAATCTTGATTTTGAAGCTGCCTTTCGCTATAATGCTGCATTATTTGTTCTTTCGCCCGTGTTCTTGATTCTGGCGATTACAATTATCGTAAGATATATAAGAACGGGTTCACAAAAGCTAAGTCGAGGGCAGTCAGCGGTGGTTATCACGCTGATTGTCCTTTTGCTTTTGTTTGGAATAGTCAGAAATCTTCCTTTTGTTGATTTTATCAATTAATTCTCATATGCAAATAAAGAATTTATTGACTTTTTGTATAAAAAATTCTTATTTTCAAACAATAACTTTTGCAAAAATCTTTCTGATTTTGCCAAGCGATTATTGAAAATAAGGAGCTAATATATATGAAAGCAACAGGAATTGTTAGGCGCATTGACGACCTCGGCAGAGTTGTAATACCCAAGGAAATCCGACGTACTCTCAGAATAAAAGAGGGTGCGCCGCTTGAAATTTACACCGACGGCAACGGAGAGGTCATCTTCAAAAAATATCTGCCGATGGGTGAGCTTGTCAATCTTGCGGTTCTTTACACAGAGGTGTTATACAAGGTTTCGGGTATGCCGACGATAATAAGCGACAGCGAGCATATTGTTGCCGCATCCGGTGTGCCTAAGCGTGACTATCTTGAACGCAGGGTGTCGCCTGTGATTGATGAATTTATGGAGATGCGCCGCAGCTATGCGGCTCACGATACCCAGATCAACGATATCCACCCGGTTGAGGGGCTTGACGGTGTAGCGGCGGTAATGTATCCGATAATTTCTTCGGGCGATGTTATGGGCAGCGTTATAATGCTGTTCGGCGACAGCAAAAATATGCCGACAGAAACAGAAATAAAGCTTGTGCAATCTGCCGCTGTTTTTCTCGGAAAGCAGATGGAGGAATAATTGCAGTCATCGCGTTATGGCTTTGCCGGAACGGTAAGACCATAACGCGTTTATTATAATTTACAAAAATGTTATAACTTAGAGAGCCTTAAAACTTGAATTCACAACTGCATTTATGTTATAATACTTACGATAATGTGAAAGAAGGTGTTTTAATGCCTGAACTATGCTATGGATGTATGAAAGAAAGCAGCGGCGAAAAAATCTGCCCCAACTGCGGCTTTGATAAAAATACACAGCAGAAAGCGCCCTTTTTGCCATTGGGCAAAAGGCTTCAGGATAGGTACATTGTCGGAAAAATACTCGTTAACAGCACTGATTCTGCTACATATATCGGATATGACGATAAGAACGGTACTGTTGTAAACATTCGCGAGTTCCTTCCGGCAGGTCTTTGCACAAGGGATTCGAGCAATGATTCGCTTGTGCCGAACAACGGCAGTGATGCTATATATTCAGAATATCTTGAAGAATTCAAGAATATTTACACAAAGGTCAAAAAATACAGCGAGCTTACCGCTATCACAAATATCCTCGATATTTTTGAAGAGAATAACACGGTTTATGCCATTGAAGAGGTTGACGATGTTATTCCGTTTGAGGAGTATATTGAGCGCAGCGGCGATAATATGGAGTGGGACACGGCAAGACCGTTGTTTATGCCGCTTTTGTCTGCTCTTTCACAGCTCAACAGCGACGGCCTTTATCATCTCGGTGTTGCGCCGGACAACCTTGTGGTGACATCGGCAGGCAAGATAAGACTTGTTAATTTTGCAATTAACGAGGTCCGTCAGAAGGGCAACAAGGTTGCAGACGTGCTTTACTCCGGCTGCAGTGCGCCTGAGCAGTATGACGAGGACGGCGTTATTGATGAGCAGACCGAAATTTACGGCTTCACGGCAACTCTTTTTTACGCTCTTGCAGGTAAGCTCCCTGCTGACGCAGTAAAAAGAAAAGAGGACGGCAGACTTCTTATCAGCACCAATGTTGTAAAAAAGCTTCCTCCTCATGTTGTTTCCGCACTTGCAAATGGTTTGCAGGTTGACAAGGAGCAGAGAATTCCCGATTTTGAAACAATGCGGGCACAGCTCAGCGCAGCTCCGACAGTTAAGGCGATACAGGAAGAAATAGCAAGGCCTGCTGTTGTTCCTATGATAGAAGAGGATGTTGAAGAGAAAAAGGGAGTTTCAAACTTCACATGGGGTGTTATAGCCGCAATAATTGCTCTTGTTGTGTTTTCTGCGGCAGGCTTCTGGTGGATTTCAACAAACCCGTTCGAGGGCTTGTTCCAACCGGGCGAAGCACCGACCGACCCCACTTCTGCCACCTCAATAACCGAGCCTGAGGGCGAGGACTTCACATATCCGCGCGACAGCGAGTTCTTCCGTGTGCCGAGCTTTATCGGCTTAAAGCTTGAGGACGCTCAGAAAAAGGCGGAGGAAAGCGACGGCGAATACACTGTTATCAGAACAATCGACGATGCGTTCAGCGATACAGTTGCCGAGGGCTTTATATGTGAGCAGACGCCGGAGGGCAGAACAACAATCAATCGCGGCAAGGACGGCGTTACGATAGCCGTTACGATAAGTAAAGGCTCAAAGCAGAGAGTTCTCCCGAAAATTGACAATATGACATATGAGCAGGCTCTCAAAGCTCTTACAAATGAGCATCTCCTCACCGATGTCGTTATGGAGTTCAGCGACGATATTCCGGAAAACACGGTTATTTCCTATAAGGATAAAAAAGAGGGCGACAAGGTTGAATACGGCTCGTCTGTTACTGTTGTGGTAAGTCTGGGACCTGAACCGACTTCTTCAGATTCTTCTGCATCGAGCAACACATCAAGCGAATTCACATACAGCGATGCAATTTCATTTGAGGATTCAAGCAGTTCAAGCAGTTCTGATTCCGAATAACAAAAATAATATCAATATATCAAGAGACGGAGTCTTTTCCGTCTCTTTGTATTATTGTATATTTAAATACAGGCTTGTGTAAATACAGACTTGTGCCTACTTCAATTTCGTGTGTTGCCTTTGTAGCCAATACTGTATATATGTTCACACTGCCATTGCCAAGCGGACTGTTTTAATAGAAAAGCGGCGCACCAAAAGTGCGCCGCAGATAAATATAAAAATTTTAGTAAGCTAAACCTTAATTTAGTTTGGGGCTGTAAGATTTAAGTTTTAATAACTCAAAACTCAAAACTAAACTTTATTTCTTGTTTGCCTTGTCCTCGCACACCTTGATTAAATTGAACAGCGAGGAAAAGTAGAGCGGATATTTCTTGGCGATGATTTCGGGGGAAAGGCTAGGAACTCTGTCGATAGGCACGCCGTCAAAGCCGTCACAGCCGTTGCCGCCTGCAAGAGAGCCTGCGTATGCCTCGGCAAGGCTTTGCAAAGCGCTGAAAACACCGCCTGCTACGTTTTCATCGACCGAGAACACGCCTTTGGGGTTTTTGTTGCCGCTGCTGTATATTATCCTGAACATCTTATAAACCGAAAGCATCAGATAATCCGAAACCTCGGTTGTCAGTCCCTTGCTGCCTGTTTCTTCAAGCAGGTCAAATATCAGCTCGATTGAATTGATGATAAGACGTTTGTTAAGGACAGACAGCAAATTGCTTTTTACAACATTCGGCTTTATTTCGGGCGAGGAAATTTCCGGTAAATCATTTATCGCAATTTTTGCGCCGTTGCGCTGTACGGTTCTGCCGAGCAAATAGTCCGTTGACACGTCATAATATTCGGCAACCTTGATTACAAAGTCAAGTCCGCATTCTCTTATTCCTTTTTCATAGTGGGATAAAAGAGCCTGTGAAACGCCGAGGTCAGCCGCAACCTGCTTCTGGCTCAAGCCCTTTTCTTTGCGCAGCAAAGAGATTATTCTTGAAAAGTCCTTGTTCATACCAACACCTGAATTTAAAAAATAACAAAATGTTATACAGATTAAAATTTTAAAACAAAACAATTACAACGCTGTAATCAATATACGAATAGTATATAATAAAATCAACAATTTGTAAAGTAGGCGTTGTTCGTCATTATTACAGTATTTTAGAGGAGTTATTTATGAAAACTTACCAAATTCACCTTATTCGACACGGTTTGACCGACGAAAACGAAAAAGGAAAGTACATAGGCTCAACCGATGTTCCCTTGTCGCAAAAGGGAATAAAGCTTTTGAAAAAATACTCTGAGGAGTACGATTATCCCGGTGCGCCCATTGTGTATTCAAGTCCGCTTCAGCGCTGCGTTCAGACAGCAGGCATACTTTATCCGGCGATTACCCCAAAAATAATCGGCGGTCTTGCTGAATGCAGCTTCGGCGACTGGGAGGGAAAAACAGTTGCAGATCTGGCAAAGGAGGACAATTTTGCAAAATGGCTGGCTAACTCAAAGAATGAATTCACTCCGCCGAACGGTGAAAGCGGCGAGGCGTTCCTGCGCAGAATCTGTCGTGCGTTTGAAAAAATTGTCAGCGACCTTGTTGCATCGGGAGAAACAAGCGCAGTCGTTATAACTCACGGCGGCGTGATAATGAATTTACTGTCTGTTTACGGCTTGCCGCACGCAGACCCGTATGATTGGCGAATGGACAACGGCTTTGGCTATTCACTCAGAATAAACACTCTTTTGTGGCAGCGTGACAAGGTGTGCGAGGTTTATGCTCTTGCACCCTATGAAAAAACAGAGGAAAATTGACAAATTGTAGCATAGTTTACATTTTTATTTTTGCCGCTGTGGCATACTTTTAATATCAAATTCGGATTGGAGATAATAGCGATGAAAAATTATAAGCTTGTTTTACTCAAGGGCGACGGAATAGGCCCTGAAATCGTTGACGAGGCAGTTAAGGTCCTCAATAAAGCGGCTGAAAAGTTCAACTTCACGGTTGAGTATGAGGAGGCTCTGCTCGGTGGCTGTGCAATTGATGCAACAGGTGTTCCGCTTCCGGAGGAAACCGTTACAAAGTGTAAGGCGGCCGATTCTGTAATTCTCGGTGCTGTAGGCGGTCCTAAGTGGGATACTCTTCCGGGTAACCTTCGTCCGGAAGCTGGACTTCTCGGCATCAGAGGTGCTCTCGGACTTTTTGCAAACCTGCGTCCGGCGGTTATCTTTGAGCCGCTCAAGAACGCATCACCGCTCAAGGACGAAATCATCGGCAAGGCTCTTGACATTATGGTGGTAAGGGAGCTTACAGGCGGCATCTACTTCGGCGAAAGAGGCAGAAAAGACGTTGACGGCAAACCTGCCGCATATGATACCGAGATGTACACTGTTCCCGAGATTGAGAGAATCGCAAGAGTAGCCTTTGATATGGCTATGAACAGAAACAAGAAGCTCACAAGCGTTGACAAGGCGAATGTTCTCGAGTCGTCAAGACTCTGGAGAGAAACCGTTATCAGGGTTTCAAAGGATTATCCCGAGGTTGAGCTTAACCACCTTTATGTTGATAACTGCGCAATGCAGCTTGTCCGCAACCCGGGTCAGTTTGACGTTATCGTTACATCTAACATCTTCGGCGACATTCTCTCTGATGAGGCTTCAATGATCAGCGGCTCTATCGGTATGCTCGCATCAGCAAGCCTTAACGAGAACAAGGCAGGTCTTTATGAGCCTATTCACGGTTCTGCTCCCGACATTGCAGGTCTTGGCATTGCAAATCCGCTTGCAACAATTCTTTCCGTTGCAATGATGCTCAAGCATTCTCTTGACCAGCCGGAGGCAGCAGACGCAATTGAAAACGCAGTTGCAAAGGCTCTTGAAACCTACAGAACACCCGATATCTATACAGAGGGAACAAAGAAGGTAAATTGTAAGGAAATGGGCGACGTTGTTTGCTCGCTCCTTTAATCCGATAAACAAACATATTTTGCGGCACCGAAGCAACAGCTGTATTCGGCGCCGTTTCTTTTTTAAGGAAACACTGATTAAATCGTTTGTGCATATTGCGTCGTCAGATTTTTCGTTAGGTTGGACAAATAAAACGCAGTAATGCTGACGCATTGCGAGGATTTTTTGGTCAGGCTGACGGAAAATATGCAAGCAAGATGTGTAAACAGCTTTTAAGCGTGATTAATTCAGTGTTTCCTTAAATATCGTAAATTCACACTTGTTAATATCTGCGCCGTATGATATAATTTTTTAATGTAGTAATCCCATATTTTTTATTATATATAGGAGGAACGGAAAATGCTAACAGATATCGAAATAGCCCAGCAGACAAAGCTCAGACCTATTAAGGAGATTGCAGATTCAATAGGAATAAAAGAGGAGGAGCTTGAGCCTTACGGAAGATATAAGGCAAAGCTCAACGAAAGCCTTTTTGAGCGTGTAAAGGACAACAAGGATGGCAAGCTGATTCTTGTAACAGCTATCAATCCCACTCCGGCAGGCGAGGGCAAAACAACAACCTCGGCAGGACTCGGACAGGCTATGGCTAAGATAGGCAAGAATGCGATTATTGCTCTGCGTGAGCCGTCGCTCGGACCGGTTTTCGGTATCAAGGGCGGTGCAGCAGGCGGCGGATATGCACAGGTGCTCCCGATGGAGGACATCAACCTGCACTTCACGGGCGATATGCACGCCATCACCTCGGCAAATAACCTGCTTTGTGCAATGCTGGACAACCATCTTCAGCAGGGCAATTCACTCAGAATTGACCAGCGCAGAATTCTTATAAAAAGATGCCTCGATATGAACGACCGTGCGCTTCGCAACATTGTTGTCGGTCTTGGCGGCAAAATCAACGGCGTTCCCAGGGAGGACGGATTTATTATAACGGTAGCCAGTGAGGTTATGGCGATTCTCTGTCTTGCAAGCGATATTAAGGACTTGAAAGAAAGACTCGGCAGAATTCTTGTCGCATATAATCTTGACGGTGAGCCGGTTTACGCAAGGGATTTAAACGCACAGGGCTCAATGGCGGCACTGCTTAAAGACGCAATTATGCCGAACCTCGTTCAGACTATCGAGGGCACTCCTGCGATTATGCACGGCGGACCGTTTGCAAATATTGCACACGGCTGTAACTCGGTAAGAGCGACTAAGCTTGCCCTGAAGCTTGCCGATTACTGCATCACAGAGGCAGGCTTCGGCTCGGACCTCGGCGCAGAAAAGTTCCTCGACATCAAGTGCCGCTACGCAGGACTTAACCCGAGCGCAATTGTAATTGTCGCAACCTGCCGTGCGCTTAAATACAACGGCGGCGTTCCAAAGGCGAATGTCGGCGAGGAAAATTTAGACGCTCTTAAAGCGGGTATCTGCAACTTGGGCGTTCATATTGAGAATATGAAGAGCTTCGGCGTGCCCGTTGTTGTAGCTATCAATAAGTTCCCGACCGATTCAGATGCAGAGCTTGCATATATTGAGAAGTACTGCAACGAAAACGGTGCCGACTTTGCCTTGTCAGAGGTATTCTCAAAGGGCGGCGAAGGCGGCAAAGAGCTTGCACAGAAGGTTGTTGAAGCCTGCGAAAAGCCGAATGACTTCCACTTCTGCTATGATAGCAGCCTTACGATCAAAGAAAAGCTGGGTGCGATTGCAACTAAAATCTATCACGCAAACAATGTTGTGTTTACCGCACAGGCTGAAAAGGCTCTAAAGGAGATTGAGAAGCTCGGCGGCAACTCACTGCCTGTCTGCGTTGCAAAAACTCAGTACAGCCTGTCTGACGACCCGACTCTGCTCGGCGCACCAAAGGACTTTACAATCACCGTTCGTGATCTCACGCTTTCAAACGGCGCAGGCTTTGTTGTAGCATTAACAGGCAGCATTATGACAATGCCGGGACTTCCGAAGCTTCCTGCCGCCGAGAGAATAGACGTTGACGACAACGGAGTTATTTCGGGATTATTCTAAAACAGAGATGATAATTTGATGATAAAATATTATTCCGATTCGCCCGAAGCGACCGAGCAGCTCGGACAGCGGATAGCCAAAACATTAAAGGGCAATGAAGTAATAGCTATGTTCGGCGGACTCGGTATGGGCAAAACAGCTATAACAAGAGGAATTGCCGCAGGGCTTGGAGCGCAGGACTGTGTTTCAAGCCCGACCTTTGCGCTCGTCAATGAGTATGAGGGCAGATGTAAAATCTATCATTTTGATATGTACCGCATAAACGGCATTGACGATTTGTATGCAATCGGCTTTTTTGATTATCTTGACACAGGCGTGCTGATAATCGAGTGGAGCGAAAATATAGCTGATGCTCTGCCCGATGACAGTATAATAGTCAGGTTTGAACGCGGCGAAGACGAGAACAGCCGTGTGATTACGGTAGAGGGGGAGAGGTTTGATGAAAATTTTAGCGTTTGATTCATCTGCGGTTTCCGCCTCGGTAGCCTTGGTTGAGGACGGCAAGCTGCTTGCAGAATCATTTCTAAATGTCGGTCTTACCCACAGTGCAACGCTGATGCCGATGACACAGCAGCTATTGCAGGCGTCGAACTGCAAGCTTGAAGATGTTGATGCCCTCGCTGTGTCGGCAGGTCCCGGCTCTTTTACGGGGCTTCGCATTGCGGTAAGCTGTGTAAAGGGCATTGCGGCGGCGCTCAATAAAAAGTGCGTTGCAGTATCAACGCTTGAGGCTATGGCTTGTAACCTGCCGCCGATTGGCGAATTTACAATCTGCGCCGTTATGGACGCCCGTTGCAAGCAGTTTTACAATGCGCTTTTCAAGGTGCAAAACGGCGAGATTACAAGACTGTGTGACGACAGGGCAATAATGGTTGACAAGCTTGGCGAGGAGCTTAAAAATATAAGCGGAGACATAGTTCTTGTCGGCGACGGATCACCTCTTGCCTTCAGTATGCTTGCCGATAACAATAACGTCAAATTGCCGCCCGATAACCTGCGCTTTCAGAAAGCGTCGTCGGTTGCGGCGGCTGCAATAAAGAAGTATAATAATAACGAAACAGTCAGCGCAGCGGCATTGATGCCGTCATATCTGCGCCTGTCTCAGGCGGAGCGAGAGCTGATTGCCAAAAACAAGGGGGAGAAAAAATGATAGCACTTGGATGCGATCACGGTGGATTTGCCATTAAGGAAGCAATAAAAAAGTATCTTGATGAAAGCGGAATTGAGTACAACGATTTCGGTTGCTACAGCGAGGAATCTGTTGATTATCCGGTTTATGCAAAAAAGGTTGCCGACGCAGTAGCAAGCGGCGAATGTGAAAAGGGTGTTCTTTGCTGCGGTACGGGTATCGGAATTTCGATTGCCGCAAACAAGGTCAAGGGTATCAGAGCCGCCGTTGTCACAAACGAGTTCTGTGCAGAGATGACGCGCCGCCACAATGATGCTAACATAATTGCAATGGGAGGCAGAGTTATATCCGAGGAGCAGGCGGTTAAGTTCACAAGAATATTCCTCGAAACCCCGTTTGACGGCGACCGCCATGTCAAGAGAGTTCAGATGATAACAGATATCGAAAACGAGAATTAAAAATTTGAAATTGCGAAGGAAATTTGAAATTGCGCCGACTCATAGCCATAGTGGGTCGGCGCTTGATTTCTCTTAATCAATTTATCTTTGTATTTTGAAATTTTGATTATCTTGATTTCTTGTTATGATTATCTTGATTTCTGGACTTGCTTTTTTCTCAAATTTGTTGTATAATAGCCGATGTTATATTCAATTGATATATGCGGGCGTGGCGGAATTGGCAGACGCGCTAGATTTAGGTTCTAGTGTCAACCGATGTGCAGGTTCAAGTCCTGTCGCCCGCACCAAATAAGAACGAAAGTTATGATACCATTGGTATTGCAACTTTCGTTCTTTTTCTTTTTTCAAAAATGCCTGTAACACAAGGCTTTTTGGCTGTGGGGCATAAAAGATAAGTTTCAGTGTGGGAAATTTTCTCCGCTCTATGATCCTTGCAAAACTGAAAAAAAGACGGAATTATGAACCCGAATACCAAAATGAAACTTTTCTCAAAATAGATTAGTTTCATTGTATAGAAAAGTTTCACTGTCAAAAAGAATACACAAAGACAACAGAATAACCTTCCGATTCAAGAACGGAAGGGACATCGAGGTTGGGGTTGAATAAACCCCGCCTTTTTTGTTTGGGTGGAAAAATTCATATTTATGTGATATAATCTGTTCGATAAATAAGAATTTGTCTAACTGATAGCAACAGCGAGTTGCTTGTAAACTTGAACATCCTGCATTACAATTATAGTGAGGTGATGATTCTATGGAAACAAAGGATATTATAGTAGAGTTGAGAACTAAAAACGGGCTTTCACAAGAAGCTCTTGCAGAAAAAATATTCGTAACAAGACAGGCGGTTTCTCGTTGGGAAACCGGAGAAACGGTGCCAAATACTGAAACACTAAAATTGTTATCAAAACTGTTTGATGTATCTATCAATACGCTTCTCGGTTCTCCAAGACAGCTTATCTGCCAATGCTGCGGTATGCCTTTGGAAGATTCTAATATCAGCAAGGAAACCGATGGTTTCTTTAATGAAGAATATTGCAAATGGTGCTATGCAGACGGAGAATATATGTATCATAATATTGATGACCTGATTGATGTTTGTGTAAAGCATATGGCAAATGAGGAACATCCGGAGGAAGAAGTTCGTTCTTATTTACAGGAAACTCTACCGAAATTAGATTATTGGAAGAGATACAAAGAGCTTGGCGGTGATGGAGCTTTTGAAGAATTCAAAAAACTCTTGATTACGGAAATCAATGAATTGAACATTGAAGGAATGCCAAAGCTTCAAAAGCTTAATGCCTTAGTTGGCGGATATGTCAATCTTGAATACAGACTTCCAAACGGAAAAAGTGTGAAGTTTTTAGATGACGGAGTAACCTATTTAGGGAATCAGTTGGAATGCGAATTCGGAGAAAACAGATGTTTTGGCATTGTCTGCAATATGGATTTTATTCTTATTGCAACCTATGAAGAAAATGGCGAAAATCCAGAGTTGGTTATTTATAAAAAGAGATAGTCAAATTCCAATTTTTCGGTCGGTTGCATACACTTCTTGGGTTGCATTTCAATGCAACTTTGCAACCGCTTGCAACCCGTACCAAAATATGCGTTATAATTCAAATCGAGGGTAGTTTTTACTGCCCTCGTTTTTTTTGCGTTTGCCCGGAATGGGCAGTAACTTGGTGGTGGGAGTCCACTACAGGCTTGGCAGTAGGAACTGTTAGCTGAGGGCAAGTGCGTCCATCGTGAGGTGGAGTATGAAATAAGCCTAAAGCAAACTCTCGGTCTGACGAACAGAAATCACATATAAGGCATATGCAGAGCGGACGAGCTTGGCTCATTTGGGTGATATTGTATTGTTCCGTTATGTTGTTCGACAATACTTTTTACAATAGCTAATCCTAAGCCGGCACCGCCGACTTTTTTAGTCATTTGCTTGTTTTCACGGTAGAAAGGTTAAAAAATATGCGCAGAGCGTCAGGGGAGATGCCAATTCCTGTATCGGATACGATAATCAAAAGTTGGTTGTTTGCCTTTTTAGTTTTGATATGTACTTTGCCATTTTCTGTATTATATTTAATTGCATTTTGAATAAGGTTTGATACAGCGTGTTTAAGCATTTCATCTTCTATTTATCTGTTTTCAAATTAAAACGCTTAAATATATTGCAATTTAATCATATGTATGTTATGCTTTTATTCAGAACGAACGATTTGAATGAATGGGGTGATTAGGTGGCGAATTATACAGAAGAACAATGGAATGTCAAAAAAAATAAGCTTATGGAAACGTGCTTTAACGGTTTTGCCGATTTAGGACTTCACGGCACCGGTATTCGGGTGTTGGCAAAGCATTGCGGATATAACACATCTATGATCTATACATACTTTGAAAGCCTGGATGACCTTATCATACAATCTACGGAGTACTGTATGAGTAAGGTAGAAGATGATTTTATGGCGAAAGCTCCCACAGATGTTAAGGACTTATGGCGGTTTATAGACGAGATACCCTACTGGACTGCAAAAAAACACGGAAAGAAATACCGCCTTATGTATCAGGTCTATACACACCCGAAATACAGAGAATACGGTCAGAAATTCTTTGCGGGTGTTGATAAGCGTTACACCGAATACGCAAAAAGCTTAGAGGGTAAGCTGGGAATTCCTTATCAAAAGCTGACGCCGCTGATATTCATTCTAATCAGAGCCTGCGTGCATTACGCATTATTTGAGGACGAATTTTACCTGAAATCACAGATTACTGTGCTGAAAGAATCTATTGAACTCTTTGTTATGAAATATAACCCGAAAGCAAGGTCGGGTGCTAATACAGAATAAGTTAAATTCAAAAATAAGAACATAACAAATCTGCCAACAGCCTGCTTTTGCGGATAAAAACGTAACTCATTAAGTGCCCCGTCTGTTATAATTCTCCGGTGCTGAACGCCGGAAAGATCTTTTCCACCTTCGGTTATTTTATAACTAAAAAATATTTGACCTTGGAGGTATCATTATGCAGATCACAACTAATATCAGTAATCAGAATCTTATAATTTCAATAAGCGGCAGACTTGATACTATTTCCTCACCGCAGTTAGAGGAGGAGATTAACCGCAATTCTTTTGATGAAATTGAAACGGTTACTCTTAATATGAGAGCGCTTGAGTATATATCAAGTACAGGACTCAGGGTTATTTTAATGCTTTATAAGAAACTGACAAGTGTCGGAGTTAAGCTCAGGCTTGTTAATGTAAATGATATGGTTATGGAAATATTCACTATGACAGGAATGGATAGTTTTCTTGAGATAGATTATGCATAATATTTTTAATGAGAGTGATGTTATGAGTGAAACAGCGTTAAAACGTAATTCTGTCACAATAAACAGGAAGTATTCGGAATATTTTTTGCCTACTGTTCTTACGGCTATGGCTACAAATATTGCAATGATTGTCGATTCAATAATAGCCGGCAATATTCTCGGCAAGAATGCTTTGGCTGCAATAAACCTATTATCTCCTGTTGCTCAGCTTTATTTTTCGCTGACAATTTTGTTCGGACTCGGAGCTTCAAGTGTTATAGCCGTTGCAAAAGGAAAGAATGACAGAACGCTTGTAAACCGCATTTTTACGACAACATTTATTGCAGTTGTGTTATTATGTATCGTGCTGATGGCAATACAGCTTCCGCTTGCAGGCGGAATATGCTCTTTGTTTACTAAGGATAAGGTTTTGAATCCGCTTCTATATCAGTATTACATACCGTATATAATCGGAACACCTCTTAATCTGATGCTGCTGTGTTCAACTTATTTTATCAGAACTGATAACAGACCGAGATTTGCTTCAAATATAATAATTGTGGCAAACATAATAAATCTGATTATGGATTATGTGTATATGGGCGTTTTCGATATGGGTATTGCAGGCTCGTCAATAGCCACTGTTACCGGCTACGCTGTAGGATTTATTATGATGATTACACATTTCACTTCAAAAAAGAGCACGCTGCATTTTGACTTTTCAATTCTGAAAGCCCCAAAGAAATTTTTTGAAATATTCTCTGATCTGATTACGGTCGGCTTATCCGGTGCGCTGGGAACGCTTCTTATAACGGTCAAAATGCTGTTCCTTAACTGGATTATCATGAGTACAGGCGGAAGGGACGCAATGGCTTCGTATTCAATATGCTCATCAAGTCAGATTTTTATGTCTATGTTCATAACAGGTGCGTCGCAGACAATGATACCGATTGTCGGTGTTTGTTTGGGCGAAAAGGATTTTGATGGAATACGGTATGCATTCAGACGGGCATTTACAATTCTTGCCGTAGTAAGCGTTGTAACTATGCTGTTTATTTTGGCTGCGCCCGAACCTGTAATAAGACTGTTTGGAATAACTGCTGAAAACGATATTTCAAATGCAGTTCCCACACTCAGGATAAACGCTCTGTCGTTTCCTGCGCTTGCTTTTTCTTTTCTGTTTCTGTATTACTATATGGCAACTCAGAGAAAGACAATATCAACAACCATTGCAGTTCTTAACGGAATTGTAATACTCATTCCATCGGCACTTATTTTGTCAAAGCTTTTCGGAATAACAGGTGTGTGGATTTCACTTGTGGCGGCTCAGGTCGGCACGTTGATTGTATTATCTTTTATAATTCTCGTTATTAAAAGAAAATCAAAAGGTAAGTATGATAGCTTTTATCTTATTGAATCCAATGATAATAATGAGATTGTTTCATTGTCTTTCAAAGGCTCAAAGGAAAACGCCTCCGGTGTTTCTTTATATTTAACATCGTTTCTTACATGTCACGGTATTGAAAAAAACATTGCTAACAGGATAGCTGTAGCTGTTGAAGGAATTTCGGCAGATATCGCAGAGCGTACCGGTGAGAAGAAAAAAGCGGATATTGATATTCGTATTATGATTGACGGCGGTGACACAATAATTTCTATTCGTGATAACGGAGAGGCGTATGATATTGTTTCAAATGACAGTGTAGATAAAACACTTTCGGAAATTGAGGTAGTAAAAGCTATTTCAAAAAGAGTTGAATATTCAAATGTACTGGGCTTTAACAGATTGGTAATTAGAATTTAAAGCAGAAGAATACGTTTAAGCTAAGGAAACACTGAATAAATCACGCTGAAAGCTGTTTGCACATCTTGCTTGCATATTTTCCGTCAGCCTGACCAAAAAATCCTCGTAATGCGACAGCATTACTGCGGTTTATTTGTCCAACCTGACGAAAAAATTGACGGCGCAATATGCACAAACGATTTAATCAGTGTTTCCTTAAAAATAATTCTTAGGGGTGAATGGAATGAATATACCCAAAAAGGCTTCTCTTTCAAAGACAGAATACGGAATTTATTTTGATTATCTGAACAATCCGAGCAGTATTGCTTACAATATTCCGTTGTTTTTAAAGCTTGACAAGGATATCGACATTACAAGACTTAAGCAGGCGGTTGAAGCGGTTATTGAAAATCATCCGTACATTAAATCACGCTTAACTGCCGATATCGACGGAGCTGTTTACAAGCTTTCGTCCGATGAACCGGCAGTTGTGGAAGTTAAAGAGCTGCACGACGCCGATTTTGACAAAAAAAGCCTTGTTTATCCTTTCGAGTTACTAAGCGAAAGACTTTATCGGTGCTGTATTATTAGTCTTGATTCATATGTGATGCTTTTCTGCGATTTTCACCATATTATCTTTGACGGCTCGTCAGCCAAAATCTTTTTGAATGATGTTTCAAGAGCCTACAATGGTTTGCCGCTTGAACCGGAGCATTTTACAGGAAACGACGTTTCGTATGAAGAAGAGGAAAGATTAAAGACAGACGAGTTTAATTCTGCTAAGGAATATTATCGTTCGCATTTCAGCGGCATTGAGCTTGATTCTGTTATGATGAATGACAAAAACGACGGAAAACCACTTGCAAAAGCAATTGAATACGAGTTTACATCCTTTAATGCTGACGATATAAGAAAATTCTGCCGCAAAAACGGCATAAAAACAAGCACATTCTTCTGCGGCGTTTACGGCTTTTTGCTTGCAAAATTTTCGGGAGCTGAAGAAAGCCTTTTTGCGACTATTCATAACGGACGAAACGAAAAGCTCGCAAATTCCTGCGGAATGTTTGTTAAGACATTGCCTGTTTACTGTAATTTCAGTAAGAATGAAAGTATTGTGCAATTTCTGAAGAGTCTTGATTTACAGCTTCAAAACAACAGAAAAAATGACTTGTATTCATATGCAGATATATGTTCTGATTTACAGATAAATCCACCGACCATTTTTGCCTATCAGGGTGATATATTCAGAAACATTAACTTCTGCGGAAAGGAAATATTTGCTGACAGCATAGATGTTCCCGATGCAAAGGCAAATATTTCGGCAGAGCTTTCAAGAATTAACGGAAGATTTTCAATGAGATTTGAATACAGAGCCGATTTGTATGAGGAAAAGTCGGCAGAAAGCTTCCTGAAATCATTTGAAAAAGCGGTAACTGAATTTATCGGGAAAGAAAAAATAAATGACATTGACATAACCGACAGCGAACAGCTTGCACTTCTTGACAGCTTTAACAATACTGAAAGAGATTACGAAAAGACCGATATTGTAACGCTGTTCAGACGTCAGGCAGAACAGAACCCTGACAACACAGCAGTTGTATATCTTGACAAAAGCTATACATACAAAGAGGTTGACGAGATTTCGGAAAAAATAGGTGCATATATTTCCTCTCTCGGAATCGGAAGAGAAGACGTTGTTTCCGTACTTATTCCGAGGTGTGAATATATGGTGCTTGCGTCATTGGGTGTTTTGAAATCGGGTGCGGCATATCAGCCGCTTGACCCGTCATATCCGCAGGAGCGCCTTGAATTTATGATGCAGGATGCATCGGCAAAGCTTCTGATAGCCGACAAAGACTTGCTTGAGCGTGTGCCGAATTACAAGGGTAAGGTGCTTATTCTTGAGGATATTCCTGCACTTCCGAGCTGTGAAAAAATCAGCACAAATCCCAATTCCGAGGATTTGTTTATTATGCTCTACACCTCAGGCTCAACAGGCACACCAAAGGGCTGTATGCTTGAACATAGAAATATAGTTTCCTTTTGCAACTGGTACAGAAATTATTACAATCTTACTTCTCAGTCAAGGGTAGCGGCTTATGCAAGCTACGGCTTTGACGCAAATATGATGGATATGTACCCTGCGCTGACAACAGGGGCAACAATACATATCATTGACGAGTCAATCCGTCTTGACCTGCTGGCGATTGACAAATACTTTAATGAAAATAAAATAACCCACAGCTTTATGACAACGCAGGTCGGCAGACAGTTTGCTGTTGAAATTGACAACAGCACCATAACCGAATTGTCTGTTGGCGGCGAAAAGCTTGTGCCGCTTGCTCCTCCGAAAAATCATAAGATGATAAATCTTTACGGTCCTACCGAAAGCACCGTTTGTATAACAGCATTTGAGCTTGACAGGCTTTATGACAGAGTGCCGATAGGAAAGGCACTTGACAATACAAAGCTTTATGTTGTGGATAAGCAAGGCAGGAGATTGCCGCCTTGTGTTCCCGGTGAATTGTGGGTTGCAGGTCACGGAGTGTCAAGAGGTTACTTAAACCGCCCCGAACAGAATGAAAAAGCCTTTATCAGAAATCCGTTTACCGATGAAAAAGGCTATGAAAGAGTTTACAGAACAGGCGATATAGTGAGATATTTGCCAGACGGCAATATCGACTTTGTCGGCAGAAACGACGGTCAGGTTAAAATCAGAGGCTTCAGAATCGAGCTTCCCGAGGTTGAGCGCATTATCCGTGAATTTGAGGGAATAAAAGACGCAACTGTTGCGGCATTTGATGAAGCAGGCGGAGGAAAATTTATTGCGGCTTACGTTGTATCTGACAGCAAGGTAGATATTCAGAAGCTCAATGAATTTATACTTGCTAACAAACCTCCGTATATGGTTCCTGCAGTAACAATGCAGATTGACAGAATTCCTCTTAATCAGAATCAGAAGGTCAACAAGCGTGCATTGCCCAAGCCTGAAAAGAAAGCGCACAACGGCGAACCGTCATCAAAGCCTATGACCCTGCTTGAAAAGAAAATTCACTCAATCGTTGCTGAAATTCTCGGTAACGATAATTTCAGTGTTACTGAAAATCTTTTGTTTGCAGGACTCAATTCCTTGTCGGTAATTAAGCTTGCGGTTGAACTCCATAAGGAATTCGGCTTTGAGGCTAATGTGAAGCAGATGATGAAGGAATGCTCTGTTATTTCTATTGAAGACCGGCTTCAGGAATACCTTATTAGCGGAGCATTGGCAAAGAGTACAGCCGAGCAAAAGCAAAAAGGCTACAAGTCTTTATATCCGCTGTCAAAGACGCAGTTGGGCGTATATTTTGACTGTATGAAAAATCCGTACACTACGCTATATAACATTCCGTCATTTCTTAAATTCACAAAGTCTATAAACGCAGAAAAGCTTGCTGACAGTGTTAAAAAGGTTATTCTTGCGCATCCGTACATATTCACTCATCTTACAACGCAAAACGATGATGTAGAGCAGGCTTTTCCTGATAACACACAGATTGATATTCCTGTAAAGAAAATGACTGAAAATGAGCTTGAACTCTTTAAAAAAGACTTTGTCAAGCCGTTTAACTTCTCTAAAGCTCCGCTTTTCAGAATCCTTGTTGTTGAAACAGAGAGAAATATCTATCTGTTTGCTGATTTTCATCATATTATTTTTGACGGTGCGTCTTACAACATATTTTTGAATCAGCTCAAAGCAGCATATGAGGGTGCTGAAATCAGGCCGGAGAATTATACATATTTTGACTATATTGAAGACGAAATCAAAGCTGAAAGCAGCGAAGAATACCTCAAAGCAGAAAAATTCTTTGATGATATGATGAAGAATTTTGAGTCGGCGTCCGAAATAACTCCTGATTCAGGCTCACAGGGAGATAACGGCAGGCTTGCAGAAGTAAATGTTCCCTTTGATTTAGCGCAGATAGAAGCTTTCTGTAATAAAAACGGTGTTACACCTGCACAGCTTTTCCTTGCAGCCGCTTTCTATTCAGTGTCACGCTTTACAAATTCAAGAAACGTATTTCTCAGCACAATCAGCAACGGCAGAAGCGATATGCGTCTGACGGATTGTTTTGGTATGTTTGTTAAAACATTACCTCTCGGAATTGAGATTGAAGATATTTCGGCACTTGAATTTGTTAAAAAGAGCAAGTCTGTTTTTACGGGCGCAATAGAAAATGAAATTTATCCTTATTCAAAGATTTGTTCAAAATTCGGATTTGCACCGAATATAATGTACGAATATCAGATTGGTGTAACGGACGATTTGAAAATTGACGGCGAAGCTGTTGAAAGAAATTTCTTTGATATGAAAATCACAAAGTTTAAAACTGCAATTTATATTGAAAATTATAAAAATCAGCCCTGCATTGTTGTCCGTTACAATGAAGCGCTTTACAGTAAAGAGCTTATGCAAACGCTTGTAAAATCAATTTTCAATGCGGCTATGCACGTTATTTCTGCGCCGGATTGTAAGATAAGAAAAATTTCTCTGCTTGATGACAGTCAGCTTGATGAGCTGAACAGCTTTTCTTTTACACGTATTGCTCCTGTTGAAACAAAGCTTTTGCATAAAATGTTTGAGAACCAGGTTGAAAAAACTCCCGACAACAATGCAATTACTGCCTGTGACGGAACTCTTACATACAGAGAGCTTAACCGCCGTGCAAATGTTACTGCAAACGAGCTTATTGCAAGAGGCTTGAAAAAGGGTGGAAGGGTTGTGGTGCTGCTTAGCAGAACAACAAAAATTTTCTCAACCATTTTCGGTATCCTCAAAGCAGGCGGAGCATTTATTCCTACCTGCCCCGACTATCCGCAGGAAAGAATCAACAGTATTATCGAGGACAGTGAGGCTGATTTCGTAGTAACCGAGGGCGAGCTTGTCAGGATTTATGATAAAACGATAGATGTAGATTTACTTCTCGGCGGTGAAAACAGCGAAACACCCGATGTTGATGTAAGTCCCGAGGATCTGGCTTATCTAATTTACACATCAGGCTCAACAGGAAAGCCTAAGGGCGTTATGCTAAAGCATATTGGAATTGCAAACTATTTAAGCTATAATGACGCAAACCCTCAGGTAAAGTATGTTGTTGATAATTGCAAGGCTTACGGCTCTGTAACGACAGTATCATTTGATATGTCACTTAAGGAAACAGTACTTTCATTATGCAGCGGTCTGACGCTTGTCTTTGCAAGCGATGAGCAGACGGTTAACCCGATTGCTCTTGCAAAATTTCTTAAAGAAAATAACGCTGATGCGTTCAACGCAACTCCTTCAAGGCTTTTGCAGTATATGGAGCTTGATGAATTTGCAGAAGCGATGGCTGACTGTAAGGTTATTCTTTCGGGCGGTGAGAAATATCCCTATAAGCTCCTGAAGCTTCTCCGTGAAAAAACCAATGCAAAAATTCTTAATACTTACGGTCCTACCGAAATAACGGTTTCGTCAAACTGTAAAGACCTGACAAACGCTGATGAAATTTCAGTCGGAAAGCCGCTTTTGAACTATGTTGAACATATAGTTGACGTTGACAACAACCTTCTTCCTGTAGGAGTTGTCGGCGAGCTTCTGATTTCAGGGTGCGCAGTTGCACTTGGCTACAATAAACTTCCCGAGCAGACGAAAAAGGCGTTTGTTGAGTTTAACGGCGAAAGAACCTACCGTTCGGGCGACTATGCCAAGTGGACGAAGAACGGTGATGTTGTAATACTCGGCAGAACCGACAATCAGGTTAAGCTCAGAGGTCTGAGAATTGAGCTGGGCGAAATCGAAAAGTGCCTGACAGACATCAACGGCATTAAGAGTGCAGTTGCTTTGATAAGAAAGGTAAATAACGCTGACGCTTTATGTGCCTACTACACATCGAATATTCAGCTTGATTCGGAATTTATCAAAAATGAGCTTAAAAAATCTTTAACTGATTATATGGTGCCTGCGGCATATGTTCAGCTTTCTGAAATGCCGCTGACCCCTAACGGCAAAATCAACACGAAGCTTTTGCCTGAGCCTCAGTCGTCCGAAAAGAAAACAGGAGTTAAACCGACAACTGCTCTTGAAAAAACTATGTGCGATATATTTGCCAAGGTTCTGGAGCTTGATAAGGTTTATGCCGATGATAATTTCTTTGATATAGGCGGAAGCTCGCTGACCGTTACAAGGGTGATTATTCTTGCCAATAAAAGCGGTATAGAGATTGCGTACGGCGACGTATTTGAAAACCCGACTCCTGCCGCACTTGCAAGGCTGTGCGGAAAAGATGTGCCGAAGAACGACTTTGAAGATCTGGGTAACTATGATTACAGTAATATAGAAAATGTGTTGCTTAAAAATAATCTTGAGAGCTTCAAAAACGGAGATATGCAGGAGATAGGCGATGTACTCCTTACGGGTGCCGCAGGCTTCCTTGGAATTCATATTCTTTATGAGCTGCTCCACAGATACAGCGGCAAGGTTTACTGCCTGCTGCGTGACAAGAATAACAATCCCGCAGAGGACAGACTTAATATGATTTTCTTCTATTATTTTGAAGAAAGTCTGAAAGAAAGCTATTCCGATAGATTGACTGTCTTGAGCGGAGATGTCACAGACAGAGAATCATTTGACAAGTTCCTTGAGTTCAATATTGATACTGTTATTAACTGTGCCGCAAATGTAAAGCACTTTTCAAAGGGAACAGACATTGAAGATGTCAATTTGTACGGAACGCTTAATGTAATAGATTTCTGTAAGCAGGCAGATGCACGTCTTATTCACGTTTCAACTATGAGTGTTGGCGGCATATATGTAGGTGAGAAGGGAGAGGTAACTCACCTGGAGGAAAATCTGCTTTATTTCGGACAGCAGACAACATCTAAGTACACGCTTTCAAAATTCCTTGCCGAAAGGGCAATTCTTGAAGAAGCTTCAAAAGGCTTTAATGCAAAAATTATGCGTGTCGGTACGCTTTCCGCAAGAAACAGCGACGGCGAGTATCAGATTAACTTTACCACAAACACATTTATGGGCAGGCTCAAATCCAATATTATCATCGGAAAATATCCGTATGATATGATAGAAACGCCGTTTGAGCTTTCTCCCATAGATTTTGTGGCAAAAGCAATCCTCCTTCTGTCAAAGACTCCAAAGAACTGTACTGTGTTCCACCCGTTCAATAATCATATGCTGATGATGGGCGATTTGTATATGGAGATGGATAAAATCGGACTTCACTCACAGGCATCAGAAACAGAAGAATATGAGAAGGCGCTCGAAGAAGCAAAGCAAAATCCCGAAAAGGCAAAAATTCTTTCCAGTATGCTTGCCTACCAGAATATGGCGCACGGTCAGAAGATATTCTCCGTCGGAAAGAGCAATAAATATACTATGCAGGTGCTTTACAGAATGGGATTCCACTGGCCTGTGACATCGCTTGACTATATGAAACGCTTTATCAGTGCACTTCGAGGCCTTGGTTTCTTTGATTTCAACTAAGGAAACACTGAATATATCTATTAAACTATGAATAAGCAAAAATAAAAATTTGCACAAAAGAAAAGACCCTCAGGCATTTTTGATATATGTTGTACTTACAATTCAAAATATACTGCTTGTGATGTCACTTTCAAATCTTTACAGCATATCATTCGAGCTGAATTTATTACCTTTATTGGAATATATTATAATAATTGTCAATGTTTTGTTGTTAAGTTTTACGAGCTATACCTTGAATAATAATTTTTATTGAAAGGTGGCAAACACAATATTATAAAAGTCTAAAAAATTATGATGTATTTATCTCAGTTTCTTTCCTTACAGGTTCTGAGCTTTCTATGTCTTATAATTTGCGTGTGGAGAAGATAGTGAAACATATTGTGTTTTACTCAGATGTATGTTATACTATTATTTAGAACGATTGATTTGAATAAAGAAGGTTGAAAGTTGGCGAATTATACAGAAGAACAATTGAATGAAAAATTGAGCTTATGGAAAATGTTATGACGGTTTTGCAGGTTTAGGACTTCACAGCACCGGTCTTCGGGGTTTGGCTAAGTATTTATGATATAACACATCTATGATTTATACAAGTTTAAGTGCTTAAGGGATGTGATACCGATGGACTATATGAAACGGAAATCAAATAAGATTATTGCATTGATAACATAATTGATTATATTACTTAAGCGTTAACAAGAGAAACACTGAATAAATCACGCTTAAAAGCTGTTTGCACATCTTGCTTGCATATTTTCCGTCAGCCTGACCCAAAAATCTGCGTAATGCGTCAGCGTTATTGCGGTTTATTTGTCCAACCTGACGAAAAATCTGACAGCGCAATATGCACAAACGGTTTAATCAGTGTTTTCCAAGAGGTGCCGATATTGATTAAGAAATAAAAATCCATTAACCAATGGTATTTATGCCAAACCTAAAAGGAGGAATTGATATGAATAAAGTTATGAAGCGTATTTTGCTGATTTTGTTGGCGATTCTGGCGGTTGCTGTATTAGTCGCCGTTGCGTTTGTGGTGCTGTATTTTACCAGGTTCCAGACCATCGGCAGTATTGAAAAGCTTACAGATTACGAGGATGGCTACAATCTCTATCGCATGGACGTCCAATACGATTACAATCTTGATAATATGATTGATTACGGCATTAAGGACGATCAGACGATGATCGACGCAATTGTGAAAGAGGCGATGCCGCTGTTGCCTGTTAATATCAAAGCGCCCAATTTCGGTTGTACGGCGTTTAATCTGACCGATACTGACGGCGACGTTCATATGGGTCGAAATTACGATTTTAGCAAAGATACATCTGCTATGTTGGTTTACTGTGCTCCAAAGGACGGATATAAGTCTATTGCCTTTGCTGCACTTGATAATGTTTCGGCAAATGTGCCTGATGAGAATATAAAAAGTAAGATGTCAACTTTGACAGCGCCTTTTGTATGTCTTGACGGTATGAACGAAAAGGGTGTGTCCATCGCCGTGCTGACGCTCGATAGCGAGCCTGTGCGCCAGAACACCGGCAAGCCCGTAATTTCGACAACGCTTGCCATACGTCTTGTGCTTGACCGGGCGGCGACTACAGAGGAAGCGGTGGAGCTTTTGCGAGGCTATGATATGTTCGCTTCCAGTGGCAGAGACTATCATTTTTACATCAACGATGCATCTGGCGACGGCAGAGTAATAGAGTATGACATTAACGGTGAACCAAGAGAGCTTATAGATACTCCGTCACAGGCGGTTACTAATTTCTTTATTCGTTATAAGGATGAGGTGCTTCCAAATCAGAAAAACGGTATCTACGGTCACGGCAAGGAACGCTATGACGCTGTGCTGAAGGTGCTGGAGACGGAAAAAGGCAATTACACCAACGATACCGTGTGGAACGCAATGAAATCGGCGGCACAAGACCCAAACCCCAATGACATCACAAGCAACACCCAGTGGTCAATCTCGTATAACAATACTGACCTTACCGCCGAGATTGCCATCCGCCGCCACTGGGAGGACGTAACACGCTGCGAGCTGGAAAATAAGGTGACTACGCCGGTAAAATGAGTGGTACCGGGTGTTTACGGTAAAAAGAAAAAGTATTCTGCAAAGCAAAATTAAATTAAGCGAATTAACACATTCGCATTCACCCTCCTGTTAGATACAATGTATCTGACGGGAGGGATTTTTTACATTATAGAAATTGCTCGGCTATACAGATACAAAGAAGTCACTTTTAAGAGTGGAAGGTATTTTAGATGGCGGCAAAAAGGAAAAGGCAATAGGACAAAATAAAAGTGAAAGCCAGCGTCTTTTGGCGCTGGCTGACTGTCCCTTCAGGACTGATATAAAACCACCGGATTTGCCGGTGTGATATTTGTTCTAAAAGTTAATTACGCCTAAATGCTCCAGCAGTATTTTTAACCCCATTAATATAAGGATTACGCCGCCGGCAATTTCTGCCTTTGTTTTGAATCTTGTGCCGAACAGACTGCCGATTTTTATTCCGACCGCCGAAAAAATAAAGGTGATAATTCCGATGAATAATACAGCGTACCAAATGTTTACATCAAGAAAAGCAAACGTTATTCCGATTGCGAGTGCGTCAATGCTTGTGGCTATTGCAAGCAGAAGCATATTCTTAACGTCCATAGCCGCCTCTGTTGTTTCTTCTTCATCAGACAATGCCTCTTTAATCATCTTAGCACCGAGCAGCAACAGCAAAATAAAGGCGACCCAGTGGTCAAAAGCCGATATATAATCCTTGAACCAATATCCGCAGAAAAAGCCGATTACCGGCATCAACGCCTGAAAGCCGCCGAACCAGAGTCCTGCTTTTACGCTGTGCCTGAGCTTTACATCCTTAAGTGCAAGACCCTTGCATATCGAAACGGCGAAGGCGTCCATCGACAACCCGACTGCAATAAAAAACAGCTCTATAATTCCCAACTATATACATTCCTTTCCGAAAACGAGTAATTAATATTGTACTAAGATTGTGCGCTGATGTCAATGTGGGTTATAAATTTACATAAAATTATTGAATTATTGATTTTAAAATGATATAATATCAACATAAACACAGGAGGTCCTTGAAATGAAATTGAAAAAGCTGTTAGTTCCTATATTATCTCTTGCCGCATTGATTATGTCAGTGTTTACAGCGTCAGCCGCCGATACGGCAAAGGCGGTGACGGCAACGGGCGACGAAACAAACGTGTTCCTGATTGTCGCAATTCTTGTTGCCGCTGTTGCTGTTGCGGTTGTCGTGATTGTTATAGGAAAAAAGAATAATAAATAAGGTGGAAACGGGAACGGTCTTTGCCGTTCCTTTTTCTGATTTTGCGTTAAGGTTGTGATAAAATGAACGAATTTGATATACTGCTGAAAAATAAAGAGTTATTGGCTGATAAAATACCTTTTGGTCCAAGGGTTGCCCTTGTTCTCGGCTCCGGCTTGGGCGGACTTATCGGGGAAGAAAATATTGAATACAGCACAAGCTACAGCGAGCTTGAAAATATGCCTGTATCTACGGTTGACGGACACAACGGCAGATATATTTTTGCGAAGCTTAACGGAGTTCCTGTTATTGCGATGCAGGGCAGAGTTCACCTGTACGAGGGTTACACTCCGCAACAGGTTGTTCGACCGATACGTCTTATGGGTATGCTCGGAGCAGGAAAATTAATACTCACAAATGCGGCAGGGGGCATTAATAAAAACTTCTCCTGCGGCGATCTGATGCTCATAACCGACCATATTTCAAGCCTTGTCAAATCACCGCTGACAGGTGCAAATTATGATTTGCTTGGTGTGCGCTTCCCCGATATGAGCGAGGTTTATTCAAAAAAGCTCCGTGATGTCGCACTTTGCTCAGCTGCAAAGCTTGGCATAGAGCTGAAGCAGGGGACGTATATCCAGACCACCGGCCCGAATTACGAAACCCCTGCTGAGATAAAAATGTATTCTTCTTTCGGCGCAGACGCAGTCGGAATGAGCACTGCTGTGGAGGCTATGGCGGCTGTGCATATGGGTATGTCGGTGTGCGCAATAAGCCTTATCACCAATCCGGCGGCGGGAATAAGCGATAAACCTCTGTCGCATGAGGAAGTTAAGCGTGAAGCCGACAAAGCAAGCGCAAAGCTTTCTTGCCTTGTCACGGAGATTATAAGCAGAACGGGGGAATTATATGATTGATCTGCATTTGCATCTTGACGGCTCTCTGCCGATAAAGACTGTTCTTAAGCTTGCAAAATTACAGAATATTGCACTGCCGGGCGAGGACGAAGCAACGCTTAGAAAATATCTTGCGGTCAGTCCGTCGGCAAAAAGCCTGAATGATTATCTCAGATGCTTTGATTTGCCGCTTATGCTCCTGCAAAGCTGTGAAGCGGTGAAAATTGCTTTGTATGAGCTTATATGCGAGCTTAAGGAGCAGGGGATAATATACAGTGAAATTCGCTTTGCACCGCAGCTGCACACAAAGTGCGGATGCACACAGCGTGAAATAATCGAAGCAGCAATAACGGGACTTGATAAGGCACAAAAGGACTTCAACACGAAGTCCAACCTGATTTTGTGCGCTATGCGAGGCGGAAGTGAGGAGGATAATCTTCTTACCGTTTCCTTAGCCGCCGAATACCTCGGAAACGGTGTGTGCGCTGTTGACCTTGCAGGCGCTGAGGCTTTGTATAAAACAGAGCTTTACAGAAATGTATTCAGCCTTTCCGCAAGGCTTTGTGTTCCGTTCACAATCCACGCAGGAGAGGCAGACGGCGTTCAGAGCGTTAAAACCGCAATAGAATTCGGTGCAAGGCGAATCGGACACGGTGTTGCGGCTGTTGATGATGATGAGCTGTTAGATGAGATAAAGCGTAAAAATATATCTATAGAATGTTGCCTGACGAGCAATCTGCAAACCAAGGCGGTGTCAAAGCTTGAAAATCATCCGATTAAGGATTTCCTGCGGCTTGGAATTAATGCTACAATAAACACCGATAATATGACAGTTTCTGATACAACAGTTGAAAAGGAGCTTTCTCTGCTGTCTGATATCGCACCGGAGATTTCAAGAAAAACACTTATGCGCAACGCCGTGAACGCAGCGTTTTTAAGCGATAACGAAAGGGAAGAGCTTATGAGGAGGATGTCGAGTCTTTAATTTTCTTCAGCGCTCCTTTTTCAATACGGCTCACCTGTGCCTGCGAAATTCCGATTTCCGAGGCAACCTCCATCTGGGTTTTTCCCTTGAAAAACCGCAGTCCGACTATCGTTTTTTCTCGCTCTGTCAGGTCGTTCATCGCCTGCTTTATTGCAATTTCGTCCAGCCAGTTTCTGTCGTCGTTGTTATCGCCGATCTGGTCCATCACGCAGATCGTATCGCTGCCGTCGGAAAACACAGGCTCATAAAGCGACACAGGCTCAACCACAGCCTCAAGCGCAAGCACAACATTTTCTTTTGTTGTGTCAAGCTCCTTTGCTATTTCTTCAATAGTCGGCTCACGGTTGTTCTTGTTTGTGAGCTGTTCCTTGACCTGCATTGCACGGTAGGCTGTGTCACGGATGCTTCGGCTTACCCGTATGAAATTGTGGTCACGCAGGTATCGGCGCACCTCGCCGATAATCATAGGTACTGCATAAGTGGAAAATCTTACCTGTAAATTAATGTCAAAATTATCTATCGCCTTTATCAGACCGATACAGCCGACCTGAAACAAATCGTCAAGGTTTTCGCCACGATTTGTAAAACGCTGAATAACACTCAGCACAAGGCGCAGATTGCCGTTTATCATCTCGTCCCTTGCTTTTGCTCGTTCGGATTCTGAGCCGTTGTTGATAATGTGTAAAAGCTCACGTTTTTCCTTTTCTTTAAGGACCTTGATTTTGCTTGTGTTTACACCGCAGATTTCAACTTTTTTATACTGCACAAAAATCCCCCTTGTTAAGGCTTTATAACAAGTATTGCCTTAACAAAGGGGGTTAATTCATTTTTAGTTAATCATCGGTTATTTCGGCTTTGCCCGAAAGCTTTGGCATATCAATGCTGTCAAGCTGCGACAATCGTTTTCTTATCTGTCTTGTGCGTACTCCAACAAGCTTGTCAAGCTCGGCGTTTGCCTGCTCAATTCGCTGTTGGGTAAGCACCAGAATATCGTTGAACTTGTCAAATTCGCTCTTAACGCTGCCGAGCACCTTCCACACCTCGGTGCTCTGCTTTTGTACGGCAAGCGTCTTGAAGCCCATTTGCAGGCTGTTCAGCAGCGCCGCCATTGTGCTTGGCCCTGCAATATTAACCTTGTAGCTTTTTTGCAGCTCCTCCACAATACCGCTGTTCACGGCTTCGGCATACAGACCCTCAAACGGCAGGAACATAATAGCGAAATCGGTTGTGTTCGGCGGGTCAATATACTTTTCGCTTATGTCCTTTGCCTCTGATTTCAGGGTGGCTTGCAGTCGTTTTTTTGCGTCTGCTATTTTATCCTTGTCGCAGGTGTCATAAGCGTCGCACAGCGCTCTGTATGTATCGCCCGGGAATTTTGAATCTATAGGCAGATAAATGAAATCTCCGTTTTCCTGCGGCAGCTTAACGGCAAATTCAACAAAGTTCTTGCTGCCTTTTTTTGTTACTGCGTTTTCCTCGTACTGTTCGGGGGAGAGGACCTCTTTCAGAATTGCTCCAAGCTGTAATTCGCCGATAATTCCTCTTGTCTTTACGTTTGACAAAACCTTTTTCAAGCCGCCGACATCGTTTGCAAGACTTTGCATTTCGCCAAGTCCCTTATAGACCTGCTCAAGCCTTTCGTTCACAAGCGCAAATGAACGGCTCATTTTTTCTTCAAGCGTCTTTTGCAGGTTCTCGTCAACCGTTTTTCTCATCTGTTCAAGCGAACGGGTGTTTTCGTTTTTAATGTCGCTCAGGCGGTTTTCCATTGTCGTCCTTATGTTTTCAAGCTTTTGCTCATTTTCAAGCGAAAAGGTTTTCAGCCTGTTTTCAATCTGCAAAAGCCGTTCGCCCTGACCTTGGGACAAGATATCTCCCATATTCTTAACGCTTAACTGCACAATTGAAGAAAGCTCCTGCCGCAGAGTGCTGTTTGCGTTTTCGAGCATATTCAGCCTGTTGTCAAGCAGAGTGAGTTCCTTTAAGATTTCGCCGCTGTCATTATCTGCGCCTTTCTTTTTCAGAGCAGAAAACAGAACAGTGCCGAAACACAAAACGAGTATAATCAGAACAATCAGCAAAACCATTTCAATGCTCATAATATCACAGTCCTTTTGTTATTTTGTAAGATAAATTTGTGTTCAGTGGGGCTAACCACAGTAAAGAGTGAAGAGAAATGGTTATCGCCGCCATATTATCTTTGATAATAAAATTATATTTCCCGTTACTCGTTTCGTCAATGAAAAATCCTGATTTATAAAGCCGCTGTTTCTGTTTTTGGACAGCAAAAAGCGGAGAGCTTAACCCTCCGCTTTCTGCGATTATGTGAAATGTGTTTTGGAAAAAAGCTTGATTAACCTGCTGTCAGGAATACATACTGTGTGCCGTTGACGGTTGATATTGAATTTGCGCTGACGCATTGACAAGCGTAGCCTTCTGTTCTCTCGCTGATATTTGCAGGCATTGTGTATATTTTTTCTTCGTCGCTGTATGCCTGTATAGCAAACGGATAATAGGTTTTGTCTTCGTCATTGTTATCTGTCAGCTCATAAAGTGTTATTTCGCTGTACCCTGAATGATAAAGGTCATCAAACAGACACTTATCGTCATAATAATACATATTTCCGTCATTGTCTGTATATACAACCTTAAAGCTGAGCTTCTTTGTGTCTGTGATTTTTTCAACGACCTCTTCGCCTGTTTCTTCGTCGGTATTGAAGTAACTCATATCATAGTTTATTGACGAATGAGCACCGCCTGTTCTTGCTGTCGTTCTGCCCTTGAGGTAATCATTACTGATGTTGTCGGGCAGTGTGAAGAACTGTTCGATTGCTTCCTCGCTCATGGCACCTGTTTTTTCGTCGATAAAATAAAGATTCATATTCGTGATATTCATACCGGTCTGAGTGCCGTTTTCCTGAAAAAGGTTAAGGCTTGTCGTGTATCCGTACTGCGACAGAAGCTTAACGCTGTTTTTGTAGGAGTACGGAACAACAGCATTTGTCTGCTGTTCTTTAGAACCGCCGTTTTCATGGTAGTTGACTATCATTCTGCAGAAAATATTGTTGTTTTCCGATGAGCTGCTTTTCATATCGGCAAGCATAGCCTTTTTCATTTCATCAACAAGCCTCTTGTTGTTTAATACAGAATGGTCTGCGCCGTACCAGTCCGACAAAATATTGAACGAGGTTATTTCGCCGTTTTCGCCGCTAAGCAATGACATAAGCTTATCTGAGTTTCCTTTTGCGGCAAGCGCTTCGATATTAACAAGCTCGGAGGTCATATAGATGTTTCCGTAATATCCCTGTGAATAAGTTCTCTCAACCGTTGTACCGTTGTTCATATTATAGACGAACCTCAGGCCTGACGGATTCATATCGTAAGCATCGCTGCCGCTGTAATAATCCTCATCATAATAGTCTTCATATGAGTAGGAATAATACGGGTTAGGTTCGCCGAATGCGCTGATATAATACGGCGTCGGGTTGACAGCGTTAAAATTGTTGATAATCTTCTCGTGCAGCTTGATTGCGGCACTGATGCTTTCTTCGCTGTCGCAGATGATGGTTTCATCTCCGTTAGTCAAATAATCAGAATATGCGCCTCCGCCTAACTGCTTTGCCGCCTGTGATACAAGACTGCCTGTAAATCCGCCGATGATGGAATCGGAGCGTGTAATTTCAACCGAGCTTACCTCGCTGCTTTGCGGGAGATATTTGTCAGCGCCGAAGCCGCCAAAGGCAAGACTTGTGTAGAGCAGGCAAACGCACAGAACAACAGCGGCAAAGCTTATCAAAGATTTTGCAAAGCCCTTGAAGCCCTTGTTGAAGATAACCGTTGCAATAAGGTGTGTCAGAAAAGCGGAAATGAAATACGAAATTAAGAAAAGCGCAAAAATTGTCCAGCCAATATTTGGGTTAGGAGCGGCTGAGCCTGAGCCGTAGTCGTCAGATATTGTGCTGAAGTGTGCAACAAAGGTGAACATCAGTCCCACAAGCAGACCAATAGCCGCTGTTGCGATAGCACGGATGATGATGGACGGTGCCTTGAACGAAAACGAATTTTGTGCGGATTCGGTTTTTCTTATCCTGGTCAGGAAGAAGCATCCGACTATACTTGCCGCAATCAGAATTGCCCACGCGATAAGCTGCTGCCAGTTATTTGCAAAGAAGCTGTATTCGGAGCCACTGAGGTCAGAGAAGAGCAGGGTCATTATTCCGCCGCTTGCTGAACCGTAGGGCGACAGCAGATTTGAGATAAGCGGTATTTCGTCAATATGCAGATTTACGCCCGGAATCATACTTGAGCCTAAAATTGAAAGCATTGAAATCGCAAGGGGATAGGAGAAGTTGATAAGCAGGGTTGTCAGAACCGTGTTTGCAGTTGTGCCGCAGCAAACAGCGATAAACGCCGTGAATGAATATGCCGCAATAACAGAAATAATCACAAGAGCGCCTGTCTGAAGAACACTCGGGATAAGGCTTATTGAATGGCTCGCACCGACCGCCATAAAGCCTGATGTGGTATATGTTACACCCAAGGACATCAGTGCTGCAATCAGCATATTGAGCAGATACGGAACAATTATCATCAGAAGTCCTGTTGTGTAGCGTGCAAAAAACAAGGTTCTTCTTGTGCAGGGCAGCGAGCCGAACACATCTGCCTTGCGCTTGTTGTGCAGGTAGTCGAACATCATAACCGCAATGATAAAGGTCATTATCATTGTAACAGCGGTTGACAAAACGGCAAATGTAAGCATTGCCACAGGGTTGTTCATTGTTCCTATAGACAGGCTTGCAAGTAAACTGATGACCGGGCTTGAAAACAGCAGTATAGATACATAGACTATAGGCAGAACCTTATGCTTTTTAAGGCTCCACAAGCATATGCTGATAAAATCGGAAGATTTTGTTTTCTTTTTAGCCGATAATGTTGCTGATGTCATAGCCTGCCACCTCCATTTCATAAATAAATACCTCTTCAAGCGTCAGCGGTAAAGCCTCGGCAAACACAGGGTTGAGCGTGCGTATTTTTGAGAGCACCTCGTCCTGACTGCCTCTGACGATAAGGTTATAAAGCTGACCGTGCATATTTGCGTTGAGTATTTCAAACTGCGCCATATCTGCGTTTGTCGGCGGTATGGAAAACGCCGCCTGAAGCTTTGTGATGCCCATTTTTGTTTCGTCAAGCTCGTTGTAGAATAAAAGCTTTCCGTGATGCAGAAGCGCCACATGGTCGCATAGGTCCTCAAGCTCACGCAGGTTGTGTGACGCAATTACAACGCTCATTCCGTTTGAAACGTCCTCGATAATCAGCTTCTTTACAAGCATTCTGATAACCGGGTCAAGACCGTCAAAGATTTCATCGAGTAAAAGATATTTCGGACAGCAGCTGAGCGCCAGTATAAGCGCTGCCTGACGCTGCATACCCTTTGACATATTGATTATCCTCTGGTTTGTGTTGATAGGGAACAGCGAGCAAAGATAGCTGTATTTTTCTTCACTCCAGCTTGAATAAAGCCTTCTGTAAAGGTCGGCTGTGTTTTTTATTGTCGAATCATTGTAAAAGTACGGGTAGTCGCTGACGAAAAAGACCTTTTCCTTTGCGTTTATGTTTTCAAAGCTATCCTCGCCGTCAATCAAAATTTCTCCGTCGTCTGCCTCAAATACTCCTGACATAAGCCTTAGCATGGTTGATTTTCCTGAACCGTTTGAGCCGACCAGACCCAACACGTTGCCGCTGTCAATTTTCAGGCTGATACCGTCAAGAGCCGCAAGAGATCCGAACATTTTTGTAACGCTGCAAAGCTCAATCATTGTTTGCTCCTCCTTTTTCAAAATACTCCTTCACGATTGTATTTATGTCGTCCTTCGTTATACCAAGCTCAACTGCTTTGTCAATTGCCTCGCCGAGCAGACGTGCTGCCGTAATCATTTTAAGAGAGTCGGGGGAGGCGTTCGGCGCAATGAAAGAGCCTCTGCCGACAACCGAATAAATCACTTTGTCACGCTCAAGCATCTGATACACCTTTGCGACGGTGTTGGGGTTAACTCCCACGTCTTTTGCAAGTGCACGCACAGTCGGCAATTGCTCGTCGGGCTTTAGAACACCAAGCGCAACAAGCTTAACGACGTTATTGTAAAGCTGCTCATAAATTGGCTCCCGGCTGTCATAATTTAACGAGAACATACATATCACCTCTTTCTCAAGTCTGAAATACTTTGTACCGTTTGTAATAACTTGTTCTATTACTATTGGTACAATAAGTATATTCCATTTTTTTCCGCTTGTCAATACGAATAAAAAAATAGCTGTGCGGTTTTTGGTACCGTACAGCCGTACTCATTATTTTATCTTCTCTTTTTTGTTCACGCCGAAAATTCCGCCGATTGCACCGCTGAGTATCAGTGCGGCGGCTTTGATTATTATAATCACAGAGGGCGAAAGCTCACCTGCAGCAAGCGATATGATAAGCTGAATTAACAGCAGAATAAAACCTGTTGCGGCGCCTGTCAGCAAGCCGGACTTTTTGACAAGCCGCCCTGCGATAAATCCGCCGATAAGACTGCTTATTGCACTTAAGACAGTTGTGAGTGTTGATATAAAATTATCAGGTATGTACCCTGCCTTTGTCAGCGCAAATGCTGTGATAAGAAAAAGCAGAATACATACTATAAGCTCCGATATGCCGCCGATAACTATTCCTTTAACGCTTTTGTTAAACTCCATAATTAAACTCCCAACATAAAAAATACCTATGAATCGCTTTATACAATTCATAGGTATTCATATTATCAGAAAAATATTACAATTACTTGCTTTTCTTTTCGTCCTTGCTTCTGCCGAAACGTCCCTTTGACTTTGTTTCCTCCGGCTTATTGGGGTCTTCCTTGATTGTGTCAACACTTGAAAGAGCCCAACGCTTAAACTGCATTTTAACTCTGTCAGCACCTGTTTCGATAACAAACGAATCTGTTTCTTCTTTAATGCTTACAACCTTGCCCATAATGCCGCCGATTGTTGTAATCTCGTCGCCGATTTCAAGGTTATCTCTCATTGCCTGTTCCTGCTTTTTTCTCTTTGAATTCGGACGAATCATAAAGAAATAAATTGCAGCGAAGATGGCAACATAAAGCAGAATGATAACCCACATACTCATACCGCCGTTTGCGTTGTTAGCGCCGTTAGTGCCTGTGCCTGCCGGTGCGCAGGAGCAGAGTGTTAACATTGCCGCTGCCGCAACAGATGAAAGTGCAATAAGCTTTTTCAAATTTAATCATCCTTTCGTTTATAAAACACTGTCGCACATCATTATACCAATTTGTGAAAAATCTTGCAATAGCAAAAAGTGAAGTTTATAAAATAAATTTGAGTTTAGAGTTTGGAGTTTAGAGTGAAGAGAATGTTGTCGTTGCTTTGCGGCTCTTTTAATTAAGAAATCCTCGTTACAAGGCAGACGGTTCGTAGGGAACGGTCTTGACCGTTCCGGGATAGTCGCAGTTATTTCGATTTTAAACAAAATCCGTATATAAAATAACATTCAGCAGAGCGAACCGGAACAGGCAAGCCAGTTCCTTACGACCTCGTTTCAAGCTTCCGTGCTTATGTTGATGACATTTCCCCAAGGGGAAGGCTAAACTTGTTTCTGATTTCTCAAAACTGAAAACTCAAAACTCAAAACTTCTACTATATCCTTCTGCCAAAGCACTCAACCCCGTGACGGTAATAGTTCTCAAAGCAGCCGTTGTCAAGCGCATCTCTGATTTCCTTTAACAGGTTGTTGTAGAAATACAGATTGTGCATAACAGCCAACCGCATACCGAGCATTTCTTCACTCTTGAAAAGATGGTGTATATATGCTCTGTCAAAATGAGAGCAGACAGGACAATCACATTCGGTGTCAAGAGGCTGAGTGTCAAGCGTGTACTTAGCGTTTTTGATGTTCCTGACGCCTTCCTTTGTGAAAATCTGTCCGTGTCTTGCGTTTCTTGTCGGCATAACGCAGTCGAACATATCAATACCGCGGTGAACCCCCTCAAGGATATTAACCGGTGTGCCGACGCCCATTAAATATCTCGGCTTGTCCTTTGGCATTTTATCGGTCAATATGTCAAGAATATGATACATCACCTCGGCAGGCTCGCCGACGGCAAGACCGCCTACTGCGTAACCGGGCAGGTCAAGCTCGGATATAGCCTTCATATGCTCAATGCGCAGATCGTCATAGGTGCCGCCCTGATTAATGCCGAAAAGCATCTGTTCCTTATTGATTGTTTCCTCAAGCGAGTTTAAGCGTTCAAGCTCTTTTTTGCAGCGGTAAAGCCAGCGGGTTGTGCGTTCGATCGAATTTTTGGTGTAGTCATACGGCGACGGGTTCTCAATGCACTCGTCAAAAGCCATTGCAATAGTAGAGCCGAGGTTTGACTGAATCCGCATACTCTCCTCAGGGCCCATAAATATCTTGTGACCGTCGATGTGAGAGTTGAAGTAAACTCCCTCTTCCTTTATATTTCTTAGCTTTGCAAGCGAAAAAACCTGAAATCCGCCGCTGTCGGTAAGCACCGGACCGTCCCATCGTGTGAACTTTCTTATTCCGCCGAGCTGTTTTACAACCTCGTCTGTCGGGCGAAGATGCAGATGATATGTGTTGCAAAGCTGAACCTGACAGTTTAAATCCTTGAGGTCAAGCGCCGACACGCCGCCCTTGATTGCGCCGCAGGTCGCAACATTCATAAAAAACGGCGACTGTATAACTCCGTGAGGTGTTTCAAACACGCCTCTGCGTGCGTTTCCCTCTGTCTTGATTATTCTGAACATATCAAACCTCCGTCAGCGTATGAACATAGCGTCGCCGAACGAGAAAAAGCGGTATTTTTCTTCAACGGCAATTTTGTATGTATTCATCGTGTTTTCATAGCCTGCAAATGCGCTTACAAGCATAATGAGAGTGCTTTCGGGCAGGTGAAAGTTTGTGATAAGACCGTCAAGCACCTTGAATTTGTATCCCGGGTAAATGAAAATCTCTGTGCTGCCGACGTAAGGCTCAATTTTTCCGTTGTTTACCGATGCGGCTGCTTCGAGAGAACGGCAGCTTGTTGTGCCGACGGCTATAACACGCTTTCCGTTTTCCTTTGTTCTTGCAATAAGCCTTGCCGTTGCAGGAGGAATTTCAAAATGCTCGCTGTGCATTTTGTGGTCGGTTATTTCCTCAGCCTTGACGGGGCGGAATGTTCCCAGACCGACGTGAAGTGTGACAAAGCCGATGTTCACGCCTTTAGCCTTTATCTTATCAAGCAGCTCGTTTGTAAAGTGAAGTCCGGCTGTCGGCGCAGCGGCAGAGCCAAGCTCACGGCTGTAAACCGTCTGGTATCTTTCCTGGTCCTCAAGCTCCTTTGTGATATACGGCGGCAGAGGCATTTTTCCGACCTTTTCAAGAGAGGCGAAAAATCCGTCCTCACCGTATGAGAATTTAACAACCCTGTTGCCGTCCTCGGTTACGGACAAAACCTCACAGCTCATTATGCCGTTTCCAAAGCTGAACCTTGTTCCCGGCTTTGCTTTCTTTCCCGGACCGGCAAGGCACTCCCATACATCGTTTTCAACCTGCTTTAAGAGCAAGAACTCAACACAGGCGCCTGTCGGTTCTTTAATGCCGTAAATTCTTGCCGGTAATACCCTTGAATCGTTGAGGATAAGGCAGTCGCCCGGCTCAAGCTCGTCAATAATGTCATAAAAATGCTTGTGGCATATTTCACCGCTTTGTTTGTCAAGAACTAAAAGGCGCGAGTGGTCACGGGGTTCTATCGGGGTCTGGGCGATAAGCTCTTTTGGTAAATCATAATAAAAGTCCTTAGTTTTCATAGAATTCCCTTTCAAAGTTTTTCTAATAAATTGACAACCAACTACTACATATGGTATATTATAAAGTAAAGAGATTATACGCAAAAGTGCGTAAGCCATGCGTTGCTTTATCTATTATATTTTATTTTGTCCTTGTTGACAACTTATTTTTTTATTTATTTAAAGGACAGCACAGGAGGAATTTTCAGATGAAGAAGTATAAGGTTGGTATTATCGGTGCAACAGGTATGGTTGGCCAGAGATTTTCATTGTTGCTTGCGGATCACCCGTGGTTTGAGGTCACAACTCTTGCGGCAAGTGCCAGAAGCGCCGGAAAAAAATATAAAGACGCTGTCGGTGAGCGTTGGGCAATGACTTCTCCGATTCCCGAAAAGCTTGCAGATATGGTCATTCTTGACGCAGCTGACGTTGAAAAGGTTTCGGAAAATGTTGACTTCGTATTCTGCGCAGTAGATATGAAGAAGGACGAAATCAGAGCGCTTGAGGAGAAATACGCAAAGGCTGAATGTCCTGTTATTTCAAACAACAGCGCACATCGTTCAACACCGGACGTTCCAATGATTATCCCGGAAATCAATGCGGACCATGCACAAATCATCACGGCACAGAGAAAGCGTCTTGGCACAAAAAGAGGCTTTATCGCTGTCAAGTCAAACTGCTCTCTCCAGAGCTATGTTCCGGCAATCCACCCGCTTATGGACCTTGGTGTAACAAAGGTTCTCGCCTGCACATATCAGGCTATTTCGGGCGCAGGCAAGACGTTCAAGAGCTGGCCTGAAATTGTTGACAACATTGTTCCGTACATAGGCGGCGAGGAAGAAAAGTCAGAGCAGGAGCCGCTTAAGATCTGGGGCAAAATTGAGGGCGACAGGATTGTCAATGCTCAGACTCCGTCAATTACATCTCAGTGCATCCGTGTGCCGATAAGCGACGGTCACACAGCGGCTGTATTTGTATCGTTTGACAAAAAATGCTCACTCGATGAGATTATTTCAAGATGGGAGAACTACAAGGGCAGAGCGCAGGAGCTTAACCTGCCCAGCGCACCGAAGCAGTTCCTCCACTATTTCACCGAGCCTGACAGACCGCAGATCAAATCAGAGAGAAATCTTGAAAACGGTATGGCTGTTTCAATCGGCAGACTCAGAGAAGATACACAGTACACAATCAAATTCGTTTGTATGTCGCACAACACATTAAGAGGAGCAGCCGGCGGTGCAGTGCTTATGGCAGAGCTTCTTTGTGCTGAGGGATATATGGACTGACACTTAATCGGAGGTAAATTAAATGAAGAAAACTGTTTTTACAGGCAGCGGCGTTGCGTTGGTAACACCGATGAACAGTGACGGCTCTGTAAATTATGATACCCTCGGGAAAATCCTTGAATATCAGATAGAAAACGGCACAGACGCTGTTTTCACCTGCGTTACAACAGGCGAATCCGCCGTGCTCGACCACAAGGAGCATTGTGACGTTATTTCTTATACTGTAGAAAAGGTAAACGGCAGAGTTCCCGTTGTTGCCGGCACAGGCAGCAATGACACAAGATATGCCGTTGAGCTTACAAAAACCGCAAAGGAGCTTGGCGTTGACGCTGTTTTGTCGGTAACGCCTTACTATAACAAGGCTTCCCAGAACGGTCTTATCAAGCACTTTACGACAATCGCCGACAGCACGGATCTTCCGATGATTCTTTATAATGTGCCGTCAAGAACAGGCTGCAATATTCAGCTTTCAACATACAAGGAGCTTGCAAAGCATGAGAACATTGTCGCTACTAAAGAGGCAAGCGATAATGTAGGTCTGGCGGCTCAGATTCTTGCCGAGTGCGGCGACGACCTTGCTGTTTACTCGGGCTGTGACGATCTGACAGTTCCGCTTATGAGCCTTGGCGGAAAGGGCGTTATTTCTGTATTTGCAAACGTAATGCCAAAGGAAATGCACGAGATAACCACTCTTATGCTCGAGGGCAAGACTGCACAGGCGGCAAAGCTTCACCTTAAGTATTTAAAGCTGATGAACACTCTGTTCTGTGACGTAAACCCGATTCCCGTTAAGGAAGCTATGAATATGATTGGTTTCGACTGCGGTGAATGCAGACTTCCGCTTTGCTCAATGACCGACGAAAAGAAGGCTCTTTTAAGGTCAGTGCTTGCCGAGTGCGGAATGATAAAGTGATATAATTTTATAAATAAGGATGATAAGGCAATGACAAGGATAGTTCTTTGCGGCTGTAACGGCAAAATGGGTCAGGTAATTGTAAGGGAAGTCAGCGAGCGCAGTGATTGCAAAATAGTTGCCGGTGTTGATGTTATAACAAACTGCGGTTATGATTTTCCCGTGTTTGACGATTTTTCAAAAATTGACGTTGACGCCGATGTTATTATAGATTTTTCAAATCCCGTAACGCTGAACGGACTTTTGAAGTACGCCGTTGAAAAAAAGAAAAATGCTGTTATCTGCACAACAGGTTACACAAGCGAGCAGATTGAGCAGATTAACGAGGCGTCAAAGTCAATTGGAATTTTCCGTTCGGGCAATATGTCAATCGGAATAAACCTGCTTATCGACCTCGTGAAAAAGGCAAAGTCGATTCTCGGCGACGCTTTTGACGTTGAAATCATCGAAAAGCACCATAACCAGAAGATTGATGCACCAAGCGGCACAGCACTTATGATAGCAGACGCAATTTCAGAGGTTTCCGAACAAGAGCCTCAGTATGTTTACGACCGCCACGCATACCGCAAAAAGCGTGACAAAAACGAAATCGGTATTCACGCAGTAAGGGGCGGCTCAATCGTCGGAGAACACGAGGTTATCTTTGCGGGTCACGACGAGGTTATTACAGTTAAGCATCAGGCACAGTCAAAAGAGGTATTCGCAATCGGTTCAATCAATGCCGCCGTTTTTATGAACAGCGTTCCTGCCGGCGCATATGATATGAACGACCTTATAAACGCCAGATAATCGGAGGGACAGTCAATGAACTCAAAAGTTACGGTAAACGAGAATATTACCCTTATCTCACTTCACAATGTGTCGGCAAGTATGGAAACAATAGCCGATATATTTGAAAAAATCGGTGAAATGGATATTGATGTTGACGTTATTTCTATGTCGCCGGTGCAAAGCGACCTCACAAGCCTTTCATTCACTGTAAATGATGAGGACACCATAAAGCTTCTCCAGTTTGTCAAAACTCTGCCGGGGCTTTCAACAAAGCCTATTGTCAGCAGCGGAAATTACATAATTTCCGTTCTCGAAAGCTCAATGGAAAATCAGCCGGGCTTTGCTTCAAAAATATTCCGTGCGCTTGCACAGGTCAACACCGATATCCGCATAATTTCAACCTCGGAGGTTCAAATTTCAATGCTCGTCACCGAGGCAGACTTCAACTGCGCTTATGAGGCTATATCTGAGTGTGTAAAAAATATGTAAACCTAAGGGCATTGGAGTTTTGCGCTCCAATGCCTGTTTGTTTTAACTTTTTATATCCGTCCGGAATGTCGGACCGATAATAGATTTTGGTGTATAATTTGAGCAGACGAAAATTTTATTGGAGATGATTTAAGATGTCAAAAAATAACGAAGAGAAATATTCTACAGAGCTTCAGAAAGAAAAGGTTAACGAAGAAAAAGATGCAAATAAGCCTGATGAAAAGGCAATTAAAGACAAACATATGAAAAAAATGCCGTATAAAAACCGTGAACTCAGCTGGCTTGACTTCAACAGCCGTGTGCTTGAGGAGGCGATGGAAAAAGAAAACCCTGTTATGGAAAAGCTTAATTTCCTCGCAATTACAGCCTCAAACCTTGACGAGTTTTTTATGGTTCGTGTAGCCGGCGTTTTAGACCAGATACATCACGGCTCAAAAAAGACGGATGCATCGGGCTACACTCCCGAGAAGCTAATGCAAAAGCTGTCAGAGGAGATTCACGATTTTTCAAAGCGCCAGTACAACTGCTTTTCACGTTCAATAATACCGTCGCTTAAAAATAAGAATATGTATTTCTTGAAGGTCAAGGATATGAACGACAAGCAGTATAAGTTTATTGAAGAGTACTTCAATCGCTTTGTGTTCCCGGTGCTTACTCCGATGGCTGTTGACACAAGCAGACCGTTTCCGCTTCTTGCAAACAAGAGCCTGAACCTTGCTGTCCGTCTTTCTGACCAGAATGACGACACGTTCTTTGCACTTGTGCAGGTGCCGTCAATTCTGCCGAGATTTCTTGAACTGCCAAGTGCGGACGGCAGAGCATTTGTCCTGCTTGAAAATATAATAGCTCATTTCTTGTCGGAGCTTTTTGCACTTTACAATATCGACGCATATGCTCCGTTTCGTATTACGAGAGATTCAGACCTTGATATTGATGAAGAAACAGACGACCTTATGGAGGAAATTCAGAAGTCCATAAGAAAAAGGGAGAGAGGTGTTCCCGTTCGTCTTGAGTTTTCAAAAAAGTGTGACAAAGAAATCCGTTCGTTCCTTGTCGATATGCTTGACGTAACCGAAAACGAGATTTATGTTCAGTCGGGTCCGCTTGATTTGACCTTCCTGTCAAAGTTTGCGCGTCTTGACGGCTGTGAGGATATGTGCTTTGACCCGATAAAGCCCGTTAATCCGCCTGCCGAGTTCTACGGCTATTCCGACTTGTTCCAGGCTATCCGTGACAAGGACCGACTTGTTCATCACCCGTATGAAAGCTTTGACGTTGTTGTCAAGTTCATCAAAAAGGCGGCTGAGGACCCGAGCGTGCTTGCGATAAAGCAGACGCTTTACCGTGTAAGCGGAAATTCGCCGATTATTGCGGCTCTTATCAAGGCTGCTGAAAACGGCAAGCAGGTAACAGTGCTTGTCGAGCTTAAGGCGAGGTTTGATGAAGAGAACAATATCCAGTGGGCAAAAAAGCTTGAAAAAGCAGGATGCCATGTTATATACGGATTAACAGGACTTAAAACGCATTGCAAAATCTGCCTTGTTGTAAGACGAGAGGGCAACATAATCCGCCGCTATCTTCATATGGCTACGGGTAACTACAACGACAGCACAGCAAGGTTCTATACAGATATCGGTATGTTTACCTGCCGTGAGGAGTACGGTGTTGACGCATCGTCGCTGTTCAATGTTCTGACAGGATATTCTGCTCCGCCTGAGTATAATAAGTTTATCGTAGCTCCAAAGGGTATGCGTTCATTCTTTGAAGAAATGATAATAAAAGAAACAGAAAACGCAAGGGCGGGCTTGCCGTCAGGCATAACCGCAAAGGTCAATTCACTTGTTGATCCGGATATAATCAGGCTTTTGTACGAGGCTTCAAATGCAGGCGTCAAGATTAATCTTATTGTCCGCGGCATATGCTGTCTGTGTGCAGGCGTAAAGGGCTTTAGTGAGAATATTACGGTTTACAGCATTGTCGGGCAGCTTCTGGAGCACAGCCGTATTTTCCGTTTTGAAAATGCCGGCAATCCGCTTCTTTATATGGGCAGTGCCGACTGGATGCCGAGAAACCTCGACAGACGTGTTGAGCTTATTTTCCCTGTTGAAGATCCGGACATCAAGCAGAGAGGCTTTGAAATACTCGATATTATGCTTCACGACACCGTGAACGCAAGAATACAAAACCCGGACGCAACCTACACTATGGTTGATAAACGAGGCAAGCAAAGACTCAACAGTCAGACCTATTTCTCAAAGCTTGCCCTTAAAGCGCAGAAAAACGCAAAAAATATTACAGCCATCAAAACAATAGGCACGCCTATTTTTCCGGCTGACAGAGAGGAGTCAAATTGATGAAAAGAATCGGAATTTTAACAAGTGGCGGAGATTGCCAGGGACTTAACTCTACAATCCGTGCCGTGGGAAAGTCGCTTTACAACTATTACGGAAGTAAGGACCTTGAAATTTACGGAATTATCGACGGCTACAGAGGACTTATCTACGGTGAGTACAGACTTATGAAGCAAAGTGATTTTTCCGGCATTTTAACTCAGGGCGGAACAATCCTCGGTACATCACGCCAGCCGTTCAAGCTTATGCGTGTAATTGACGAAAACAGCGTTGATAAGGTTGCGGCGATGAAAGAAAATTACAAGAAGCTCAAGCTTGACTGCCTTGTAATCCTCGGCGGCAACGGCACACAGAAAACAGCAAACCTGTTGAGCGAAGAAGGACTGAATGTAGTATCTCTGCCGAAAACGATAGACAACGACCTTTGGGGAACCGATATGACCTTTGGTTTCCAGAGTGCTGTTGACATTGCAACAAATGTTATCGACTGCATACACACAACGGCAACATCTCACGGACGAGTATTTATTGTCGAGGTTATGGGTCACAAGGTTGGCTGGCTTACGCTTTATGCAGGTATTGCAGGCGGCGCGGATGTTATTTTGATTCCTGAAATCCCGTATGATATAAATTCTGTTATCAAGACTGTAAAGCAGAGAACCGAAAGCGGAAAGAACTTCTCAATCCTTGCCGTTGCCGAGGGCGCAATAACAAAGGAGCTTGCGGCTATGCCGAAAAAGCAGAGGAAAGCCGCTGTTGCAGAAATGGCTTATCCGTCAATCTCGTATAAGATTGCGCACGAGGTTGAGCAGGCAACAGGACAGGAAACAAGAGTTACCGTACCCGGTCATTTCCAGAGAGGCGGCAGTCCCTGCCCGTACGACAGAGTTCTGTCAACACGCTTCGGAACAAAGGCAGCCGAGCTTATCATAAACAAGCAGTACGGCAATATGGTAGCGCTTGTTGACAACAAGGTTGTTCCTGTTCCGCTCAAGGACATTGCCGGAAAGCTCAAGGTTGTTCCGAAGGACTGCGAGATTATCGAAACCGCCAAGAGAATGGGCATAAGCTTCGGCGAATAAGCTATATTCAGAGTGGAGATAATTCGTAATTCGAAATGCGGAATTAGGAATTATAGAATACTCGAAACGGGGTTGTAGGGAACAGGCTTGCCTGTTCCGGCTCGATATGATGAAATTTGAAACGTGTATTGCCCCCTTGTCAAAGGGAGGGGAACCGCCAACGGCGGTGGAGGGATTCACGCTCGCTCTGATGAATTTCATCAATGGAAATATAATTGACTGCACATTCATAAGAGCGAGCGAATCCCTCAGTCGGCTTCCGCTGCAAGCTCCCTTTAACAAGGAGCCAAGACCTTGTTACGAGTAAATTTTCATTTAATGAGCCGCAAAGCGGTGACAACAATAATTCTGAATTATGAATTCTGAATTATGAATTCTGAATTATGAATTATGAATTTTTCCTCATTCCTGATTACTATTTAACATCAATCATCTCTTTTTCATACTATATTAGTAAAATGAAAAAGAGGTGATTTTTTTGGATAAGCCATTAATCGTGCTTACTTCGGTAACGCACGCTATGAAAGGCAGGTCGCTTCTGCTTGGCTACGGTATAGCCTCTGAAATAGTAAGGACACCAAAGGGCAACGGGGTGAGAAGCTGCGGATACAGTCTTTTTGTTCCCGAGCGCACGGATGAAGCACAGGCATTACTGAAAGAAAACGGAATTGCAGTGCTCGGAAGAATGGAGGCTGATGTCAAGTGATTTATCTTGATAACGCCGCCACCACATTTCCGAAACCGCAGTCGGTAATCCGAGAGGTCAATGCGGCGCTCACACGCTATGGTGCAAACCCCGGCAGAAGCGGTCATAATATGGCGATGAAAGCAGGAAGTGTTATTTATGATTGCAGGGTCAAGCTGTCAGAGCTTTTCAATGCAGGGAATGAAGAAAATGTTGTGTTCACACTCAATTGTACTCACGCACTAAATACTGTGCTTAAGGGTATGTTAAAGCCGGGCGACCATGTTGTTATCAGCGATTTGGAGCATAATTCAATTACACGCCCACTCAAAGCACTTGAAAAGCTCGGCGTGACCTATACTCAGGCAACGGTGTATGAAAATGATAACGATAAAACCGTCCGATCATTCAGGGAGGCAATTAACGGCGACACCCGACTGATAGCCTGCACGCATGCGTCAAATGTGTGGGGCTTCAGACTGCCGATAGAGCGTCTTGCGGCTCTTGCACACGAATACGGCGTTGAAATTCTTGTTGACGCCGCACAAAGCGCAGGAGTGGTTCCGATAGATTTTGCGGATGCGGGAATTGATTATCTGTGTATGCCGGGGCATAAGGGACTGTACGGCCCGACAGGCACAGGCGTTATGATAGCAAAAAATCCCGACAGGCTCACGCCGCTTATGCAGGGCGGAACAGGCAGCAGCTCAATATCAAACGAGCACCCCGATTTTATGCCCGACAAGTTTGAATGCGGAACGGCAAACGTCATAGGTATAGCTGGACTGTTAAGAGGTGTTGAATTTGTTACGGCAAGAGGCTGTGACAGAATATTCAGCCACGAAATGAAGCTTATAAGGATACTATACGAGGGTCTTTCAAAAAATAAAAAAGTCAAGCTTTACACGCAGTATCCCAACGATAAATGCTATGTGCCGCTTTTGTCCTTTAATGTTAAGGACAAGGACAGCGAAACAGTGGCACGTCATCTGAACAAGAATTTCGGTATTGCTGTAAGGGCAGGGCTTCACTGTGCACCGAGCGCCCATATGAAGATGGGCACGCAGGATGCAGGCGCTGTGCGAGTGAGTCCGTCTGTGTTTACAAGCGAATATGAAATGCAAAGATTTTTAAATGCGATAAACAAAATTGGTTAAAGGTATTTTCAATACGGTTTATTTGTGTTAAAATAAAATAATAGAAAAATCAAAACAAGGAAAGGAAAAGACAATGGGATTTCTGAGTGCATGGTTTGATAATTTCTTTGCAATTATCAAAACCTTTCAGATTATGGATTTTGTCGATATTCTGTGCATAACATTTGTTATATTCGGAATTTTCAAGCTGGTCAGAGAAACAAGGGCAGAGCAGCTTTTAAAAGGCATTATTGTTCTTGTGATTGTCTATTATCTGTCCTATATTCTAAAACTGACGATGTTTACAGCCTTGCTCAAAAACTTTTTTGAGTTCGGTGTCATTATCATATTTATCATTTTTCAGCCTGAATTGCGAAAGGCTCTTGAACAGATAGGACGCAGCAATATCGCAAAAAAATTCAAATTGGGAATGTCGCAAACCAACAAAGAGGACGAACTCATAGCGGCACAGCGCAGAGCCATTGAAGCCGTGGCGAGCGCCGCAATGTTTTTTCACACGTCAAAAACCGGTGCCCTTATCGTGTTTGAATGTTCAACAAAGCTGGGCGATATTATCGACACCGGCACAATAATTGACGCACAGCCGTCGGTATCAATTATCGGCAATCTTTTCTTCAACAAAGCGCCGCTGCACGACGGTGCGGTAATCATCAGGGACGGCAAAATCTATGCTGCCGGCTGCATACTTCCGCTTACAAAGAACGAGAATATTGATTCCGAGCTTGGCACAAGACACCGTGCGGCGCTTGGAATGAGCGAAGAATCCGACGCCGCAATAGTTGTTGTGTCGGAGGAAACAGGCAGTATCTCTTTTGTATATAAGGGCAAGATAACAAGGGATTTGACAAGGGAAATGCTGGTCGAAAAGCTTAACCGTTGTGTATTGCCGGTTGATAAAACAGACTTAGTTGAGCTTATTCCCGTTTTCTCGGCAAAGAGAAAGGAGAAGAAGCATGAAAAGAAGTAAAAAATATACCGTGTCAAAGCTTTTCAGAAACGATAAATTTCTCTTTGTGTTCGCTTTTGTGTCTGCTTGCATATTGTGGTTTGTATTCTCGCAGAATACGGGTGAGGAATCCGTGACGACAATTACGGATATTCCGATTCATATTGAGCTTTCTCAGGAGGCAAAGGAAAACGGACTTGAGGTGTTCAGTATGGGCACAGAAACTGCCTCGGTCAAAATATCGGGCAACAAAATCACTATCGGCTCGGTAAAGTCTGACGATATTCTTGTCAGGGCAACGCAGACAGGAACGATAACCTCGTCAAACACCTATCCGCTTGAGCTTAAGGCAAAGCAGAACAGCAATAAAACAAATTATACCATCGAATCTGTTGACCCAAGCTTTGTCAACGTGTATGTTGACAGGCGCCGATCGGTCGAATATACCGTTCAGGATAATATTAACTATGATTTCAAGGTTGACGAAACCTATTATGCAGGCAGTCCGGCTTATTCAACCGATAAGATAGTTGTAACCGGACCAGAAACCGAGGTTCTTAAGGTTAAATCAGTCGCAATAGTGGGCGAAATTATGGGTCAGCTTAAGGCAACCGCCGAGATTGAAGCACAGGTTGTTTTGTATGACGCTTTCGGCGAGGAAATCAACAGCGACTATCTGACACTCAGCGCAAAGTCCGTGAAGGTGTCCGTTCCGATATTACCCGAAAAGACAGTGCCTATCAAGGCAATGTTCTCAAATGTTCCGTCGGAGATAGATGTTGATTCCATAGTAACCGTTGAGCCGTCTGAGATAACCGTTGCAGGACCTCAGACAACACTGAAAACATTGCAGTATGTTGAACTGCCCGTGATTGACTTTGCAAAGCTCAATCCCGACACCGACAGCGAGTATGAGCTTGATGTTACACTTCCGTCGGATTGCCGCAATATCTCAAATATCACCAAGGCGAAAGTCACGATAAATCTTCAGGGATATACGACAAGACAGTTTACGGTCACCGACTTTACGTTTAAGAGTGTCAGTGCCGGTTCAACTGCAAAGGCGACAACAACGGATATTGAGGTTGTGATTGCCGGTCCGTCAGACATTCTGTCAGAGCTTACGGCAGATGATATTACTGCGACAATAGATTTGAAAAACAAAGGCTCCGACTTTGTCGGCTCAACCGAAATACCGGTTGAAATAAAGGTGGGCAACGGCTCCTGCTGGGTTTACGGAACCTACTCAGCCAATGTAAGCGTTGAAAAGAATTCAGCTTCATCGGGTTAAACCGGAGTATGTTTATAATTGAATAATGAAAAAATTTTGGGCACTGTCCGCAAAGGATAGTGCCCTTTATCTTTATAAAGCTTTATCGTTATAAACCTCTTTAAATATTGTTTTTTTGATATTCTCAAATTCTTTTTCCGCAATACTGCTTCCGTGTGTCATTAATATCAGCGGAACAGGCTGTTTATCCTTGCCGTAAGGCGGCTGAATGTATTGATAATCATTCGTGAAAAATCCGTTTCGTCTGTAAAATTCTATCCGTCTTTTTGCCGTATCCGTTTCGGGAAGCTCGACTTCAAGACAAATGCGGCAGGGCAAGAGGCCAACTACTGCGTTCAGAATAGCTGAACCAAGTCCGAGATTCCTGTATTTCGGATTTACCGCAAAATGCTCGACAAAGGCGAAAGTGCCGAATTGCCACACCGTTATGAACGCCTTTATCTCATCGCTTTCTGAATCGGGGAGAACATATATGTTATATTTCGGGTTGCTTAACAATGCTTTCTGAGCGTCATATGTCCTTCGTTCATCAGGCGGAAAGCTTGTTTTTAGAACGGAAAATACTTTGTCAAATTCCTCGTCCCTCGCAAAGCGTATATCAATCATAAATATCACTCCTGATTATATTGTTCGGACTTCAAGTCAGCTCCATTCGGGTACTGCCGCTTTTTTGCCGTGAATGTGAATTTCGTTTAAATTTATATATGAGTGTTTTCTGCAATTCAGCAGCTCGGCTCTGCCTTCCCTTGTGCGTGTGTAAACAGCCTCAGTTTCACCCATTGAAGAAGTTAAATATGATGTAAGAAGCTGTGCGTTTTCTTTTTTTGCAGCGAGAATTGATGGACAGGCGTAGCTCTGACTGTAAAGCATTTTGCCGCCCTTTTTCTTGATTATGACATATCGTGGGTTTTCAATCGGGGAGAGCATTTCTTCCAGTGCCTTTTTAAACACCTCTTTTTCGTGTGCGCTTGCATTTTTCAGAACCGCATTCACGCTTGTGCCTGCATTTTCGCTTGAAACCTCAATGCGGGCGTCCTTGCTTGTGATTGCACCGATGCTTTTCAGCGACTTGAGTATCGCCGCAGAAAATGTCTGTACCGTCTTTTTCGGTGAAACAAAGGCGCTTGTTTTTGCCAGGGTGTAAAACGTAAATATAACGCTTATAAGTGCAACGACAGCGGCGGCAACAGAGCCTGCCGTGACAGCCAGCGACTTGAATACAACAGCGCAGACGATTGATGATAAAAGAACAGCAAGCGCAATAATAAGCATTACAAGTGCGAGCCTGTTTTTGAAAGAATATCCCTTTGGGGCAACGGCGTTCGGTATTTCGGTTACGTCAATAACCTCTGCTTTTCTGCCGCTACCGATTGCATTTTGCCAGCGTGACGCCATTGATGCTCTGTCCTTTGACAGCTCAAGCATTCGGCGGTTAATGCTGTCAAAGCCCTCTTTTGTAAATGGCGGTTTTATTATGTCAAGCCGCTGTATGCCGCTTTCAATTGTGTTTTTGCTGTAGCTTGGCGCAAGGAATCCCTCAAAGCGTCTTTCAATTGTTGCAAAGTCATTTCCGGGTATGCCGCAGGAGTCTTTGACGTTATTTGTGTTATCAGGCTCAACTGTAACAAGATGCCATATGTTCGACGCTTTGCCGGGGTTTGCTTTGTCCATTCTTATCGCTCTGCCGCGCATCTGATTTGAAAGCATAAAGCTGCCGACAAAGCTTGCGAGAATCAGCGAATTTATACACGGCGAATCCCAGCCCTCTCCGAGCAGTGATTTTGTGCCGATGAGAATATGTATCAGCCCCTGCGAGAATGCCTCGGTGATCACCGCAACCTTGTTCTTGTTTGAACCGCTGAAAATAACCTCGCTGTGATTGGTGTTTGCTATCGGCTTTGCCGAGAGTGTCACCGCGCTTGCGGCGGCAATTTGCGTCACCGTGTTTATTATAGAGTTGTGCAGGATAACAAGTCCGCCTGACAGAACCGCAATGCTTGCGCAATCTCCGATTGACCGCCGCAGTGCTTCAAATATCGGCACAGTTCCCATTGCCGTTATGTCTTCCTGAGTGCCGATTATGCCCATCATATCCTTTTTGATATAATCGGTCAGAATCAGCATACGCAGGCCGCTTCCGAGTGATTGCAGCTCCGATGCGGCTATCTGCTCAATACTCTTCAGCTTGCCGAGTGATGAAATTATCATCTTGTCTATTTTTTCACTGCCCGTCAGCGCAGCCTTCCTGTTTTCAACAAGACCTGCTCTTGAAAGCTGCGAAAGCAGTGATTTTGACACCTCTTCACCGAAAATATCGGGCGAGTCCATAACAAACTGAAAAGCAGTCTGTGCCGCTGAAATGCTGTATCCCGGCAGAATTCCCCGGGGAGAAACAAGCGTAATCAAATCAGCGGGAATATTGACGCCGGTATGCTTTGCAAGAGTCAGTATGGCGATAAAGCCCTGTGCGTTATCAAGAATACGTTCCTCATTGTCACGGTAATTGCTCAGAACGGGGGAAAGCAGAATCTTCCTGAACAATTCACCCGACAGTATTGTATTCACGGTCTGCTCCGCTTTTGTGTTGTGCTGCCTGATTACAGCTGTTTCTTCGTCGGTAGGATAATTGAAAAAAATGTAGTCCTGGTGAGGGCAGAGTGTTTTCTGTGCAACAAGCTGAGGAACAAATATTTCTTCATCAATCTCGCCGCAAAGCGTGATATATCTCTTCCATTCGTTGGGTGTGCTGTCATATGGGGGAGTGGCAGTCAGTGAAATAACATAAACGCTGCCCGACACCGCCTCGATAAATCCCTCAAGCGATTTCTGCCACTCACTTCTCAGGTGGTGCGCCTCGTCAAGGCATATCGTCCCGATGCCGCTTGCCTTTATCTGAGCTATCAGGTCAAAATCCCTGAAGTCCTCGGGAGTATCATTTTCGATATCCTCGTCGCTGTCGTTTTTGCCGTTGACAATTGCTGTTTTGGTATAAGCGGAATGAAGCGCCTGATACGTTACCGATGTGAGCAGGCTCGGACTTTTGAGGTCATACGATATATAGCCGTCGCTAAATTGACCGTTTAAAAAGCCGCTGCAAAATCTTTCGCCCCACTGCTGCTTGATTGTGACCGACGGCGAAAGTATCAGAGCAGGACGGCCGATGCGGCGAATAAGCTCAAGGCCGAGTATTGTCTTTCCGCTGCCCGGGGCTGCGACAATGTGGATTTTTCCGTCATTGATATGCGCCTGTGCGTTGTCAAGAACCTTTTGCTGATAATCACGGAATACACCGTTGAATCTTACGTTTTCAAATGTGTTCATAATGCCCTCCGAATAAGGGAAACACTGAATAAATAACACTGAAAGCTGTTTGCACATCTTGCTTACATATTTTCCGTCAGCCTGATCAAAAAATCCTCGTAATGCGACAGCATTACTGCGGTTTATTTGTCCAACCTGACGAAAAATCTGACGGCGTAATATGCACAAATGATTTAATCAGTGTTTCCAAAGATTAATTAACAAAATAGGGGCAGCGTATAACCGACTGCCCCGAACGGAAATCAATATGTATCAAAGTGTTTTTGCAATTTCCTTAATATATTCTCTGAATCCGTCTTTGACCTCAGGATGATTCAGCGCAACCTCAACCGTTGCCTTAAGAATACCGAGCTTGTTGCCCATATCGTATCTTGTGCCCTCAAAGTCAACCGCAGTCATACCCTTTGTGGTTGCAAGCTCACGCATAGCGTCTGTAAGCTGAATTTCGCCGCCGACGCCCGGCTTTGTGTTTTCAAGAATATCAAAAATTTCCGGCGGAAGCACACATCTGCCGAGTATCGAGAAATACGACAGAACGTGGTCAGCGTCAGGTTTCTCAACCATATCGGTGCATTTATAGATGTTGCCCTCAAGCTTGTCCACCTTCAGCGAGCTGTATTTGTGAATATCCTCCGGCTTGACCTCTTTTATTCCGACAACGCCAAGGCCGTATTTTTCATACGCCTCAATAAGCTGTCCGCAAGCAGGGTTTTCACCGATAATAACATCGTCGCCGTATAAAACAGCAATAGGTTCACCTGCCGCAAAGGATTTGGCACGGCTGATTGCGTGACCCAAGCCCTTTGTTTCTTTCTGACGTATTGTATAAATATTTGCAAGATCTGCAATACCCTTTATCTGCTCCAGAACATCGTCCTTGCCGCTAAGCTCAAGGCTTCTTTCAAGATCGGGTGAGCGGTCAAAGTGATCCTCAATAATTCCCTTTCCTCTGTTTGTAATTATCAATATGTCGGTGATGCCCGATCTAACGGCTTCCTCGACAATAAACTGAATTGACGGCTTGTCAACGATAGGTAGCATCTCTTTGGGCATAGCTTTTGTCGCAGGAAGAACCCTTGTTCCAAGACCTGCCGCAGGGATAACTGCCTTTGTAACTTTCATACTCATTCTCCTTTACATTAATTTTTGTTATATTATCTGAATCAATATGTTGAACGCAAAATAACATACCATAACGACAACTGCGGCTACGGTGTTTACGCCGCCGACATTGCCCAAAGCCTCTTTAAGGTCAGCCGGCTTGCTGTCCTTTGTGCTCTTTATTTTCTTGACAGCGTGGTTAAAATAGAGCCTGTTCACCACAAAACCGCTGACAATCATCATCGCAAACATCAGAAGATTGGCAACACAGGGCAGAATAAATTTTATAAGCTCTTCTGTGCTGAGGTTGTAGAAAGCATAGTTTACAATCTGCATTGAGCTTGCCATTGTGCCGAGCGTGTCCTGAATTTCGGTGTAGGTTCTGATAAAATCGTTGATGAAAAATGCCTCTGTAAAAAAGCACGCCGCCATAATTGCAATAAATATGCTTCCTGCAAGATACAGCTTGCGGTACAAAAACCATGCGCCAGTAAACAGGGCGGCGGAGAAGTTGAAACGGCTTCTGCCAAACCTCTTTATGTTCTTGAACACCGGCAGATAATACAGTGCATTGTTTTTCACATAGCTTTCGCAGTCTCGTGCGGTAACATCGGGAGCCATTTCTTCGTCAAGAGAAATTCCGAAGTTTGAATAAACGGCAGATGAGTCAAATCCGCCAAAGCCAAACGGAGCTCCCTGCGGATTTGTTCCGTTTGGAAACGGCGGTCTGTTGCCTGCGTTTTGCTGTGTATTGTTGTCTGCGCTTTCCTCGCCGAGAGGGTGTGAACACGAGCAGCAGAACATAGCGTCCTTCGGGTTTTCAGCGCCGCATGACGGGCAGATTGATTTTTCGTCCTGATCTTTCCACGAGAAATCCTCGCCGTGCTTGTCGGCGTTTGCACATTTTCCGATTCTTTCATAACAAACTCTGTGCTGTGGCGTGCCGCATTCGGGACAAACAACAATGTCGTCACCGTCTTCAAACGGCACACCGCATACAGGGCATCTTTTATCCTTGAAGTCCAATAATTATGCTCCCTTCAATCTTACGCTTATCTAAAGCGATTGGGTCTTGTTCTGACGGTTATTATACAAAATTGCACAATAATCACATATTATTCTCTTATTATAGCAAAGCATAACCCGATTATCAATTGTTTTTACAAATTAATCTTACGGTAAAATCTGAAAAGTTGTAATAATCCAAATAAAATGCTATAATAAGGCTTAAAGCAAATTCGTTCCGCAACAGGAGGGAAAAGAATGGATATAAAGGTTGGCGATGTGCTGCAAATGAAAAAGCCTCACCCGTGTTCGTGCAATATGTTCAATGTTTTGCGTGTGGGAATGGATTTCAGACTTGAATGTCAGAAATGCGGTCATCAGATTATGATTCCCAGGGCAAAGGCAGAGAAAAACATAAAAAAGGTTATAAGAAACGAAAATTAGTCATACTGAATCATGGTTAACGGCGACAGTATGAAAGGTGGAATGACATTGTTTAATCGACTTGATATATTTGAAAAAAGATACAGCGAGCTTAACACAAGGCTCTATGACCCGGCGGTTGCGGCTAATCCCGAGGAATACAGCAAGCTGATGAAGGAGCTTAAGGAGCTTGAGCCGGTTGCGCTTAAATACGGCGAATACAAGGCGGCGACTAAAAAGGAAGAAGAGGCTGTAGCACTGCTCGGTGAAAGCGGCATCGACCAGGAGCTTAAGGAAATGGCAAGGGCGGAGCTTGCGGAGGCGCAGGACGAAAAGGCTGTGCTTTCCGAAGAATTAAAGCTTCTGCTGCTGCCAAAGGACCCGAACGACGAGCGAAATGTCATCGTCGAGATAAGGGGCGGCGCAGGCGGCGAGGAAGCGGCTCTGTTCTGCGGCGTGCTTTACCGTATGTACTCAATGTACGCCGAGAAAAAGGGCTTTAAAACCGAGCTTCTGAACGCCAACGAAACAGAGCTCGGCGGCTACAAGGAAATCAGCTTTATGATCAACGGCAGCGGAGCATATTCACGGCTGAAGTTTGAAAGCGGCGTTCACCGTGTTCAGCGTGTACCTGAAACGGAATCGCAGGGCAGAATCCACACCTCAACGGTCACGGTTGCCGTTCTGCCCGAGGCTGAGGATGTTGAGGTTGAGATAAATCCCTCCGATTTGCAGATTGACACTTTCCGCAGCAGCGGTGCAGGCGGACAGCACATCAACAAAACCGAGTCGGCAATCAGAATAACGCACCTGCCGACAGGCGTTGTTGTTGAGTGTCAGGACGAGAGAAGCCAGTATAAAAACAAGGACAAGGCTATGAAGGTGCTTAAATCACGTCTTTTGCAGGAAAAGCAGCGTCAGCAGCACGATGAGGTGGCGCAGGAGAGGAAAAGTCAGGTCGGCACAGGCGACAGAAGTGAGAGAATAAGAACCTATAACTATCCGCAGGGCAGGGTAACAGACCACCGAATCGGTCTGACGCTTTATAAAATCGACGATATCTTGAACGGAAATCTCGACGAAGTCATCGACCCGCTTATAGCGGCGTCAAGAGCGCAGCAGCTAAAGGAATCATTTGACGAAAATTAAGAATAAGTTAATACAAATTTTAATATTTTTTGATTAAATAGTACTGCAGGAAACACTGAACAGCATTAATCACTGTTTCCCTGAATAATCTGAAAGAAAGTAATAATATGGAAACTAAAATATTATCACAGGAGCAAATTGCCGATGCGGCAAGAATAATCAAAAGCGGCGGCTTGGTTGTTATGCCGACAGAAACTGTCTATGGCCTTGGCGCAGATGCGTTCAATAAACAGGCAGTCGCAAATATTTTCAAGGCAAAGGGCAGACCGATGGATAATCCTCTGATTGTTCACATAGGCGCAATAAAGGACTTAAAGCGTATCGTCAGCGACATTCCCGAAAAGGCTTTGATGCTGGCAAGGGCGTTCTGGCCCGGACCGCTGACAATGGTTCTGCCAAAGGCACAGTGTGTTCCCGATGAGGTCAGCGCAGGACTTGACACCGTAGCGGTCCGCTACCCGTCACATCCTATTGCCGAAACACTGATACTTTTAAGCGGCACGCTGATTGCCGCACCGTCGGCAAATCTGTCCGGCAGTCCCAGTCCGACCGAGCTTAAGCACGTTGTTGACGATATGAACGGCAGGGTTGACGCAATTCTTGACGGCGGAAGCTGTGAGGTCGGTCTTGAATCAACCGTAATTTCGCTTGTCGGCGATGTGCCAAGACTTCTAAGACCGGGCGGAGTAACCGTTGACGAGATTGAAAGCGTTATCGGCAAGATAGAGCTTGACCCGGCTGTGACGGAAAAGCTCAGAGAGGGCGAAAAGGCGGCAAGTCCGGGTATGAAATACAAGCACTATGCACCGCAGGCGAGGGTTGTTGTTGTCAAGGGCAGCGACGAGCAGTATATACGTTATGTCAATTCGCAGGATAAAAAAGGCATCGGTGCAATATGCTTTGACGAGGACGCCGAAAAACTAAATGTGCCGTTTTTCTCGCTCGGACCAAAGGACGACCAGGCGGCGCAGGCGAAAAATCTTTTTTCCGTTCTGCGAAGCGTTGACGAAGCAGGCATAGCTCTTGCCTATGCACGATGTCCCCGTCTTGACGGAGTCGGTCTTGCAGTGTATAACCGCCTTATCAGGGCGGCAGGCTTTGAGGTGACTTGTCTTGCGTGATTTTGTTATTCTCGGGCTTACCGGTCCGTCAGGCTCCGGCAAAAGCACCTTTTGCAAATACTTAAAGGATTGCGGATTTGCCTGCGTTGATGCCGATGCAATTGCAAGGCAGGCGCTGAAGCCGGGTTCAAGCTGTGTGTTTCAGCTTAAAGCCGCTTTCGGCGACGACATAGCCGACAGCAGCGGCAATGTGAACCGTTCTCTTCTTGCCTCCCGTGCGTTTTCGTCAAAGGAAGGTACACAGCTGCTCAACGACATAACACACCCTTGGGTGTTTCTCCGCTCGCTAAAGCTTATCAAGCAGCTTGCGGAAAGCGGCGAAAGACTTATCGTGTTTGACGCTCCCGTGCTTTTTGAGAGCAACAGCGATGTTATGTGCGACTTTATTGCAAGCGTTATTGCAGACAGGCAAACAAGACTTGAGCGCATAATGAAAAGAGATAATATTTCGGCAGAGCTTGCCTGCAGGCGGTTTGACGCTCAGCAGCAGGACAGCTTTTATATATCAAAAAGCGATTTCGTTGTTGACGGCGCAGGAGATGAGTTTTATCTTAAAAAAACTGCGCTTGAAATTAAGGAAACACTGAATAATTCATTGTCACTGAAAGGCGGCGGTTAATATATCGAGAAGAAGAGCTAAACGACGAAGTCATTTCGGCGCATTGGTTGCCGCAGTGTTGCTGGTTGTTCTTTTTGCTATCCTCGGCTTGATACTTTACTTCAGCAGCTGCAGCATTGACAAGGCACAGTATCAGCTTGAATACAGCGACCTGGTAAATAAATATTCAAAGGAATACAACGTCAGCGATGAGCTGATTTTTGCCGTTATAAAAACCGAGAGCAATTTTAACCCGGACGCAGAGTCCGGCGTTGGTGCAATCGGACTTATGCAGATAATGCCCTATACATTTGAATGGCTTCAGACATATTATGACGGCGAGGTCACAATGAACACCGACTGTCTGTATGACCCTGAAACGAGCATAAAATACGGCACAAGATTTCTGGCGTTTTTGCTTGACAGATATCAAAACTGCGAGGAAACCGCCGTTGCGGCATATAACGCAGGCTTTGGCGCAGTTGACGAATGGCTTATGGACGAAAGCTGTTCAAGCGACGGCATAACGCTTGAAAATATTCCGTACAGCGAAACAAGGTATTATGTTGCCAAGGTTGAAAATGCCAAAGAAAACTACAAGGACGTTTACGGCTTGTAATTCGTGATAAAATAAATTTGTTAAATATAAACCGAAAGGATGACAGATATGGCAAAATCAAAGGAAAAGTCGGAGGCTGCTCAGCTGAAAGAGAAGCTGTTCCGTGATACAAAGAAAGGCGCAGGCACATTAAGCGACAAAGAAATTGCCGCCGCAGACAAATTCTGCAAAAAATATATGAAGTTCCTCGACGAGGCGAAGATTGAGCGTGAGGTTGTGGCTGCGTCAAAGGAGCTTGCAGAGAAAGCCGGATTCACGCAATACATCAGCGGCAAAAAATACAACCCGGGCGACAAGGTATATCTTATCAACCGTGACAAGAACATTATTCTTGCCGTTATCGGCAAAAAGGGCTGCAGCGAGGGTGTGCGCCTTTCAATAGCGCATATCGACTCACCCCGTCTTGACTTGAAGCCGAATCCGCTTTACGAGTCAAACGACCTTGCCCTGTTCAAGACGCATTATTACGGCGGACTCAAAAAATACCAGTGGACGGCAATTCCGCTTGCTCTGCACGGTGTAATCGTGCTTAAAAGCGGCAAGAAAATCACCGTAAAGGTCGGCGAAAAGGACGATGACCCGTGCTTCTGCGTGACCGATTTGCTTCCGCATCTTGCAAAGGAGCAGATGAAAAAGCCTGCGGCAGAAATGTTCACGGGTGAAGACCTGAACGTGCTTATCGGCAGCCGTCCGTTCAGGGACGACAGCGAATCCGAGCTTGTAAAGCTGAATATAATGAATTTGCTTTTCAACGAATACGGCATTACAGAGGACGATTTCCTCTCGGCTGACCTTGAGCTTGTGCCGCTTCAGAAAGCCCGTGAAATCGGCTTTGACAGAAGTATGATAGGCGCATACGGCCATGACGACAAGGTTTGTGCTTATCCTGCGCTGATGGCGGCTCTCGACTGTGAACAGCCCGAAAAAACAGCCGTCACACTGCTTGTTGACAAAGAGGAGATAGGCAGCGACGGCAACACGGGTATGCAGAGCGACTTTATGAAGTACTTTATATTTGATATGGCTAAAAGCGAGGGTGTTGACGAATATAAGGTTATTTCACAAAGCACCTGCCTTTCGGCTGATGTCAACGCCGCATTTGACCCGAATTATCCGGGCGTGTTTGAGGCAAACAATTCAAGCTATATCAACAAGGGTGTTGTAATCACAAAATACACTGGTCACGGCGGCAAGTACGACACATCGGACGCTACTGCGGAGTATATGGCTGAGATAAGGGCGATGCTTGACAGCGAAGAAATATTGTGGCAGACAGGCGAGCTTGGCAAGGTTGACGCAGGCGGCGGCGGTACAATTGCAAAATACGTTGCAAATCTTAACGTCGATGTTGTTGATCTCGGTGTACCTGTGCTTTCAATGCACGCACCTTTTGAGGTAGTATCAAAAATTGACGTTTATATGGCTTACAGAGCTTTCCTTGCTTTTTTCAATAAAAAATAAAAGCTGAGAATAAAAATCGGGGCAGTCAGAAATGCTTGAAATTTCCGACTGCCCTTTTGCATTGAAATCGTATATCAGAAAAATATTAGTCAGTCACTTTGCGAAATGTGTTGAAATAGCAATTGCATTGGTGTATATTTATATATATTACCGAACACTGATTTAGGAAACGCTGATTAAATCGTTTGTGCGTATTGCGCTGTCAGTTTTTTCGGTTCTTGTTCGGTATCAGCACACAAACAGGAGGAGATTATATGTTTTGTCCAAATTGCGGAAAGGATAATACACCTCAGTCGAAGTTTTGCAAATATTGCGGTGCAAGACTTCAGATGCAAAGCTATGAAGAAGAAACAGCAAAATTGAATCCCGACGGTCGGAACCGTCAGAATATTCCGGTCAATCAGCCGCCGATGACGGACAGATCGGAAAATAATACATCAGCTTCTGCGAATCGCACGGTTAATGGGTATAATAATATGCCGCAGAATATGCCGCAGCAAGGCGAATATTATCAGAATCCGCAGCAGTACAGAAACGGGAATAATAATCAGCAAGGCTACGGCTATGACGGAAATCCGCACGATGGATATTATAAGGACATCGTCACCGAGAAGAGCAAAACCTCAAATGCCGTTATTATTGTCGCAGTTTCGCTTGCGGCACTTGTGCTGATAGTGTTTGCGGTTGTTGCATTGATATATTTTACAGGAAGCAAGAGCGACAGTCCCTCGGCGCAGTCCGAAGCTTCTGCTGTTGCACCAACCACAACAACGGTTGCGCCTGTTGACGAGGACAACACGATAGAGATTCCATCTGTTGTCGGATTTTCATATAATGACGCTGTCGCAAAGCTGCACGAAAGCAATCTGCAAACCCGTGTGACGGCAGAACACAGCTCTAATGTGCCCGATAACTGTATAATAAGCCAAAGTCCGACAGACGGCACAAAGGCAAAAGAGGGTGACGTTGTGTCGCTTGTAATGTCGAAGGGTGTTTATCGTGCGCCGAATTATGACTATTTCGGAGTGCCGTCATATGCAAGAAATGACAGCGCCTATATTCTGTCCGAAAGCTCGTCAAAGTATCTAACAAAGAGCGATATCAGCGGCTTGAGTGCAAAAACGCTTGTGCTTGCAAGAAACGAGATTTACGCAAAGCACAGCAGACGCTTCAGCACAACTGAATTGCAGAGCTACTTTAACAGCAAGTCGTGGTATGTCGGCACTATAGAGCCGTCTGATTTTTCGGAGTCAGTCTTGAATGATTATGAAACGGCAAATGTTGCTTTTCTTGAAAAACAGGAAGATGAGCTCAGAAAACCGAGCAGTCAGGCATCGTCCTCAAGCTCATCGTCAAGCTCGTCAACAAGCTCATCAAAAGCTTCATCATCAAGCTCAGCGTCAAGTGCTTCTTCCGGTGATAAGCCGGTATTTCACGAGGTTTCCGCATCGACAAGCCTGAAAAGCTCAAAGGGCACTGTGTATTCACCCAATAATGCCTGCTATGACGACGGCAACTGCTGGGCAGAGGGAGCGAAAGACAGCGGTGAAGGCGAGTGGATAATGTTCAGTGACGATGAAGAACAGCAGGTAAGCGAAATAGGCATTGTAAACGGTTTTGCGAAATCGAAGGATTTATACAATCAAAACGGCAAGGCGAGCAGGATAAGACTTGAGTTTTCCGACGGCACTTCATATTCGGTTAACTTAACCGCAAGGTCAGACGCAACCGACAGCAACTACTACACTATTGACACGCTCAAACTGCCGCGCACGATAAGCACAACATACGTTAAGATTGTGATTGTAGATGTAGTCGAGGGAACAAAGTATGACGACACCTGCATAACGCTTGTAACCTTTAAATAACAAATTAACCCCTTGCAGCTTAATGATTGCTGTAAGGGGTTTGTTTTACAGTGTTGCGTTTTTATAGCTTATCGTTATATGGCTGAACGCAAAGATAACAGACATAACCATCAGCGGAATATTCAGCGTGATTATACCGCTGAAAATAAATATCACAGACGGCAGAACCGACAGCGACAACGATTTCAAAACCGACGATTTTTTGCGGAGTATAACCCAGCACAGGCAGTACAAAATGCATAGTGCGGCATTGACCGAAATATATATCACCTCGCCGAGGTCGAAAAAATATCCGAAGCATAAACCCGGGATGTTTATTATCATAAGTACAAATGATGAAAAACGTCCGACCTGTTCCAATGCTATTACAGCCTTGTTGCCGTATTTGTTCTCAAAGATATCCTGGCATTTTATTGACGCTATTATATTCGGTATCATAATGACGAACATTATTATCAGTCCGTACAAATTGAACCAGTCCATTTTATTCTCCCTATCCGCCAAGCTGTTCTGTCGTAAGCCTTGCCTTTTCAATCATTTTCTCCTTCAGCCTTTGCGGAGATACTATTTTTACACGGTCGCAATACTGAAACAGCCAGTCAATAAGCCCGTCGCTGAAGAAAACGGTCGTTTTCAGCGTGAATTTTTCTTCACCCTCATCAACCGCTACTGCGTCAACGCCGAACCTTTCAATCATAACATCGAGCAGGCTGTTGTCGCAGATAAGCTCAATTTCTGTTTCCTCGCCGTTATACATCATAATGTTTTTCCTGACATATTCTGTCGTGTCAAATACGCTGTTTTCGCCGGTGATATCGCTGTATGGTCTTGCATTTTCATTTGTAATGCTCATCATCTTCATTTTGTCAAGGCGATAATTGCTCAGATTATCGTACTTGTCATAGTTTCCGACCAGATAATATTTGTCGTTTGCCCATACAAGGGCATAGGGGCTTATAGTGAAATGCCTTTGCTTATTTAAAGTCGGTTTTCCCGATGTGATAACGTATTTATAGTAATCAAACTCAACCTTTTTTTCGGCGGCAATCGCACGGTTGATTTCGTCGATAACATAGTATATCTGCTCGTTCTTTGACTTCACACGCTCATGCGGCGACAGCTGCGATGATATTTCTTCACGCTGATAGCGGCTCATAAATTTAAGCAGCTTATCTCTTAGCTCCTTCGTCTTTTTTTCTGTGATAAACGGGGCGCAGGTTACAGCGTCAACCATCACTCTTATCTCGGAGCTTTGGAAAGTGCGTTCTGCAAGAAAATACCCTTCGTTGCTTGACTTTGCCCGAACAATTTCATAGCCGAAAAGCTTTAAAGCCGTGATGTCGTCATAAACGGTTTTTCTGCCGCACACTATTCCTTTTTCAGCAAGATATGCGATTATGGCGTTTGAATTTGCACAATGCTCCGAATCTGTTTTTTCCTTCAGGTATTCAAGAATATATTCGCATCTGATGCGCTTTAAAAGACCTTTGTTATCCATTATTCGCCACCTCTTAAAATCGCCTCGGCGCACTTTATGCCGTCAACCGCCGCCGATATTATTCCTCCGGCGTAGCCTGCACCCTCGCCGCAGGGATAAAGTCCACGGCAGTTTACGCTTTGAAATTGCTCGTTTCTTATTATTCTCAGCGGTGCAGAGCTGCGCGTTTCCATACCTGTCAGCACTGCGTCGGGTGAGTTAAAGCCCTTGAGCTTTTCGTCGAGAATTATAATACCCTGCTTTAGCGACTCGCTCATATACTGCGGCATAATAGTGTTTAAATCTGCGCCGGTAACGCCCGGGCGGTAGCTCGGCTTGACGTCGCCGAAGGCTTTTGTTGCCCGACCGAGCAGAAAATCCTCAACTCTCTGTGACGGGGCAAAGTAGCTTTCACCGCCGAGCAGAAAAGCCGATTTCTCAAACTTTCTTTGCAGTTCAATTCCGGCAAGCACACTATCACTGCCGAAATCATCACAGCCGACGCCGACAAGCAGGGCAGAGTTTGAGTTAGTCATATCCCTTGCAAAGCGGCTCATACCGTTTGTTACAACCGTTCCCGTTTCGCTTGCGGCAGGCACAACCTCGCCGCCGGGGCACATACAAAAGGTATATACTCCTCGTCCGTTTGGCAGATGCACCGCAAGCTTATAGTCGGCAGCGCCAAGATGCCCCTTGCCTGCAAAGTCACCGTACTGCGAAATGTCAATTTTTTCACGCAGATGCTCAATTCTCACACCTATGGAAAAGGGCTTTTGCTCCATTGCGATGTTCAGCTCAGAAAGCCGCTTGTAGGTGTCGCGGCTGCTGTGGCCGAGTGCAAGCACAACATTGTTCGACTCGATTTTTTCACCCTTGTCGGTTATGACGCCGTTTATTTTACCGGCGGATATTAAAAAGTCAGTTACGGTAGTTTTGTATTTAAAGCTTCCGCCGAGATTTATTATTTTTTCTCTCAGATTTTTGACTGCAATATGCAGATAATCCGTTCCAACGTGCGGCTTTGCACGGTACAGAATTTCCTCGGGCGCACCTGCCGCAACAAATTCTTCAAGAACCTTTCTTGCCCGTGAATCCTTTGTGCCGGTGTTGAGCTTTCCGTCAGAAAATGCTCCTGCGCCGCCCTCGCCGAATTGTATATTGCTGTTTGTGTCAAGTCTGCCGCCGCCAGAAAAGCGTTCAACGGTGTTTATGCGCTCCTCTATCTTCTCGCCTCGTTCAATTATAATCGGTGAGAAACCTGCCTGAGCCAAGATAAGCCCTGCAAAAAGTCCGGCAGGGCCTGCGCCGATAACGACAGGCGGATTGTCAGGCTTTTTTGGGGGGTTCGGCAGTTCGTAGCGATAAGGCTTTGCAAGGACGGCGTTTTTGCTCCTACACCTGCTCAAAGCCTTGCTTTCCGATATGTTCAGCTTAACGTCAACGCTTGCGCTGAAATGTACGTTTGACTTTTTTCTTGCGTCAACCGACAGCCTGTGCAGGTTGAAAGACTCAACAGCTCGTCTGTCGCATCTCAGCTCGTCGCAGATTCCTTTTTGTATTGTGCCGTCGTCATAATCGACAGGCAGCTTTATGTTACTTATTCTTATCATTCAAACACCTCAGAACAGCGCTTTTTGCGCTTATAACAGCCGACGTCCATGCCCATTGCAGATTGAATCCGCCGCACGCAGCGTCAATGTCAACAACCTCGCCTGCAAAAAAAAGCCTGTCTGCCTTTTTTGACGACATAGTGTTGAAATCAATTTCCTCACGCTTCACTCCGCCGCCGCTTACCTGCGCTTTTGAAAAATCAAATGTCTTTTTTGCTGCCAGCCTGAAATCCTTTATCTCGTTGCAAACCGAAATCAGCTCACGCTTGCTTATGTCGCCGCACCTGACAGCAGGGGACAAGCCTGCCACTTTTTTTGCGATAAAAGCGCCGAGCTTTTTATTCATAACACCCGTCAGCACCTCGTCTATCGGAGCTTCACGGTTATCAAGAGCAGTTTTTACGATAAAGCTTTTAAGCTTGTTTATGTTTACATCGGGCAGTAAGTCTATTGAAATACACGGTGTTGGCTCGCCCTTGCTGTAGGCTTGATTTACATAGTGCGAAAGGTTGAACACGCATATGCCCGAAATATTGTTGTCGTTGATCTGCAACTCCCCGTGTTCACAGGCGATAACGCTGTCACCCGATAACAGCTTTACCGCACATTCACATCGGACGCCCTTTACCGGGCGCAAATCCTCGCTGACAAAAATCGGTGTAAGGCTCGGATACGGCTTTGTAACGGTGTGACCGAGCAATTTTGCAAGTGCAAAGCCGCTGCCGTCAGAGCCGAACACGGGAGAAGCGGCACCGCCGCAGGCTATGATTACGCATTTTGCCGCAAATTCGCCTTTAGAGGTTGTTATAATAAAACCGCCGCCGTTTTTCCTGACGGAAAGAACCTTTTCGTCAATGCGTTCTTCTATTCCGTATTTTTTAAGATTATTTCTGAGAACATCAAGAACGGACGAAGCGTTGCCGCTTTGCGGGTATGCCCTGCCTGCAGTGTCGGTTTTTATCATCAGACCGAGCGACAGAAAAAGACTTTTTGTGTATTCAAAGGTCAGGCATTGTTTCATTTCATCGGGAAAAACGGAAGAATCGCAGAAGTAGGAGTATGCCGAGGAGCTTGTGTTGCCCAGATTGCATCTGCCGTTTCCTGTTGCAAGAAGCTTGCGTCCCGTTTTGCTGTTTTGTTCAAATACGGCAATGCTTAGCCTGCCGTGGCTTTCTCTGCCGGCAATACAGCCGCACATCAGCCCTGCGGCACCGCCGCCTATTATTGCTATGTCAATAGTGGTATTTTTCATATTATCACCAATAAAAGAAAGGGCAGCCTGAGCTGCCCCGAAAAATCATATTATTTTGGAGCAAATATTGCACCGATTGCACCGAACAGACCTGCGCTTGCAAGACCCATTATTATACCGGCAAGCACAACTCCGCAGAAAACGGCTATCATACTCGACTTGAAATCCATATCAAGGAAGCTTGCTGCAAGCGTTCCCGTCCATGCGCCCGTGCCAGGCAGAGGAATACCGACAAACAAAAGCAGTGCGAAGAACAAACCCTTGCCGGCCTTTTGCTGCAGCTTTTTGCCGCCCTTTTCGCCCTTTTCAATACAGAAGGTGAAGAACTTGCCGATGTATTTTTTGTCGCAGCCCCATAAAAGCACCTTTCTTGCGAAAAGATAAATTATGGGCATAGGCAGCATATTGCCGATAATTGCTATGATATATGACGGCACAAGGTCAAGCCCCATACCGACAGCATAGGGGATAGCACCTCTGAGTTCAATCAGTGGAACCATTGAAATAAAAAAGACAATCAAATAATTTAACATTTTTACCTCCGTGATCTGTGGTGGTTGTGAGCATACACCTTATTATACTAAGAATACTCACTTTATGCAAGAAAAAATATCCTGAACTGTATTTTCCTTAAAATAAATTTATTAATTGTTTTGACAAATATTATTTTTTGGTCTAAAATTTAAGGAAACACTGAATAAATCACGCTGAAAGCTGTTTGCACATCTTGCTTGCATATTTTCCGTCAGCCTGACCAAAAAATCCTCGCAATGCGACAGCATTACTGCGGTTTATTTGTCCAACCTGACGAAAAATCTGACGGCGCAATCTGCACAAACGATTTAATCAGTGTTTCCCTAAGAAAGATTTGTGGCAGGTGATGTTAAGTGGAAAAGTTGAAGCTGAAAAAATCCTCCGTTGTTTTTCTTGTGCTGACCTCTTTGTCGGCGTTGTTCTTTATATCAAATTCCCTTGCAAGCGCTGAGGTATCGTCCGCTGAAAGCGGCTTTTTTGTGAGCTTTATTGCCGACAACATTTTTCACACAAGCAACCCTGAGATGATTTCTTCAATCACGTTTATCGTTCGCAAGCTTGCTCATTTTACCGAGTTTGCCTTGTTTTTTGCGTTTTTCAATTCTTTTATGATTTCTCTGGATTTGTATAAAAACCGTTTGTATTGTTTTCTGACTATGTTTCTTGCTTTGCTTGTACCTCTGCTTGATGAAACAACGCAGTATTTATCACCCGGCAGAACGCCGAAGGTGTATGATATCTGGGTTGATGCGGCGGGATGTATTTTTGGCATTGTTGTGTCAGCAATTATTTTCAGCCTGTGCAGGAGAAATTCAAAGAAAATCACAAAATATGTTGAAAGACAGTGAAATATGATGTATAATGTAAAATAGAATATTTATTGATTATATGGCGGAGGTTTCTCCGCCATAATCTGTGTTATGCGGCTTTTTCAAATGCCGGTTGCAGGTGTTTGGTGTTGAATTAAAAAGGGGGATTAAGATGGGTAAAGCAAGTCCTAACAAAATGGGTACTGCGCCGATGTTCAGACTGATTATGTCTATGGCTCTGCCTGCGATGTTTTCAATGCTTATACAGGCGCTTTACAATGTGGTTGACAGCATATTTGTGTCAAAGATAAACGAGAACGCTCTTGCGGCGGTGTCGCTCGCCTTTCCGATCCAGATGCTTATAATTGCAGTTGCCGTCGGAACGGGAGTGGGCATCAACAGCCTTGTGTCAAGAAAGCTCGGTGAGGGCGACATAAAGCAGGCTGACAGTGCGGCAACACACGGTCTGCTGCTGGGTGTTGCGTCGTGGCTTGTGTTTGCGATTATGGGACTTACCGTAGTTAGGCCGTTTTTCTCGTTTTACACAGACAGCCGAGAAATTTTTGATATGGGCGTAAGCTATTTAAGCTGCGTTATGATTTTCTCGTTCGGCTGTTTTGTCGAGATTAATCTTGAAAAAACACTTCAGGCAACAGGCAATATGATACAGCCGATGATATTTATGCTTATTGGTGCTGTAACAAATATTGTTCTTGACCCGATGTTCATTTTCGGCATAGGTTTCTTCCCGAAGCTCGGTGTGCTGGGTGCTGCCGTTGCCACGGTAATCGGGCAGATAGTTTCTATGATATACGCAATTTTTATAATGTTCTGCAAAAAGCACGCTGTAAAAATAAGCTTCAAGGGCTTTAAGCCGAGATTGTCTATAGTAAAAAAGATTTACACAGTCGGGGTTCCGTCGATTGTAATGCAGTCAATAGGCTCTGTTCTGCTCCTGTTTTTAAACCAGATACTCGTCGGCTTTTCAACCGCCGCTGTTTCCGTTCTCGGCGTGTATTACAAGCTGCAGTCCTTTGTGTTTATGCCGGTGTTCGGCTTGAATCAGGGGTCAATGCCGATTATGGGGTATAACTACGGCGCACGCAATAAAAAGCGGCTTCTGCTGGCTCTTAAATATTCATGCCTTATCGCTCTTGTGATAATGGCTGTCGGTACAGCGGTGTTCTGGCTGTTTCCTGAGCTTTTGCTCTCAATGTTCTCTCCGACCCGTGAGATGATAGAAATCGGCGTGCCTGCACTGAGGACAATCAGCCTGTGCTTTGTTCCGGCAACAATCGGAATAGTGTTCACAACGCTGTTTCAGGCGGTTGGAAAGGGACTTCGCAGTCTGTTCCTGTCTGTACTTCGTCAGCTTGTTGTGATAGTGCCTGTTGCGTATTTGTTCTCTTTTATAGATTTATGGGCGGTGTGGTATGCCTTCCCGATAGCGGAGCTTGTTTCCGTTGCGGCTGCACTGCTTATGTACCGCAATCTGCTTCACGGTGATTTTAAAAAGCTGGATACTCACGCCTGATAGCATTATTTTTGTGTTGCCGGCATATCCTTTATAAAAAATAATTTGGGATGTGGCAATATGAATAACGACAGCTTTGACCGGAATGAATTTGAGCAGGAGTGGCAGTCGATAAGACAATATGACGCCATGCCGGTTTCGTATGAAAGCTCTGATTATGACAGCGAGTACGGCGAAAGCACAGAAAACAAATCCAATCAAGGAGTCCGTGAAAAAAGAAAGCTCTCCGGCTTTCAGCGCACCGTCAAATATCAGCTCATAATCTGTGCAATTGCGGTAATCGGTGTGATAGCCGTCAAGTTCATCAGTGCGGATTTGTATCAGACCGTAAAAAGCTGGTATTATGAGCAGCTTAATTCACAGCTTATTATATCCGATGTGTTCAACAGGATAAGCGAGAATGCCCATGAGGTTTAAGCTGTTTAATATCCGGTTTTATTTAAGCTTTCCTCTTGCGGCGGCTTTGTGCATTGTGCTTTGCGTTGACAGCAGTATGACGGCATTTTGTGCACTTATCAACGCCTGTCTGCACGAGCTGGGGCATATCGCCGTTCTGAAGGCTTATGGCTGTAAAATAAAATCAATCACCCTCAGTGTTTTTGACATAAGCATCAAGAAAACGGATTGCGCTTTGTCAATCAACAGCGAAATTGCCGTTGCGCTTTCCGGTGCGGCGGCAAATATTTTTTGCGCGCTCTTGTTTTTGGTTACGTATTTGTGCTTTAATATTGATATTTTCAGAACGCTTTCTTTGTCTGCTCTTGTGCTTGCCTGCTTTAATCTTCTGCCGGTTGCGTCGCTCGACGGCGGCTGTGCGCTGATGCTGTTGATGATGAAAAGGCTCAGCCTTGACAAAGCGTCGAGAATTCTTGATATTATTTCGGGGATAGTATTGCTCCCGATGACGGTCTGCGGGATAATTTTGCTTATAAAATCAAAATATAATTTTACTTTGCTGTTTACAAGCTGTTATTTGACGGGTATTATATTAATAAAGAAAAAACGTGATTTTAAGACGATGCAGTCTTGATATAAAAGATACGGAGATGATAGGATGATAAGCAGGGACGTTGAAAAAATTCTGCTGAATGTTCAGAAGCCGGGCAGATACACCGGCGGAGAGCTGAACAGTGTTATAAAGGATAAAGACAAGGTGGACATAAGATTTGCTTTTTGCTTTCCCGATGTTTACGAGGTCGGTATGTCGCACCTAGGTATGAAAATACTCTACAGCCAGTTCAACGAGCGTGAGGATATCTGGTGCGAGCGTGTGTTTGCGCCGTGGACTGATATGGAGGAGCAGATGAGGAAGAACAATATTCCTCTTTACGCACTCGAAAGCGGCGACAGCCTTGATAAGTTTGACTTCATCGGCTTTACTCTGCAATATGAGCTGTCGTTTACCAATATTCTCTATATGCTTGAGCTTGGCAATATACCGCTTTTGTCAAAGGACAGACACGATTTGTTCAACATCGTGGTTGCCGGCGGACCGTGTGCCTGCAACCCCGAACCGCTTGCCGATTTTATTGATTTGTTCTTTATCGGCGAGGGCGAAGAGGTTGACCTTGAGGTAATGGATTTATACAAGCAGTGCAGAGCAAACGGCGAAACAAAGCAGCAGTTTCTTGAAAAAGCGGCACAGATAAAGGGTGTGTATGTTCCGTCGCTCTATGATGTTGAATATAATGACGACGGTACGATAAAATCCTTTACTCCCCAAAACAATGCGCCTGCCGTAATCAAAAAGAGAATAATAACAGATCTTGACAATCTGTATTATCCCGAGTCCTTTGTCGTTCCGTCGATTGAAATTGTCCACGACAGGGCAATGGCGGAGATTTTCAGAGGTTGCATCAGAGGCTGCCGCTTCTGTCAGGCAGGCTTTTTGTACCGTCCCGTACGAGAAAAATCGCCCGAGGTTATCGACCGACAGTGCCATATGCTCTGCAACAACACAGGCTATGACGAGGTGTCGCTGTCGTCATTAAGCTCCAGCGACTACACAAAAATAGGCGAACTGCTCGGCAATCTCACAAAATGGTCAAAGGATGAAAACGTGAGCATTTCACTGCCGTCACTGCGTGTTGACGGATTTTCCGATGAAATACTCTCAAAAATAAAAACCGTCAGAAAGAGCGGACTGACCTTTGCACCCGAGGCGGGAACACAAAGGCTCAGAGATGTTATCAATAAAAATGTTACCGAAGAAGAGCTTATGGACACCTGTTCGACAGCCTTCAACGGCGGCTGGACAACCGTTAAGCTTTACTTTATGATAGGACTCCCGACTGAAACTCTCGATGATGTTGCAGGGATTGCACAGCTTGGGCAAAAGGTTGTGAACGCCTACTATAATGCCGAAAACAGGCAAAAGGGAAAGAGCGTTAAGGTGACGCTCAGCACCGCAAGTTTTGTGCCGAAGCCGTTTACACCGTTCCAGTGGTTCCCTCAGGACACGATGGACAAGCTTAAGGAAAAGCAGATGCACTTAAAGGATTCTATCACCACAAAGAAGATAAATTACAACTATCACGATTCGTCAACAAGCTTTGTCGAGGCTGTCTTTGCAAGAGGTGACAGACGGCTTTGCAAGGCTTTACTTAAAGCACACGAAAAGGGAATGATTTTTGACGGCTGGGGCGACTTCTTTAGCCTTGACAAATGGCTTGAGGTCTTTGATGAATGTGGCATTTATCCGGCATTTTACGCCAACAGACAAAGAGAATTTGACGAGCTTCTGCCGTGGGATCATATCGACTACGGCGTTAAGAAATCGTTCCTGATTGAGGAATGTAAAAGGGCATATAAAAACGAAACAACGCCGAATTGCCGTGAAAAATGCAGCAATTGCGGTGCGGCACAGTGGAAAAGGGGTGTGTGCTTTGAAAAGCGTAAGAATATGGTTTAAAAAAGAGGGCTTGTCAAGGTTTATTTCGCACCTTGATTTAAACAAGGTTATGACCCTTGCGTTTAACCGCAGCCGTATTCCGTTATGGCACACCGAGGGTTTTAATCCGCATCCGTTTCTAACCTTTGCCTTGCCGCTGTCACTCGGGTTCAGCGGCGAGTGCGAAACAATGGATATCAAGCTTGAGGACGACTGCTTTGACATTTCGCAGATTCCCGACAAACTTAACAAGAGTCTGCCCGATGGCATAAGAGCATACAAGGCAGCCGAGCCTGTGATGAAGCCTGCACAAATCGCACTTGCAAGCTACAGCATAAAAATCGGCTGTGACTTTCAGAGTGTGGAAGGAATATATAACGATTTTAATTCATTGCTCAATGCTGAAAGCATAATAACGCAGAAAAAGACGAAAAAGGGAATAAAGGATATTGATTTGAAGCCGTATCTTTCTGATTATTCCCTTGATGTTGACGGCGAGGAGGTTGTCTTTTCGGCAACCTTGCCGGCAGGCAGTACGGTTAATATTAACCCGATTTTGTATATTAATGCTCTTAAAGAAAAAACAGGACAGGAATATTATTATTCTGCGGCAAGAACAAAAATTATGAATGAAAACGGTGAGTGCTTTGAATAAGCTTGCGAATATAAAATATATCTTCCTTGATGCCGACGAAACACTGCTTGATTTTCCGTTTGCCGAGCATTACGCTTTCAAAGCAACTATGGAGCATTTTGGTATATCTTATTCGGATAAGCTTTACAGCGATTATTCCGCAGAAAACCTGGGACTCTGGAAAAAGCTTGAAAAGGGCGAAATAACAAAGCCGAGGCTTTTGAGCCTAAGATATGAAAATCTGTTTGAGCGTAACGGCATTACGGTTGAAAGTGTTGACGAGGTCAACGAGTGTTATTTTTCTTTTATGAGAAAATGCGGAAAGATAATTAAAAATGCAGACAAGCTGTGTGAAACGCTGTGTAAGAAATATAAGCTTTACATAGCAACCAATGGCACAAGAAATGTAGCAATGGGTCGCCTTGAGCAAAGCGGACTTCTGCCGTTTATTACAGATGTGTTCATTTCCGACTATATCGGGCACAATAAGCCGTCAAGGGAGTTTTTTGATTACTGCTTTAACAAAATCGGAGATTATGACAGGAGCAGATATATAATTCTCGGCGATTCGCTGACGTCTGATATGCAGGGCGGCAAAAACGCAGGTATATTAACCTGTCTGTATGACCCTGAAAATAAAACGCAAATGCCGAACGAGCTTTGCGACTATAAAATCGAAGCACTGCTTGATTTTGCAGATATTCTTTCTTAAGGTGCATTTGATAGGAGGTGAATTTGTGCTTGATTTTGACTATATCTTAGGTGAAGTGTTGCTTGCCGAAGTTTGTTATTTAAAAAATAAAGAGATGTACGATAGGGTTCAAGTATACGGCAAAATTATATTCGCTGAGAAGGACAATAAAATTACAATATGCCGAAATGATAATTCGTTGTTTTCCTTTCCACCTGACCTTTCTTCTGTAGCTTTGGCACAGCCCGGAACATATAAGCTGGATTCAAACGGAGAAGAGGTTAAAAATCCTGATTTACTTGCCAAATGGAGTGTATATTACGAATAAGTGACTTAAATTTTTTATTTGCAGTTGTGTTAATATACGCTATACGAGGGGATGATACTTATGAATAAAAAAGTTCTCAGCTTTACCCTTGCTTTATTCTTATGCTTGCTTTCTTTTTCCTCCTGCGCTCATAATGAAGTGCCAAAAGCTTCAATTTACAGTGATAAAAGTAACTGGGCATATTATGCCATTGGAGAGGACAAAGCCTCCGACCTGTTTCTGATTTGCCCTACAGTGTATTCAGGCAGCGGCGATAACCACAATATGAGCCTTGACGATGAAAAAACAAAAGCCTCTTTTTACGGCGCACTGAATATGGAAAAGGGTATTTATGAGGATGAGTGCCGTATGTTCGCGCCGTATTACCGTCAGGCAGGCTTGGAGGTTTATCAGCTTGACAAGGCGGAAAGGGAGCAGTACCTTGAAACGGCATATAATGACGTTAAGGAAGCGTTTTTGTATTATTTTGAAAACCTGAACGATAACCGCCCATACATCTTGGCTGGTTTTTCGCAGGGAGCAGATATGACGTTAAGACTTATGAAAGATTTGTTCTCGGACGAAAAATACAGCAAAAATCTTATTGCAACCTATTCAATCGGCTGGGCGCTGACAAGCGAGGAGGTTAAGGAATATCCACAGCTGAAGCCTGCCGAGGGTGAAACCGACACGGGCGTGATTATCACCTTTAATTCCGAGGATAAGGATATTAAAACATCTGTAATAGTAGAGGATAAAACACTCGGAATAAATCCGCTCAACTGGAAAACCGATTCAACAGTCGCCGATAAATCGCTCAATCTGGGCGCCTGCTTCACAAATTATGACGGCGAAATCACAAGGGAAGAGAAAAATCTCACAGGTGCTTACCTTGACCCCGACAGAGGAACACTGAAGGTCACTGACATTGACAAGGCGGATTATCCGTCATCAATTCCGCTTTTCCCTGATGGAGTGTATCATATTTATGATTACCAGTTTTTCTACCGCAATCTTCAAAAGAATGTGGGCGACAGGGTGAAAGCATTTATGAGTTAAAAATAAAAAAACAAAGATGCATACATGGCAAGTGTAAACGAACAGCCGTGTGTGCATCTTTTGTTTTACAAGCAATTCGACCAAAAAGTTTAATCGGAGTTTGTGCATAGAAACAAAAATTGTTTATTTTGCCTAAAAATGTCGATAAAAATAAAATAATGTGTTACAATTATAAATAAGTTTATAATAGACTAAACGAGGTGATAAAATTGGAGTATGCCGCTCATATAAGAGCTTCGGACGAGAAAATTCAACCAGTTGCTGAGCATTGCTCAGAAACCGCCGGAATTACACAGAAATATGTTGCGAAGCTTGAACTTTATAATCTTGCAAAGCTACAGGGGCTTATTCATGACGCAGGCAAGCTTACTGCGGATTTTAACAGCTATATCCGTGACGAAAGCACTTTTCGCCGAGGTGATATTGACCACAGCTTTGCCGGAGCAAGATATATCTGTGAACTTGCTGACAGATACAATGATAAAAATATACACAATGTTTCACGTTTTATCGCACGAACAGTAATTTCTCATCACGGACTGCACGACTGGATTGATGATGAGGGAAAGGATTATTTCTCCTACCGTATATCAAAAGATGAAAGATACAGTGAGATTTGCCGTAATATCAAAGAGATGTTTAATGAGCAGGAGCTTATAAAACTGCTCCGGAATGCAGCTGAAGAGTATAGTGTTGTAAGAAAAAAAATCAAAGCAATCAGTCCGGAGCCTCAGAGCTTTGCGTTCTATCTTGGAATGTTTGAGCGCTTTATGCAGTCTGTTTTGATTGACGCCGACAGGACAAATACGGCTGATTTTATGTCGGGCAGTCAAACGGAAAACATATTCAATACCGCTGCTTTGTGGGAGAATATGCACAAGCGTCTGGAGGATAAATTGAAAGGCTTTGCAGACAGAACAGACCGTATCTCTGTTCAGCGCAGAAGTATTTCTGACCGTTGTGCCGCCTTTGCGGATAATAAAGTCGGCGTATGTCGCCTTATTGTCCCCACAGGCGGAGGAAAAACTCTGTCATCACTGCGGTTTGCCATTGAGTATTGCCGTAAGAATGATATGGATAAGATAATTTATGTTGCGCCGTTTATGTCGATACTTGAACAAAACAGCGACGAAATCCGCTCCATTGCCGGGGAAGAAAATTTTCTTGAGCATCACTCAAATATTATTCAGGAAATCGACACTCAGGAGGAGCTTGACGAGTATGAACTGCGAGCCGAAAAATGGGACAGCCCTGTTATAGCAACAACTATGGTTCAGTTCTTTAACTCTCTGTTCCTCGGCAAAACCTCTGCCGTGCGCAGAATGCACAGGCTGAGTCGTGCTGTTATTATTATTGACGAGGTGCAGTCGGTGCCGCTTAAGTGCGTTAATCTTTTTAATCTTGCTGTTAATTTTCTTACACAGATATGCGGGAGCACGGTTGTTCTTTGCTCGGCTACTCAGCCTGTATTTGAAAATCTGAAATTTCCTCTTGTACTCGATGAAAACAGCAGTATGACAGGCGACTGTTCGCAGGATTTTGAAGCCTTCAAAAGAACGAAGCTTGTTCCGGAGATAAGAAAGTCAGGCTATACATATGATAAAGCCGCAGATTTTTGCTATGAAAAATATCTTGAAAACGGCAGCCTTCTTGCGGTTGTGAATACAAAAAAATCGGCAGCGTCGATATATGAACTTATCAAAGCAAAAAATGATAATGCGTCGGTTGCAGACAGAGCGCAGGTTGTGCACCTGAGCACCAATATGTGCCCTGCACACAGAAGAGAAAAAATTGCGCAAATGCGAAAAATGCTTAATGAGCAAAGAAAGGTAATTTGTGTTACAACACAGCTTATCGAGGCAGGCGTTGATATTTCTTTTGGCTGTGTGGTGCGTTCTCTTGCGGGTATGGACAATGCGGCTCAGGCGGCAGGACGCTGCAACAGAAATGGTGAAAAGGCGTCTGTCTGCCCAGTGTATGTAATTAATATTAAAGATGAAAACTTAAGTAAAATGCCTGAACTTAAGTCTGCTCAGGCTGTTTCAAAACTGATAATCGGAAACGATAATTTTTCTGATTTACTTGCGGTCGATACCATGACCGCATATTTCAGAAAATTCTATGGAGAACAAAAAGATATGCTCTCTTATAATATCCGCAATTCTGATGTGCCCGAAACGCTCATCAATCTTCTCTCGTTGAATTCAAACAGATTTCAGCTGAACAAGAACCCCGAAATGCGTTTCTGTGCACAAGCGTTTAAAACGGCAGGAGATGTTTTTGGAGTGATTGAGAATAACACCGACGATATGATAGTGCCGTATAACGAAGAAGCAAAAGAAATCATACAAAAGCTTAATTCAGCCATTCCTCCAAACGAGATCCTGAGCGTTCTGCGTGTTGCACAGAAATACACAGTAAGTGTGTATCCGAATATGAAAAAAGCACTCTGTGAAGCGGGAGCGGTTGAACAGCTCGCTTGCGGGGCGTTGGCTATAAGCCACGGATTTTATGACGATTCGCTGGGAATAACTGCGGAGGGCAGCTGCAATGAAATACTGATATATTAAGGAAATACCGAGTAAATCACACTGAAAGCTGTTAGCGCATCTTGCTTTAATATTTTCCGCCGCCTTACACAAAAATTCTCGCAATGCGTCAGCGTTACTGCGATTGATTAATGTAATTTGTCGGCGCAAGATGCAAAAAGATATAATCATTGTTTCCTAAAATAATTCACCGCATAGAGCAGACTATGCGGTGAGCCAGATTAATAATATCCTCTTACTAATTTCAATCCACGCTCATTAATTGAGCGACATTTCATTAACAGTATATCATTTTGTTTTTGGAAATTGTGAATTGATTGTAAATTTCGATTTCGTTCTTGACAATTTAAAATAAAATTTTTATAATATACTCATACTAAAAAGAAAAAGGAGTTGATGCAATGGAGAAGCCAATACATAGAAATACCGTTGAATTTTGTGTTCACGGTCCGTACGCGATGTTTTCCGACGTTCTCACAAGAGCGTCGGGAGAGCATTGCTCGTATGTGATACCCACATATGAAGCGCTCAAGGGTATTTTACACAGCGTATATTTTAAGCCCACACTAAAATGGGTGATTGACAGTGTGCGCATTATGAAGCCTATACGAACCGAACGCAAGGGTATTCGTCCAATCAAGTACGTCGGCGGTAACGATTTAGCGTATTATACCTACCTCACCGATGTCTGCTATCAGGTCAGAGCACATTTTGAATGGAACTATAACCGACCCGAGCTTGAATGTGACCGCAACGAGCATAAGCACCACAACATAGCAAGGCGTATGATAAAAAGAGGCGGCAGACGTGATGTTTTTCTCGGCTGCCGTGAATGTCAGGCGTATGTTGAACCCTGCGTATTCGGTGAGGGCAAGGGCCATTACGACGGCAGCGGAGAAATCAGGTACAGCCTTATGTATCATGGGATCACATACGCTGACGAAGCTGAGAACCCCGAGGATAAGGGCAAAATGACGGTGCGCTTCTGGCAACCGACAATGGTAAACGGCGTGATTGATTTTATTGAACCAAAGGACTGCACAATCAAAAGACATATCAAGAATATGGAGATTAAGCCGTTCGGCAGGGAGCATAACAATTTCAGCGGACTTGATGAATTTGTCGGAGGTGAAGCTGATGAGCTGGACTGATGAACTGTATAAGGTTTATGAAAATAACTTCGGCAGAGATGACTGCGGAGATAAGCTGCTTCCAATTTCACACTCAACAGCAAACGCACAGATTGAAATTACGCTGAGCGAGAACGGAGATTTTGTCGATGCCCGTGCGCTTGATAAGGCAGAGCAGGTGACTGTTATTCCGGTTACTGAGGATTCAGGTGCACGAAGCAACGGCGTTGTTCCAATGCCGTTTGCAGACAAGCTTGTTTACATAGCGGGTGACTACGGCAGTTATGCAACGGGCAAGCGTGCAGATAATTCGGATTATTTCTCTGCTTATATGCAGCAGCTTAAAAGCTGGTGCAGCAGCGAGCATTCTCACCCTGCGGTAAAGGCAGTTTGCGCCTATCTTGACAAAGCCTGCATTATGAAAGATTTGATTGACAGCGGCGTTTTGAAAATTGACGGAGAAACAGGGAAGCTTGACAAAAGCAAAATAACGGGAATTGCGCAGGAGGACGCATTTGTGAGATTCCGTGTGAATTACAGCGATATCTTGCGTGAAAACAGAACATGGCTTGATGAAAGCCTTTATAGCAGCTTTATTGCGTATAACGATGAAGCTATGGACTATATACAGCTTTGCTATGCAACAGGGAAAATTCTGCCCTGCACATACAAGCATCCAAAAAAAATCCGCAATGCAGGCGATAACGCAAAGCTTATCTCAACAAATGATGAAAGCGGTTTTTCTTTTCGAGGCAGATTTTCAAATAAAGAGGAAGCACTTTCCGTAAGCTATGATTTCTCGCAGAAAATGCACAACGCTCTTAAATGGCTTATCGCAAGGCAGGGTATGAGCTTTGAAAATTCGTTGACGGTCGTTGTTTGGGCAAGCGCACTGGAACAGCTGCCTGATATACGAAAAAGCTTTTCAGACTGTTGGGATGAGGAATTCCCCGAGTATCAGCAACAATTGCCCGATACCGAAGCAGAATACAAATCACAGCTCAAAAAGATGATATTCGGATATAAGGATAAGCTTGATATCAACTCAAAGGTTATGATAATGGGTCTTGATGCGGCGACAACCGGCAGACTTTCAATATCAATGTATTGTGAGCTTGACGGCTCTGAATTTTTGCATAACCTCGAAAGCTGGCACAGCACAATTTCGTGGAAACGCTTCAATCCTAAGACGGGTAATGCCGGTGTGAATTCTTTCAGCGTTTATGAGATTGCTAAATGTGCATACGGCACCGAACAAAACGGTGAAATTAAGTGTAAGTCCGAGATTCTCACTGATACGGTAATGCGTCTTATACCCTGTATTACTCAGGACAGAAGATTGCCGGAGGATATAATGAGAAGCCTGTTTATTAAAGCGTCAAATCCCCTTGCGTACGAAAAAGGATATAATCACCGTTTAGTGCTCGAAGTAGCCTGCGGTGTAATCAGAAAAATAAATCTTGAAAAAAAGAAAGGAGTTACAAGTATGTCTCTTGATTGTAACAATACAGACAGAAGCTATCTCTTCGGCCGTTTGCTCGCCGTTGCCGATAAGGCAGAGAACGACTCTTATGATTTAGCGGATAGAGGAAAGAGAGTTACGAACGCAAAACGCTATTGGAATAATTTTGCATCACGGCCATATCGCACTTGGCAGGTTATAGAGGAACGATTAAGACCGTATCTTGACAAGCTGGGAGTATATGCTGTCCGATATGAAAAACTCATTCAGGAAATAACCGACAAGATGAGCTTTGATGATTTTACATCATCTGCAGCTCTTGAACCTGCATATTTGCTCGGTTATCACAATCAGTTAAGCGAATTGTACACACGAAAAGATAATACGGAAAATACAGAGGAGGACTAAATAATGAATACGCTTCAGAACAAAATTGATTTTGCGGTTATTATCACCGCAACAAACGCAAACCCCAACGGTGATCCATTGGGCGGAAACCGTCCCCGTGAAAACTTTGACGGCTACGGCGAAATCTCGGATGTATGTATCAAAAGAAAGATAAGAAACCGTTTGCAGGATATGGGTGAAAAGATTTTTGTGCAGTCAGACGACCGCTGTGACGATGGCTGCGACAGCCTGAGAAAACGAGCAGAGAGTAACGAAGCTTTGAAAAAGATCAGCAAGGGTAAAAATACAAACCGAGATGAATACGCAAGAGTAGCCTGTGAAGAGTGGATTGATGTGCGCAGCTTCGGTCAGGTGTTCGCTTTCAAGGGAGTTGATGTTTCAGTAGGAGTTAGAGGTCCGGTGACCGTTCAGCAGGCTGTAAGTGCTGACCCTGTTAACATAGTAAGTATGCAGATCACAAAAAGCGTAAACGGCGAAAAGGACAAGGCAGGTAAGTCCTCAGACACAATGGGAATGAAGCACAGAGTTGAATTCGGTTTGTATGTGATTAAGGGAAGTATAAATTGCCAGTTAGCCGAGAAAACCGGCTTTACCGAAGAGGACGCTGAAAAAATCAAGGAAGCCCTTAATACACTCTTTGAAAATGACTGTTCCTCAGCACGTCCGGAGGGCAGTATGGAGGTTTGCCGCCTTTACTGGTGGAAGCACGACTGCAAAACACCAAAGAACTCGTCGGCAAAGGTTCACCGTTCGCTGAAAGTTAAGCTTAAAGAGGGTGTAAGCAAGGCAAGCTCATTTGATGATTATGACATTACGCTTGATGAGCTTGACGGAGTTAAACCGGAAATTTATGAACTGAGATGATGTATAACGAAGATGAGTATCTGATGCTTTCAGGAATACAGCATTTTGTGTTTTGCCGAAGACAGTGGGCGTTAATTGATATCGAGCAGCAGTGGGCAGAGAACCTGCGCACTGCTGATGGTGCTGCTATGCACAAAAATGTTCACGACAGCGGCTTTAACGAAAAAAGAGGAAATCTGATTGTAGCAAGAGCTATGGCGGTTTCATCACCCCGTTTAGGTCTGAGCGGTGAATGTGATGTCGTAGAGTTCCGCCGAGATGAAAACGGGGTTGAAATTTTCGGAAGGGACGGAAAGTACACGGTAACTCCTGTTGAATACAAACGAGGTAAAGCAAAAGCCGATGAAAGCGATATAATGCAGCTTACTGCACAGGCAATGTGCCTTGAAGATATGCTTTGCTGTGATGTGCCTTTCGGATATTTGTATTATGGCGAAACAAAAAAGCGTGTAAAGGTTGAAATAACAGAAGAAATAAAAGCCCGTACACAAAATATGATTGAGGAGATGCATACGCTTTATAAGCGAAAGCATACGCCTAAGGTCAGAAGAACAAAGTCGTGTAACGCCTGTTCACTGAAAAATATCTGCCTGCCGGTGATTTGCGGCGCTAAAAAAGCGTCGGACTATATGGAGGATATGATTGGCACAACGGAGGAACAAATATAATGAAAAAGCTTTTGAATACTTTATATATTACCACTCCGGACAGATATCTTTCCCTTGACGGTGAGAATGTTGTCATTCTTGATTCCAAAGTTGAAATAGGGCGTGTGCCATTACACAATATTGACGGAATTGTAACTTCCGGATATACCGGCGCAAGTCCTGCGTTAATGGGAAAATGTGCAAAAGAGGGTAAATCCATTGTGTTTATGAGCCAAAGCGGCAGGTTCCTTGCAAGAACGCAGGGCGAGGTCAACGGGAATGTGCTGCTGAGAAGACAACAGTACCGTTTTGCCGATGAACCTGACACAAGCCTCAAAATTGCAAAAAATATGGTGCTAGGCAAGCTTTACAATAGCCGCTGGGTATTGGAGCGCACCGTGCGTGACCATGAATTAAGAATTGATAAAGAAAAGTTTAAACGCAAATCCGAATTTATAAGGAATTCGATAATAAAGGCGAAAAACGCCGGAGATATGGATGAACTCAGAGGTATTGAGGGCGAAGCCGCCTCAGTTTATTTTTCTGTTTTCGATGATATGATTTTGCAGCAAAATGAGGATTTCTATTTCAGGATAAGGAGTAAAAGACCTCCGCTTGACAGGGTCAATGCTATGCTGTCATTTGCCTACTCGCTTGCAACCGGAATGTGTGCTTCGGCGCTTGAAGCGGTTGGACTTGATCCGTATGTAGGATTTATGCATACCGATCGCCCGGGAAGATGCTCTCTTGCACTTGATCTGATTGAAGAGTTCAGAGCGCTGATGTGTGACAGATTTGTTTTGATGTTAATTAATAAGCGTGTGATAAACGCAGATGACTTTGAACAACGTGAAGACGGAGCTGTACTTCTTAAAGATAACGGCAGAAAGAAATTTTTTACCTCATGGCAGAACAGAAAACGTGATGAAATTAAGCATCCCTTTCTTGAAGAAAAGGTTGAATGGGGAATGCTGCCGTATGTTCAGGCTTTGCTTCTTGCCAGGTTTATCAGAGGTGATTTGGATTGTTATCCTCCTTTTATGTGGAAGTGATATTGTGTTAGTGTTGATTACATATGATGTAAATACCGAAACAAAAGAAGGAAGAAAAAGATTGCGCAGAGTGGCAAAGCTTTGTGTTGATTACGGTGTAAGAGTTCAGAATTCTGTATTTGAATGTATTCTTGATGCGGCACAATGCAGAAAGCTGAAGCATATGCTCGAGAAAGAAATTGATATCAGCAAGGATAGTCTTCGTTTTTATTATCTTGGCGATAAATACAAAACGAAGATTGAACATCTGGGCACAAAAGCAGCTTTAAATGTTGAGCAGCCGCTGATATTTTAGTGCGAATGGCAGTTGCACATTGAAAGAACGTGATATTCGCACTGGGTAATATTCTCTTGAAGAAGAAAGAGTATAACGCTTTTTCTGGTTACTAATAGTATTTATTAACAAATTGTCAAAACTATGCAATGCTTGCAGTACAGTATATCTCAGACTTGTGTAGTTTTGCTGTCGCTCTCCGCAAGGAGAGCGTGGATTGAAATAACCGCTAAAACGGCGGCAAAAAATGAAGAATTAGGTGTCGCTCTCCGCAAGGAGAGCGTGGATTGAAATTGGAGATTAGGCAAGCCCGAGAGGGCAAGCCGAGAGGGGGTCGCTCTCCGCAAGGAGAGCGTGGATTGAAATCGCTTAGGCTTGTCCTCAAGCGTCCATTCACGGTCCGGTCGCTCTCCGCAAGGAGAGCGTGGATTGAAATATTTTCGAGCCGCTGCGGAACGGCAGCGGCTTGCGTCGCTCTCCGCAAGGAGAGCGTGGATTGAAATAGTCTATGATTGACGACTCGCTGGGGGTGATAGAAGTCGCTCTCCGCAAGGAGAGCGTGGATTGAAATATGTTGCCTCATAGCACTCCTCCACTTCGACCAGTGTCGCTCTCCGCAAGGAGAGCGTGGATTGAAATAGAAGGTTGAATACGACGAGGATGGAGATGTTGAAGTCGCTCTCCGCAAGGAGAGCGTGGATTGAAATAACCTTATCATCTGAGAGCAGAGTTGTTACGAAGGTCGCTCTCCGCAAGGAGAGCGTGGATTGAAATAGCAGATTGTTGACGGTACACTTAAAAACTATGGCGTCGCTCTCCGCAAGGAGAGCGTGGATTGAAATAGAAAGATGTGAACAACTATATTGTTGTAACACCTGTCGCTCTCCGCAAGGAGAGCGTGGATTGAAATTACGAACAAATGTTCTATACTCTACCTATCGAATAGTCGCTCTCCGCAAGGAGAGCGTGGATTGAAATTTGTTATTGGTCACGTCATCATTGAGAAAATTTAAGTCGCTCTCCGCAAGGAGAGCGTGGATTGAAATGTATCTCTCTCTGTCGGATTGCGATATGGTAAGCTGTCGCTCTCCGCAAGGAGAGCGTGGATTGAAATCACTGAATTGGTACTGACTGGAAGAAGATCGGTATGTCGCTCTCCGCAAGGAGAGCGTGGATTGAAATATAAGCGATGACGAAATGGTTATATTTGACGCTGTCGCTCTCCGCAAGGAGAGCGTGGATTGAAATTCTCTAGACGAACTGACCTACGGCTATCAAACAAGGTCGCTCTCCGCAAGGAGAGCGTGGATTGAAATAAAAATAATAAACAATAAACAATAAACAATTAGGTCGCTCTCCGCAAGGAGAGCGTGGATTGAAATCTTTCGGAATAGCAATGTATAATCACAACGCCTACAGTCGCTCTCCGCAAGGAGAGCGTGGATTGAAATGCACATACTCTATCAACTTTTTAAAAGCGTATGCGGTCGCTCTCCGCAAGGAGAGCGTGGATTGAAATTCTTGATGTACCGACCACGCGCGCGGTAAAATCGTGTCGCTCTCCGCAAGGAGAGCGTGGATTGAAATTCTTTGCTTGTTACCACTGATACAATCCCGTAGCCGAGTCGCTCTCCGCAAGGAGAGCGTGGATTGAAATGCCGCTGTACACGTCGCAAAAAAATCATCTGAAGTCGCTCTCCGCAAGGAGAGCGTGGATTGAAATAAAAAAACGTGGGGGATTAATTCACCCTCAAAAGGTCGCTCTCCGCAAGGAGAGCGTGGATTGAAATTTATTTTCAGCAAAATTGAAATCATCACAATAGGTCGCTCTCCGCAAGGAGAGCGTGGATTGAAATCTTACGACAAGTGGCTCGAAAAAGGCTACTTGCGAGTCGCTCTCCGCAAGGAGAGCGTGGATTGAAATAAGCACTTGCAGATTATAATGCGGATCCATTTGACCGTCGCTCTCCGCAAGGAGAGCGTGGATTGAAATGACCGTCGGACTCTTTGACAAAAACACGGAAAGACAGGTCGCTCTCCGCAAGGAGAGCGTGGATTGAAATAATTTGACAAACGTAATTGCGACAAACGCACAGAGTCGCTCTCCGCAAGGAGAGCGTGGATTGAAATATCTCAGCAGGTCCTCAATTTACAGCAAAATTACGTCGCTCTCCGCAAGGAGAGCGTGGATTGAAATTGATTATCACACGCTAACAGAGTATCTGAGCAGTGGTCGCTCTCCGCAAGGAGAGCGTGGATTGAAATCGTTCGCAAGCTGCTTATAATACTTAATTACATCACCGGTCGCTCTCCGCAAGGAGAGCGTGGATTGAAATGGCTGTGTCCGATATGTACGTGGAGAAGAAGCTTGGTCGCTCTCCGCAAGGAGAGCGTGGATTGAAATTGGCCAAGAGTGTATCAAGGCTGCAGGCGTGCAGACGTCGCTCTCCGCAAGGAGAGCGTGGATTGAAATTATAAGTATAGTCGGAGCGTTTCCCCTTTCGGCGTGCCGTCGCTCTCCGCAAGGAGAGCGTGGATTGAAATTACACAACTTGGTATTTGCGGTTTTGATGTCATGGATGTCGCTCTCCGCAAGGAGAGCGTGGATTGAAATCATAGTGAGGTCCCAGTCATCAGCGATAACAACCTGTCGCTCTCCGCAAGGAGAGCGTGGATTGAAATAGATGCAAGCGATTGGGAAACCGTAAACACAGGCACGTCGCTCTCCGCAAGGAGAGCGTGGATTGAAATGCTTAGCGGCTGCGCCGGGGCGCATCGTCGGCGGCGTCGCTCTCTGCAAGGAGAGCGTGGATTGAAATAAGTTGTAACACTTTGTAACAGATGTGTTCAAGAGTCGCTCTCCGCAAGGAGAGCGTGGATTGAAATTGTCTTGCGTAACAGCTTAAATATTGCCGCCGACAGTCGCTCTCCGCAAGGAGAGCGTGGATTGAAATCATAGTGAGGTCCCAGTCATCAGCGATAACAACCTGTCGCTCTCCGCAAGGAGAGCGTGGATTGAAATCCGGCTCGAGCCTACACACTTGATGAACTTGCGAGGGTCGCTCTCCGCAAGGAGAGCGTGGATTGAAATATGGTACATATCGTGTTAAATCGGGAACGCACGAGTCGCTCTCCGCAAGGAGAGCGTGGATTGAAATACTCGAAAGCGTTGTTATGAACGTATTACAGGAGGCTTGTCGCTCTCCGCAAGGAGAGCGTGGATTGAAATTTGACAATCCCTTGTAAGGGTCGCCCGTAAAGTGTCGCTCTCCGCAAGGAGAGCGTGGATTGAAATAGCTGCACGATTAACGATCCATCAATCAAGCTCGGTCGCTCTCCGCAAGGAGAGCGTGGATTGAAATATGCAGGGGCTAAACCTTGGTTTTTCTGACGGGCAGGTCGCTCTCCGCAAGGAGAGCGTGGATTGAAATATCAAGGTCGTATTCGGCAGCAAGTATATCATACACGTCGCTCTCCGCAAGGAGAGCGTGGATTGAAATAACAGACTTTATCAACATTGTTGCGTGGCGACAGAGAGCGTGGATTGAAATACGAAGGTGAGCTTAAAGGTTTTGACAAGCTGTCGGTCGCTCTCCGCAAGGAGAGCGTGGATTGAAATCAGCTTTCCTGTTTGCTCATCCCTGACAGAGAGCTGGTCGCTCTCCGCAAGGAGAGCGTGGATTGAAATAAGTTACCGTCAAGTTAAAGAGGTGAGTAAATGACGTCGCTCTCCGCAAGGAGAGCGTGGATTGAAATTAAAACGCTGTCACGATAGCGGCTACTGCGACAAGTCGCTCTCCGCAAGGAGAGCGTGGATTGAAATAGACCTCTGGGACGAGAGAGATTGTGATTTCGATGTCGCTCTCCGCAAGGAGAGCGTGGATTGAAATCACGAAGATCGCCCGTGTCCTTTGGCGCACGCTGTGTCGCTCTCCGCAAGGAGAGCGTGGATTGAAATAAGTTCTCCGCTCCGGTCATAGAGAAAATACCCTGTCGCTCTCCGCAAGGAGAGCGTGGATTGAAATGAGGCTGTCTGGGAGTCGGCGGCATAATCTTTCAGTCGCTCTCCGCAAGGAGAGCGTGGATTGAAATAAGCCAGAGAGGATTCACGTTAAACGTCTGACATGTCGCTCTCCGCAAGGAGAGCGTGGATTGAAATCTCGCCTGTAGCAATCACAGCCTTGCCCTGGTGGACACGTCGCTCTCCGCAAGGAGAGCGTGGATTGAAATTTCTGCAGCTTGTCGAGTGCCTCGGTGTAGATTTGTCGCTCTCCGCAAGGAGAGCGTGGATTGAAATATCTGTTACACTAACTGTTACACATCTTGAACATGTCGCTCTCCGCAAGGAGAGCGTGGATTGAAATAGCGACGATACCAGACCGTCATCAAAGGTTAAAGTCGCTCTCCGCAAGGAGAGCGTGGATTGAAATGTATATCCGATTTTACAAAAGTATCACCGTTAAGCAGTCGCTCTCCGCAAGGAGAGCGTGGATTGAAATTTCTTCATATTCAGTAATCGCATTTGTGACTTTCGTCGCTCTCCGCAAGGAGAGCGTGGATTGAAATAATGTTATGAACGGACGGGACGGACAGAACGGTGGTCGCTCTCCGCAAGGAGAGCGTGGATTGAAATAAAACATACTCAAAGAGAGTCGAATATAAATATAGTCGCTCTCCGCAAGGAGAGCGTGGATTGAAATGATAAACCTCACGCTTAGCACCGTTGCTCAAGCCGGTCGCTCTCCGCAAGGAGAGCGTGGATTGAAATCCCGCCATATCGTACTCGACAAGGCTTGGCGCAATAGTCGCTCTCCGCAAGGAGAGCGTGGATGAAATGCTCTGACAATTATTCACTCAGCCGAGCAATGTGTCACTTTCCGGAAATGATTATCAATATAATCCACCTGAATAAAATATTCCGTACTAAACACCACCCCGTTATTAATTTAAAAATGCTTGACAAACATAAGGTAATGCTGTATTCTAAATACATAGGAAAACGATGTATATAGAACTTCTATGTATAGGATGTATGACAAGATAAATATGAGTACACATTGCTGAGTGAGGTACTGTTATGAATAATTATTTTTTAAAAAGAGTATCCGAGCTTATAGAGGACAAAACCGCTCGTAAGCAAATAAATACCGAGCTTGAAAGTCACCTGCTTGACAAGATTGACTACTATACCGAAATCGGCTATACCCACGAAGAAGCGGCAGAGAAAGCGACCGAGGAAATGGGCAATCCCGATGATATCGCCGTTCCTCTTAATTCCCTGCATAAAAAGGGAATAAACAAGAACATATGGAGCATTATCACCGCCGTTTTTGCCGTGTTTATTGCGCTATTAAGCTTCAACATAATTCCGATTGAGCATAGCTTCCGCTACGGTGATCAAAGCTTTGCAATTTTCCATCGTGTGTCAATCGACTTTTTATCTCTCTTTATCTGTGCGGCGTATCTGCTCCTGCTTTGCAAAGCCTACAGGCAGAAAAACATTGCTTCTGCGGCATTTGTTTCTCTGTCCTTGCTTGTGATGGCTTTTGCGTATCTCCCCGATATGCGCTATCCTGCATTTCAGTTTTCACTTTTTCAGCCATTGTTTTATCCTGCGGCGATGATTATAATGCACGGCTTTTACGCATTTTGCGACAGCATTTTCGGCTACAGCTACATACTCGACTCCGACAGATTATTCTATAATTGCGGTGCTGTTGGTATGTATTTGATATTGCTTGCCGTTGCCGTCACACTGTTTGTTGCAATTTTGCGTCAGAGCAGAATGAAAAAGGATCGCAGGTTGTGGCTGCCGATAAAAATTGCAAAGTCTGGTTTATGTATATTTCTTCTTGTTGACCTTCTTGTGCTGAGTGTCGCAACAATTCCTGCACTGACAAGTTTGAACACAAAACGCGATGAAATGCAGACAGCAAAGGAAAGGGCGATTCACTATGTGATTAACGCCGATTTGTCAAACGGAATTGAGCCGTTTGCTGACAGGCTTCTGAGCGACGGATATGAATATTGCTACAGCGAGGATAACATATATCAAAGCGTGCAGAAAACACTGCACAGCGGCTTTAACGATTCGCTGATTATCACTGTGGATTCTGAGAATAACCCGTATATATGCTACGCTCCTACCGACTTTGACCCGAGTTTTATTTTTGAAGGAGGCGATGTCTGCCTCAGTCACGAGGAGCGACTGCAGATTAAAACAGATATGACGCTTGACGAGTTTATGGAGCTTGGATTTTACGGCAAAGCTATAATGGTATCAAAGTCAATTTGTCCCGACAACGAAGAACAGAATACCATTGACTTTTCGTTCGATTTGCCCGGTGAGGGATATGACGATTTTCAGTGCCGTTTTGGTTATGATTCTTCCGAGAAGAAATATTATCTTACCGGTACAGAGAATATGAAAGAAGCTTATGAGGAAGCGCAGAAAATGTTCGGCGACAGCGAAAATTATACTGTTTCAGGATAAATTACATTTAAGGAAACACTGAATAAATCACGCTGAAAGCTGTTTGCACATCTTCCCGCCATATTTTCCGTCAGGCTGACCAAAAAATCCTCGTAATGCGACAGCATTACTGCGGGTTATTTGTCCAACCTAACGAAAAATCTGACGGCGCAATATGCACAAACAATTTAATCAGTGTTTCCTTAACTATAGAAACGGAGTGTTTTAAATGAAAATCAGTAAGGAGCTTATCAAGGGCAGCACATCAATGCTTGTTATGAGCGTTTTGAGGGGCAAGGACCTTTATGGCTACAAAATCATCAAGGAGCTTGAGCTGTGCAGTGAAAACGTGTTTGAGCTTAAGGAGGGGACGCTTTACCCGATACTCCACGCTCTTGAGCAGGAGGGATTTCTTGAAAGCTATTGGGAAGAATTTGACGGCAGAAAGCGCAAATACTACCATCTCACACGCAAGGGGATAAAGCAGCTTGAAGACAAGCAAAAGGAATGGAAGGTATTTTCAAAGTCTGTCGATAAGGTTCTGGGAGCACAGTTTGCGTGACGGTACCGAAAAAAAGGTATAATAAATGCAGCCCTATTGAGCACTTGCGCTTAATAAGGCTGCATATTTTTTATTATTCTTAAAAAACGATATCATATTTATTGCCCGTCGGCTTTAATAAATCCGTGCTTAAGATAATTGATATGCTTTTTATATTCGTCCGTTGCCTGCTGCATCGTTATTTTGCCGTCAAAGTATGCGGAAATATACTTTATCGTCAGCATATTAATAAGCATCGCAAGCATAAGCATATCCTCACGACTTGAGGCTGCAAGGTTTTCGGTGTTGAAGTTGTCAAAGAATGCCGACATTTTTGTCACGCTGTCACACATTTCGTTGTTTATCTGAAGTCCGTTAAACAGCGACACGGTTTTCTCGTTGAAAATTTTAATCAGGTCAAACGACTTGATGTTTTGTAACATCTGCTTGACAAGTGGTTCGTTTTCAGTGCCTTTTATTGAAAGATAATATTCAAAGCGTGCGTCAAACACCTTGAAAATATCATATTTTTCTTTAATAGAATTCATATAATCGCTGAATTCTTTTTGTATCCTTACAAAATAAATGTAGGCATATAAATCAGCCTTGTTTTTGAAGTAATAATAAAATCCGCTTCGTGATATTCCGGCTGATTGTGCAATCTTAAAAACCGAAACCTTTTCATACGGGGTCGTTGAAAATTCCAATACGGCAGCGTCAATAAGCTTTTTCTTTTTTCCTTCCTTCAGTTGATTAAAAGCCTCTGTCGGCATTTGTACCCCTCCTCGGACACTGTGTCAAATTTTCTAAATTATATTCTGATTATTTTTTGATGTCAAGAAAATAAAGCCAAAAATAAATAAATTTACAGATTGGTAATATAATGTTGTTTTCACAGTCGGCAAAAGTCTTGAAGAAAAAATAAATTTGTGATAAGATAATCTTTAAGTTTAATAGAATGGAGTACAAGCGACTTGAGCGAAAAAGAAACTTTTCTCGATACTCAGAATGAATATATAAACCTTGTTGCCGAGATTATGCAGATAAGGGCAATCGGCGACAAACCGATGGCGTATATCCGCACCTACGGCTGTCAGCAGAATGTAGCCGACAGCGAAACAATCAAGGGTATGCTTGCGCAAATGGGCTACGGCTTCACCGATTCACCCGAGAACGCCGATTTTATCCTGTTTAACACCTGCGCCGTGCGTGAGCACGCCGAGGACCGTGTGTTCGGCAATGTCGGTGCGATAAAATCTATCAAGAAAAAGCATCCGAGCGTGCTTATAGCACTTTGCGGCTGTATGATGGAGCAGGAGCATATCGCAAAGCGGATTTACAAGAGCTTTCCGTTTGTCGGTCTTGTGTTCGGCACTCACTGCCTGCACGAATTCCCCAAAATGCTTTACAACAGCCTGCTCACAGGCAAGAGGCAGTTCATCAGAAATAACGACGATTTGCTTGTTCACGAGGGTATGCCGAAGCTTCGGGACGGTCAGTTCAAGGGCTGGCTGCCGATAATGTACGGCTGCGACAACTTCTGTTCCTACTGCATTGTGCCTTATGTAAGAGGCAGAGAGAGAAGCCGCAAGAGCGAGCTTATTCTGGAAGAAGCAAAAGAGCTTATAAATAACGGCTACAAGGACATAACTCTGCTGGGGCAGAATGTCAATTCCTACGGCAAAGGACTTGACGAGGACATAACCTTTGCGCAGCTTCTTAAAATGATTGATGCAATCGACGGTGATTATGTACTGCGCTTTATGACCTCACACCCCAAGGACTGCACAAAGGAGCTTATCGACACAATAGCCGAAAGCCGCCACATTTCAACTCACCTGCATCTGCCGTTTCAGTCGGGCAGCAACAGGATTTTAAAGCAGATGAACAGGCGATATACAAGGGAAAAGTACCTTGAAATCGTTAACTACGCCAAAGAGAAAATTCCCGGACTTTCTCTTACAAGCGATATTATCGTCGGCTTCCCCGGTGAGACCGAGGAGGATTTTCAGGACACACTGTCGCTTATTGAGGAGGTTGGCTTTACCTCGCTGTTCACCTTTATTTACTCAAAGCGTGTCGGTACACCTGCCGCAAAAATGGACGACCCCACAACCGATGAGGAAAAGTCAGATCGTTTTCAGCGGCTTCTGAAAGTGCAGGAGAAAATCGCCGCCGCACGCTGTGCCGAAATGGTGGGAACAACGCAGAGAGTATTGTTTGAGGAAAAAACAAAGAAAGACGGCATATTAAACGCCAGAACATCAGGCAATATTGTTGTTGAGGTTCCGGCAGATGAAAATATGATTGGCTGTTTCGGCAATGTTGAAATAACTGAGGCAGGCAACTGGGTTTTAAAAGGTAATTTACTAAATTAACTTATAAATGATATAAATTGAAAGGAAGATTAAAATGGATATTATCACAATGGCAAGAGAGATAGGACACGCAATTCAGCAGGAGGACGCTTATGTAAAGCTTCAGGTTGCACAGCAGAACAGCGACAACGATAAAGAGCTTCAGGACTTGATCGGCGAATTCAACCTCAAGAGAATGTCAATCAACAACGAAGCACAGAAGAGCGACCGTGACGACGATAAGCTTCAGAAGCTCAACGCAGAGATGCGTGAGGTTTACTCAAAGATTATGTTGAATGAAAATATGAACGCATATAACGAGGCTAAGGAAGAGCTTGACTCAATACTTCAAAGAGTGCTTACAATCATCAGCAACTCGGCAAACGGTGAGGACCCGGACACAACCGATTATTCGCCAAGCTGCACAGGAAGCTGTTCAAGCTGCGGCGGCTGTCACTAAAGACAAATAGAGATAAGCTGCGGCTTCACTGTACTTTGAATAATTATTACAACTAATATCGAGAGGTGAAATCAATGGCAGAGCTTTCTCCTATGATGAAGCAATATCTTCAGATTAAAGAGGAGAACAAGGATTGCATACTGTTTTTCAGATTAGGCGATTTCTACGAAATGTTCTTCGACGACGCCAAGCTTGCTTCAAAGGAGCTTGAGCTTACGCTTACCGGCAGGGATTGCGGTCAGGAGGAGCGTGCGCCGATGTGCGGCGTTCCTTTCCACAGCTGCGAAAGCTATATCGCCCGTCTTGTGGCTAAAGGCTACAAGGTAGCCATATGCGAGCAAATGGAGGACCCTGCGACGGCAAAGGGACTTGTAAAGCGTGATATAGTGCGTATTATAACCCCCGGAACGGTTATGGAAAGCAGTATGCTTGACGAGGCAAAGAACAACTTCATCGCCTGCTGTTATGCCGAGAACACCTCTATCGGCGCTTGTTTTGCCGACATCTCAACCGGCGAGCTTCACTGCACGCAGATAAGCGGCGAGAATTCGTTTGACTCACTCAAAAATGAGCTTTTCCGTTTTTCGCCGAGAGAAATCCTTATCGGCGGCGATATAAGGAGCTTTAACTCTTTGCCGCAGCTTATTCGCGATAAGCTTTCGGCAGGCGTCGAAATGCTTGAGGACGAAAAGTTTGACTATGACAGCGCACTTGAAACCGTTAAACGGCAGTTCGGCACTGAGCAGGCGCAAAGCCTGACGGCGCAGAATTACCGCACTGCAATTTCGAGCATTGGCGCACTTATCGACTATCTTCTTTTAACGCAAAAAAACGGTCTTGAACGCATAAACAAAATTGATTTTTATCTTGAAAATCAGTTTATGAATCTTGATTTCAACACAAGGCGCAATCTTGAGCTTCTTGAAACTATGCGCAGTAAAGAGAAAAAGGGTTCGCTTTTGTGGGTGCTTGACAAAACAAAAACTGCAATGGGCAAGCGCCTTATCAGAAATTGGATAGAAAAGCCGCTTGTAAGCTGTGCCGCAATAATAAAGCGCCAGAACGCAGTTGACGAGCTTTATTCCGACACCTTAAAGCGCCTTGAAATTGAAAATGCGCTCGGCGGAGTGTTTGACATTGAAAGACTGATGACAAGAATTGTCTATGGCAGTGCCAACGGACGGGAGCTGCGCAATCTTTGTGCGGCGCTTAGCTGTTTGCCCGAAATCATCTCGGTTATGGGCGATGTGAGCTCACCGCTTCTAAAAGAGCTTAAATCGTCGCTTGATCCGCTTGAGGATATAACGGCGCTTATTGACAGCTCAATCGTTGAGGAACCGCCGTTTTCACTGCGTGAGGGCGGCATCATCAAAGAGGGCTACAACGAACAGCTTGATACGCTCAGAAACGATATGAACAACTCGGCGTCTATACTTTCTCAGATTGAAGCAAGAGAACGAGAAAAAACATCTATCCCGAAGCTTAAGGTTGGTTACAACAGGGTGTTCGGGTATTATATTGAGGTGTCAAATTCATATAAAAACCTAGTACCGCAGGAATATATAAGAAAACAGACTCTCACAAACTGCGAGAGATACATAACGCAGGAGCTTAAGGATTTAGAGGGAAGGATTCTCGGCGCAAAGGAACGCTCATTCGGGCTTGAGTACAAGCTGTTTGAAGAGATAAGAACGCAGATTGCCGATAACCTTGACCGCATACAGAACACGGCAACGGCTGTGGCAAACCTTGACGTGCTTGTGTCGCTTGCCGGCGTTGCGGCTGATAACCGCTACTGCAAGCCGAATATTTCCCTAAGCGGCGGTATCCGCCTTAAGGAAAGCCGCCATCCGGTTGTTGAACAGCTCCTTAAGGGCGCACCGTTTGTTCCGAATGACGCTCTGCTTGACAGCGGCGACAACACCGTTGCAATCATTACCGGCCCCAATATGGCGGGCAAGTCAACATATATGCGCCAGGTTGCGCTTATTGTTCTTATGGCGCAGATAGGCTCGTTTGTACCTGCCGCCAGTGCAGATGTTGAAATATGCGACAGCATCTTTACCCGTGTCGGCGCATCGGACGACCTTGCGTCGGGTCAGTCAACCTTTATGGTAGAGATGAGCGAGGTTGCAGCTATCGTTAAAAACGCAACCTCAAAAAGCCTGCTTATTCTTGATGAAATCGGCAGAGGTACCTCGACCTTTGACGGTATGAGTATTGCAAGAGCGGTGCTTGAATATGTCGCCAACAAGAAAAAGCTTGGCGCAAAAACGCTTTTTGCAACCCACTATCACGAGCTGAGTGTAATGGAGAATATCCTCGACGGCGTTAAAAACTATAACATAGCCGTTAAAAAGCGCGGTGATGATATAACCTTCCTGCGCCGCATTATTCCGGGTGGAACTGACGACAGCTACGGAATTGAGGTTGCCAAGCTTGCCGGAGTGCCGGACTGGATTATAAAGCGTGCAAAGCAGATTTTAAAGGAGCTTGAATCCGGCAAATCAGGGCGGGAAAGCAAGCCAGCCGCAAAAAAAGAGGCTGAAAACGACCAGCTTTCGTTTTTCTCGTCGGGCAATCCGGCGATTGAGGAAAAGCTTAAATCAATCGACATTAACACCTTAACGCCGATTGAGTCGATGAATATCCTCTTTGAGCTTATTAAAATGTGTAATTAATTTTACGGAGGTGAGCCTGTATGGGAAGAATCAATGTGCTTGACAAACACACCGCCGAGCTTATCGCCGCCGGTGAGGTTGTCGAAAGACCGGCATCGGTTATAAAGGAGCTTGTTGAAAACTCAATTGACGCAGGCTCAAAATCAATCACGGTTGAAATAATGCGCGGCGGCGTGTCTTATATCCGTGTGACGGACGACGGACACGGCATTATGAAAGAGGACATCAGAAACGCCTTTGTCCGCCACGCAACAAGCAAGGTAGCTAATGAGAATGACCTGATGTCAATTTCAACTCTCGGCTTCAGGGGCGAGGCGTTGGCATCTGTCAGCGCCGTTGCAAAGGTTGAGCTTCTGACGCTCAGCGACAACGAAAAAATCGGCACCCGCTTTGTAATTCATGGCGGCGAAGAAATAGAGTTTGACAGCGCAGGCTGTCCGCAGGGAACAACAATAATTGTGCGTGACATTTTCTATAATGTTCCTGCAAGAATGAAGTTCCTGAAAAAAGATGTTTCCGAGGGCAACGCCGTAACGGCGATTATAGACAAAATCGCCCTGTCGCATCCCGAGATAGCGTTCACGTTCATCCGTGACGGCAAGCAGGCGCTCAAAACAACGGGCGACGGCAAGCTGCTTTCGGCAATTTATTCCGTATTCGGCAGGGATTTTGCAAAGACACTTATTCCGGTTGACTATACCCTCAACGGAATAACGGTCAAGGGCTATGTTTCACAGCCGTATAATTCAAGACCGAACAGAAATATGCAGAACTTCTTCATCAATAACCGCTATGTCCGCTGTCGCACCGCTATGGTGGCTCTTGAAGAAGCCTGCAAAGGCTCGGTTATGGTCGGCAAGTTCCCGGCTTGTGTGCTGCATATTTCGCTGTCATTTGAGGGTGTTGACGTCAATGTGCATCCGGCAAAAACCGAGATACGCTTTATCAATGAACGTCCTGTGTTTGACGCCGTTTATCACGGTGTCAAATCGGCGCTTAACACAAATCACAGGGAAAAAGAGGTCACGCTGTCAGGCAACGCACAGGTTGAAAAAACGGTTTACAATGCCTCGGGGCAGAAGAACCCGTTCAGCTTTGACAGCTTAAGGCTTATTCAGCAAAGACAAAGCTATGCACAAAATCAGCCGCTCAAGACAGAGCAACACAAAAACGAAGCAGCGGAGCCGATAATATCTGTACCGAAGCCAAACCGAACGCTTCAGCCGCAAAGGCTCTCAGACAGCACTGACGACCGCAAGGCGGTTGAGGCATATCTGAATATACTTGACAGAGTAAACAGCGCTCAGAAAGACGATACGTCAAAGGCAGAATCGGACAGTGAGAATGAAATTTTCGTCCCACAGCCGAGTCTTAGTGATAAAGGCAGTGACAAACCAAAGGATGAATTACTGACCGACAGTCAAAGTACGACTGCTGAGGATAACGAGGTAATTCAGCCTGCAACACAGGAAGAAATTGACAAAAGCAACCCGATAACCGAGGTTAACAAGCCGTCAGTCAGGTATATCGGCGAGGTTTTCAATACGTATATTCTTGCCCAGAGGGGCGATAGGGAAATGCTTGTTATCGACAAGCACGCCGCCCACGAAAGAATTATTTACGAAAAATTAAAGCAGGAAAAGGGTGCGGCGTATTCGCAGGCGCTTCTTGAACCGATAACCGTTCTGCTGAGTGCCGGCGAGTATGACGCCGTGACTAATAATCTTGAAGCGTTTTCACGGCTGGGCTTTGAAATTGACGATTTCGGCAGTTCAACGGTCTTGGTCAGGGCATATCCGCAGTATCTTAAAACAGAGGATATAAAGCCGACGGTTGAAGAAATGGCAGGATACCTGCTTGATAACAAAAAGCTTATAGAAAGCGAAAAAATGGATTGGGTTTATCACAATGTCGCCTGCCGTGCCGCAATAAAGGGCGGCAACATCAGCAATGAGGCAGAGCTGACCGAAATACTCCGTATTGTCGAAAGCGACGAAAAAATCCGTTACTGTCCGCACGGTCGGCCCGTGAGCACTGTGATAAAGAAAAGCGAATTTGAAAAAATGTTTGGCAGGGTGTAATAAATTGAGTGAAACACAAAAAATCCCTCTGATAGCGGTTGTCGGTCCGACAGCGTCCGGCAAAACCTCACTCGGAATTGAGCTTGCAAAAAAGTACAACGGCGAGATAATCTCTGCCGATTCGATGCAGATATATCAATATATGGATATCGCCACGGCAAAGCCGACGCCTGATGAAATGCAGGGCATACCGCATCATCTTATCGGTTTTATTTCGCCCGATACGCCGTTTTCGGTTGCGGATTATGTCGAGATTGCGAAGAAAAAAATTTTTGATATTTACGGCAGGGGAAAGCTCCCTGTTCTGGTGGGCGGTACGGGACTATATGTTTCGTCACTGCTTGACAATATCGAGTTTTCGCAGTCCTCGTCAGACGAAAATTTGCGGGCGGAGCTTATGAATGTTGCCGAACAATACGGCGCCGACGCTTTGCTTGATATGCTCGGCAAATTTGACCCCGAAAGCGCAAAGCGCCTGAGCGAACAAAAAAACATCAAGCGCATTATACGGGCGATTGAAATTTATAAAACAACAGGCGTCACAATGACCGAGAGCCTGCGTAACTCACGCCTTAATGCATCTCCGTATAAAGACGTGAGAATCGGACTTAAAGCCGAAAACAGGCAGTTCTTGTACGACAGGATAAATAAAAGAGTTGATATGATGCTTCAAATCGGACTGCTTGAAGAAACAAAAAAAATTATGTCCTTGAACCTCGGCAGGACGGCAAAAATGGCTATCGGATATAAGGAGCTTATCCCTTATATCGAGGGCAGGGCAACGCTTGACGAGGCGCTTGAAAAGCTTAAAATGGAAACACGCCGATATGCCAAACGTCAGCTGACGTGGTTTAGGCGTGACGAAAAAATCAGTTGGATTGATATTGATAAATTTTCAGAATGTGATATTATAAATGCTGCATGCGACATTGTAAACGGCAGCGGTATTCTTAGCTAACAGGTAAGGTGAAATCAAATTGGGGAAATCAACAGTTAAAAAGGCTTGTCTTATCGCACTGTGCTGTGTTGCCTTTTTATACATTGTATATTTACTTTACGGTGCGAACTTTTCGGTTGTAAAAACAGAAACCGTAACGCTGTCCTCGGCGGCGAATTCTATTTATGCAGATGGCTACATTGTACGCAACGAAACGCTTATTACAAACGACACAAACGGTGTTGTATCATATGAATATGACGGCAACAGAAAGGTTGCCGCAGGCGGAATAATTGCAAAGGTATATGCCGGCGAGCAGGATGCAAATAACCACAAGCAGATGGACCGGATACAGGAGCAGATTGAAATTTTTCAGAAGCTCAATAAATCTGCCAAGCGTGAAACAACCAGCCTTGACAGCGTCAAAAACCAGATAACGTCCCAGATTATGAACATAAACAAAAACATAGTCAGCGGCAATTTCCTAAGCCTTGTCGGCAATGAGGAAAGCCTGATTTATTCTCTCAACGAAAGCAAGCTTATTGTTGGCGAGGTAAAGAATTACAACACAAAGATTGCGGCGCTGCAAAAGGAATACAATAACTTAAAGGGTACAACAGGCGATGCAATAGCAGAGATTAAGTCGCCTGTGTCGGGCTATTTTACAACAGCAACCGACGGCTATGAAAAAAAGTATAATTACAAAAAGGCAACGTCAACCACGCTTGAGCAGGCAAATAAGGAGCTTAAGTATGAGCCGGACAAGGTTGCCGACAATGTGATAGGCAAGGTGATAAGCGATCTCAACTGGTACATAGTCTGCCCGATAAAGGCGGACGAAAGTCTTGCGATAAACAAAAATCTTGACTCGTCGCAGATAAAGGTCAATATGCCGTATGTTTCAACACAGAGCGTGCCTGTAAAAATTTCGGCGATGAATCAGGAGTCGAAAACGTCTGACGGCGCACTGGTTCTTCAGTGCAACTATCAAAGCACGGTTCTGGCTTCTGTAAGGCAGGAGCAGCTTAAAATTGACATTCAGACATTTGAAGGCTTGAAGATAAGCAAATCCGCATTGCACGAGGACACCGTAACACGGACCGTGACCGACGGAAACGGCAACGAAAAGGAAGAAAGCCGAAAGGTCAAGGGCGTTTATGTTGTCAGCGGCAATGTGATGCAGTTTAAAGAGGTTGTTATTTTATACTCTGACGATGATTATATTATCTGCAAGCAGACGCCTGAAGACGGCGAGCTGTTCGGCAGCAGTACAGTTAAGCTTTATGACAGAGTTGTGATAGGAGGAACTGATTTGTATGACGGAAAAAGCGTTAGAATTTGACCCGAAAAAAATGGAGGACGTTGAATATAATTACGCTCAGATTGAAGAAAACATCTCGCTTGCCGCACAACAGGCAGGCAAGAGCCGTGAGGATATAATTTTTCTTGCGGCAACAAAAACGGTCGAGCCTGTTTATATCAACCGTGCGATAGCCTGCGGACTGAAATATATAGGCGAAAACCGTGTTCAGGAGCTTTTGGCAAAATATGACGATTATGACCTTGCAAATGCCTCGCTTCACTTTATCGGACATTTGCAGAGCAACAAAATACGCCAGATTGTCGGCAAGGTTGACCTTATTCAGTCTGTTGACAGCATCAAGCTTGCAAAGGAAATCTCACGTCAGGGTCAGCTCAAAAACACAAGCACCGATGTACTCGTTGAGGTGAACATCGGCGGCGAAGAAAACAAATCCGGCGTTGAACCCGAAAGGCTTGAGGAACTTCTTAGCGAAATATCTGTTCTTGATAATGTTTTGGTAAAGGGATTAATGACAATTCCGCCTGTTTGCGACAAAAAAAGCGAGGTACGCAAATATTTTTCAAGAATGAACAAACTCTTTATTGACATTAAGGAGAAAAAATTAGATAATATTAGCATGGAGTTTTTATCTATGGGTATGTCTTCTGATTATCAGGAGGCAATATTGGAAGGTGCAAATATGGTCAGAGTCGGCTCTGCCTTGTTTGGACCGAGAATATATGTTTAACGGAGGAAAAATAAATGGCTGGTTTAGTAGATAAATTTAAACGTATGTGGGATGTCCCCGAGGACGATTACGATTATGACGAAGACGATTATGATTATGACGATTATGACGATAAGGAAGAGGACCGCAGCGATTATTCAGGCTCACGTTCCAACAGCTCTTATTCATCATCTTCATCATCATCATTTGCTTCAAGCTATCCGTCTTATTCTTCGTCATCAGGCGAAACAAGAAAAAATAAGGTTGTAAATATCAGCGCTACCGCAAAGCTTCAGGTTGTATTGTTCAAGCCCGAAACCTTCGGCGCAGAAACAAAGGCTATTGCCGATGAGCTTATCAAATCGCACACTGTTGTTTTAAACCTTGAAAATACAAACCGTGACGTTTCAAGAAGAATTCTTGATTTCTTAAGCGGCTGTGCCTATGCCAACAACGGCTCGGTAAAAAGAATTGCAACAAGCACGTTCCTGATTATTCCGAACAATGTTGACTTAACCGGCGACGATCTTCTTGACGAGCTTGAAAACAACGGTCTTTACTTCTGATGAATTCCGACGACAATATCCTGCTGCAAATCAGGGATGCAATTCGCCTGTCACAGCTTCGTGACAAACCGCAGTTTGTCGGCTTTTTGAACGAAGACGAGGTTGAATCGGCACAGGAGCTGCTTGAAAGCGGAGAAAAAACAAATTATCTGCTTTGGGGCGGTGCAAAAAACACGCAGAGGTTGATTGCCGGGATTTTTCCCGATACAATATCCCCTCGGACCGACTTCTTCCCGATAAAAATAATAAAGGTTGACTTCCCAAAGCAATTTACGCTTTCTCACCGTGACTTCCTCGGTTCGCTGATGAGTCTGGGTATAAAAAGAAGCTGTGTCGGCGACATTAAAATTTCTCAGGGAACTGCGCTTGTGTTTGTCAAGGCAGAGATAGCGGATTATGTTATCTCACAGATTGACAAAATCGGCAGGGTCGGGGTCAGGTTATCATATACACACGATGTCAGTCTTGACTTTGAGGACGATATAACATATCTGAACATCACTGTTTCCTCGTTAAGACTTGACAATCTGGTGGCTTCGGTATTAAACTTAAGCAGAGAAAAAAGCTCTCAGGCTGTAAAGTCGGGACTTGTCAGTGTAAATCACACAGTCAGGCAATCGCCCTCATTTCAGCTTAAAGAGAGTGATTCTGTTGTTTATAAAGGAAAGGGCAAGTTCGTAATTTATCAGCTTGCCGGAGAAAGCAAAAAAGGAAAGAAAAAACTGATAATTAAAAAATTCAGATAGGAGAGAATGAATTATGCTTACAATTGATGAGGTAAAAAATATCAGCTTCAGAAAAGCGAACCTCGGCGGTTACCGTCCGGAGGATGTTGAGGCGTTCATCGACGATGTTGTTGCAACGCTTGAGCAGAACAAGAAGGACAAGATTGAGCTTGTTAAAAAGCTTGATATCCTCGCAAAGAGAATTGAGGAATACCGCCGTGATGAGGAAAATGTAAGAGGCGCTTTGATTAACGCACAGAAGGTTATGGACGCGACAAAGAAAGAAGCCAACGAGCAGGCAGAAAAAATCATCAATGACGCCAAGATTAAAGCGCAGGACATTATTGTCAAAGCAAACTCAGCGGTTGTTGAGCAGAAAAATAATTTCCTGAAGCTTCAGGCTGATTCTGTAGTTTTGAGAGAACAGCTTCTTGAAATATACAAAAACCACCTTGCACTTATCGAGGAACTTCCGACTGTTGACGATATGGCAAAAAACAAGTCAGAGCTTGACCGTAAGTACCCGGTTGACGAAAATGCAGTTTTCACTCCTGTTGCACAGGCAGAGGTTGAAAAGACCGTAAGCCAGGTTACTAAGGAAACCGCTCCGGTTGACAAGGATGTTGTTGACATCACAACCGAGTTTTCCACCGATGCCGTTCAGAAGGCAGCCGAGGAAGCAGTCAGCAGCGCTCAGAGCGAATAATAGCTTTACATACTTTTACATACTTAAAATTTTTGCGGTGTGTCTGTCGATGCGCCGCTGATTTAAGGAATCGCTGAATAAATCACGCGAAAAGCTGTTTGAACATCTTGCCCCTATGTTATTTGTCAGCCGACCCAATAATCCTCGTAATGCTTTAGTATTACTGCGGTTTATTTGCCCGACCTGACGAAAAATCTGACGGCGCAATATGCACAAACGATTTAATCAGCGATTCCTTAATTTTCGGAGAATTTCGATATGAGAAAAATAATGACATTTATAATCGCCGCTTTGTCAATAGTTGTTGATCAGGTGATAAAAATTTTCGTTATAAACAATCTTCAGCCTATAAAATCTGTGACCGTTATCGACAATCTGCTCACTTTCACTTATGTTGAAAACAAGGGCATGGCTTTCGGTATGCTTGCAAACCAACGCTGGATTTTCATTGCCCTGACGTCAATTGTCATTCTTGCGCTTGTTATTGCCGTTTTTAAGCTCAAAAATCAGAGCAGGCTGTTTTATATCTCGGCTGCTCTGCTTATAGGCGGCGGAATCGGCAACCTGATTGACAGAATACTCTACGGCTATGTTGTTGATTATATTGCGCTTTCGTTCTTCCCGCCTGTGTGCAATTTTGCCGATTACTGCGTTACGGCAGGCGTGATTATATTCTTGGTTTATCTGTTCTTCTTTACCGATTTTCTGAAAAGCGATAAAGAAAAAAGGATTGATAAAAATGCAAACGCTTGATTTTACCTGCGGCGACGGTTTTGACGGCTTGCGTCTTGACAAATTCCTCGCTCTGCAGATTCCGGATCGCACACGCACCTTTCTGTCAAAGCTTGTCGAGGACGGACAGGTTGTTATCAACGGCAGCGCTCAGCCAAAGAACTACAAGCTCAAATTCGGCGACTGTATTATGGTTACAATACCCGACCCGGTTGATATTACCGCTCAGCCGGAGAATATACCGCTTGATATTGTCTATGAGGACGATGACCTGATTGTTGTGAACAAGCCAAAAGGTATGGTTGTGCATCCTGCGCCTGGGAATTACAGTGGTACGCTTGTCAATGCACTTCTGTATCACTGCAAAAATTCTTTGTCGGGAATTAACGGCGAGCTTCGTCCGGGCATAGTCCACAGAATTGACAAAAACACAAGCGGACTGCTTATTGTTGCAAAAAACGACAATTCGCACCAGCTGCTTGCACAGCAGATAAAGGAACATTCATTTACAAGAGAATATATGGCGGTTGTATGCGGCAGACTTGACTCTGACGGCACTGTTGATGCGCCTATAGGACGGCATCATATTGACAGAAAAAGAATGACCGTAACCGACAAAAACTCAAAAAATGCCGTAACGCATTATTTTGTAAAAAAGCAGTACAACGGCTACACACACATTATCTGCCGTCTTGAAACGGGCAGAACACACCAGATTCGTGTGCATATGTCATACATCGGGCATCCTGTTGCAGGTGACGATGTTTACGGCGGATTAAGGCAGGATAATGTCAGATATTTAGACGGTCAGTGCCTGCACGCATACAAGATAGGGTTTATTCACCCGACAAGCGGCAAATACCTTGAGTTTTCGTCACCGCTGCCCGATTATTTTGAAAGCTTTATTTCTTTTCTTGAAAAAAAGGAAAAATAACACTTGATTTCACATCTGCAATGTGATATAATACTTAAGCATTTGAAAACCGTTACCTGCTTAACGGGGGTCAACAGCCCGACTTATTGTCGAGATATTGAAACGGACAGTCCTCTGCGCAAGCACGAATGTCTTAAAAAACAGGAGGAAATGTTATGACAGACGCATTAAAGAAGATTTCGGCTGATTCTATGAAATCAGAAGTTCCGGAATTCGGCATCGGCGACACTGTAAGAATCAGTGTTAATATCCGCGAGGGTGAGAGAGAAAGAATCCAGATGTTCGAGGGTACAGTAATTGCAAAAAGAGGCAGCGGCGTTGCCGAGACCTTTACAGTAAGAAGAGTATCCTACGGCGTTGGCGTTGAAAGAGTTTTCCCGATTCACTCACCAAACGTTAAGGATATTAAGGTTGTCAGATACGGTAAGGTTCGCAGAAGCAAGCTTTATTATCTGCGTGACAGAGTTGGTAAGGCAGCTAAGGTTAAAGAGCAGATTCGCTGATAGTTTTTTAAAGGGACAGTTTTGTCCCTTTTTTGCTATAGCACACGGAGGTATAATATATGACCGACGATTTGGATTTTCTTCATGACGAAAATGAAGATTTTTTGCGTGCGGCGCAGGACAGCGATGCTCCTGCTCCCGTGTCAAGGGTGAATACAATAGAGCAGAAAAAAGGGCCGCTTGCCGACTTGTTTGAGTGGATACAGCTTTTGCTGCCTGCTATGCTCGTTGTTGTTTTACTTCTGACTTTTGTTTTAAGGCTTATTCGTGTTGACGGCAGCTCAATGATGAACACGCTGTTTGACGGCGACCAGGTTTTTGTCACAAATCTGTTTTATGAGCCTGCTGACGGCGACATTGTTGTTATCAGCCACGGTCAGGAATATCCCAAGCCTATAATTAAAAGAGTAATAGCCACAGAAGGTCAGACGGTTAAGGTTGACTATGAAAACAACCGTGTGCTCGTTGACGGAGTCGTTATTGACGAGCCGTATCTTCACGAGGCTATGCGTTACAACGCCTTTGACAATGACCAGGAAATCCCCGAGGTTATCCCGCAGGGCAAGGTTTTTGTAATGGGCGATAACCGCAACAACTCTCTTGACAGCCGTTCGCAGAAGGTAGGTATAATAGACAAGACCGACATCATCGGCAAGGCGCAGTTTATCTGGTGGCCTTTCGACAGATTCGGCGTTCTAAATGATATGGCAGAGTAATTTTTATTAACCGCACAGGCGTACACCTTAGTACGCCTGATTTTTTATAGGAGAAGAATAATATGGCTGAAAAACAGAATATACAGTGGTTTCCCGGGCATATGACAAAGGCAATACGCAGAATCAAAGAGAGCCTGCGTATGGTGGACCTTGTTGCCGAGATAGTTGACGCAAGACTTCCGCAAAGCAGCCGCAACCCCGACATTGACCGGCTTGTAAAGAATAAGCCGAGAATAATTCTGCTTAACAAATGCGATATGGCTAACCCTAACGTCACCGCTATGTGGGTGAATTATTTTAATTCAAAAAAAATCAAGGCTATCCCCGTTGACTGCAAAAGCGGCAAGGGCGTTAAACAGTTTTTGCCTGCCGTTAAAGAGTTAATGAAGCCGAGCATCGAAAAATGGCAGCAAAGCGGAATGGTTGGCAGAAGTATAAGAATAATGATTGTCGGAATTCCAAACGTAGGCAAATCCTCATTCATCAATAAGCTTGCAGGTAAAACAAGGGCAAAGGCAGAGGACAGACCCGGCGTAACAAGAGGCAACCAGTGGTACACTATAGACGGCAATATTGAGCTGCTCGACACTCCCGGAGTATTGTGGCCGAAGTTTGACGACCCTGAGGTCGGCGAAAAGCTTGCATTCACAGGCGCTGTCAAGGATCAGATACTTGACATTGAGCTTTTAGCCGTCAGACTTCTTGAGGTTTTCAAGGAGTGCCCGAATCAGTTTTTTATTGAACGCTTTAAGCTTCAGAATGAAAATCTTGACGATTACACTCCCTATGAAATGCTTGAGCTTGTCGGCAGAAAAAGGGGAATGTTGGTGTCCGGCGGCGAGGTGGACACCGAGCGAGCCGCAAACGTGCTTCTGGACGAATACAGGGGCGGAAAGCTCGGAAAGGTTAGTCTTGAACTACCACCAAGGGAGTAGTTTTGAGAAAAATCTCGTTGCATCTTACCCTTATTCAGGACTTGAGGTACACATAGTACATCGGCGTCCTTCAT
>CAUDCW010000005.1 GCA_958448165.1 uncultured Oscillospiraceae bacterium
GAGCGACGGTTTTGTTACCTCGCTCTTTTGTAACACATCAATTGTAATCCTACAACATGACACTATCAATTCGGTACATACGCTTGACATTTGCGCACAGATATGCTATAATATTTGTAAAATTAGTAGAATATCCATCTACTTATCGCATATTTTTATATCATTCTACATATCCAGGAGGTACATTATGGAAAATACGAAAAAATCGGGAAATCTGCTTTTTGAAGAGATTGAAGAAGAAACCCTTTTAGAGAATTCTGCTGGATGCAAGACCAATGGTCGTTCTACTTGTTGTACAACCTACTGTACAGATCATGGTCCGAATTGCAAGGTTCAAGAGGATTCATGGGGAAAGTTTCTTGAAGAAAACGGTGGAGTTATTCAGTACTAATCAACTAACCGGATAATAAAGTGAAGATGTGGGCATTCAATTATTCACGGTATTCACGAGAAAATTGAAATGATTGTTAAGGTCATCTCGCTGTTTAATGGTGAGATGACCTTTTTTGAGGGCTAAAATGCAAATTAAAAAAGTGTGCTTGGAAATCAAGAGTGAACTTACAACTGTTGGACCAGAATGTATATCTAATGCTTTGGATGCGCAAGAGTTTATATACAATACAATTGGTAAGAAGACAGTTGAATGCTTTGAAGTCATATTTATGGATTTCGATTATACTCCAATCAACTATAGTGTGATTGGAATCGGAGATGACTCAAAGACCAATATTGATATTGCGGAGATATTTAAAATCGCTTTGCTTTCAAATGCAAAGCATATTCTTGTGGCACATAATCACCTCGGATGCTCGGTCATTCCTTCAGAGAGTGATATTAAAACAACAAGAGAAATTGGATATATTGGAAAAATATTGAACATTGAATTGATTGACTCTGTAATCATTAACTCAAAGAACCAATATTTTTCAATCAGAAAACATGAATTGGAGAAAGCGGAAAATGCTGTGGAATCGAATTTACAAGATTAAAAACTCTATAGATGTGTATCTTGTTGATGAAGAATATATGTTATTCTATTTTATGAACACCCGCGCTCGAAAGCGCTTCCGTGTTAATGAAACTGTAATTAAGCTGATTGAAGAAATTGACGGTGAACGTACTGCCGAAGAACTATATAATGATTTTAGTAAGAACCACACTATTTCAAGAGAAGAATTCGAGCATTTCTTTGATAAGATGATAGATGCCAAAGTGATTATTGAAAAGCTAGAAAACCATGTTTTGGATGATGCGGATATCAATAGATACGACCGTCAAATCAGTTATTTCTCCGAATTCCTTGAAAGTGAACTTGAAGCTGAAAAAGCCCAGCTCAAGCTAAAAGAATCGTCAATAGGCATCATTGGTTGCGGAGCGGTTGGCGGAGATATAGCTATTCAGCTTGCAATGGCAGGGGTTGAATCATTCGTTTTAATGGATTTTGATACAGTCGAAGAAGGTGATTGTGCAAGACATATGTATTATGATCGCGCAGATATCGGACGTAAGAAGGTCGAAGTGTTGAGCGACAAGTTAAAAGCAATTAACGGTAATATAAAGACTTATATTTCGTATGCTGTCTATACTCCAGATACCAATATGGATGCTTTTCTTGATATGAGTTCTTTTGTTGTATGTACTGCTGATGAGCCTTATCTTGGATATACTGCAAATCTTACTTCTCAATTATGCGTTCCTCGAAATATAAATCATTACATAGCCGGCGGCTTTGATGCTCATCTTGCAAGTACCGGAGAATTAGTCATTCCTTATGTTACTCCCTGCGCTGCCTGTTATGCAACATACTTTGAGCATAAGCTAAAGGATTGGAAACCTGAGAAACACCCAGTCGTGAAAAGAGCGAACGAAATTGGTGGCTTATCATCGATGTCGCTATTTGCATCATCATTTGCCTGTGTTGAGATTATCAAGTGTATTTGTGGATTAGTCGATATTAGAGAAAAATATAAGAAAAGAGCTGAATTTCTCTTTGACGGAATGGAATTGGTTTATCTTGATCCAGAGCGAAATCCAAATTGTATCGTGTGCGGAGGGAAGGAAGCGTGAACTATAAATTGAGGTCAAGTGTATCCGTGGTAGATCTTGGCAATAATGTCTTAGAGTTGTTTAAAACCAATACACGGAAAGCAATACGCCTGAGAACACAGGATCAGACAATAGAACAGCTTATACTTAACATGGATGGTCAAACCCCCGTTGAAGAATTGGGGGAAAGAGTGGGTGTGGATGTCACCACCAAAGAATTCTCTGACCTGATCTCATACTTGAAAAGTAAAGCAATTATAGCAAACGACCAGTTCGTTGTAAAGCGTAGTGATTATTTCCAATATAGAAGAGTGATTCATTTTATTGAAGACTATTCTGTTTCAGATGAATCGTTGCTTGAAATGTGGGAGAATATTCGGAATGCAACAGTTGTCATTATCGGCTTGGGTGCAGTAGGAACATGGACTGCGGTAAATTTGGTTCAAAGCGGTGTTAAGAATTTTATTTTTATAGACAATGATATAGTTGACATAACAAACCTGCATCGTCAGTTCGGATATACAGAACATGATATTGGTAAGAAAAAGACAAGTGTTCTTGCCGAAAGATTAAAGCAGATCGAACCACAAGTAGAAATAAAGGAAATAAACGCTTTCTTAGACGTTTCGACACTTGAGTTGCTGGATGATAAGGTTGATCTTATTATAAATTGCGCAGATAAGCCGACTGTAGATCAAACCTCAGAATGGGTTGGGTTTTATTGTATGAAAAAGGCAATACCCCATATAGTAGGCGGTGGCTATAATCTACATATATCGCTTGTTGGTCAAACCATAATTCCTTATGAAACCGCCTGCTATAATTGTTTTGATATGCAACTCAAGGAGATAAATGATATCGAAGGTACGAATATCAAGCGACTTAATACTAAAAACCGTAAAATCGGAAGTTTTGGACCAATGTGTTCAATCGTTGCCTCGTTTATTGGAATGGAAGCAATCAAAGTGTTGAGTAAGCATATTATGCCAGATAACATAAACAGGCGCGGTAACTTCGATATATACGATATGACATTGGAATACAAACAGTTTGAGAAAATGCCAGATTGTTCGTGGTGTGGAGAAAGCAAATGAAAAGTATTAAAGTAGTAAATGCACGAGAGAACAACTTAAAGAATATAACTGTATCCTTTCCTTATTATCAATTAACTGTTGTATCAGGTTGCTCAGGTTCAGGGAAGTCCTCGCTGGTTTATGATACTATTTTTGCAGAAAGCCAGCGGCAACTCTATGAAAACTTTATTGATAATACTTTTGGATTGAAAATGATGAAAAGACCTGATGTAGACAGCATAGAAAAGTTATGTCCAGCTGTAAGTGTGGCTCAGAATTCATATAATTTCAATCCTAATTCTACAGTTGGAACATATACTGACTTATCAGATGAATTGAGATCATTTTTCTCATTTATAGTCAATCAGGAAAACGGAACCGCCTTTAAGCCGAGGGACTTTTCTTTTAGCCAGAGTAAATATCTTTGTAAAAAATGTGGCGGCACAGGTCGTATATGGAAATTATCTATAGATAAAATCATTCCCGATCCAACTCAAACACTTCGGAGTGGAGGTATACTGTATTTCAGTGGGACACAGGCTTCATATGAGATGCGCCGACTTGCACAAATCTGTGAACGTCATGGTATTAATATGGATACAAGAATATGCGATCTGTCCGCCGATCAATACGATATTTTGATCAAATATGGCGACAATGAAAAGTATATAGTTAAATATGAACGAGGTGCAAAAAAGAACTGCCAAAAAACGGGATTTTTTCATGGCGTTTTGCCTGAACTTGGTGAAGAGTATAAGCGAATTAAAACACCCATGATTTTCCAGCAGTTAGTTCGATACATGGACGAGTTCTCTTGTGATTTATGTGATGGTATGAAATTAGGAAGAGATATTCTCGACTACAGGATATGCGGTTATAATATTAGCGAAGCCGAGAATCTTGAGATCGGTGACTTAAAACAATGGTGTGAACAGCTATCAAAAAAATATTCTAAAAAAAGTGCAAAGGGCTTGGAAAGTACTATAAAACACTTTATAGAGGAAATCAGTTCTATTAGCTCCTTAAACCTCGATTATCTAACGCTTTCAAGACCAATTCCATCACTCTCAGGAGGCGAATTTCAGCGTTTAAGGCTTGCAAAGCAGTTATGCGGTTCTATGGTCGAGGTGCTTTATATTTTGGATGAGCCGTGTAAGGGGCTGCATTTTCTGGATATAGATAAAATTATTGATATTTCACGAAAACTTGTAGATAAGGGTAATACAGTAATTGCCATTGAGCATAATAAGCAGTATATTTCTGCAGCAGATAATATTGTGTTAATTGGTCCAGGAAGCGGACCAGCAGGAGGAGAAATTGTTCAATCAGAGCCCCAAGGTGATGTACCTATCGACAAACATAGCGTGAGACATCCGTCCGATGCAATGACTTTTAATGGAATTAACGCTAATACTATAAACAATCAAGATTGCTTGATTCCTTTAGGTGCTATTACGTTTATTACAGGTGTCTCCGGCTCTGGTAAATCCACGTTAGCTGAAGATGTTATATTCAGCTCATTATCAAGAAAGCAGCCTGTACATTGTAAGCGTATTTCTGCACCGCGCTCTTACAAGGTTCACTTTGTTGATCAGCAGCCTATCGGAAAGACATCTCGTTCATCTGTGATATCTTATCTTAAAATATCTAATGAAATAAGAAAAATATTTGCCGATATTCCGCCTAAGAAAGCGAAAATAACCCCAAGTCATTTCAGCACAAACTGTTCAGGCGGACGATGTGAAAAGTGTTCCGGAAGCGGTATAATATCTTTGGATTCAAAGGTTATGCCGGATGCCTACATAAAATGTGATGAATGTAATGGAAAGCGTTTCAAACCTGAAATACTTGAAATCAAATATAAGGGTTACTCTATCTTTGATGTGCTTGAAATGAACGTAACAAATGCGATTCAGGTATTTGATGATAGTCCTAAGATTAAAGCGATGCTACAGTGTATGATAGATATAGGTATTGGCTACTTAAAGTTAGGACAATTATCTATGAGCTTATCAGGAGGAGAAGCTCAGCGAATTAAACTCGCTAAAGTTCTCGGTGAAGAAACGCATAAAAATAGCATTATTATTTTAGATGAGCCGACATCAGGATTAGGTAGCAATGATATACATAAGATAGGAACCGTTATAGAACGATTGGCTGATCAGGGAAACACAATAATCATTATAGACCATAATGTAGAGTTTATAAATGCTCACTGTGACTATTGTATTGATTTTGGTGTTTTAGGCGGAAAAAATGGCGGCAAAATAGTGGATCAAGGTTTCTTCGATGATATTGTGTCTCGAAAAAAAGCATCTATATTTTCCCGATAACAACACGTCTTGACAATCATCACTATTTTTGTAATCTTTTAAATGTGAAGAATCTGTATCGTTCATCTATGAATCCCAAAGAATCAGCGTAACGTAGCATCGATTTCATCAACTGGTGGTTAATTATGTGTATATTATCTCTTGGTAAACGATTTCTTCTGCACGATTACGAATGTTATTCATTCGAGATGCCCACAGCATCTGGTTATCTGCTTTGAGCTGTTCGGTTATGCCTTCCTTTTCAGTAAGTTGATTTACCAGCCGAAAGAACATATCCTCGGCTTGCTTATCAATATCAGCAAGATATTTGGTGAGTTTACAACTTGTTAGAAGATTCGTGTAAATAATTGGGCGATGGCTTTTTAAGTATCGCAAATGCCGCTTACCCCAGATTCCGATTTCAACCTTTGGCTGTTCGGGCAATTTCAAATCGGGCAGCAAGTAATCTCCCTGCTGTGTGTATGTAATCTTTGTAGCCATAACTATACCTCCTTGACCTTGATTTTTTTGAATTTTGCTTTTGTGAGCTTGATCAACAGATCGTCAATGATGTCGGTGTACTTGCCCTGCGTTATTAGAACATCCCTCAAATCAATCAAGCTGTTGATAACCGTGCGCCGTTCACCAGGCGTTAGATACAGGTGATATTTTGGATTTCTCATTGTCAATTCCTCCTCGACTGAAATTTTGTATTCACATTATAGGAAGAAATTGAATAAATCACAAATGTGCGAGCGAGAAAAGTGTGTAACTGCCGATAAAACCTAAATTTTACATAAGTCCGTTATGAACACTCGCACCACGAAAGAACCCTCTTTTGTCTACTAAGACAAGAGAGGGTTCTTCTTTACAGCAACTATAAAATATTATAAAATAACATAAAGGCGGTGATGCTATGAAATATATTTCTGTGAACAGTCTTTCTGATTTTGAGTTTCATGACGCAGAATTTGCTTTTGATTCTTTCGTCAATAATCAACTTACTATTATAGCATACTATTTAAATATTCATAAAAACACAGAGCAAAATCCGTTTGAAACCGATATGGAAATAGAGCGTGCTTGCATTACTTTTGAAGGAATTGACATTATTTCATACGAACCGGGCAGAGCGTGGCAAAAGGATGAAAGCGGAAGGTTTTATTCCAATGAGCCGCAGGTTATTTTTTCTGATGATGAAGCCCATTGCCGTTTTATGGAACAATTAAAAACCGGGATTACTGTTTTTGACCTTGATATAAAAGAGAGAAAGATATACTTTATTGACGCAATGGAGGTAGATCCGTTTTTCACGGTTTGCTTCACATTTGAAAGGGTTGTCATAGCATGGGACAGTTATAAAAAAGAAGCATGGTATACGTCACGAAACGGTTAACACTACTTTTACTTACTCTTACCTCAATTCTGCTCCGTTTGGTTACTCTTTGGCACGAAAGAAACCCTAAATGTCTACCAGGCATTTAGGGTTCTTTTTATGCAAAAATTGTGGTACTTTATGCATTTCCCGCCTAAAAAGCGCCAAAACGGACAAAAATCAAGCTAAAAACAGCAATATTACGCGCCGGAGCACCATTTTTAAGGTGTTCCGGCGCTATTTTTATGCCTTTACGCTCCGTTATGCCAGTCTTAGCTGCCTTTCGAACCTCCGTACTTTCCGCGTTTCTTTGCTCAGCAAAGAAGTTGGCAAAACAGCACCCGACGGGATTCGAATACTTTTAGTTACCCTTTGCCACAACAAAAAGTCATGCAGCCGATATAGAGCGTGGATTCGAACCCAATAATATTAGATACAATCGCAAGTATATGCGATACGGGAATTATCGACAGAAAAAGCACTAATTTTGTTCAAATCCCTTATCCCGAAAGGGTTGTTAGATAATATCGCAACAAATTGCGAGAATATCTTGAATATTTCGACGATATGTGCTATACTGTACATTGTAATATTGTAAGCATTTTGCTATCAATTTATAGGAGGCAGAAAGATGGCTATTTCTTATAACAAACTGTGGAAATTATTGATCGATAAAAAGATGACACAGGCAGAGCTGCGCAAGGCCGCAGATATCGCCCCCAATACCATGACAAAACTTCGCCGCGACGAACCGGTAAACCTTGCTATCCTCGGCAGAGCCTGCGCCGTCCTCGGCTGCGACATTGGTGATGTGATGGAATTTATTCCGGACGAGGAACAAGTGTAACATTTGCAAAGCGGTTAAATTACTAATATTTTGAAAGAGAAGGTATATTCCATGGCTAAGAAAAAAGTAGAAGAAAAAATCAATTTGGACTCTATTCTGTTCAAATGTAGAGATATTTTGCGCCAGGCGCGTAATTCCGGTTCCTTCTTTGAGAAGCGCGATATGATGCTGACCCTGGTGTTCCTGCGTTTCATTGGCGAGAAGTTCGAAGATGGTATCCAGAAGCTGCGCCAGGAGCTGATCGCACAAGGATTGGATCCTGATGACGAAGAAATTTTTGCAGCGTTTTTTGACGACGCTACTTTCACAGATGGAACCTATAATCTGCCGGTGGAGGCTCGTTGGTCTACTATTATCAACACACCCGCTCCGCAGTTGAATGTTGCGCTGGATACTGCGCTGCATAGCCTGGCAACCAGCAGTAAGCAGCTGAAGGGCTGTTTTGTGGAGGGTACTTTTACCACCCGTAATTTGGCTCCTAACGATATCAAGAAGATTGTTGATGAGGTCAATAAGATCAGTCATAAAGCTTTTGGTGAAGAGAAAGACCTGATCGGCCGCGTATACGAATACTTCCTCAAGGAGTTTGCGGTCAATGCAACCAAGGAGGAAGGCGAATTCTATACGCCCCACGACGCTGTTCAACTAATCGCTGCTATGATTGAGCCCTTTGATGGAACCCTGTACGATCCCTGCTGTGGCTCCGGTGGTATGTTTATTCAGGGCACTGATCTGATCAGAGAAAAGCAGGGTGACATCAGCCGTATCAACATTTACGGTCAGGAGAAGGAACCGGCTACCTACCGGCTGGCAAAGATGAATCTTGCCCTGCGTGGACTCAGCCATCATTTAGGAGAGGAAGCAGACTCCACCTTTACCCATGACCTGCATAAGGGAATTTACTTCGATTATATTATGGCAAACCCGCCCTTTAACCTGAAAGGCTGGTATGACCCCAATCTGAAGAACGATGCTCGCTGGGCGGACTACGTTACTCCGCCGGAGAGCAACGCAAACTATGCCTGGATTTTGCACATGCTTTCCCATCTGAGAGCAAACAAGGGTGTTGCGGGATTCCTGCTGGCCAATGGTGCATTGGGCGATACCGATACCGTGGAAATTCGCAAAAAGCTTATTCAGAATGATAAGGTGGAAGCTATTATCATCCTACCTCGTGAATTGTTCATCACCACCGATATCAGCGTTACCCTTTGGATTCTGAACCAGAACAAAAAAGGCGGCAGTTACCACGGCAGAAATCTGCGCAACCGTGAGGGCGAGATCCTCTTTATGGATCTGCGCACTTGGACGGAGAACCCGGTGAAGAATGAGGGTAAAAAGAAAGTGTTCCTGGATGATGTGCAGATTCAGAGAGCGGCAGATATCTACCATACTTGGCAGACCGAGGGTACAGACGGTATGCGCTATGAGGTGCCGGAGCTGTATCGCAGTGTCGGTATTGCGGAAATCGAAAAGCAGGGTTGGAGCCTTGTTCCCAGCAAGTACATTGAGTTTATTGACCACGACATGAATATTGACTTCGACGCTGAGATGAGTCGTATCCAGGCAGAAATGCGCGACGTTCTCTCACAGGAGAAGCAGTCTCAAAAGATGCTGGAGGATGCGTTCAGGGGGATCGGATATGAGCTCTAATCATAACAAATCCTTTCAAAGCGCTCCACTGGTGCGTCTTGGCGATTATATTATTCGCTCTACCGTCAACAATCGAGATGAAATATACGGCATCGAATTGATTGAGGGCGTCACCAATGAGGGCGTTTTTAGCACACCAAAAGGTAATCCTATGGATGTAGATTTGAAACCGTATAAGATCGTTAACAACGGTGCATTTGTCTATAACCCATCCCGACTTAATTTGGGCTCCATTGCGTATCGTACCGGCGGATTATGCATTGTCTCTCATCTTTACATCGTTTTTTATCTCAACGATGAAGGGAAAAAGAAAATAGACCCGAACTGGCTTTTCATGTACTTCCGTCGTGATGAGTTTTATAGAGAAGTAACATTCAGAAACTTTGGAAGCCAACGCCCTGAGTTTAATTTCAACGATATGAGCGATATTATGATTCCGTTGCCCGATATTGCGGTGCAAAGAAAATATGTTGATATCTACAACGCCATGGTTGCCAATCAGAAGAGCTATGAGCGCGGGCTGGAGGATTTGAAGCTGACGTTTGATGCGCTGATTGATAACATCAAGCACAATGCTTCAATGGTCCCTGTGCGTGACCTGCTGGCTGAAGTAGATAATCGAAACGGTACTGGGGAGAACGTTGATGTCCAAGGCATAAATATTTTCAAACAATTTATGCCTTCTGTGGCTGATACCAATGGTGTAGACCTCACTAAATATAAAATCGTCAGAAAAGGTCAGTTCGCATATTCCGGTATGCAGACAGGCCGCGATGAATGTATTCGAATTGCTTTGTTCGACAAGGATGAGCCGATTATCATTTCGCCTGCATACACAGTTTTTGAAATTAAAGATGGAACAGTCCTGCCGGAGTATATTATGATGTGGTTTTCCCGCAAGGAAAGCGACCGTCGTGGATGGTTTATGAGCGATTCGAGTATCCGCACAAATCTTGACCTTGAACGTTTCTACGAAATAGGAATTCCGTTGCCGGATGAGAAAATGCAGAAATCCATTGTTGATTTGTATAAGGTATACACCCTGCGTAGAAGCATCAATGAGCAATTAAAGGCTCAGATCAAAGACATTTGCCCGATCCTGATTCGGGGGTCGTTGGAGGATGGAGGTGAAACCGATGGCGAAACTGCATAACTATAACGGCCACTATTGCGAATCTGAATATGAATACGCATTCCTTTCGTTCTTGGAGGACGAAGGGTGGCACTATCTTACCGGAAATAGCATTCCGCGCAACTCCAAGAGAGACGTCCTCTACATGGACGACATGGAGCAGTTTCTGAGCAAGACCAATCCGGATCTGACGGCAGAAGAAGTGCGTCAGATTATGGATAACGTGCGCCTTGTAGGTGCGGAATCAGATTTTGCAACACTCCACAAAGTCTATGGCTGGATGGTAGATGGCGTTCAATTCACCCCGCAAGCAGGCCTCCCAAGAATGGTGAATCTGATCGACTTTGAGAATCCGGAGAATAACCTTTTCCGCGCAGTCAATCAATTTACTGTAGAATACACCAATAACGGACAAAAGGAGAACCGTCGTCCGGATGTGATTCTGTTCGTCAACGGTATGCCCTTGTGCGTCATCGAACTGAAAAATCCTGCTGACGCCAATGCTACCATCTACGATGCCTGGGAACAGATCAATATCCGCTACTGGCGCGATATTCCTCACCTGCTGCATTACTGCCCTTTGGCGTGTATTTCGGATGGAGTCAAAACCAGATTGGGTACCGTCCGTACGCCTTATGAACATTTTTACGCATGGCGCCGTGTGAATGACGGCGATAAGGTTTCTACGCTGCCTTTTGACGAGCTGGAGACAATGATAAAGGGCGTTTATGCGCCCGCAAGATTCTTGGAGATCTTTCGAGACTACATTTACTTCCAGGATAGCGAATACGACAGTGACGAACGTGAGATCGTGTGTCGTTATCCGCAGTTCTTTGCTGCCCGCCTTTTGAAGCAAAGTATTATAAAATCCGTTATTGAAAAGAGTGGCAAGGGTGGTACATATTTCGGCGCAACCGGCTGCGGCAAGACATATACTATGGCTTTTCTTGCACGTCAGTTGGCGTTGCGCTGCACCCATGTGCCGGAGATTGGCTCGCCAACAATCGTTATGATCGTCGACCGGGAAGAACTTCAAAAGCAGGGTGCAAAGCTGTTCACCAAGAGCAAAGAGTTTCTGAATCTTGGTGAAGTGACGGTTGTCCCCAGCCGCAGAGCGCTAAGAGAAGAACTTGGCGCACGTGAAAGTGGCGGATTTTACATTTGTACCATCCAGAAATTCTGCGATAGAGAAGATGACAAGATCGGCCTGATCAATAGCCGTTCCAATATCATTTGTTTCTCTGACGAAGCACACAGAACACAACTGGAGCATGCGAAAAGGATTCAGTTCAGCAAGGATGCTGACGAAAATATGCGTGCCATGTTGTCCAAGCCTTACGCAAAGGTGCTGAAAGAAGCATTCCCGCAGGCAACTTTCGTTGGCTTCAGTGGTACTCCGATTGCGGAAACCTATCAGACATTCGGTGAAGAAATTGACCGCTATACAATGGATCAGGCAGTCGCAGACGGATTGACTGTACCGATTAAGTACCATCCTCGTATTGCAAAAGTCCTGTTGGATCAGGAGAAAGTGCAGCAGATCGAGGCTTATTATAAAAGGTGTGCAGAGGATGGCGCTACGGCTGATGATATAGAAGCCAGCAAGAAGGCTATGAGCTCCATGGAGATTATCCTTGGCGAGCCCTCTCGTCTGGAACGCCTCGCGGTGGATATTCACGATCACTATGTTTCTTCCTGCGAAAAGGATCCGGATAGGATTCAAAAGGCGATGGTCGTGTGTTCCAGCCGAACAATTGCCTATGCACTTCTGAGAATATTCCAAGATAAGTATCCTGAGTGGTTTGTAGAAAAGAAGGCCCCCGAAGGTGTTGCGGTATCTGAAGAAGAACTGCGCGAGCTGAAGCCTATGCCTTTTATGGCCATGGTAGCCAGTGTCGGCAGCAACGATCAGCCGGATATGTATAATTACCTCGGCGGTGTAAAGAACAGCAAGCGTTCCGAAGAATTGGACGCAGCATTCAAACAGGAAAAATCCAATTTCCATATTGCCGTTGTTGTTGATATGTGGATCACAGGTTTCGACGTTCCTTCGCTGACCTACATGTATAACGATAAGCCCCTGAAAAAACATTTGCTGATTCAGACGATCAGCCGTGTTAACAGAAAGTATCCCGGCAAAGATTATGGTTTCATTATTGACTACATCGGCATTCGCGATAACATGCGTGAAGCCATGAAGATTTACGGCGGAGATAATTCTGTTGCGCCTACTGCCGATGATGTAGAGCAGGCAACCGGTGTGTTCCGCGAGGAACTGATGATCCTGAAAGATTTGTTTGCTGGTTATGATTTAGCGCCGTTCCTTGACCCGAATGGAGATCCCGCTCTGCGTTATAGATTGCTGGCCAAAGCTGCCGAGTATGTTTTCATTTCCACGCAGGAGCTGCAGACAGAAAGTAAAGGCGGAAAAAGCGTAAAGAAGGTTTCTTTCAAAACATACTTCCTGAAAACAGTCAAACGGATGCGCGCTGCATATGATATTTGTCAGCCGTCCGGTGAGCTGGGAGAGGAAGAATCTGCTCTCGCACAATGCTTCATGGCGATCGCTGGCTTTGTCCGCAAGATGAGCGGCACCAGCGAAGTGGATGCGGATACCATGAACCGCCATGTTGCAAAAATGGTAGAAGAAGCACTGCGCTACAATGAGGTTGAAAGTGTTCTTGAGAATGGCGAGCAGGAGGATATCTTCAGTGCCGAATACTTTGAAAAACTGTCGGATGTAAAAATGCCCGCTTCCAAACTGGAACTGCTGGTAAAAATGCTCCGCAAGCAAATATCGGAGTACAGTAAAATAAATCAAATGGCAGCGAAGAAATTCCAAGAAATGCTGGAAGACACCATAAGGCAGTATCACGAGCGCAGAAAGCATCTTACGGCAGAGGAAGCTGGAGAGGCGCAAGAGCATACGTCTGAGGAAATCATTAAAAACGCTACCGAGCAGGCATTACAGATACTGAGAGATATGAATGCCGATCGCGAAAGCTTCCGTAAAATAGGTCTCACCTTCGAGGAAAAGGCGTTTTATGATATTTTGATGGCGCTGCGTGATGAGTATAACTTTGATTATGGTGAGGACAAGGTTGTTGACGGTATTACGGTTAACGATAAATGTAAGGCGCTGGCAAAGAAGGTTAAGGAAATTATTGATACCAAATCTTCCTTTGCTGACTGGCTTAACAATCAGATTGTCCGCGATCAGTTAAAATTCGACATCAAAGTTTGCTTGATCAAAAATGGCTATCCCCCGCAGTATAGCCCCGAAGTCTTCCGCAATGTGATGGAGCAGGTTGAAAACTTCGAAGAAAATAATTAAACAGAATGTAAACTTGCTGGTATATGGCAACCAACGGAAATGAGGTGAATCCTGTGGACGAAATTGCAAATCGAATAATGGATAGTGACAAATGGCCCAACATCGAATTGCCGGAAAATTTGGAACTGCTAAATGAGATGGCTGATGACAGTTTTTCCACAGGCACCTTTTCGGGTATGCTATCGGCGGTCCTGATGTATCATCAGTTAGTGGAGGCGATGTGTCTACATTTGCTGGAGGATTGCCATTTCCTAATTCAATTGTCAGTACATGCAGCAACTATACATTTTACGATTCCCCAAAATAAAATGCTCGGCGCCTACGTAAGCGAACTGAAAGAATCGGTGAGCTTTCACAAAAAAGATGAATTTCTAGAGAAAGTAACCGCATTCAACATCATTCGAAACGGCGCCATCCACAAAATGAGGAAAAGCAATCTGGATGAGGTTTCGAACAGCCTCCGTGATGCAAAACAACTTTTCGACGAAATCTTCGTTTTGTATGACGAAATTCAGGATGACTTTAGGGTAACTTTTCACGGATTCAAAAAAGACGTCTTTGCAGACGAATACACAGAGGATGATTGATTATCATCTATAACCACGATAAGAATGAGGTGAGCACATGAATGAGTTCGATCGAAATATACTGATTGTCAGCGAAAACATCTGCAAGAATATTGCCAGTATTACAGACGATGATCGCGGATTCAAGTCGCAGAATATCCTGAATAATTTGCGTCATTTGGTAGAAGCCGTAGATCAGCGTATTTACAGTGAAAAGGCATCTATCACACTCAATAAATATGATGATATCGAACGTTCGGTTGCTTACGTTGCTTCGCGTGGTGAACTGAAATTTTTGAATCGCTTCCACTATTTTTTGCAGGCAGCCGTTTCGCACTTTATCCCCGACGAAGACGGAGCAACCCGGTTGATGCTGAAGTACTATGAGTGGTTACTTCGCATCCGAGAGTATGTAAAGAATTCTTTTGGCTTGAATATTTTACACAACCTTGAGGATTATCCGTTGGATCAGGATGATTCCCTCGTCGAATATTATGAAAAAATTGCGTTCCAACTGGATCATGTGAGATATTCTGATCGTGCGCCATCGGATAGATTTTACGTGCAGAAAAGCAAAACATTCTTCTTCGGGGGAAGGATATACTACGAAATTACGGTTATCCCCGCAGATGACTATTCCAGCAAGTTCAATAGATTTACGGTATTTTCAAAAAAAGAGATACCTACCTACTATGCAATAAAACTCAACTTCATCGACACAGAGATAGAGATTCTCGGACGACGGATGCTTATCAGAGTGATCGATAATTACAAAGTGGCAATTCGCCCCGTCGAATTCGAAGATTTTTCCCGAATTCTTAATATGCCGAAAGTTAACGCAGGCACAATAGAGTATAACTCCATGATGGAGTATCTTACTGTGTCCGGAATGAGCTTAACCGAATTGGTTACCATGGGCGATGAGTATTATGATGCGGTAAAAACAGAAATTCAAAACCTGAGTCGCTCAAACAATCTGTTCAACTCATTGGATAGATGCAGACAGCTAATAAGATCGGCAGCGCCCGGAAGCAATATCCTGCGGTATGTGCTGCTTAAAATGCGCCACCACGTAATGAAATATCAAATAGCGGATCGCCCGAATAACTGGATTTCTTATCTCTGTCTATGGAACGAATGCCTTCCATTTGACAACATGCCGTTTGATGCGTCGTTGGTGTATCATAATCCCTCGCTATTTGACGTCTTTTCATGTATTAGTAGCAAAGGGCGGGAGCACGAAATATTGTCCCGTAAAATCCGCATTAATACAGAGCAGAATGTCCAATTATTTACACCCACTAAGGACGTGGAGTATATTGGCGATGTGGAAGAACTTGCAAACAAATTCAATTCATTGCTAATCCCTAAACATGTTCCAGTGCGGAGCTTAGTAATAGAAAAAGATAAGGTGTACATCAAGGGATATGAAGCAGATACCGTAAGTATAATCAACGACCTTATTTCACGGGTTGGCGGTGGACTGACCGGTTACCGAAACGCTATGGATGCATGGCTGCAGGCGACTCCGGCAGTGGATTGCGATGAAAAGAAAACAATTCTTCTGGATATGTTCAGCAAATACGATCTTGCGCTAATTTATGGAGCAGCAGGAACGGGAAAAACAACACTTATAAAACACCTGTCCACCTATTTTGCTGATTCGAGCAAACTGTTTTTAGCAAATACGAATCCAGCAAAGGAAAACTTGCGGCGACAAATAAAAGTAAGCAATAGTGAGTTTAGCACGATTGCCAGCTGCGGACCCCTGGTAAATGGTCACAGCTATGATATTGCTTTTATCGATGAGTGTAGTACTGTAGATAACGCGGCAATGAAGGATCTTTTGAAAAGACTTCGTTGCAGGCTTCTTGTTTTGGTGGGAGACGTATATCAGATTCGTTCCATTAAGTTCGGCAACTGGTTTAGCTTGGCAAGCTATTTCCTGTCTTCGGATGTGATATACGAACTCAACACCCCGTACCGAAGCAAGCATAGCAGCATGGTGGATCTATGGAATAAGGTTCGTCTATTGGATGAACGTACAGAAGAATACATAGCATTGCAAAACTATGCTTCAGAATTGGATGACAGCATATTTGTGCGCGAAGATCTGGATGAGATTATTCTGTGCTTAAACTATGATGGGCTTTACGGAATAAACAATATAAACCGTTTCTTGCAAAACGACAATCCGAATCCTGCTGTATACTGGGACTCATGGATATACAAGGTCGGAGACCCAGTAATCTTTAATGAACACAACCGATTCTATCCAACGTTGTATAATAATCTTAAAGGCTGGATTCGTAACATCAAAAAAGAAACTGCGGCTATAGAGTTCGATATCGAAGTAGATATGGCACTTACGGAGTTTGCTGCAATGGCGGCAGGCTTCGAGCTCCTTGAATGTGACGTCCCAGGACATTCTTTGATCCGTTTCAAAGTCGACCATTATGTTGATGATGACGGAAGGGAGAAAAATAGTCGAGAGGTTGTTCCATTCCAGGTAGCGTATGCTATATCCATACACAAGGCGCAAGGCCTGGAATATAACTCTGTTAAGGTTGTTGTCACAAACGAGATCGAGGAACAAATAACCCACAATATCTTTTACACTGCGATTACCCGTGCGCGTAAAAAGCTTAAGATATATTGGACTCCGGAAACACAGAATAAAATTTTAATGGAAATGGAACCGGTTTCTTGTAAACGTGATGCGTATATTATTTCAAATAAACACGGTATTCCTGTTGTTAATAGCAATGGATAAAACAACGATATAGAGGTAACCACTATGCGAAATTTGAGATCCTACTATTCTGCTTCGATTGCGGAGTTTTTGCGGCAATCGAGCAGCGAAATAATTGGAATCATCCACTCCAACGATATTTCGGCGGAGACGACAATCCAGCAGAGCAACACTTGGGAGTCTGAGGTGCAGATTCTCAAGGATCAGCTGCGCTCTTTTTCGGACGGTAGGATCATTTTCGAATACACCATCCCCAGAATGGGTAAGCGTGTTGACACAGTGGTGCTTTACAAAAATATCGTTTTCCTGCTGGAGTTTAAGTGCGGCGATGCCGAGTACAGACAGTCTACATACGATCAGGTATACGATTATGCGCTGGATCTGCGCAACTTCCAGAAGGAAAGCCACGACAAACTATTGGTGCCAATTATGGTATCCACCAGAGCGGTAGCAGTCACAAATGTGATCCGCGAGCGCGATCGCGTAATCGAGCCGCTTCGTTGCAATGCTGGCAATATTGCTGATGTGATTAACATGGTCGCAGCGCGTTATAACGAATCAGATTTTGATTGTGTAGAATGGGAAAACTCGGAGTATCTTCCCACGCCCACTATCGTAGAGGCGGCGCAGGCGTTGTATCGTGGGCACAACGTTCATGATATTACTCGCAGCGATGCTGGAGCAGAAAATCTGACAGTTACTACCGATGAGATTAACCGTATCATCGAACACAGCAAGGCAAACGGCAGAAAGTCCATTTGCTTCGTAACCGGTGTTCCCGGTGCCGGTAAAACATTAGTTGGATTGAATATTGCCATACAGCGTTCCGATGCGCAGCAGGGCGAACACGCGGTGTTCTTGTCCGGTAACTTCCCGTTGGTGACGGTGTTGCAGGAAGCGCTTGCTCGCGATAAGGCGGAGCAGGAAAAGCAGCGCGGCAACCGTGTTTCGAAAACAGATGCACTGCGCAGCACATCTATGTTTATCCAAATCATTCATAAGTACCGCGATTCTTTTGTGGGTAACAATAACATTCCGCCGGAGCGCGTCGCCATCTTTGATGAAGCGCAGCGTGCATGGACGCGGGATATGATTGAAAAGTTCATGGCCACCAAGAAGGGCGTGTCGCCCTTCCCGTATAGCGAGCCGGAGTTTTTGATCAGCACCATGGACCGTCACCAGGACTGGGCGGTTATTATTTGCCTTGTTGGCGGCGGACAGGAAATCAACACTGGTGAGGCAGGTTTGCCGGAATGGTTTGATTCTCTCCGTCGTGCGTTCCCGGATTGGGATGTATATATCACACCCCAGCTTAACGATGATGAATACCGCCGTGGCAGAAGCTGGAGCAGCATGCTGGAAGGACTTCGTACCTTCGAGCGGGACAAGCTCCATCTGGCCACATCGGTGCGATCTTTCAGAACGCCGGATCTGGCGGCGTTTGTAAAGGCGGTACTTGATGCAGAGACCGATGAAGCAAAAGTGCTCTATCAGCGTATCAAAGATAAATATCCGATTGTGATCACCCGTGATTTGAACAAAGCGAAAGACTGGGTGCGCGATCACTGCCAGGGTACCACTCGCTATGGTTTACTCGCCAGCAGCGGTGCGCTGCGTCTGAAACCGGAAGGCATCTTTGTAAAGAATGAGATTTCGGTAACCAACTGGTTCCTGAATGGTAAGGACGATGTACGTTCCAGCTATATGCTGGAGGACGTGGTGACGGAGTTCGATATTCAGGGATTGGAGTTGGACTACTCCGTGGTCGCATGGGATGCGGACTACCGTTATGTCGATGGCGAATGGACCTATAACAATTTCGTCGGCAACCGTTGGAACAATGTCAGTTCCGAAGAACGTCGCCTGTATTTGAAGAACGCCTACCGAGTACTACTCACCCGCGCTCGTCAGGGCATGGCCATCTTTGTGCCAGCAGGTAGCGACGACGATCAGACACGGAAACGTGAGTGGTACGATGGTATTTATGGGTATTTGAAGGATATTGGTATAGAACAACTGTGAGATTCGAGGGCAAAGTCCGTTTTATGGGACACATAACGTGATAAAATGGATAACAAGTATAATTAGCTTAAATTGTATTTGCGGAGGTTATAAGATGGAGAACTTATCGTTATTTAATCAAAACGATGATTCCGAGATTATGATGGAAGGTTTGTTCGAAAGCGGTAATCTAGATGTCATAAAAATGGATTTTATTGAAGCCGAGACAATGTCGTGGAAAGATTTGTTTTCTGGCTTTGATAAGTTGCATGCGATAACCTATTCCTCGGGTATAAACTTCGTGTATCAGCTGTTGGGAATGTTCAAAAAGGCAGAAATCATATTCGGTTGCGACGAAGTGATATCCTACTCTTTACAGGAGGTTATGGCATATCAATGTAAACTGATAGAACGCATGCGTGAAAGTGCCGGCAAAATGAAGTTGGATTTAATTTCGCGTATTGAGGATGAAAGTTTACACTTCTTTGTTGCCCGCAACATGCTTTCTCACGAAAAGATATACCTGTTATCCGCAGCTGATGGACGCAGACGCGTAATCATGGGCTCTGCAAATATGTCCTTTAATGCATTCGGTGGAAGGCAGCGAGAAAATATTTGCTACATAGATGGTGATCGTGCGTATGACTGGTATATGGATTGCTATCTTACGCTGAGAGAAAATAGTACCGATCAGATATTTAAAGAAGCATTACTGGTAGCAGATAGTGGTGAAAACCTGGAAGAGTTACCTATTGCACGAACTGTTCGCGCAAACAAAGTTGTTATGCTTGAAACGGTAGATGAACAGCGAGAAGAAGTTCGATTTGCTTTAGATGTTAAAAATTTGGCTGCACAGCTCACTCCGTCGGTTCCAAAGCCGGATAAAAAAGGGAAAATACTGCTTTCTCCCGAAAAAATAAAGACAATACGACGGCAAGTGGTTGCTGATCAGACAAAAGAAAAAGAGCTACGAAGCGAATACCCCCAGCTGGAAGTTTTTGCGGGGGATGGCTATGTGCGACTCAATGGAAACGATGTAAACCTGACGCCAACCAAAGAAGAAATTGAGCATGATGTTTCGCTTTTCCTGAGATATATGGACGGATATGAAAAATTTCATGGCGATGTATCCGGTATGCAACGTCGATATTTTGAATTTGCCAACTGGTTTTTCTGTTCGCCTTTCATGGGATGTATGCGCGATATGGCGGTGCGCTATAATCAAAACCTCTTGCCGTATCCTGTGTTTGGATTGGTCTATGGACAGAGTAAGGCAGGCAAGACCAGCTTCCTCGAGACGTTATTGAAGATGATGATTGGCCAAAAGACCAAACTGTCTGCTCCGGATTTCACTCGCTCCAGTATTGAAGGACTGAAACGAACGGTAAAAGGAGCACCTATTATTGTAGACGACTTGACGAACACTAGATTTAATCAGCATGCCATAGAAACTATCAAAAATGACGATTTTGGTGTGGCAGATCATTCGGTGCACTATCCGGCTGTTGTAATCAGCGCCAACGAAGACGTTAAGGCAGTTGCTCCTGAAGTTATACGTCGGACGGTTATTTGTCGTGTGCAAGCCGGCCTCACTAACACTGAGGTAATGCGTAGCAGTGTTGTACGAACAGTACAGCGTGAGATTGGCACTGCGTTTTATCGCGAATATATGCGGCGAATGATAGAAGCGGTTCCTGATTTACTTGAGGTGATGAAATCGGATGAATCGGAAAGCGCACCGGATATCTTGGCGGTATCGTCACAGATCATTGTTGAGATTATGCGTGAATATTGTGGTGAATCGCTGCCTGAATACATTCGCGAGCTGAGTTTGGAGAATTATTTTAGCGAGCGAGTTACTGGTAGTTATGCTATTAAAACCATTCAAAATGCATGGAAAACAAGTCGCGCTTCTTTTGAGGTTTCTGTTCGAAACAATGAGTTACGCTATAATGCAGGCGCTACATGGGAAGCAGATAGAATTCTTAAGGAATTACCTGAGACACTTGAAGCTCATAAGTCGCGCGATTGGGTGGTTATGAACCTCGATGAGGCGAAGGAATTTTTCGGCGTTGATTTCAAAACATCATTTATCAGTAGGTTGCTGAAAAAATAATTGCTACTTAATTGCTAACAAGTCGATTTTCATCTGGATATTGCCGGTACGTTCTGGTATTGTAAGTCCCTGCCAAAGGAGGTGGCGACATGCGAAGTATCATAGAAGAACTGTATTACGGCAACATCAGTCCGACAGATCGGGACATCGTCAGAGGCGGTGCGTACGCGCACATACTGAATCTGGTGACTCGCAACGAAGATGAGCTGATGCAAACGCTGACATAAGCGCAGCAGGAGACCTTCGAAAAATTCAAGGACTGCGCGTCGGAGCTGGGCGACAAAAACGAAATGATGTCATTCGTGCTTGGCTTCAAGTTAGGAATGCGGTTAGCAGTCGAGGCGATGATCAGTATGGATGACATCACAGAGCCCAAAATGACCTAATAGCAGAGCGTTCTACTAGGCGTATTGTTCCGCTAATTGGCTTTGTATTATTCCGATAACGTCTGCATTGTTCCGAAAACAGTTAAAATTCTTCAAAAGTGACAAGGCGGCATCGCAGCAAAAATGTTGCGGTGCCGTTTTTTTATACTGGGGTACTGCATCAAACTGTGGTCGTTTTGCGGAACTTTTTCTTATATCTTTTCATACGCGACTTTCATAGAAAAAGAACCAGTAAAGAACAGTACCCCAGTAGAAGGGAATTTATGCCCTTCGGGCGATGGTTTTATAATACTGAACAACTGAGTCAGTCTGAAACGAATTTCGGGTAACTTTTCCTATATTCTTTCTTACGCGACTTTTACCATAAAAAGAATCAGAAATATTCAGTTGTTCAGTAAAGTATAGTTTTTTCGCCTATGGTTTTTATGAAGGGGTGTATAGGGGAAACAAAAAGTGCCGAGCAAGCACGTTGCTTAGCACCATTTTGCGGTTAGATCATCCAGATCGGAACGATATAATTCTCGGAATTGATTGCTGATAGCTTGGGGCGCATGCAGAGGATGGCGCCATTGCCACGAGGAACAGAAGCTTTATCCAACAGATTGAAGGCGCTGATCAGCTCGCTGCCGGGATTGACGGAACGTTTAATCTCTAATGGATGGAGCATCCCATCACTTTCGATGACCATATCAATTTCGTTGGAGTTGCTGTCGCGATAGTACCACAAGAGACATTCCTTGGCGTTGTTGTGGTAGGATTTGAGCAGCTCAGAAACAACAAAGTTTTCTAAAATAGCACCGTTGATTGCACCATTGGCTAAAATCTCAGGAGAGGAATACCGCGTGAGATAGGCAACCAAGCCGGTATCAAAGAAATACATTTTCGGGGTCTTCACGGTCCGTTTTAACAGATTGTTTGAATAAGGACGCAGGAAGAAAATAACATCAGATTTCTCAAGAACCTGCAACCAACGCTTAGCAGTGTCATCGGAGACACCAACATCCTGTGCGATATCGTGCACGTTCAGCATTTGTCCGGCACGACAAGCGGCAGCGCGAACAAAGTCACGGAACAGAAGTGGGTCGGCAAGCTGAACCTGCTCTTTCACATCGCGATCAATATAGGTTTGCAGATAACTGGAATAGAACACATCTCGATCGGAGAACTTTCCGCTGGCAAGGCCGGGCATAGAGCCCTTCCAGATACGATCGTAAATTTCAGCAATATCAGCAGGCGCATTGGTTTTCTCTCGTGCCTTCAGCGCACCCAACTCTAAGGTGAACGGTGTGCAATCGCCTGATCCGCAAATCTCGTGCTGGGACAGGCTGGACATGTGCAGAATTGCCACGCGACCGGCCAGAGATTCTTGTGCCAGCTCCATAAGCTTGAACGCTTGTGATCCAGTGAGCCAATAGGTTCCGGGCTCAGCTCCTTTGTCGATCTCCATCTTGATATAGGAGAAAAGCTCAGGAGCGTACTGCACCTCATCAATCATAATTGGTGTGGAGTGGATCTGCAGGAACATAGCAGGATCGTGCTTGGCAAGGCTACGCTCATCCATATCGTCTAACGTCACGTACTCACGATTGTCATCCATGAGCTGACGCAAAACAGTAGTTTTACCCACCTGACGCGGACCGGTGATTAAAATGCAAGAATACTCTTTAGAAAGAGAAATAATCTTATCCTCGATATCTCTTTTGATATAAGCCATAATAGGACCTCCTTAGGCTAATATTCGATACAATCGTATTTTAGCATAAAACAAGGACTCTGTCAAGGCGATTAAACGATCTAATCGTATTTTTGCCTAAACAATAGAAAATATGATATACTTCCCTTAAAGGAGGTGGTGTATATTATTGTGCGAGGCACTCTTTGGAATAAAACTAAAATAGAAGGAGGTAAAACACAGATGATTTCCAAAGAACAGTTTTTAACGATCAAGCGGCTCAAACAAGAAGGTGTGCCGATCGCCGCTATCGCAAGAAGAATCGGCATATCGGAGCCGACCACACGCAAGTGGGCCAACATGAGCGAAGCAGGCTTCGACGAGCTGAAAAAGGACGACATCCCGTATCTGGACAACTACCGCGAGTTTATCCTCAGCATCCTGCGGGTGTGTCCGCAAACAAGAGAGACTAACATCCTGTACCGTCTGAGGGAGGAATTCCCGGACTTCGAGTGCCGCAAGACCACCTTTTACAAGTACATGAGAAAACTGCGAGAGCAGACCGGATTTGTTCAATTTACAGGGCGAGTCACTTCGCTGCGAGAGGAATCGCCGCCAGGTTATGAAGCACAGATGGATTTCGGTCAGTATCGCATGAAGGATATGTACGGTAAACCGGTGCGGGTGTATTTCTTCTGTATGGTGCTGGCATATAGCCGTATGCACTATGTGTTTTCAGCCGAGATCCCTTTACCACCAAGACGGCCATCCAAGCCCACGAATACGCCTTTCAGTATTTTGGAGGCAGGACACAGATGATTGTGTATGATCAGGATCGGGTGTTTGTGGTGGATGAAAACTTCGGCAATATCGTGCTGGTACCAAGGTTTGAGGAATACGTCAAAAAGGTGGGCTTTAGCGTCCGTCTTTGTCGTCCCCACGATCCGCAATCCAAAGGCAAGGTGGAAACCTTTGTGCGCTACATCAAAGAAAGTTTTTTGCAGGCCGAATTTACAAAGGAATCGACTCTTTGAACAGCGACGCCTTGCGATGGCTGGATGCCGAAGGAAACGGCACCACAAACCTGCGCACCCGCAAACCACCACGGGTTATGTTCCGCGAGGAAGCGCGGCACAGAGTGCAGTTCTCCGATGAAGGCTTCTCGGAAATTCGCAGTGTGTCGGACAAGTACACGGTGAAAATCGACTGGAGCGTTTACGAGCTGACACGAACAGCAGTCAAACCTTTTGAACAAGTCAGAGTGGAGGAACAGGACGGTATGCTGCTCTTTTACAAAGCTGCAGAAAACGAACTGATTCACAAATTGGGCGAGCTGGAACTGCATAAGGCCAAGCAGCAACGAAGCGTCACAGCAACGGATTATGCGGCGCAGATCAAAGAATACAATGAACGGATACAGGCGCTGGAAGCCCAGCAGGCAGAACTGCAGTCCACAGAGAACAGATACAGCGAGGTCAAGATGTGGCTGGACAGCTTCGCGGAACACATCCAGAGCGGCACAATCATGAATGCAGATGACAGCATGATCATGAAACAGCTGGTGGAACAGATCATCATAAACGATGACGGCATCGAAGTCCACTTCAAATGCGGCATCGTCGCCAGCCACAAATACCTGTAACAAAGACGCCCTCGGCAGCCAAAACGGTTGTCTAGGGCACTTTTTGCGTTCAAGACGCACAAAATCATTACTCTTTCTTCGTGAGTGGAACGAAATGATGTCGAGATATTGAAAAAATACGAATTTTTTTCTATATTATAAGTGTAAAGTCCGTTTTATGGGATACATATACGAGTAGAATGAGATTAGAAACAAAGAGATAATGTTCCAAAACATGGAGGTATAGATCATGGGAAAAGGCATTTTTGGTGGCATGTTTGATTTTAACGGCGACGGCAAGATGAGCGCATTCGAGAGCGCAGCAGAGTTCCAATTCCTTCACGATGTGGTCATGGCAGACGAAGCCGACGATGAGCTGTCCGCTGCAGGACTCGACAGAGACGAACTGAGCTGGATGGACGCGGATGAACGCAGAGAGGCATTGGAAGATGCCGGTATCGACCCATTCGATTTTGACGACGATTTTTAAGGAGGATGCATTATGTGGATCATCGCATGTATACTGATTCTTCCGTTCGCAATTTTGGCAGAGCTGATAAAGTGAGAAAGGTTAAGTGAGATAGATGGCATTCAAGATTGGATTTGCAGCTGACACCGGCGAAAAGAAGCCCGTCGCAGCTATATACACTGTGCCGCAGCAGGCGGCAGCACCACGCAAGTCTGTGGTGCAGATTTACTTCGCGGACAGACACATGACGCTGGCATATTACAACGATCAGTTCGACCTGCATCGTGGTGACATGGTCTATGTGGACGGCAAGCTGGAAGGAATGCTCGGTCGCGTCACCGAGGTCAATTATAACTTCAAGATTAAGGTGTCGGACTACAAGCGCGTCATCGCCGTGGTGGACACCACTGTGCATGGCCAGTTCTTCATGGCAGGCAGCCACTTCGTGACATTCGATCGTGAAGCGCTGCCGAGCAGCAAGGCGGTAACATGGTTTAAGGCACCGGCAAAGGAAGACGATGAGTTCGTCAGCGGCAGCGACGATACCACATTCCGTCTGAATGACCTCAAGGGTATTAATGTCACCTCAGTGATCGCAGAGCGCGGCCATGAATACTACATGGAAAACAAGGTCAGATACATCAGCATCGATGGCACAAGGGGCTACGCCATTGTCGAAGGTAGTGAAGTATACGAAGTGGAGTTTGAGTACCGCAACGGTGAGATCAGTCAGCTGATTTGCTCCTGCTTCTGCAGTTACAACTGCAAGCACGAATTTGCGGCCATGCTGCAGCTGCGTGAAACACTGGAGCTGATCGAGAAGAACTACGGCGACGAATATGAGCGCACCGGCTACTTCGCAGCAGTGAACAAGGGTACGCTGTTCGCATTCGCCATCGACAGCAAAGACAACGGAAGCTTCACACTGTAAGGAGGGACAGATAATGTCAAGGCCAAGAAAGGAAACTGTAACATGCCCGAAATGCGGCAAAGAGTCCGAAATAACTATATGGGATACACTGAATGCTGAAATGAATCCGAAAGAAAAGCAGCAGCTGTTAGATGGCACCATTTTTCGTTTTATGTGTGAGTGCGGCTACACCGCTGGCATCGACGCAGGAATGCTGTATCATAACATGACCAGACACACGATGGTCTACTATGTCAGTGAAGAATCGGTGGAAAAGACCGAGAATATATTCGCTGACATCAGAAAACATGGCGAATTTGAAATGGCTGATTATAAATACCGCATTGTAACATCCCAAAATGCCCTGCGGGAAAAAGCCACTATCCTTGAAAATGATTTGGATGATCGCGTGATGGAACTGGTGAAGCTGTTCTACTATGTGCATGTACACGAACAGCACCCAGAAGAAGAAATTGATGAAGTTCTGTTTTTTACGGAAGGCGGCCAATGGCTGCTACAGTTCTTAGGATCCGCTTCTATGACAGCAGAGCTGCCGGTCGAATTCTACGAGAAAATCCGCGATCAGTACGCAGCGCGGTTGGAAGAAGCGGGTAATGAAGACCTGCATATCAATGCACGATGGGCGGTGCGGTTCCTTGGATACGACGAAGATTAACCTCTACGACCGTATACGACTGACAGATGGACGCACGGCTTCTGTTGTCGAGATTTTCGGGGAAGGCACAGACTTCATCGTGGATATAGACTTGGATGGTGACTGGGATACGATAGCAATCCGAGATAAAGATATCGCAGAACGACTGGAGCTGGCTGAATGATTGTAGATGAAAATATGGCAGGAGCTGCCATTTTATGCGGTTAGCCACTTATAGGTTACTCGCCTACAGATATCCGGCAATGGCTGCAGGAAAACGGTCACACGGATGCTGCGATCGCAGAAGCAATGGCCGCTGTGGGATAAAAAGTTGGCTGGTTGCATCATGAACTCAATGACCCCGATAACGATGACGCGCAGATCTCAAAATACGACAAAGAATTCGACGCGTGGTGGGATATGGAGAAAGAGCTGGTCGCAGAGATTATCCACAGGTTGGAGGAACAGAATCGAGCTGCAGACACCAATCATACCACAGAAGGAAAAGGATGGCATTACATCATAGAGCCATTCATGGAACAAAACGGGTTCCGCGATGGTGCAGGATGGTGGATAAGGAAGTGATCGCATGAACGATAGAGACAAAATGCTTTACTACGAAGTCCACATAGAAGATATGCTCCATGTGTTGCAGGAACGGATGGCAGAGTTCGGTGACGGAAAAGGGCTGTCAGAATTCGAGCAAGGGCGGCAGATGGCATACTGGGAAATGATGGACATTATAAAAACACGGCATTCGATGATATTGGAATTGATTGCTGACGAAGAATAGCTAAAGGAGGAAATAGCTGTGCCCGACATGAATGATTATCATGCGTTCAAAAGCACCAGTGGTGGCTCGGGCGGTAGCAGCGGCGGTGGTGGCGGCAAAGGCTTCCCCTGTAAGGCTGATTTGAATATTATTGAGGATGCATTTTCTTATGGAAGTGCATCCTTTTTTATTTCGGGTGAAATAAAAAAGTCGTGCGGCATCTCTTTCAAATCCTTATGAATTTGAAAAAGCGGATAGAGATAATAATGATTCTGTGAAATGGTGATAACCGCTTGAGTTTTTTTAATTTTACTCTTATAAAAGCATTCCTGATTGAATTACAAAATAATGTCTGTTATACTTAAGATATCATAAATCTTATTGTGATTATTTTATTTTTCCGTAACCACAGGATTGAGGAGTAATGCCATGCAAAGCAGCAGGGAAACAAAAATTCTGAACAGCATATGTGTTATACTTGTTTTTCTCGCAGGAGTTGTTCGGCTTCTTGGGTATCATTACGGCACGTTCTCATATAACAGCTTGATTTGTATGTTCTTTACAGCTTCTGCTTTTATCTGGATTTACCAGCTGCAAAGACGGCTTATACAGCCTGATGTGAGAAGGAATCTGACTGTGAGTGCCCTTATGATAATCTTGTGGATGATTCTTAGAACGATAAAATACGAATTTCTACCCAAGGGGCATATTACGGAGCGATATGCATGGTATCTGTATTACATTCCACAGACATTCTGCGTTCTTATGATGCTTTTCTCCGTATTGCATATCGGCAGGCCCCGGAACCGCCCGATTAGCCGGCTGTGGAAGCTTCTTTACATTCCTGCGGTTTTAATTTCATTGGGTATTCTGACAAACGATTTACACCGGCTTGCATTTAATTTTCCCGACGGTCTGACAAACTGGAGCGATAGCGACTATATACACGGACCGCTCTATTATGCTTCGGTATTATGGAGTGGCATACTTTTTGCTGCGATACTCGTTATAGTTTTTGTACGGTGCACCGTACCGGGTAACAGGCGAAAAATATGGCTGCCGATGATTCCTTTGATTATCGGAATTATTTATTTTGTTTCTTTCTTTGTTAACCCTGACGGTTTACTTATTGTTACGTTCAAGATACCGGAGATTGTATCGTTTATTTTTGCCGCTTTTATGGAGTGCCTGATTTTAACACACCTCATTCCGTCTAATGACAACTATGGCGATTTCTGGAATGCTTCTTCAATAGGCGCCGGAATCATTGATAAAAACGGCAAAATAAAGTACAAATCCGAACAAAGCGTTTCCGTTACGGCGGAACAGGTCATAAAAGCCCAAAAACAGGCAATTTTACTTGATGACAATGTTGTATTGTGCAGTCACGCAATACACGGCGGTTTTGGCTATTGGACAAAGGATATTTCAGAAATTAATCAGCTCAACAGGGAGCTGTCCGATTCAGGTGATATCTTAACCGAAGAGAACGCAATGCTTGACGCCGAAAACAAGCTTGCCGAAGAACGCATAAGAATTGAACAGCAAAACAAGCTTTATGATGATATCGCAAAAAGTGTAAGCCCTCAGCTTGACAAGCTCAGCAAGCTTATTGACGAGCCTACACAAAGTGAATCTGATTTTGAACAGACGATGAAATACGCCTGTATTCTTAACTCCTATATAAAAAGACATTCAAACATACTCTTGCTTTCTCATCAGAATAACCGTATTTCCTCGGGCGAGCTTTGCCTTGCAATTTCCGAATCGCTTGAATATGTTCGCTTATACGGTATAAAAGCAAATTTTGATTATCAAGGTGAAAGCTTATCTGACGGCGAGTATATCCTGCTTGCATATGAGGTGTTTGAAGCCGCTCTTGAAGCAGCCATTCCCGGTACTGACGCAGTGCTTGTGAACCTGAAAATTTCTAATGATTATATCCGCTTGCGTATAGTGATGAATTCTCCTGCTGAGATTTTGTCGCAGGACTTTATGGCTGAAAAGCTTTCGTCACTATGCGGAACTCTTGAAGTGGAACAAGAACAGGATACAGAATATATTTCTCTTGTTCTTCACTCAGGGGGTGAAAATATATGACATCATATTTTGATCTGTCGGTGCCCTATCATATTGTTTTCGGCGTACTTGCATTAATTTTGATGGCTGTGGCTGTGCTCATTTTTGTATTTGTTTTTGCTCTTCGACTGAAAAGGAAATATGTGATATTTTCTTCTGCTCTGCTTCTTGAAGTTATGTTTGTTCTTCAGGGTATTGTCGATGTCATTCAAAAGCAGGAACGAGGCATATCACATATCTTTTTCTCTGATATAATAGGAAATATGCCTTCCTCAGCCGTGCTGTTTCTGCTTCTTTTGTCAGCCGTTGCAGAGGTATTGTTTCTCGTGTATATTAATAATGTCAGAAAAAATATGCTCACTCCTGCTGCTATCAAAGAAAGTCTTGACGCTTTGCCGGACGGCGTTTGCTTTTATTTATCCGACGGTCAGCCGTTGCTTGTCAACGCACAGATGAACAAGATCAGCTGTGAGCTGTTCGGCACTGAAATAATGAACGCCGAAACCTTCTGTCTTAATCTTAAATCAGACAAGTTGTGCGGCAAAGCCGAGGTTATATGTGCCGAACCAACGGTTGTAATTAAATCACAAGACAAAAAGGTTTGGGATTTTCGCCTGAATACATTGTCGGTTGGAAATTCACAGGTAAATGAGCTTGTTGCTTATGACGTAACCGAGCAGTATCACCTGAATCGTGAGCTTGAAACACAAAATAAAAGATTGAGCGATGTTAACGAGCGTCTGCGTATATACAGCGGTGAGGTTGAAGGCATTATAACCGAAAAAGAAATACTCACGGCAAAAATACGGGTACATAATAACCTTGGACACTCACTTCTTGCGTTTCGTTCTTATCTTGCAAAGCCGAGAAGCAAACGTGACAAAGAAAATCTCCTGCTTTTATGGAGATATACCGTGTCGGTTATGAAAAAAGAAGCTGTTCCCTCAACTCAGAGCAACGACCTGGATTTATTGCTGAAAGCCGCACAGTCGGTTGATGTTACAATTGAGCAAAACGGAAATCTGCCGGAAGAGGGGAGAGAAAGAGCGGCTATTATTGCAATGCTTCACGAATGTCTGACAAACACCGTCAAGCACGCAAAGGGAAACCGCTTATACCTCAATATTTATTCCGACAATACAACGCTTACTGCTGAAGTCACAAACAACGGCTTACCGCCGAAAAGCGAAATACACGAAACCGGTGGACTGAAAAACCTCCGCAACACCGTTGAATCCGCAGGAGGAATTATGACGATAAAAAGCACATCTCGCTTTTTACTCCGTGTGGAATTTCCAAAAGGGAGATAAACAATATGTCAGATAAAATTAAAGTAATGATTGTTGACGATCAGTTTGTATCACGTCAGCTTTTTGAAATGTATCTTAATTCCTCCGACAAATATGAGCTTGTATATTCATTGGAGTCTGCATTATTTGCCGACACTTTTGTTCTTAAAAATAAAATCGACCTTGTGTTAATGGATATTCTTATGAACGATGGTTCAAACGGATTAGACGCCGCTGCAAAAATCAAGAAAAACTGTCCTGACATAAAAATTATAGCAGTCACATCTATGCCGGAGGTTTCTTGGATAAAAAAAGCACGAGATATCGGTATAGACAGCTTCTGGTACAAGGAAGTGTCAAAAGAAACGATTCTTGAAGTTATGGACAGAACAATGGCTGGTGAATCCGTCTATCCCGACAGCACACCGACAGTCAGGCTCGGTCTTGCTTCGAGTAATGATTTTACAGACAGAGAGCTTGAGGTGCTGAGGATTATGGTGACAGGTGTTTCAAATGCGGCTATAGCGAGAAAGCTTAATATTTCAGAAAGCACGGTTAAAAATCATATACATAATATGCTTGAAAAAACCGGCTGTGAGAGCCGCACCGAGCTTGCCATTGAAGCAAGAATCAGCGGTATTGTCATTAATATATAAAAACTTTTTAATAAAAAATTGGGTATCAAAAAAACACGATGCCCAATTTTTTTATTTATTTCTAAAAAATGCATAGTATAGATCTTTCGATTCATGAGATTTTTATGAAAAAGTGTATAATGTTATATGTATAGAAGTATTCTGTAATACTATGCAAAAATTAAGGAGGATTATTATGGGATTATTTGATAAAAAATACTGCGATGTTTGCGGAGAAAAAATCGGACTGCTCGGCAACCGCAAGCTTGAGGACGGAAACCTGTGCAAGGACTGCGCCAAAAAGCTTTCGCCGTTCTTCAGCGAACGCAGAGCTTCGACCGTTGAAGAAATCAAACAGCAGCTTGCATATCGTGAGGAAAATAAAAAACAGCTTGCGTTCTTTAACCCGACGCATATTATCGGTTCAGATAAAAAGGTTTACATAGATGAAAACGCACGCAAGTTTATTGTTACGTCTTCGTCAAACTGGCGTGAGTCCAACCCGGATATTATAGAGCTCTCCCAGGTTACAAGCTGTAATATCGATATCGAAGAGGACAGAGATGAGATTAAGCAAACCGACAGCCAGGGTAACAAGGTGAGCTACAATCCTCCGAGATACAAGTATGAATATGAATTCAATGTAGAAATATCAGTAAATTCGCCTTGGTTCACAACAATAAAATTTGAGCTTACTAAATTCGGCAGTCGCCCCGACAGCAGATACACAGAATTGTACCGAGATTACGAAAGACAGGCTGATGAGTTAAAGCGTGCCTTAATGCCGGGTATATATGGCGGAGCACAGTTCGGACAGCAGTATCAGCAGAACATGCCGTATCAGGGACAGCAGAATTACAATCAGCAGCCGTATCAACAGCAAAATTTCAATCAACAGCAGAATTACAATCAGCAGCCGTATCAACAGCAAAATTTTAATCAGCAGCAGAACTACCATCAGCAACAGTACTCACAGCAACAGAACTTTAACCAACAGCAGTATCAGAATAACCAATATCAGCAGCCAATGCAGGCGGCAGCCGCAATGTGGGTTTGTTCAAACTGCGGAACAAATAACTCGGGCAGGTTCTGTCAGAACTGCGGAAGCGTTCAGCCGCAGACAAATGCTTATTCCACAGGCGGCAGAAGATACAGATGTGACAAATGCGGCTGGGTACCGACAGACAACAGCAATCCGCCGAAATTCTGCCCTCAGTGCGGAGATGTGTTTGATTTCAATGATATGAACTGATTTGAAAAATGAAGCGATATATAAAGAGGTTATTATTAATTATGGGTATAATGTCATTAGGAGCTTCATTCTTCGGCTGTTTGGAGGAATCAAAAACTCCCGAAAGGCCAACCGAGAAGCTTTCTTCAATGTCAATATCACGGAGTCATATGGATAGAACCTACTGCTACATCTTCCGGGCAAGGTAGGAGAATGATTCTTACCTTCTTAATGCCTAATGTCTTATTGTTGATTATGATAATAATGATTGTGAAGAAATAACTCTGACCGATACACCGATATCAGAGGAGGATTTCAGCAGGTTCTCGGCTCTCGACAGCCAGTATGATTTTTACAGCCACTTAAAGCCTATAAAAGAAGAGCATAGCAAAATATTTGTTTGCGATGAAACGATAACAAACTTTTATGTAAAGTACGGCGAAGTAGGGTTTAGTATTTATCCAAGCGGAGAGCTTTACAGAGCGGTAAATGAATGCTTTTTTGAGCTTGCGAAAAAGTACAACGATAAAAATAATATGTGCGAATAGGAGGAGATAAGGTATGTCATCAGTACAGGAATTTACCTGCCCTTGCTGTGCAGGTGCGATAGAATTTGATATTTCCAGTCAGAAAATGAAGTGTCCGTATTGCGGCACAGAGTTTGATATTGATTCGCTTAAAGGCTATGATGAGTGCTTGAAGCAGGACGGACAAGACGAAATGAACTGGCAGATACCGTCTGCACAATGGAGCGAGGACTAGGCGAGCGGTATGCGTGAATACATCTGCAATTCCTGCGGCAGAGAGATTATCGGTGATGCAACCTCAGCCGCAATAGATTGCCCGTATTGCGGAAATCATGTGGTTATGGCAAATCAGTTTTCGGGCAGTCTGCGCCCCGATTATGTTATTCCCTTTAAGCTCGACAAGGAGGCAGCAAAGGAAGCACTCAAAAAGCATCTGTGCGGCAAGCGGCTTCTTCCGAAGGTTTTCAAAAACGAAAATCATATAGATGAAATAAAAGGTATATATGTTCCGTTCTGGCTGTTTGATGCAGATGCAGACGCACATATCCGCTACAGGGCCACAAGGATCAGGAGTTGGAGCGACACTAATTATAACTACACGGAAACAAGCTTCTACACACTTGAGCGAGGCGGAAATATTGCTTTTGACAATATTCCAGTTGACGGTTCTTCAAAAATGGCAGATGACCTTATGGAATCCCTTGAGCCGTTCGATGTTTCTCAGGCGGTTGATTTCAACACGGCGTATCTTGCAGGCTATCTTGCCGATAAGTATGATGTTACGGCGCAGGAAAGCATAGGGCGAGCCAACAAAAGGGTGAAAAGCAGTACCGAGGATGCGTTCAAGAGGACGACAAACGGTTATACCACAGTAACTCCCGAGGCAACCACAATACGGCTTTCAAACGGCAAGGCAAAGTATGCACTTTATCCCGTGTGGCTTCTCAACACCTCGTGGCGAGGTAAAAAATACACCTTTGCAATGAACGGTCAGACAGGCAAGCTTGTCGGCGATTTACCGCTTGATAAATCTGCTTACTGGAAATGGCTTGTGGCTCTTTCTTCAGCCTTCGGAGTAATATCCTCTGCCGTGATGCTGCTTCTTTACTATTTGCTTTGAGGAGGATAACAGATGAAAAAGAAAATATTTTCAATTATAGCTGCTCTTGCTGTCTGCCTTTCGTCCGCCTTTACGGTGTACGCACAGGAAATTCCCGACAGCCGCCTGCTCCCAAGGCTTGTAGATGAAGCAGATTTACTCTCGGACAGCGAGGAAAGCCGCCTGCTTACAACGCTTGACGAAATAAGCGAGAGGCAGAAATGCGATGTTGTGGTAGTCACCGTTGATACAATCGGTGATAGTACAGCCACGGAATTTGCCGATGACTTCTATGACTACAACGGCTACGGTGCAGGAGAAAACAGAGATGGTATTCTGCTGTTAATCAGTATGGCTGACCGTGACTGGGCGATAAGCACCTGCGGCTACGGAATAACCGCCTTTACCGACGCAGGTCAGGCGTATATGGTTGATAAATTCAAGCCTGCCTTAAGTGACGGTGATTATTATGAGGCGTTCGATAAATATGCCGTTCTCTGTGACGATTTCTTAACACAGGCTAAAAACGGAAAGCCTTATGATAACGGCAATCTTCCGAAGGAGTTTCCGTATGTCGGCTTGATAATTTGCATAGGCGCTTCAATCGGTGTCGCCTTTTTAATTGTTAATGGAATGAAGAATAAGCTTAAGTCGGTAAGAACAAAAACTGACGCTGATACATATGTAAGGCAGGGCAGTATGAGCCTTGCTCAGAACAGAGATATTTTTCTGTACAGAACAATAAACAGAACTAAAAAATCAACCGAGAGCAGCTCAAGCTCTTCAGGCTCTTCAGGCTCAAGCACGCACAGATCGTCATCAGGCACTACACACGGCGGCTCAAGCGGCAAGTTCTGATTAATTGAAGCGGCAAAAAAATGGCTAATTTTCAGGAAATGATGAATTCGGAACGTCCGGTAAAAATTCAGCTCGACAGGGAAATGACTCTTGAAGAAATCTATGAGAGGATGAGCGCAAGAGCCTCTGATTTCAGATTACCCTTCAAGCTTAAAAAGGGACTTTTCGGTAAGAGAATTGAATTTGAAAAGGACAAAGCCCTTGAGCTTGTTGTCAATGTCACTGTAAAGGGCAAAGAGGTCGCTGTATGACCTGTAAGCCACGACGGTAAGGTGAATATCCGAGATGCGATTCTTATTCAGAAGTACAGCGGCGGATCGATAACGGAATTTTAATTTTATACTATTGCAAAACCATTATGCCGCTGTCAGATTTTGTTTTGACAGCGGCATTAAATATAATTTAATTACAATATTACGATAATTCATTGGAAAGATTTTTCTGTTTCTCTTTTGATGTCAAATCAATGAACAACTGAGCCACAGTCATTTTTCTTATTGCATTGTTAAATTTTGCATTATATAATAGAATTGAAATTAACCTTTCAATATTGTGCAAAACTGCTTTTACGGAGTGAAACAAATGGCAAAAATCAAAAGTGTATATATATGCTCAAACTGTGGATACGAATCTGCAAAATGGCTTGGAAAATGCCCCGGTTGCAATGAATGGAACACAATGAACGAGGAGATAAAGGAGAGCGTAAAAACTGCACCTGCAGGCAGTAAAAAAAGCCTTGTTTATTCTCCGCCGGAGGAAATAACGGTAATAGATACTGATGATGAAAAAAGATTTTCAACAGGCTCAAAGGAGCTGAACCGTGTTCTCGGCGGCGGACTTGTCAAGGGCTCTCTTGTGCTTATCGGCGGTGACCCGGGAATCGGAAAATCAACCATATTGATGCAGGTTTGCGACTATATGGGAAAGGAGGGCAGAAAGGTTCTGTATGTTTCGGGCGAGGAATCAAAACGCCAGATCAAGCTCAGAGCCTCCCGACTCGGCGTTGACGGCAACAATATCTTTCTTTATACTCAGACAGACTGTCAGACAATTTGTGAAATAATTAAAGAAGAAGCACCCGAGCTTGTTGTTATTGATTCAATCCAGACGATGAGCATATCCGATCTGACCTCATCACCGGGCAGTGTTACTCAGGTTAGAGAATGCACAAATATGTTTATGCGGTGTGCAAAAAGCCTTGATGTCCCTATCATAGTGGTCGGGCACGTCAACAAGGACGGTGCTATAGCAGGTCCTAAGGTTCTTGAGCATATTGTTGATACCGTTTTGTATTTTGAAGGCGACAAACAGATGACCTACCGTATTCTGAGGGCTATAAAAAACAGATACGGTTCAACAAACGAAATCGGTGTGCTTGAAATGAGCGATAAAGGACTTTTTGACGTTGAAAATCCGTCGCTTATGCTTCTGTCGGGCAGGCCGAAAAATGTCAGCGGCACCTGCGTTGCCTGTGCAATTGAGGGAACAAGACCGATACTCGCCGAGGTGCAGGGGCTTGTATGCTCAAGCGGTTACGGTAATCCGCGCAGAATGGCGACAGGCTTTGATTTCAACAGAATGTCACTGCTTCTTGCGGTTCTTGAAAAGCGTGCAGGATTCTTCTTTTCAAACGCAGACGCTTATCTGAATATCGTCGGGGGACTCAGGCTGGACGAACCTGCGGTTGACCTTGCGGTGGCTATGGCGCTTGTAAGCAGCTTAAAAGACAATCCTATTGACGAAAGAACTCTTGCCTTCGGAGAATTGGGTCTTGCAGGCGAAATCAGAGCAGTTTCTCACTGTGAAATGAGGATAAGCGAGGCTCAGCGGCTCGGCTTTGAACGCTGTATTGTCCCGTACTACAACTTAAAAGGCGTTAATAAGTCAAATTATCCCGATATTGAGATTATCGGCGTCAAGAACATAAGAGAAGCCTTTTCTGCTGTTACCTGAAATATGTTCTATACTTAAGGTAGCACTGAACAAATCACGCTGAAAGCTTTTTGATATTTTGCTTGCATATTTTCCGTCAGCCTGACCAAAAAAGCCTCACAATGCAGACAGCATTACTGCGGTTTATTTGACCAACCTGACGAAAAATCTGACGGCGCAATATGCACAAACGAATTAATCAGTGTTTCCTTAATAATACAATGAACTCTTAGCAGGATTTATAGATTTTTTCATACATTGTGCGGGAAAAAGACGCTTAATTACGAAATAACTTGACTGAAAGGCAAAAATGTCATAATATAGTATGGAATAATAAAATTTTAATTTGTTACGGCAAATGATAAGAGGTATATTGTGGATTCATCAGTATTAGATTGGCTTGACTTTACTTCAAAAAAATATCCCGAAAAAACTGTATTCACAGATTCACAGCAAAGCATCACTTTTTCCGAATTTAACGCATTCACCAAATCAATCGGCTCATATCTTGCAGGTTTTATTTCAGCCGGAAGTCCTGTTATTGTTCTGACAGGCAGAAACGTGCTTACTCCTGCGTGTTTTCTCGGAATAGCAAGGGCAGGATGCTTTTACGCCCCGATGGACGCCGCTATGCCTGCTCCAAGACTAAACAGCATTATCTCTGTCATCAAGTCTGATTATATGATTGTTGACAGAGAGCATATTGGCATTGCTAACGGACTTGACTTTAACGGAAAAATAATCGTTCTTGAGGATATTCTCAACACTCCGCATGATGACAGCCTGCTTATAAAGGCGGCGGCATCATTAAATGAGTTATCTCCGCTTTATGTAATTTTCACGTCAGGCTCAACAGGTGTACCTAAAGGCGTTATTACTTCTCATCATTCTCTTATGTGCTATATTGATGCCGTATGCGAAGTGCTGAAGGTTGATGATACCGATGTGTTCGGTAATCAGTCGCCGCTTGACTATATTGCGGCGATCCGTGACATATATCTTCCCATAAAAACGGGAGCGTCAACCGTAATTATTCCTAAAAATGAATTTGCAATGCCGACTCAGCTTTTTGAAACGCTCAACAAAAACAGAGTTACTGCGCTTTGCTGGAGCGTTGCCGGGATAGAGCTGCCTGCCAAGCTCGGTGCATTTGATTTGATAAAGCCTGAGTATCTTAAGAAGGTCTGCTTTTCAGGCTCGGTGATACAAAGCAAATATCTGAAAATCTGGCAGAATGCTATGCCTGAGGTTATGTATGTCAATCAGTACGGTCCGACTGAGGCTACTGCATCATGCACATATTATGTGATTGATAAACCGGTTGACGATGACACCATCTTGCCGATCGGCGTTCCGTATAAGCACTATAAAATTACATTGCTTAACGGGGACGGCACCGCAACACCGCCGGGCGAAATCGGCGAGATATGCATAAGCGGACCGATTCTTGCTCTTGGCTATTACGGAAACCCCGAAAAAACAGCCGAGTCTTTTATACAAAACCCGCTTAATAGCAACTACAGAGAGATTTTATATAAAACAGGCGACCTCGGAAGCCTGAACGCTGACGGACTTCTTGAATTTCACGGCAGAATTGACCGCCAGGTTAAGCATATGGGGCACAGAATTGAACTCGGCGAAATTGAAGCGACGGCAAAGCAGATTAAAACTATAACCGACTGCTGTGCTTTGTATCACAAAGAAAAGGAACTTCTATATCTATTTTACACAGGCAGTGCTTCCTCAAAAGAGATCGCCTTGCACTTCAGGAAAAATCTTCCGGCTTTTATGATGCCGAGAAAGCTTGTAAATCTTGAAGTCCTGCCCGTTCTTCCAAACGGAAAAACGGATATTCAAATGTTAAAAACTTATTTCAAGTAATTTTATAAATATCAGAAAGAGGTAATCAAAATGGAAACTTTATTGGAAATACTCAGTGAATTAAGACCCGATGTCGATTTTGAAAATGAAACAGCACTTATTACCGACGGCGTCCTTGACTCGTTTGATATTGTAGCTCTTGTTGCCGAGCTCAACGACGCTTTTGACATAGAAATCAAACCAAACAACCTTATCCCTGAAAACTTCAATTCAGTTAACGCTATGATGGCGCTGATTGAGCAATTGCAGGACGATTGATATATGAAACAAGAAATTTTGAAGCGGCTTATTCCCGAGCTTAAAACCCCGTCTTATATTTTTGATGTTGACGAATTCGAGAAACGTGCGAAGCTTGTAAGGCAAGCGTTCGGCGACAAAACCGGGCTTTGTTTTTCTATAAAAGCAAATCCGTTTTTGCTCGGCAGTCTTCCCGATACGATTGATAAAATAGAGGTTTGCAGTCCGGGCGAGCTTACTATTTGTCAAAAAACAGGAGTAGATCCTGCAAAAATAATTTTTTCGGGCGTAAATAAAACCTATGACGACATTGAACGTGCCATCGCTTACGGAGCAGGTACATTTACCGTTGAAAGCCTTCTTCATGCTGAGCTTATCAACAAATGTGCTATCAAAAACGGTTTAAAAGTGCCGGTTCTTGTCCGTGTAACAGGCGGCAGTCAGTTCGGTATGGACGAAGAAGATGTTATATCCCTGATTGCCCGCAGAAACGATTACAATGGCATTGAGTTTGTTGGACTCCACTATTTTACAGGCACACAAAAACGCAAGCCGATTGTAATAATCAAGGAGCTTGACTATATTTCTGACTTTGCCGAAAGACTTAAGTCGGAAACCGGCTTTGCTGCAAGCCGCATTGAATACGGTACCGGACTTGCTGTTGATTATTTTAAGGATAATGCCGATGAGCTTGAACAGGAACGGCTTGAAGCAATATCTGAAAAGGTCAGGGAAGTTGCCGAAAAATTTGAGCTTACAGTTGAGATGGGCAGGTTTTTTGCCGCTTCCTGCGGCTATTATCTCACTAAGGTTATGGATACAAAAACAAACTGCGGCATAAATTACGCAATTTGCGACGGCGGAATTAACCAGCTTAAGTATGACGGACAAATTCAGGGTATGCAGATTCCCGAAATTCTACATATAAAGCAAAGCGAAAATTCAAGTCATAATCAAGAAAAATGGACTCTGTGCGGCAGCCTTTGCACAACAGCAGATATTCTTGCAAGGGACGCATTGTTTGATTGCCTTGAAACAGGCGACACGCTTATTTTCTGTCGTACGGGTGCTTATTCTGCTATGGAGGGTATGGCGGTATTTCTGAGCAGAGAGATGCCCTTGATTTCGCTTTACTCCGAGTCGGACGGGCTGAAAATTATTCGCAATCTGATTTATACCGATACATTTAACACACCGTAATCATAAATTCAGGAAAGTATATTGAGGGAAAAATTTGAGTTACACATCATTGAATTTTTTATTGTTTGTTACAGCAACTGTACTTGTGTATTTTCTTTTTCCATTCAAGAAGCAGAAGTGGGTAGTACTGCTTGCAGCAAGCTATGTATTTTATCTTTTTGCAGGATACAAATATATAGCTTTTATACTGTTTACAACAGCAAGTACATATCTGATTGCCTTGTGGATTGAAAAAATTTCAAGCAGTGCAAAAGCAGTTATAAAAAATAATAAAAACGAGTGGAGCAGGGAACAGAAGAAAAAATACAAGGATAAAATCAAGGTCAGAAAACGTCTTGTTATGACCTTGGCACTTGTACTTAATTTTGGAATTCTTGCATTTTTAAAATACTATAATTTCTTTGCCGGCAGTCTGAATGATGTTCTGGGTTCATTCAGCATTGATTTTTCTGCGCCCACACTGAATCTTTTTCTGCCGCTCGGCATTTCGTTCTACACTTTTCAGTCTATGGGTTATATTGTAGATGTTTACCGCGAAAAAACTGCGCCCGAGCGCAACCCGTTTAAGTTTGCGCTGTTTGTATCATTCTTTCCGCAGATTATTCAGGGTCCTATCAGTATTTATGACCAGCTTGCACATCAGTTATATGAGCCGCACAAGTTTGATTTCACCCGTTTTAAACACGGCGCAGAACTTATTTTGTGGGGTCTTATCAAAAAAATGGTATTTGCCGACAGAGCGGTTATAGCGATAAACGCGGTCACCTCCAACTACGGCAATTACGGCGGCACTACGCTTACATTTACCGTCTTGCTTTATGCCTTTCAGCTTTATGCCGACTTCTCCGGCGGTATTGACATTTCAAGAGGCGTCGCACAGATTTTCGGCATTGATATGATGGAGAACTTCAGGCGTCCGTATTTCTCAAAGGATATAAACGAGTATTGGCGCAGATGGCACATTTCGCTTGGAAACTGGTTCAAAAATTATCTGTTTTATCCGCTTGCAATGTCGTCGCTTTTTATTAACGTAAGCAAAAAGATAAAAAGCACAAAGCTAGGTGCAACCGTTGCCGGCGCACATATTGCAAAGGTTTTGCCGACAAGCATTGCGTCATTCATTGTTTTCTTTATGGTCGGTGTCTGGCACGGGGCAAACTGGAAATATATCGGGTTTGGCGTATGGAACGGCGGTATAATAATGCTGTCCGTTCTGATGAAGCCCGTATTTGAGTGGATTCATAAGAAGCTGCGCATTAACGCAAAATCGTTTCCTTACACGGTATTCCAGATCTTCAGAACATTTATTGTTATATTGGTTGGATATGTATTTGATGTTGCGCCGTCTTTTGAAGAAGCAATGCATACATTTGCACTCTTTTTCACCGACCAGAATCTGTCCATCGGCTTATCACAGATAAGCTCACTGGGTCTTGGTAATAAAGAATATCTTTTGATTTTAGCAGGCATAGTGCTTATATTCATCGTAAGCCTGATACAGGAACGCAATGACAAAACAACAATAAGAGAATTGCTTGATAAAAAGCCGTTTGCGTTACGTTGGTTCGCTGTTTTTGCAGGCGTTGTTACCGTAGTGGTTTTCGGCGTTTACGGTTCAGGCTTTAACGCCGCCGACTTTGTATATATGCAGTTTTAGAGGTGTATATGAGAAAGAAAAAATATATAATCCGAACAGTTAAAGTCCTTACACTGTTGCTTGCTATTCTTCTCACCATTGCTTTTCTTCAGGAGTATGTTCTGTGTCATGCCGACCACAACCGAGAGAGAATCAAGGGCTTTTATCTGGAAGACAAGGACTCCGTCGATGTTGTTCTTATCGGCGCAAGTGATGTATATGCCGGCTTTTCGTCAGCCTATGCGTATGAAAAATTCGGCTTTACAAGCTATCCCTTTGCGACACAGTCAAACATAATTTCAAGCTATAAAAGTCAGATAAAAACCGTTATCGAGCAGCAGCACCCGAAGCTTATTGTTGTCGAGATTAACGGCGCTTTGTACAGCGATGACAAGCAGCTTGAAAAAGAAGCTAATTTCAGAAATTATATTGACAATGTGCCTTTGAACAACGCGAAAGTTCAGGCTGTTAAGGAATACGCTCCCGAAAATGAGATTGAATATTATCTTCCAATCATAAAATACCATTCGGTATGGAACGATTTTCCGGCAGGTATAAAATGGAATATATCAATTATGCAGGATAATCTGAGAGGATACAATCTTCTCAAGGGTGTCAAAAACAAAGCCGGGGTTTATAAGCCCGATGAAAAAATCTATAACAGCTCTCTTAAGAAGAATACTAAAAGAAAACCACTGTCTGTAAAATCAGAACACTATCTTCGTGAGCTTCTTGATTACTGTAGATCAGAGAATATTACAAATATAGTATTCACAAGATTTCCGCACGCTGTAACTTACAAGCAGATAGCACGATTCAAACGCACCAATACAGCCGGCGATATTATAGCCGAATACGGCTATGACTTTCTGAACTTTGAAAAGGATTTCGATGATACCGGTCTTGATACTGCTGTTGATTTCTACAATCCGGACCATATGAATGTTTACGGGCAAAAAAAATTCACAGAACACCTTGGCGGAATTCTGCGTGATAAATATGGAATATCCGAAAGCGAGCTGACCGCTTCGCAGAAAAGCGAATGGGACAAATCTGTTGAATATTATGAAGCATATTTTAAATACAGCGACTCGGTAATAAAAAACGGCGAACCGAGAGATATCGGCGAAAACAGCAAGGATATGAATGAAATAAACAAATTTTTATAACTCTATACCGGTATGGCAGAATATGCAATATATTAAGCTGCAATACCGGTAAATTTTTATCGAAATATATTCACTGCCATTAATAAAACGCTCTATCGGTAAAATAATAAAGTGGCAAGGGAGTGGTGGCAGTGACAAAAAAATCAAAACTTATCACCTTTACGGCAATTACTATATCAGCATTTTTTATTGCAAGCGGTGTTATAATATCACAGGTACCAAATGTAACCGTGATTTCCGTTGAGCCTCAGACGCTTAATTCAACCGTAGTCTGCACAGGAAAGATTGAATACAGCAACAACAAATCTATAAGCGCAAAGGAATTCTCGCAGATTGACAAGGTTTTTGTATCAGAGGGAGATGTCATCAAAAAGGGCGATAAATTATATTCTGCCGTTTCTAAGCCCGCTGATACAACAACGCTCTCCGGTAATGAAAGCTATAATATGAGCGAGGACGAGATAATCAGGTCGGTCATGAGCGGGAATACAGATTTTCTTGATAATTACAATCAGGACGGAATCGTCCTGTCAGCAAATAATACGCAAAGCAGCACCGCAGATTCCGAAACTGTTTTCAGCGAATATGACGGTGTTGTCGGCGAGATAAACATTAAAAGCGGTCAGATTGTTTCACCGGGCGATGAGCTGATAAAAATTGCCGAGTCTGACTCAATGCAGGCAAGGCTTGCTGTCAGCGAGAACAAAATCGGTGATATTAAGGTCGGGCAAAAAGCAACTGTATCCTGCAACGCTATTAAAAACAACAATATGAGCGGCACTGTAGCAAAAATAGGCAGTGTTGCAAAACAGACTGCAACCACAACAGGAAAGGATACTACGGTTGAAGTTATTGTAAAGATAGACAGCGGCTTAACAAAAGCTGTCAAAGCAGGCTACTCGGCAAAATGCAGCATTACTGTGAACAGCAAAGACAATGCTGTAGTTGTTCCATATGAAACGATAAAATATGACGACGAGGGAAAAGAATATGTTCTGTGCTATTCAAGCGCAGGGATTTGTGAGAAAAAGCAGATAAAAACCGGTGAAGAATACAAGAACGGGGTAGAGGTGCTTTCGGGAATTGAAGCAAACGAGCTTGTTATCTCTTCGCCCGATGAAGTACAGGAACGAGCCTTTGCAAAAGCGACGGAGGAAGAAAATGATTGATACTCTGTCGTATGCTATGCGCAATATATTCCGCAAAAAGGGCAGAGCAGTGCTGACGATGTTGGGAATAATCATAGGTGTGACATCTGTTGTAATAATAAGCTGTATAAGCGCCTGCGGCACTACTGCTGTAAACAATGAGCTTGACAGCCTTGGCTTAAGCGGAATCAATATTTCCGTAAAAGAAGGCAAAAGCCTGCCCTTGACCGACGATGAGCTTGAAATTGTTTTATCGAATGATTCGGTTGAAAGTGCGACGCCTGTTATGGCTATGACGTCAAGCTTTTTGCTCGGTGATGAAAGCAGCGATGTAATAACATGGGGTATAAACGAAACTGCACAGGAAACCGTTTCGCTTGAGCTTTTGTACGGAAGATGCTTTGAAAAAGAAGATGTTGCCGCATCAGCCAAGGTTTGTATGGTTGATAAGGCTTTTTCAAATCAGAATTTCAAAACTGACAACATTGTCGGCAAAAATATAAAACTAAATATAAACGGCGCCGTGGAAGAATACAAAGTAGTTGGCGTTATAAAGACCGGAAGCGGAATGCTGCAGAGCGCGCTTAGCGGTTATGTGCCGAGCTTTGTTTATATTCCTTGCACTGCGGCTGCCGAATTGACCGGTCAGACCAGCTTCAATCAGATTTTAACAAAAATTGACGGCAGCGTAGATATAGACGAGCTGTCCGGCAGGATTACAAAAGAGCTTAACGCCTCACAAGGCGTTGATGACGGTTACACAGCCGGCAACATGGCAAAACAGCGTGATATACTGACAAATATATTAAGCATAGTAACTCTTATATTAACTGCAATCGGTGCTATATCACTTGTTGTTGCGGGTCTGAGCATTATGACGGTTATGCTGGTATCGGTATCAGAACGAAAAAGAGAAATCGGTATAAAAAAATCAATAGGTGCGTCAAAGAAAAAGATTGTTTCTGAGTTTCTGGCCGAAGCGTTTTTATTTTCGCTCATAGGTACTGTCATAGGAGTAGTATTCGGTCTGCTAATATCATATATCGGAACTTCGATAATGGATATGACTATGATAATCGACTGGAATTCTATAGCCTTTACTGTTCTGTTCTCACTGTTGTCGGGAGTAGTATTCGGCGTTTATCCTTCAATCAAGGCTGCCAAGCTTAAGCCGATAGACGCACTGAAATATGAATAAAACGGGGAAATCAAAATGCTGAATCCAAACTTACCAAACGAAAAAATCAATGTATTGGTTTTATCGCCGCAGTATAGCAATATTATAAACGAGTTAAATAAACTTAAAATTCAAACAATATCGACCGTTGAAGCGAGCGACCTGCCATATAACGAAAGATTTCACGCAGATATGCAGATTCATAACATCATCGGAGAAGCCTGTTTCTTGCGGAACAGTTGTTCGATGTTGAAATCTGAATTAGAAACAGTCAGTCCGCATATAACTATATTAACAGAAGATAAAATGCTCTCGGAATATCCGCACAATATCAGCCTAAACGGAGCATTTATAGGCGATTATTATATTTGCAAAAAAAGCCACAGCAATGAAGAATTGCTGCGGCTATACATAAAAAACGGCATTAAGATAATTAATGTAAATCAAGGCTATGCAAAATGCTCAACAGCGATTATAAGCCACAACGCAATAATAACCGATGACGAAGCTATATACAACGAATGTACTAAGTTGAAAACTATTGATGTGTTGAAAATTTCAAAAGGCTCGGTCAGACTTGACGGTTATGATTATGGGTTTATCGGCGGATGTTGTATGAAGCTGGACAAAAGCACATTGGCATTTTGCGGTGATGCGAAAAATCACAGTGACTATGACAATATCAAGGCTTTCTGCAAAAACCAAGGTGTTGAGTTATTAAGCCTTAGTAATAAGCCGCTTGTCGATATCGGCGGAGCTGTGGCTGTTATATAGAGTTATTTAAAAAGAGTAATTTAAGTATTTTATTTAACTTTAATTTCGCGACGGGATTGTTACCGGTTATTTAGACAGAGTTTTTTAAGATTTTTTCTTTAACCCCTCCTCTTAACTACACAAAATATTCATTTTGTGTAGTTTTAACAATTGATTTATCCCTCTCTCTGTGTTATCATTTTATCGTGAGACGGTGATAAAATGAACAGCAAATATATTTTTGAAGCTCCTGAGGTTATTAAAGATTTTCTGGGATATATGCAGAATATCAAGGGCAAATCACAAAAGACAGTCGATGAATATTATCTTGACCTCAGGACATTTTTCAGATACATAAAAATTCTCAAAGGCCGCGAAAAAAGCGATGCCGAATTTGATAAAATTGAAATTTCAGATGTGGATATTGATTTAATAAAATCGGTTACCCTCACCGATATTTATTCCTTTATGGATTACGCCATTAATGATCGTCATAATAACGCAAAGACACGTTCACGAAAAACCTCAAGTATCAAGTCTTTTTTTTCCTACCTTGCTAACAAGCGTTGTCTTATATCTGTTAATCCTGCCGAGGAACTCGAAGTACCCAAGACAAAAAAGTCACTTCCCAAATTTTTAACGCTTGAGCAAAGCATTGAGCTGCTTAACAGTGTTGACGGCAGTTACAAAGAACGCGATTACTGCATACTTACTATTTTTTTGAACTGCGGTCTGCGTCTGTCGGAGCTTGTCGGGCTTAATATTCAGGACATTAATCTTTCGGACAATATAATGACTGTTACCGGCAAAGGCAACAAGCAAAGAATTGTGTATCTGAACGATTCATGTGTTGCCGCCTTAAAAAGTTATATTGCCGTTCGCCCAAATAACATTAAAGACAAAAACGCTCTGTTTATCAGCCGTTTAAATAAGCGTATGGGAACTCAGGCTGTTCAGGACGTTGTGTATAAATATCTTAATAAAATCGGTCTTGACGGCAACGGATATTCTGTTCACAAGCTGAGGCACACTGCGGCAACGCTGATGTATCAGCACGGGAATGTAGATATAAGAGTCCTGCAGGAACTGCTCGGTCACGAGAACCTCGGCACAACCGAAATCTACACTCATCTGTCAAACGAACAGCTTGAAAAGGCGGCTGAGTCAAATCCTTTGGCTAAGGTTAAAGCTAAAAAATAAAAAAGCCTCGTACAAGGCAAGACTTTAATACTAAGGAATACTAAGGAAACACTGATTAAATCGTTTGTGCATATTGCGCCGTCAGATTTTTCGTCAGGTTGGACAAATAAACCGCAGTAATGCTGTCGCATTACGAAGATTTTTTGGTCAGGCTGACGGAGAATATGCAAGTAAGATGTGCAAACAGCTTTCAGCGTGATTTATTCAGTGTTTTCCTAATTGATTATACGTCTATCTCCGTGTAAATCATTGGTGTAAAGCGTATTCCGGTTACTGTTTGTTCTGTATCGGTCGGAACAAAGCCTAGGTGCTCATATATCTTAACTGCGTAGGGCGAAGAATTAACCGTAAACTCCTGCGTTTTATAATCACTTTTCATCGCTTCGAAAAGCATTCTTCCGAAGCCTTTTCCCTGATAATCTGCTCTTACAAAAAATCCGCCGATATGCTGAGGCTCTCGCATTGTCAATACACCGATCAGCTTTCCGTTATCAAAAGCACCGTACCATTTCATTGCCTTTGTTCGCTCTTTATCGTCAAGGCTTGCTCTGAAATTGTCGATACCCTCCTGCGAATATTCGGGTGCTTCAAACTTAAGAAATACCTCCCAGATTAAGCTTATGGCTTTCGGTATTTCATGGCTTGTGAGCTGTCTTATATATCGTTTTTCCAGACAGGTTATATGTTCGGTTCTTATATCATCCGTTAACTCCCAATAAATATCCTCGTTCGTGTGATGGTACTTAAATCCGCATTTTTCCTGACAGCGTTTTGATTTTTCATTGCCGTCAAAATAACCGCACCAGAGTCTGTTTATTTTTACTTCTTCAAAGGCGTATCGTATCAGTTCGTTCACCGCTTCGGGCATCAAACCCTGTCCCCAATACGGAACGCCTATCCAATATCCGATTTCAGCCTCGTTTTCAGGTAAACGGAGATTACTTTTTTCTCCTGTTATTAAGCCTATACTGCCTATCGGCTCGTTTGTTTCTTTAAGCACTACTGCAAATGTACCCTCTGCGGACAAAACCTCGTAAATTATTCGTGTGCTTTCCTCAACACTTTTATGAGGGTTCCAACCGGCAATCGGTCCGACACGGTCATCGCTTGCGTATTTATATAAGCTTTCTGCGTCCTCTGCTTTCCAAGGACGCAGAAGTAACCGTTCTGTTTCTAATTTCATATTGTCATTAGCCCTTCCTCAAGCATCGACTGTGCCGCAAGCATAACTCCGGTTTTGCCTGCCGCAAAGTTTATGCCGCCTTGCATCCAGCAGGCATACGGCTCTCTGAGCGGTGCGTCGGCGGAAAGCTCGATTGAAGAACCCAGCGTAAATGCACCGGCCGCCATAATTACTTTGCAGTTATATCCGGGCATATCCCATGGCTCAGGCTCAACAAACGAATCTATCGGAGCGGCCTTTTGAATACCCTTGCAGAAAGCAACAAGAGCCTCGGGCGATTTCAGCTTGATTACCTGTATTATATCCCCTCTTTTTTCATTGTATCTCGGGGAAACCTCGTAGCCTAAAAGCTCAAACACAGCCGATGCAAATACAGCAGTTTTAAGCGCTTCACAGCTTGCTATAGGTGCGTTATAGGCTCCCATAAAAAGCTCTCTGTTGTGTCCGAGTGTTGCGCCGATTTCCTTGCCGGTTGCAGGCGTGGTCAAACGGCATGCGCAAAGCTCGACAAGATCTTTTCTTCCGGCTATATAGCCGCCTGTCGGTGCAATTCCGCCGCCGGGATTTTTGATAAGCGAGCCTGCCATCAAATCAACACCGTGTGATAACGGCTGTTCAACCTCAACAAATTCTCCGTAACAGTTGTCAAGCATAACAATACATTCCGGTGCTTTCTTTTTTGCAATATCGGCAATTCTTGCGATTTCGCCACAGGTCAGCGACGGTCTTGTGCTGTAGCCGCGTGAGCGCTGTATGTAAACCATTTTTATTGACGGCGATATGGCTTTTTCTATCGCCTCATAGTCGGGCTTTTCGTCGCTTGTAAGAGCAACCTCACTGTATTCGATACCGAAATCCTTAAGGTTTCCGTTGCCGTCGCCTTCGCCGTTTATCCCGATAACCGGGTGAATTGTATCGTAAGGCGTGCCTGTGACGGAAAGCATTTTATCCCCCGGTCTTAAAACGCCGAAAAGAGCAACCTCAAGTGTATGAGTTCCGCTGACAAAATTGTATCTTACCAATGCGTCCTGCGCATCAAACACGGTAGCATAAATGTCATCAAGAACCTCTCTGCCTCTGTCGCCGTAGCCGTAGCCTGTTGACGCAAGCAAATGGCTCTCGCTTGCTCTCGCCTGCTGAAAGGCATATAGCATCTTGTTCTGGTTATAGTCCTTTATTTCTTCAATTTTCTCAAGCTCGTTTTTGCAAAGCTGCATTGCTTTTTCGGCTACTTCTGTAATTCTTCTGTCAAATTTAAAAAAAGTGTTTTCCATTATTACCTCTTATAAGTACTATAAAGTTATTTCCTGCCATGTACCCGACGCCGTGAAGCCGAGCGGATAATAAAAATCGAGTAAGCTGTTGTCGTTGATTTGCAAATAGATATTCTCTATATCAAAAAATCGCAGCCTATCAATTAAACTGTAAATTGCGTGTGAAGCATACCCCATATTTCTGCTGTCCTTATTTGTGCAAACGGCAGAAATAACAGCGCCGTCATCACACATAAACGGTGCAACCGCACACGAAACCGGTATATCCTGCTCGTTATATACGATGACCGATGCACCGCAGCCGTGACGAATTCTGTGTGATAAATCAACATAGAATTCATCAAAATTGTCGTCCGATAGCAAGCCGTTCATATTATCTTTTATCAGTGGAAAAATATCACGCAGATTCTCTGAAAATACCGTTTTGATATTTTTACGGCTTGACGCCGAATTTTCTCCGTTATGCATTAATATGTAACCCTCGGTTTTAGCACCGTGAGAAAAAGACAGCTCGCCGTCGCAGATTATAATTTTAACTCCTGCCATCTGACAAAAATCAAATAATAATTTTTCGTCCGGCGGATTTACACCATCAATTATCATTACACGTCCAAATTGAGCCATACGGCACGAGGTATCGGTGTCAATATAAAATCTGCATATTTCGGTGCCGTGATAAGCGTTATGTAACGCCTTGATCCTTATATTAAAAGGATTGGCGGCGGTTATATCTATACATTCATCTGTTGATTTTATCATTATAATACAGCAAGCTTCATAGCCAGTTCTTTTACGATTTCAAGCGAGCTTGCCAGATCCTCCCTTGAGATGAGTCCGGTCTGAGTGTGGAGATACCTGCACGGCAGTGAAACCGCAACAGTGCGGACACCGCCTCTTGAGGTGTGAATTGCGCCTGCGTCATTGCCGCCTGCCACTGCTCTTTTAAGCTGAACTTTTATATTGTTTTCTTCTGCAGTCCTGAGGGCGAGCTGAAGACATTCTTTGTCATAGATTGTGCTTCTGTCCATAAAAGACAAAACAGCGCCGTTACCCACACAGCATACATTGTTTGTTTCGTCGCAGCCGGGAATATCAGACGCTGTGGTTGCCTCAACAACAATTGCAAAATCGGGATCAAGTGTATATGCTGCGGCTTTAGCACCGCGCAAGCCAACCTCCTCCTGCACAACAAAAGAACAGCAGATATCATATTCAAGCTCCTGACGGAGTATCTCTGTCAGAATATAGCATCCTGCACGATCGTCAAGTGCCTTGCCGGTTATTATTCCGTTATCCTCACTGAAGTTCGGCACAAACGAAACGCTGTCGCCGAGAGAAACGTATTTCAACGCCTCTTCCCTGCTGTCAGCACCGATGTCTATAGCCATTTTTTCTACGGGGATGATTGAGTCTTTTTCGTCGGGCTTGAGCAAATGAACAGGCTTTACAGAAACAACACCGTTTATACTGTTTTTCCCGACAATAACATTTTTGCCGTAAACGGCTCTTCTGTCAACTCCGCCAACCGTTTCAACCCTGAGAGTTCCGTCACTGTTGATATCGGTTATTATAAAGCCAACCTCGTCCATATGTGCAGATAACAGCACCTTGTTTTTTGCTCTGTTTCTGCCCTTTTTGGTCACCAGAAGATTGCCCATACCGTCAGTTGTGATTTCAACATTATAATCCCTGATTCGTTTTTGTATCAGTTCTCTGACCTTTTTTTCGTCGCCCGATATACCGTCGGCAAGACAAAGCTTTTTAAGAAAGGATAAATTCAGCATACGGCGATACTCCTTTCTAAAATATATTCAGCCAGCAGCTCACCTGTAGCTGCAACGTCGTTGAGCGAAACAACCTCGGCTCCTGTGTGCATACTGCGAAGAGGGATTGACACAAGTCCTGTGCGGATGCCGCCTCGTGTGGAGGATATCACATCGGCATTTGTGCCTGTAGCACCGCCCATAACCTCGCACTGATACTTCAGTTTTTTTACATTAGCGGCAGTCAGAAGCTTGCCCGAAATCTCTTTATCAAGCACAGGAGAAAAACCGATCATCGGTCCCTCATCTATATTGCCGCTTTTTTCGGACGGCACTCCGCTCTGCTTTGCAAAGCTGACGTCAACTGCAATAGCTTCACTGGGATAATATGAAAAAGCGGCAGTTTTTGCACCGAGCATATTTACCTCTTCACGGGTGGAAAGAGATATTATTACTCTGCAACTTAAGTCGTGATTTTTCAGCAAATCTCCGCAATACATAACAGCGGCAACACCTGCGCGGTTATCAAGCGCCATAGAGGTAATGCGGTTATTAAGCAGTTCTCTCGGCCTTCCGTCAAATACTATTCTGTCACCCAAGGACACAAGCTCCTTCAGTCTGTCGCCGCTTATTCCTGTGTCGAACCAGATGTTGTCGGCGGCAACAGCCTTGTCGTCATTGCCGGATGAAAGGTGTGGCGGCGTTGAGCAGGATATGCAAGGAACAGGCTTGTCCGACAAGATGATAAATCTCTCGGACTGTATAACTCGCCTGTCAATTCCTCCGCAGGGTGACGCCTTGACGAAGCCATCGGGAGTAATATGAGTAATAATCAGTCCGATCTGGTCGATATGAGCGTCAAGCATTATAGAATATTTAGCATCCGCCTTGCCGAAGCTTGCAATAAGATTGCCGCTTATATCACAGTCAACGTCTGCGTATGTTCCCATTATCAGCTTTGCAATTTTTGTCACAGAGCCTTCACAGCCGCTGACGCCGTTTGCCGAGCAAAGGTTAAAAAGTAGTTTTTTCATTTATATCATTCTTTCAATCAAAGGTTGTTTACAATAGATTTGAAGTGCTTTCCTCTTTCGTCAAAGTTTTTATACAAATCAAAGCTTGCACTTGCCGGTGACATTGAAACTATATCTCCGCTTTCGGCATTTTCCGAAGCGGCTTTTACAGCCTCGCCCATATTTGCGGCGTGGATAATTCTGATTGCATCAGGATTGTAATTTTCTGCCTCTTTTACAGCCTTTTCTATCTTAGGCGCAGTAGCACCCATAAGAATAAGCACCTTTACCTTATCGTTGATAACAGGACCGAGCGGCTCATACGGTATCTTTTTGTCATATCCGCCTGCGATAAGAATTATCTTGAAATCATAAAGCGACAGTGTGCCCAAGGCTGTTCTTGTGGGACTTGAAGCGATAGAGTCGTTGTAATATTTTACACCGTTAAGCTCACGCACAAACTCGGCTCTGTGTTCCACTCCGCCAAAGGTCTTTGCAACCTCAACAATGTTTTCAACGCTCACCATACCCCATACTGCCGATATTGCGGCAAGATAATTCTCTACATTGTGAAGTCCGGGGATTTTAATTTCACTTGCGTTCATAACAGGAGTAGTTTTTCCGTTTTCAGCATAAATTATACAGCCGTTTTCGTCGCAGTAAGCTCCGTTTTCAACCGGTGATTTTCTTGAGAATTTTACTACCCTTCCCCTGCAAGCGCTCTCAAAGCTGTTTGAAATTTCGTTGTCAAGATTGAGAACGGCTTTGCCGAAAGCGCTCTGATGAAGCACGATATTCTTTTTCGAGTCGATGTACTCCTGCATATCCTTATGAATATCAAGATGGTTCGGAGCCAGATTGGTGACAACCGCAACATCAGGGCTTTCACGCATAGAAATAAGCTGAAAGCTTGACAGTTCGACAACAGCTATGTCGTCTTTGGTTATTTCCTCAATCTGCGGCAGAAGCGGTGTGCCGATGTTTCCGCCGAGGTACACTTTTTTGCCTTGCTTTTTCAGGAATTCTGAAATAATAGTAGTAGTCGTAGTCTTACCGTCACTGCCTGTTACAGCTATAATCTTACACGGGCAAAGCTCAAAGAAAAGCTCCATTTCCGAAGTAACGACAACACCCTGCTTTTTAAAGCGTTCAAGCTCTTCCATATAAAATCGCATACCGGGCGTTCTGAAAATAATGTCAATATCATCAAGAGCCAGATAATTTTCGCCGAGCGACAAAACAGCACCTGCATCCTTGGCAAGAACCGCATTTTCACCGAGAGCCTCTTCATCTCTTCTGTCACAGGCAATAACCTCCGCCCCGTATTTTTTGAATAATTTTATTAAATATAAATTACTTTTACCGATTCCGCACAGAGCGATTTTTTTGCCTTTAAGTGTAGTCAAAAAATCAACTGCATTATGATTCATTTTATTTACGACCTTTCTCAATCAATATCCGCATATAATTATACGTTTTTTGACAGGAAATATCAACCTGTAGTTATTTGTTGATGAGCTTATTTTGTAAATTTAATTTTTTACATAAAAATAATCGAAAAAAATATGTATTCATACACGTTTTGTTCACGCAGGTTATACAGTGCTATATTTTAAGCTTTGATTTTTCGTTCCGAAAATTAATCGAGCCTATAAAGATTATTTAACAAAACAGCCCCACTAAAAGCGGGACTGTGAACAGATTATTTAGCTTCTATTAATTTATCGTTTACAGATACATCACCGATCGCAAGTGGCGTTATTGAGCTGAATTTATCAGTATTACAGATAACCATTGGAGTAGTGATTTTGTAGGTGATTTTGTATCCTGCGTTTTTAATACCGTCAATATCAAAGGTAATCAACAAATCGCCTTTCTTTATCTGCTGTCCGTGCAGTTTTACGGTATCAATACCAATATGAAGAATAATCTCATATCCGCTTTCAGATACGAGGTTGACAGCGTGCTTTGTGTCTAAAACCATTACAACCTTTCCGTCACAGGGGGAATACAGTTTGCACTCGGTAGGTTCAACTGCTATTCCGTCACTCAGTATAACAAAAGAAGTGAAACAAAAGTGCAACATGAAAAGGCGATTTTTGTAAAATTTAAAAATTTTTTTACTTTTTTAATCAGTAATTCATATGTTTATTTTTGTTTGATTATAACCGCCTGACTTCCCATTGCTTTGAAAACACTTTCAAAAGTACTCATAGCAATACTGTAAGAGGTTCCGGTTGCGTCATCGCTGACAGTTACGGTTGAATTATTCTGGTTAAAGCCGATAAGCGTCAGACAGTGCTCTGGGCGCAACCAAGCTATCTGCTCGTTATTCCTTCCTGTCCAGATCGCATTAACGGTAGGCATAACCCAACCCGAAGTCGCCCAGATAACTACGGGATTTCCTTTCAATATCTGTGCATACAGCAGCTCCGGCGCACAGCCCGACAAATCTTCAGCATACCACTCGCTGTTTTTGCCTATAGCTTTGAAGTAGTTCTCAGCCGTTGTGACAATACAGGGCGCATAGCATCCAAACCCATCGCTTCTGTAGGGGTCGCCGATAAATTCGTATCTGAAATCCCCCGTATAATACGCACCGGAATGCTTTGGAAGGTATTTACTTGCCATTGTTGTTTTTGAAACGTCAAAGCCATAATAATTTAATACCGCTGTCAAGGACGTAACCTCGCAGCCTGTCGGAAGCTCAGGAAACTGACAAAGATCCTTAAAGCTCAACGATTTGGTGTTACTGCCGATCGACACTGCACAGTATGTTTTAACACCGTTATATGCTGTTGCGGTAATTATTGCAATTCCCTTGCCTTTTGCGGTGACGAGTCCTCCGGCAGCTATTACTTCTGCAACATTTTTGTTGTCTGTCGAATACACAACATGATATGCACCCTCTCCGCTCGGGAAAGTGCTGTTGAGGTCAATGGTTTCTCCGACCTTTAACGATACTGACAGCTTGTTGAGTTTAATTTTTGTAGGAGCCTTTTTCACCGTAACAGTGCAGGTGACTTTAACACCGTTGTATGCGGTGGCTGTTATTATCGCAGAGCCTGTCTTGTTTGCGCTGACAAGTCCGCCCGAAGCTTTGACAGAGGCAACCGAAGAATTATTGCTTGAATAAATTATTCTGTATGCACCCTCGCCGCTCGGCAAGGAGCTGTTTAGGTCGTATGTTTCACCTATACCCAAAGTAATTTCGGATTTATTAAGAGTGATTGAAGTCGGCGCTGCCTTAACTGTAACAACACAGCTTGCTGTCGCACCGTTTTGCGTTGTTATTGTAATAACCCCCTGACCGACGGCAAAGGCAGTTATTTTACCCGATGACGAATCAACTATGACGGCAGCGTCATTGTCGCTTGAGAAAACAGCCGTTGACAAATCAGTACCGGTCGGAGAACTTTTTATAAGAGTATAGCTTTCGCCCACTCCGAGCGTAATCGAATTTTTATTCAGCTCTACAGTGTCGGGTACTGTAGGGTCGGTTTGCACTGTGGTCGTTTCTTCGGTAGGGTCGGTTTGTTCCGTAACCGGGTCTGTCGGCATAGATGTGGTTTCTTCTGTAGGGTCGGTTTGCGTTGCGGGTTCGGTTTCATCAGTGGCAGTCTGTGTTTCATCCGTGGGGTTAGTCAGCTGAGTCGGGTCTGTCTGAGTATCCGTTGTCGGCTGATATTCAACCGGCTTTCCTATACCCAAATCATCTGCCGGCATTTCAAGGTTATACTTCTGAACAAGAATACAATCCACAAGATTTACGGCGTCATTCTTGTCAACATCGGCACAGAGCATCTGACTGTTGTTAAATTCTATGACAGAAAGAACATTTTTCTGAATTTGAATAGCATCAGATAACGATACCTCACCGTCGGAATTGACATCACCTAAAATCAATGATTGTGCGTCCTGTGCATCTGTCACGCTCTCATTTTCCGTAATCTCATTTGAATCATTATGTTCACCTGTTATCGCCGCCGCAGAAAAAACAGATATCAAAAGCACTATGCACAGGAATAGTGAAATAACTGATACAGCCGCTTTTTTTCTTTTCATAAGAATCACTCTCATTCAGGACAAAATTAAATTGACATATAAAAAGGAGAGAACAAAATGTTCGCTCCCAGAATCACTTTATATAATAATATCAAGAATAATATATCATAAATTGGAATTTATTTCAAGTGTGAATATGCCATAATATGCTTAAACAGACAGTATTGTGCAAATTATGATATAAAAAAACAGCGGCACAGCCGCTGTTTAAAGCAGTATGAAATTAGTCCTCTCTGCCCAGAAGATAATCAACAGAAACCTCAAGTATATCAGCAAGTGCCACAAGCTCCACATCAGTTACAAATCTGATCTGTCCTTCAAGCTTAGAAAGACCTGAGGCATTCATATCAACCCCGTTAACCTGAAGCTGTGCCAAAAGCTCCTTCTGCTTCATACCTTTCTTTTTTCTTGCTGCCTCAACTCTTGCTCCTATAAGATTTCTCGTGCCAAGCTCCTGCTTACGCAATCTCATTACATAATCACTCCGCATTTTTTAACCGTGCAAAAATAAACGAAAAAATAACAGACCCAAAGCATTATTCGCTTATTTTTGCTGTCTGATAATCATTATAATATTATTAAAGAAAAAAAACAAGTTGAATTTTCGAAAAAAAGCAACAAAGTTACAAATATTACTACATTTGTGTCTTTTTTTGCCGATAAGCACAAAATAAAGTAATCGTAAAGCAGAAGAAAATTAAATATACGGTTTGTAAAATTTAATATATGGTTATGGGACAACGGCAGAAAAAAGGTTTGTGTATTTTAACATAGGTGCTGTTAATTTAACATAGTTTTTTCGAGAATTTATGTTTATTATTACTGCATAAATCTTCAGATACCGTACTTAATCTTTATGCGCTCAAGCTTTTTTCCAAACGGCTTTGCAAGCAGAATCAGGAAAACGACGTTTGAAACAGCATAAACCGCCATAATCGGGAGTGATGACGAAAGATAAAATACATATCGGCTGATATTGAAGCCTCCGTCCGACCACAGAGTTGTCCAGATGTCCATTATCATCGAATACAAAACGCCGGAAAAAACACCCCAGACGGACAGCGTAATCCTGTTCTTGACTATATATTTTGCAAGCAATCCGCTTAATAAGCCTATCAGTCCCCACACCATCATCTGAAAAGGCGTCCAGGGGCCCTGTCCGAAATAGAAATTTGACAGCAACGCCGAAAAAGCACCGGTTATAAATCCACATTCACTGCCAAAATAGAGCGCAGTTATAACCACTATGGCTGTAACAGGCTTGAAAAACGGCAGTGGTGAAAAGATAAATCTTCCTGCCACGGAAAGTGCAGTCATAACGGCAATAACAGCGATAAGCTTACCGTTTGACTTGCTTTTTTCAAACCTCAGCACAACAGCAAGTGTTGAAACAACGGCGATAACAAGTGAAGCTATATCGTATCTGTTGTTATCAAAAAGTGTATATGAAAGAATGACGGTTGCAGGTACGACTACAAGCAAAAGAAGCATAGAAAGCACTCGTTTTATATTGCTCATTGTAAGTCCTCCGATGCGTTACAGATTTCCGCTACGTCCTCACAGGTAACTGCGTTATCAAATATCCCTCTTGAAATCCTGTTCGCAGCAGTTGTATAAAAGCTGTTGCCGCAGAAGAATTCATTCGGCGGCGCAGATGAGATAATCTCACCGTTAAACAACAGAGCACAGCGGTCGGCAGCCTGAGCGGCAAATTCAATATCGTGCGTTACCGTTACAACAGTAATCCCCTGTGCACACATATTCTTGATTAAGTCAATCAGCTCACGCTTGCTTTTAGGGTCTATGCCCTTTGTCGGTTCATCGAGGAGAAGAACATCGGGCTTTCTGAGCATTAGCTTTGTCAGCGCTGCACGCTGTGTTTCACCGCCGCTTAAGTCATACGGGTGGCGGTCTGAAAGTGATGTAATGTTGAAAAGCTCTGAAAGCTCGGTTATTCGTTTTAATCCCTCTTCCCGAGTTATCGAACACTCATCGCAAAATGAGAGTAAATCTTCTTTCAGGCTGTCTTTTAAGAATACAAGCTCCGCTCTCTGCGGCAACAGAGAAATTCTCAGATTCTTCTCTGCTTTAATTTTACCCATATACGGCTTTACAGCATTTGAAAGAACACGCATCAGAGTGCTTTTTCCTGCTCCGTTTGCACCGAGGATACAAAGACTCTCTGACTTATATATATCAAGGTCAAGCTGACGCAGAACGTCGGCACTCTCTTTTTGATATCGAAAACGGATATTTCTTAGCTTGAACAGCCTTTCCTTTTTTTCGCTGTTTTTCTTTGACATCTGTTTATCGTCACAGGCAGTCGGGAAATTTTGGCGCAGGTATGCTCTCCCCTGCCTTATATCAAGCGGACATTCACCGATTGCACCCGTCATCGCATAAATTCTTGCAGAAGCCGGGAGCGAGTCGAACAAGGACGAGTTCTTCTCATCAACTATTTTTCGGGCGATATTTTTCGGCGTATCGCAGAATTTTATCGTTCCGTTTTCCATAACAGCCACCGTGTCTGCAAGTGTAAAAGCGTCCTCAAGTCGATGCTCGGTCATAATAACCGTTGTACCCGTTTCTCGGTTCAACCGTGTGACCGCATTCAGAAATTCACGCGCCGCAATCGGGTCAAGCTGTGACACAGGCTCATCAAGCAGTAAAAGCCCGGGCTGCATAGCCATAACCGACGCTAAGTTGAGAATCTGAGTTTGTCCGCCGGAAAGCTCGTTTGTGTTTTTATCGAACCACGAGGAAATGCCGAGGAAGCTTGCCATTTCGCCGGTGCGCAGTCTGATGGTGTTTTTATCAAGGCCCATATTTTCAAGAGGAAACGCAAGCTCGTGCCAGACCTTATCGGTGACAATCTGATTATGAGGATTCTGCATAACAAAGCCGACGTCACACGGGTTAGTGTCGGCTTTTGAATGACCGAACAAGCTGATTTCGCCGTGAAGCTCCCCGACAGGTGAAAGCTCTTTTTTCAGAAGCTTTAACAGCGTTGTTTTGCCGCTGCCGCTGCTGCCGCACAGTAAAAGTATTTCGCCCTCGTTTAGCGTAAGATTAACATTGCGCAGTGCTGGCGAATTGCCCGTAGAGTATCTGAAGCTTAAATTCTTGATATTGAGTATTTCCATTTCATCTCACCCCACAGGTTAATTAAAACAGGAATCAAAAAATATAACGTACAAAACACATATGAAATATCAAAGCTTATACTGTCCATCTCGGGATAATAATTGTAGTTAAGTATGCCGCTGAAAAAGACAAGATAAACAAAGCCTGATACTGTAATAACAAGCAGCAAAGCATCACTGAACCTGAACAAAAAACGGGAATAGCTGACCCTTTTACGGAAGCCGTAGCCTCTTGCTTTCATTGAATCAGACTGTTCGACTGCACCTTCAAGACTTCGGCTGATAAGACAGGAAAAAACAGAAATATATTTTTTTACTTTAGAAAGCACGCCGCTTTTTACAGGAGAAATCGAATTGTGTATTTCAATCATCTCACGGCCGCCGCTGATAAACTGCGGCACAAGTCTGAGCGCCATTGAAACAATGAGTGCGGCTTTCGGCATAACTGCGCCAAACAGACTTAAAAACTTGTCGGAGGTTATCACAGCGTTATAGCAGGAAAACCATAAAAGCACCGCACTTATCATAGCACCCAGATAAGCGCCGTAAACAAAAGCCTCAAGCGTGATCGGATTACCGTTCAAGAAAAACAACACCGTTACACCGTTGTGACTGAAAATAGGGTTTGTTATTGCTGTCAGTAAAAAGACAAGCAGATAAAGCCATACACTTTTTAACGCTCGCAGTGAAATTGAAAACAGTAAAGCTGCGGCAATTGATACAGCGGCAACAATGATACTGCGGCTGAACATAGTGATGCATATTGCAGAAAGTAAATATAAAAAAGAAGGGAGCGGATGAAATGCCGAAAACCTTTGCATAATTTTTATCACACGCTCCTTTCAGAAAAAACTCTTTATTTTTATTCAACCTCAGCGCCGATGTCAACGCCTAAGTCGCACGAATACTGCCACTTTACGCTGTCGCCGTCTTTAAGCTTATAATCAGCGGCAGAAACATTGCCGAATTCGCCGTTCACGCTATATAGCCATCCGCTCAGCTCGCCGCAGGAAAATTCGTAAATGTGATTAATGCCCTGAACATAAACCGAACCGAGAGAATTTTTGTCTGCACCCTGAAACTCCATATGTATTTTCTTGTCTCTTACCGCTTTTTGCAGGATTGAAAAGGCGGTATCGTTTTCATCTATAGCATACTTTGTTTCTTCAATTATTATCCCGTCCTTCGGGACATACTTCTCGTTTTTTAGGCTTTCATCAAGCATATCATAATTATCGAGTATTGTTTTGCAGTCGATTGAAATTGTTGCATAGATGCCTGAATCGCTGTCAGAGGACGAGGAGTAATAATCGTCAACGCTTTGAATTGAGCAGGAAGATAACATCAGCAAAACGTAAAGAAGGATTAATAAAGAACTCAACCGTTTTTTTATTTTCATAGCAATTAACCTCTTTAATCAGATATTTTGATAAAACAATTTCACACACCGATTATTCAAGTTCTATTCCGTTATCATCCGCAGTGATACTATTCTCTGTTTCCGTTCCGTCTGTAACGTCTGTTCCGTTTTGAATACCGTTGTTTTCACTGTCGCCTGAAGTTGTGGGATCATCGCCCATACTTTCGGAGCTTTCGTTGTTATTATTTTGATTTGTGATTTCTTTTTTCTTCCTATAAACACAGTATATAACAACAACTGCAATAACGGCGACAATTGAAGCAATTATTATAATTATCGTTATCCACGAGCCGTTCTCTGCACCGTTTTGAGTGATCTGTGCGGACTCCGGTGTATTCCGGTTGCTGTTATTTGCTGAAATAGTGTCACTGCTGTCTGCCTGACTGCTGTTATTTGCAGCGGTAGCAGAAGTAGAATTATCCGTCGGTTTTTCAGTAGCTTTTATGCTCGCTCCGTTTGCTCCTCCGACTGATGAAGTGTGAGATGAGGAACTGCTGTTTGAAGCAGTTACAACAGTATTAACACTATGTTCGGAATTTGAATTAACGGAAGATGAATTGTGATTGTGAGCGGAAGACGATGACCCTGTGTCTGAATTTGAAGAAACCGGTATTGTCGGCTGTTCTTTATTGCTTGTAGGAGTATAGGTTTGCATAGTAACGCCGTCGGTAAAATCAAAGAGCCGTGAACCGCCGCTGTAAAATCTGTCGAGTGCCGAAACTGCGCCGAGCGCCTGTTCGCTTGCAAGCGGGTCTGACGAATTGCCTTTTTCGTGTGCAAATCCGCCGTCACTGCACTTAAAGCTCATAAAAGCCTCAAGCAGACTGCGGTCTTTGATAAAGCGTGAATCATACTGCGGGTCAATGCCGAGCGAGCAAAGCGCTATTATAACCTGACTGATACTCTCACTGTTAGATACGCCGTAGGAGCTGTATCCGCCGTCACTGAGCTGTTCGCCCGACAAAAACGACACAGCTTCATTAATAACCTGCCCTGCTGTTTTTGTGACGGTTCTGCCCTTTCTTTCATACTTTGGAACATAAGTGAACGAGGTTGAGCTGTTCTGATAAGGCGCAAGTGCATAAAGAGCCATTGCCGTTATATCAACGTCGGATTTTGAACCTGTTGCAAGAACAGAAAAGCCACCGTCCTTAAGCTGATATTTAAGAATTTCGGTAATTATTTCTTCACGGGTATAACAGCTCCCGTCGGGAATCTGCGTGTTCAGGCTGTCGAGCGCAATAAGCCCCCACACCCAGCCGTTCATACCCTGGCGGCCGAGTGAAGCTGTGTTTTCACGGTTATATACTCCGTCGGCTATCAGATTTATTCCGCCGACATCATAAGGATTGCCCCCCGCCGATATCACGGCAAGAGCAATTTTGTGATAATCTGTCGCATAGGTTTCTGACAGCGTACCGTATTTGTTATATTTGTTTACAACATAGGTCGTTATTGCGTCAAGAAAGTTTTGGGGATAATCCTCAAATCCGAACCTGCCCATATAGCAGGCGTACCATTCTCCGCCGCCGTTATCAGCGATATTCTGCATAAAATCGCCCGTGAACAGACAGTTTCCAGTCGCTTCTTTATTTTTCTTCCATTTGACAACATCGTTTGCGGTTGTTCTGAAATCGTACGATGAATAATCGGCAGCATCAGCCGCTGAAATGCAGAACGAAGAGATAAGTATTATTAAAATCAATAGGCAGGAAGCCGCTTTTTTCATTTTGTCCTCCTGTAATAATTATTCAGCAAAGGCGCAGCGACAACGCTACGCCTGAAATTATATTTATAAGTTTTATGCCTGAGCAACGGCTTTTTTCTGCGCAAAGACTGCGTCAACAAGCGAAATTTCGCCATCGCTGTTACAATCGGCAATCAGGCTCTGAACGCTGTCAAGACCCGATACGGACAGAGCCGATTTCTGGATAAGGATAGCGTCAAGGATTGTAATTTTACCGTTTTTATCGACGTCACCGCTTTGCGGATTAAGTGCTTTAACAGTGTTATAGTCACCGAGCGTTGAGTCAACCTCAGTTCGTGCGGCAGGCAGATATGACGCTGTCTTTTTCATTTGCGATACGGCATTGTAAAGCGGTGAAGGCGATACAGCGTCAGACTCTGCAATAGCTCTTGTAAGCTCTGTTTTGTCTGCTGTCGGGTAAAAATCAGCGTGATATCCCCACTGCGGCATACCCGAAATATTGGCTGTGCCTATATCAGCGCCGCAATCAAGCGAAAACTGCAGTCTGATAACATCGCCGTCATTGAGTGTTGTCTGTGACATACCCTTTGACATAGCTTCGCTTGTCGGCTGATTGACGGTGAAAAGCCAGCCCGAAAGTCCATATACATAATCATTTGCCGCCAAATCATCAGGCGTAGCGTCCTCGTCGATATAATCTCCAAACAGAATATCCTCGTCATATTCGTCATCGTGACCGACAACTGCATCGGTTATATATGACGGAATGTCGGCAGTGTGCCTGAAGCTGATGCCGTTGATATAAAAGCCGTACTGATAGGAAGCGTCGAATGTAATGTTGTTTTGTTCAAGCGCTTTCTTAACGGCGTCTGCGGCTGTTTCACCCTCGTTAAAGCTGATTTTTGTGGGTTCAAGAACGTATCCGCAGCCGATTGAGAAAGCCTCAACTGATACTGTGACTGTTTTTTCGCTTTTCTGTGCCGCTGCCGCATTGACAGTGAGCGTTGCTGCAAGAAGAACTGACGCAATTGCAGCGGTAAAGATTTTTTTGATGGTTTTCATTTTTAATTCCTCCGATTAAAATATTTTTCGGAGAACAAAAAAGCGCCATTACGGCGCAGCAATACTTAAGGAAAGATTGAATAAATCACACTGATGGCAATTATGCACAAACGATTTAATCAGAGTTTCCTGAAAAAGCACCGCCATTTTCCTCCGAAATGCCAGTTTATCGTAAATACGGCAGGTCTCCTGGCTCAAATTCAACCTAACAGCTCGTCTTCCCGACCGAAGTCAGTGACAATGTGAGCTTTCGTCATTTTTACAGTAGCGGGGACTGCTGCGGATTCTAACCGCATTCCCTTTTAATTCTCCGATAGGAAAAACCGTAAATACATATTCAGTTTAGCCGAAAATACACTCTATGTCAAGGGAATATTTACAAGCGTATATTCGTCTGTGCCGTCACAGCAAAGCGCAGCGGTAAGTCCGGATAAATCAAAGCAGGAAAAGAACCATTTCTTATCATCATCGGAAACCAGCCTTATCCCACCGCCGGCTATATCAAAACGGAAGCTTTTAGGTGAAAGATAAAACCCAAGACCCTTTGCTTTCATATAGCTCTCTTTTAAGCACCAAAGCTTATAAAAGCTGTTCTCAGTATCGCCGCATTGTGTAAGATACTCAAGCTCTTCCTTGCAAAAGACGATCCGTCCCAGCGACAAATAATCCCTCTCGGAATGTGTCTGAATGTCAAGTCCGACCGCATTGTCAGCCACGGCAGCAGCACAAACACCGCCGCTGTGGGATATAGAAATAAATTCTCCGTTTTTCAGTTTCGGACAGCCTTTTTCATCCTTATATACAAGCGACGGGTCGCCGAATACTTTATTGATTATCAAGCCGACAGCAAGACAGTCAAGCTTGTCATCTTCTTTTTTCAAGCGTTTATAATGCTCATAGCGGTCAGGCGATAATATACTTTCGGCTTTGCCGCAGTATTCTTTTGCCTGATAGCTGTAAGCATAATAGATTTTTACCATAATGCTCTCCCGATTATTCCGTATTTTTCAGCATTCGTCGGATATATGAGTATGTTTATGATGACGTGCATACTTTGGCCGCCATGTACCGACAAAATATAATGCAAGTGAGATAGCCGCCGAAATTACCCAGCCAACAGGCCAGCTCAACCAGATGCCGTATGTTCCAAGGAAAGAGGACAAAATATATGCCATTACAACCCTTATTATCAAATCAGAGAACGTAGTAACCATAAAGCTCGACATTGCACCGCCGCCCTTAAGCACTGCGTCAGTGGTAAGCTTTGTTGCGACAGAGAAATAAAACGGCGAGGTTATAAGCAGAAAGCCTTTGCCTGTTTCTATTGCTGTATCACTCGGCGAATTCATAAACAGTCTTACAAGAGAATCGCTGAAAATAATACAGATTGCAGTCAGGACTGCACAGGTGCCGAGGACCATCACAAGTGCAGACTTATAGCCTATTATTACTCTTTTAAGCTTTCTCGCACCGATATTTTGCGCTGTATAGCTTGAAAGCCCGTTGCACATCGACGTGAAAGAGGTAATGCAGAAGGTGTTGACCTTAACTGCGGCGGAGTATCCGGCAACTGTTGCCGAACCGTATCCGTTGATAAGACTCTGAATGAATATATTTCCAACAGACACAAAGCTCTGCTGAATAATGCTCGGCACGGCAATTCGGGAAATATGCGCAAGCATAGATTTTGAATAAATCGGTACCTTTTCATCATTTTCCGTCTTAAGGCAAGAAAGCCGCCTGAGCAGAACAACAAAAGCCAGCACAGACGCTATCCCCTGTGCTACAAAGGTTGCCCATGCCACGCCTGCAACACCCCAGCCGAAGATTGCAACAAACACAACGTCAAGTGCTATGTTGCCGAGCGACGATGCGATAAGGAAATAAAGAGGTGTTCTGGAATCGCCCAGCGATGTAAAAATAGCATTGCATATGTTATATACAAACAAAAAGATAAGTCCGAGAATATACACCCTCAGATACAGACTGCTGTCGCTGAAAATATCATCCGGAGTATTCAGCAGCGAAATTATCGGGTCGCAGAATATCAGCCCGAGAAGTGTAAGTATTATGCTTAATACAAAAAACGAAATAAAAGAAGTATTAATCGCAAGACGGGTGTTGCGATAATCCCTGCCGCCGAAATACTGCGAAATAACTACATTACATCCGACAGAACCGCCCATTGCAATTGCCACAAAAATCATTGTAACCGGAAACGATGCACCGACAGCCGCAAGTGCGTTTTCACCTGCGAAATTACCTGCAACAATACTGTCAGCCATATTATAAAGCTGCTGAAACACACTGCTTAAAAGCAGGGGCATTGAAAAACTCCACAGAATTTTTGCAGGACTTCCCTTTGACAAATCAGTAATCAACGATTATCCCCCTCTTCCGACAAAAATTACTTTCCAAATTTAGTAATTAGTATAAGTCTGAAGAGATAATTTGTCAAATTTCATACGCAGAATTTAAGCAGGATTTATATGGAAATTCTGCTAATTTACAGACCGTGCTTGTATTTCTTCCTTGTTGCCATACCGCCCCTGATATGTCTTTGCGCCTTGTTGATTTCAAGTATATTTTTCACTTCATTATATAGTCCGGGATCAACACCCTTGAGCCTTTGACTGACGTCCTTGTGCACAGTGCTTTTGCTTACTCCGAACTTTTTTGCAGTACTGCGCACCGTCGCACCGTTTTCTATTATGTATTCACCAAGCTCAACTGCACGTTCTTCGACTATCCCTTTCATATAGTGACCCCCTATATTTTAATATGTAATAAATATATGAGGAATCACTCTTTTAATATTACCCTTTTCTTTTTCGTTCGTTTTTTTGTCAAGAACTTATATATTTAAAAAAAATTTTTAAAAATACCACAAAATTTTTGTTTTTTTAATAGATTTTCCATTGACAATCCCTCGGATTTGTACTATAATACGAAATATAATAATTTAATAGGAGGATCTTTATGCTAACTAAGAGCGAACTTGAAATCATGGAGCTTCTGTGGCAGGAGGATGAACCGCTGACAAGCTCACAAATCATTGATATGTCTGTTGACAGATCGTGGAAAAAGAGTTATGTTCACCTTTTGATCAACTCTCTCCTTGAAAAAGGTATGATTGAAGTTGTAGGCTTTATCAAGACAACTAAAAATTATGCCCGTACTTTTAAGGCAAAGGTGAGCAAAGAGGAATACTCTGTAGGCAGATATACAAGTATGCAGAGCTTTCAGCAAAGCGACATTCCTAAGATGGTTTCTGCCCTTATTAAAAAGACAGATAACCCTGAGCTGATTGGACAGCTTGAAGAAATGATTGAGAAGAAAAAAGCTGAACTGCAGAAATAATAAGCAGATATAGGGTGTGTAAATTTTAAGGTGTGTAGAAAGCAGAAATCGGAAAAACTTATCAAATTATGAAAGAGAGTGGTTTTATTGTTAACCAAGAGTGAACTTGAAATTATGGAGCTTATGTGGAAAGAAGACAAACCACTGACAAGCTCACAGATAATTGAATTATCGGTTGACAGATCATGGAAAAAAAGTTATGTGCATCTTTTGATTAATTCTCTTATAGAAAAAGATATGATCGAGGTTACCGGCTTTGTAAAAACAACAAAGAACTATGCCCGCACATTCACAGCAAAGATTTCTAAGGAAGAATACTCGGTAAGTCAATTTACCTCGCTGCACAGCTTCAGCGACAACGATATTCCCAAGATTGTATCGGCACTTATTGCCAAGACAGACAGTCTTGACCTTGTTCTTGAGCTTGAGAAAATAGTAAAAGCAAGAAAAGCAGAACTTAAGGCTTGACATACATCGGCTTTGAACCGCTTAAATAAGTAACTGATGATATTGATTTAAGCGTTCAAAGCCGTTTTCTGCCATTCTTTGCGTTTTTCAAGAGGTTAAAATGGATATTACCTTTTTTTCTTTTGTTATGGCATCCATAACAAGCAGTATTGTTATATTACTTATTTATTTTCTTACAAAAAATAAAAAGCTTGACACCCATATGGGGCTGACAAGCATTGTGATTCTTTATGTATGCTCTGTTGTTCGACTTGCATTTCCGTTTGAGTTTCCGAACAGAACGATTATCATCAGCGACACTGTGGTTTATCCTGTGATTTCGAATTTTTTGTTCTCACCGATTATTGACACAAGAGCCAACAGGTTTGAGCCGGTTACAACAGTAAGGTTTATTGATGTGCTTACTGTTATACTGACGGTTGTCACGGTTTTTCTGTTGCTGCGGCAAGCGTATAAATTTTATAATTTTATAAGGCTCGTCGGTAGCTACACCAATCTTGCAACCGACAGAGAACAAAGGGTATTTGAGGAAACAATCAAGGAATCACACTTCAAACGCAAAATCAGGCTTAAGGTTATTGACGAAAAAATTTCACCTATGACCTACGGTGTTATAAATCCTGTTGTGCTTATCCCCCTCAACGATTACACCGACAGTGAACTGCGCTATATCTTTAGGCACGAGCTTACGCATCAGAAAAACAACGATACCCTGATTAAACTACTTGTTGAGTTGTATTGCTGCATATTCTGGTGTAATCCGTTTGTGTACCTGCTGAAAGCAAATCTTGCACAAAAGCTTGAGCTGAAATGTGATTACAAAACGACCGTCGGTAACACTGAGCAGGAGAAGCTTGAATATCTTGACGCTATTGTCAAGTGTATGAAGAATTGCTCCCCAAAAGAGATGAACAACAGATTCAGCGTAAAGTGCTCACTTGTAAACTTGGAGCTTTTCTCCTCAGACGATGCTGATTTTACAAAAGAGCGTTTTGAATACATACTTAATACCAGCGACAAAAAGAGCCTTGGCAAAAAAATCAATATCACACTTGCGTTTGCCTGTGCCGTTATTCTTGCGCTGTCTTATATGTTTATCTGGCAGCCATCAGGCGGAGGCTATGTTCCCCCGGAGGCATACCGGGAAGACGGAAAAAATTGGATTATATCTGATGCATCAAATTCTTATCTTGTTAAGCAGGAAGACGGAAGCTATATTTTTATTTTTAACGGAAGAGAATTTGATGTAAGTAAAGAAGATGTAGATAACGGATTATATTCCAGTTACCCAATAAAAGAAAAGTAAGTAAAGCAGTGTGGATTTATAATTTCGCACTGCTTGAAAATAAAATTAATCTTAAAAAAGGTGGTGAATTTTTATGAAAACACTCAAAAAGATTGCTTCTCTGTCAATGTGTGCCGTAATGCTGCTTACAAGCGGTATAATCGGTGCTTCAGCCGCAGAAACTGCCGAAGCTGAAGAACAGGTAATTTCTATTGCTGCTGCCGCAGTCACTGATCCGGGTGTTGAGCCGCAGGCGGATGTAATTATCTGGAAGTACAGATACTACAACGGTCACTACCAGAAGAGAAGATGGAACGACACAAAGAAGCTTTGGGTTGATTTGATGTGGATAAACTGTGATGATGAATTTGCATAAGCAAAATGTGAATATTACCCTCTACATTCTACAGTAGAATTAGCCAATCACAAAACAACAGCCGCAGTCTGGTCTTTACTGACCCTACTGCGGCTGTTGCCATATTCATTTTATGCATTTGCACTGTTTGCAATTTGAATGTATATCTCCTCGGGTATCATCGGTGTGTTTATTTTGCCCCATGTGTCAGGCGAAATAACGCCGTCAGCCGCATATTCACGTCCTGCCTCTCGCAGAACATCAAGAAACGGCTTTGTTACCGGCTCTGCCTCCTTAACATTGAACATCGGTGATTCGGGTACAGTTATTATTGTTGATTTATCATCGCCGAACATCAGCTTGAATTCCGTAACCATCGCTTCAAAATTGTTTTTTCCGCTCGGGAAACCGCAGCCGCAAATCATAACATAGCTTGTTTTTGAAAAATCGTGATCACTGATATGCTCGTAATGTTCGCCTACCTTTTCCATCATCATCGAGGAAAGCGGCATTGTTCTGTCGATAAGTGCCTTTAAATGTGCCGGCATACCGTAGCAATAAAGCGGAAAGCTCCATATTATTATATCTGCGTTCAATATTTCTTCGAGGATTTCTTTCATATCATCTTTGATAACGCAGGTGCCGCCGTTGCGCTTGCACACAAAACAACCTCGGCAGAATCCAATATTCTTATCAATTGCATTGATTATACTGACATCAAATTTATCTGCGCTGTTCATTCCGTCCAGAAAAGCACGGGTCATATGCATGGTATCACTTGCGTTTCGTTTTGGAGACCCGTTGAATACAAGAACTTTTTTCATTTTGATTACCTCTTTTCATTTTCAGTTTTTACGTTTTAATACGTTCAGCAGAATATACGCTGCAATTAATACTACAACCGAACCGCCGATAATCATATACATAACAGGCTGTTCGACCTTGTCGCCGAAGAAATAAAAGTTGCAGTCAATTGCGTCCTTGATTGCGTTTATTCCCTCAGACGGCAGTCCGATATTTGACAGCTCATCAAGTGCACCGTTCATTATATGGTTGCGGATAAGAGAAGTGCCGTATGTTCCGGGCAGGAAGGATAAAACCTTCTGCAAGCCGTCACTGAATTCAGAAATAGGCATATACGCTCCGCAGATGAAGCCGTAGCCGGCACTGATAATTGTTCCGACAGCAGTCATCTGTCCCTGTGACGATAAGAAGCAATTTACAATGCTTGACAAAGCCGTGCCGAACATCACGAGTAAGAATACATCAGCAAAAATCAGCAGAACATCTGAAAAAGTTATATACCAACCGCTGCTTGCAAGATAAATAAATCCTACGGCTGTGGCTAAAACGCAGATGATGAGCGTAGAAATTGCCGTTGAAATATAGTAGCTGAGAGCAAGTATGGAACGCTTGACCGGAGTCATTGTCAAATCACTTCTCGCTCCTGTCACTTTGTCCTGAACCATAAGCATATTCGACATAAAAGAAACTGTTACACAGCAAACCGCCAGAAGCGACGACAGCAGCTGACCGCCGACAAGAGCGTTGATTATTCCGTCCGGAGCATTCAACTCAACAGGAATAACAGATTCAAAGGTCCTTTGAAAGATACTGCCAAGAAATGTCACATACAGAACCAGTAAAATCACCGGCGTAATAAGCGATGTAAAGAACATACCCTTATCTCTGAAAAATAATTTTGTGTTTCTGCGAATAAGTGCTGATAACGAACTCATTTCTGCTCACCTCCCATAAGTCTTTTGCCGGTAACGGCAAGGAATACATCGTCCATCTTTCCTTTGGTTATTTCATAGTCATTGAATATACCGGGATATTTCAGTATCAATTCAGTTGCGGTTTTTGTGTCCGGAACTGACACACGGTAAGCATCACGAAGCGCTTCATACGGCAGCTCAAGCTGTTTTACCTGCTGTTCCGATATATTGTAAAGAGTTATAAAATCGCCTGTATAGCTGTTTTTCAGCTCAAGCGGAGTGCCCTGTGCCGAGATTTTGCCGCTGTCAAGAATAATTACATAATCGGCGTCTGCCGCCTCCTCCATATAGTGCGTTGTCAGGAATACAGTCATATTTTCCTGAAGGCGAAGCTGCGACACAACGCTCCATACAGTTTTTCTCGTCTGCGGGTCAAGACCCGTTGTCGGCTCGTCGAGAATCATAATTTGCGGCTTGTGCAAAAGCGCCCTTGCGATATCAATTCTTCTGCGCTGACCGCCTGACAGCTTGCCGACAGTACGCTTCAGAATATCTTTGAAATCAAGCAACTTAGAAAGCTCGCTGAGTCTTTGCTTGAATGCATTTCCCGTTATACCATACAAGGCTGCACGGCTTTTGAGATTGTCATAAACCGATAAGGATTTGTCGAGAACAGAATTCTGAAATACGACACCAAGATCGCATTTTATTTTATCAACGCTTTTATCAAGGTCAGCGCCGTTGATGATGACCTTGCCGCTGTCCTTGCCAAGCTGACCGCACATAATTGAAATTGTTGTACTTTTGCCTGCGCCGTTAAGACCCAAGAAAGCGAACAGCTCACCTTTTTTAACACGAAAGCTTAAATCCTGAACAGCTTTGACATCGCCGAAGCTTTTATTTAAGTTACTTATCTCAATAATATTACTCATTTTTTAGTTCTCTCCTCTCTTCTGCTTTTTAGTTTTTCGTTTATGGCGTCTGCTGTACGCCTGTCGCTTAAGTAGGTTACAAACCGCACAAATACGTCAACAACAAGAATAATTAAAACCATAAAACAACCGCTTAAAAAATCACCATACATTCCGATGCGGTAGCCGAGTATCATTAAAATCACCTCAAGCAAAACAGTGTGAATTGCGGTGCGTATCCAGAATTGCTTTCTGCTCAGCTCGTTTTTAGAATAATACACAAGCGTTATCAAATCAGCCGCCAGCGAAAACAAAGCCACCTGCCACAAATATTCGGTTGGCAGCGACTTTATCGGCGGATTAGAAAGGCTGACAAAAAGTATTGTTGCAAACATTGAGCCCGTGTATATTGTAAAGAACTGCGATATCAGCAGACTTGTCATTGAATTTTTATTCATCGTATCAAAAACTCCCTTCTTTATATGACGTCATATGCCCATACGCTTTTTAAGCTCGCTGACATACTGCCGTGATACTACTGTTTTTTCTCCGTTCAAAAGTGTTGCCTCAAATCTGCCGGAAAGCGACGGTGTGATGTAGTCAATTTTATCCGCATTCAACACCATTGACTTTGCCGCCCTGAAAAAGCTTGTATCAGAGCTTTGCAGTTCAAATTCATAGAGCTTTAAGCGGCTTTCATATACCTCGTCCTTACAATAAATAAAGGATTTATTGTCAACAACCTCGAAATAATATATCTCGTCAAGGCTCAGCTTGTGTATCGCACCCGCTTTATAACCGACTATACCTTTTGGCGTTGATTTAAGCTCTTGCAGCATTTTAACCGTATCGGAGTTGATGCTGTGACATCGCACGATTATTTCTTCTTCGGCTTCGTTGCTGATTTCCTCAATCGTAATCTTCATACCTCTGCCCTCCTTGATTATAAGCATAACCGATTGAATCTGATATGTAAATACAAAAATTGTAAGCTGTCAAAAATCGGCGGTAAGATGTAAAATAAGCTTTATATAATTAAAGCTGCTGCAAACGGTCGGTATATTTTTGTCCGCTGTTTGCAACAGCCTTTTATTTATTTTGTTTTTCTGACTTTATCTGAAGATTACTTTTCGGAATTCCTTTATTCAGGTGATTATACGGCTTCAATTATTAAGGAAACACTGAATAAATCACGCTGAAAGCTGTTTGCACATCTTCCCCCCCATATTTTCCGTCAGCCTGACCAAAAAATTCTCGTAATGCGACAGCATTACTGCGGTTTATTTGTCCAACCTGACGAAAAATCTGACGGCGCAATATGCACAAACGATTAATCAGTGTTTCCTTAAATAATCCTTAAAAATCTTTTATTTTTTCAAGTTTTGCTGTATTATATAAGCAAAATAAAAACAAGGAATGATTTTATGGTTATAGGCTGTCATTTATCCGTATCAAAGGGATTTGCCGCAATGGGCAGACAGGCACTGTCTATCGGTGCAAACACCTTTCAGTTTTTCACAAGAAATCCCCGAGGCGGAAAAGCAAAGGAAATTGACGAAAAAGACGTTGAGGAGCTTAAAAGGCTGCTGCTTGAAAATAAATTCGGCACAATACTCGCTCACGCGCCATACACGCTGAACCCCTGTTCAAAGGACGAAAAAACCCGTGAATTTGCGCTTCAGACTATGACTGATGATTTAAAGAGAATGGAGTATTTACCGGGAAATCTTTATAACTTTCACCCCGGAAGTCATACCGGACAGGGTGTTGACAAGGGAATAGAGCTTATCAGCGCACAGCTTAACGCTGTTCTGACAGAGGATATGAACACAACGGTTCTTCTTGAAACAATGGCGGGAAAAGGCAGTGAGGTCGGTTCAAAATTTGAGGAGCTTAAGTCGATAATCGACAAAACAAGGCTGAATCAAAAGCTTGGAGTCTGCCTTGACACCTGCCACGTTTTTGACGCCGGCTATGACATTGTAAACAACCTTGACGGTGTGCTTGAAGAGTTTGACCGGATTGTAGGAATTGAAAGGCTCAAGGCTGTTCACTTAAACGACAGTATGAATTACCTCGGCTGTCACAAGGACAGGCACCAGAAAATCGGTTTGGGCGGAATAGGACTTGACGCTTTTAAAAGAATCATCAATCACCCGTCGCTTAAAAATCTGCCGTTCTTCCTTGAAACTCCGAACGAGCTTGACGGCTACGCCGAGGAGATACGAGTGCTAAGAGGACTTTATAACAAATAAAACAAGGGACTACAGTAACAACGGTATAAACCGAAAGCTGTAGTCCCAAATATTTATTATTTAAAAAGCAACGGAGTCAGGCACAAAACCAATGCGCCAAGTGCTATTCTGTACCAGCCAAAAATCTTGAAGTCGTGTTTTTTGATATAGCTCATAAGGAACTTGATTACAACGACAGACACCGCAAAGGCTACTACCATTCCGACAGCAAGCGAGATAAGCTCTGCACTTGTAAAGCCGAAGCCTGAATTCAGGAAATACTTGAGCAGCTTAAAGCCGCTTGCACCGAGCATTGTCGGGATTGCAAGGAAGAATGTATATTCGGCTGCTGTTGTTCTTGAAATACCAAGCAGTAAAGCGCCGATGATTGTAGCACCCGAGCGTGAGGTTCCGGGTATCATCGCAAGAGCCTGAAAAACGCCGATTATAAGAACACTCTGATATGATATCTCGGTTATGGAATTCACCTTTGGAACTCTCTTTTTGTTCCATGTTTCAATCACTATAAACCCGATACCGTAAACAATAAGCATTGCGGCTATTACATACGGAGCATAAAGATATTCGGTTATCAAATCGTCAAACAAAAATCCAAGCACCGCCGCAGGCAGACAGCCGACAATCACCTTTGCCCACATACTCAGAATACTGCGCTCCAGCACAATTGAGTGTCCCGATGAATGCTTGAGCTTTTGGACTTTCAGCGGCCAGAGCTGTTTCCAGAATATAACAATAACAGCCAGAATTGCGCCGAACTGAATGACAACAAGGAACATATCCTTGAAAGCCTGCGTCATATCCATTTTCATAAATTCGTCAACAAGCAGCATATGACCTGTGCTGCTTATCGGAAGCCACTCGGTTATTCCCTCGATAATACCCTGAAAAATAACCTTCAGCAGTTCTATTATATCCATCTTTTACCTGCCTCTCTGTATTTTAATTTTTTTCGGAGCAATGCTGCAAAGTGTTGCAGCATTCCCCGATGTTTCCTTAATTATTTTTATCGTAAAGTATTTTAAGTCCTTTTATAAGCAAATCGTTATCTACAATAATATTACGCTTGCAAAACGGAATTATGCTACCTGAAAGTCCGCCCGTTGCAACAACTGTGGTGTGCTCCTGAAGCTCGTTTTCGATTCTCTCAACAACGCCGTCAACCATAGCTGCATTTGCAAATATTGCACCGCTTTTCATACAGTCAACAGTATTTTTACCGATGATTTTTTTTGGTGCTTCAATGCTGATTTTCGGTAACTGTGAGGTTCGTGCCGTCAGAGCTTCCTGAGAAATTTTCACTCCGGGTATTATCATACCGCCGAGATAGTTTTTGTTTTTGTCAATCACAGAAACGGTTGTAGCTGTGCCCATATCAAAAATAATAATCGGCGGCTTGTATTCATCAAGTGCAGCAATAGCGTCAACAACCTGGTCGCTTCCAAGCTGTGCCGGATTATCGAGCAGAATGTTAAGGCCCGTCTTAAGTCCCGGTCCGACTACGAGCGGTGTTACACCGGCAATGAAGCTTACAGCCTTTTTCAGAATTGTCACAAGCGGCGGAACAACGGACGACATTATAGCACCGCTGATTCTTTTTATATCTATGCCGCCTATTTCGAGAAGAGTTTTAAATTCAACAGCATACTGATACTCGGTTTTGCTGTGGTCTGTTGCAACTCTTGCCTCATAAACTATTTTATTATTGTCGTCAATACAGCCGAGAACTATGTTTGTGTTGCCGGCATCAAGAGCCAGAATCATATAATCACCTTTACTTTTTATTTTCTCATTAAATCCTGTGTTTCTTTTTGATTTTAAAAAGCACCTTGCAGATTACACAGGTCAGAACTGCCGCCGTTATCGCCTCAAGCACACCGTTGACGCCGATAATGCCGAGAATAACGCCAAGCAGAGCGTCATATGAAATTTCCTTTGCCTTGGCATAGCTTTCGCCAAAGAAAAGATATATCATTCCCATAACAAGGATTGTGTTTGTCATTGCACCACAGATTCCGGCTGTAATAAGCGAAACGGTTTCCTTGCCTTTTATTTTATTTAATAGTTTTATTACGCCCTTATAAACAAAATAAGGCACAACACCGACAAGAATTCTCGGAACAAAGCAGATTACAAGACTAAGCGGATTTCCGCCAAGACCTGCGCCCTCGAAAAACGGAGTGAACACAAAGGATGTTACAGTTGGGGTTAAGGTGTTTGAAATAAGGCTTGTCAGGCCGAAAACGCCGCCGAGAACCGCTCCCATTTTAGGTCCGAGAACAATTGAGCCGATAATAACGGGAACGTGAATAATTGTTGCACGTGTTACGCCAAGCGGAATATACCCGATGCCGGGAATAAAAGCAAGCAGAATAATAAGCGAACTGAAAAGCGCAAGCTGGGCTGTTTGCAGGGATTTTTTGCCGTTGTCGGACATAAATTAATTCCTCCTGCCGATAAATATAATTTCAAAAGCTTAATTCATGAATCTGAATTTAGCTTTTATATTATGCACTATAAAAGTAAAAAAGGCAAGTTTTTGGCAATATTTTTTCTTTACAATTTTGTATTTACCTTGATATAATATAAAGGAAACACTGAACAAATCACGCTGAAAGCTGTTTGCACATCTTGCTTGCATATTTCCCGTCAGCCTGACCAAAAAATCCTCGTAATGCGACAGCATTACTGCGGTTTATTTGTCCAACCTGACGAAAAATCTGACGGCGCAATCTGCACAAACGATTTATTCAGTGATTCCTAAAGTAAAGACAATGTATCGGCAGTCTTGATTTTAAGTACACAATCAGGATATCTGACCTACGAAAGGAAATTACTATGCTTAAAAATAAAACGGTTATTCTCGGCGTCAGCGGCGGCATCGCCGCATATAAAATTCCCAATCTTGCACGACTTCTTGTAAAGCAGGGCTGTGACGTTCACGTTCTTATGACAGAAAATGCTACAAAGTTCATTACCGAGGAAACATTTGAGGCGTTAACTTCAAACAAATGCATTGTTGACACCTTTGACAGGAATCATCCGTATGAAATTAAGCACATATCGCTTGCTCGAAAGGCTGATTATGTGCTTATTGCTCCTGCAACGGCAAATGTTATCGGCAAAATTGCAAACGGAATTGCCGATGATATGCTGACAACAACCGTTATGGCGTGCAAATGTCCCGTTGCAATTGCCCCGGCGATGAACACAAATATGTATGAAAATCCGATTGTTCAGGACAACCTGAGAAAGCTTGAAAAATTCGGATACACTATAATTGAGCCAAATGTAGGAAATCTTGCCTGCAGAGTCGTGGGAGCAGGCAAAATGCCCGAGCCGCAGGAGCTTTACACATATATCGAGCGTGAGCTTGCCTTTGAAAAGGATTTAGTAGGACTTAAACTGCTTGTTACCGCAGGACCGACAATCGAGCCGATTGACCCTGTCAGATATCTGACAAACCATTCCTCCGGCAAGATGGGTTATGCTATTGCAAAGGCAGCAATGCTCAGAGGTGCAAGCGTTACTCTTGTCAGCGGAAGATGCTCGCTTGAGCCTGTCCCCTTTGTCGATATCGTTAATATTACCACCGCCGAGGATATGTTCAATGCTGTTACTTCACGCGCAGATGAGCAGGATATTATAATTAAGGCTGCCGCTGTAGCAGACTACACTCCCGAGTTTGTCAGCGATCAGAAAATCAAGAAATCCGACGATGATATGAGCATAAAATTAAAGCGCACAAAGGATATCTTGAAATACATCGGAGAGCACAGACGCGACGGACAATTCATCTGCGGCTTTGCGATGGAAACCGAGAATATGCTTGAAAACGCAAGAAAAAAGCTTAAAAGTAAAAATATAGATATGATAGCCGCAAACAATGTTAAGGTGTCGGGTGCAGGCTTTGAACATGATACAAATGTTCTGAGCCTGATAACAAAGGACAGCGAAATTCAGCTTGAGCTTATGAGCAAATTTGATTGCGCCAACAGATTGCTTGATGAAATAATCAGACTCAAGGAGCATTAACGATATTCCGATGACGGGATATACTCACATAGCTATCAGTGCGGGTGACATCAATGAAGCTAATTCAATAACCGCAAGAATAAGAAACGACGGATATCGTGTGATAAGCGAGCCGAGGACCACAGGCGACGGATATTATGAAAGCTGTATTCATGACAATGAGGGAAACATCATTGAAATCGCCGTCTGATTTAAGAAATTTGAGAGATAAATATTATTCATTGGCAAAAAAATAACGATAAAAAAACAAAAACTTAAAAAAAGACTTGACAATCACGGCCAAAACAGATATAATACTTAAGGCGTTAAGGGAACGACAGTTTTTTAAAGCCTTTCTTTTTCGCCTTTATATATATGGTGGGTATAGCTTAGTTGGTTAAAGCGCCAGTTTGTGGCACTGGAGACCGTCGGTTCGAATCCGACTATCCACCCCATATGACTCATTAGCTCAGTCGGCAGAGCACTTGACTTTTAATCAAGGTGTCCGGAGTTCGAATCTCCGATGGGTCACCACAATATGAGGGATCGGTTTTACCTTTCCCTCATATTTTCTAAACAGATATTGGGCTATAGCCAAGCGGTAAGGCAACGGACTTTGACTCCGTCATTCGCTGGTCCGAATCCAGCTAGCCCAGCCAGAAACAGGCATCTGCAGATTGATTGCGGATGCCTGTTTTGTCGTTTATTCTCTTTACGCTTTTTATGGTAATTATGTTTTTATTAAATTATGCGAGCTGTAAAGTGCTAAACTTTCACATTTATCTCCTGCCTTTGCTCTCTCATCTTTGTTTCAAGGCGGCGTTGCCGATGTCAGCACTGTAATATCAAGCAGTTTGAGCATAAAAATACCGCTCCCACATTGTGAGAACGGTCAGACCTCTTTTATTGCTTCTATTTGTTCTTCATCAACGACATACATAACGCCGATCTCTGATAAAACGCTAATCTGCGCAACACCTTGTTCGCTGTCCAGCGCAGAAACGAATCCTGTGCAACTACCCCGTATTTCGGTACACAACCTCATCGTCTTCTCGCAACAGATTATGAGTTTCTGTTGCTTTTTCTTTTATCATAGCATAGGTATTTGGATTTTTAATTTATTATTCTAATTTAGAATTATATTTTTTGTTTAATCAGTGTTTCCCTAATCTGGTGTGATATTTATTATCTATAAAATGAAAAAAGCTCGATAAAATCGAGCTTTTCGTGGTGCAGGTAACAGGACTTGAACCTGCATGAACTTGCATTCACATGGACCTGATGATTACAGCATTTCGATGAAATTATTTTGTATATAGATAATAAAAAGGCAACACCTCACAGCAAATCAAGGTGTTGCCATAAATGATTAATTACTTTTAGCAAACTGCTAATACCGCACAGCCGGAAGCCTGTCGGAATCAATACAAAGCTTGGGTGCATTGCCTTCTCAGCAGCAGTAGCTCAGGTTACTCCGCCTAACTCAATAGCAAGTGAAAAATCGGGCTTACGACCGGCGGCACGCGAAGCGGTGTATCCTGAGTTTCTTGTGTAGACAAGTTATTTGTGCAGTGAGTATTATTATTCCATTCTTAAAAGAAAATTTCAAATGCTATTATAAAAAAGTACAGAAACAATTATGGCTGCAACGGAATTATCGGCAGTTCGATCGTGCTTTCACTTTTACTTTCTGACGAATTCTGCGAGCTGTTCTCCTGATTTGAAGATGAAGCTGAACTGCTCCCTGATTTTATCTCAGAGGATATATCAGCATTAGGCTCTCTTCCATTCTGAGCAGACGGTGTACTGCTGTTATCGGGAGTAATAATTTCAAGCTCACCCTCCTCCTGTGAGGGAACATCTGAGGAAGAACTATTATCAGAGGAATCTGACAGATAAGACGAAAAGACTGTGCTGTCATCCGATGTCTCGGACTGAGCGTCTGTTTCCGTATCAGCATTTGAAGCAGATGTTGAAGTATTTGCAGTGCTTTCTGCATTTTCATTTTTTTCTGTTACGCTGCAGTTTGATACAAAGACTATTGTACCAATAATCGCAAGCGCCAGTAATACAGAAACGCAGATAATTATAATCTTCTTTTTCATCGTATTACCTCACCACAGGGATAATCGGCAATTCTATTAGATCGTCATTATTGTCGCCTGTTTCACCGTTCAACACCTTTTTCTGAAGCAATATGGCATCAGACAGGTTGACCTTGCTGTCACCGTTTAAATCCGCAAGACTTTTCTGAGTTGCAGTAAACGATGTGAGCTCCAGGCAATATTTCTGAACAAGGATCGCGTCCTTTAAGGTAGTTTCTCCGTCAAGACTTACATCTCCTGCTTTATATACAGTCGGGTCAGAGGGCATTATTTCAAGTTCATCCTCAGATAGCGCAAAAGCTGAGCTAAGTGCAGACAAAGGAAGTATAATCACTGCAGCTGACACAACAACATGTTTAAATATATTTTTCATTTTATTCCCTCTTGGTTTGCTGCACCGCCAAAATTATGGCGGTGCAGTCTTGTTTTTACTTATCTTGCGTTGCCATATGAAGCAGCAGTCTTTTCGATGTGTCCGGCATAAATAGTCAGATTCCTGAAAACAGCACCGTCACTCCGGAGATGGAACAAGCCACCTGTATTGTCACTCGGAATGTAAGCAGAATGAATTGTTATTTTAAATCCGTTTCCATCAAAGTTGCCTTTATATACCTTTGATGGATCTTGTGCAGTAGATACGGCTATCTGAGTCCTGTTGTTCCTGTCGGTTATTATATCATTATTCAGGACAGCACACAAGGTGTATTTACCGTTATTTTCATATTCGGCAAATTTATTTAGCTCTTCCGCAGTGATAACCGGAGTTTGAGCATCTGTTGAGGCTTATGTCTGTAGCATATCCGACAAGACCGCCTGCAATCTCCGCTAAGATTACATATGTATTTTTATTGTGGCAATTAGAAGAGTTTTATCGTTTGCTACAAGCGAATTATCACAGTTCCGATTCATTAAAGTCAATTTTACAGCCGTTGTCTGAGTTTTCACTGTGTGTATGCCATTCTCATCACCAATTATATTCATTTCCGGTTTATGCCAAATAACCAAGTGTAAACTTGAAATATATATCGTATACTAAAAATCAGAAGTTATAAACCGGTTCAAATTCATAATTTTTTGATTAAAAAGCGGCTGAGCTTGCACCCAACCGCTTGTTGCTATTCATTCTCAGGAAACAGATATTGCAAAACTGTGCAACTACTCTATTTCTCCACCCTGCATAACAGGAAGCTCGTTGTCCTCATAATCAATCACACTTGTTGTGATAATATCCTCTGTTTCGAACTGAGTAATCTGCATTTCTGCTCTTGTGAACTTTTCCTTTTCCATTGTAATATACTCCTTCCAGACTTATGCTGCGCTTTGCTGTATATTCAAATATGCATCAGCCGATAAATAGTATTGATACAATGCCTTTACATTGTTTCTCAAGGCATCGTGTATGCCGTCATCTGTCGGATAAGCACTGAGCACAGAATAAACATAGCTTAGCGGTGAATAGCTGATGTCGCCGACCTTTACATCATCTTCATAAAGTGAAAGCGTTAAGTTATCGCCGAGCTTATGTGCAGGGATATTATCAATCCTTACATACAAATAATCTCCCGACTCAGATATTTGATAGTAGTTGCCGTTGCCGTCTTTGCAAACGAAATTATCAGGATTTGTGTTTGCTGAATCATATGTAAAGTAGTGCTTTATCTCTGTGTTTGATTTTAGCACAAGGCTGCTGCCGTAGTATGAGGTGCTGCCTGCATAGCTTTTGTCTTTTGTATATGATGCTGCGTAAGCTGAAAGGTCAGAAGCCTGAGTATCGGGAAGCTGCTTCTGCTCATCAGTTAAAGACGAGTTTGCAAGAGCGTCTGTATTGTATTCAAAGTATTCCTGCGAAGCTGCGCCGTAGTTGAGCATTGCCTCAACCAATGATATAACATCTTCACTATAGCCCTCTGTATGTGACATAATATAATCCGCATAATTCTTTACTGTGTAAGTAAAGCTTTCGCTTGCAGAATCGCCTGAAATAATCTGCACTTTAATATCAGCGGTCATCTCTTTGGCTGCCACTTCGCAGGAGAACACATAATATGTTTTTCCCTCTGTAATTGTGGTGTTTTTCTCAGCAGCCGAAACCAATATCTTCTCTGTGCTGCCGTTTGGCAATGTAAACTGCATATAAGCACTACTGTCATCAATAACCACTGTGGAAAGGTCCATATAGAAGCTTACACCGATATTGCCTTTCAGACTTAAGCTTGCAAAAGCAAGCTTTGCAAGTGAACCGTCCATAAAATTGCCGCAATAATCGCACTTGCCGTCGCCATCGGCATCGTTATGCCCCACATAAACAGGTTCTTTCTCAATGTTTGAATAGGATGATTCGATTAGGTTGTCAGTACAGCTCGCATAGACATCGTTTCTGTATACATTTGCACCGCCGAGAACAGGGTAAGCCTGAACGGTTTCGCCGTTGTCAATGTTCTGTCCCCAGACTTGTGTTGTATGATCCCCTTGGAGGAGGTATGCAACCTCGCCGGTGCTGAATTGTGCTACTGTTTTGCTTGTGCAGTCTGTATTGGTAAATGTTGTATCATCGGCATTGCATCCTTCAAGGTAGTAGCAGTTTGTGATTTCTCCTTTATTAATATATCCGCACACACCGCCGACCATAGCCTCGCTACCTGTTGCACTAACTGAGCCTGTATTATAGCAGTTCGTGATTGTACCACCGAGGTTTCGTCCGCATATGCCGCCGACATAAACATCATTTGTTGCACTAACTGAGCCTGTGTTATAGCAGTTTTCGATTGTGCCACCAGAAATATATCCGCACACGCCGCCGACTTCACCATAAGCGTTGATATAGGAATCAACAACGCCGACATTGGAAATACTGCCGCCGTCCACATAGCCGAACAAACCGACATGGATACGGGTTGTCGAATTTGTATCATTAAAATACAAGCCGCTGACGGTGTAACCGTTTCCGTCAAATGTGCCGGTGTAACGGTTGGCGGAATTGTTGCTGATAGGCATCCAAGCTCTCGGATTTGCTAAATCAGTATTAAGAGTACCGTCCTCGTTCAGCACTTTTTCGTTCACGGTAATATCCTTTGTGAGGACTGCGTTTGCAGATTTGTTCTGTGCATCAAATTCAGCGTGAGTTTTATCGCCGTTTACAAGTGCCGCAAACCAGTAAAGCTGACCTGCGTTGGAGATTTCGTAAACGCCGTCACTATCACTGTCTTTTGCAGGCTCGTATACTCCGCAGTATATGCAGAAGCCGTTGTTAAAATCATGATTTTGATTCATGTTTTGGCTTAATGGATAATTACTGTATATTATCTCTGTTGTATTACAGAGATAACCGTAATAAACCGTTCCTCCGTCAAATACGGGATAATCATCGGGCGTTTTGCCGTTGTCGAGGTTTTGATACCAGACTTGAGTTCCGTCTGTAGCTTCGTCGTTGAGCAGGTATGCAACCTTGCCTGACTTGAATTCATCTTCGGTTTTGCTTTCGGTTGAGGTTGTGGTGCCAGCGTCTGAGCCAACACCGCTTGCTGATGTATTTTCGAGGTAGTAGCAGTATTCGATTGTGCTGTTATAATTATATCCGCACACGCTGCCGACATAATCACCACTTCCGATGATTGTGCCAATGTTATAACAATATTGAAGTGTGCTGTAATTTTCATATAAGGAACGATTATATCCGCACACGCCGCCGACTGCAATATTTTCACCGGTTGCACTGACTGTGCCGCTATTAAAGCAGTTTGTAACTAATCCTAAACTATTCAATCCGCACACGCCGCCGACACGAGCATTGTCACCGGTTGCACTGACTATGCCGGTGTTATAGCAGTTTGTTATTACGCTCTCAGCATTATATCCGCACACGCCGCCGACATAAGCCAAACTTTTATTTGAGCTGATATAAGAATCAACAACACCCATATTCGAAACAACACCGCCGCCTAATACATAACCAAACAAGCCGACATAATTTGCAGATTCATCATTAAAATACAAGCCACTGACGGTGTGATTCTGTCCGTCAAATATGCCGTTGTAACTGCGTGAGTCGTTGCCGATAGGCGTCCATTTTCTCGGATTTGTCAATTCAGTATTAAGAGTACCGTCCTCGTTCAGCACATTTTCATTTACGGTAATATCCGCTGTGAGGACTGCATTTAAAGAGGTGCTTCCGCCGTTTACCTGCTGTGCAAACCAGTAAAGCTGACCTGCGTTGCCGATTTCATAAACTTCGTCATATGTGCCGTCATCATCAATATCATACTTGCCTGTTGTTAAGTTTGCAGGCTGGTATGCTTCATCACAGTATACGCAGAAGCCGTTGGAGCTTTCGTTGAAGGTATGCTCTGCATAAGCGACTTTGTCTTCGTTTGCATAGGAAGAAGTTGTATTTTCACCGGGAGCATTTTCACAGCCTTCATAGGTCACATTTTGATATACCTTTGAGCCGCCTAAAACAGGGTAATCATCAGTACCGACTGTCTGTCCCCAGACTTGCGGAATATTTCCGTCCACTTCTGTCTGACCGCTCTGGAGAAGGTATGCAACCTCGCCGCTTTTGAACTCGTCTGTGGTCTTGCCAAGGACATTATCTCCTACTGTTGCATCGTTACTTTCTACAGCAGCACCGGAGAAAATATCGCTGTCATAATAGCAGTTTGTGATTGTGCCGGAATTATAGCCACAAACACCGCCAACAAGAGAAAGAGCACCTGTTGCACCGACTTCTCCGCTGCTATAGCAGTTAGTGATTGTGCCGCCACCATAATTAGCTCCACACACACCGCCGACACGAGCGTTTTTACCGTTTGCACTGATTTTGCCGCTGTTATAGCAGTTAGTGATTGTGCCGGAATTATAGCCGCACACACCACCGGCAGAAGCCACGAAAGCAGTTGCAATAACTTCACCGCTGTTATAGCAGTTTTCTATTGTAACTTTTTCGATTGCACCTCCAAGATTCCTGCCGCACACGCCTCCGACATAATCATTACCCTTGAAATAAGAATCAACAACTCCCACATTTAAAACACTGCAAACATTGTCGCTTGGTCCAATATAACCAAACAATCCGACATAATCGGTATTTGAATCATTGAAATACAAGCCGCTGATGGTATATTTCTGTCCGTCAAATTGTCCGTGGTATTGTACGGAGCTACCTCCGATAGGCGTCCAGCTTCTTACGGTAATTCCGTCAGGTACAGTACCGTCGCTATTCAGAGAATACAGCAAATTACTGTTCACTGTAATATCCGCAGTGAGGACTGCGTTTGCATTCGGACTATGCACAGTACCGTCTGTCAGCGTACCGTTTACAAGTCCTTCAAACCAGTAAAGCTGACCTGCGTTGCCGATTTCATAAACGCTGTCTTTATTGCCGTCACCGTCAATATCATATGTGTCTGTTGTTAAGTTTGCCGGCTGATAGCCGCTGCAGCCATCAGTGTGGATACAGGACGAATCGTCTTTCTTTACCCATGCACCGTCAGAATTAAATTCATAGCCGAAGCAGAAGCCATTGTCATCATAACCGCTATTTTCGCCGTCGATCGCACTGTCGGTCGCAGCAGATACAGCGACTGTACCAACACCGGGAATAAGTCCCACCATCATTGCGATGCATAAGATTGCTGCCAATCCTTTCCTAAAATGTGTCTTCATCATAGACCTCCATTCTATATGAACGATGTCAACCTAAGCACAAAACTTGAAACGAGTTCAGCCTTCCCGGAAGGGAAGGCCTAAGCCAGCACTCGCCTTACTCGTCCTTTTTCTTCTTTCTGTAAAGGTTTACACAAACAACTGCCGCCAGAGAAATAAATGCTAATACAGCCAGAACCCAAAGATTGTCCATAACACCTGTTGCAAAATTTCCGGATTCATTTTTGCTTTGTGTATCGGGTTCAGTAACAGTTGATGTTGTGGGTTCAGTCGGATTCGTTGAAGTCGGCTCATCGGCACTTGGGTCTGTATTTTCGGTAGGAACTGTGGGTGATTCAGTCGGCTCTTCCACTGCCTTTTCCGTAACGGTTACAGTTGCCATTGATTTCACTCCGTTTGCTTCCGCAGAAATAGTACAGCTGCCTTCTTTAATTGCAGTTACTACACCAAGGTTATCGACAACCGCAACGCTTTCGTCGCTCGATGTGTATTTAATTTCGTTGTTAAGCTGTGATGAAGCCGGAGAAATTACCTTTTCAAGCTTCGCACTGTTACCCTCAGCCAGGGATAAATCAGAAAGAACGATGCTTTCAACCACATCTGCCTGTGCCAGCATTGTCATTCCAGGGAAGGTCTGACTGAGAATTGTAATCTTGTCGTTAGCGCCGAAAACGGTTTTATCAAGCTGAGAACCATCTGTGATTATACCCTCAAGGTAAGCTGAAACTGCGCCTGCGCTTTTCTCGAATACTTCTCTCGGAATTTCATCGGTAATAAACGAAATCTGCTTTACTTTACCCACGTCTATGTTCTTAAGCTCGGTAGTTCCGTACATTGTATAAACATCAAGATTCTTGTTCTGATTTTCTTCATTCATAGAAGCAGTCATATTCCTGATGTCGGTTTCCATTATACGCATATATTTACCTGAAATATAATCCTCGTTACCGATATTTTTTACCGAGGCTACAACACGGTAAGCGACAGTATCGCTTTGGCTGTCAACATTCTTGACAGGAAGGAAATACATATCCTGTATTGCAAGGCTGTCGCCGCTCTTTAACGAATAAGAGTCGGTTCTAAGCTTTGTTTCGCCGTTTTCGACTAACTGAACATACATCTCAACATTTTCTGCTTTAACATTATAAGGCATTATATACTCAAACTCAACGTGCTTGCTTTCGGCAGTCAGCCACTTGTCATATGTATTTTCGGCATATATTTCACCGTTTACATAAAGCTGTGCAGTAACATTGTTTCCGTTAAGTACGCCTTTGTTTTTGATGATTGACTCAATCTCTATTGTTTCTCCCGGTGTCGGATAGCTGTTTGAGAACATAATATCATTAACTGCATCGGACATTACATATTCAGATTCGGGGTTGTATTCCGCAACAACTATTTTGTTGTTCTTCATACTGAATTCGTCGCTTTGATAATCAATATCAAAAGCATTGAATACAGTTAGGAGATTTCCGTCATTCGTAACAACTGAGTCAAAGTCCTTTTTATACATACCGCTGTCAGTGCCGCCGACGCCGCCTTCAGTAAGGTATGTTTTTCCGCCCCAGCTGCCCTTTAATAGATAAATCGGTTCGTCAAATTTATCAAGCAGGACATTACCGTCTGCATCATAGAGGACATTACCCTCAGAATCTCTTACAGGTCTGCCCTGTATTTCCTCTACTCCGTTAATGCTGAAGGAGCGTGCCCAGATTTGCTGCTGAGTGCCTTCAGTAGTTGTCCACAATGCGTAGATATTCTTATCGTCGCTTACAATCATAAAGTCATCGTTTACAGTATGATCTTCGTCGCTGGTGATAAACTGAGGAATAATGTAGTCCTCCTGCAGCCTCATCACACCGTTTTCATCTGTGTATATGCCCTGACTGATAAGTGTATTGATGTTCTGATAAGCGTAAAGTCCGTTGCACTTATAGAACAGCAAGAGATTGTTAATGTCGTTTGAATTTATCTGAGCAAATTCAGGATTTGCACTTACATAGCCGTCATCGGTAATTCTTACCTGCTGACTTGACTCAAGCTTATCGTCCTTCAACGAGAACTGCTGGATATACAGCGAATTTTCAGTGCCGAAATCCGACGCGTCAAATGTATCGTCATATTCAAAATTTGATACATCTTCAAGAGTGAAGCCTTTTTTAGCACTGCCTACAAATGCAAGAACGATTTTATCATTAATGCTGTCAACAGTGTAATAATTGAGAGCATTCTCGCTCAGCGCAATGATGTTTTCATCCGACCAGCTTCTTAAATCAGCATTTGAGTCAACATATCTTGTTGCAAGCTTTGTCGGGAGCTGCTGGAATTCCGAAACAGTAGTGTCAAGGCTTACACCCTCAATATTCATTACCTCATAGAAAAGCTGCGTAAGACCAGTTTTGCTGTTATAAGCTGTTCTTGGGTTTATGTAAATCTCGTTTTCGTTATCGGATGCCGTCATACTGTAGTCGTGGAAATAGCCGCCTGCTTTATTATAGTAGATAGAGGCTATTCCGATTGACTTCATAATATCAAGATTGTCAGAATCCTCTGTAATTTTGTTTCTGAGCTTTGTCCATGTGAGTAATATGTCGTCTCCGCAGTCTGTCATTTGAACATCGGCGTCAAGATTTTCCAGCTGCTGAGATGCAGGAAGAGTGGTGAGTCCCTTGTCTGTTAAATCGCGAACCAGCTTGCTCAGCACAAAATCCTCTTCAACAACAGTTTCACTCGCAGCATCATAAATCATATAATAAAGCATATTCTTTGAACGGCCCTCAAATCTTTGACCTTCGCCGGCTATTACCGCAGTGATAAGATACCTGTCGTTTCCGATATTGCATATCGACGGCTTTACAAGTGCGCTTGAATCGGCAATAACAGCCTCGCCGGTTTTAACTGCAGACCTGAGCTTCAGTTCGCCTGAGTCTGCGCCGGTTTCAAGATGCATATCGCCCAATGTTACATTGTTCATAACATCCTGAGTAAATGCAGATGAGCCGCTTTTCATAGAATTAATGTCATTCAAAGTGTTGAATAGCTGAACCTTTAAGAAGGATTCGCTCCATGTGTATTTAAAGAACAACAGTTCAACTGTTACACCGCCTGACATACCTAAATTTCCCACACCCGTAAGGAAATCATTAAACTGAATATCAAGCGTGGTAGTCAGACTGCCCGAGGCAGATACCAAACCGTCAAAGCCAACGCCCAATCCGAATGTCAGCGAGCCTTTTATCTCGTAAACGCCCTGAATCTCCGACAGCTCCGCATCATCAAGCTGTTTGAGCGTGAGAGCTACGGTAGAGCCTGTTTCACCGTCTGTTTTTGGGAATATACCAACATATATGTTTGTCTGGAGTGCTACTGTGATATAGGTAAAGCATGGGATATAGAAGAATGTAAACGGTATGCTTACCGAAAACGAACCGCCGAAGCCAATGATAAGAACCTCCGAAACAAACATCCATTCGCCAGTTTTATTGTCAACATAGTAGTTACCCTGGAAGCAAAGTGCAACCGATATATTAAGCTTAATCGCCGTTTTCATATTAAGAGCGTTTTCCAGACCCTTGCCCTTGGCAAACTTCGGTAAGGTGCCTGTTTCGTTAAGGCACTTGTCATAATTATCGAGAATTTTCAACAGTTTTTCGCCTTTATCAAGTGGTGACGCAGAAGCAAATGAAGAGTCTTTATCTGCAAAGTTTTTCAGTTTTGCAAAGCTAAGACCGATTGTGACAGTTTTCATTTCTCTTCCCTGTTCATCTGTGCCGGCACTGCCAATGTTGAACACAGGAGAAAGACCGAATAAAGAACAGGTAGGATTAAGAGGTCCAATGCAAGGAGCCGGAAGAGCCATAGTTGACGGCACACCGATGTCAGGAGCATATGTTACGGTTTCCCGGTCATCGGTAGCGATGAAGCTGTAGCCTGTATCAAATTTGCCATAGGTGGTGTATACATTATCACCGCTTGAGTTTGTCGTTACATTAAACAGCTCCACATACATACTCATACCGGGTCTTGCAATCTCGGAAAGTATGTTGGCATAATGAGATTTTGTTGAACCGTCCTCAAGCTTATCGTCGTATTTTTCAAATGCACCATCTACAGATTCGATAGTCCAGCGTACCATATTTACCGGCTTATTTTGATCCTGACGATCCAGATTGAGATATAAATCAAACTGTAGCGGCTCGGCTGTTACAAGAGGTATAGCAGCTCCGCAGGTCTGATTTTGTGAGTTTGTCGCAGTAATTGACTCAGGCGTCGGACCGTAGGTTACATAATCAAGCTTAAGCTTAAAGGTCAGGGTGTCTTTTGTATCGGTGTTTATAAAATCAGAAACCTTGACATCAGTAATGTAATACTGATTATTTTTCATTACAAGCGCTCTGATTGTTTCATCACCCTGAAAAGCCAGCTTTGCCCTCTGACTGTTCTCCATTGTCGGTGCAGTTTCAAGGTAAAACTCACCGTTAGCGTCTGACAAAGCCATATAATTGCCGATTGTAACCGAGGCATTCGGCATTATATCGTATATTTTGGTGCTTGCATTAGCAGGGTTCAGAACTGAGCCGTGCTGAATTGATACATTACCGTTTACATAATATTGCTTTTGCTTTGAAGTATCAATCTTTTCAAAGGTAAGCGTAACATTATTTTCAGTACCGTTAAGTCCGTATTGAACGGCAAAGAAGAAAGAGTTGCCGTAGTACACCTTCTGTTCACCTGTTGATGCGTCAAGGCATGCCCACTTCGCACGGTAACCGTCCTTCGGAGTTGCATATACTGAGAGAACATTTCCGTAAGTGAGATCCTCAAAATCCACCTTTGACTTATCGTCCTTCACATATCCGGAGATAGTCAGACTGCCGTCCGGATTCTTGAGCGAAAATTCTTCTGTTGCACCTACTACACTGCCGTAATCCGGGTTGGTTATGTGAATCATAACGCCGGGATCAGAAACAGTAATATATGGTATAATATCCGTATATGCATCTTTAATAGTAAATACCGTACTGTTGGTTGTCGAAGTATGAGTATCATACCTCTCTAATTCAGCCATACTCTTTGTTGCGCCGCTTCTGTAATCCAAGTCAACAAAGGCATCATCAATCACTCCGTTTGAGGTGAATGCAAATTTAAGCTCATCGCCTATAAGGTATTTACCGCCCTCTCTTTCGGATTTTGTCCACGAAAGAGTACCGATATTCACATTATCGCTGTAAACCTGAGCGCTGCAGCCGTCGCTGTTAAACTTCACTTGTTGACCGTTACAGTCGTATTCTCCGAAATTAACCTCAGCAGTATCAATTGAATAAATCGGCTTGATAATGATTTTGTTATCTTTGAAAAAGCTGCCGTACTCTTCGATAATATCAGAGGTAAGAGTAAATGTGCCGTTATCGCCAATGCTAACAGGCTCGCTGACCTTTGATGTGTCCTTAGGGTCGCAGAAAACAACAGAGGTAAGCTTAATAATATCAGCAAGCTCTTGAGCATCTTTATTTCCTGAGCCTGACATAACATTTCCGATGATGCTGACTGTTTCATCTCTATAGATTTTTGTGCTTGTTTTTCTTGAACCGTCGGCAGGGTCTGTGATTTCCATAGAGTCCACAGGCTTTATGTCGTCGGAAAGCACACCGTCACGGTAAAGCTGAACTTCATCAGGATCGACAATCTCGATATTGTATTCCTTGAGATGCAGCAATACATTGTTTGTGGTATTGCCTTCTGAAAAAATCTTAAAGGCGCATTTACCTGCGAAGCCTCCCTTGTGCAGCATAATATACAGATAATGCTCTCCGTTAATTTTTGACTCAGACAGAGTATCTGTTTCTCTCAGCAAAGGTGCCTGGGAAACATTAGTCATATCCCAGCTCTTGCCTACTCCATCGTCATCAAGGCTGTTGAGCCAATCATAATCACCTGTCTCGCTGCTGAACTTGTCGCTGTCAGCAATATATATTGCATTATGATCCCACTCGCAAGACCCTGTGTAGTTATCAATAGACATAGAAACCTTATCTACGCCTGTAAAATCAATTTTATCATTGGTTCTTATGGAAATAGCATTGTTTTTACTTGCTATTCCGTTTGAATAATACAGCTCGGCACCGCACAGCTTGGCATCGTTGTATAATAGTTTAAACTTTGCCTCCTGAGAGCCTGTACCCCTGTCTGTGGTAGTGCACTTAGAAAACTCGCTGATAGGGATATACATAAGATCTCTTTGCGTGGATTTTTCCGGTGAATTTGCACCGGACATTACTGTTTCGTGTTTCTTCTCAGCATCAACCTTATCGGTAAATGTAACCGTTGCCGTTGAATTGATTACATTTGCGTTTTTGACATTTTCAAGCTTCACCTTGAATTTTTCTCCGCTTTTCGCTGTGTCAAGAATGTCAATAGCAATTTTCTGCTCCGACATACCCGGCAGGAAGTCGAGCTGCATCTGAACAGGCACATAGTCCTCCCCTGCCGTTGCGGTATCAGACTCAGTTACTACACGGAAAGAGCCATATGTACCTAAATTGCCGCCTCTTGATACAATCACATATGCCTGCTCGCTGTCGGGATTAACCTCTGTATCTGCGATTGTCAGCTGTGTTTCCGGCTTTTCTCTTTCTTCCTTGATAGTAAAGCCAGCCGAATTCTGAGCGCCTATTTCACAGCCTTCTGCGTCTTTAAGATTAATAACAAATTCCAGATCCGCAGTTATTGTATCATCTTTAATGGTTCTGATAAAAATCTTCTTTTTGCTTTCGCCAGGGGCAAATGTCACCATAAAGGATGATGACGGTGTGATTAAATCCTGCATATCTGCCGAAAGGCTTGCAAGGACTTCCTGCGCCGAGTCTGTCGGGTCTGTATCCTCACCCTCAACCTGAGTATCGGAAGAAGTGATGACCGGAATATAGCTGTATTCCTCCGTGGCATACATCAAAGCCGCTTCACCGTCAACAGCATTTTCTGTGCTCTTGTTGGACAGATATATTTCGTAGTTAATTCCATAGCCTGCTGTAAAATCAACAGTTTCAAGCGTTACGGTTGCCTCTCCGTCAGCTCCGCCCATTCTGTAAAGCTCAAATGAATAAAACTCACCCATTTTAAGCTCCGCATTAACTACGGGGAACAAAACTACTCCGTCGGGATAGTTCTCATTGTAGGTTACGTTATCTGCAAAGATTTCCGAACTTACCTTTTCTTCGTCATAAAGAGTCACATAAGACTTCTCAGTTTCCGTTGCAAGCGCAGGAACAGCGGAAAAGAGCAATGTAAAGCAGAGCAAAAGTGCAACTGCGCCCTTTAAGTACGACCTTTTGAATTTCGTCATCAATTTTGATTCCTCCTTTTAAGACTCAACTCGGTGAATAACAGACAATAGCTTTTGTCTTCAATTTATCAGTCTTATATTACCATAAAATACTGTTATTTTGGGAAAGGTGAGTATATTTTAACCTTTTTTGCGTAAATTATGTTTTCACACTATCCGCTTTATGCTATAATTAACGAAAGAATACGAGGTGATTACAGTGAATATTGCAATCTGCGATGACATAGAAATGTTCAGAACTGAGTTGCTTGAGCTTGGAAAGGAATATTCTTTAAGGAATAAAAATATCGATATATTTTTTTCTGCTTTTAAATGTACTGAGGATTTGCTGGATGCCGCTCAAAGAATCGGCGGTTTTGATATATATATTCTTGATATTGTTATGCCGACAATGAACGGAATTGAGCTTGGAGCTCAGTTGCGCCAATCAGGTTATGACGGCAAAATTATATATCTGACCTCCAGCAGGGAATTTGCAATCGACTCCTACAAGGTCAAAGCATTTAACTACATACTTAAGCCGATTGAAAAGAATGAGTTTTTTTCTGCACTTCATGAAGCCGTTGAATCGATCGCAACAAAAAAGAATAAAAGCCTTATTGTTAAAACAAAAGATAATAACATAAGGCTTGCTTTTGACAGTATTATGTATGCGGAGCTTTGCAGAAGAGTTATTGTATATCACCTTACAAGCGGCAAAACCGTTGAAAGTACTACAGTTCGCACAACATTTTCCGAGGCTGTGCAGGAACTGCTTAAGGACAAGCGTTTCGTTTTGTGTAATTCGAGCTTAGTGGCAAATATGCACTACATCACGATGGTCGAGAACGAGTATCTGATTTTCAAAGACATCTGCAAGGTTCATCTTTCAAAAAAGGCTTGCCGACAAGTTCGTTCAGCCTGGTATGATTATTGGTTTGACGGAGATGGTAGCAAATGACAATACTGAAGGATTTTTCGATATTGTGGTCGCTTATTCACACACTTATATTGTTTATGCTCTTGTTTGAATCGCGATTTTCAAGAAAAAAGACCCTTATACTGACGCTCTCAACGATGATTCCCCTGATTATTCTGAACTTTGCTCTTTTTCTAATTTTCGGTGCTGATAAATATTCAACACTGATGCTCTTCACCTGCTCCCTGCCAAGCCTTATCTTTTTTTTGCTAATGGCAAAGCACAGAGATGGGCGTTTCTTCTTCACCTTTTGTATGGTTGACACAGTCATGATTGAAATCACATACATAACGAGCATTATTGAATACTATATTCCGGGTGAACGATACATTTTTATATTTGTATCAAGACTTGTTATATATCCGATTCTTGAATGGTTAACATATAAAAAGCTACGTCCGATTTACTTTGATGTTCAGAATCACACGAAAAAGGGATGGTATATTTTGACAGCAATCGGTGCTGTTTTTTATGTAGCTATATCATTGTCTGCAGGCTACCCCACTTTAATCACCGAAAGGCCGGAGGACCTACCTGTGCTAATTCTGATGTTTATCCTTATGCCTGTTGTATATATCAATATATTCAACACTCTGCGTCATCAGCAGAATATGTATGAAATAAAAGAACAGGATAATATTCTGAGAGTGCAGGTAGCAAATATGGCAAACAGAATTGACGAATTATTTGCGGCAGATGATAAATTCCGTATGGAACGTCATAATCTCCGCCACAAAATGCAGACTATTGCAAATCTGGTAGAAAAAGAACAGTATGACGAGCTGCACAATCTGGTTTTAGAATACAGCGAGGCAGCCAAGGAAACGCAAGTAAAAAGATATTGCACAAATGCTGTTATAGACGCAGTTTTGTCAACATATCTTCATAAAGCAGAAAGTGAAAATATAAAGGTCAGCACGAAGATAATTCTGCCCGACCCACTGTCAGTCAGCGAGGCAGAGCTTGCTACCGTATTTGCAAATACCGTTGAGAACGCAATCAATGCCTGTGAAAAGGTTGACAAAACCAAAAGATATATTGATATCCGTGTTCTCACAACTCCGCGCTTTATGATTCAAGTGAGGAACAGTTTTAATGGCAGAATTGAATTTGATAAAAACGGGATTCCTGTAAATCGCAGTGAGGGGCACGGATTCGGTACACGTTCAATAGTTGCTTTCTGTGAAAAGCACAATGCATTTTACGAGTTCAAAGCAGATGACGAGAACTTCTCTCTGAGAATAATGCTCGAATAGAATTAAAGCTTTCTGTGATAAAAATAAAAATTTCTCAACGGGGCAGACCGCCGAAAAGTTTGTGTAAAAGTGAATAATAGACTTCCTTTCAAGCAATAATGGAAACAGAAAAATTAAAGCTTGAAAGGAAGTTTTTTTAATGGAAAAAGTACCGGCAGAAATGATGAGAGAATTTGTAAGAAGTCAGAATTTCACCTCAACAGATGAAGTTATGACAGCAATGAAAAATATGTTCAAGGACATTCTTCAGGAGGTTATGGAATGTGAGCTTGCAGATGAGCTCGGCTACGAGAAAAGTGAAAGAGTGTCGAATTGTGAATGTAGCAATAAGTCGAAAAATTACAGAAACGGCTACTCAAAAAAGACGATAAAAACACAGATGGGAGAGCTTGATATTAAAGTTCCGAGGGACAGAAACGGCGAATATGAACCTAAAATAATCGGCAAATACAATCGTAATGTTGACGGTATGGAAGAGAAAATTCTTTCGCTCTACGCCTGCGGAATGAGTCAGCGTGACATTGCCGAGCAAATCAAAAATCTTTATGATGTAGAAATCTCGCCTGAGCTTGTCAGCAAGATAAGCGAGAAGATTATGCCTGACGTTACTGCCTGGCAAAACCGACCTCTTGAAAGCGTATATCCGTTCGTATTTATGGACGCAATCCATTATAAGGTCAAGGAAAATCATAAGTATATCACAAAGGCTGCATATGTAGTTCTGGGCATCAATCTTGACGGTCAGAAAGACATTCTCGGCATCTGGATTGGCGAAAATGAGAGCAGTAAATTCTGGCTGAATGTGTTGAATGAACTCAAAACCCGTGGAATTAAAGATGTATTTCTGTTCTGCGTTGACGGTCTGACAGGTTTCAGACAAGCTATTGAGGCGGCTTTTCCAAATGCACAAATCCAGCGTTGCATCATTCATCAGATACGCTCAAGCACAAGATTCGTAAGCTACAAACACATCAAAGAGCTGATGGCTGACCTCAAGAAAGTGTATCAGGCAATCAGCGAGGAAGAAGCTATGAACAACCTGATTTTGTTCAAGGATAAGTGGGGCAAAACCTATCCGTCCTGCGTTAAAAGCTGGGAAGAAAATTGGGATATTCTCTCCACCTTCTTCGCATATCCGCCTGAGGTTCGTAAGATAATATATACGACAAATATTATTGAAGGTTTGAACCGTCAGTTCAGACAGATTACGAAGAACAAACCTTCGTTTTCAAACGATGACAGCCTGTGCAAAATGTTGTATTTAGTGTCGCAAAAGATTGTCGAACGCTGGACACAAAGATGTCGAAACTGGGACGTAGTTTTAAGCCAACTTCCGATTATATTGGAGGATAGAATATCCGCTTGATTTACCCCTGAGAATATAATTTCCTGTCCGCAAAATGTTATTCACGCACAGCGCGCATAACATTCCGCAGACAGGAATGAAGAGTTGACACGGGGCAAATCAGAAAGCCTGATTGTACCGCAATCCAGTGTTCTTTTATTGCTTGAAGGATAATTATTTACACAAAATTTTATGGGGTGCCTTCAGACCTTTTGTCTGCCATACCGTTATTTATTTTGATTATACTCCTGTGATTTTTATTCTTTCTGTCTCAATGCCCGATTGTCCGTTGACAATATCCTTTATCACAAGATTTGTATCGTCGTTCATTTCCGATTTTTTCAGCACTACACTACATTCTGAATTCTGTATGAACACAACACAGTCGGAATATCCCTTTGCCTTAATAAGCCCCTCTATATTGCTCTGCTGTTGGTATATGTTCGCAATCTGTGCCGCATCCTCAACCGCTTTTTCCTTTGTGTCTTCGTCATTTGAGGCGGACTCTATGACCTCCTTTGCCATATCAACTGTTTTATCCTGTGCTTTCTGGCGTTCGGTACGGACATCTGCAAAATACTCATCTGCGGATTTACCGTTTGCCGTTGAGCTGTTCTTATCTTTGTCTGAAACCGACTTGTCTGATTGCTTATTCACAAGCTGAGCCTGACCTATTGCGCTGTCGGCACTCGTTTTGACAAGCTCGCTGTCCGAAAACTGCCAGTTAAGATACACCGCCGCACCCAGAGCCAGAACAAGTGAAGCAAGAATTATTTGTCGCTTTCCGATTTTCATTTTTATTCCTCCGTTTGTTGAGATAATTTTGTTATGCAAACCCTTGCCGATGATATATTAAGTGATTTTGTGACTGCGTCAAGAACCCGTTCCTGAATCACCGAGTTGTCGCCGCCGTCACAAACAATCAACACCCCCCTTACGTCAGGTTCTATTATTTTAAGCAACATTCCTTCCTCACTTCCGTCAGAATTGCGAAGCGAAAAGAACTCTGTGTCAATGCTTTCGTTGGCATTTTCCGAGTCTGCTCCGCCGGTGCTTTGCTTTTGGTTGACGGCATATACATTTTCACTGCTGTTGTCGAGTGTTAAAAACACCTCGGCTTTGCCAACTCCGTCAATTTTTGAGATTATTTTTGACAGTTCGTCTTGAATTGAGTCTTTATATTCGCTGAGGTCAGTGTATGAATCTTTGTTCTGCGAAGCCTTTTTGCTTTCGCTTTCCGACCCCGACCTGCCGCCGATAAAGGTTGAAATAAAAATCAGTCCTATCCCGACGATACACAGGACGATAATAAGCTTTTTTATTTTATCGTCCTTTAATGCGTTTGAAAGCTTTGATTTGATTTTGCTTATTTTCTCGTCATTCATCTTCCGAACCCCCGACCAGGACCTTGCAATCAAGACCAAGGTTATCTTTGATCCTGTTTTTTATTTTAAGTCCCTGCCCCCTGTCCTCATTACTTATGTATATTACTGATTCTATGCCCTTTATGTCATAGATTTTGTCGCTATCTGTTTTTATCTCAATTTTTTGCGCTGTTATCCCGATTTCACGAAGCTGCTCTTCCACAAGCGATTTCACCTTTTCCTTCGCAAGAGATGCTGCGTCTGTTTGAGTTTTTTCCTCAAAATCGGAAAAGCTCTTTTCTTCAAGCTTCACCTGTCCGACCTCGTCCGAAACAGCGCTGACAACCGAGCCTAAGGGCAGGATTATAACACTAATCATAAATATTCCGACGGCAAAGCGGACGACCTTTGATATTTTTCCGTTGGGCAACAGCATTTCACACACAAGACACATTGCGGCGCCGGCACAGATTGAGCAAGCCCAGATTATAACTTCATTCATTTTTAAGAACCTCCTAAAATCAACAGTATAGCAGTTGAAATTATCATAACGGTCATACAGCAAAGCAGCAAAACAAGCAGCAGTGTTACAACCTTTTTCACGCCGCACAACAGAGAATGAGGTGCACCGAGAGAAAACACCTCTGCAACGGCGGCGCTGCAGCTTATTGTGAACAGCCAGATTACACATTTGATAATCGCCGGCAGAAACAAAGCCACCGTTCCGATGATCGCAAAAACGCCTACGCCCGACTTCAGCAGCTTCAGACTGCTTTGTATCGTCAGAAAAGCGTCGCTCAAAGCTCCGCCCACAACCGGCACAAAGGAGCTTATCGCAAACTTTGCCGCCTTTATGCCCGTATTGTCAGCCGCACTGCCGATGAAGCTTTGTATCGACAGCACAGAAACAAACAACGACATCATAAAAGAAACTATCCATTTAAAAGACGAATGAACAAGGTTAATAATTCCGACGAGCTTGATTTTACTGCATAAAGAGGATATTACGGAAATGCCGAGCAGAATATTCAGCACCGGCGACAGAAGCCTTGCGCCGATTTGCGAGATAACCTCGCCTGCCGCCATAACCGTTGTATAGTATGACGCACCCGTAATAGAGCTGCCCGAAGCGACAAGTATTCCGGCCATTATCGGAACATATAAAAGCATAAATGAAGCGGCGTTTTTTATGGCAGCTGTGCCTGATGACAGCACATCGGCAACAGGGAACACAACAACGCCGCAAAGACAAAGTGCGGCTATTATCGCTACAGTTCCGTCAAGCGGTGAAGCGCCGCTGAGGTCTTTCAGGCAATCGGAAAGAGCACAGAAAATCACAATACCTATGACCGCAAGCATACATGCAAGAGGCTGAAATGCGCTGTCGCCGAAAAGCTTTAATATTTCAATGAACACTTCGCCGACGCTGAGTTGATTTAACTGCTGCCAATCGGGCGAATTTATACCAAGCTCCTCTAAGGTATCCTTTGCATCATCGGGCAGGCTGTAATAAAGATCGTCTGCGCCGCTTTTGTCAAGCTGTGAATTATAATAATCACGCAAATCCCCGTCAGCTTCTGCCGCATCTGCCCCTATAATGCTGAATGTGGCTAAAAGCAAGGTAAAAATAACAATCAGAATTCTTTTCATTTTAAACACCGTTATCCGCCGATGATATTCTCGGCGAAATTTATTATTTCTTCAAGCATCGGCACACACAGCAACACAACAGCTATTTTGCCGGCAAGCTCAACCTTCCCTGCCAATGCACCCTGTCCTGCGTCCCTGCAGGAATCTGCGCTGAACTGGCAGATATAGCATATTCCTATTGACTTAAGCAGAATACCCACGTTTTTGCCGGAATCGCCGATAAGCTCCGACAGTCGCTTGATAAGGTCTGTTGCAGGCGAAATTGAATTAAGTATCAAGGCGAAAATAATAACGCCTGTGATCATCGCCGTAAGCATCGCGATTTCGGGGTTGTACCGTTTGAGCAATACCGCAAACACTGCCGCTGCTGCCGCCGCTATACATATAACAAATACATCCATAATCAAAGACCGAACAGGGTTTTTATGGTTGTGAACAGTCCGCTTATTTCATAGACTATCATCAGCAAAACAACAATCAGCCCTGCAAGAGTTGTCATCATCGCCTGCTCCTCTCTGCCCGAGCGAATAAGCACCTGGTTGAGTACAGCAACAATAATGCCGATTGCCGCAATCTTAAATATTAAATCAACGTTCATTACATTCATCCTTTAAATAAAAAACAGTCCTGCGCCTATGCCGCAAAAGGTTCCGAGCAGACGGTAAAGCTTTGACTTTTTTACACTTTCTTCACGCTGTGAGTCAAGAAGCTGTTTTACAAGTGAAATATACAAATCGCAGTGCGCAAGCTCGCCGTCGCAGTCGGTTGAACCAAGGCTTGAAAAGAAATCAAAAACAAGCTTTTTATCGCTGTCGTTCAGCCCGTAGGAGTGCGGAATTGAACGGATTGCAGTGCTTGCGGCTTCTTTTGTGCCAAGGGTTAACAGATTGTCAGCCATAACGCCGAGCATCGGGTCTATCATTTTCTGCTCGCTTGAAAGCAGGGTCGGAAGCTCGCTTAATGTGTAACCAAGCTTTTCCCTCAGAGCAGTGAGGAAAAGCAAAAGCTGGTCAAAAAACAATATTCTGTTTGCCGTTCTTCGTGAAATCATAAGACCCGACAGCACTCCTGCGGAAATTATCATTATTATTCCTGCTGTTTTGAACATTGAGCAGTGCCTCCTTGTCGAACACCTCTTTGATTTCTCCGGGATTTTCACGGTTTTTGAGAAAAACAATTTTATCAAAAGCTCCTGTTCTCAACAGTGCGATGCCCTGCGGCTTTTTAAGCAGTTCAGAAGCGTTTGCGGCATGAATTGTGGCTATAACACGTACGCCTGCGTTCAGGCTTTGCTCAAGCAAAAAGGTTTCGTCCGGGGTGCCGATTTCGTCGCATATAACATAATCAGGCGACAGACATCTGACAGCCTGCATAACACCGTCGCTCTTAGAATATCCGTCAAGCACATCGCAATATCCCAAGTCATTCTGCGCTACTCCTGCAAACACCGCGGCAATTTCTCCGCGTTCGTCAATGACCGCTGTTTTTTTTGCATAAACCGTTGAAAGCTGACGGGCAAGGTCACGGAGCAGAGTTGTTTTTCCGCAAGACGGAGGACCGCATATGAGCAAGCCGCCGTTAAGCTTTTTTATGTAATCAAGCAGTTTATCTGCACAGCCGAAAATCTCTCTTGCGATACGGATATTAACGCCCGATATATCACGCACGTTATATATCTCTCCGCTGCGGTAAACTGCTGTGCCGCAAAGACCTGCACGGTGTCCGCCCTGCATTGTGATAAAGCCCTTGCGAATCTCATTCTGGCGGCTGTAAACAGAGTAACTGCAAAGGTTCTGAAAGCAGTCGGAAATATCACGCTGGGTTGCGATTATCATTTTGCCCGACACAAGTTCTGTCACAGCCCTGCCGTCACAGGTGAGGAAGAACATCTGACTTGCCGTATAGATTGCAAGCGGCTTGTTCACCCTGAGTCTTATCTCCTGTGCCGACGCTTTGACCTCGTCGCCTATTCTGATAATCCGCTCAAACAGACGTTGTCCAAGACCTCCTGCCGCCTTATCAAAACGTCTTATTGCATCACGGTTTTCGTTCATTTTAATCATCCTTTCGAGTTGTTCACTCAATTATATGGACGAGTCTATAAAAATATGATAAAAAATTACGGCCTGTCCGAATAACGAACAGACCATTTTATCAACCTCTGTTTTGGCGAACTAAATTGTTAACATACTCTTGCATTTCAACCTTTGACTTTATATTATGCGTTCCGTCGATAACAGCTTGCTTCTGCGATTCTGACATCTGTGAAAAGCTCTGAAGCGCATCTGCATTTTTTGCAAGAGCCATCGAAAAACCAAGCGGCAATTCAGCCATTATATCCATATATTCACCCCGATATTATCATAGCTCGGCAAAAAGATATTATACCAATTTCAAAAGCAGATATTATTGAGTAAAAAAGGCAAAACTGACGCAAATCAAAATTTTTTTAATTTTAAGCAAAGAATTTCAAAAAAAGGCTTGACTATTTTTGCTAAATATGATATTATAATCAAGCTGATTGCACGGAGGGGTGTCCGAGCGGTTTAAGGAGCTAGTCTTGAAAACTAGTGATTCCGAAAGGAACCAAGGGTTCGAATCCCTTCCCCTCCGCCATTAATTTTTGCAAACAGCAATTGTTAATATTATTGTTGTTTGCCCTACGGAGGATTACTCAAGTGGTGAAGAGGCTCCCCTGCTAAGGGAGTAGGTCGGGTAACCGGCGCGAGGGTTCAAATCCCTTGTCCTCCGCCAGAAAAACCGGCTTGTATTACAAGTCGGTTTTTCTAATTTTACACACTCAAAGTCTTTTATATTTTCCGCATAATTTTATGCAATAAAACGTCGGACGAGTGATTGTGTTTCCGTAGCTCAGCTGGATAGAGCAACCGCCTCCTAAGCGGTAGGTCGGGTGTTCGAATCACCTCGGGAACGCCAAGCAACGGTCTGGGGTAAGAAGCCAATTTTCTTTCTGCCTCTTCCCCCATGACTGATTTAAGTTCTCGTTTTTAAATTATCTTTCATAATCACAGGCTAAAAATTGTGATTATAATATTCAACTTAATACGCGTTAATCTCACGCAAGTGAGTTAACATATATGGAGATGTACCCAAGTGGCTGAAGGGTCCGCACTCGAAATTCTCTGTAGTTTAGGCTCTTTCGTCCACTCGTTTTCCCTTATTTTCAAGGGTTTTGCCGGGTTCAAAAAACTAAATAATTTGTTGTTCTAACACGCCGTTCTAACATTTTGGTTTTTCCTCATTTTTGAGGTTCAGAGTGTTTCAATCGTGTTTGACATACATGGAGACGTATCGAAGTGGTCATAACGGGACTGACTCGAAATCAGTTGTACCTCACGGTACCGTGGGTTCGAATCCCACCGTCTCCGCCACAAAGTCCAGTAAACTCAAGGGTTTGCTGGACTTTTCTTTTTTTGCATACACCTGACGAAACCATTATTTTCGTGTTAGAACTGGCTGATTCTTTGTTAGAACAACATTATCCTAATCCGAATCCGGGTTCATATCTGGTTCTTTGTTCTCGCCTTGATCGGTCATATCTTCCCATCGACTTCCGAAGTCATCTGAACCCGGAAGGAGCATTCCTTTTTCCATCGCTTGTGCAGAGGAAATTTTGGATCTGTAGTCGAGATGGGCGTAAATATTTGCGGTTGTGCTGAAGTCCGAGTGACCAAGCCATTCTTGAATCTGCTTAAGTGGTACGCCATTTGCAAGCAGCAGGCTGGCACAACTATGTCGAAGATCATGAAAACGCATTTTCGGCATCCCGTGCTTTTGGATAAACTTCGGAAAATACTCGGTTAAATAGTTTGGTCGCATCCGCTCTCCCAGTTCGTTCACAAAGACATAACCATCGTAATCGTAGTTATAGCAGTTTCCACAGACCTTTTTATTTAGCTCCTGCGCTTCTTTTACCTTCATGAAATATTCCCGAAAGCTCCCAACCAAAGGAAGAGTTCTGAGGCTAGATTTCGTTTTTGCGGAATCCTGTTCGATGATCTGATTTGTGCCGTCGATTGTTGCCTCCGTAACCGTTCGTTTAATGGTAAGTGTTCCACGATTAAAATCGATTGCATCCCATTTCAGCCCGATCACCTCACCACGCCGCAGCCCATAGAAAGCCGCCACTAAGACGGGAAGCTCCAACCGTGTCCCTTTTACGATTTCAAACAGCCTTTGCATTTGTTCTGCATCAAGGAAAGTCGGCTGGAAGGTATTCTTTCTCGGTCGGTCAACCTTCATTGCCACATTTTGCGGAACCATATCCGTTTTCATTGCATACTTCAAGGCCTGATATATTACCGCATGATAGTGAATCACCGAGTTTGGCTTTACGATTTTTAGTTTTTCCGTATAGAACTGCTGAATGTGTCGAGCTTCAAGTTCTTTCAGCAGTATTCCTTTCTTGCGAAAATACGGTGCGATTGTACTATTGACCATTCCCTGATACGAACCAAAAGTTGCGGGCTTGATTCTCGCTCTGACAATTTCAAGCCATTGCTCTAAGTAGTCGGCAAAAAGCATATCCGAGCTGAGACCACCGGAAACTGTCGGTACCTCAAAGGTGCTTCGGATACGGACAAGTTCTTCCTCTGCCCGCCGCTTGTTGCCCTTTTGGGGCAAGCCTGTTGACACCCATTTTTGATGACGCTTTCCTGTGGCGTCCTTATAACTGAGAACAGCGTAATAATAGCCATTCTTTACTGTAAGAGTTCCTGATACCATTTTTATTACCTCCGGAATAATAGATTTGTACACAGGCCTCTCCCACCGATGAGTCTATTTTACTCTGTCGGTGGTAGATACTCAATTATGCGATTATGCAGAAATAGTTCAAATCGCAGTCGTGCCCTGATCCATGACATATTCGATTACATTGACCTTGGGAATCCTAAAGGAATTTCCTATTTTCAGCCCTCTTATGTAACCATCATTTATTAAGTCGTACGCAAGATGCCGACTGATTCCAAGCATAGATTGAAGCTGGGCGATATTCACGATGTCTGGATATTCCGGAAACATCATTTGATACAGCTCTCTCAATTCGGATTTCTTCATTATTGTTCACTCGCTTCTCTCATATGTTTTTGTCCAGCCTCTTTTGTCTGAATGATATAGTCATATCCATATCGATGATTGCAAAAGTCACAACAATCCTTGCTTTGAACATACCTGTCCCGTGAAATAATATAATCATGGGTGTCAAAAAACTGACCGAGGCATATCTAATTTTAATTTCAGCAAATCAACAATGGTTTTGCGTATAAAATAACTCCTACAAATAATCAGAACCGCTTTTATTTTCAACTTGTCCTTAATATATAACGGGCAAGCAACATCCAACAAATGCCTTATGTTAGGATCTGACTTCAGTACTTCTTCTATTGATACACTTATTTCATTTATAATGTCACTCATACATATCAATCCTTTTTTTGCGAATCAACATCCAAGCAAGACCTGGTCAAATTCAAACAGAGCCTCATTGATTTCAAAAATATTATATACTCCTTTTTGAATAAAATAACGAATTATTTTATCAAAAGTGAAGCTACGGGATAACGTAAGTCCTGCAGACGCAAGCAAATCCTGTGTTTCTTCCAAATTGAGCTTAAGTGCTATTGCGAAAGCAACAGCCGTCTGCTTGGACGGTTTATACGTTTGCGGATTACACTTAATTTTTGAGAAGGTTTTCTTATCGACATTGGCTTTTTTATAGCATTCAACATCAGTCATCCCTCTATCATCAATTAAATCAAACAGTTTGTAAGCAAAGGATTTATCCATCAACTTTATATACTCATACAAAGACTTTCCAGTAACACTGTTTGGCACTGCTTCGCACGAAGCCATCATTTTAGGTTCTGTACCGATGCAATCTTCTCTGAGTATTTCCTCTGGAAGAATAGCGGATTCAAGCTCCCTTACATTGATAAAGCTACCATCTTCGTAGACATCGACATAATTATCGTCAATGACTTCGCTAATTTCCGAGAACAGCTTCTTGCTGAATTCATAGGAAGTTCGGTCAAAGACACAGATATACACCATCAGTTCGTGGTTGAACAAAAACTCTGTTATAACTTGGATAGCAAATTTAAGAACCTGGTCTTTGGGGTAACCGTATGTACCAGATGAAATCAGCGGAAAAGCCACAGTATGACAGCCATTTTCAACAGCCAGCTTCAACGACTCTATGTAGCAAGATTTGAGTATAATACTCTCGCCAACGAGTCCGCCTTGCCATACAGGTCCAGAGGTATGAATGATGTATTTTGCATCGAGATTATAGCCTCGTGTAATCTTGGCTGTACCAAGACCAAGCGGGGCAATTTTTGCACATTCTATATCCAGCAAAGGGCCGGCACTTTTGTGTATTGCAAGGTCAACGCCGCTATAACCAACCATTTCTTCGTTAGTGGTGTTAACAATGGCGTCAACACGCATTTTTGTAATGTCTTGCCTAATAATTTGTAACGGCATAGTAGCCTCCTTGAGCATTTAATAATCTTTGGATTTTCCGCAAACTGAGCAACATTTAGAAAACAAGCCCTTAAACTTACCGCCACAATCGTCAATCGCTTCTACAAGGCCGGGTAAGTGTTCAAAAATATTTATGGTATCTTGCAATCCGTTTTGCGCTTTCAAATATTCCCATTATGTCTTTCTTTGACATAAACACCTATTCCATCCCTGTTACAGCTTCTCGAAGCATTTCTGCGTATTTTTCTTTAACTTTTTCTGGACCTTTGATTTTCACCTTTCCGCCAAAACCAAATACCCAACTATAAAAAATATGACTGACCGCAATGTTGACCACTGCTCTAAAAGAAGTCATGTCATTTGCGTATGTAGTTACATCTTCGCCAAAACGGTCAATGATTGAATCCATAACCTCATTGTCGCAAATAAGTTCTACTTCTTCATGTTCGCTGTTGAACATATGGAAAGTAGTGTTGATATAATTATCAATGTCAAATCCTTCCGGCGCAGGTGTTCCTTCTTCTTTGAGAATAACCGGACACATTGCAATGCGGTCCACACGGAAGCTACCTAAGCGTTGCTTATACTCATAGACGCCAACCATGTAATAACAATCTCCATTCCAAACGAGGTGCAACGGAGTGATAACATATGGCTCACCATTTCTCTTAATCTTCTTTTCTTTCCGAACATTATACTGAAAATACTGGAAGGAGATTTGCTTGTTCGTATTTATCGCCTCGTTAATCGCATCGATAATAAGGTATATTCTCTCATTGCCTGGTTTAATTCGGCCTTCACAGCTAACATTCCTTTTCAAAGATGCAGCAACATGGTCGCTGGCAAGAGAGCTGAGTTTCTCAACCAGCTCCTTACTTTTACCCGCAGTGATAAATTTTGATGATTCGACTGCGTCAATTAGCAGTTTCAGCTCCGGAGCATCGAAGCGTCTTCCAAAAAGATTGTATCTGTTCTGAGTAGACTTAACTTCTTCGATCTCCAAGCCAAACTGACGCAGTAGCTCAATTTCTGCTTTTATCGTCTGACGATGAGATTTAATCCCATACTTTTCCTCTAAAATCTGAATTAGTTGCATAGTAGTGAGGAAATTATTCTCATCAGTTTGTTCATATAAAATTTTTGCGAGGTATAAAGGCCTCAACTTTGCACTATTATCCATAACTTTTACCTCGTCTCATGCAAAAATATAATTCACTGGGGCGAAAACTCGTTTATGATTGCTTCAATTACGGTATCCGCACACTCAACCTCTAACGAATCAATAACCTGGATGACCCTTTCAAGAATTTTCTTCTCTGTAGTTGTCAGCTTATCTATTGTATTTAGAGCCTTATACTTAGTTGTTCCTTTGAGCTTACCAATAAGCATATCCAACTCAGCAAATGCAATATCTTGATAGTATTGTTCATAATCTCCGTTTGCCGAAGAATTAGATACTGCAATTTGAGCTTCTTTGAGTTTTCTTGTTATCAAGCCCTTTTGCACACCGGATACACCTGCATCTATAGCCGTTGCAGCCTGCTGTGCTGTAGCGTTAAGTTGTTCTATTGCACTTGACAATGCCGTGTTTCTTTTCAGCGATGCCGCACGGATGTCTTTCGTTATTCCCGCAGCGATTGTCATAAGCTGCTCAAATAGAGCAAAGTACGCAGGATTCTTTTCAAAATTGTCCCTTCTAATTCGAGAATTTTTCCCTCGTATTCGCCGTCAAACTCAAAGTATTCATTGGCGATGGCATTAACCGCAGAAAATGTTCCTGCGCCCATAATGCCTTCACAAGCCACCATTGTTTTTCCAATCTTTGCACTCTGGTTGATGTTAGCTGTAGTTTGCAGGACTACATTACCATCACAAATAATCTCGTTGCAGTCGATAGATCCGACATTCATATTTCTTCCGACGTATATTTTATCGGAGTAAAGATTGCCTTTACATATGAAAGTGTTATAGCAGGTCAAATTTGAAATATGTGCATCGCCAATAATGGTCAATGAGCCATTTACTACGCACTCTTGAACAGTTACATCACCTATAATCGTCAAATCGTACATCGCGTGGATTTTTACTGCTTTAGTGTGTTCCCCAACAATCATGTACGTTTCGTTGAAGATAATCGAGTTGTTACCTTCAAAAGCTTCGATTACATTTTTCCCTGCAATACCATCAGCTTCGCCGTCAAACTGCACAAGGGCACCATTTTGGTCGTTCAAAGGAGCGTAAGTAGTTTTAGTTGCACTTTGTTTAGTCTGAGAAGTAGAGGACGTAGTTTCTTCTGTTCCGCCTACGGGCACCAGCATCAAGTCAAATGTAGCTTTGCTGAATTTCTTAATTCCTGCATTTTCAAATTCAACAGTAATGTAGTCTCTGTCTGACTTGCGGTACACTCCAACACCCCAGGAAGACATCGTTTTATGTTTTAACTTTGTTTTATTCTCAATTAGGTTCATAGTTGCCTACCTTTCGTCAGATTGAATCCTTCAGCATTTTCATAAATACAGACTCATCCTCGGTCTCCGGTGCGATTATGTACAACACTTCTTTTGCTCGTGTGCACGCAACATAAAGGTTCTGAATACAACTCTGTGTAGCGGCAATCGCATTAGTGTAACTTTCCTCGTTGCTTTTTATCTGTTCCCAATTCGGGTTCTTAATACCATCATACTCACCCAAAGGAACCAAGCCGCATATAATAGCTGCACGAAAGTCCAAGCCAAGGGTTGATTGGAACTTGATAAGCCTAACACCACCAGTTTCACCAAAATGATCTTGCCAACCTGCATCCGTGGAGTAAAGTCTGCAACAAGGAATATCTTCAAGGCGAAGTCTTGTCTCTAAGGTTTGCTGCAGATAGTATTGTTTATCTAACCATCCTGAAATTTTTTTACGATACTGTCCTTGGTACATAATTACGGCGATTTCGTCATAAGGAATCTCGTTCTCGTCATGAATCTTCTTGATTGCTTGAACGATGGTGTCAATTTCACAGCTCGCCTTTTTTAACGGCAACTGAACATATTCTACACCTACCCCATGGAATACTGCTTGTCCTCTCAAAAACATATCTGGATCGATCTCGTAGTCCTCTTGAATCTCATACAGGTATTGCTTCGCATTGGAGACAAACCTGTTAATGTATTCGTTAATCTCGATGCAATTTCGATAGTTTTTTTCAATTCGTATGTTTTTGTTTCCGCCTCTGTAGCTCGGATAACCTTCGCCTACCTGCCAAGGAGCTTGTCCTCTCTTTTTCAGCTTGTCCAAGCGTTGAGTCTTATCCCCACAGATAACAAAAATGTGGTCTTTTGTGTTCTTATTCTCAAGCAGATTGAAGCAGAATTTATACCATTCGGGTTCAAACGCTTGTACCTCATCGATAAATATTCCGTAATAACGGTCTGGGATTCTTCCTTGGTTCACTTTATCAATAGCCGACAGAACCCAGCCATCGAAGTCGCCGTATCGTGCAACAAATCCGTTCTTTTCAAGTAATTTCTTGCATAGAGTATGGAATGTCATACACTCCACATTCTTTTCACGAAGACCGGCCCTATCAATAAACCAAGTGTAGAGAGAGTGCAGATTCTCATTTCTGCAGGTAATCAAAAACTTCTTGTTCGGGTTCATTTGTGCCGCCTTAAAGCATTTAGAAATAAGCAACACGCTTTTTCCAGAACCAGCACAAGCTAATATCAACTGATTGGGGTCATCCTTGCTAATACGATTGACGATATTGATTTGCTCTTTGTCCAATCTGAACGCTTTAACAACAACGTCTTCCTCGTCGATTATAAGCAATTCGCTGTCAACTCCGGGTGTTGTTTCTTTACTGTCTACACAGGCGACGCGGACAGTAACATATTCCGGTGCTATTCGCTGCATAACAGAGTTTACGTTCATATCAGAAATCTTCATAGTCGCGGAAGGTTTCGGGATTAGCGACTGCCTCCTCAGTAGCAGCATCGAGCATCTCAAATGCTTCGGTGCGTTCCTGCTGTTTCTTTGCGGCCCATTCATTTTTGTCAAACGGGCGCTCGGTTTTAGACTCCTTTTTCTCACCGTTTGCGGTAAAAAGATCATCATAATTATTCATACATCATCTCTCCTTAGATTTTTTCTTTTTTGGCGGAGCTTTGTGCTCTGCGGTTTTGTTCGGGCTGTTTTTGGATTTGCCTTTCGTTTTTTTCTCTCTGTCCATTTCCTCACGGATTTCCTTTAGTTCCTTCCGTACAGACGGACGGCGTTCGGCTAATGTTCGTTCATCCGCCGAACGGTCCTTTGAATCTGGACTGCTCTTTGAAGAAGGCACGGACTGACTTTGTTTCGCAGTCCGTGCCTCTGTGGGGTTTACGGTATGCGGTTCCTCCTTTGTGGGGTTGGGTTTTGCCATAACCTCATCAAGGAACTTATCCGCTTCGCTTTTTTCCTTTGAATCACGCTCGGGAGCATCCTTCTCTTGTACTTTTTCCGGATATACATCGGCAACATTTTCGGGGACAAGACCTAACTTTTCAAAAATACGGTCTATCTTTGCTTTGTCCTCCGCTTTAACCAGAGCCGCAACAAAGCAATGATAAACCGCCGTGTAATTCATAGACGCAACCGGTCGGTCCTGTCCTTCAAAAATCTGCTGCGGAGACTCCTGCGGCGGAACTTCGGGGAACTCGGGATAATCGTTATATCGAATGCGTTCAAGAATTTCTTCCGGAGAGTATCCGGGACCGAGGGAATTGAAACGCACAAAGCGTTCTCCACCGACGTGCTTGATTTTCGGATGTTTACCGCTTTGGTCGATGATAAAGCCCATCTGATCCATTGCATCAAGAAATTCCAGCCTACTACCGGAGCCACTGACAGCAATATCGATTGCTTCACGAATCGTTCCCCGTACAGTCGGTCTGCCTTCAAATTCCGCTCGCCATTCGGCATAGCTTTTGCCTTTTGCTTTCGGATTCCTGATAACAGAAAGACCGTACTCTTTGCAGAGCCGGTCGCTGACTTCTCTCATATTGTAGTAATCCTGCTTTGTACGATGATATTTCTTTCCATCTACATACGAAACTGTGTTAATAACAAAATGATTGTGGATATGAGAGTCCTTATCTAAATGAGTTGTGATAAGAACTTGATACCGTTTTCCCCATAGTTCCTTGGCAAGAGCTTTTCCAATTTCGTGTGCCTTACCCGGCGTCACTTCACCTTCGGCAAAAGACTGATACCCATGATAGGCGATTACGCCGTCCGTCTTTTCAAACTTTCGTTTCACCGCCATCATATCTTGAACCGCAGTGTCCTTATGGCATTTGATTCCGTAAACGAGAGATTTAAGATTTGTCGCCTCATCCCGTTCAACATAGGAAACGATACCACTGAGAGTATCCTCAGCACCGGCACCTTTCGCATCGGTTTGATATGACACAGGCTCGCTTGTCTTTTCAGGGTTTATGGCATACATAACTACCTTACCGATATATCCCTTAACACGCCACAGAGAAGTAACCGCCATTAGCTATACACCGCCCGCATAAGTTCGGCAATAACCCTTTCGAGTTTATCTGTTTCTTTCCGGTACTGAACCTGATCCACAAAGCCGAGCGTGTTTGCTTTGGCGGCAATCTGATTGATATTGTCTCCGATTTTTTCAAGCGAATTTATTGTGGTATGAAAGTCAATAGACGGCTGTTCTTTGATGGGCGTGTTTTTAAGAAGTGCAAGCAAATAGGCCTGTCTTGTTAGACCAGCTTTTTTTGCTTGTCGCCTTAAATATAAATCTTCTTCATCGGACAGATGAAGATGGATTTCATTGTTTCTTTTCCTCAAATTACCACCTCTTTTTCGGGGTTTTAGGGGCGGCAGCCCTTAACAAGCTGCCGATGTGGGGACACAAAGGCGATGCTTGCTAAGACAATGCCGCACTCTAACCCCGCTTTTTTCATCTTTCCTCACGGATATCTTTGCTCTTTACCGGCTGAGAAACAGCACGTTCATAGTCGTCCCTTTTCATATAGCAACAGTCGATTTTCCAAGCGTTTTCTCCACGCATATATCCCTCAAGACGGACACACTGGTCGGTTCCGTCAAGGCAAGAACCGTAGATAGAATAGCCACCGGCTCCGCTGATAAATGCCTTGTTGTTGCTTGACACCACATAGGTTCGGGACTGCTCGGAATAGGGCTTATCAAAGCTATCGGGAGAGAATACGATATATCCGCAAACGGGTTCCTTATGCTTATCGTTGACGTGATGGAATACATCTGACATCTCACGGTAGCTGAGGTTAATTACCGGCTCTGCCGATTCAAACTCCACGCCTTCAAAGCATTCCGCATCAAGGATATATTCGCCTCTGTACCAACCGTCGCTGACTAACTGCTCTGCTTCTTCCAAACTGTCCGCTTCGACCGTAACCTTCATTTTGAGAGTTTCGATAATCGTTACATCAAATTCCTTCGCCATTTATCTCGCCTCATTTCTTTCCGGTTTGTACTTTATTGCAGTGATTTCTCCGTTTATTCTGCAAAATTGTTCGGGATACTTAAACTGCTTAAGGAACCTCTGTTGCTGTTCTTCACTGAGACTTCCGAAGCTCGGCTTACTGCAATCACAGATGAAAAATGTGCCCGCCATAATATCCATAATCGTGCCGTCCTCGTTGTATATAGCACGGTTCAGCGGCTTCCCGCAAATCTTACCCTCATCATCGCATACGATACAGACTTGTTCCTCGTAAGGGTAAAAGGGTTCGATATTGCCATCTACAGCCGCCTGTAATTCGGAAAGACTTGTCCCGATTTGGGCGATACGCGCAAGTTTGCCCGGCTCAACGAGTACAACCGTAATTTTGTTGTCTGCAATTGTTTCTGCTTTTTCCGGTTCAAAGTCAATCTTCTTAAAGCCGATACTGTCGCAGAAGTAATAGCCCTTTTCTACCGAATCGGACTCCGCTATTTCCACAATATCGGATACCGAAAGCGAACGTCCAATAAACCCAGGCGGACTGTCAATGTTGAATTTCTCATAGACCTCCTCCAAACCCTTACAGTCAACCTCACCGTCAAATACGCAGTCGTATATACTGCTGCGTATTCCGCATCCGGTTCGTCTTATGGTGTTTTCATAATTGGTAAAGCTGTAGCTGCCGTTATCTCTGTCCATATTGATTTGATAGATTTTAATTTTCATCGCACCTGCTCCTTTCTTTTTTCTTTTCGTATTTCGTTTTTCAAATAATCATTGAAGTCTTTGCCGCTTTGCGGCGGCTGGTCAATGACAGTGTATTGAGAGGACAACGCCTCGGTGATCTGCTTTGTTGCCGTTCTGCCTATCTCATCGTTATCCAAATGAAGATAGACGGCTTTTGTACCGGTATGGCGTTCAAGATAGGTTCTCAACGCTAACGGAATATCCTGCTTTTTATCTGTTTTATACACGCCTGCAAGGGACAGCAGATCGTCTCTGCGCCAGTTCCGATTGATTCTTATTTCAAGGCTTGCGAAGCTGAGTAAGTCGATAGCCGACTCAAACAAATGCACCGTTTGCGTTTTGCTTTCAGCCGGAATGAAAAACGAGAAGCGTTTGTCACTCCCCGTTAAATCCCTTTTGAAATCTGATACCGTACTGCGTACAGCACCGTATTTCGGCGTATTGCCGTCGTACCCCAAGAACACGCAATTATGATACTTTGTGTCCTCATAGAGCATTCTGTTATCATGGCAAAAGTCGATAACCGTATCGGATATCCCTCTGCCTTTGAGATAACGCCGAACCTCACAAATATCTGTATTGTATTCGGGAAGTTCAATCTTTTTCGACTCAATCGGCTTTTCGATTCCGGTGTAGACCGGTGGCAGCACCGCCGCATAGCCCGTAATGATTTCCACCGCCTTAACAAAAGAAATGCCCTTGACTTTTATGAGGTAGTCAAGAGCTGTTTTACCGCCTATATGCCGAGAAAACCAATGCCATTTGCCGTTTGAGATTTTAAGTGAATCGTGCTCCTTGGTACACCAAGTATCGTGTGAAATCTTTTTTAGATTGCCCGGCTCATAGCTTTGCAAATAGGTCAAGAGATCCATCTGCTTTGCCTTTTCAATTTGTTCGGGAGTTACCCACATAAGGGCACCACCTTATCGGGAATCTCTTTCGGACTTTAGAAAATCGTCTCTGCACTTTTCGTTTGCTGTGCATTCGATCATATCTCGAATATCATCCATATAATGCGATTCATGATTTTCCCATCGCTCAAACACCTTTTCAAGAGGATTGCTCTCCCGCAGAAGTGCTTTGCACTGTTTGTCCGACAAACTCAGTTCTTCCATCGCAAGCACGATATCTTGTTTTACGGTATATGCATAAGCGTGTTCCAGGGCTTCGGCTGAAGGCATTGATAACAGCTCGTCCTTGTATTCATCAAGTTCCTCGCTCATATGCTGATACAATTTTGTGTTCAGTTCTTCATTCGTCATAAGCGTATTCTCCTTTCTTCAAAATACATCTTGCAATTCGTAAATAGACCATTTCGGGGCATTCTCCCGGCAACACGATTTCATCGTAATGACGGTAGCCGTGCTCAACGACATAGTTCCAAATATCTGTATCGTTGTCGGAATCGCCGATATATTCGTCTTTGTCCTCATAGAGTGCTTCGATAATGTCTACATTATCAAGCAGCCCAACGGCGGCACGAATAGGCATATCATTGTTTTGAAATACCGACAAAACTCGCTTTGCAAAGTAGAGTTTTTCAAATTCTTCATCAAGCTCGTCGCAGTCGTAAATCATATCGTCAAGCTCGTCATCAATGATTTTATATATTAGGTCGTTAATACGCATTTCAGTAGTGATTTCATTCACCTTTTTGACATCGTTTTTCAAATCCTTTCACCTCGATTCTTTTTTGGTTTACCCGTCCAAGCAGGAGGACAGGTATGTAAATGGGCATAAAAATAGCCGGACGGGTTCGATTCCATCCGGCGTGAGTACAAGTATTCAGTTGTTTTCAAAATGTGCCGCATCACCGGCAATGATTTCAGTAAGTGTTCTCGGTGTGTAGTCCATATACGGCATCATACACCCGACATTGATAAAGTTGCCGCTTGGTGTACCGTATCCGGTAGCATTTGCCTTGATTGCCTTACGCATCTCGGTCAAATACTCATATTCCTTTGTTCGGTGAACATGACCGTAGAACATATATAGAAGTTTGTATCTCCGTCGCTATCATAATTGTAATATCGACTGCCTGATTTCACAAGTGTGCAAAAGTCGCTCAGCGCCTCTCTGTATTCATCCGCGTCAATCTCATTCGTTTCATTGTTACCTTGCTTGATGGAATCATATATCTCAATGGAGTTTTGCATAACAAAGCTGTCCAGCACCACCCGAGAATTGCGTTCAACCGTTTTCACCGTATTGACTGCAACCGCAAAGGTGACGAATACCGAAAGCAGCATACAGATAACCACAATCATAACACAGGTGGAAACATAGCCTTCGCCTTTTTTATTTTTCATGCCTGCACCTACTTCCAGTATCTTTCCGAAAGTCCTGACTTTCTGACCGTTACGGTGACAGGAATTTTGAACACGCCGAGTCCTTTGACATATGTGTGCTTTGAAATCTCTACCCACATTCGCTCGCCAAGCTGAACACGGCGATAGGTACTGTTGAAATACCTGTCTGCTCCGTAATCAATACCATAGTAGTAATACTGATCCAGCATATCGCTGTCGGCGTGCCAAAAATCATCGTCAAAACAACCGGCATAGGTTGCTGCTTCGATAAGCTCATCGGCAATCTGATCCATCTCAATACGCAGGGTGATAAAGCTGAAAATGTTAATGGCGATAACGAGAATCATCACGAAAACGACCACGCCGACGCACATATCCACATAGCCTTCGCCCTTTTTAGAGTGTAATATTTTCCTTATCATACAACCCCTCCTTATCCGAACAGGACGCCGATGGAGTCCATGATTTGAGATAAAATTACGACCACATAAACGAGCATAAAGCAGATAAGCAGACACATAGAAAGGCGTTTGACTTTTCTCGGTACCTTCTGCGCCTGAAGTCTTAACTGCTGACGCTGAATATCGTTGAATTTAAGGGACAGCGACGCCCAATACATTTCGGTATCATCTCCACGGAGAATACCGATAAGACCGCGACACACATCGCTCATCATGGCAGAGCCGACTCTTGCTTCAAGCCTTGTGATCGCCGCCTCATAGTTGCCCGACTTCATATCCGCCACCGTAATATCCAGTTCGTGCTTCATTTCACGACCGGCGTTCTTTGCATAGCTTTCAAGCATATACAGCACATCGCGGCTGTGCTTTAAGGTCTTATCTATCGTAAAGACCAGTCTCGGCAGTTCGCTTTCGATTTTTTCTCGCTTATGTCTTATCCTTACAGACACGCTTTTTAGTTCTCGGCGGTAAAGAAATACCGCAAGAAACAGAACCACGGGAGAGAGAATGGGAAAGATGAACGCCATCGGAATGGCAAATATACCGATAAGCAGCGCTTTAACAATGGCATTTGCTTTGAACTTTTCGGGGGTAATGTCCATCTGCGCCGTTTTGAGATCGGCTTCAAGCTGAGCCTTTTTGAAGTCGTTGAGCTTCATGTGCTTTGCAAGGAAATCCGCAAGGTTTCCGAGCCATACATTCAGCGTTGAAGTCTTGACCTTCTGCTTTTTTGAAAGGCTTTCCACCGCCTTGGAGGTTTTCAGATACGGAATACGGTACACATCCGCAAGTACAAAGAATAGTCCGACGCCGCAAAGTGCGCCGATAATTGCCTGCAACATACTTTCAAACCTCCTTATCTTTTGTATTCAACAGGCTTTGTGAACTTCATCATAAACAAAGCCGTAATCAGAATTACCATACCGCAAATACCGCACACAAGTTTACCGGGTGTGGTAAAGAGCAGCGTGTGGAACCAATCCTTATTGAGCAGATATAAAAGCGGGATATTACCGACCACAAGCGCCACCATAAACCAATATTCATTACGGGCTGAGGAAAGCATCGTTTTCAGCTCCGAGTTTACGATACGAACATCGGTTAGCTTTGCAACAATAGGCAAAAGCGTGTCTTTCAAGGTTCGGTCATCCTGACACTGAATGAGCGTGTCGCACCATTCCCAAAATATTTCATTGTCCACCATACTTTTAAGTTTGTAAAGTGCGCGTTTAATATTAGAGGAAATGGCGGTGGCTTCGCCCTCAAAGGATTTGAACACATCACGAAGGGGCGGTTTGATATACTTAATGTTTTCTCTGACCGCCGCCACGATATCGTCCGAGCGCACATACGAGGTTGTGATGATAGAGAGCGCCGTTTCCAGTTCTTCTTTGGTATTCTTTTCGTAATAGGAAAGGGTGCTTGTCGTATAGAAAAACGGTATCAGGGCAAACGCCACCGATAACACCGGCATAAGGAAGATGTTATCTATGAGCACCGATACGATAATACCCGCCGCAAAGAGGACGAGTGACGCACAGCAGACAATCGTAAACTGCTTTGATTTGCCCGTAACGGCAAGGGCGGTTTTCATTTTTACAAGAGTACGGTACAATCGGTGCTTTTTCTTGTTTCCGCGAAGATTACGGGACCTGTCACGCATGGTATCGTTCGGGGTGATAAGTCTCATTAAATCGTCGGTGACTTGTTCGGGGGTTAGCCCGAAAAGACACACGATTGATATAATTATGAGAACCGAGCTTATGACCGAAAAAATCATTTGAAATCACCGTCCTTTACTAAGAATTGCTCCAATGTTTTCTGCGGCACACCGAACTGCAAGAGCTTTCCCTTTAGGTGGTCGCTCATAATCTCCGGCTGTTCAAAGTAACCGTCAATTTTGTATTTGCCGCGCTTCAACTCATTTTTTGTGATGCGAAAACGGAAAAGCGTGTGATACTCCCGTTCTCCGGAGGGCGTAATAACACACTCGGAGATGTCCATAATTTTACGGGAATTATCTTCAAGCTTATGAGCGTAGACAACAAGCGGAAATGCCTGTCCTGCCTGCATAAGTGAGGTAGCAAAGTTTATCGGAAAGCGTTTCTGACAAAGCAAAGCCAAACGCATATGAGCCGCATCTGCCGCACTTGCGTGAATAGTAGATACAACCGTGTGTCCGGTAAGACTTGCCTCCACCGCCGAATAAGCTTCGGTGTCTCTCATTTCTCCGACTACCACAATGTCGGGGTTGAATCGGAGGGATGCCACCACCAAGTCCTCTTGTGTGATATCATACGCCGGGTTATCCGATGGACGGGAAAGGGTATGAACCACATTATTGATAACTTCGCCGTCCTTCACCTTTACAAGCGACAGTTCGCGGGAGCCTGACTCAATGGTAAAGATACGCTTGTTATCCGGAATGGAAGTGAGCAGTGCGTTAAGCAGTGTGGTTTTACCGGAGGATGTTGCACCGGCTACCACAAAAGAAATACCGTAACGAAGGCACATACATAAAAAGTCGATCATTTTCTGCGTAGCATTACCGCCTTTGACAAGCGCCTTCATATCCACTCTTGACGGGTGCAGAAGTCGGATAGACACGCTGATACCTCTGTCATCATCAACAAGCGGCTCTTTCAGTGCCGTAATACGGGTGTTGCCCGGGAGATGTCCCTGTGACATTGGCGTAGCGTTATCAATAATCATGCCGGAATGATGAAGTAATCTCTTTACCACATCAACGGCGTGCTGCGGGTTGTAGAAATGCTCCTTTGCTTTCTCAATATGACCGTCCGTGTAGGTGACGGCAATGTCATCCCAACCGTTGATATTGATTTCCTCAATTTCATCACGTCCGAGATACTTTGTAAGCACCGAGTATTCAGCCATTTCGGAATAAAGTCTGTCCGATAGCTCACGAAAGGTCATGCCTTCCACTTCGAAGCCGCTGTCGTGCAGATACTTCTCGATATATGAGCGGAGCTGCACAACCTTACTTCGGTCGGAAAGTGCCGCCGCATAGTTTTCGGATATATATTCTTGTGACTTGTGAAGTAATGATACGAAGTCGATTTTCTGTGCCATTAAATCACCGCCTTTGCAATTCCCGCCGCCACGCTCCTGTACTTTGCGTCGGGAAGCCTTTCGGAGAGCGTTCCCGTTATGGTCTGCTGTTTTAGTGCCTTTGAAAATGGCAAGGTAAAATCCACACCCTTAAAGTGATTTGCCACTTCTGTAATAGGCAAGAACAAATCCTTATCCGAAATGTTCATAACCTTAATGCGATTTTCGGCACCAAGCTCAAACATTCCCGAATTAGATGAATAGTACGCCATACATTTTAGATCGGGGGTGATAAGCTGAACGAGCATATCTGCGTGGCTCTTTGCCATAGATGAGATAAGCCCGTCCGCACAGTCTACGATTACATAGTCTGCAAGTTCTCTCAAAATAGAGAACAGATTTAGGATTTTATCCTCAGTCGGTCGCGGATAGGAATACTTGTTTTCCCCGGCTTTATATCCGAGAAAGCCGAAGTTCTCCATTGTTTTCACATGGTTCATCTGGCGGAGCACGTCCTCACGGTAAATATCCGTGCGGTCCAGCGCAACGCCGACAGAATACAGTTCTTCTTCCTTACAGTTCGGAAATACAAACGCAAGGCAGGGCACGTTCAAATCGGGAGAAAGAAATATTACCGAGCCTTTTTTTGCGTAATAGATTTCCTCCGCAATTTTCAGTGCGGCGGTAGTTTTCCCGCTGCCGGGAGCACCGCAAACGGCAATCATCTTACCCATTGTTGCCACCTCCCGCAAAGAAAGCGTCTTGTTTTTCAATGAACTTATTTGCCGTCTCTGTATCGCCACGGTAAACAAGTGCCGCTTGGAGCGTAATGTCCGCTTCATACTTTGCAAGGAGCTTTGCCTGTTCGGTATTACACAGCACGGTAATAGTGCTCGGAATCTCAAAACTGCCGTCTTCGTTCTTCACAATAGAGTCCTGGTCAATACCGCCCGCAGTTGTGGTGGTAATAACCTTCATATATTTAAGCTCACCGGGAATAGTGGAAGTACCGGCATTTTTATCTACAACGATAAGAGAGATAATATCTCCGTTCTGAAGCTTGCCCGAAAGTCCTGCCGCAAAGGTATCTATGGTTACGCTGACCGCCACCTTACTGCCGTCAAGCGTTGCAAAGACATCATCTGCGCTGTTGGCATCCTTCGTAAGCTTTGCCTTTGTGAGAATATCTCCGGCGTAAAGGGTAGAAGAAGCATACTTACCGATAACATCAGCGATGTTAACATACACGCCCTGCGGCATGGTATCTGTCTTAACCTTGACGGTTTCAACCTGTTCTGCTGTAATCTTTGCACCTCTGCCGACTTCCTGTTTGAGCCGAACAACCGTAGTTGTATCGCTTGTCAGACGGTTTACAAGTGGTGCGACAGCAAAGGTCATGGCAACCGCAAGAATCATACAGACAATACCGATAATTGTTCTGTTCTTCATATTGAACCTCCTGTTTCTACATAAAATATGCCGCCATAAACCCGACGGCAAGGTATGGGATTAAGGGAAATCCCTCTGTGTTGTTTTTTCTGTTTTTAATGATGTTTACAATTATTGCAGTCATAAGTCCGAGCATCAGTCCGGCAAAACCCTGTACGGTTCCGAGCAAAAAAGCACAGGCGGCGGAAAACTTAATATCCGCACCGCCCATTTGACTTTTGGTTATAACTGTTGTCATGAGCATAATACCGCCTACAAGCAGAGCCGACAAAATCATATTCGGCAAAGCCGCCATATCCGTTCCGATAAACGCTGCAATCACGATCATTAAATGGACATAGTCCTCGCACTCTCTTACCCGTATATCCTCATAAGAGGAGAATAGGAGGAGTAGGCAGAAAATACATCCCTTGACCGCAGTTGCAGCACATCCAAAAAAACAGAACAGCATAAGGGTTACAAATGCCGTAATACCGGCAAAGAAAAGCGTCGCTTTTTTCTTGTTGCCTTTATATGCTTCGGCAGCATACCTGCTGAGAACAACGGCAATCAGCACAGCCGTAATAAGCAGTACAAAACCGCTTATGAGGACAAACGGATTTTCCGTAAGCTTCGGCATATCATACGGCATAATAGGTCGAATCATCAAATGCATTCAATACGCCCCTTTCATAGTAAAATAGGCGGCGGAGTGCCGCCATTGACACCCCGCCGTCCGCGTTTATCCGGAATAGCTAAATAGGTGATTTATCTGAGAAGTTTGAATCGGAACAATCAAATCACCTATCAGCCAGTAAAGAAAAGACAGTAGCAATGCACCTATTACAACAGCAATTACTATCTTCACTCCGGAATCAACATAACCTTCCGCTTTTTGATTATTGCACTTTAAGAGAATTACTTTTGAAAACGAGAAAATGTCAGTTGCTATTTTTGTTAGCATTCATTAGTTCACCGGACCTTTAATTAAGTTCCGCTGTAACCAAACAAAGCAACAATCTTGCTTGTTACGGTAGGCATGATTGTGGTGTTAAAGAGTGCATAGAGACCGGCAAGCAAAAGAGCACCGATAACAACGGCGATAAGAATCTTTACGCCGGAGTCAACATAGCCCTCAGCCTTCTTCATGGCGATGGTTGCCTTCGCAGTCGCTACCATGGAATTTACCTTGTTTCTGATTTTCTTAAACATGTTCTTTTACCTCATTCTTTCTTTGCATTTGTGGATTTACGGATTAACCGTTATACGAGAAAAGCTCGGTGATCTTGGTGGTCACAGTGGGCATGATTGTGCTGTTGAACAGTGCATACAAACCGGCAAGCAGAAGCGCACCGATAACAACGGCGATAAGGATCTTTACGCCGGAGTCAACATAACCCTCAGCCTTCTTTGTGGCTACGGTTGCCTTCGCAGTAGCAACCATGGAATTAACCTTGTTTCTGATTTTCTTGAACATAAACTTTTACCTCGTTCTTTCTTAATTTTTTTGGTTGGTATTCTTGCGTTTGGGCTGCTATTATTCAGCCTTTTCGCTGATCTTCTGCTCATAGGCAGCAAATACAGCGGTTTCCAAAGCCTTGCGGACTTCGGACTTGATGGGATGAACGATATCACGGCGTACATCCTTTCCTTCGGCATCCTGATAGGTTGCGTAAGGCATTGCAACGAACTTTGCGTTCTCGGTCTCGATCACTCTGACATTGTGGATAACAAAAGCGCCGTCCACAGTTACGGAAGCAACCGCCTTGAGGGGCTTGCCGTTCTCGATGACCTTGCGGATTTTAACATCAAACTGCATACTGTTTTTCCTCCTTTCCGTGTAGATTTTTATATAAGTGAAATTGCAAGCAGGGCAACAAAAAAGACTGGGAAAGCAATGCTCTCTCAGCCTTGTGCGCACTTTTTATTACCTTGCCTGCTCCCGTTGTTTCTTTAAAAATTTCTGATAGTGTTCCAGTGCCTTAATGACATAATCTTCTGCCATTCTGTCGTTATAGTCCTTGGGGATATACGGTTTCAGCCGGTCAAAGGAAAACTTGAATTTCGGTTTTTGATTGGGCTTTTCCTCCGCCATAATGTCCTGAACCTTATCGTAATTGATTTCACCGGCTTCAAACGCCTTGCGGATACGGATTGCCTGGTCGTGCGAAGGAAACGCTTCGGTTTCATCGATACGGTCAACAATATCCCGCTGAGTTTCTTCATCGAGATACGAAAGCTCCACCGCAGGACGCATTTTCATTTGACCTTTATCCACAAACTCCTGAAGCTCGGGGACAAGATAGGTAAGGCGGATATATCTGTGAATCTGTCTTTCACTATCTTCGGCATTTTCAGCAAGTTCAGTAACTGACAACTTCTCGCCCACTGGGCGAGAAGTTAAATCCGTTCTCTGTCCCTGTCTTTTTATTGCCTCTAACTTCATTTTGTAGGCTCGTCCTTTGTCGCAAGGCAATATCTCTGACCTTTGCGCATTGCTGTCCACCATCAGGATAATGGCTTCATCACGGCTGACTTCCACAACCTCACAACGCAGGGTTTCCAGTCCGAGCCGTTCGGATGCGTGCTTTCTTCGGTGTCCCGAAATCATTTCATATCTGCCGTCATCCTTTTTGCGTACCATAGCCGGTGTGATAACACCTCGGTCTCTGATACTTTCCATAAGGTTTTGCATATCCTCATCATCAAGGACACGGTATGGATGGTCGGGGAAATCGTCAATTTCCGAAAGCGGAATATCAAAGATTTTCGGGAGCTTATTTTCGGCTCGCTCCTTGTCATTCATAAACAACTCATCGAGAGCTGTCATTCCTAAGTCGAGCTTTTTCACGCGCGGCAATGTCCAGCACCTCCTTCGTCAAGTTTCGATATGCGTCTGCAACCTTGCACTTGTTATCATAGGCAAAAATGCTTTTGCCCTCCATATTGGCTTCGGTCACTCGGACGGAAGCGGGGATAAAGGTATCAAACACATTGATTTTCATTCCAAAGGTTTCACGCATTGACTCAATAACCGATCTGTCGTTTACGGTTCGTGCGTCTACCATTGTAAAGAGGATACCGTCGATTTTAAGGTCGGGATTTATCCCTCGCTTAACCTGCGAATAGGTACGCAAGAGCAGGTCAAGACCTTTGGTAGATAATATCCTCGGTTGGCTTGGGACAATAATACTGTCTGCCGCAACAAAAGCATTGATTGGCAGAAGTCCGAGCGACGGAGTACAATCAATGAGAATATAGTCGTAGTTCTTTTTAATTTGATTTACATAGGTTCTCATAATGCACTCACGGCTCATCACCGTAAACAGATAGCTTTCGATACCGGACAGTTCCACATTACAGGGCATAAGGTCAATGCCTTCCGAACAGTGAATGATACCGAAATCATCATCAAAAGATTTGTTGTCGATTACATTCCCCATAACTGTTGCAAGAGATATGTCCAGTTCATCTGGTCGCTTAATTCCGAGACTGATCGAAAGTGAACCCTGCGGGTCAGCGTCGATAAGCAAAACCTTTTTGCCGGCGTTATGAAGCCCGACACCGAGATTCAATGCCGTAGTGGATTTACCAGTGCCTCCTTTTTGATTTTCAATTGCAATTACTTTGCAGTTCATCTAATAACGCTCCTTTCCTTTTTATTTGAATCTATAATGATCCACCTAAACATATAAATCATTTTTATATGCTTAGGTCGTACATCCTATTTGTTCTCAACACCCCGGATGTAAAGGGAACAACACAGGCGGCTGTTGCAAGCAGCTCCATGGGAATCTCACCCTCGCGCCTTCTTTATGGCCCGACCGCGAATTACGGAAGTATCATTATCGCCTGCATCTGTCATTGCCGTCTTTATCTGCCGACAAATTAAAGAAGTGTAAGTTTTATCGCTCCCTCCCGTTACGGAAGATCGTGGCGCACTCACTTCACGGCTCGGATTTCTCCGATGCAGGTAACGTACCTGTGTGCTGTATATTCAATTGTCAAGGTTCGTGAGGGTGAAGTATTTTGCCCTCACTTGGTAGGCAACGAAAACGAGCAAAAATTAACCCCCTTCCGAAAAATTCTTCAAAAAAATTACTGAGATCGCAGATTTGCAAATCTACTAGGTGGCCTGAGATAATAAAAAAAGCACCCTTGACGGGTGCTAATATGCAAAATGGAGGTTATATATATTGATTTACTACACAGGAGATATTCATGGTTCGCCAGCCAACATAGTGAATTTCTGCAAAAAAAACGAACTCGGGAAAAACAATACTATTGTCATACTTGGTGATGTAGGTGCAAACTATTTTTGTGATAAAAGGGACAACTATATTAAGGAGACTCTTTCAAAGTTGTTGCCAACGATATTTTGTATTCACGGAAATCACGAAGCACGCCCGGCAATTATTTCTTCTTATATTGCAAAAGAATGGAATGGCGGAAGCGTGTGGTATGAGGAAAAATACCCAAATGTGTTATTCGCAAAAGATGGAGATATATATGAAATTGAAAGTATAAAGCATCTTGTAATCGGCGGAGCTTACAGCGTGGACAAGTTCTATCGCCTGTCACGAGGATACAACTGGTGGAAGGATGAGCAACCATCTGAGGAAATCAAAAGGTATGTTGAGTCTCAGATAGAGACAAAGACATTTGATATAGTTCTTTCACATACTTGTCCGTTCAAATATGAGCCAGTCGAGATGTTCCTTCCCGAAATAGATCAAAACTCGGTAGATACAAGTACCGAGAAATGGCTTGATAAAATCGAAGACGCTATCGACTACAAGGCTTGGTTTTGCGGACATTGGCACATAAACAAGAGGATAAATAAAATGCACTTTCTGTTTCACGGCTTCGAGTCATCAGCGCAATTCAAGGGTGGTGAGTAAAGTCGAATGAAAAATGCACTTCAATTAACCGACCAATTAAAAGACAATAATAACGGAACTGCTCCTGAAACTATCTATCGTCTTCTGCTAGATGACTATTCCACCGCTTCATTTGTAAGTGGTGTAAAAACCTACTTTGGTACCTTAAGAGATATTGATGGGTTGTTCGGGTATTTGCGTTCCGATAAGAACCTTGCTGAAGATTATGAAAGTGTCCTGAAAGCATACTGTAAATCTCTCAGCGTAGAAAACCGCATTGCAAAAAATGTGACACATCACGATGTGCCATTTCTTGCTCAAGCAAAGGTGTTAAAAAACGAAGTTGCTTCACTGACTAATTATGAGTGGGAACATCGTAACACTTGGAGATGGCCGTACATCATGCGATGCGATGAAGCCAATACTATTCACTTATGGCTTTCCTGTCAGGGAAAATACTATCGCTGTATTAGGGCGAACTTTACAAATCTGCAATACCGGACAGAATCTGACGAGTACAGACAACTCGGTGATATGTTTTGGGGATACCCCGGACAGATCATTGTCAAAAACGGGAATATAGAAAACCGTCTGTTTGTAATTGAAAAGCAGTTCACGAGCAAGACGGAGGCTCTTACAGACTACATTAGCTTTTCCGTGAAAGCCGATCCGATATTCAACAGTGTGCTTGAGGATATTTTCGGCAACGGATAAATACAGGCAGTTGATGTAACAAATCGTTTTATAAAGGAGGCAGATTTGCTTGCATTACGCAAACAACGAGAGAATAGAGATAATATATCGAACTATGTTTTCAGAGTATCCTGATATGGTAAATGTAAAGCAACTAAGACAGATGCTTGGAATAAGTCGCGCTGTTGCTTATGATCTTCTCTCTAAAAAACTGATAAAAGGAATAAAGGTTGCTAACGCATATAAAATCCCAAAAATCAGTATAATTGACTTCATCTTTGAAGGTAGCGGAATAGAAAAATAGGCTTTGGACAAGAACGTAACTCATTATAATTAAAGGAAGAGCTATCCCATCAGGAGAGCTCTTCCTTATTTCATTTAGACGAACTTTGAATAGTAGAATACTTCCAGCATCGGTAGTTCTCAATAACGCGGATATGCCACTCGCTTTTTCGGCAAATCTTCCTAAATTGAAGTGAACAGAAAAAGTCAATAAGATATACCTTGGGAATCAGATTTCTCGATCCGACCACAAAGTGCTTCAGCTTTCCATTGCTGCACCATCGATTAACCACTGACAGTGAGTATCCAGTGATCTCGCTGATTTTCTTGGCTTCCAGCACATCTGGATATTCTCCGAGAAGATACTGATAATATTCGTGCAGATCCTCGTCATCGAGTTTTACTATTGATGAATACTGTCGCCGAATCTTTGTTCCGGTACTTCCGTACCATCCATCGGGAACAGCATAAAACTCAGGATTTTTCTCTAGATCTTCTATGAAAGCAATTAAGTCTTCCTTCCTAATCTTATAACAGCGAGTCTTCTTGCCAGAATAGACGCAAGGCAACTTTCCGCTTTTCAGGTAGTACAGTGCAGTACGTTTACTACAATGGCAAATCAAACGAACCTGTTCCTTTGTAATAATATCCGGTACTGCCGCCCAGTTTATGTCGGTAATTTTCATAGCATACACCTCAGTATAATTTCGGTAGGAGATTGCCTGTGTATGCCGTATTGTTCTAATATCGTTCTAACATTTCTAACAAATTTCTAACATATGTGCCGAAAGTGGCGTATTTTCGCCATTTATTAGAACCCATTGAAAAATCAGCATTTTTTAAAGCTGAACGCCAAAAAGCCTTGATGTGACTGGTTTTTTTACGGGGACAAGACGACCTGAAAGTTACAGAAAAAACCGATAAAGTTATGTTGGTTGAAAAGACTCGAAATGCGGTAGGTCGGGAATTCCCCGGCGCAAGAGTTCAAATCTCTTCATCTCCGCCAAAGAATAACCGTCATTCTGATACAAAGGAATGACGGTTATTTTATAGCTTAAATAGTATTTTATAAACTTTCGAGCGAGATAATCTCAGAATTCTTCGGCTATTGCAATTTCAAATCGTTGAAAGATTGGGAATCGTTAATTTTTTAACATAATCGTTGCATTATTGAGGCAATCGTTGACTTATTCCGGTTTTTTGAGTATAATCAGCTCACATTCTTGCTTAATTGTAATGAGCTATATAATGAGGTAACTGATATGAAAAAACTCGGACTGCTTTTATTTATACTTTCGTTATTGCTTGGCATATGCGGATGCTCCTATCAAGACCCGGTAATTGACTCTCTGCCCGAATATAATAGCAAGGTTTTTTACTCTGCCGGCGAAATTCAAGATTTTACAGATTACGCTAAATATTGCTATGAGTCCATTACCGTTCAAAACCTTGATACTTCAAGATACTTCTCTGCAGCAACTGCAGAAGATGTTGAAGAAATTTTGTTGTATATTGAGGATTTTGAGGGTTGGGTTGAAACGATAGGTAAAGAACTCAAGGATGGTTACGACTTTGATAAAAGCATTGTGTCCGAGGGAGATTTCTTTTATATTAATACAAAATACGGAGAGCCGATTGGTCAAGGAACATACGGCAAGTTCGACGATTATTCTGTTTACTATTTTGATATCGATGCGCAGATTCTTTACTATTTCCATAACAATATTTAAGGAAACACTGATTAAATCGTTTATGCATATTGCGCTGTCAGATTTTTTGTCAGTCTGACGGAAAATCTGCACACAGCTTTCAACGTGATTTATTCAGTGTTTCCTTAATTTTGCCCCCTAAAATTACTGTTCAACTTCTAACTACATCAGAACCATAAACTGTGTGCCGGACAGCATCCGGAAATAGCTCCGTTTTTCTCCGCTTAGATTTATGAAATTTTTCCGTCTTATTTGCCACATTAAAAATATTCGTTTCAAAAACAGTTATCGGTATATGCAAAAGCTCTGCATTGTTTTCAATTTTCTGTCGGTTGATATGGTTATATCCGGGATCCATTACAAGATAAACAACTTCAAACGAGACTTCACTGTATTTATGAAGCTCCTGCATAAGCTTAGCCATAAGCATTGAGTCCTTACCACCTGAGATGCATACTGCAATTTTATCTCCCCGCTGAATCAACTCATAGTTTTTCACCGCAATAATAAAAGGATTCCATATTTCTTTTCTGTATTTTTTTATAATACTTCTTTCAACCTGTTCATATTTTTCAAGTTCTCTGCTCACCTTGTCAACTCCCCATCACAGTCTTCAATTATATTTAAAAATTCATCAATCTTGAATTTTAGGATAACTAAAGCTTACAATACCGCAAGACTGATTAGAATCTATTTATACTGCTTGTTTTGCAGGTATTTTATTATTCGCAACATAAAATGTCAACAACCACAGCCGTGCAGGCGTTTCTAAACTGCAAACCGGGATTAATTATTCCAAAAAAACCGATTGACTTTCATTAAGAAAACCAATCGGATTTTTATTGTTTTTATTTATTTTTTATTTAATTAATCAGATGCATTATTTATTCATAATCCTATCATAATCTTCCTGCGGTTTATCAATAGAAGTGAGATTAAACTTTTCAATCAAAATATCAAGTACGCCTTTTGAAACAAATGCCGGGAGAGTAGGTCCGAGATAGATATTTTTTATTCCAAGATATAAAAGCGTCAACAAGATACAAACCGCTTTCTGTTCGTACCACGAAAGAACAAGTGTAAGCGGCAGGTCGTTAACTGTACAGTAAAAAGCCTCTGCAAGAGCCAGTGCGATTTTTATTGCACTGTATGAGTCATTGCACTGTCCGCAGTCAAGTATTCTCGGAATACCCTCGATGTCGCCCAAATCCAAATCGTTAATGCGATATTTACCACAGGCAAGAGTTAAGATAATCGTATCGGGCGGAGTAAGCTTTGCAAAGTCGGTGTAATAGCTTCTGCTGTAAGACGCACCGTCACAGCCGCCGATGAGGAAGAAATGCTTGATTTTCCCCTGCTTTACAAGGTCAACTATTTTATCGGCATTGGAAAGCACCGCATTGTGAGCAAAGCCTGTTGTTACAGTATTGCCGCCGTTCATTCCCCTCATTTCTTTGCCCTCGTCATAACCGCCGCACTCAATCGCTTTTTGGATAACGGGAGTAAAGTCCTTATCCTCGCCGATATGAACCATTTCGGGAAAGGATACAACCGAAGTTGTGAAAACTCTGTCACTATAGCTTTCTCTTACCGGCATCAGACAGTTTGTGGTGAACAAAATCGGTGCAGGAATGTTGTGGAATTCCGACTGCTGATTTTGCCAGCCCGTACCGAAATTACCCTTTAGATGCGGATATTTTTTCAGCTCGGGATAGCCGTGAGCAGGCAGCATTTCGCTGTGGGTGTAAATATTTATTCCCTTACCCTCAGTCTGTTCAAGCAACAGCTTTAAATCGTGCAAATCGTGACCGCTTACAACAATAAACGGTCCTTTCTCAATGGTAAGAGAAACCTCTGTCGGCACGGGATTTCCATAAGCTTCTGTATTTGCCTCGTCAAGCAAAGCCATACATTTTAAATTAACCTCGCCTGTTTTTAAAACAAGCTCAAGCAATTCAGCCGGACTTTTCTTTTCTCCCAGAGCGTACAGTGCCTCATAGAAAAAGCCGCTCACCTCACTGTCGGTTTTGCCGAGAATAAGTGAATGATAAGCATAAGCCGCCATTCCTTTTATTCCGAACAGTATAAGTGATTTCAAGGAACGGATATCTTCGTGGTCATCCCAGATATTTTCCATTTCATAATCTTCAAATTTATCGCTGTTGATTCTGCCCTTTTCTGTTTCAATTTCGGTTTTTATCTGCTTGATAGTCACATTGTTGAAATTAACATTTGTGAGCGTTGTAAAAAGCCCTTTCATCACAAGCTCATCCGTATGAGCTGTAGGCTTGCCGCATTTTGCCGACCTTGCAAGTCCGATAAGTGCCCCGACAAGCTCGTCCTGATAATTTGCAGTATCGGATTTTTTACCGCAGACTCCTGCCTTACCCTCGCAGGCTTTATTGTGAGCAGTCTGCTGACACTGAAAACAAAACATATCCTTCATTTGCTACCTCCAAATTGCAAAACAATACGATTAAACTTCCACTTCAATGGCATCTACCGGGCAGCTGTCAGCCGCCTCCTGTACTAATTGCTCTTGTTCTTCAGAAATATCAAGGCTTGCTGTGGCAACTCCTTCATCTGTCATAGTAAACACCTCAGGGCAAATACTGTTGCACAACCCACATCCAATGCAATTTTCATTTACTCCGGTATTCATAAATACACCTTCTTTCACCTAAGTCACCACCGCACAATTATAATGTGGTATTGCCTTAGTTTTCAATAATTTCTCCGTTTGTCGATACGGTCACAACCTGCCAAGGAATAAACTTACCGCTATTTTGCAAAGCTCGTTTTGTTGCATTTTCAATTCCGCCGCAGCAAGGAACTTCCATACGCACAACGGTTACGCTTTTTATGTTATTGTTTGCAATAATTTGAGTAAGTTTTTCACTGTAGTCGCCATCGTCAAGCTTTGGACAGCCGATTAGCGTTATTCGATTACGTATAAATTTCTCGTGAAATCCTCCGTAAGCATACGCCGTGCAATCAGCTGCAATAAGCAGATTTGCATTATCAAAATAAGGAGCGTTTACAGGCACAAGCTTAATCTGCACAGGCCATTGAGAAAGTAGGCTTACTGACGGCTGATTCTTTGAAACAGCGCTACTATTTTCAGGTCTGTTTATCGTTCTTGACTGACTTCCGGGACAACCGCACGGCAGCTTAGCTCCCTGCTTTTTCATCTGAGCAAGCTTTACCGCTTCTTCATCATAGGCTGCTGCCTCTCGCTTTACGAATGTGATTGCTCCTGTAGGGCAGTTCGGCAGACAATCACCCAAACCGTCGCAGTAGTCATCTCTGAGCAATTTTGCCTTACCGTCTATCATGCCGATAGCACCCTCGTGACAGGCTGTTACACAAGCACCACAGCCGTTGCATTTTCCTTCGTCAATTTCTATTATTCTTCTAATCATTACCGTTTATCCTCCTATTTATTATATTTTTAAATTTATCAAAATCAAATTCCTGAATTGATTTTGTGCATTAATAATATTATAATTAACGGCATAAGTATGTGGTTATAACCACGGAATTGAGGACTTTATGAACTTTACATTTATTTCAAAAACCGCACTTTTTCAAGGTTGTCAGGAAAAAGATATCAATCAAATGGCGAAGCGTTTAAACTTCAAAACGGTCAGCTACAAGAAAAGGGATGTAATATTCAGAGTAAGCGATATAGTTACCGAAATAGGACTTGTGCTGTCGGGAAGCGTTCAGATTGAGCATAACGATTTTTTCGGCAACAAAAGTATTCTTACGATTGTTGACGCAGGCGGTGTCTTTGCAGAAGCATATGCCTGTGTGCCAAACGAACCGCTGATGATAGATGTTATAGCTAACGATGACTGCGAAATTTTATTTATAAATGTTTCAAAGCTTTTTGAGTCATGCTCCCAATGTAACAGCAGTAACAGGCTTATACAAAACCTTGTGCTTATAAGCGCACAGAAAAATTTGCTGCTTTCAAAGCACAATATCCACACAACACCGAAAACCATACGAGGAAGATTAATGTCATATTTCTCGGAGCAGATTTCTGCACAGGACAGCAATAAAATCACCATTCCGTTCGGCCGCCAACAGCTTGCCGATTATTTGAATTTAGACAGAAGTGCATTGTCAAAGGAACTCATTAAAATGAAAAAAGACGGTTTGATTGAATACCATAAAAATGTGTTTGAAATAAAACTTCTTTGAAATAAAATGACAGAACAACATCCGCCCTGTTCACAGCCTATAGTCGGATTGAGGTCAGCATAGTAGACCTTTCCTTTTCAAACTATAAAATATATTACCTACTAAGATATGTAAAGACAGCAAGCACATTTTTAGCACTTGCTGTCTTATCCATTGTATTGCGATAATAAAAATAATTGATATTTATTTTCTCTTTAATCAAATTCGTATTCATAATCATTTCACCTGTTTATCTAAAAAGCTTTGCCGCTGTCAAAATCAAAATCTGACAGCGGCATAATGGTTATGCAATAGTATAAAATTAAAATTCTGTTATCGCTCCGACGCTGTACTTCTGAATAAGAATCGCATCTCGGATATTCACCTTGCCGTCGTGGCTTACATCAGCACTTTGTAATTGTAGGTCTGTAAGCGATACCTGACCAACGCCGTATTTCTGAACCGTAATAGCGTCAAGCATATTGATTTTTCCGTCATTGTTTACATCGCCGAGCATAAAGTCTTTAGCGGCATCAAAGGTATATTCAACATAATATGCATAGATTTTTCCTGTTTTGCGTTCCGCAATAAATTTCGCATCCTTACCGTTTACCTTGGCGGTTACCGTGTCGATATCTCCCCATTCATACTCGGCTTTTACGGGGATTTTTACGGTGTACTGCTCACCGCTCTTGAATGTTATATCGGCAGGAGTCCACGAGGGCGTTCCCGGTATTGCATAGCCCGAAGTGCATTTTGCCGTTGTTGACGGCTTTTCGCCTGCAACGGGCTCTGCAACCGAAAGCTCAATGTTCTGAGTTTTGTATTCATCGGGAGCAGTTATGTTGATTTCAAACTGCAAGTACTGTCTGCCGTCTGTAAGATGAATAGCATCGACACTGTTAATTCCGTTGATACTTCCTGATGTCACATAAAGCTCATAGCCTTCCTTTGGAGCAAGTCCGATGAGAAGTGCAATAGTATCTCCGCTATTAAATTCAAAATCATCAGAGAGAACCTTGTTGAAAAGCTGCCATCTTACCTCTGTAATCGTGTAAGGAGCGTTTGTATCGGTTTTTACAGTTTTATAATCTCCGACTGTCTTGTGATTCCATATTTCGTCGAAGTTGTCAAAATACATATCCCTACAGTATTTTACTACCTTATCTACAGACAGAGTAACTATATCCGACTTAACAGTTCCGCCGTAGCCTTTTGCAACGCAATAAACTCGCTTGCCTGTCATCCAGTCGGACACATCGTAAAGGAAAAGCTTTTTTCCTCCTTCGGATGTAGCCGGATTTGCATAGCCGTTGTTTGAAAGATAGCTCCACGAAAGCTCATGTCCGTCTTCGTCTATAACGTGCCATATGTACTCGTTTGCATTGTCAGCGTCTATTTTAAGAACGATTGCGTCACCCATATTAAGGGAATGTCCGCCCGACGGCTGTGTTGTAATTCTCGGCCTTTTTGCAGATATATCAATAGAGCCTCCGAGCGAATAATCGGTGATATTATGGTCAATTACTAAATCGGTATCATAATCTGTAACATAGCAGCCTTTGGGAATAATTTTTGAAAAATCAGTTTTTGAACTGAATTCAATTCCTTTATTTCCATAATATCTTCCTCCGGAAATTATAGTATTAGTGCTATAATCACCGCCCAAGTAAACTGCCGCCAAATTGCCGTCTTCGGTTTGATTATACAATTTAAAATATCCGTTTGAAATATTAAGTGAATGAAGTCCTCTTGCATCTAATGCATTTAATGAACCGTAGAAATAACCGCCGTTTATTGTTAAATCCGCCACATATGCATACAAAGCGTATTTCTGATATAAATTTCTGTCCGTATCCTTATATTCGAAGTTGCCGCCGTTTATTGTGACAACGGTATCTCTATCCATATAAACTGCCGTGTTGAGTGCGCCGAAATTACCATAGTTAATTTCGACAGTAGTTTTTTCTTTGTCCGGGGCTGTGATTTTTACGGCTGAGCTTTTGTAATAGGTTGATTTAAAATATCCGCCGTTAATAACCGCTGTACCTCCGTCAATTTCAACAGCAGGGGTTTCATTATAGGAGTAATATATACCGCTGTCAATGCGGAGGTTTCCGCTTGATTTTACAATCGGAAAAGCATAAGTGAAAGTACCTATGTCATCTGAACCCGGTGACAGAGAATGAACGTTGGTCAATGTAAGACTTCCTGAGTCGCCGACATAAAACACTGCTTCGCCGTTGCCTGTATCAAAAGAAAAATTATATTTGAAATTCACAGTACTATCTATACCGTTTCCGTCCTTCTGCCATAACCTGAGCTTTCCCTGCTTAATTTCAAAAAGCCTTTTGTCGTACAATGTTTTTCTTTCCAGAATACAGTTGTTTAGGTCTATTGTAATGTCAGCGTCAGGGTCATCCAAACAAAGGGTATAATCATACTTGAAGTCCTCCTGTTTAAAGATTTTACCGGGAAAATCAAGTTTAATCCACTGCTTGCCGCCCTTTGCAAGAGCATTTCTCAATTCGTCATAAGTGGTTACGACTGTTTGTTCCCCTGTTTTCGGAACTGTTATTCTCTCCATATCATGCGAGCAACTGGAGCATTCTTTTACATATTCTCCTTCTTTACTTGCAGTAGCCTGATTAATACAAGTCCAGCTTTCAGTTCTTGTGCAATATTTGCGGTGCTCGCCTTCAGAGTCAAATATTTTTTCACTGCATACAGTACATTCACGCCAATGACCGTTGTCGTCATAACTATATTGACCTTGTATATGAATATGATCCTCAGGACAACACATCATACTGCTTGTCGAACATACCATAATAGTATCATTATCGGTCAGGTCTTCCGGTAAAGCTATGCCCACTGCCTCTGCCTGTGTTCTTGCGTATTTTACGGGCAGAAACATACCCTGAGTTACTCCCCGCACAGTGTTGTTTTCATCATAGAAGACTACATCACATTCGACTCCGGAAATAACAATTTTGTCCTTGAGAACAAACATAAGCGACAAGTTGTAGCTTACGGTATCGGTGAAGGTATCTAATTCATAGTAGTAGTCGCCCGCACTGCCTAAAACTAAAGAAAAAAATTCTTTAAACTTTTCGTCGGGTCCCATAGCCACCGTATCGTCACTGCCCATCCAAGCCCAGCCGTACAGATTATATCGACTGACGCTTTCTTTTTTAATATCAGCTTGCGGTGTTGCACCGGGGCGAGGGTAAACTACATTGCGTATAGTTATGTCGTATTCAGCGGCACTTGCCGAAATCATTGATAGCGGCAAAGCGGAAATACAGATGAGCAAGCTAAGGCATATGCTTATTACTTTTTTAGATATTTTAGTTTTCATAAAATTCCTCCGTATTATCATTAGGACTCGGTAATATTACTTAACTGTTCATTTTGACATCATCTCAGGCAAAAAAGCATTCTGCCTGAGATGTGTAATAACAGATAGGATTACTTGTAAACAGCAGACTTTGCAAGCTTCTGAACAAGGGGATCGTCAATTGGCAATTTATCAAAGTCGTTTTGAGTTGTTTTGATTTCAACATAAATATCCTTGCCGTCTGCTCTCTTGTAGTAGGATACAAGGCAGGTTTCTGCGCCGTATTCGTGTGAGAAATTAACCTGCTTGTAGGTAGTATCGCCGTAGGTTACTTCCTCGCCGATTTCATACTTGCCCTCTTCATAGGAGTCGATATTTCTTACTCTGATACATTCCTGTAATGCATCGTCAAGGGACTTTATCATTCTTGTTGTGCTAACCTCAAGCCTGCCCTCTGTTGTGCCTTTTTTTCCGAAATCAATCTTAATTGTTCCGAGAGCGTCTTCATCACGGTAGTAGGAGTCCACCTCGTACTGCAAGCCTTCGGGAATTGTAACGGTACAGAAAACGCTGTCAAGAGTTTTCTCACCCTCGCCGCTGTCGCCCATTTCAATTTCGTTGCTTTCTGTCGGAGTTTCCGTTTCAGGCTGTGTTTCGGTTGCCTTAGGCGTTGTTTCTGAGCTTTCAGTCGAGCTTGGTGTTGTTTCAGATGAAGAGCCTGTGGAGCTGCTGCCGCCTGAGCAGGCTGTGATTGACGCTGCAAGAATAAGTGTTAATAAAATAGCTGTAAATCTTTTCATTTTGTATTCCTCCTGAAATTATGCGTTCAGAATATATGCGATTGAAATGAATGGTTATTATTCAAGCTTTTCTAAAAGCATTTGACTGTATAAAATACAATCGTCTTCAATTTCTAATTTTTCAAACGAAGATACCTTTTCGCCAAAAATTTCACCTTCAATTTTTGTGTCATAAAAATACTCGCCGTTTTCCTCTTTCCATGTTGTCGAATTCATAATTCCAAATCCGTCAACAATCTCCTTGCCCTCTTCGAGTAACTGATTTACCAGTTCCTCTGGAACAGGGAGCAATGTGTTCATCGTGCCGTCAGGCAGAAACTCCATTATCACGCTCGCCATTTTTAAGTATTCCTCAGCGTCCTCAATTTCTTCAAGCTCCTGCGGTGTGAACATTTTCAGTCTGAAATCAGGCTGTAAAACGCCGATTTTTTTAACTCTCCATTTACCAACAATATTCATAGTTATCCTCCTTTTGTGTTTACACCCAAGGGTTTGCGCTTTCTGGCTGACGGATGCCGAGCAGTATACTTGAATACTCCCACAAATACCACTTGCCGTCCTTTGCTTTTCTAAGTTGTATCGGTCGTGGGTCATCTGCTCCGCCTGAGGGAATAAACAGCTTTGCCATTCCGTCAACCGAATAGGTGTACTGATTTTCTCTGAGTTCAACCGTATAGGGAGCAACAGGCTGATAATCGTTGCTTGGAGTTGCACCCGCAAAATATGACCTTGGAACATAGTCTTTATCACGAAAACGGTCGGCGATGAATTGCTTGTCTGAACCGTTCATAGGTCTTGGACCTCTCAGAAAGTCAATCATTCTGTAGCAAAGCTCACTGTCTTTCGGATAAAAACAGAATGCAAGTACCGTCATAGCCGCCGTATCGAACGGAGTTGACAAGGATGACTGCGGAAGGCTTATAAACTGCTCGTAGGTTTCGGGCAGGCTGTTAAACACAACCCTTTCACTTTTATTTCCTGCGTTCTGAATAGTCTGCTTTAATGTGTCGCCAAGCTGATTAGCCGCTTTGCCTGCAAGCTTATCAAATAATCCCATAGTAAATTATCCTCCTGTCAGGTTAAAGTTTTAGATTTTATTCAGTTGCTTATTTCGTACTCAGACAATCAGAATTTGCCGCTTGAGCCGCCGTGAGTAGTGCCTGATGACGAGATGTGCGTGCTTGAGCCTGAAGAGCTTGAACCGCTCTCGGTTGATTTTTTAGTTCTGTTTATTGTTCTGTACAGAAAAATATCTCTGTTCTGAGCAAGGCTCATACTGCCCTGCCTTACATATGTATCAGCGTCAGTTTTTGTTCTTACCGACTTAAGCTTATTCTTCATTCCATTAACAATTAAAAAGGCGACACCGATTGAAGCGCCTATGCAAATTATCAAGCCGACATACGGAAACTCCTTCGGAAGATTGCCGTTATCATAAGGCTTTCCGTTTTTAGCCTGTGTTAAGAAATCGTCACAGAGAACGGCATATTTATCGAACGCCTCATAATAATCACCGTCACTTAAGGCAGGCTTGAATTTATCAACCATATACGCCTGACCTGCGTCGGTAAAGGCGGTTATTCCGTAGCCGCAGGTGCTTATCGCCCAGTCACGGTCAGCCATACTGATTAACAGCAGAATACCATCTCTGTTTTCTCCTGCGCCGTAGCCGTTGTAGTCATAGAAGTCATCAGCAAATTCCGTGGCTGTACTATCTCCGATTGAATCAACGGTGACTACCACAACATCGCATTTCTGCCTTTCGCTTATTTCGTCAAGCGTTGTAAGCAGGCGGCTTTCCTCGCTGTCCGAGAGCAAATCTGCGTCATCTACAAGCCTTGGGAGCGGGCGGCTGTCGGGAATTTCCTCTGCGTATACCGTAAAGGCAGAGGACAGGCAGAATGATTTTCGTTTTTGAAAACCTTCGGAAGAAGCCGCTTGCCGCACAGATGCTTTTTGAGTGCTTCCTTTGCTGCCTCCTTGTCGAGCTTAAAGGGAATAACATAATCGGGGCGCAGACTGCCCGAAAACTGATTTGCCATAACCACATGATTTCCGCAATACGGGCAATCTATTGCGGCTGAGGTTGCATCACCGATAATCTCTCTGCCGCAGGAATTGCAGATGTATTCACGCATACCGCTCGCCTAGTCCTCGCTCCATTGTGCAGACGGTATCTGCCAGTTCATTTCGTCTTGTCCGTCCTGCTTCAAGCACTCATCATAGCCTTTAAGCGAATCAATATCAAACTCTGTGCCGCAATACGGACACTTCATTTTCTGACTGGAAATATCAAATTCTATCGCACCTGCACAGCAAGGACAGGTAAATTGCTGTACTGATTACATACCTTATCTCCTCCTATTCGCACATATTATTTTTATCGTTATACTTTTTCGCAAGCTCAAAAAAGCATTGATTAACTGCTCGGTAAAGCTCGCCATTTGTTTGAACGCCAAAGCCGGCTTCGCCGTACCTCACATAAAAGCTTGTTATCGTTTCATCTAAAACAAACATTTTGCTTTTCTCATTTTTAACAGGCTTTAAATGGCTGTAAAAGTCATATTGTTTGTCGAGAGCCGAGAACCTGCTGAAATCCTCCTCAGAAATAGGCGTATCGGTCAGGTTTACCTCTTCACAATCATTATTATCGTAATCGACAATAAGGCATTCTGCGTCAAGAAGATAAGAGCCGCCCTCCTGCCTTGCCATGAAGTGGTAGCAATAGGTTCTGTCCATATGACTCTGTGAAATTGATATTGAAGTAAGCTCACCTTCAGGTCTTGTCGGATTTTGGGTACAGCCAAAAAGCGAAAGCCCAAATGAAAGAATTTCCATAATTAAACACCACTTATTTTTCATTTGTTATCAAAAGTTTTCTATTATTCCTGCGATGTATTTCTGAATTTGGATGGCATCAGCGATGCTCACATTTCCGTCTTTATTTACATCCGACAGCTTATATTTATAGCCCGTCAACGAAATTATCCCGGCAATGCCCTTCTGAACCTCAATTGCGTCGGCTATGCTTATATTACCGCTCATATTGACATCGCCCAGCAGAAAGATTTCTGCATCCAGAATAACCGCTTCATTATCTACTATAACGGTATACTCACGGATTGCGTTATTTTTCTTCATCACCTTCATTGTATAAGCGCCGGGTTCAACATCCTCGATTAAATAGCTTGCGTTATTGCCGTTTACTACCGCTTCATAAGACGCCTCGGTTGTACCCACCTCTATGAGCTGAAGTATAACATTATCGTTATCACTGCCAAAGCTATTAACTGTACCCGAAACGGTGACTCCGGTACTCTCGCTCGGAATGGTGAAATCCTTGTAGAAGTACAGGCGAGTAACAGTGTTATTGCTGACAACGCAGGTATCAACTCCTCCTGCTATGCCGAGCTTAGCGACTACACTGTTGGTAAAGATATATCCGTCTGCGGCGTCAAGCTCCATACACAGGCGGTAGGTCTTGCCGGCTGTGAAGCAATCCGTTGTCGGATTCATCTCGGTGTATGTACCCCAGGTGTCATACCAGGTATAGGTCAGGCTGTTCGCAACAATGCCGCTGGTTGTTGCCAAGGTCGGTGCTGTCGGCAGCTCGCCTGCAACGGGATTTGTCACATCAACACGCACATTTTCAATCGGCGTGGCAACGGTTACCTTAAAGGTTGTACTCTTGCCGCCGTAGGTTGCCTTGAATACCGTAGAGACACCGCCCTTAGCATTATCTGCAACCTTAACAGTTCCTGCACTGTCAACGGTAATACTTGAGCTGCCGGAATAATATTCCCACTTCACAGTATCGGTAACGCAGGCGTTCGAGGGATTCACCGTCAGATTGAATTTATATGACATACCCGGAGCAAGCGTGACATTCTCGGGTGATACGGAAATGGTGTCAACGGGGATTTCATCTTCAATGACATTTACGCTTATAAACGAAGCATTTGAGGTCTCCTGTCCGTCGATATATACGCCGCATAGATAGCTCCCTGTCGCTACACCGGGGTTTGCGGTTATCCTTGCTGTTTTTGCAGTAGAGTTTATAGATATAACAATATCCTCAGGCAAATTGATCGGCACAATGCTCGGCACACCCTCAATAAGTGATGGGTTCGGATAGGTGGTAATATCCACGGTTACGCTCTCACCTGAGTGGAGGTTGACAGTAGGGAATACCATCTGCCGCAGCTTGTAGTTGCCGTCCTTGTCGGTAACATTCACTTTCATAGTGCCTCTTACAACGGAATTATATCCGATTGTCTTTTCTACACCTACGATTATGTCGTTATTCTTGGCAGTTGCCTTGAGATACAGCTCGGTTCTGTAGCCGTGAACGGAGCGGTAATACCGTGTTGTGCAAGCCTCGTCAAGATAAAGCTCGGCACCGCTGCCGTTGACATACCATTCTCCGCCGCTCCAATTTTCTGCGTTGGAGGGAATCGGCGTTGCCTCAATCAGCTTGACCTCGCCTGCCGTCATATCAAGATTGCTGTAGCCTAAGCTTATTCCCTTGATTGCTGTTGTATCACCTGTATAAACGCTTTTCGTTTCGGTGTATAAGCCTGCAACCGTGTAGTCGGTTTCAAATATACGGGTGTGAATAAAAATGTATTGGTTCGGCTCACAATCCATTTTCATTGCGAGAATGTTGCCTGTTTGCTCGCTGTTGCTGCCATTGGGTCTTATCGCATTGTTCCATAGCGGCGAATCATTTGCAGGTGCGGTGGAGCTGTATGAAATCAGATATTCCTGATACCGCTTTGCACCAACTATTATAATATAGGTGTTATCATTTGACATAATCGGCGTGAAGCTTGACGGCTTTGTATTGTTTATCTGCTTCTTCCCCACCTGAACCATATTGCTTGCAATATATTCCAAGCCTTCATCATTTGTGACAACAAGGCGGATGTACCTGCCTACATCGGTTTTGACAGGTGTATAATTACGCTCGGTTGCACCGCTGATTACCTCCCAGGTGCTGTTCGGGTCGTCGCCACGCTGCCATTCATATATAAGCTTGCCCTCCTCGGACATCGCCTGGAGGTTATCAGAAAGCTCGGGATTCAGAATTGTATTGTAGTAGGCGTTCGGCAGGGTGATTGTGCCGCTCAGCGGTACTCTGAGTGTTTCAAAGTTGTAGCAGCACTGCACCGTCTTCTGGTTGGAAAGCCACAAAAAGCCCTTGTTGCCGTTTACGCTGATGTTTGGCTTACTGTCGGCAGTAGAGAATACATAGCCTTGTTTTCCGCTTGTATTCAGCGTTACCATAACCATATAGGTGTGTCCCGGTTCAAACACCTCGTTTTCACTCAGTATTTTGTTATTCTCCCAGTCAAACCAGGTAACGCCGGCATTATCCACTTTGTCTGAAACCAGCAGGGTGTCGCCGCAATACGCATTGAAAGCGGCGGTAGTATCAGGAAGCTTACCAGCCACCGGGGCGTCGATTCCGTCTATATCAAGCCTTGTGATATACCTTCCGATTTCAAGGCGATAAGCATTTTCAAAAGCGTCAGCATCGGTTACGGAATAGGTCGTGCCGTCCTTATTGATACCGGTTACGACAGAATCCGAGCCAAGCCTCCATCCATCCTGCAGACCTATGATTCCTCCCAGGGTTTCGCAGCCGTGAATGGTCACATCGGGGTACCAACCATAGAATGGGTTATAGATTACTGCAATACCGTCTCTTCCGTCTGAGGTTCTTCTGGTAAGGTTGTTGCGGAAGCTGCCGCCGTTTACGGTTACATCGCCGTCCCAAAAAACTGCACCGCCGCATCCTCCGCTTTCTGTTACAAAGCTGCCGTCGTTAATAATTATTTTGCTCCTCGCATCGGAAGAATCAAAGCTGCACAAGCCGTTTAATTCCTTGGACTTAAAGGTACCGCCGTTAATATATACCTTGGAGGCAGAGTCTATAGATATCGCATTAGATTTCTCTGAATAATATGTGCCGCTGTAAGCATAAAGGCTTCCTCCTTCTTTAACATAGAGAGGAATACCTTTTTTTTCAGCAGACACCAGACTTCCGCCTTCATCGTCAGATATGTCGAGCCTGCCGTTTTTGACATCAAAAATATTATAGATATCAGATTTTGCGGCTTTATATGTGCAGGAAATATCATAGCCGTTCAGATCGAGATTTACCCACTGACCGGCGGTTGTTATACTCAGCGTATCGTCCAAGTCAGCAAGGTCGTGAGTAATATTCTCCATCAGCCTGATGTAGCGGGTGGTCGAGTTTGCAGGAGCAGTCGCCATCAGGTTTTGCAGCATAGCATAGTCGAAGGCGTAATACGGGTTTTCCTCAGTGCCGTTTGTGATGAAGCATCTTGTTCCCCTGACGGCGGTTGCACCCGAAACAGCCGAATCCGTATTCAAACCCAGCGGTGAGCAATCGCCCGAAACATAAGAACTGCCCGGAAGACAGGTGCCGAGTGAAAAACCGCCATTGAGTTTTATAAGGTCGATTTTCTTTTCGGACTCAACTATGCAGGTATTGATTACCGCTTCTGCATAGCTGCCGGAGGTGAGAGAAATACCGCACATATCCGAGTCGTGCTCAAACGCACCGTTATTCTTAATAATGAATTTTCCGCCGTTTATCGTGCAGTGAGCGCCGCTTTGCCCGTACACGCCCCTACCCGTTGTAGTGAAGGAGCCGCCGTTGATAGTAAGCGTTCCTGCCTTCACACAGATAACATCCGGGACATAGTAGGTTGACATTGAGTTGATTTCGTAGTCGCCGCCGTTTACGGTAAGCGAACCGTTCGCAACCGTGAACATACGCTTCCACTCATCGCCGGGTGCAAGCACCTTGACCAAGGCGTTTCCTTTGCTGTCGTTGATAGTCAGGGAGCCTTCATCAATATAGAACAGCTCCTGGTCAAACTTCGCATTGGAGTCGGAATAGGAATAATTTAGAATATACCCAGCAAGGTCCAGCACATAATCGCCCGAGCCGACATCAATGCGGCTCTGATAGGTTGTTGCGTTATATGTAATGTTTTTGCCAAGCCTTAAGTACTTGCTTGTGTTGTCCTCAAGAAGGCTTTTAAGCTCCTCGTAGGCGGTGACAAGATAAGGCTTGCCCTTTGTGCCGTCGCCTGTGTAGGCAGACGCCGTAGCTGTGCCTATTATAGGGAGCATACTCAGCATCATAGTAAGCGAAAGTATCAGGCTTAACAGTCGTTTTGGTTTTGCTTTTTGTTTGTTGCTCATAATTGTTCCTCCTTCAAAATGAAGTTTTTCTTTTCTGCGTTATCTTTTTTGTATTATCAGAGAGTATCAACAACTGCCGACAGATAGGTGGCAGATACCGATCCGTAAAGGAAATTGTCGATAAGTCCGTCTTTTTTAGCTCGGCGAACCTTATCGGCTAATTTTTTCTCGGTGTTTTCATCTACCACGAGAACGATTTTACAATCGGGGCAATATGATTTTACTTTGTCACGGATTTTCATTCGCTCCTCAATTTTCCACGGTGTGTAGGCTGTGACCTCCATTATAAGGACATTCGCTTGTGTATCGGAGCACATATCCGCTGTTTTGTCGGGACTTTCACTAGGAAAAACCTCAAAATCCGAATCAAAATCACGCAAAGCAGTTGCTATGGCGTCGGTAAACAAGGCATTTTGCATATCTACAACGACTCTCTTCATTAAACCACCTCCTATTATTTTTCAAGTGTTTTCATTATTGATTGAAGATTCAAAATTCACCCAAAAGCTTATAATTATTTCAGGAAGAGGCTTGCCGAAGCAAGCCTCCAAAAAATATATTGTTGCAGTTAAAATTATATGTTTATGGCTCCGCAGGCATTCAGCTTGCCGTCAACAAACCATACATTCAGCGAAGCTTTGTCATCGCCGTCAACATACCAAATATAAAGCTCAGCCTGCTGGGTATCGTCATAGCGGTACTCTGATGCGTCTACACCGATGTGCTCCTTAACATCGTTATATGTCAGGTTTGCCTGTTCAGTGCCTTCAAAGTAGTTATAGCCGCCTAAGTAGGTCTGAGCTGTTTCTCTGAGCACTTCAGCACTTGCTCTTTCAGCACTCATAGGCTGTGCCTCTGTAGACTTCATATCGAGATTGTAGGCATTGCTGCTTTCCGAACTGCTGCCGCTTTCGCCGTTGCCGCTGTTGCCGCCGCATGCGGCGAATGAAAACACCATCACTATACTTACCATTAAAATCAGAAACTTTTTTATTACCTCCGTTAAGTAAAATATTATAAATCTGATTTTGAACTGTCCGTTCATTTCTGAGGTTATTCCCTGTATGGGAATATTCCGAAACACCTCCTGTTATATTATTTTATCACTTTTATTATACAAGGAGCTTTCGGATTGCACATCACCCATATGGGTGATTTTTCATAATTTTTCCAAAAAATATCCCAGAATTTATTAAGAGTCTCGGGGTTTAAGTATAAGTATAAGTTATTCATTATCCTCGGGAATGCTGGGAATAATGAATTTCTTATTTGTAACCGCAATGGCAAGTCGGGTTTTATTAGCATAGCCGGTTCTTTGCAGAATGTGCGAAACGTGCGTTTTTACAGTATTGACGGATACGCACAGCTTCTCTGCAATCTCGCTGTATTCCAGACCGTCGCATACAAGGCGAAGCACTTCTATTTCCTTTGCCGTAAACTCGGCGCTGCTGGCATGACCTAATTGTACAACCGGTGATTTATCAGGGAAAATATGTTCTCCCGACATTGTACGGTCAATCACATCAATCAGCGTTTCTCGGCTTACATCCTTGTACCAGAAGCTGTCTACTCCTGCGGCTTTGGCTCGGTCGAGATAGCCTACCTCAACCATAGAAGTCACGATAATAATTTTTATGCTCGGAAACTGCTTTTTGATTTCTGCGGCGGCGTCAATTCCGTCCTTACTGCCTGTTGTGCATACATCCATCAGAACAAGGTCGATATGCTGTCGCTGACATTTTATAATGGCAAGCTCTGCACTGCTTATGCTTGCCGCAAGCTCATAGCTTGTGCTGTCGGCGATTATACGCTCCATATTTTCACGAGGCATACGCTGATCCTCTACGATTAGCACCTGCTTCATTCTGTTCCCTCCTTTGATTTCGGTACGGTCACTGTCAGTACAAAGACAGGCTTGGACTGTATATCCATAGTGCCTCCCAGATTTGTAATATGGTTGTAAAGATTCAGCAGTCCGCCTTTGGGTATAACTTTACTTTCGGGATTTTTTCCGTTGTTTGTGATTCGTATTGAAAAGTAATTGTCAGCTTCCTGTATATTAATTTTGAGAATTGTTGCGTCGGCATGACGAACGCTGTTTGTAAGGCACTCACGCATTGCTATCAAAAACACCCTGTGCTGCTCTTGCTGTTGCGGCAATTCTCCGTTAAGCTCTGCTTTTACACCGATTGTATCGGCGTCACGCATAAATTCTGCAAGCTCTCCACGTTCCAATGGGTATTCATTATCATTTTTTATAGCACTTACTGCTTTTTGAAACAGACTTACTGCGTCAGCGGTTTCTTCCGTAGTCTGCTCCTGTTGTAAAATCTGTCGCATTGCAATTATCCCTGCACTCATACGGTCGTGAAGTCTTGTTTTAGCCGCCAGTAATTCCTTTTCCTTTGTCATAGTTGAAACATTGTCCGAAAGCACCTTTAAATCACGTGAAATCTTTTCGAGCTGTACGGTCTGCTCCTTTAGTTTCAGATTCTTTTCATAAAGCTCTGTCACATCGGAAAATATGACCTCTGTATAGACAACTCCGTCAGAGGCTGTTATCTCTGTCTGAGAATAACGCCATGCCTTTCCGCTCGGAAAAAGGTAAGTTTGTCCGACATTTGGGAGCCTGATGATTCCGCTTTTTGTATCGCACTCCTCCAAAGCTTCCTGTAATTCTTTGAATGACTGCATATCGCTTTGCGCCAAACTGCGAAACAGGCGATGCATTTGAAGATTGCAAAGCTTGACTGCACCTGACGGTGTAAAATAACAAATTGCGCTCGGCAGAGTATCGATTGCCTGCTTGACAGAACTGCGGCTGAGATTTTTACCTCTTTGACGATATTCAACCACAACTTCACAAATCAGCAGTACACTTGATACTCCGACAATGCACCACAGAAGCCGCATAGGCAACGGCAGCAGGATTTCGTACGGCTGTTGTATATTAATTTTCATCAACGCTTCTCCCAATATTGATATCAGTGCAAACAGAATCAGGAAAAGACCGACATTCAGATATCTGTTACATTTACTTTGAAATCTGTAACGAGAAACAATTAAATAAACCAAGGTTACAATCAGCAAAAAGAAAAGACAAACCATATACAAGGATTGCTCTGCTGACGACGCCTGATAAAAGGTAGTCACGACTGTTCACCTGCCTTTTTTGCTCGGAGCGTAAAACGCCATACACCGTCCTCGAAATGACTGCTTTCTGTAAGCTTGAAAAAATCATCAAGCAGACTTTCGCACTCCACTTCCAGATGAAAGACGACAGAATCATTTAAACAGCGGGCTTTCAGCCAGACTGAACGCATATCATCTATGGCGGCTTCCGTCACTGATTCAAAAAAGTCATACACACGAATGGCGTCCTTTGTATCAATTTTATTGTTACCGGGAATATCAACAGCGCACTCAACGCCCATAAGCTCAAGATTTGCAAAGGATTCTTCAAGGCACAGCGACAGCTCTGCCGTATCGGTTGTTGCTGATTTCTCGCCGATAAACATTAAGTTGCCCCTGCGTTTTATGTAAGCGCCTATTACTGCAATTTTTGCAAGCAGACTGCGGCGCTTTTCATAATTTGTTTCCGTATTGTACTGAGCAAAAAGACTGTCAATCAAATCAATCTGGTGCGCAGTCTGATCCTGCAAAAGATCATACAGACGGTTCTTTTCCTGTAGGGTATTTATTTTAAGCTTTGTACGATAGTTTTCCTGCTCAATAAGATTGCTTTCTGCAATCGTCTCTTTATTTTCCTCAAGCTCTTTGAGCAAAGCGGCTATATCTGAAATATCCTCCAGCCAAAGAACATGACCGCCTTCGATTGGATTGCTTTTAAGTACGGTATTTTTATCAAGGCTGACAGCTCCGTTTTCTGCCGACCGCATAACATTTTCCGAAAGCTGTGGTGAATTGGCAGAAGTGTATCGGATATTATAGTCGGTATCGGAAATCTGCGCTTTGAAGGTTCCGGCTTCAAACAGTGAATCATATCCCGTATTTGTCTGTATCAGACCGCATTGGATACAGCTTTCCAGTATTGCCGTAAACATAAGGCACTGAACCGCAGTAAGATCTCCGCCGATAATTCGCATCCACTCGGTACCGCTTGCATAGATAATAGCATATACAATGCATATGCAAAGCAAACTAAGCGGCAGATATTTTTTCCTTTGAGATAATCGGCATTTGATTACCATTATAGTAAATGATGTCAAGGAGCAGATGATTTCCCAACCAATTACAGGAAAGTATCCGAAAACATAGTCGTAATTCTTGTCTGACCATACTTCTCCGGCAGGAAAATCAAAAACAAGCTGATAGAAATCGTTTGTCACTACCAAAAGAAGGCAAAGCACGGTAGGAATATATAAAAGCGATGTCCATTTTGGCAGACGGTAATTTTCCGGCTTACCCAGTGACATTGAAACAAATACGGAAAAAAGCGGAATGAAAAGCATCGGAAAATAGTACCAATACCATAGCTGTCTTGACAAAGCGGGTTCAGATACAAAATAATATTTCATTGACCTTATGACAAACCAAAAAACATTAAGTAAAGCTACAACAACCAGATTACGGCGCACCTGTGCCTGAACAATCCGCTTACTGACGGAAATACCCCACCCGATATACAGACCGATATAGATAAAAGTGCGTAACATTCCGAGAGTTATAGGATAAATACCGTTATTTCCTAAAATGCGAAAAATGACGGCGCAAACAATCAACAACACAACAATTATTGCGGTATTAATATTCCTTTTAATGGGTTTTGTCATATTTCTCGCCTCACTTTTAACTGTTAAAAGCAATTTCCATTTAATTGCAATTTCATATTTATTAAATCATTTCTACTTTTTCTTCAATACTCGGCATAGTTCTCATTCCTTTTGGTTAAAACACTACCTACAATTATACATTAAGATTTGCGGCTATATTAGGTCAGTTTGCTATAACTAAATAATACTTTTTTCCAACAGCATTGTCAATATTTTGGCAACAATGTCAACACTGTGAACCTCTTATCACCCGTACCGGGCACAGGATAACAAAAAAGCAGGACTACCCATTGTAGGCAAGCCTGCTTTCTTTGGTTTTGTCATCAGTAAAATTCAGCTTCACTCGGCAGTGACATTACGAAATCTTTGTTTTTCTTAAACTCATCAGGAAGCAATATTTGTTTAAGGCTTTTGCACTCGTCAAATGCCGTTAAACTCATTTCGCTGTCCTCCTTTTATATATCATAAGCGATATCTCGTATTTATCGGATTTTATTATTTCGTCCGAAAATTCTATCTTATATTTTGAATTTCTGTCGTTTGCCTGAACAGCCGACAGCAGTGTCATAATATAAGTGTCATCATCGGAAATATCAAAATCTTTTGTAGATACTTCGTCTTTATCCTGCAAAAGCTTTTCGACAAATTGTGCCACGTTCTTCTTACTGTACTTGTTGTTCATAATTTGCATAGCCATAGCCTTTGCTTTGATTTCCAAATCAAAGGGAGTGTCTGTCATAATCAGTTCTGAATTTCTGTTTCGTCTGGCAGTATGCCTTCTTTCGTAAAGGCTTTCGTCGTTAATATACGACAACTCATACAGCTCAAACATAGATGTAAGATCATTGGGAGCTGTCGCTGAAAAATTTTCGTCTGAAAGAAATCCGGATGATTTTATCCTCTCCCGACTATGACAAGACAAAAGCACTGACAGAGCAGAAACATTTGCTGACGCTGAAAAAAGAACGGCTGGAACGGCTTATCTCGGCTCTTGACGGTGCAATGAAAGGAGAAATTGTAAATATGAATATTTTTGATAACAGTGAATTTGAAGCAAAGCGTGAGGAATATGCGAAAGAAACCAAGGCTTGGTCTTGTGTTAGCCCTTGCAGGAGTAATTTTCTGTGTGATGTTCGCTCGATATAACAAAATGATAAAGTCTGAGGAATAATAATGATACAAGCCATCGGAGAAGCAATTTTTGATGTGGTTTATCTTTGTGATATTCCCCATGGCTTAAGCAAGGGGCTTTGCGGCAACTTTTGATAAAAACAAATAGTCCTGTTTAGGTGCAATTAATCTTTTCCTAAACAGGACTATTTTTTTTAGAATTTATTATGCTTTTTGTCACGCCTTTCGTCAACAAAATATCGGATAATCTGCTATCCAACCCTACTCCGTTTCTGCCCGGCATTGTCAACACAAGACTAACGATCAGGGAACAAAGTACGGACGCACTCCTTCACCGATTCTTTCAACTTCAGTAGGAATATTCAAGCTGTATTTCATTATAAAAATGCTGTCCAGAGTGTTGACATTGCCGTCCTCATTCACATCGGCACAAGACATTTGGAGCCCGGACAATTCAATTATAGTTAATGCACATTTCTGAGCGAGAATTGCATCCTTAAGATTTATGTCACCATCCGAATTTACATCACCTAAAATGAAGTTTACATAAACCAAATTATCATGCGCTGTTAAAAATTCTTCTATCATATTTTTATAGTCTTCCAGAGTGGCATTTTCGTCCGCAAGAAGCTTTTCTGCTTTTTGCTTTGCGGCAAGATAAGTGTCATAGCTCTCTTTGGTATAAACACTATACCAAAACTCTATATCAAAATCGAAATCACCGTAATACCAAAGCAGAAGACTTTGTAATTCAATCTTTATTAAATTATATCTTGTCACTTTAAGCTCTTCTATTATTGCTTCAAATTCTTCGTCCAGTGTCTCCTCGTCAGCCAAAAGCTCCTCAGCTCTTTGTTCTGTTCCATAATAATCTTTGTATTCCCGCATACAAGATGAATAATAAATCCAAGGTTCAGATGAGTAATCCACCTCGGTATTATAGTATTCGAGTAAACTTATCAGATCTTGCTTTGCTGCGCTGTCAGACGCTGCAGAAATATTTGCTATCGGAACGATTGTAAATATCATTACGCAGGATAAAACCAGCGATAGTATCTTTTTCATATGAATTCTCCTTACTGTAAATATTTATCAGTTTTGTTTACTATTATTATTGGTACATATATGAACTAATAAGCCATTTATTACCTATCTTATCGCCCGACAGATAATAACAAGTACCACAGATTTTGCAGCTTGACAAATTTGAGTTTTATCAAGATTCATAATCACTGACGGCGTCAATTGACTTTTGAATATAATTTCATTTATCAGTGATTTAATTATAAGTATTTAATTATTCTGTACCATCTCACAAAATAAGAGCGTGATAAATACTCTTATATTTGTGATAATAAATATCACTCTTTAGATTAAGTATATCAAAATCAAACCCCGTTGTATATTCATTATTTGTATGAATTTTTTGTATGTTTTTTGTGAATGTTTAACACAGCAACAGACTCTTGCGTTGACATATCCAAAAAAATTTGGTCTGCACTTTAACTAATACTGATTTCGGATAGATTATAGATTTATATTTATGAGGATATTTTTCGCAAGACAAGGCTGACGCCTTTCAAGGACAACAACGCAGTTTTGCTGTAATCAGACCGCATAGTTTTTCTGCTTTTTATCAGGTATAGTACAAAAATCAGCTTACACTTTGATAACAACATACATTTTAATATTTGCATCAACAGTCATACCCGATATCTGAGTAATTGAATTGCTCTTGGTTTTCCAGCCGTTTGCGTCAGTGCCGCCGTCGGGTCCCGAATGCCAGAAATTAACGCTTTTACCGTTGTAAGTTGTGGGATAGTAAATTCCGATGTGATGTAATGAGCCGGAAACATTTTCGGCGGCCTTGCCGTTATATGTTCTGTTTGAAATCAGCCGTATAATATCGCCCTTTTCAAGCACGCCTGATTTGAGCATTGCACTCTTTGTCTTGAAATAGTATCTCTTGACATTTTTGCCTGAATACATATCAAACCAGCTTACACCGTCGGATGCATCAAGCGTCGGGATTTTTACCCCTGTGGGCGAATAATACTGGCATTTCCCGCCGTTATGCGCTCCGCTGAAATAACCGTCGCTTTTTGTGTTCGGATTATCTCCCTTGCCGGAGGTACAGGCGGAATACAGAACGTGCCAGACAAAACCGGCGGAGTTCATACCGGACTTTCCTGCGGTGTCAGCGTGTCCCCATACCGAGCCTTTTGCTCCGTTCGGAACACGGCAATCGGCGACAGCAAACGGAGTTCCTATATAATAACCGGCTTTACTGCTGTCGTTGTCGTGGTTGTCAAGCCAATTAAGATAGGTATTGGAATCAAAGCCGAGAACCTCTGACAGCCTTTTGCTCCCTCTTGACATACCGCTGACAATATTATTCTCCGTCACAGGGTTTGGTACTCTATCTTTTCTGACTGTAACCGTACACGAGGCAGTCTTGCCGTTATAGGTTTTTGCGGTTATCACTGCCGTACCGACGCTTTTCGCCGTTACCAAGCCTGTACCGGTGGCAACGGTCGCAACAGAGGATTTGTTGCTTGAATAGGTAATTTTATGTGCGTACTGAGCTATCGGAAACGAGCAGTCAAGATAATATGCTTCGCCGACTGCAAGAGTCAAGGCTGTTTTGTTGAGATAAACGCTTGTAGGAGCGTCCCTTACCGTTACCCGGCACGAAGCCGTCGCTCCGTTTTTGGTCGTTACGGTAAGGGTTGCGGTGCCTGCCTTATTTGCCTTTACCATTCCGCTTGATGAATTAACGCTTGCGATGTTTTTTGAGTCGCTTGAAAAAACGGCTGTTGAAAGGTCGGCGCCTGTGGGCGAGCTTTTGATAAGAGTGTAGCTCTCCCCTACACCGAGAGTTATTTCGGACACGTTGAGGACAACCGTGTCTTTACGCAAGGGTGCGCCTATGCCAAGGCTGTTGCTCAGCGATTGAAGAGCATATTTTTGTATGTAAATGCTGTCGAGTAGGTTGACCTTGTTGTTCTTGTCAACATCGCCGCAAAGCAGCTGTCTTTCGTTGAAATCAATCATCAGCAGAGAGTATTTCTGAACAAGAATTGCATCACGCAGTTTTGCAAGACCATCGGAATTGACATCGCCGAGAACAGGTTCATTTGAAGCATTGGAAAATGTAATTGTATTTTTATCAAGTGCCGATGCACCTGAAATGAGAGATAAAATCAACATTGAAAGCGACAAATATATACACAAAAAAGCCTTTGAGAAAGCTTTTGAAGTCTTTTTTAATTTCATAATTCGACCTCCGTCGGGAATGTTCTTGTGATAATGATATTATACTGATTTTTCTTTTACAAGTACAGCTATTATACTGCACGAAGTTGCGGGATATATTCTGTATATAATTATCTGTCCGTTGCTTGACGCAGGGATTGACATATGATAAAATACAATAGTTCAATACCGAACAGTTCAAAACAGAACGGAGTGATAAAATGCAGAAAATCTGGGAAATATATGTCCTATGCAAAAGACTGTATTCTTCCGTCATCTCCCCTATATACAAGCAATACAGCCTGACGCGAACAGAATTTGACGTTCTGATGTTTCTTGCGAACAACCCGCAGTTTGACACAGCGTCCGACATTGTGGAGATACGACATATCTCAAAATCGCACGTTTCAATTTCAGTCAGGAGTCTTGCGGAGCAGGAGTATATTAAGGCTGAATATCGAGGAGGCGACAGGCGGACTATCCACTTGAGCGTCACCGATAAAGCGCACGATATAATAGCCGCTGGCAGAAAAGCACAGGGAGAATTCTTATCAATTCTCGGTGCAGGCTTCAGCGATGAGGAAAAAGAACAGATTTCTTCTATTATATCGAGAATTACAGAAAATGTTAAGGAAACACTGTGAGGTCTGAGCAATGGAGCTACTTATAAAAATCATTGTATGCTTCTGTGCGGGTGCAGGAGCAGGAATAGGCACCGGCTTTGCCGGAATGAGTGCGGCGGCTATAATAAGCCCCTTGCTCATAACATTTCTTGGCATACCGGCATACACGGCAGTCGGCATCGGTCTTGCCAGCGATGTTCTTGCAAGCGCTGTCAGCGCATACACATATAAGAAAAACAAGAATCTCGACATTAAAAACGGTCTTATTCTGATGGCGTGTGTGCTTACCTTTACCCTTGTGGGCAGTTGGGTGTCAAGCCTTTTGCCAAACACGGTTATGGGCAATTTCAGCGTATTTATGACGTTGTTACTCGGAATTAAGTTTCTTGTCAAGCCTGTGATGACAACAAAAGAGGCAATGCAGGCTATTCCGCAGAAAACACGAATTATCAAATCAATCATCGGCGGCGTTATCATCGGTTTTATATGCGGCTTTGTCGGTGCCGGCGGCGGAATGATGATGCTGCTTATACTGACAAGCTTCCTCGGCTATGAGCTTAAATGTGCCGTCGGAACGAGCGTTTTCATAATGACATTTACTGCTCTGACAGGCGCAGTGAGCCACTTTTCTATCGGTCAGATGCCCGATATCACATCGCTTGTTCTGTGTGTGGTATTTACGCTTATCTGGGCGAGAATTGCCGCAACAATCGCAAACAAAGCCAAGGCAAAGACACTTAACCGAGTAACGGGCATTGTTCTGCTTTCGATTAGCCTTGTTGTGATAGCTGTCAACTATATTTTTTAATCTGATTATCCCTTTAAATAAGCAGGTTTGATTTAATGCAGAATTATGGTTGTCG